>NZ_NETV01000002.1:0-55000 GCF_002795205.1 Sphingobium sp. LB126
ACATGGACATCAGCGTCGACCCCCGCGTCGACAAGGTGCTGGCCAACCGCGTGCAGTTGCAGCAGGTGATCATCAACCTCACCAAGAATGCGGTGGAGGCGATGGCCAACAGCCCGGCGCGCATCCTGCGCCTGTCCGCCATCCCGGCCCCCTCCCCGACCGACGCCGGCCGCGTGGAGGTGATCGTCGCGGACAGCGGGCCGGGNCTGGACCCCGACATGTCGCGCACGCTCTTCACCCCCTTCACCACCACCAAGGCGTCCGGCATGGGCGTCGGCCTGTCGATCAGCCAGACCATCGTGGAGGGNCATGGCGGGCGCATCTGGGCTTCCCCGTCGCAATGGGNCGGCACCGCCTTTCATTTCACATTGGACGCCGTGGATTAGACCATTTGGAAGTCGGCTCGCAAAATACGGCCAACAAGGAAGAATAGAGCATGAGCGAACCCTATCCCATCTATGTCGTGGACGATGACGAGGCGATCCGGCGNNCNNTGTCCTTCATGCTCAAGACCAGCGGCTTTGCGGTCAGGCTGTTCGAGGGCGGCACCAGCTTCCTCAAGGAAGCCGCCGGCCTGCCGCCGGGCTGCGTGCTGCTCGACGTGCGGATGCCCGACATAGACGGGCTGGCGGTGCAGCAGGAACTGCGGGCCNGGGGCGTCATGCTGCCGGTGGTGATCATGACCGGCCATGGCGACATCGACATGGCGGTGACGGCGATGAAGGCGGGCGCCAGCGACTTCATCGAAAAGCCGTTCGAAAAGGCCGCCCTGCTCGCCTGCATCGAAACGGCGCAGCGCCTGTCGGTGGCCGATCGCGGCGCCAGCGCGCGGACGGAGGATGCCCGGNCGCGGCTCAACATCCTGACCGACCGGGAGCGCGAAGTGCTGGACGGGCTGGTCGAGGNACTGCCCAACAAGACCATCGCCTATGATCTGGGNATCAGCCCGCGCACGGTGGAGATCCACCGCGCCAACCTGATGCAGAAGCTGGAGNTGAAGAGCCTGGCCGAAGCGCTGCGGATCGCCTTCCATGCCGGGTCGGCGGAGTGAGCGAGCGGCTCACCCGTCCAGCAACCTCCTGATCTGGCCAGCCAGATCGCCCAGCGCGAAGGGTTTCGGCAGCAGCGCGATGCCCGCCTCCAGACGGCCGTCGCGCATGAAGCCGTCCCGCGTATATCCGCTGGTGAACAGCACCTTGAGCCCCGGCCGCAGCGCCAGCGCCCGCTGCGCGAGTTCGCTGCCCGACATCCCCGGCATCACCACGTCGGTGAACAGCAGGTCGATCCCCTGCCCCCGCCGCTCCACCAGCCTGAGCGCCGCGGCGCCGTCCGCCGCCTCGATCACCCGATAGCCCAGGTCCCGCAATATCTCCGCCGAATAGGCGCGCACACCCGCATCATCCTCCACCACCAGGATCGTCTCGCCCTTCGCNTGCCGGTCAGCGCCAGGAACGCGCGCGCCCTCCCACAGCCCCGCCTTTCCGGTGAAACGCGGCAGGAAGAGCTGCACCGTCGTCCCCTGCCCTTCGCGCGACTGGACCTCGATATGGCCGCCCGACTGCTTGACGAAGCCATAGACCTGGCTGAGCCCCAGCCCCGTACCGCGTCCGATCTCCTTGNTGGTGAAGAAGGGTTCGAAGATCTTCGCCAGCGTTNCCTGCGACATGCCGGTGCCGGTGTCGGCCACCGCGATCATCACATAGTCCCCGNCGACCACATAGGGATGCCGCGCGACATAGGCTTCGTCGAGAGNCATATNGACCGTCTCGATGGTCAATATGCCACCGTTGNCCATGGCGTCGCGGGCATTGACCGCCAGATTGAGCAACGTGCTCTCCATCTGATTGGGGTCGGCCTCCACCGCCCACAGACCCTCGCCACGCCGGATGTCGAGCCGGATCAACTCGCCCAGCGACCGCTTCAGCAGTTCGGCGAGTCCGTCGNTCATCTGCCCCAGGTCGACCGGCTTGGGCGATAACGGCTGACGGCGCGAAAAGGCCAGCAATCGCTGCGTCAGCGCCGCTGCCCGCTCCGCACCCTTCATTGCATTGCCGACCGCCCGCAGCGCCTTGTCCTGCTCATCGCCCTTATGCAGCGCCCGCTCGGCCAATTCGATATTGCCCGCGATGACGGTCAGCAGATTATTGAAGTCATGCGCGATCCCCCCGGTCAACTGGCCCACCGCTTCCATTTTCTGGGCCTGGCGGAGTTGCTCCTCGATCGCGCGTTTCTCGGTCAGGTCGCGCGTCACCTTGGCAAAGCCGATCAGCCTGCCCTGCTCGTCATGGATCGCGTCGACGACGATATTGGCCCAATATTCGCGGCCGTCACGCCGCATGCGCCAGCCTTCCGCCTCGAACCGGCCGGCGACCGATGCGATCCGGATCGTCCGCTCCGGCATTCCCGCCTCCCNGGTCGGCCGGGGTATAGAAGATCGAGAAATGCCGCCCCAATATCTCCTCGGCGGCATAACCCTTTATGCGTTCGGCACCTGCATTCCAGTTGGTGATGATGCCCGACGCGTCCAGCATGCACAGCGCATAGTCCGTCACCCCCTGCACCAGCTTGCCGAAGCGCTGCTCGCTTTCCTCCAGCCTGGTGAAAGCGCGCTGGATTTCCGACGTGCGCTGCTCGATCCGCTGCTCCAGCGTGGCGTTGAGCTGGCGCAACTCCGCCTCGACATCGGCACGGGCGGCGATTTCCCGCCGCGCCTGCGCATGCAGCCGGGCGTTGTCGATGGCGGTGGCGGCGTGGCCGGCTATGCCCGCCAATATCTTTTCATGTTCCGCGCTGAAACGGCCGGGCAGGCGATGGCCGAAGAACAGGCCGCCATGCACCTCCCCGCTGTGCGAAACCACCGGCACCGCCAGATAGCTGGCCACGGNCAGATGCCCTGGCGGCATGCCTTCATGCGGCGCATTATGGCCGTAGCGCGCATCCAGCCTTATGTCGTTCGACCGCACCACCCCCTGGCCCGCGAAGGTCGGCGCGAACACCGCCGTATTGCGCGGCATGGGAAAGCCGGCAAAGGCTTCCCGCTCCACTCCCGAAAGGNTGTAGAGCATGTAACTCTCCCCATCCTCCCCGACTTGATTGTAGAAGAAGGCGCCGAATTCCGCCCCGGTCAATTCCACCCCGGCATCGGTGACGGTCTGGACGATGCGTTCCAGATCCTGATCAGCGGCCACCGCGGCCCCGGCCTGGTTGACGATCTCGAAGCTGGTCTGAAGCGAGACGTTGCGGATCGCCGCCGCCACCAGCCGCGCCAGTTGTTCCAGCAACGCCACGGCGAAGTCGTCGATCGCGCCCACCCTGTCCCAATAGGCGCCGATCGCTGCCTCAGTGACGCCGGTATCGACCGGCATCATCACCATGCTCTTCACAAAGGTCGGCGCATAGGCCGTCTGCGGCACGCGAGGGTCGCGCCAGATGTCCGGGATGATGGCGGGTTCCCCATGCAGCATCGCCCAGCCCGACACGCATTCGCTCATGAGGAAGCGCTGTCCCGCCCACAGCGGTTCGATCGCGTCTTCCGCGACATAATGGCAATGGTCGCCATCGGCGGTGACGAAGCAGATTCCCTGCGCGCCGATGATCCCCCGCGCCGCCGATCGCACGACATCGACCACATCGGACAACGAACGGGCCTTCGCCAGCCGCTCCGCGGCCGCGAACAGCCGTGGCCACGGCCCCCCATTCTCCCCCTTCATCCCATGCATAGGCCCCCTGACCTTCGCAGTCGTTCGGACCGGAGCATAAGCCATTGTTTTCCAGCGACCAACCGTAACCATGGCCGAACGGGATCAATTGGTCGAATTTGGTATCCCTTGTGGGCAGAAATCTCATCCACCTGCTGATCGCTCGGCCGAAGAGGNCGCAAGGCCAGTGTCTGGAACGATTTGAACGCCCATCCGCTCCTCCCGAAGCTCAATTCCCCTTCATTTGCCAATTTGAAGGATTTATGCCACATCTGTCCCAAACAAGCTTCAACATCGCGCGCGAGGGCAGGAATGAACGCAGTGGTAACCCAGATTGGCGATCTGGCGGAGGCCGGCGAAAAGATGGTCGAACGCCTGCGCCGCAAGGCTTTTCTGCCGGATAGCCGCAAGGAACTCAACATCCGCTTCGGCATTGCCGAGGCGGCGCAACTGCTGGGCTGCTCGACGAATCGGATCCGCATGGCGGAGGAGGATGGCCGCCTGCCCCNTGCCCCGCCGACCGAAAACGGACGCCGCCCCGGCTACAAGGTGGAGGAGCTGCTGAACATGCGGCAGGTGCTGGGCGCCTCGCCCGAACGCGCCCCGCTCGACGTGCCCGCGATCATCGCGGTCCAGAATTTCAAGGGCGGCGTCGGCAAGTCGACCGTCACCACCCATCTCGCCCATTATTTCGCGGTCCAGGGCTATCGCGTGCTGGTGGTCGACTGCGACAGCCAGGCGACGACCACCACCCTGTTCGGCTTCAACCCGCATTTCAACATCCAGCGGGAAGAGACGCTCTATCCCTATCTGTCGATCGACCCGACGCAGGTCGACCTGCTCTATGCGGTCAAGCACACCGCCTGGCCCAATGTCGACCTGATCCCGTCCAACCTGGAACTGTTCGACGTCGAATATGAGCTGGCGGCGGCGGGCAGCGACGGCGGATCGGTCCTCGCCGCGCGCTTCCGCAAACTCAAACAGGGACTGATGGACCTTGCCCGCCATTATGACGTGGTGCTGCTCGACCCCCNGCCAGCCTTGGGCACGATCAGCCTTGCCGTGATGCAGGCCGCCAACGCCCTGCTGGTGCCGCTGGCCGCGACCACGCCCGACTTCTGTTCGACCGTCCAGTTCCTCTCGATGATGGACCAGGTGATCGGCCAGCTCCAGCAGGCGGGGATCGCGGTCGATTACCAGTTCGTCCGCCTGCTCTGCTCCAAATTCGACAGCAACGATCCCAGCCATTCGATGGTTCGCGCGATCATGGAACAGAGCTTCGGCCCGGCGCTTCTTCCCGTGCCCATCCTCGACAGCGCGGAGATCAGCCATGCGGCGCTGCGCATGATGACGGTCTATGAACTGGAAAAGCCGATCGGCACGCCCCGAACCCACAAGCGCTGCCGCGCCAATCTGGACGAGGCGCTTGGCCAGATAGAGGCTCTGGTGCGCCAGGGCTGGGGCCGCGTCACCCCGGCGCGGGAAGAGGATATTATCAATGCATGATGGATCGATGCGCATCACAGCGTCGCCCGCCGCCATATGTTCACTTTATGTTCCCGGTTCGCCTGGGGGGNAAATGTGATGGCGCGTAAGCAATCCGACTATCTCGCCGCTTTGCTTTCGGAGGAGGCGGAGGCTGCCACGCCTGCGCCCGCCCAGGAAGAAATCAAGGCACCGGAGCCCCCCNTGTCCGCTCCCCCGGTCCAGGGTCGTCCAGACCGTGCGCGGGGCACGACCCTGCTTGGCCGCGAATCCGCGCTCGCCCGTCTCGCCTCGGGCGAGGTGCGGCAGGTCACGCAATTGCTGCTCGACCCGGCCAAGGTCCGCATCTGGACCGGCAATGCCCGGCATCAGGCGCTTCTCAATGAGGAAAATTGCCGCGAACTGATCGATTCGATCATCGCCGAAGGCGGGCAGAAGGTGCCCGCCGTGATCCGCCGGGTCGAGGGCGACCCCGATCACGATTATGAGGTGATTGCGGGCACCCGCCGCCACTGGTCAATCAGTTGGCTGCGCGCGAACAGCTATCCCGAGATGATGTTCGTGGCGCAGGTCGCCCAGCTTGACGACGAAGCCGCCTTTCGCCTGGCCGATCTGGAAAATCGCGCCCGCAAGGACGTTTCGGATCTGGAGCGCGCCCGCAACTATGCCGAAGCTCTCAAGGCCCATTATGGCAGCCACCTGACCCGCATGGCCGAACGGCTGAAACTCTCCAAGGGCTGGCTGTCGAAGATGATCAAGGTCGCAGGCATTCCCGACCCCATCATCGACGCCTTCGCGTCGCCTGCCGACGTGCTGCTGAAACCCGCTTATGCCCTCGCGCAGGCGCTCGACGACGCAAAAGCCGCCCCGGCGATCATGGCGGAAGCCGGCCGGCTCGCCTCCGAACAGTGCGCCTTGCGCGCGGCTGGTGCAATCTTGATCCCGGCGAGCGATGTGCTCAAACGCCTGCTCGACGCCCCTCGCGCCGCACAATCCGCGCCCAGGGAAGAACCCTATGTCTGGAACACCCGTCTTGGCCGCCCCGCGCTCACCGTTCAGTCCGTCAATCGCCAGGGCGTCACCATCCGTCTCCATGCCGGGTCCGGCGCGGACATGGACATGCTGACCCAGGCCTTGCGCGACACGCTCGACCATCTCGAACGACAGGGCAAGGGGCTGCAACGCTGATGGTCGCGGGGGGGCGGGACATCGCAGCGGAATGGGCGCGGCGGATGCGCAACGCCCTCGCCGCGCAACCTGTTTCCCCGGGGAAACAGGCTCGTCCTCTTGCCGTCACCCTCCGGGGAGCATCCTCTCCGTTTCCCCGGGGAAACACCCCTCCCCGCCTCTGCTCCACATTTCTCTATTCGCTCGTTCCTTCACGGTTTAGCCATGCTGTCATCGCCCGACGCTGCGCCGTCGGAAGCCACGGGCTGCCTTTCATCGACAGGACCTGCCCATGATCCGCACCGGCAAGACCGAGATCAACGACCAGTTCGAACTCTTCCTTCCCTATATCGCGGACATGCCGCTGCGCGACCAGCGCGAGATGATGGAGCGCCCCTTCTTCAGCCTCGCCAAGACCAAGCGGGTCAAGCCAATCGACTACACCTCCCCNGACGGCAAGGCATGGGTCCATGTCTCGGCCAATCCCGACTATGGCATGGCGACCATCTGGGATGCGGACATCCTCATCTACTGCGCCTCGATACTGGCCGACATGGCCCGCCGCGGCCTCAACGACATTCCGCGCAAGCTGCATCTCATGCCCTATGACCTGCTGCGCGCCATCCACCGGCCGACCACCGGCCGCGCCTATGAACTGCTCGGCCAGTCGCTCGACCGGCTCGTCTCCACCACCATCAAGACCAATATCCGCGCCGAAAATCGCCGCGAGGCGACCTTCAGTTGGCTCGACGGCTGGACCCAGCTTGTCGACGAACGCACCGAACGCTCGCGCGGTATGACCATCGAGCTTTCCAACTGGTTCTATGAAGGCGTGCTTATGCAGGGCGGCGTGCTCAGCATCGACCGCGCCTATTTCGACCTCACGGGCGGCCGCGAACGCTGGCTCTACAAGGTGGCGCGCAAACATGCCGGCGGTGCGGGCGAGGCCGGCTTCGCCATCTCCATGCCGACCCTGTTCGACAAGTCCGGGGCCGAGGGCGCGTACCGCCGCTTCAAGTTCGAGATCGCCAAGATCGCCGAACGTGACCCCCTGCCCGGCTACACGCTGCATCTCGAACAGGCGGAGGGCAAGCGCGAACCCTCGCTGCGCATGCGCCGCCGCTCCGCTGTTCCATCTCCCTCCGTCAGCGCTCCGGCCAGCCTGCCCGCCGCCCGGCCCGTTACTAAGCCGACTTCCGATAGTCCCTCCCCCTCCCCCTCTTCGTCCCCCTCCCCATCCGTGGCGGCGGAAAAGCCGGAACTGTTCGACGCGAGCGCCATGATCCGCCGTACCGTGGCGGGACTGTCCGCCAAGGCCAGCGCGGGTGAGATCACCGACGCCACGCTCGCCACCTTGCGCGCAGAATGCCCTGGCTGGGACTATCAGGCACTGCATCAGGAATTTCGCGACTGGCTTGACGGCGATGCCGCTCGTACGCCGGTCAGCTACCAAAAGGCCTTCATCGGCTTCGTCCGTCGCTTCCACGAGAAGAACCGGCACCGCCTCTGAACCGTCGGCCGAGATCCGCGCGCCCCTGGCGCCCGGACCGGTGGCCCCTCTCCCACTCCCGCCTGCCGATCTCGCCATTACGGCCCGTCATCATGCGGGCCGACGATCATCCTATTGCGGCTATTCCCCTTACAGCCAGTCGAGCGCGCATGGCCCGACAAACCATGGTCATCCGCACACCCTCTGACCGCCGCGCCGGTCTGCCATCGGCCTTTGTGCGGGCCCGGCCATCCCCCGTCTCGATGCCACGGAAGGATGGATGGCCGTTCCCGAAGTGTCGGGTGCGCTTCCCAGAGGATGAAACAACCGCTTCCAGCCATTCCGCTCCGCTCAAGCCGTCGAAGATTTTGAACGTCCTCCCGGACCCCATTTCGAAAACTGATTCAATCCGGTCCGCCATATCGAGGCAAATCCGCTATCGTCGACACTCCAGGAACGGTCTTCGCCCCTTCAGGAACGGTTCCCCGACATTTCAGGAACGGACGGTCCGACACAATGGGAACGAACCATCGATCCTATGGGAACGGGCCCTTCCGGCCGACTCATGCGATTCCGGCGATTCGGACGACTGCGCCGGGGCCGGTAACTCTCTAACTAACTTAGAAACCTTGTAACTGGCCGGAGATATTGCCTTGGGAATTTATGGATGAATCTACAACGGCCCGTTCCGTCTACCGACCACCCAACCCCGAAAGCCGACCCTCCGTCAGCCGCTCCACCTGCGCCACCAATTTGGTCGCACCCTGATGGGAAATGCCGAGCAATCGGGCGATCGCCGTCCTGCCAAGCCCAGGATAAGCCAGTTCCAGCCGGATCAGGAGCGGCGCCTTGCTTCGCCGTGTGACCGGCAACTGGGGCAATTGCGCGAGCTTCGCTTCCAACCGGTCCAGTTCAACCAGCCCCTGACCTGCCTGCCTTGCGATCATGGTTGCCATATGCCCGGCCAGTGCCTCTGGATCATCCGGCAGGAAGCGGGGCAGATCGACCAGCGAGGGCAGGGGACGAAGAGCCAGACCGGCCGCGACAAGCGCCGCGGGCAGATGGCAGGCCAACAGCCACCCCGTATCGAACCGCCGCGCTTCTATCCGCAACTGCCGCCCATCGATCGTCGTGAGCAATTGTCCTTCCGTCGCTGGCATGTCCAGGCTGGTGCGTGCTTCGATCAGACGCCGGGCGACCGTCTGGAAGGATGCGACAGGGTAGGGAGCTTCCAGCAGCATTTGCGCCATGCGCCAGAGCGGACCAAAACGCACCAGGTCCTCCGGCGCCCAAAGGTCGGCCTCCTTCCGATCGTCCAGCAAGCTACGCGAGACATTGAGCGTCGCCCGCGCGATAGGGTCGCCATGGCCCTCCGTCGCAGACAGGGCAAAGTGAAACAGGGCGGCGATGGAAAAGGGATCGTTCAGACCTTCGCTGTGCCGGGGCGGAGCCGTGCGGCCGCAAATCCAGTCCTGCAGGTTCCTCACCGACACGGGAATGCCCGCAAAGCTTGCCAGGGCAGCCGCGCCCTTCAATCTCGCCTGCGCCAGCCAGATATCGGCTGCCGGGCTGTTGAGCAGCCTTCCGTCGAGTCGGCCGAGGAGAAGCAGGGCTTGATCCGAAGAGGATGAGAAATCGCGCATTTCCTATGGATAGCGCAAGGGCGCGTACAACCAAAGAGGGGTGTTGGTTGTATCCGCTGATAGGCCCGGATTGGAAGGGTGAGATGTCTTACATGAAGGACTCGACCACGAAGCTGCTTATGGCACATCGGCATGAGCGCGGCCAGCATGATTTGACGTCGGATGGGCGAGGGCAGGGCGGTTGGCAGGGCCCCGCAACAAGGCAGATCTCCTGTTCGCACAAGGCAAACAGAGCGCCTATCGCGAAGGAGGCCAGGTCTCGGTCGTGAGCTGACCTCCTGACCCCGCTTTGCGCACAACCGTTCACGGCGAAAAAAGCGGCTGGTCGACAGCGGATGGATCGAAAAACGATCGGGTTCCGGAATATGTTGTTTCGGTCCTCCCTCCGGACAACAGGCGCCAGCCCTTTGCGGACCATGGGCCCAGAAGAGAGAACAAAATGGGAATTGCGGCTATTTGCCGTTTTAAGGCCCAACAGCCCTCGATCAGCTGTCCTGTATAGGATTGCTTGTCCCAGCCCTGTTTTGGTGCCCAGTGGCGCTACAGCGGTGCCTAATTTTTTGGCAGGCGAAGCCATATGGCCGGCTGGAAATCGTCGAAAGGGTAGGGGAGGGGCCCAGCAGAGACATGACCGTCCTCGCACCGCGCTCTTCGGGAAGGCAGCGGAGCGGATGGAACGGCCATGCATGGGACGGCTTCGGTGGGGACGAAGTAGGCCGAGGTTCGATTTGCTTGTTGCCATGATTGCCCGATCGTCAGCTCAGGTCCCTCAGATCGTGGAAATCCCCTCGATGACGGAGCTGGCAGGGGAGGGCGACAGATCGTCCTTACTGAAAGGCAGGGGACGGTGATCGGGCTCGTGCGAAACCCCTTCGCCTTACATCCGTTTGGAAACGACGGGCGCAGAAGGGTGGATGGAGCGATCGCCGGCGCTATCGATTTTCCGAAATGGTCGGCAAAGTCCCCGGCGATCATTTCAAACCGTGAAGACAGCGTGACCCTTGGTTTGTGAATATATCGCCGGGTAATATCGGAAGGGGAAGATGATCCGGTGTCCTTCCCAGATCATGCAGATTACCTCTCGACGCCGAAAGTCGCCATGCCAAAGCCACGGACCGGCCATAGACATGACAACGCCCCGATCACGTCTACGGATCGGGGCGTAATCTCGATCACTCGGCCCCCCGAAAGGGCCGAAACTTTATGCAGCGGTTTCAGGCGTCGTCGTCTTGGCCGGAGGGGCCTTTGCAGCAGGCTTCTTCTTAAGAGCAACCTTGGCCGCAGGAGCCTTTGCAGGAGCTTTCGCCGCCACCGCAGGCTTGTCGATCCCCTTTGCCGGAGCCGAGGGAGCATCCTTCTTCTCGGCCGTCGGCGTGGCGATGGACAGGCGCTTGCGAGAAGCCGCAGCCTTGGGCGCGGTAGCTTTTGCCGGGGCCTTGGCTTCCGCTGGCTTGGCAGCAGGTGCCTTTGCGGCGGGCGCCGCCTTGGCCACCTTGGCTTTTGGAGCTGGCGCCTTGGCTGCGGCCGGTTTCGGAGCGGCAGGTGTCTTGGCTTCGGCCGGCTTTGCTACAGGTGCGGTCTTTGCCGCAACAGGTGCAGTCTTGGCGGACACCACAGGCGCGGCGACAGAGGCAGGTTGCGTTGCCGGCTTCTTGCTCACCGGCTTGCGGCCCAGGCCGAGCTTGGTGGCAACTGCGCGGCGCGCTTCGGAATAGTTGGGCGCGACCAGCGGATAGCTTTTGGGCAGGCCATAACGGTCGCGATATTCGGCGGGGGTCAGACCATGACTGGCCAGATGGCGCTTCAGGGTCTTGTACGGCTTGCCGTCGATCATGCTCAAAATATGTTCGGGCGACGACAGGCTCTTACGAACCGACACGGCGGGCGTAAAAGTCGGTGCCGCCGGTACGGCCGCTTTCGCTGCCGGATCCTCAGTCAAGGCAGACCGCGTTGTTCGAATGAGATCGGCGAGACCTTCGCTTGGAACCGTATTGTTGGAGACGAACGCACTCACCAGTTGAACAGTGAGCGTCGTGATGTCAGGCTGATTATCTTCAGACATTGGCCCCGCTTCCCATATTATGACCGGTAGAAGCTGCCTTTTGCGCGGTTTTGATGCAAATGTAAATCCGAAACACCATTAAATCGGAACAATAGTCGCCATTTATCTGCATGGCGACTGATTTGCTGTACCGGGACGGCACAGGTCGAGCTTCCTTGGCCTGCCGTCCAGGCGGAATTTTCGATCTGGCGCAGCAAGGCCCCGCTCGAAATTTTCAGTTCATCATGTGACAGCGGCTACTGTATTCGGACGGAATTTCCTTTCATCAGGCAAATGGTTGCAGCAATCCAATCTGTCCTGTCGCATGGGCAGA
This sequence comes from Sphingobium sp. LB126, assembly GCF_002795205.1. Classification (NCBI taxonomy): domain Bacteria; kingdom Pseudomonadati; phylum Pseudomonadota; class Alphaproteobacteria; order Sphingomonadales; family Sphingobiaceae; genus Sphingobium; species Sphingobium sp. LB126. The sequence continues at coordinate 11,858 of NZ_NETV01000002.1, forward strand.
CATCACGCTTCTGTTATTGGAAGTGTTATTGGAAGAGATCGGTGCGGAATGAAAATCTATTACAGCGCCATATAAACCATATGGCTCAATGGTGCGACCGCCGCATCTTTTCGCGCCCGGCAGTTGAGCTGCATGGGACGGATACCGGAAAAAAAGGCCGGTCTTTCGACCGGCCTACTGAGTTTTAGGAGAGGATGCCTGAAAGGCACGGGCCAAATGCTCTGTCGTGGACGACATCGCAAATGCGAAACATGTGATCATGATTGCATCGGACGCAATCCATCCGACATCTTTACCGGCGGGGCATGAGGAGGCTCGTGCAGGCCGAACAGATAATGGCGCTCCTCCATCAGCGGAGGGGGCGCCCTATAAAAAGATGCCGGGCATTTCGCGTCAGCGCAAATGCCCGGCCTTCCCTTATCGCATTTTTGAAAAATGCCTTAGCCGTTCAACTGGTCCTTCACGGCCTTGGCCGGGGTGAAGGTCAGCTTCTTGGAAGCTGCGATCTGGATCACGGCACCGGTCGAAGGATTGCGGCCCTCGCGAGCAGGCTGATCCTTGACCTTGAACTTGCCAAAGCCGTTCAGCGAAACTTCGTCGCCCTTCGTCGCGGCACCGGCGATCGCGGCGAAGACGCTGTCGACATACTTACGCGCGTCGGCCTTGGTCAGACCATGATCGGTGGCCAGAGCTTCGGCGAGTTCAGCGTTGTTCATAATCATCTCCCTTTCGTGGACGGATGGTCTTAACCTGTCTGATCGCGCTCAACCAGCCCCTTTGCGACCGATAATCAGGGAAAAACAGCGATAAAATCGCGTTTTTTCGGCTTTTGCGGTCCAAATTCGGACGAACCCGCCGCGCTGGATGGCATTTGCCGCCACGGTCGGTTCATGCGGTTAGACCGAAATGGCTGCAATTGTCGCCGCGATTTCCTCTTCAAAGCCCCAGTTTGTCCCCTCCTGGCCTTTCCGAAAGCTTGCCGAATTCACCGATCCGGTCGCGGTTCCTGGTGAAGGCGCCGTCCTTTTCCCCCATCCTCATGCCGGATCGGGGATGGCATGGGACGATGGACGGTTTGTCGGGAATGGTGAAGGGCATCCTGCTGGCGGTGCTGCTGGGTTTCATGCCCCTCTCCCCGGCGGTGGCGCAGGACAGGCCCTCCGTCCCGGTCATCGATCGCGACCGGAGCGACCGGATCGAGCCGCAAATCGCGCCGCCGGCCACGTCGCCGCTGCCGCCCGCACCTTCGGTCCAACTCGTCCCGCCCAGTCCCGCCGCGGCGGCCGTGCGCCTGACGGCATTGCGCTATGCGGGGACCACGCTTTCCCAGGCACGACTGGATGCCGCGACCGCGCCTTTCATCGGCCGCCCCCTCACCGCCGACGCGATCCAGGACATCGCCAACGCCATCGGCGCGCTTTATGACGGCAGCGACATCGCTTTCTATTCCGTCTCCATCCCCGCGCAGACGCCCCATGGCGGCGTGCTGACGGTCCGGCTGGTCGAGGGGCGGGTGCGCGACTATCGCGTCACCGGCCTTCCTCCCGGCATGCCCACCGGCCTCATTGCAGCGCATATGCGGCGGCTGATGCGTGATGCGCCACTCCGCAAGAGCAGGCTCGAACGGACGCTGTCCCTGCTCCGCGACATGCCCGGCCAGACGGTCGACGCACAGGTCCGTCAACTGGCCCAGCCGGGCGACCTGCTGATCGACCTGATCGTCAAACGCAAGCAGGTCCGGATCGGACTGCTGCTCGACAATAGCGGCGTCAATAATGTGGTGGACGGCATACAGGCGCAATTGTCGCTGACGATCAACGGTCTCGCGCGTGAGGGGGACAGCACCCGCCTGTCGGGCTATATGCCCTTCTATCCCGACCGCTACCAATATTATGCGTTCAGCCACAGCACGCCGATCCGCAGCAACGGCCTCACCCTTACGGCGCAGGCGGCCCATGTGCAGACCCGGTCGCGAGACAATCGGACACAGGGCGACGCGACGCTCGCCGGACTGTCGTTCAGCTATCCGCTGCTGCGTTCCTACAAGACCAACCTGACGGTCACGGCGTCGCTCGATGGGATCGACAGCCATAATTATTTCCTCGACACCCGGTTCGGCGATTATCGCTCGCGGGTCCTGCGCCTGGGCGCCTCCTGGTCTCATGCCGACGCGACCAATGGTCAGGCGCTTTCCGTCGTCGTCAGCCAGGGATTGGACGCGCTGGGTGCCAGACCCTTTGCGGGCTTTTCCGAAACCGGCTTCACCAAAGTCAATCTTCAGGCAGTGGCGGTCAAGCGCCTGACCGGGAAACTGACACTCAAGGCAACGGCGAAAGGGCAATATTCGAAGGATAATCTGCCCGTGACGGAACGCTTCGCGCTGGGGGGCAGGGGAGCAGGCATGGCTTATTCTCTGGGCGCCCTGACCGCGGAACAAGCGCTGGCGGGCAGTGTCGAAATAGCCTGGTCTCTCCCCGCCCGGTCACCGCTGCTCAAGGAGGCGACGCTCTTCGCGGCGCTCGACGGTGCCCTGGCCCATGCCACGGCGCGTCCCGCCTATGGGCTCGCGGCGCAGGACCGTCGACTGGCATCGGCGGGCGGCGGCCTGCGCCTGGGACTCGGCCCGAAATGGCATTTGAGCGCCGAAATCGCCGTTCCGGTCAAGCGGCCCGCGCCGTCCTACAGACGCAAGACGCGTTTCTTCTTCGGGATCGGACGGGCGTTCTGATCGCCCTTTTGCGTATGCGCAAAAAGGATCGCAAGGCAGGGAAAACAAGAGATGAACAATATATGGGAGGTCTGGCCTTCGGCACTGACGGAGGCGGAATGCGATGCCATCATCAAACGCGCCGCACTGTACGAACAACAATCGGCGACGGTCGGCTTCGCTCAGGAACAGCGCAGCGATCATGGTTATCGATCGTCCACCATCAGTTGGCTGGACGTGCATCGCGACCGGGATATCGTCGATCGACTGATGCAGTTCGTCCATTCGTCGAACCGGACCAATTTCGGCGTCGACATCTTCGGCCCNTATGAACTGCAGTTCACCGAATATCATGGCCGCGCCCAGGGCAAATATGACTGGCATCAGGATGTCTGGCTGGAATCGGCGCGCCCGTTCGACCGGAAATTGTCGGTGGTGGCACAATTGTCCGATCCCGAAGACTATGAGGGCGGCTCCTTCGAATTTTTTGGCCTTCAGCAACCGGGCGTCAGCTTCGCCCCCAGGGGAAGCATGCTGATCTTCCCCTCCTTTCTCCAACATCGCGTCCTGCCCGTGACCAGAGGGATTCGGCGCAGCCTCGTCAGTTGGATCGAGGGGCCGCGCTGGCGCTGATCGTGCCATGGCCTGGGCTTGCGTTCCGGCGTCGCCCGTCAGTGCCTTTTCGTTGCAAGGCGCGTCTCTGTTCGTCCATGCCGTGGCAGGAAAAAGCTCCGATCCGGATCAACCCTCCGCCGACCGGCTTTGCTTGATCTCCATGCGATATTGCGGGTCCAGGCCTCCATCAAAGCCGCACCGACAGCCGATAATCGCGATTTCCCGCATAGCGAAACGCGTTTTGCGCAAACTCTGGTCCCCGTTTCCGGATCATCACGGCGGCAATATTTCCTTCCCGATGCATTGCAACCAGAGCGGTTTCTTCTTGACGAGGCGATAAGGAAGGTCGGGCTTACTCTGTCCCTGTTGCGATCTGTTCGCAGTCAAACAGGGAGTTTNCGATGCCACGTCATGGATCGGTCCGACCGGGTAAGCGCGCACTTCTATGCGCCACGGCGATACNTCTTCTTTTGCTCAGCGCCTGCGCCGATGGCGTCGGCTTCGACATTGGGGCAGGCGGCGGCCATTCGCCGTCGGGTCCTTCCGGCCCCAGCGGTCCCACGGGGCCGAGCGGCCCGTCAGGACCTTCCGGCCCGACCAGTCCCGGCGGACCCACTGGCCCTGCCGGTCCGAGCGGACCTAGCGGCCCTACGGGTCCTGCTGGCCNGACCGGCCCNGGCGGACCCAGCGGCCCTGCTGGTCCCAACGGCCCCACCGGTCCATCCGGCCCCGCGGGTCCCGGTGGCCCGACCGGTCCNACCGGCTCCAGCGGCGGTGCCGTCATTGGCGCCTCGGTTGGCAATGTCCCGTTGGTCGGCCCGACCGGGCCAGGATCGCTGGTCGGCGTCAACATCCTTCCTGGCGCCAATCCCGCGACGGGCAGTGTGGTCAGGGCCGACTTGCTGACCGGCGACGGCACGGTGGCGCAGATTGCCCTGCCCGCCACGGCCGAAGGCGTCCAGCAAGGACTGGCGCCGGTCGGTGCGCTGGCCGGGACGCTGTTGGGCGCGTCCGTGGGCGGCACGGTGACGCAGCTCACCGACGGTCTCTCGCCCACGGTGGCGACGGTGACATCGGCGGTCGGCCAGATCGGCGCGCCGCTGCTCGATGGCGTGAGCGGCGCCCTGTCGCCCGTTACAGGACCGCTGCTGGGCGATAGTGGTGTGCTCGCGCCTGTCACGGGATTGGTGGAAAATGTCGTGGGCAGTGTGACCGGCACATTGGGCAGCGTCGGCGCCGATCCTTCGGCGGCACTCGGCGGGCCGCTGATCGGCGCGAATGTCGGCGGCAATGCGCTGACCGGACCGTCGACCGGCAACACGCTGGTCGGGGTCAACCTGTTGCCGGCGGAGGGCACGGCCGCGTCCGGGCAGTTGGCGACGGTCAGTCTGCTCTCGCAAGGCAATCTGGCCGATGTCGCACTGCCGACCACGGCGACGGGCGTGGAGGCCGGTTTGCAGTCCGTCGGCAGTCTGGCCGGCGGGATATTGGGACAGCAGGCGGAAACCGCCGTCAACCAGGTCATCGCTACTACCGCACCCGTGGCTGCCGCCGTCACAGGCGCAGTGGACAGTATCGCCGCGCCATTGCTCGATACCGTCAACAGCCTGGCGCCGACACTGCCGGGTGGAAACGCGAACGGTTCGCCGCTCGCGCCGGTCACAGGTGCGGTCAACGGACTGCTGGGGTCGGGGGCGGGGCAGGGGACNGGCGATGCGCTCGCCCCNGTCACGGGTCTGGTCAACGGCATATTGGCCCCGGCGACCGGATCGGGAAATACGGCCGCGCCCGTCACCGGCCTGCTGGGCGGCCTGCTGAACGGCGGTAACTGATGCGGGTGCGCGGCTCGACATGGTCCTCATACATGCCGCGCCGCGCCCTGCTGGAGCCNATCCCCNTTGCCCCNGGGGNATGGACGGGGGGCGAGGAGGCAGTGGCACACTGCCTCCTCAANCCGACCCNGCTTTTCATCTCGAAAGGGAAGTCATGCATTTGCCGATCGTTCGTCTGAACAACGCCCTGCCGATTCGGACCGCCTATGGCGAACGGGCCGCCCAGGCCGCGCTGGACCATCTGCGCCAAAAGATGGATCGCCATTTCGGGACGGAGGGCTGCCGGGTCGACGGGACCGGGGTCGCGCTGTGCCCGCTTGCCGATCCTTTCGTCCACGCGCCGATGCTCGACAGTTTATGCATCCTGCTGGAGGCAGATCCATTCCGTTTCGAAGGGNACGAGATCCTGTTGTCGCTCTCGGCCGGCGCGGTCCACGACGCCATGTCGGACGATGTCGCGCTGCCCGCNGAATGCTACCGCGAGGACATGCAGCTTGCCGTGTCGCTGCTGAAGGCCGTGCGCAGCGGCACCACGCATCTTGCCTGGCGCCCCATTGCCTCTCCGCGCGATCCCGGCGCGATCCTTTATCATGAAGCCTGCTTGCGCCGCATCGGCGAGGACGGCGTGTCGATCGATTGCGCGGAGGCCCATGCCGCGCTCGATCGTCTCGGCCTGACCCATCGCTTCGACCGGCGACTCCTGTCCGACATGGTCGACGCGCTGGAGGCCGATCCTTTCGCCTGCCTTTCCGTCGCCCTCTCGGCGCAGGNCCTGTCGCGCGGCTTGCATGGCGGCGACGGCGGATGGAGCGATCTGCTCGCCCGCCTGAAGCGCGATCGCGNCCTCGCACGGCGGCTCGTGATCGAGATCATCGATCGCGACCGGATGCTCGCCATGCAGGATGTGCAAAGCTGTGTTCGCNATCTNCAGNCGCTGGGCGTGCGCATCGCAATCGGGCGTTTCGGAACGGGCCAGGCTTCGGTCGGCGAGTTGATGGCGCTGGCGCCCGATATCGTGAAGCTGGACGGCGCCTTTCTACAAAGGGCGCATGGCGCGCGGATCGGGCATTTGATCGGCCTGGCGCGGACGATCGGTTCCACGGTGATCGTCGACGGCGTCGATTCCGGGCGTCACCTCCAGACCGTGCTCGATGCGGAGGCGGAATGGGTGGCAGGTGAGCTTCTCGGTCGCTCCCGCTTCCGCCGCGCATCTCGCCCGCCATCGTCCGCGCCCGCCATCCAGACGCCGTCGGGCCTGTCGGCATTTGCCTGACTGACCGGCTTTGCGTGCACGCAAAAACAGAGTCCAAAAAAGGGGAATATCTCTTGTCGAAATGGCCTTTTCCGACCCTGACCGGGGCGATTCTGCTGCTGGGCGCCACGATGCAACCGGCCCATGCCGGTCCCTACACACCCTATGCGACGACCGCAGGCGAAGCGGCGGTCGGCGCGATGGTCGATGCCGGACCCGACTCCGGCACCGCGTCCGTGGGCGACCGCGCCGCCATGCTGGCGTCGATCGATGCCCTGCCAGGCGCCCCTGCTCGTGCCGATGCGCTAGGGCAATTGTCGCCGCGCAGCTACAGCCTGCTCCCCNGTCTCTCGATCCAGNCGATGGACGCCGGCGACCGGGAANTTCGCGCCATGCTGACGGAACGGCGCAGCATCGCCATCGACGCCCTGGCCGCTGTTCCCGCCAGCGGCGACCGGACCATCCACATGATGCTGACGGGCGGCATCCGGCAAGCAACCTATGAGGGGCGCCCCGACCGCCCCAAGACGGACTCCGACAGCCGCTCGCTTCGCTTCGCCATCGATGTCGCACCGGTGCGCGGCCTCATTCTGGGCGCGACATTGGGCATTGACGGCATCGATGCCCGCCTCGACCCGGCGCAGCGGCCCCGCATCAGCTTGTTCACCACGAATATCGGTCCCTATGCCAGCTTCAACAACGGCCAATTCTATGCCGATGCGACGGCCTCCTACNCACTCTCCGAATATAAGCTGCGGCGGCAGGTGGGCTGGTCCGGCTTTTCCGACCGGATGGTGGCGCCGGTCGACGGCGATGGCTGGGCCGCCTCGGGCGAAGCGGGCGCCATGGTGCGGGCAGGCGTGATCAGGCTTCAGCCCTTTGCCGGCCTTCACTATCGCTATGCCGATGTCAGCGGCTTTCGGGAAAATGGCGGTCCCGCCGCACTGGAAGTCGCCCGTTTCCGCTCCCAATCGCTTCGCGGCGCGCTCGGCGCCCGTCTGTCCGCCAATGTGGCGCATGGCGGCTGGACGCTTCGCCCTTCCGTCGAGGCGCAATGGCAGCGCGAACTGCGCAGCCGCCCCGACAGCCGGATCGAGGCGCGCTTCGCCACCCGCGACCTCGCCGTCTTCACCCTCCGTCCGACCCGGCTGGCACGCGACGCCGGTCTTGTGAACGCGGGAATCAGCGCGACCTGGAACAGCCGCACGACCGTCCGCCTCGGCTATGCGGGCGAGTTCAGTTCCGACCGCCATATCCACGCGGCGACGCTGACGGTGGGTCGCCGCTTCTGAAAAGGGATTGCTCCGAAACGGACGTGCTTCCTCACCCCGGCCGTCTCCAAGCCGCTATTGCGTGGACCAGACCACGCAAAAAGGAGTGACCCATGGCCCGCTTCATCCGCGACATATTGGCTGCGCTATCCTATCAGCCGCCAGTCGACAAAGGCCCCGTCGATCAGGAATCGCTCAGCCGCCTCGACCAGCGCCTCGCCCCTTTCGCGGACAAGGGCGCGGGTCCCCGNNNGNCCATGGCGATCCAGCCGGGGGAATGTTCGGTGTGGGACGGCAATCCCCGCGACCAGCCCGGCCTGACGGCGGAAAACTGCCGCTCGCTGATCGATTCCATCGCCAGTGAAGGCGGTAACCGCATCCCCGTGCTGGTGCGCCTCAATCCGCCGGGNTCGGACCGGCCCTATCAGCTCCTGGTCGGCAGCCGCNGCCGCTTCGCGGTCGACTGGCTCAACCATCATGGCCGCCCGGACATGCGGCTGAGCGCGCTGGTCGTCGACCTGTCGGACGAGGAAGCCTTTCGCTTGGCCGACATCGAAAATCGCGAGAGGGCGGACATCAGCGAACTCGACCGGGCGCGCAGCTATCAAAATGCCGTGGACCGTTTCTATGGCGGCGTGCAGTCGCGCATGGCGGAGGCGCTCAACCTCTCCAACAGCCAGTTGAGTCGCCTGCTTGCGCTGGCGCAATTGCCCGAAGAGGTGGTGGGGGCGTTCGCCACCAGGGACGAGCTGCGCGTGCGCTATTCGGAATTGCTGACCCCGCTGCTCCGTCGTCCGGACCAGCGCGGGCGGATGGTCGCGGAAGCACGATTGATCGGCGAGCAACAGCAGACGCTGGCATTGCAGGGCGAACGCATGATCCCGCCCGCCACCGTGCTGGCCCGCCTGCGCGAAGCCGCTACGCCGCACGCGCCGGAGGATGCGCGCGACATCGCCATCATCGCCGGGGGCACGCGCATCGGCCGGGCGAAGGCCAGCCGCAGCGGCGGCCTGACGGTCGATCTCAGCATAGCGGAGGACGCCGATCTGGACGAATTACTGGCCCGCCTGCGCGAAACCATCGTGGCGGTGCGCGGCGTATAGGCCGTCTCATGCCATAAGCTGCGCCGAAAGCAGTGCGATGGTCGCGATCGCCGCCATGTCGGGCCGGGGATCGCCAGCTTTGCGTACACGCAAAAACAGCGCGGCCAGCAGGAAAAGCGCGATGGCCACCCCCAGCATCCGCAGCGCACCGCCAGGATCCAGCCAGGTCGCGCCTGCCGCCAACAGCTTGATATGCCCACCGGTCAACAGACGCAGCCGCCAGCGCAGCGTAATCACTGCGATGACCGACGACAGCAGCATCAGGCAGCCAAGACCGGCCAGCGCCGCTATCATCAAGCCCGGAAGACCCTGCACCAGCCCGGCAAAGCCCAACCCGCCCAAGGCGATCAGCCCATAGAAGCGATCCGCCACCATGCGCTTTTCTGGATGCAGCACCAGCACCGGCAACAGCAGCAGGATCATCAGCGCACAGCCGATCAGATGGGATCCGTTCATCTCAATAGCTCCCATTGGTCACGACGATGCTCGCGCTGACGCTGGGCGAAGGCATGGGCACGAAGACGGCATAGCGCATCATCGGACTGCCGCTCATATTATAGCTCACCCGCACCCGGAACGTCCCCGTCGCATCCGGGCCCGCCGTGACGACCGGCCCGCCACCCGCGGCCAGCAACTTGCCATAGCCGTCGATCACCGCCCGCGCCCGGCCCTGCGCCAGTGTCGTGCGCTCCGCAGTCGACAGCCCCGCTACGGCGGCGCGCGCACCCTCGACGGCGGCATGGCGCACCCCCATCAATGCGGCGAAGTAGAAGGAATAAAGCACCACCGCGAAGACCAGCATCAATAGCGCGGGCGCCAGCAGCGCGAATTCCAGCGCCGCCAGCCCCCGCGTGCATGCCCACAGACGGCGCATCCGCATCAGCTCGACGGAATGCTGTTGAACATCGTCGTGAAGGCGGCGCCGAGCTGCGTCTTGAAATTGGCGCCCACCGCGACGATCGCGGCCACCACCACCGCGCCCAGCACCGCATATTCCACGGCGGTCAGGCCTTTTTCATCCCGCGCCAGTTTCGCGATCAGCGATCCCAGAAATTTATTCATGGTCGTTTCTCCCTTGGTCCCTCCTGCGAACATCCGGCGGCAAGCGGGGAGGGGAGAACCGCCCGCCGCCCGATTTCACACCAGCACCGGCACCCCGCATCGCGCCCCCGTCGCCCAGAGCGTCGCATGGCCAAGCTGGATGCCCAGCGCGGCGAGCAGATTGTCGAGCAACGGATCGGCCGTGCCGCCGACCAGCCCCGCCAACGGCGCGGTGATCCCGTTCAGCAATTGGGTCCGCACCGCCGCCTCCGTCGCATCGCAAACCAGCGGCAGGCACAGGCCCAATATCTTCACCTGCAATCCGTTGCCCGCCGCGATGCTGCTGCTGAGCGATGTCAGAAGCGGCCCCGCCTGCGACCCGTTGCCGATGCTCGCCGCGCTGCCGGGCGCGCCGGGCCGCCCGACGCTGCCCTGCCCGCCGGGGCCGAAGACCAGATTGCCGCTTTTGCCCATCACCGGCTGCGCGACGGCGCGCGCATCGACCGTGATCAGCGACAGCAGATTGACGATCCGTGCCTGCCCGATGCTGGCGGCGGTGATCGGCGGCATCGGGCGCGTCATCGCATTGGCGGGCGCTGTGCCGATATAGGCGTTGACCAGCCCGGTATCGGCATGGACCGTGACCCGCGTATCGCGCGCCTGTTCGGCGGTGTCGGGACAATCGATCGCCGTCACCTGCGCCTGCGCGGCGGCGATGTCGATCAGCACGGGCAGGGAGTCGACCGACACCGCATTGCCCAGCACCGCAATATTGCCCAGCCCGATCAGCAGTTGCAGCCGCAGCGCGGAGGTGCCGACGCTGGTTTCCCCCGCCGGGCCGAAGGAAAAGCGCGGCCGGTCCATCGGTCCGCTCGCCATGGCAGCGATCTTCACCGTGCTGCCGCCTGCCACCAGGCTCAGCGCGTCGGACAGGTCGATCGTGCCGTTCCCGGCCTGCACCGCGAAGGCAAAGAGCTGATAGGCGTTGATCCCCGCGCGCAGCGCCGGTTTCTCATCGGCGCCGCCCACCGGCATCTTCCTCCATACGCCCAGGCCGAACAAACCGTTGAGCGGCACGGCATAGCCATTGCCCACCTGACCCGCGATCAGGGTCAGCGTGGCGGCGCTCGACGCATTGTCGGCCGCGCTGGCGGCGGCGTACAGCAAATCCCGCAATCCCACCGTCCGGCTGGTGAGGGCGCCATAGGTTCCGCTTTCCCCGACCCGCTGCGCCAGCGCATCGAAGAACAGCCCCGCATCGATATTGCTGGCCATCAACGCCTCGACATCGGCGGTGGAGAGGCGCAACTTGATGCCCAGCAGGGCGCCCAGCAGGTCGTTGACGCTGTTCACCAGCCCGTTGCTGACGGTCACTATGCCGGACGTGATGCCGACCCCCGCCTCATCGATGCGCGTCGCGGTGGCGCTGGCGGCCAGATCGGGCAGCGGATTGGCCGGCCCCAGCACCCGCATCAGATATTGCCGCGCAGGCTTTCCGGTGCGGATGCGTACCGCATTGACCCGCCCGTTGCCGGGGCACAGCGCCATGCTCGCATCGAAACGCTGCGCCGCGCCCAGCCCCGCATCGGCGCAATAGCGGCCCGTCTCCACCGACCGGAGAATGGCCGGATCATAGCCGTTGCGGGTCAGGCTGTCCCGCGCCCGTGCCGCCGCCTGCGCCGGGTTCATCGCGGCGGCCATCGCGGCGGCATCGGTCGCGGCGCGCAGATTGCGCTCGCCCACATAATAAAGCCCCGCATCCAGCGCAAAGCCCGCCGCCCCGATCAACACCGTGCCCAAAGCCGCGACCATCGGCGCGACAGCGGCCGACCGGTCGTGCCGGAGAGAGGAAAGCAGCCGCATCATGGCTCGTCCGCCACCCGCTCGACCCGCCGCCCGATGGATTCCAGATAAAGCTGCCGGACGCGCGCCGCCTCTTCCGCCGAAAGCCCGGCATCGCTCCGGGGCTGCGCCTTCAACTGCCACTCGATCACACGTCGCGCTGCATTCTCCACTGGCGGCACAGGAAGAGGAAGAGGGGGAGGGGAGGCCAGCATCAGCCACAGCATCATCATCCTTCAGCCTCCCTTCCCGATCCGGGCCGCTTCCGCCGCCAGCTTGCCCCGCAGCGCCTCGTCCCCGATCCGCCGCAAACCCGCCTCGGCCTCCGCCCGCCGCCCGCCGACCATCAGCGCCAGCAGCAGATTGTTGCGGATGACCGCGATTTGCGGCGCCAGATCGCGCGCCCCGCGCAATGCCTCGATCGCCGCCCCGGCTTGCCCGGCGCGCAACAGCGCATAGCCCCAGGCATTGCGCAGCAGCGCATCCGCCGGGCTGGCGCCGCTCGCCTGCGCATAACAGGCTGCCGCCTCGCCCCAACGCCCCCGCGCCGCCAGCAAATGCCCGCGCACCGCGAAGACGCCGCCATCGGCCGTCGCGGCGGGCAGCGGCACGGCCTCCGCCGCGTCGATCTGGCCGAGGTCGATCAGGCTGTTGACCCGCAGCAGCCCCGCTTCGCCATCGCCGGGATAACGCCGCTCGAAATCGTCGAGATAGGCGAGCGCCGCTCTGGGCCGTCCATCGCTGCGCGCCTGACGGATGAGTTGCAGATAAAGCCCGCGCATATCCGGCGCCTCCTCCGCATGCACGGGCGCGGCGCTCATCAATAGCGCAGCGATCATCACCCGCCTCATTGCGACACCCCCCGCAACGTATCGAAGATCGCCACGATCGGCGGCCCGCCCAGCACCACGAACAAAGCAGGCATGAAGAAGAGGATCATCAGCACCACCATCCGCACGGTGATGCCGCCCATCGCCTCCCGCGCCCGCATGACGCGCCTCTGGGTGAACTCGCGCACGAATTCGCGCAGGGCAGGGGCCAGCTCCACGCCCTGGAACAGGGCCTGCCGGAACAGCGCAGCCAGCTCCTTCGCGCCGCTCACCGCGACCCGCGCTGCCCAGCGATCCAGCGCCAGATCATAGCGCATCCCCCGGTCCAGATCGGCCACCAGCATCGCGATCAGCCGCGCATGATGCGGCACCGCGATGCGTTCGTCCCGCGCGATCGAACGGAAACACTGGTCGAGCGAAATCCCGCTCTCCAGCATCATCAGCATCAGGTCGAGCAGGAAGGGGAATTCCGCCGTGATCGCCCGCGCCCGCCGCGCCGCCAGCAGCAGGATCGCCTGCTTCGCGCCGACATAGGTGAGGCCCGTGGCGATCACGATCAGCAGCGGCTGGGCCAGAAACCCGCCCCACAGGGCACGCGAAACCAGCATCACCGCCAGCGCCACGCCGACGGTCGCCGCCATCCGCGCCCAAGCGAACCGGTCCGCCGCCTTCGCATCCTGAAAGCCCGCCAGCATCAGCTTGCCCGCGATTTCCGACCGGTCCCGACCCCGCGCCGCAAGGGCCAGCGGCAACCGCAAGGCGGGCCGCTCCCCGGCCATCCCCAGCCGCGCTTCCAGCCGCTGGTCGGCCAGGCGCATCCGCACCCCGGCGAAGGCGCAGGCCACCCCCAGGGCAGCGCAGACAAGAAACAGCGCGCCCATCAAAAGGCGAGCCTCATCACCCGCCGCATCACCAGCATGCCCATCGCTTGCAGCACCACCGCCACCACGCCAAGCTGGTGCCCGCGCGGGTTCTTCACGAAGAAATCGACATAGCCTGGGTTCATCGCCACCAGCGCCGCCATCGCCACCAGCGGCATGACGATCAGCACCCGCCCGCTGATCCTGGCTTCGGAAATGGCGGCCTTCAGCTCGCGCTTGATGCGAATCCGCTCGCGCAGGATGTTGGACAGGTTCAGCAGCACCGCCGAAATCGACCCGCCATAGCGCATATTGGTGCGGATCGCGGCGGCCAGCATCGATATTTCAGGAACGCGCAGCCGCTCCGCCAGCATCTGCATCGCGTCCGCCACCGGCGCGCCCAGCTCCAGCCGCCGCGCCACCGGCGCGATGAAATCCTGCACGATGAGGGGCGCATCGGCCAGCGCCCGCTCCAGCGCCTGCGCCAGCGAATTGCCGACCGCCTGCATCTGCCGCACGGCGTCGATATAATAAGGCAGCGCCTCGATCAGCGCCTCCATCCGCCGCCGCGCCCGCCGCCGGACCCAGCCGAGCACTCCCACCGGCACGCCCGCGACCACTGCCAAGGCCGCCACCGGCCCCGCCGCCACCAGCGCAACCAGCGCCGCCAGCCCCAGCGCGCCGCTGAAAATCCCCATGGCCCGCGCCGTCATCTCGATCTGCGCCTGCGCCAGCAAGGGCGCGACGGCATCCGGCGCCGCCAGCACCACCCGCCGCCGCGCCACCGCCCCTGAAGCCAGCCCCAGCCGCCGGTCGATCTCCGCCCGCTGCCGCGCCCGCTCCACCAGCAGCGCCCAGCCGATCCCCGCCACGATCAGCAGCGAGAGCGTAAGAAAGGCCGCCCCGCTCAACACGGCCGCCCGCCCCGATAATCCCGCAGCCGCCCCGCAAAAAACGGCCGCAACGACAAAGTGCGAAATTCCCCCAGCCCCGACAACGCAGGCTGCTCCTCAAATACGAACAGCTCGTTCAGCGAATAAGCATCCCCCTCCAGCCCCGTCACCTCGCTGACCGACATCACCCGCCGGCTGCCGTTGGAAAGCCGCTGCAACTGCACTACCACATGCACGCTGTTGGCGATGAAGCGCCGGATCGCCCGCACATCGCTCTGCACCCCGGCAAAGCCCAGCAGCATTTCCAGCCGCGCAAAGGCGTCCCTCGGACTATTGCCGTGCAGCGTCGCCATCGACCCGTCATGCCCGGTCGACATGGCCTGCAACATCTCGACGGCCTCCACGCCGCGCACCTCGCCCAATATGATCCGGTCCGGCCGCATCCGCAGCGCATTGCGCACCAATTCGCGCGAACTCACCTCGCGGCTGCCGTCCACCGTAGGCGGCCGCGTCTCCAGCCGCACCACATGGCTCTGCCGCAATTGCAGCTCCGCCGCATCCTCGATGGTGATCAGCCGCTCCCGATCCCCGATAAAGGTCGACAGCATGTTGAGCAAAGTCGTCTTGCCCGCCCCGGTCCCGCCGCAAATCAGGATATTGAGCCGGGACCGCACCGCCGCGCTCAGATAAGCCGCCATGTCCGCGCTCATGACGTGACCCGCAACGCAATCCTCGATGGTCATGCTCTGCAACCGGAACTTGCGGATCGAGAGCGTCGGCCCATCCAGAGCCACCGGCGGGATCACGATATTCACCCGCGACCCGTCGGCCAGCCGCGCATCGACATAGGGACTGGCCTCATCCACCCGCCGCCCGATCGGCCCCACGATCCGCTGGATGATGTTCATCAGATGCGCGTCGTCGCGAAAGCGCGTCTCCACCTTCTCCAGCAGCCCGCCGCGCTCGGCATAGATATGCCCCGGCCCATTGACGATGATGTCGTCGACCCCGGCATCGCGCAGCAGCGGCGCCAGCGGCCCCATGCCCGCCACCTCATCCTCCACATCCTCGATCAGCAGCAGCCGTTCCGCGCTGTTGAGCGCCAGTTGCCCGCGCCGGCTGCGGGCGGCGATCACCTGCTCGATCTCCCCGCGCAGCGCCCTTGGCCCCAAAGTCTCCGCCGTCTCCCCGCGCGCCTCCAACTGCTCGATCAGTTGCGCGCAGGTCTGCGCCTTGGCGATCTGATAGCTGTCGCTCATCCGCTGCGTCGCGGGCTGGGCGACCGGCGCGATCCGCACCTCCCGCGCAGGCACGAAGCCCTCCTCTCCGGTCAGCAAACTCACGACGCTTTCTCCACGACCTTCAGCATCGCCCGCCGCAACCGATCGATCCCGCCCGTCTTCGCTGCCACCCCGCAAGCCCGCCGGATCGCCGCCATATAGGCCCCGCCATCGGCTTCCATCGCCATCGGCCGCCCGGCATTCAGCGCATTGCGCATCCGCGCCCGGTCCACCGGCAGCGCCAGCACGGAGCCGACGCCCAAAGCATCCGCCATCCGCCGCCCGTCCAGCAGCACGCCGGGCAGATGATCCCAGACCAGCAGCCGCATCGCCTCCACCCGTTCCCGCTCCGCCCCGATCCGGTCGAGCAACCGGCGGCACGCCTCGATCTCCCGGATCGACTGGCCGCAAAGCAGATCGACCCGATCCGCCTCCGCCACCACCTCGCGCAGCAGCCCGCCATGGCGCAGGCTCCCCGCATTCAGCACCACATCGCTGCAACAGGTCCGCAGCAGCCGGATCAGCGCCGCCAGATCGCCGGGCGTCAGCCCCACCGGCTCCGCCCCGGTCCCCCCGTCGAGGGTCAACAGCATCAGCTCGCTCGGCCCATGCCGCGCCGCCGTGCTGGTGAGCAAGCTGGCGTCCAGCCGTTCCCGGTCGCCCACCGCCGAAGCCAGCCCATAATCGACGTCAAGGTCGAGATAGCTCGCCGCCGCGCTGGTCGGCAAAGTGCAGTCGATCAGCAAGGTGGACCCGCCTCCACCCGCAATCGCCATATCCGTCGCCACCATGGCGCAGGCATCCCGGTCCGCGCCCAGCACCAGCGTCAACCGCCCCCGGCTTGCCCGGTCCGCTGCCGCATCGTTCAGCAGCCGCGCCAGCACCGCCGTAATCTCCGTCCCCTCGCCGTCACGCGGGATGACATCATCCACCCCGGCCCTGATGGCGCGCAGCAACGGCTCCGCCTCCATCTCCTGCGTCGCCAGCACGACCGGCCGCCCGCCCGCGCTCTCCACCACGGTCCCGATCGCAGCGGACAAGGCCCGCTCCGGCGGAATCGCCGCCCGGTCGATCACGATCAGGCAAGGCCCGGCCAAATCCTCCCGCTCGATCGCCTGCACCAGCTCGACGGTCGCCCGCCCGCTCATCGCCCCGTCGATCCGCTGCGCCAGCATCCGATCGACCGACAGCAGGAATATCGTCGCCATGGTCAAGGCCGCACGACGCCGAAGGGCGCGCTTATCTGGTCCAGCCCGTCCGTGCCCAAAATCATGTCACCGATCGACGGATCGACCCCCGCCGTCGCCGCGCCGGGCAAGGGCGGCATCTCCTCCGCCTTCACCGGCCCCACCAGCCGGGGCGTGGCGACGATGATCAGTTCCTGCTTCTCCTTCTGGTTCTGCTGCCGCTTGAAGAAGGCGCCCAGCACCGGAATATCGCCCAGAAAAGGGGTGCGCTCCTTCGTCACCGTCTGGCTCGAATAGCTAAGGCCCGCGATCACGAAACTCTGCCCGCTGCCTAGCTCCACCGTCGTCTCGGCCGACCGCCGCCGCAGCCCCGGCACGACATAACCCTGCAACTGCACGCCGTTATTATAGTCGAGCTCGCTGACCTCCGGCGCGATCTTCAGGACGATATGCTCCTTCGACAGCACGAAGGGCGTGACCGACAAGCGCACACCGAATTCCTTATACTGGATGGACAGAGTGTTCCCCGACCCCGAAAGCTGCGGCACCGGCACCGGAAACTCGCCCCCCGCCAGGAAACTCGCCTGCTCGCCGGACCGCACCAGCAAGGTCGGCTGTGCCAGCAACTGCGACAACCCATTGGAGGACAGCGCACTCAACACCGCCCCGATCCCCCGATGGGGCGCGGAGAGGAACAGATTGAACGCATTCTGGATCGGCGCGCTCGCCTCCAACGACAGGCCGCCGGGATCGAACGAAGCGCTTCCCAAAGTGCTGGGCGAAACGATCGCCCCCTGAATATCACCGCTCAATTTGGAGAAATTGAACCCCAATGCCTTGAGCGTCGTGGCAGAGACGGCGGCGAACTGTACATCGACCGCCACCACCTGCTCGCCCGCCCGGACGATGGGCGCGCTCGCCACCGCATCGGTCCCCACGCGCACCGGCTCCCGCGCGATCAACCCGCCATCGCCGCCATAGACGCTGACGACCGCCTCGCCCTCGCCGATCGCTGACAGCCGCAGCGACCGGGCCGATGGCGCAGCGATGGACAGCACGCCCTCCCGGTCCACCTCGACCCGCCCGATGGCGCGGGGGTAGGAAAGGGTGCGCTGCTCCTTCACATGCAGCGCCGTCTGCGCGCCTGCGCCCATGGGCAGGGCCAGCGTGATCAGGCCAAGGATCGACAGGCTTCTCAACGGCCGGCACTCCCCGAATAGATGGTCTCGCGCCGGTCCCCCACGACCAGTTCGATGGCATGGGGGGCGGGACGGGGCGCGACACGCGGCACGGGCGGCGCCACAAGAGGCGGTACGGGAACCGCCACCGGTTCAGGCCCGGCAGAGGATGCGATGGCCAGCTTCACCTGCGCGCTGTCGGCCGGATTGCGCAGCGACAGCGTCAACGCGCCCGTGCTTTTCGCCAGCGACAGCGTCGACACCTGCTCCGGCGTCAGCGCCAGCGTCACCGTCCGCGCAGGCGGGGGAGGGGAGGACAGCGCTCCCTCCACCCCCGACGGTTGCTGCGTGCCGACGACAATCTCGCCCACCGCCAGCACCTGCACTATCTGGAGCAGGGCCTGCGCCCGGCTGCGCCCGGTCCCGCGCGCCCCGCTGATGGCGTCGGCGCCCGGATAGACCACCTGCACGTCCACCCGGTCGCCCGGCCGGACCAGCCCGGCCACGGCGATCTCCGCCGTCGTGTCGATGCTGACGGCGCGCATCCCCATGGGCACGCGAATGGCGAGCTTGCTCTCCATCCCCACCGCGTCGCGGGGAATGAGGGCGCGCATCGGAATATCCCGCGTCGCGACCTTCCCCACCACTTCGGCGGAGGTCGCGGCAGCAGGGAAGCGCGCCGGATCGCCCGCCGCATTGCGGATCATCGCGGCGGTGATGGTCTCCCCCGTGCGGATCGCGCGGGCTGCCTGCACCAGCAGCACGGCCGGAACCGGGGCCTTTGCCGACAGGGGAGGTGGGGCAGCGTTGCGCGCCATGGCGGCGCCCTCGCGCATCGCCCGAACGCCCAGCAGCAGAAAGGCGCAAGCGGTGGCCAGCCCGACGGCAATGGTCAGCTTGGCTTTCAACCCCAGGCGCATGACTTCCCCCTTTTTTGGAGCACCTTGCGGGAACGCAAAGCGCTTCAACCGGGAAAATTCATAGCCTTGGGGCCATTGTCAGGGCATGAAAGAAGGAACCGGAACGGCGCAAAGCCATGCCATCCCCAAAATCCCTTTTTGCGTGCCGGCCGCAGGGTTTTGCGCCCGCCAATCACGCAAAAACGGACAAGGTCGATCCAAAACGGTTCCGATTGCCCCATAACCTACCGTGCTCCTGCGAAGGCAGGAGCCCAGTTCTGTCGTTCGATCTGGGTTCCTGCCTACGCAGGAACATGGTGTATGTGAGGGGAAGGAAACTCCTCAAGCGTCGACGGTAATCACCCCGCGCCTGATCTGGTCCAGCTCGATACTTTCGAACAGCGCCTGGAAATTGCCGTTGCCAAAGCCTTCATTGCCCTTGCGCTGGATGATCTCGAAGAAGATCGGCCCGAACATATTCTCGGTGAAGATCTGGAGCAGAATCCCCTCATCCCCGACATTGCCGTCGATCAGGATGCGGTTCTTCCTGAGCCGCTCCAGATCCTCGCCATGGCCCGGCACGCGCTTGTCGACCAGCTCATAATAGGTCTCGATCGTGTCCTGCAACCTGACGCCACGCGCCCGCAGCTTTTCCACCGTCTCGTAGATATTGGCGGTGGTCAGCGCCAGATGCTGGATGCCTTCGCCATGATATTGGCGGATGAACTCCTCGATCTGGCTCTTGTCGTCCTGGCTTTCATTCAGCGGAATGCGGATGGCCTTGTCCGGCGCGATCATCGCCTGACTGAACAGGCCCGTCGCCTGTCCCTTGATATCGAAATATTTCTGCTCCTCGAAGCCGAAGAGCGTGCGGTAGAACTGGCTCCACACCCGCATCTGCCCGCGCCGGACATTGTGGGTCAGATGGTCGAGCAGGTCGAGCCCGACATTGTTCGCCGCCTCGGCCTCGCGCCAGCCGGGAAATTCCGCCCAGTCGGCATAAAGGTCCTCGCCGTCCCTGATGAAATAGAGATAGGACCCGCCAATCCCCTGGATCACGGTATCGTCCTCATCGGTCGGCTTGGCGCCATGCTCCAGCGCCCAGGCCATCGCCGCCTCCGGATCGGCCACGCGGAATGCCATGGCGCTGGCCGACGGCCCATGCTCGCCGCGGAAGGCCGCCACCCGCCCCGCATCGTCGCGGTTCAGCATCAGGTTGATGCGCCCCTGCTTGTAGCGGGTGATGTTCTTGGTCGGATGCCGGTGGCTGGCCACGAACCCCAGTTGTTCGAACTGCCGCCCCATGGCTTCGGGATCGGGAGAGGTGAATTCGACGAATTCGAAGCCATTGAGGCCCAGCGGATTGATGATGTCAGCCATGAAGGCGATCCTCTCGATTATGATAGATAAGGCGCAACACCCGCGACAAAGGCCGGAATCGTGTCCAGCGTCAGCCCGGCGATATTGATGCGGCCATTGCCCGCCATATAGATGGCATGCTCGCGGCGCAGCGCCTCCACCGCGTCCGGCCCCAGCGGCAACAGCGCGAACATGCCCCGCTGCCCGCCAATGCTTTCCAGCCGCGCATGACTCGCCGCCAATGCCGCGCGCAGCCCGTTGATCCGCGCCCGCATCGCGTCCAGCTCCGCCGTCCAGTCGGCCCGCAGCGCCGCATCCTCCAGCACCAGCCGCACCACCGCCGCGCCATGATCGGGCGGCATCGACCAGAGCGACCGCGCCAGCGCCAGCAGATTGCCGCGCACCAGTTCGCTTGCCTCCGCCTGCACCCACAGCGCACCCACGCGCTCCCGGTACAGCCCGAAATTCTTGTCGCAGCTATAGGCGATCACCGCCTCGGGCAGCGCGTCCATCAGCCCGCGCATCGCCGCCGCGTCGGCCTCCAGTCCATCGCCCAGCCCCTGATAGGCAAGGTCGATGAACGGCAACAGGCCCCGCGCCGCGCACAGCCGCCCGATCTCCAACCACTGCGCGCCCGTAAAGCCCGCCCCGGTCGGATTATGGCAGCATCCATGCAGCAACAGCACGTCGCCCGCCCGCGCCTCGCCCAGATCCTCGATCATCCCGTCGAAATCGACCGCCGCGCTCGCCACGTCGAAGAAGCGATGCGTCTGGATGGCCAGCCCCGCATCGCGAAAGATCGGCGCATGATTGGGCCAGGTCGGCGTTCCGATCCAAACCGTCGCGCCCGGCCGGCTGCGCGTGATCAGCTCCGCGCCCAACCGCAGCGCCCCGGTCCCGCCGGGCGTCTGCACGCCTGCCAGCCGATCCGATCCGGCCCCGAAGGCCACCTCCGCCAGCAGTTCGGCAAAGCGGACATCGCCCTCCGCCCCCAGATAGGATTTCGTCTCCTGATCGCGCAGCAGTCTGGCTTCGGCTGCCTTCACCGCGCGCATCACCGGCGTATGACCCAGATCGTCGCGGAACACCCCGACGCCCAGGTCGATCTTCCCCGGCCGCGTATCGGCCCGGTACAGGCCGATCAGCCCCAGCAACGCATCGGCCGGCTGCACCGCCAGCCCATCGAAAAAGCCGCGCTCCCTGACCAGTTCCCGCGTCAGCATGCGATCTTCGCCCGTGCATAGGCCTGCGTGCCGCGATGATAGACCCGGTCCTCCGGCGCCACCGCATCGGGCGCCAGATCGGTGCTCCCTTCCAGCTCATGATAGATCGGACCGAAATCCACATCGGACGTCTTGCGCAAAAGATCCTCGAAACTGTCGATGACGAAATAGCTCTGCTGATAGTCGTCGATGCGATATTGCGTCCGCATCAGCCGCTTGAGGTCGAACCCGATCCGATTGGGCGACGCATCGTCCAGCGCGAAGACCGACTCCCCATAGGATGAAACGATCCCCGCCCCGTAAAGCTGCATCCGGCCCTCGCGCCGCATCAGCCCGAACTCCACCGTGTACCAGTAAAGCCGCGCCAGATGATCGATCGCCCCCATATGGTCGGCGCGCATCCCGCCCTCGCCATAGGCCTGCATATAGTCGGCAAAGGCCGGATGGGTCAGCAACGGCACATGGCCGAACACATCGTGAAAGACGTCCGGCTCCTGCAAATAATCGATCTGCTCAGGCTTGCGGATAAACCGCCCCGCTACGAACCGCCGATTGGCGAGATGCTCGAAAAACACCCGGTCCGGCACCAGCCCCGGCACCGCCACCACCTGCCATCCGGTGCGCTGCATCAGCCGCTCGGACAGTTCGGCGAAGTCGGGAATCCCCGGCTTGGTCATCCGCAGGATATCCAGCCCCTCCAGAAATTCCGGCACGACCCGCCCCGGCAGCATCGCCGCCTGCCGCTCGAACAGCCGGTCCCACATCGCATGCTCGTCGACCGTATAGGACGCCCAGTCCTGCGGAACCGTCCAGTCCGCAGCCGCGCCCTCGGGAAGTGTCAGTTCAGCCTGTGCCATGCGAAGCCTTATCGCACGCCCCGGCGGAAATCGGGTTTCAATTTCGCGCCGATCCCGCCCATCGATGAAACAGAATGATCACATCACTCGTAAATATGAAATGATCTCATCCCAATATGCCCGGCAGATCCAGCCCCTTCGCCCGCGCGCAATCCCGCGCAATGTCATAGCCCGCATCCGCATGCCGCATCACCCCGGTCGCCGGATCGTTCCACAGCACCCGTTCCAGCCGCCGCGCCGCCGCCTCCGTCCCGTCCGCGACGATCACCATGCCGCTATGCTGGGAATAGCCCATGCCCACGCCCCCGCCATGATGCAGCGACACCCATGTCGCCCCCGAAGCGGTATTCAGCAGCGCATTGAGCAACGGCCAGTCGGACACCGCATCGCTGCCGTCCATCATCACCTCCGTCTCCCGATTGGGCGAGGCGACCGATCCTGAATCCAGATGATCGCGCCCGATCACCACCGGCGCCTTCAATTCCCCTTTCGCCACCATCTCGTTGAAGGCGAGCCCCAGCCGGTGCCGGTCCCCCAATCCCACCCAGCAGATCCGCGCCGGCAGCCCCTGAAACCGAATCCGCTCCCGCGCCATGTCCAGCCACTGATGCAGATGCGCGTCATCGGGCAGCAACTCCTTCACCCTGGCGTCGGTGCGATAGATGTCCTCCGGATCGCCCGACAGCGCCGCCCAGCGGAACGGCCCGATCCCCCGGCAGAACAGCGGCCTGATATAGGCCGGCACGAACCCCGGAAAATCGAAGGCGTTCTCCACGCCCTCATCCCTCGCCATCTGCCGGATATTATTGCCATAGTCGGTGGTCGGCACGCCCGCCGCCTGAAAATCCAGCATCGCCCGCACATGCACCGCCATGCTCGCCTTCGCGGCTTTCGCGACCGCTTCCGGCTCCCGCTCCCGCCGCTCGATCCACTCGGCCACGCTCCAGCCGATCGGCAGGTATCCGTTCACCGGATCATGCGCGCTGGTCTGGTCGGTCAAAAGGTCCGGCCGCACCCCCCGCCGGTACAGTTCCGGCAGAACCTCCGCCGCATTGCCCAGCAGGCCGACCGAAACCGGCTTCCGCTCCGCACAGCTCTTCCCGATGACCGCCAGGGCCTCGTCCACCGACGAAGCCGCCACATCCAGATAGCCCGTCCGCAACCGCATCTCGATCCGGCTCGGCTGACACTCCACCGCCAGACAGGATGCCCCCGCCATCACGGCGGCCAGAGGCTGCGCTCCGCCCATGCCGCCCAGCCCCGCCGTCAGCAGCCATTTGCCCGACAGGTCGCCGCCATGATGCTGCCGCCCCATCTCGACGAAGGTTTCGTATGTCCCCTGCACGATCCCCTGCGTGCCGATATAGATCCACGATCCCGCCGTCATCTGCCCGTACATGGCGAGGCCACGCTTATCGAGTTCGTTGAAATGTTCCCAGGTCGCCCAATGCGGCACCAGGTTCGAATTGGCGATCAGCACCCGTGGCGCATCGGCATGCGTCCGGAACACCCCGACGGGCTTGCCCGATTGCACCAGCAGCGTCTGGTCGTCCTCCAGCCGTTTCAGCGTCTCGACGATCCGGTCATAGCTTTCCCAGTCCCGCGCCGCCCGCCCGATCCCGCCATAGACGACCAGCTCCTCGGGCCGTTCCGCCACATCGGGATGCAGATTGTTCATCAGCATCCGCAGCGGCGCCTCGGTCAGCCAGCTTTTCGCGCTCAGTTCCATGCCGGTGGCAGGCCGAATGACGCGGCTATTATCGATACGGGTCATGGGATTTCCTCCTGATTCCCTCTCCCACCGGGAGAGGGAGGGAGCCGCGCAAGCGCGGCGGAAGGGTGAGGCGCCATCGCACCGGAAAGATTTCACCCGCCGCTCTCGGCAAACCGGATGCAGCAATCCAGAACATCGCGCAGCACCGCGACCATCCCTGCCGCCCGCGCATCATCGTAAACCGGCGGCCAATGCGCCTCGTCCAGCGCATCAGGCCCATCCGGCTCGTCCAGATAGCCCCGCATCGCCAATTCCATCTGGATCGCATGGACGCCCTTGTCCGGCTCGCCATAATTGCGCGTCGTCCACCCGCCCTTGAAGCGCCCGTTCAGCACATGGCTCTGCCCGCTGCCCGCGCAAATCCCCTGCACCGCCGTGGAGAGCGCGGGCGAACAGCTCACCCCGCCGAAGGTGCCGATATTGAAAACCGGCAATTCTCCTCCGAACAGCCGGGGCACATGGCTGCGGATCGAATGCGCGTCATACAGCACCACTCGGCCATGCCGCACCCGCAGCCGCGCAATCTCCCCGGCCAGCGCCGCATGATAGGGCACGAACCAGCGATCGACCCGCCGGATGATCTCCGCCTCATCCGGCCCCGCGCCCGGATAGAGCGGCTCCCCGTCGAAGGTCGCCGTCGGGCAAAGCTCCGTCGTCACCTGACCCGGATAGAGCGAAGCGCCCGACGGATCGCGGTTCACATCGACGACGCTGCGCGAAATCGTCGACCGCACCACCGTCGCGCCCAGATCATGGGCAAAGCCATAGAGCCGGTCCACCCACCAGTCCGCATCCCGCCGCGCCAGCGCGGGCGAACGGAAATCACGCTCCACATCCGCCAGATCGGTCCCCGTATGCGGCAGGGCCAGCACCAGTGGCGCCTCGCCCTGAATAACCTCCAGCCAGTTCATGACAGCACACCCGGCAGGGCCAGCCCCGCCGCCTCCATCACCGCGCCTTCCCGCACCAGCCGATGGGCGATCTCCATATCCGGATGGAAATGCCGGTCCTCCTCCAGATGCGGCACCTGCGCGCGCAGCCGCGCCCGCACCCGCTCCAACGCTTCGGAAGAGGTCAGGGGGCCATGGAAATCGCACCCCTGCGCCGCCGCCAGCAACTCGATGCCGATCACGGCCAGCGCATTCTCCACCATCTCCGCCAATCGCCGCGCGCCATGCGCCGCCATGGACACATGATCCTCCTGATTGGCCGATGTCGGGATGGAATCGACGCTGGCCGGAAAGGCCCGCTGCTTGTTCTCGCTCACCAGCGCCGCCGCCGTCACCTGCGGGATCATGAAGCCCGAATTCAACCCCGGCCGGGGCGTCAGAAAGGCCGGCAGCCCCGACAAGGCCGGATCGACCAGCATCGCGATCCGCCGCTCCGCGATCGACCCGATCTCGCAGACCGCCATGGCGATCATGTCGGCGGCAAAGGCCACCGGCTCTGCATGGAAATTGCCGCCCGACAAAGCCTCGTCCGTCTCCGCGAAGATCAGCGGATTGTCCGAAACCCCATTGGCCTCCGTCTCCAGCATCGCGGCGGCGGCACGCATCACGTCCAGCGCCGCGCCCATCACCTGCGGCTGGCAGCGCAGGCAATAGGGGTCCTGCACCCGCGGATCGTCCGCCCGGTGCGAGGCGCGAATGGCCGATCCCGCCATCAGGCTGGCCAGCGCTTCCCCGACCGCGATCTGCCCGGCATGCCGCCGCAGCCTGTGGATGCGCGGATCGAAGGGGGCGTCGGTCCCCTTGGCCGCCTCGGTCGACAGCGCCCCCGTGACCAAAGCCGTGCGGAACAGCCGGTCCGCCCCGAACAACCCCGCCAGCGCATGCGCGGTCGAAAATTGCGTGCCGTTGAGCAGTGCCAGCCCTTCCTTCGGCCCCAGCACCGCCGGTTCCAGCCCGGCCCGCGCCAGGGCGTCCATGGCGGGCAGGCGCTCTTCGCCCACCAATATCTCGCCCACCCCGATCATCGCGGCGGTCATATGCGCCAGCGGCGCCAGATCGCCGCTCGCCCCCACTGAACCCTGCGCGGGCACCACCGGGGTCAGCCCGCGCGCCAGCATCGCCTCCAGCAACGCGACGGTCTGCGGCCGGATGCCCGATGCCCCCTGCGCCAGGCTGGCCAGCTTCAGCGCCATCATCAACCGCACCACCGGCACGGGGGAGGGGGCGCCGGTCCCCGCCGCATGGCTCAGCACGATATTACGCTGCAACGTCGCCAGATCGTCGTCGCCGATCTTCACGCTCGCCAGCTTCCCGAAACCGGTATTGATGCCGTAGACCGGCTCATGCCGCGCCAATATGCGCTCGACCGCCGCCGCCCCTGCCGCGATGCGGGGCGCGCACGCCGGGTCCAGCCGCACCGCCGCGCCCGCATGGATCGCCTGCCACTGGCCCAGCGAAACCTCGCCCGGAACGAGCGTCACTTCCGTCATTGTCCTCTCCACACGCGGGCATGGAGCGGATTATACCCCATGCGATAGACCAGTTCGGCGGGCCGCCCGATGTCCCAGATCGCCAGGTCGCAACTCTTGCCGACCTCCAGCGTGCCCAGCCGGTCACTCAGCCCCAGCGCCCGCGCCGCATGCCGCGTCACCCCCGCCAGACATTCCTCCACCGTCAGCCCGAACAGCGTCGCCGCCATGTTCATCGCCAGCAGCAGGGAGGTGAGCGGCGACGTCCCCGGATTGCAGTCGGTCGCGACCGCCATCGGCACCCCGGCGCGCCGCAATGCCTCGACCGGCGGCACATGTTTGTCGCGCATGAAATAGAAGGCGCCCGGCAACAGCACCGCCACCGTGCCCGCGCCCGCCATGGCGGCGACGCCCGCCTCGTCCAGATGCTCCAGATGATCCGCCGACAGGGCGCCATGCCGCGCCGCCAGTTCCGCGCCATGCAGGTTGGACAATTGCTCGGCATGCAGCTTCACCGGCAGCCCCAGCCGCCGCGCCGCCGCGAACAGCCGCCCGATCTGTGCCGGGGAAAATCCGATCCCCTCGCAAAAGCCGTCCACCGCATCGGCCAGCGGCGCCATTTCGGGCAGGGCCTCGATCAGCATATCGACATAGCCGTCCGCATCGCCCGCATATTCCGGCGGCAGCGCATGCGCGCCCAGAAAAGTCGCTGCCACCGACACCGCCCGCTCTTCCCCCAGCCGCCGCGCCGCCCGCAGCATCTTCATCTCATGGGCCGGGTCCAGCCCATAGCCCGACTTCACCTCGACCGTGGTGACGCCCTCCGCGATCAGCGCGTCCAGCCGGGGCAGGGCGCTCGCGACCAGTTCATCCTCGCTCGCCGCCCGCGTCGCCCGCATGGTGGAAAGGATGCCGCCGCCAGCCCGCGCTATCTCCTCGTAACTCGCCCCGGCCAGCCGCATCTCGAACTCGGCCGCCCGGTCGCCGCCATGCACCAGATGGGTATGGCAATCGATCAGGCCCGGCGTGATCCACTGCCCGCCGCAATCGATCACCTCTGCCGCCTCTGGCGCGTCTCCGGCCTCCCCGACAAAGCGGATGACACCGCCCGACGCCCCCACTGCGCCATGCTCGATCACGCGCAGGTCGCCCCGCATCGTCGCGATCCGCGCATGGGTCCAAACTCTGTCGCAGGTCAGGCTCATCCTATTTCCCACTGGCATCGACTCAATAATGTATATACTTAAATGCAGCCCATCGCCATTGTCCAGAGAGGGGAAGTTGAATGGCACTCTGGTTCGAACAGGCCCTCCTCCCCGAAGGCTGGCGCTCCGGCGTCCGCCTGATTCTGAAAGGCCGTTCAATTGACGGGATCGTTCATGGAGTCGCCCCCGAACCCGAGGACGAACGTCACGGCCCCGCCTTCGCCGGTCTTCCCAATGTCCACAGCCACGCCTTCCAGCGCGCCATGGCCGGCCTCACCGAACGGGCAGGGCAGGGCAAGGACAGCTTCTGGACCTGGCGCGAGGCGATGTACCGCTTCGTCGACCGCCTCGACCCCGAAGGGCTGCACGCCATCGCCGCGCTCGCCTATGCCGAAATGCTGGAAGGCGGCTTCACCAGCGTCGGGGAGTTCCACTATCTCCACCACGATCCGACAGGCGTGCCCTATGCCGACCCCGCCGCCATGGCGCAGGCCATAGTCCAGGCCGCCCACGACACCGGCATCGCCCTGACCCTTCTCCCGGTCTTCTACGCCCACTCCCATTTCGGCGGCGCATCCCCGACGCCAGGCCAACGCCGTTTCCTCCACAATCCCGACAGCTTCGCCCGCCTGATGGAATCCCTGACGCCCGTCGACGCGACCCTGGGCGTCGCCCCCCACAGCCTGCGCGCCGTCACGCCTCAGGAACTGGCCGCCATCACCGGCCTCGCGCCCGATGGCCCGGTCCACATCCACATTGCCGAACAGCTTGCCGAAGTCGAAGCCTGCCTCGCCTGGAGCGGCCAGCGTCCGGTCGACTGGCTCATGACCCATGCGCCGGTCGACGACCGCTGGTGCCTCGTCCACGCCACCCATGTCACGGAGGCGGAATGCGCCGCCATCGCCCGAAGCGGCGCCACCGTCGGCCTCTGCCCGATCACCGAAGCCAATCTGGGCGACGGTCTGTTCCCCGCCCGCGCCTTCCTCGCCCAAGGCGGCCGGATCGGCATAGGTTCCGATTCCAACGTCGAAATCGATGCCGCCGCCGAACTGCGTCTCCTCGAATATGGCCAGCGCCTGAGCGACAAGGGCCGCAACCTCCTGGCCTCAGGCCCCGATCAGTCGACCGGCGCCAGCCTCACCCAGGCCGCGTACCAGGGCGCCCAGTCTCTCGGTCATCCCCCGGCCGCGCTTGCGAAGGGTGCCCGCGCCGACATCGTCACCCTCCGCCGCGACGATCCCGCCATCGCCGCCCGTGGCGGCGACAGCCTGCTCGATAGCTGGATCTTCGCCCGCGCTCCCATCGATACGGTCTGGTGCGCGGGCGTGAAGCGCGTTAGCGCAGGCCTCCACCACGCCCGCCCGGTCATAGAGGCGCGCTATGTCAAACTGCTGAAAGCCCTGCTCGCTTGACCCGCCCGATCTCCGACGCGCTCCATGCCCGCATCCGCCGCGACATCGAAAGCCGCATCATGTCGGGCCAATGGCGCCCCGGCCACCGCATCCCTTATGAACATGAGTGGATGGAGGCCTATGGCTGCTCGCGCATGACAGTGAACAAGGCGCTGCGCTCGCTGGTGCAATCGGGCCTGCTGGAAAGCCGCAAGCGCGCGGGCACCTTCGTCGCTGCCCCGCGCTTCCACCGCGCCGCGCTCGAAATCCCCGACATCCGCGCCGAAGTGGAGGGGCAGGGCCTCGCTTACCGCCTCGATCTTCTCAGCCGCGACCGCCGCAAGGCCACAGAAGCGGACAAGGCGCTGCTCCGCGTCTCATCCGGCGACCTGCTCGCCATCGAATGCCGCCATTTCGCGGATGATCTGCCCTATGCGCTGGAACACCGCCTCATCAACCTCGCCGCCGTCCCCGAAGCGGCGGAGGTCGATTTCTCCACGCAGCCGCCCGGTTCCTGGCTGCTCGCCCATGTTCCCTGGACCGAGGCGGAACACCGCATCACCGCGATCAACGCCGACCCGGCGACGGCGCAAAGCCTCCACGTCCCGGAAAACGCCGCCTGCATCGCCCTGGAACGCTGGACCTGGATCGGCGCGGGGCGCGACGACGAACGCATCACCTATGCACGCCAACTCTACCCCGGCGACCGCTACGCGCTGACCGCCCATTTCCATGCGTGACGGGAGAGGATGGAAGGGCGGCCCTTCGCCGTCACCCTAACCCGCCGCCATCTGCGTCATCGACGCATAGTCCGTCTTCCCTGTCCCCAGCAACGGCAGCGCATCCAGCACCCTGATCTCGCGCGGCAGGGCCAGTTCCGCCACCCCATGGGCCTTGCCCCAGGCCTGCAACGCCGCCGCCTTCGCGTCCCTTGCGGTCGTGAACAGCACCAGTTGTTCCCCCTTGCGCGCATCGGGTCGCGTCACCACCGCATGTTCGGCGTCCGGCCAGACCGCCGAGGCATAGCCCTCCACCGCGGGCAGGGAGATCATCTCGCCGCCGATCTTGGCAAAGCGCTTCGCCCGCCCCCGGATCGTCACGAAGCCCTGCTCGTCGATGGTCACGATATCGCCGGTATCGTGCCAGCCCCCCTCCGGCGGTTGCAGCACGCCCGGTGCATCGGCCTTCATATAGCCCGCCATGATATTCGGCCCCCGGATGGAAAGCCGCCCGCCCTCGCTGATCCCCGGTACATCGTCCAGCCGCGCCTCGATCCCCGGCAGCAGCCGTCCGACCGAACCCGCCTTGAAATGCATCGGGGTGTTGACCGCGATGACCGGCCCAGCCTCGGTCGCGCCATAGCCCTCCAGGATGCGGAGCCCGAACTTCTCGGCATAGAGTTTGCGCGTTTCATCCCGCACCCGCTCCGCCCCGGCGAAGATGTAGCGCAGCGAATAGAAGTCGTAGCCATGCGCCATCCGCGCATAGCCCGACAGGAAGGTGTCGGTCCCAAACAGGATCGTCGCATTGGCGTCATAGGCGAGCGCGGGCACGATCCGGTAATGGAGCGGGCTGGGATAGAGCAGCGTCCGCACCCCATGGAAGATCGGCAGCAAAGTCCCACCCGTCAGCCCGAAGCTATGGAACACGGGCAGGGCATTCAGCACCACGTCGGCGGAATTGAAGTCGATCCGCGCCGCCAACTGCCGGCAATTGGAGAGGAGGTTGCGATGCGTCAGCACCACCCCCTTGGGCAGTCCTTCCGACCCCGAGGTGAAGAGGATGACCGCCGCATCATCCGGCGAAACCTTAAGCTTCCCATGGGTCCGCCCGGCCCATCGGCTTGCGATCAGGCCGCGCAGCTTTGCGCGGGTCCCGATGCCCGCCGCTATATCCTCGAGCCAGAGGAAAGCGATACCCTCCGTCTCCAGCCCAGCGACGACATCGCCAAGCTTCCCCTGATCGACAAACGCCCGCGCGGTCACGATGGTCCTGATCTCCGCCGCCGCGCAGGCGGCCTTGAGATTGGCCAGCCCCGCCGTGAAGTTCAGCATCGCCGGGACGCGTCCACCCGCCTGAAGCGCGAAGAAGGTCACAGCCACCCCCGCGACATTGGGCAACAGCACGCCGACCGCTTCCCCCTGCCGCGTCGATCGTCTCAGCACCCGCCCCAGCACCAGCGCGCCCGTCACCAGCCGCCCGTAACTCAGCGGCTCGCGCTTCACATCCTCGACCACCGGCGCGCCCGCGCCATGGAGGTGCCGCGCCTCCAGCAGCGCCTCGAACAGGGTCCGGTCCGTGTCCGACGTGGCGAACATCATCTGGCTCATTTCGTCATAGAGCCGCCGCCCGGCGATCGCCCGCCGCGCCCGCGCCGTCATTTCGCCCTCTATGGCAAAGCGGCGCGGCTCCAGCACAGTGAGCGTGATCTTGGGAAAACGCCGCAACCGCACCTTGCCCTTGAGGCGGGAGAAGGGGGTGAACTGCGCGCCGTCGATGCGCACGGGAATGATCGGCGCGTCGGCCTTGTCCGCGACCATACCGGGGCCGTCGAACACCTTCATCAGCGCGCCGGTGACGGTGATCCGCCCTTCCGGAAAGATCACCAGCGTCCGCCCCTCGCGCACCGCCTTCACCATCGCCTTGGCCGCCAGCGGATTGGTCGGATCGACCGGGAAAGCGTCGAACAGCGGCAGGAAAGGCTTCACCCACCAGGCTCTGGCGATCCGCGTATGCACCGCAAAGGTTGGCTTGCCCGGCAGGAACGCCGCCAGCAGCAGCCCGTCAAGGAACGACACATGGTTCACCACCACGACCGCCGGTTCCCCGACGCCGGGCATGTTCTCGCTCCCATGCACCTCCACCCGGTAGCAGAGCTTCAGCAGGCCGCGCACGATCGCCTTGATCACCGTTTCGGGCAGCAGCCAGCAACTGATCAAGGCCACCACCAGCGTCGCAAAGCCCATCGCGCCGATCACGCCCGGCACGCTGGTCCCTTGCGCCAGCATCGCCGTCATCGCGCTCACCACTGCGACGGCGACCGCCGCATTGACGATATTGTTGGCGGCGATGGTGCGGGATCGTTCCTCGCGCGGACTGTGGGTCTGGAGGATGGCATAAAGCGGCACCACGAACATCCCACCCGCAAAGGCGATGCCGGTAAGATCGAGCATGATCCGCCAGCTTCCCGGCGAGCCGATGAATTCCGCTATGCCCGCGCCTTGATGCACTGGCGCATAGAGGCTGGTCGACAGCCACAGGTCGATCATGAACCCCGACAGCGCCAGCGCCGACACCGGTACGAAGCGCGCGGACACATGGCCGCCGAGCAGCCGGTTCACCAGCATCGATCCCAGCGCCACGCTGATCGAGAAGATCAGCAGGAACAGCGTCGCGACCTCCTGTTTCGCCTTCAATACCCCGCTCACCAGCGGCGCGAACTCGGCCAGCAGCACGGCGCCCACGGCAAAGAACCAACTGATCCCCAGTATCGACAGCCACACCCCGCGCCCATGCCGCGCGGCTTTCAGGATATGCCAGGTGCTCCTGAACACATTGCGCTCGATCCTGAGGCCCGGCACCACAGTGGGCGCGGACGGCACGGCCAGGCTGGAGAGGAAGCCGAGCGTCGCCAACCCCACCGCCACCAGCCCCGCTTCCCAGGGTGGGATCACGCCCGCCAGCAACTGCCCGCTCAGGATCGCCAGGAAAGTCCCCGCCTCGATCAGTCCGGTCCCGCCCATGATCTCCTCCGGCCGCAGATGCTGCGGCAGGATGGAGAATTTGACCGGCCCGAAGATCGTCGAATGCAGCCCCATCAGGAACAGGCAGGACAGCAGCACCGGCACCGATGCCAGCCAGAAACCCGTGACGGCAAGCACCATGATGACGACCTCCGCCGCCTTCACCGCCCGCACCAGCTTTGCTTTGTCCCACGCATCGGCCAACTGGCCCGCCAGCGCGGAAAAGAGGAAATAGGGCAGGATGAAGAGGCCCGTGGCGATCGTCGCCAGCATCTCCGCCTTGTCCGGTTCGGCCCGATAGAGACCGAAATTGGCGAGGAACAGCAGCGCGAACTTCAACAGATTGTCGTTGAACGCGCCCAGGAACTGCACCACGAACAGCGGCGCGAAACGGCGTTTACCCAGCAGAGACAGATCAGGTGCGGACATATTCTTACCCCCGTCCTTCACGCATTATGCAGCAATCGTCGCGGAGTTGTTAACCGGTTCCCGCAACACGCGATTGTAAAGCCATCCGATCCCGATCAGGCTGAACCCCAATGCCAGGAAAGAGGCGATCCGAAGCAAGCCGGTGAGGCCGGAGGCATCGAACAGAAACACCTTGGCTACTGCCGCGAGCATCAACAGCAGCGAGGCGATCCGCCAATCCCGCGCCCGTTTGCGAATGCCCCAGAGCAGGAAGCCGATCGCGAGGCCCAGCGCCAGCACCGACCGCAATATATCCTCCGCCTGGCCAAGCCCGGGTACGGTCAGCAAGGACCCGACGAATATCTGCCGCAGCATCGCCAGTCCGAACCAGGCGATCAGTCCCATGCGGAGCATATCCGCGGGTCGCTTTGCCCATTGCCAGCTCCGCTCCATCACCAGGATCGCGACAAAGGCCAAACCGAAGGCAGGCGGCAGCAGATTGGCCAGCGGCAGGCTTCCGACCTGTTGTGGGAACCATAGCGGATCGTGCAGCACCACCGTATAGACCAGCATATGCGCCAGTCCCGTGGTGACGGCTGCAAGTCCCAGAGGCTGCCATGTCGCCAGCGGGAAGGGGAGGCGAACGCCCTGTTGATCCCACCGCTGGAACGCGAGCCCCGCTCCGATCAGCAAAGCCTCCCAAACCGTCCGCTCCGCCAGGGCGAGGCGCGTTACGTCGGCGGGGCCTGTCAGCCCGAAAAGCTGCTTATAGCCGATATGCACGGCGACACCGGCCATGACGCCCGCCATGATCCAGCCACCCCGCCGGGCCCATGGCCCGACCGCTCCACCGGCACGCCACAGGGCAAGGCCCAGCAACAGCGCTGGCAGGGCCAGCCGCTGCAATACCGCTCCCGGCGCGGGCAAATCGCGGACCAGCATGGGCTCTGCCGTCAGCGAAAGCAGCGCGCGGCCCAGCCACATCCCCATCGGCCAGCAGGCCCACAGCAGCACGAGCAACGCTGCCACCGCCTGCCCCGGCAGCATCCGCCCTACCGCCAACCGCCGCGCACCCTCCGCCAGAGCGGCCAGTCCCAGGGCGGCCGCGACCGCCAACCAAAGTCTGGGCACGACCTGCGCCACCGCGCCATAGGCCAGCAGCACGGCCACGCCCTGCGCGACCATCCGACCTTCGGCAAATTTCGCCCGCCACGCAAACAGCGCCGCCATCGCCGCCACCGCACCCCAGCGCAGAACGCCCTGCGCCGGTAGATTCGTACCCGTCTGGCCCCACAGCCGCGCCATCTCCGCCGATCCGGCGAGCAGCACGACCGCCGCAAAGGCAAAGGCCCAGCCGCTCCATTCGACACGCGGGTCCTGCGCCCGTTCAGAGAGGACGAGCAGCCCCGCCGTCACCGCCGCGACTACGACCGGCAACATCCAGTCGGCCAGCCCCAAACCACCCGCGATGACCAGCAACAATGCTCCGGCGCTTGCCAGTGTCACGAAGCGAGCATTGTTCCGTCGCCCTTTGCAACGCCATCCTAAAGCCATCGCCACCCCCGGCAATGCCGCCGCCGCCAGCGCCAGCAGGGCAAATTCCCCGTCCAGTCCGGCGCGCCAGAAATGCCCCAGTCCCAGGAAGAACCCGCCGAGAGCCAGCCCGGCGATCTGCCCGGCCTCGACCAGCCCGCCCACGCGCCAGACCCGCCAGATCGCCGTCCCGCCATAGATCGCCACCATTCCCGGCAGGACGAGCGTGAAGCGCCCCATTTCCGGATCGGGCCACACCGCCGCCAGCAACAAGGCGACGCCCGCGCCGACCGCTGCCAGAGGCCGCAAAGCCGCCTCCCGGCCCAGCCAGACCAGCGCCACCGAAAGCAATCCGAACAATCCCCATTGCAACAGGCCAAAGCCCCCGGCCGCCACCAGCGCCGCCATCTGCGCCGCCGCCACGATTGCCGCGCCGACCCGCAGCAGCGTGCCCCGCGTTTCCGAAAAGGCGAATAGCGGCAGGCCCACGCCCAACATCAGCACCAGCAGCCCGACCGATAGCGACGAGGCCCAATCCAGCGCGCCCATGGCGAGCATGATCGCGCCCCAACCGGCCCCGCCGATCAGCGCGCTCACGCCCAGCCACATCCACCGCTGCGTCCGCGACAGCACGGTAAGGCCGCCTACCGCCAGAGCCAGATAGCAACTGAGCAGCGGCACATTGGGTTGCCCCGCCTCGACCAGCGCGGGCGCGGCCAAACCGCCGACCAGCCCCAGCAGCGCGCTCGGCGCCCCGAAACGCAGCGACAGCGCCATGGCCAGCCCGGTCACGCCCGCCAGCCCGGCAAACGCGATACCAGGTCCGATCAGGCCGTATAGCGTATGCGCCGCCAGGATGCTAACATAGAGCGTCGCCAGTCCTGCTCCGGAAAGCGCCTGCCGCACGCGCGGATCGCGTACTCGTTCTTCCTGGCGCAGCGCCAGTTCCGCGCCGCCGATCAGGGCACCGCCGAACAACAGGCCCATCACGATCCGCACCAGCGGCGACAGCAGCCCCGCATCGATCGAATATTTGACCAGCAGCACGCCCGCGACCGCCAGTGTCGCGCCACCCGCCCAGATCGGCAGGCGGCGGCCGAACAGATCTTCGAAGCTGAAAGAGGGGCGGTGGGGCGCTTCGATCCGTTCCGCCGGTTCGGCCATGGGCTCGTCGATCGGCGCCGCGGGGGGAGGGGGTTCGAGGCCGACGGCCCGTCGCTCCACGATCACCGCGGGCCGCAATGCGCGCGCCTGCGCCGCATCGCTGCCATCATCCTTTCGCCCCTCGTCCCAGGGGGCAGGTCGGGATGGTCGAACCTCGTCATCGAACGGCTGCGGTGCAAGGGCAGGACGGGCAAGCGCCGCGCCGCCCTCCAGCACCGCCAATCGCTGCTCGGCGGCCTTCAACCGCCCGCGCATATCGAACAGCAGCACCCCGAAAACCAGCAGAACAAGCGCCATGAACATGAGTCGCACCCCTGAATCCCTGCGGAACGATCCATCGCCTACCGCAAAATTATACACTGTTCAATAAAATAATTAGACAGCGTTCAATTCGCGTCCTATCGCTTCTCCCATGGGAAGACGCTCCGACCATAGCCGCGAAGAACTGGAGGCATTGATCATCGCTGAAGGGCACCGCCACATGGCGGAAGCCGGCTTCGCCAAATTCTCCTCGCGCGAAGTGGCCAAGCGGATCGGTTATTCGGTGGGCACGCTCTATAACATATTCGGCAGCTACGACCGGCTGATCATCGCCATCAACACCCGCACCTTCCGTCTCTGGGCGGCCTGGCTGGAGGAGGGGCTCGCCGGCAATCCGCAAGATCGCCCCCAAGACCGTATCGCCGCGCTGGTGGAGGGCTATTTCAGTTTTGCCCAGGAAAACACCCATATCTGGATGGCGATCTACGACCACCGCCTGCCGCCCGGCATTCCCATGCCGCAGGATTATGCCGGGCAGCGCGCGGGCCTGACCGAAATCGTCGTGCGCGAGGTCGCCGCCGTCCTGCCCTGCGATATGAGGGACATCGCTCCGCGCCTTGCCCGCTCGCTGGTGGCGACGGTTCACGGCCATTGCACCTTCGCGCTCAACGGCAGCTTCGCCCTGCTGGGGGAAACCGACCCGCTCGAAATGGCCACGGCCCGCGTCAAGGAAAGCTTGAGGGCTGCGGGGGCAAAGCTGTAATAAGGGCGCTTACAGGGGAAAACATCATGGCAAGCTGGTTCGAAAGCCTGGAACGCGACCTGCAATCGCCGCTTGCGGTGCGGCGTCTGGGCAGTGGATGGTTCTCCGGCTTCTTCGCGCTGCTGTTGAGCGTCACCGGGCTCTGCCTGGTGATGGCGTTGCGCTGGCCGGACTGGTTCGCGACGCCCGAGCTGGCGGCGTTGCACCAATGGGGCGGCCTGCGTCCGCTGGTCCACGCACTGCTGATCGGCGGCTATGGGCTGGCGCTCCTGAGTTTGTTGCTTCGCCCGCGCAAGGCGATCGGCGCCACCGCGCTCATCATTGCCTTGCTCGCCACGCTGCTGGGCGGCGCGGAGGTCCAGCCCAGCGAGACCCATGACTGGGGCGTGTTCTTCGGCGTCGATTTCTTCGCCGTCAACATGGTCGCCACCGGCCTCATGTTCGCGCCGATCGAGCGCCTCTTCCCCCACAGGGCGCAGCAGCGCCTGTTCCGCCAGGAATGGCGCGAGGATCTCTTCTATTATCTCATCAGTTCGATGATGGTACAGCTCATCACCTTCCTCGCGCTGGCGCCGTCGGGCTATATCAACGCGGTCACCACCAGCCTCGCGGGCATCCGCGCCCTGGTCGCCAGCCAGCCCTGGCCGCTCCAGTTCCTGGAAGTGGTGCTGCTGACCGATCTTGTCCAATATTGGTTCCACCGCGCCTTCCACCGCGTACCGTTCCTCTGGGGGTTCCACGCGGTACATCATTCGGCAAAGGCGATGGACTGGCTGGCGGGCGCGCGCATGCATTTCTTCGAGATCATCGCGCTGCGCGGCGTGACGTCGCTGCCGCTGCTCACCTTCGGTTTCTCGCCCCTGGTGATGCAGGCCTATATCGGCTTCGTCTATATCTATTCCTCACTGCTTCACGCCAATCTGCGCGGCGATTTCAACCGCCTGGGCGCCATCGTCGCGACCCCGCGCTTCCACCATTGGCATCATGCGATAGAGGATGTCGCGGTCGACAAGAATTTCGCGATCCACTTCCCCTTTCTGGACCGCCTGTTCGGGACTCATCACCTGCCCGACGGCCAGTGGCCCGGCGGCTATGGCGTGCCCGAACAGGTGCCCCAGGGCTATCGCGCGCAATTCCTCTATCCCTTCCGTCGAAAGCAGGACGCGGCCCTTTGAATCTGCTATGATCGCGTCACACCCATGCAAGGGGGACTCGCGCCATGGTCTACTGGAAACTCAAGGGCCGGGAATTTGCCAACTGCAATTGCGAATATGGCTGCAACTGCCAGTTCGGCGGTTTGCCGGACAAGGGGCATTGCCAGGCCGCCGTCGGCATCGCCATCGATGAAGGCCATCATGGCGACACCGACCTGTCGGGCCTCAACATAGCGGGCGTCTTCCGCTGGCCGGGGCCGATCCATGAAGGACAGGGCGAATGCGTGGCCTTCGTCGACGAACGGGCCACCCAAGCGCAGCGTAACGCCCTGCTGACCATCATGACCGGGGGCGATACCGATCCCTTTGCCACGGTGTTCGCGGTCTTCGCCTCCACCATCACCACCATGCACGAACCGCTGTTCGTGCCGGTGGATTTCGAGGTCGACATCGAAGGCCGCAAAGGCAGGTTGCGTATAGCCGGTCATCTGGAAATGGACGGCGAACCGATCCGCAGCCCCGTGAATGGCGCCGAAATCCGCGCCCAAATCCGCTTGCCCGACGGTTTCGAATATGAAGTTGCGGAGGTCGGATCGGGCGCCAGCCGGTCGATCGACCCAATGCAGCTCGCCCATCGGTCGAGCTACGGCCAGTTCGCCTATCTCCATCTCGACAGCCATGGCGTCGTCAGGGGCGGGTAATGTCTGAGGTGGAGGCGATGCTTGCCCGGCATCGCACCCTGTCCATCGTGGCGCTCGCCACGCTGATCCTGCTGGCCTGGGGTTGGTTGTTGCTGGGCGCGGGCATGGACATGGCGCCGACCGCATCGATCATGCCCTCCGGCCTGGCGCCGCAAGATTCGATGCCCGACCCGATGCCGAACCCGATGATGGCGATGACCATGCCGGCCGATGTCTCCTGGTCGGCAGGCCGGTTCGCGCTGACGCTGGCCATGTGGTGGGTGATGATGGTGGCGATGATGCTGCCGTCCGCCGCGCCGATGATCCTTCTCTACGCTCGCGTCGTCGCACATCGCGATCCGGCCCGGCGTCCGGCGACCGAGAGCTTCCTGGCGGGTTATCTGCTGGCCTGGGGGCTGTTCTCCCTGCTCGTGACGATGGCGCAATGGCGCCTGAGCGCAGCCGCCATGTTCGCCCCGATGGCGATGGCCTCGTCCAGCCGCTGGCTGTCGGCCGGATTGCTGGTGGCGGCGGGCCTCTATCAGCTCAGTCCCTGGAAGGACGCCTGCCTGCGCCAGTGCCGCAACCCCGCGCTATTTCTCAGCCGCCATTATCGGACGGGCCGGATGGGTGCGCTGCGCATGGGAATGATTCACGGCGCCTGGTGCGTGGGTTGCTGCTGGATGCTCATGGCGCTGCTGTTCGTGGGCGGTATCATGAACCTGGCGTGGATCGCGCTGCTGACGGTGCTGGTGGCGCTGGAAAAGCTGTTGCCATGGGGACGGCTGGTTGCGCTGACGGCAGGCCTGGCATGCATGCTGCTGGGGGTGCTTCTCGTGGCCCGAGGCGGGATCGGATAGCGGCCGCGGAAAAATCACCGTGCCGGCTGCAAATGCCGCCGTTCCATTTCATCCAGCACGGCCTGTTCGAAGTCGGTCGGATTGGCCGGATCGCGCATATTGCGGTTGATTGCGCGAAGCTCATCGTCCGAAAGGGACGCTGCATCCGCTGCATCCTTCAGATAATCGTGCATGGCGAGTCTCCGCAGGGCGACGATCGCATTGTCGCATGAATGGAGCCACGCCTCAATTCACCGGAAAGATTATGCCGAAAAGACGGAGGCCGCTCCGAGAAAGAGCGGCCTCCTTCATCACCGCGCAGCTTCAGGCCGCGAGGTCGAAGCGGTCGGCGTTCATCACCTTCGTCCAGGCGGCGACGAAGTCGTGCACGAACTTGTCGCCCGCGTCGGCGGCGGCATAGACCTCCGCCAAAGCGCGAAGCTGCGAGTTCGATCCGAATACCAGATCGACGCGCGTGCCGGTCCATTTCTGTTCATTGGTCTTGCGGTCGGTGGCGGTGAACAGGTCCTTCTGTCCTTCGACCTCCTTCCACGCCGTGCCCATGTCGAGCAGGTTGACGAAGAAATCGTTGCTGAGCGTGCCCGGCTTGTCGGTGAACACGCCATGCCGCGATCCGCCATGATTGGCGCCCAGCACACGCAGGCCGCCGACCAGAACCGTCATTTCCGGCGCGCTCAGGTTAAGCAACTGGGCGCGGTCGATCAGCAGTTCCTCGACCGGCACGCTGAACGGCACGGGCAGATAGTTGCGGAAACCGTCGACCTTCGGTTCCAGCCATTCGAAATTCTGGATGTCCGTCTGCTCCTGCGAGGCGTCGGTGCGGCCGGGGATGAAGGGCACCTCTATGGCATGCCCGCGGTCCTGCGCTGCCTTTTCGATCGCCGCCGATCCGGCCAGTACGATCAGGTCGGCCAGCGAGATCTTCTTCGCGCCCGCGCCGTCGAACTCGGCCTTGATCCGTTCCAGCGCCGACAGGACGCGGGAAAGCTGCTCCGGCTGGTTCACGTCCCAGTCCTTTTGCGGGGCGAGGCGGATGCGCCCGCCATTGGCGCCGCCGCGATGGTCCGACCCGCGATAGGTCGAGGCCGACGCCCAGGCCGTCGTCACCAGCTCCGCCACGCTGAGGCCCGATGCCCCTATCTTCTGCTTGAGCGAGGCGACGTCCGCTGCATCGACCAGAGCATGGTCGACCGCCGGAATCGGGTCCTGCCAGATCAGGTCTTCGGCCGGGACTTCGGGGCCGAGATAGCGCGCCTTGGGCCCCATGTCGCGATGGCACAGCTTGAACCATGCGCGGGCGAAGGCGTCCTCGAACGCCGTGGGATCGGCCCGGAACCGCTCGGATATCTTGCGATATTCCGGGTCCATCTTGA
Organism: Sphingobium sp. LB126; assembly: GCF_002795205.1. Lineage (NCBI taxonomy): Bacteria > Pseudomonadati > Pseudomonadota > Alphaproteobacteria > Sphingomonadales > Sphingobiaceae > Sphingobium > Sphingobium sp. LB126. The sequence continues at coordinate 52,815 of NZ_NETV01000002.1, forward strand.
ACGCCATGTCCGCAGTGGTCATCATCGTCGGCACGCGCCGGTCCGGGCTGTGCGCGCCCGGCGCCATATCCTCGGGCTTCTGGTTCACCGGCTGCCATTGCTTGGCGCCGGCAGGACTTTTCACCAGCTCATATTCATAATCGAGCAGCATGTGGAAGAAGCTGTGGTCCCATGTCCGGGGCGTTGGCGTCCACGCGCCCTCGATGCCGCTGGTGATGGTATGATCGCCCACGCCGCTTTCATAACCGCTCTGCCAGCCCAGCCCTTGTTGCGCGATGTCCGCGCCCTCGGGCTCCTTGCCGACCTTCGACGTGTCGCCCGCGCCATGCGCCTTGCCGAAGGTGTGGCCGCCGGCGGTCAGCGCAACGGTCTCCTCATCGTTCATGCCCATGCGCAGGAAGGTTTCGCGAATGTCGCGCGCCGATTGCAGCGGGTCGGGATTGCCGCCCGGCCCTTCGGGATTGACGTAGATGAGGCCCATCTGGATCGCGGCCAGCGGGCTTTCCAGCACCATGTTCTTTTCGGGCTGGATGCGGGTCTCATTGCCTTCCTGGCCGACCCAGAATTCTTCGGTGCCCCAATAGACGTCCTTTTCCGGCTCGAACACGTCGGCGCGGCCGCCGCCGAAGCCGAAGACCGGTCCGCCCATGGATTCGATGGCGACATTGCCCGCCAGGATCATCAGATCAGCCCAGCTCAGCTTCTGGCCATATTTCTGCTTGATCGGCCACAGCAACCGCCGTGCCTTGTCCAGATTGGCATTGTCCGGCCAACTGTTGAGCGGGGCGAAGCGCTGCGAACCGGAAGAGGCGCCGCCGCGGCCATCGCCCGTGCGATAGGTGCCTGCCGAATGCCAGGCCATGCGGATGAAGAAGGGGCCATAATGCCCGTAATCCGCCGGCCACCACGGCTGGCTGTCGGTCATGAGCGCCGTCAGGTCCTGCTTCAGCGCGTCATAGTCAATCGACTTGAACGCGGCGGCATAATCGAAATCGTCGCCCAGCGGATTGCCGGACAGGCCATTTTGCTGGAGGATGTCGAGCGAGAGCTGATTGGGCCACCAATCGCGATTGGTCCGCCCCAGCAGGGATCGCAACGCGGCCGGCTCCTTCATCGGACAGCCCAGGGGATCACTAGTCTTTGCGTCCATTGCCTATTTCCTTTCGGCTTCTCCTACGACGATGATAGACGATGCCCGCCAGGGCGTGAACACTCCGGGCCATGTTATTTTTCCGATAACAGTGTGGAATTTATTGCATGAAACGGCCTGCTCGCGCGGACCGCTTCATGCCCTTTCGTCAGATCGCAAAGGCGAAATGCCCCGCCCCTTTTTGCAGGCGCCGCCAATTGTCGGCATCCATGTGAATGAGCGTGTTGTGATCGCCCCCTTCGAACCAGACATCCCCGTCGCTCAGCATATCGTCGTCGAGGATGGTCTTGAGGCCGTAGGCCGCGCCGACCGGAGGAATAGCGCCCAGCTCGCAATCGGGGAAGAGCGCGGCGGTGGTGTGTTCCTCGGCCAGCGATACGTCGCGCGCAAGCCATTGCTGAAGGAAATTGAAGCTTACATGCTTGGAGGCAGGCAGCACGGCCAGCATATATTGGTCGCCCGCCTGCACCAGCACCGCCTTGGCCACCCGCTTGCCCGGAATGTGGGCGGCCTGCGCCACCCGCGCCATTTCGGCCGCGGGTTCGTGCATCAACTCGTCAAATCTCGTGCCGCAGCGGTCCATATAGCTGCGCAATTTTCCGGAAATCGCCATGACATCCTCCATCCACACGCCGCTTTTGGGGGCATGGGCGGCCGGACGTCTGGCGGGGTGCCGGTCAAGGGGCCGACACGCGGGCGGGCGGGCGGATCTGGCCAATGCCATCCAATGATCAAGGGATAGCAGATTCCAGCCCGATAACCAATGCGGAAGGGGGCATTACCCGAGCGGACAGGGCGCGTCCTCGTCCCTTCGGGCAACGGTCTCGCCCCAAATTGCAGATGCAGCGACGGGGGGTATGCGTTATGATGGCGTCGTTGCCGTTGCGCGGGGAGACGGCTTCATCATGCCGTGATTGGCATGATCTTTGGGTCCGGCTGCCCCGACCAACGCTCGCCCCTGGCGGTTACAGCCGGACCCGACACCGCCTGTTGCCGCCAGATGCTTGGTCCCGGCATTTGACAGTGGGGTTTGGCC
>NZ_NETV01000002.1:60000-1022500 GCF_002795205.1 Sphingobium sp. LB126
ATCCTTTAAAGAAAGCGTAACAGCTCACTGGTCTAAATAAGAGATCCTGCGGCGAAGATGTAACGGGGCTCAAGACGTGCACCGAAGCTTAGGGTTCAGCACTTGTGCTGAGCGGTAGCGGAGCGTTCCGTAGGCCGTTGAAGCGATCTGGTAATGGGTCGTGGAGGTATCGGAAGTGCGAATGCAGACATGAGTAGCGATTAACAGTGTGAGATGCACTGTCGCCGAAATTCCAAGGGTTCCTGCTTAAAGCTAATCTGAGCAGGGTAAGCCGGCCCCTAAGACGAGCCCGAAGGGGGTAGTCGATGGGAACCACGTTAATATTCGTGGGCCTGGAGGTGTGTGACGGATGGCGTAAATTGTTCGGCCTTATTGGATTGGTCCGGGCAGTGAAGTTGTCCCAGGAAATAGCCCCTCCGTATAGACCGTACCCTAAACCGACACAGGTGGAATGGTAGAGTATACCAAGGCGTTTGAGAGAAGTATCCTGAAGGAACTCGGCAAATTGCCTCCGTACCTTCGGAAGAAGGAGGCCCCACATTAAGGCAACTTTTTGTGGGGGGCACAGGCCAGGGGGTAGCGACTGTTTAGCAAAAACACAGGGCTCTGCTAAGTCGGCTTCAAGACGACGTATAGGGCCTGACGCCTGCCCGGTGCCTGAAGGTTAAGAGGAGGAGTGCAAGCTCTGAATTGAAGCCCAGGTAAACGGCGGCCGTAACTATAACGGTCCTAAGGTAGCGAAATTCCTTGTCGGGTAAGTTCCGACCTGCACGAATGGCGTAACGACTTCCCCACTGTCTCCAGGATATGCTCAGCGAAATTGAATTCTCCGTGAAGATGCGGAGTACCCGCGGTTAGACGGAAAGACCCCGTGCACCTTTACTGCAGCTTCAGAGTGGCATTAGGAAAGAACTGTGTAGCATAGGTGGGAGGCTTTGAAGCGATGACGCCAGTTGTCGTGGAGCCATAGGTGAAATACCACCCTGTTGTTTTCTGATGTCTAACCTCGCACCGTTATCCGGTGCAGGGACCCTCTGTGGCGGGTAGTTTGACTGGGGCGGTCGCCTCCTAAAGAGTAACGGAGGCGCGCGATGGTGGGCTCAGGACGGTTGGAAACCGTCTGTTAGAGTGCAATGGCATAAGCCCGCCTGACTGCGAGACTGACAAGTCGAGCAGAGACGAAAGTCGGTCATAGTGATCCGGTGGTCCCTCGTGGAAGGGCCATCGCTCAACGGATAAAAGGTACGCCGGGGATAACAGGCTGATGATTCCCAAGAGCTCATATCGACGGAATCGTTTGGCACCTCGATGTCGGCTCATCACATCCTGGGGCTGGAGCAGGTCCCAAGGGTTTGGCTGTTCGCCAATTAAAGTGGTACGTGAGCTGGGTTCAGAACGTCGCGAGACAGTTTGGTCCCTATCTGCCGTGGGCGTCGAAATTTGAGAGGAGTTGACCCTAGTACGAGAGGACCGGGTTGAACATACCTCTGGTGTACCTGTCGTCCTGCCAAGGGCGCAGCAGGGTAGCTATGTATGGACGGGATAACCGCTGAAAGCATCTAAGCGGGAAGCCTCCCTCAAGATAAGATTTCTTCGAGCGGTCGTAGACCACGACCTTGATAGGCCGGATGTAGAAGTGTGGTAACATATGGAGCTAACCGGTCCTAATTGCTCTGATCGCGCCTGAGAGTCCCACCATCAATGACAACACTGGACACAAACCAGCGTCAGCCATTGAATGTGGTGATCAACCTCATGCCAGATATATCTACCGTAAAATGCACGGCATTCGATTAAAACCCAAAGCGCAAGCTCTATTGCTTGGTGACCATAGCGTCTGTGACCCACCCGATCCCATCCCGAACTCGGCCGTGAAACCAGTCTGCGCCGATGGTACTGTGGCTCAAGCCCCGGAAGAGTAGGGCGTCGCCAGGCATTACAGCTCGCGCTTTGATAAACCCATTCACCCCCCTTCTGGCCCAGGACATCGGGCCAAAGGCCCCAAAGGCCAACCGGCCGCCCGAGCTTATGCGAGGATAGCCAAGGATGCCGATGCATCCGCCGGCCCGTGAGGCAAACATAAGTGTCGCGGGATGGAGCAGCCCGGTAGCTCGTCAGGCTCATAACCTGAAGGTCGCAGGTTCAAATCCTGCTCCCGCAACCAAACTTTGGTCCAAATGGACCAACAAAGTTTCAAGAGGTCGCCAAAAAAACTGCTGTTTTCAAGCAGTTATCCCATGTAACATGGTCTCCTATGGGATCATGACCGCTCAGGTGGTTTGCATGGGATTTGTTGGTCTTTTTGTTGGTCTTTGGAACAGGATTTCAAATCCCACGCACCGTTTTCAGGAGTCCTGACCGGTGCTGACCAACAGTCTCATTCAATCGATTTTACCCTCCGAGCGCCCCATCAAGAAAGCCGATGGCGGCGGCTTGCACATCTGCGTCCTGCCCAACGGCAAGGCGCAGTGGCGCCTCTCCTATCGCTTCGACTACAGGCAGAAGACGCTGAAGGGCGGCACCTATCCCGAGGTCAGCATCGACCGCGCGCGGGTATGGCGTGAGGAGATGAAAGCGCATCTCGCCGAGGGGAAGGACCCGGCCCATATCCGCCTGCTCCAGAAATATGAGATCAAGGCCGAGAATACGACCTTCCAGCAACTGGCCGAGGAATGGCTCGCCGTGAAACGGGAAGGGTGGTCTGCCCGTTATGCCGGCGTCATCGAGCGGCGGCTTCAGGCGGATATCTTCCCTGTCATCGGCAAGAAGAAGGTCCGCGCGGTCATCCCGTGTCAACGCCGACCGAAGATTCCCCAGAAGTGCCGATGTAAAATTCCCCAGTCCAGGCTTTCGGTGATCAACCGTATCGGTGATCGAGGGGGCGCTCCTTTGGTGGCCTTCCGCGCCGGCGTGGCGGGGGTGGCGGTGTGATGGTGGCGATGGTCCTGGTGTGTTCAGGGATGAGATCGGTGTGGGCGCGCAGCCGGTAACTGGCGCCCTCGATCTGGATGACGATGGCGTGGTGCAGCAGGCGATCCAGCAGGGCGGTGGCGACGACAGGATCGCCGAAGACCTCACCCCATTCGGCAAAGCCGCGGTTGGAGGTGAGGATCATGGCACCTTTTTCGTAGCGCGAGTTGACGAGCTGGAAGAAGAGGTTGGCCCCGCCCGGGGTGACTGGCAGGTATCCGATCTCATCAACGATCAGAAGGCTGTTGCGATTGAAGAAGCGTAGCCGCTCGGGGAGCCTGCCATCACGTTCGGCGCGTACCAGCATGTCGATCACTTCGGCCAGGCTGGCCCTGTAGACCCGCTTGCCGGCACGGACAGCTTCTACGCCGAGGGCCGTTGCCAGATGGGATTTGCCGGTTCCGGGCGGCCCCAGCAGGTGGACGACCTCGCCGCGTTCAATGAAGTCGAGCTGGGCGAGCGCGATGATCCGGCTGCGATCAAGCGATGGCTGGAACGAGAAGTCGAAGCCCTCGATGGTTTTCATGGGGACGAGGCGGGAGGTCTTGACGCCCATGGTGAAGCGCCGGCTCTCGCGGTTGCCATGCTCGTGGGAGAGCAGGATGTCGATGGCCTCGAGCGCGGTCATCTCGCCCCGCTCGAGGCAGCGCATGGTATGATCCAGGGCTTCGAGGGCGCGAGGCATCCTGAGGCCGACCAGGCTGGCGCGGATGCTGTCGATGATTTCGCTCACGGCCGCACCTCCACACCGGCTAGGCGCCTGCCGACGGCTTCGTAGATGCTGAGTGAGCGACGCCCGATCTCACGGCCCGTGGCAGGAGGCGGCGCTTCCTGCCGGATCTGGGCGAGCTTGCGGTGAACGGGATCGACACGGCGTTGATTGCGCCCATCGAGCACGGGATGCACCGCGATCAGCCTGCGGTCCTCGAAGATCCTGATCTCGCGCGGATGGTTCTGGACTTCGACAACACGCTTTCTCGTCGCATCGGGCACCGAGTAAAGGTTGCCGCCGACCGATACCATGCCTTCATGGCTGACCCGCCGTTCAACGGTAAGGACGGCATTGTAGGCCGCGGCAGGCAAGGCCGTCAGCGCGATCCCTTCCTCGGCGAAGTGCTCGGCAACGATGCGTCCCGTCGTTGCGTGACGACGCACGTTGGCAACCGTGTCGAGCCAGTTGCGGAACTGGCCATTGAGATCCTCGGCATTTTGGAAGGTGCGACCCAGGAAGAAGTCCTGGCGGATATAGCGGAAGGGACGCTCGACCTTGCCCTTCGTCTTGGCGCGATAGGGTCTGCAGGCGCGCGGCAAGGCACCGTAGTGGTCGAGCAGCGCCACCAGCGACCGGTTGTAAATCACGACGCCTTCGGCATCCTCGTCAATGACTGCGGTCTTCATCCGGTCGTAGAGGACTTCGCGCGGAGCGCCGCCTATCGCATCGAAGGCATCGATGTGACATCGCATGACCGTCTGCAGGTCTTGGGTCGGGCAGAACCTGCCCCATAGCCACCGGCTATGGCCAAGCACCATCGAGAACAGCCAGAACACCTTCACGGCTCCAGGCTCGTCGGTGAACTCGACGCGGAACTGGGCAAAATCGACCTGGGCCTGCCGGCCGGCAGTGGTCTCGAACCGGCGTTCGAATGGCTTGATGCGGGCAGGCCGTTTGGCGCGCAGGTAGTCGGTCACGGCACTGTAGCCGCCGCTATACCCCATTGCCCTGATCTCGCGCAGGAGCCGTTTTCCCGACAAGTCCGGGTAGAGCGTGATCCGCTCCAGAAGGTAGGGTTCGAAGGCGGCGAGTTGTCGCGGACGTTCGGGCCGCGGCTTGTATGTCGGCGGCTTGATACCCTCAGCCAAGTGCTTGCGCACCGTCTTGCGATCGAGACCGGTCTTGCGGGCGATCGCGGACACCGACAGGCCCTGCCGGTGCAGATCATGGATCATTACAACTTCCTCAAGTCTGACCACCCAGCCACTCCCGCCAAATCCGCGGGGGCATCGAGTAGCATGTGAAGATCGATGCCAATTCGCTCCGGGGTTAACCCCGGAGCGAATTGGCGCTGACCTCAAACTGGGGAATTTTCATTCGGCACTTTTGGGGAGAATACATCCGGCACCGACATCCCGCAAATGATGCTTGAAGCCTTGCAGCAGATTCAGGATCGCGGCGCGCTCGAAATGGCGCACCGGGTGCGGGGCTATTGCAGCGAAATCTTCCGGTACGGCATTCCGAGTGGTCGCGTTATGTCCGACCCGTGCAGCGATCTGGGTTCCGTGATGCGCAAGCGGGCGAGGGTGAAGCATCGCTCCAAGGTTCCGATCACCGAACTGCCGCGCTTCTTTGCCGCGCTCAATGCCGACACGGGCTCACGGCTCAGCCATCTTGCCCTGCGGTGGACGATCCTCACCATGGTGCGGACCCAGGAAACCCGTCATGCCCAATGGAGCGAATTCGAGGGCCTGGGCGGACCCAAGCCGTTGTGGCGCATTCCCGCGGCGCGGATGAAGATGCAATTGGAGCATCTGGTGCCGCTGCCGCCGCAGGCCGTCGAACTGCTCCGCGAGCTCAAGGAACTCAATGTCTACGGAAAGTTCGGCAACGAGCGGTTCGGGCAATATCTTTTCCCGGTCATCGGCAACAATGATGACACGATCAGTTCGAGCCGCATGCTGGTCCTGCTGCGGCGTCTGGGCGTCGGGGACAAGGCGACCGTCCATGGCTTCCGTTCGGTTGCCAGCACGATCTTGAATGAATCCGGTCGTTTCAACGCCGACTGGATCGAGATGCAGCTTGCCCATGTCCCGCAAGGGGTCCGAAGCGTTTACAATGCCGCGCTCTATCTCGATCCCCGCCGCAAGATGATGAAATGGTGGGCGGACTATCTCGACGATGCCGAGCGCGCCTCGAAGGCTATCGTCATCGAGGAGGTGGCCCCGAAGAAGAAGCCGGTCGAAGCGCTGGGCTGGTTTCAGTCGTCCTGGTAATTGGCCGGAGACCGCATCCAACGCATGATCCGCGACAGGCGCCAGGCCACCGCTCTGGCGCCGATCTTTTCGGGCGCGGGAAACGTGCCCAGATGGATGTCGCGATAGATGGAAGCCTTGGGCTTCCCGGTTTTCTGGATCACCGCCCTGAGGCGCAGAAATTGCTCACTCATATCGTCCATTGCAAACCAAGCTCCTGTCCCGGTCTGCCCGCGCCCATATTGTGCCGCTTTTACAATGGCCGATCAAGGGCATGTCGGCGCTTGGGAGAGGCGTCCTGGCACGGTTTGGGCCGTCCGTCGTCGCTATGCCTGGCAGCGGAAACCGCCTATCACTGACAGGAGATAATAAGGGATCGCTGTGTGAGGTCGATATTTGTGCGCGCGGGCCATTTGTTGGGGGCTCGCGTCGAAAGCGTGACGCAAATTTCCGGCGGCAGCCTTTCGTCGGTCAGCCGGCTTGGTTTGGTCGGTGGTGGGACTGCGATCGCGAAGACCGGTTCGCTGGTGGCCATGGAGGCCACGATGCTGGAGGCGGTCCGCGGCAGAGGCGTGCCGACGCCGACTATCTTGGCGATGGAAGCCGAATTGCTGATCCTGGAGGATCTGCCCGCTGCGGGGCAGCTTGCACGGGCATGGGCGCAGCTCGCGGATGTACTCGATCATCTGCACATGCCAACTGGCAACCCCTATGGTTGGGATGGTGATTATGCCTTCGGCAACGTGGCCATTCCGAACGGTCGGAAAAGCAGTTGGGTCGAATTTTGGGGCGACAATCGGCTGCGGTGTCATCTTCCCCATGTTGATCGCCATCTGGGCGATCGCCTTGAGGAACTGGTCCGGCGGTTGGGCGACTTCCTGCCGGATCATCCCCCGGCCGTCCTGCTTCATGGCGATCTGTGGGGTGGCAACATCCTGGTCAACGACGTCAGCATATCCGGCTTGATCGATCCGGCAGCCTATTACGGCCACCGGGAAGTCGATCTGGCGATGCTCAGCCTGTTCGACCATCCCCCGGTGGCATTCTTCGAAGCCTGTGGTCTCGAAGAGGGATGGCGTGAGCGGCAACCCATATATCGCTTAATCGTCTCCTCGACGCCACAGGAGCAATTCACCTCCGTCGGGAAGTTGTGCGGTGTCAACCAGCTCTACCGGGATTGCCGTCCGGTCATCCTGTGGCGCTAGCATGGTCATTCCGCGTTACGACCGCGACTTCGTCTGATCATATTGGCCAGGTTCGGCCTTGAACACGTCGCGAGCGAAGGTACGGACCGCGGCCGCGGATTTGAAGGTCTCCTCCTGCATATGCGATGTGACCAGCGGATAGCCCTGGGAATTGTAGCGGGTCTCGCGCACCGTGAGCCGGAAATTTCCATCATCATCCTTGGAGATTAGATAGGGGCGGATTGCTTCTCGGCTCATGGAGATTCCTCACTGTAACTCGGATGATCGCAGGGCGAATATTCTGCCGGGGATGAAGTCAGCCCACCATCGCTATGACAACGCGCTTCAATTCACTGCTCGACAGGGTCGTCGGGCGGCCGAGCGCAGGGAGGCCCGCCTCCGGCCTGCGCAAGGACGAGGAGCGGGATGCGCGTTTATCGGGTTTGGAAAATATATTCATAGATGGTCCTCGCGGCGTGAGCCGCATTTTCATATCAGTTCCTCGCTGCACGGCGCGGCCTTTGATCAGGCGCTTGCGACGATGGCGGCGACGGACATGGGGTTATATCTGCAAGGGTGCCGCACCGGCCAAAAGGCTTTGCAGCATCCCCCTCAAGACGATAGCCGGTTCTTGCGGGCGAGATATCGCGCATCGCGGGCTGACTTGCGTTCAGCCTCAGTGAGTTCGGGCTTTTGCTTGGCCGCCTTCGCCGCAGCCATTGCATCGGCCTGGGCACGTTTGGCAGCTTTTTGCTTTTTTGCCACGAGCAGGGCCTCCTGGCGCTTTTCCCGCGCCGCAGCTTCCTTTGCCAGACGGCGTTCTGCTTGGTCGGGGGTAACGGCCCGAACCACGGGCACTTTCGTCCACAGTCGCTCGAGAACCTCCGTCCGGGCGCTCGCCGCAGCGACTATGCGCTCCTGGAAATGGGGTTCCTTATATCTTTTCATTAAGAGGAAAGTCCTGTTTCAAATTCGCGTGGGGGCGGCCGAAGCCGCCCGCCCCTCCTTCAGGCAGGCTGAAGGTTGGTTGCCGATGCCTTGCCGCGCTGATCCGTTTCGAGCGTGTAAGAAACGCGCTGATCCTTCTCGAGCGTGCGCATGCCCGCGCGTTCAACCGCGGTTATGTGCACGAAGGCGTCGTCGCCGCCGCTTTCCGGCGCGATGAAGCCATAGCCTTTGTCGGCATTGAAGAATTTGACTGTTCCGATGATCATATTGGAGCTCCTTGTCCAAGTTTCATAGGCGCCCGCGACAATGCGGGCATCCCGGCTTTAAGAGGCAAATGTGGGACAAGGGAGAGCCGAAGCGGCCCGATATCCGTCGAAGCGCGACGTTCAGCGAAGCGTTGATAGCACAAAACGACGGAAATACAAAACGAGGACCCAAACCGATCGAGCAACCGCTTTTTCATCTGCCGGGAACTACGTCCTGAGTTCTCGTCAATTTCATTATTGTGATCGCACCCGCGGCATGATCCGATGCCGCAGCGCGCTGCTCACTTCGAGCGCGCCGCCTCATCGCGCCTGGCTTGAGCAAGCGCATCGTTCAAGGTCGAATATCGCCAGTCACGATAATGGTAGCGAAATGCAGGCACCTTGACGATGCCATAGCGAGCCATGAGTTCCGTTTCGTCTGCCGGGACAACTGTCATTTTCTGTCCAATCATGGTGAGCACGGGTTGACGAGCAAGATTACTGCCGCCGGCCGGCTGCGGGTCGGGCAAGCAGCTGGACCGCATTTTCCACCCTTGAATACCCCTCTGGATCGGCGATCGCCAAATCGAGGGGCCGGGCGCCCAACGAGGCATTGTGGATGTTTAGAAAGCGGATTGCCTCCTCCTGCCCCAGAAGGACGAATGCAAGATGGGTGATCAACCCCTGCCGCCTCGCCTGGTCAGCAGAAATCCGCGGATCGCGGCTAATGAACGCTCGCCTTCGCGGGCGAGCCGGTGTGATCGCGTCCACGGTCATGCCGACCCAACCAAGTGCGCGGCTAGGCGAGGCTGATCGATCCACGGCAGCCAACCCACCGACGCACCTGCGTTTTTCGAGGAAAGCAAGTCGAAGATCTGACCGCCGACAATGCCCGCTGCGGACAGATGCTTGCGGCGTGCCGGCTCACTGATCGCGTCGGCGGCGTTCATGAGCAAAATCTGATGCTCGAAATAAAGCTGATTGAGATCCATGTGTAACTCCCTTGGTAAGCGGGAGCGCGATGGTCTCTCAGTCAAGAGCGCCTACATTGCTATGCACTTGATGAATTCCATATAGGCTTAATCGACAATCATACAACATTGCCGTGCCCCCAAAAATTCGAGAGAAGAATATCCTCACCTGACATTCCACCTGCGACACGACATTTCTGCTCATGGCTTGTAATGGAGTCGCCCGTTTTAAGGGAGCGCTGATCGGCACCGACATATTGCGTCCAGCTTGTCTTTGTCTGCCGCAGGGCGCATATCAGGTTCATCGGCGGTCCGCATTTAGGTCTGCCAGTTCGCAATTTGGCAGCGCTGGCTTCCGCTTGTGAAAGCGACATTCCGTCGCGGACCAGCGCCAGGAAAGTCGGACCCAAATCATGACTGTCAAGGATCTGAAATTCGCGCACGCGGCCCGCGAAAGCATTGCGCGTGGTGTGGATATTCTCGCCAATGCCGTGCGCGTGACCTTGGGTCCCAAGGGGCGCAACGTCCTCATCGACAGGAGCTTCGGAGCGCCCCGGATCACCAAGGACGGCGTCACGGTCGCCAAGGAAATGGAATTCAAGGACAAGTTCGAGAATATGGGGGCGCAGATGATCCGCGCCGTCGCATTCAGGGCGCATGATCATGCCGGAGACGGCACCACGACGGCGACCGTCCTTGCGCAGGCGATCGTCCGGGAGGGGATGAAGTCGGTATCGGCCGGCATCGATCCAATGGACCTCAAACGCGGCATCGACCTGGCCGTCACCGCCGTCGTTGCCGAACTCAAGGCGCGGTCCAAGCCGGTATCGAACAATCAGGAAATAGCCCAGGTCGGCATCGTTTCGGCCAATGGCGACGAGGTGGTGGGCAACCGGATCGCCGAGGCGATGGAGAAGGTCGGCAAGGAAGGCGTCATCACCATCGAGGAGGGAGCGAGCGTCGAGTTCGAACTGGAGGTGGTCGAGGGCATGCAGTTCGATCGCGGCTATCTGTCGCCCTATTTCGTCACCGACAGCGAGAAGATGACCGTGGAGCTGGAGGACCCGGTCATCCTGATCCATGAGAAGAAAATGGGCAATGTGCAGGCCATGCTACCCTTATTGGAAGCGGTCGCCAAAGCGCACCGTTCGCTGCTCATCATCGCCGAAGATGTCGAAGGGGACGCGCTGTCGACGCTGGTCGTCAACAAGCTGCGCGGCGGGCTGAAGGTCGCCGCGGTCAAGGCGCCGGGCTTTGGCGACCGGCGCAAGGCGATGCTGGAGGATATCGCCATATTGACGGCAAGCGACTTCGTGACGGAGGATCTTGGCATCAAATTGGAGGATGTCACGCTGGACAGGCTGGGCACCGCCAAGCGCGTGACGATCACGAAGGATAGCAGCACGATTATCGACGGTGCCGGCTGCGCGGAAGCCATTCAGGCGCGCGTCGCCGCGCTCCGGGCGCAGATCGAGACCAGCAGCAGCGACTATGATCGCGAGAAGCTCCAGGAACGTCTTGCCAAGCTATCCGGCGGCGTCGCCGTCATCAAGGTCGGCGGATCTTCGGAGCTGGAGGTTAAGGAACGCAAGGATCGGGTGGAGGACGCTCTGCATGCGACCCGGGCGGCGGTGGAGGAAGGCATTCTGCCGGGCGGCGGCACCGCCCTTCTTTATGCTTCGAAGGCATTGGACGGCCTTGATCCCGTCAAGGACGACCAGCGGCGCGGCATCGACATCATCCGCCGAGCGCTTCAGGCGCCACTCCGCCAGATTGCGGAGAATGCGGGATATGATGGTGGCGTGGTTGCCGGTCGTTTGTTGGACGAGCGGGACGAAAATCTGGGATTTAACGCGCAGAGCGAGCAATATGAAAACCTCTTCCAGTCCGGCGTCATCGATCCTACCAAGGTTGTCCGCACCGCCTTGCAGGATGCGGCCTCCATCGCCGGGTTGCTGATTACGACCGAAGCGGCGGTTGCAGAGTGGGTCGCCGACAGCGACGGCCCGCAGATCAGAGCTCCCGGCAGGGGGTTTTGAGGAGCCTCTCAAGCCCATCGTGCACCGTTCACCATGCCTGACGAATTGATGCGTGTGCTCGGGCATTTCGTGTTACAATCCCTCATCACCCCGATCATGCCGCAGGCATGTTGTGACAGAGAGACCGTCGTGCTCCCGCCTGCAAACGGGAGCAGCTTATGCCTGACGATCTGACCCGAATCCGTCCCGCCGGGGCGAAGCCGTCATGACCATTCGCTCGACGCGGAGACCTGTGACATTTTCGGCCCCCTTTCGCCTGTCGGGTTTCGAGGAGCTTCTGTCTGCGGGCACCTATGTGGTCGAAACGGACGAAGAAGCTCTGGAAGGTCAAGCTCATACAGGCTTCCGTCGGATTGCGACGACCATTCGTCTCCGAACAGGCGCGACCATCGAGCATCACCAGATCGATCCTGGGGAACTTGAGGCCGCGTTGCAGCGAGATCGGGACGCGGCCCGAGACGAGCCCGGTCGAGTTGAACAGCCAGCTGAGCCGTCCGGACGCTCCGATTGTCCCCCGCCAACAGATTGGCGCTGGGTGCCTTTGTGGGTCCGTAACACGCCCTCCCACCGCCGTCGCTAGACCAGCCATGCTCAACAGCTCAGCTATGTGCAGGAAACAGGCAGCTTATCATCGGCAGGTGGCTGCCACCTCTGACCTTGAGAAGGTGCGGAGGGTTGCGCTCACGGCGGCCAAGGTATGGGACATTCAGGCCAGGGAGGCTGAGGCGCGCGAAGCGGGAAAGCAGGACATGCTCAGCGCTGAAGACGCAGCGATCGCTCTGGAATTTAGGCGGGAGGAGGAGGTGCAGATGATCATCAGCGACAAGTCGGGGGATGTTGATTTCGATCCCCGGCAAAAATTGTGATGGATCAGAGCATGAAGGTTCAGGTCGAGCAATTTGGTAGCTGGTTGATATGTCAGCACAGCCGGCCGGGATGGATTGGAGATCTCGCGCGGGCAGCGGCGACCGATCGGACATTTCCTCGCTCAGGAGACCCCGACACGGTACGCAGTCATCTCAATCGGATGCACGCGGAAGCAGATATGTTCGAGGCATTGGAGGACGCCGAATCTCTCTGGTTTGGATTTGGACGGAGCTGATCGCAGCCCCAGCGGCTTCGGCCAATCCGGATTGATGCACACGCCGTATAGCACACGATTCATGTAGGGTCACAAAATCACAGCGCATTCATCTGAAGGAATATTCAAAATGGCTAAAAGTCAGAAAAGATCTAACCGCGAAGTGCGCAAGCCCAAGGCAGAAAAGCCGAAAAAGCAAAATGTCTCCAATCCTTCACAAAAGCCTGGAGGAGTGAACCTGGTCACTTTGAAAAGCTGAAATCTTGAACAACCTCTGAAGCGAAAACCATCATGGTATTTCGACTTTTCCACCCTGCTCACAATGCGCCATCGCCCTAGCTGGTAACAGCCCTATAATGAGAGCCTGAGCACCCTTGCTCGCGGAGGGTCCCGCGTTGCCGACACGACGCGGGGCTTTTCTTATGTTCACCGAGGGGCCAACATTCAGCAAACAACACTGCTCTGCTAGACACCGGCTCGGTGCTCCATAAGTCCTACAATCCCGGACTTGTGATCTTCAATTATGGCGATCTCATCTAAAGCATAATATAGACAAGATCGTTGGAAATTATAATGTCATAAATGAAAATGACTTTCGACCCTCATAATCCATTCGATTCGGTCGAAAATTTATAGGCGACACCCAACCGGAAGTCAGCTATACGGTCCATATTGCGCGGAAACTGATGCAGGCATCCGCCGCGACTGAGAGACCATCGCGCTCCCGCTTGCCAAGTCGAGGAGCAGATCATGGAACACCTTAACGCTCGTTTGAAACGTAAGCAGG
Source organism: Sphingobium sp. LB126 (assembly GCF_002795205.1). Taxonomy (NCBI): domain Bacteria; kingdom Pseudomonadati; phylum Pseudomonadota; class Alphaproteobacteria; order Sphingomonadales; family Sphingobiaceae; genus Sphingobium; species Sphingobium sp. LB126. The sequence goes on from NZ_NETV01000002.1 coordinate 73,193, forward strand.
AAGAGCTGCTGCATTCGCAAGCCGCTGCGCGCGCTTCAACGCTATTCCCTTTCGGACCGTTGGGACATCGGGCATGAGCCGGGCTATACATATCGATCAAACCCCGACGGCCGTCGAGGATCTGTGCAGAAAACATTCATTCCGAGTTTCTACCGTGGAAGCCCTTTTATCGGGCGGATCAAGAGTCGTGCTGCTGGACCCCCGCGATGCCGAGTCATTGCGCATCCTCATGAAGCACAAGCTGATCCTTGGCGCGGTAAGACGATCGCCCTCCCATATTGCACGCCAGTTGCCGCCCTCCGGTTCCCGGAGATAAGGGATGGAAAGTTCCCGCTTGTTGGAACGGAGCAGAGTGATGGCGTTGAAAGAAGCGCTTTTAGCCAGTTGCCCCCGTCAAAGGAACCTGCATGAGGAGCAAGCCCGCGCCTACGCAAAGATCATAGACGTGCTGATCCGCGAAAGAAAGCAAGCGGTCGCAGGCGTTCGCCCCCGCTAATCACCCGGGCTATTCGGCCAATCTGCAACGTTGCGGTTTGTCGGAACAGTAGCCAGTTCCGGATGTTGTCTGGATGCCGGGGCGAAGGCTGTGCCAGCCAGATCAGGATATCGAAGGCGCCTTCAGGTAGAAGCAAGGATCGCCTATCATGCCGCACACGAACGATGTGCTTCTGACTGTAGAAGGCGCGCAGGCGGCGGAACAGCGATTGGTGAAGGACCCGCTCACCGTCAGCGGCTCCGAACCGTTGCGCACCGTTCCGGGCGATGACGGGATGGTCACAGAACCCATGCATGCGCACGGGGCGATTTATGGCGGAATACCGCGTTCGAATGGCTAGGTTTGGCGATAGCAGCCGCAATCCAGGTTCTGGCTCCCCGCAGCAGCGAGGAGCCAGGCAACCTCAGATTTCTGTACCCTCTGCCAATGTCAGTGCGTCCTCGACATCCACCCCGAGGTATCTGACCGTGCTTTCGATCTTCGTGTGTCCAAGCAGAATCTGGACAGCGCGGAGATTCCCGGTCGCTTTGTAGATGATCGATGCCTTGGTCCGCCGCAGAGAATGGGTACCATAATCTTCACTGGGCAGGCCAATTCCTGTGACTCATTCGTCAACAAGGCGGGCATATTGTCTCGTGCTTATGTGGGCAGCGTGATCAGTGCGGCTGGGGAAGGCGAAATCCTCCAGGGAGCCACCCCTCAGTTCGAGCCATTTGAGGAGGCTCGCTCGGGCATCGTCCATCAGTTCAAACTGAACTGGCCTCCCGGTCTTTTGCTGAACGACAGTGGCTCGAGTTCGAATTTTCCGATCGCAAACGATGTCGCTGATTCTGATCTTCACCAAGTCGCAGCCGCGCAACCTTGTTATTAGCGTAGCAGCTTTTGCAGGTTCGTTTTTCGCAGGTGCTATATCGTCAGATTATGCTACGACTTCTCCTCTCGTTCATCGGGTCGGACAATTTCTCGTTCGGTCGGAATTCGCAATAGCTGCGTTGGTCGCTGACCTCCCAGCTGATCTCCAATTTGCAATTACAGATTTCGTTAAGGAAATGAGCGAGCATCCGCGACTACCCGCGCTGCCGCCACCAAATGAGCCTTCGTTGCCCGGTCGTGCCCCAATTGATCGCTCCCACTGAGGTGGCCTCGCCTTCTTGGACAGGTTGGCGGCTAAATTAAGCTCATCCCGGTTGTCGTTCATGCCGCCATTTGAGTGATCAAATCCTGGGGGGCATGCCCCCAGGATTTGAAGCGCCGATTTGCCCATATGCCTCGGCAGGGGTTTTCCCTGCAAGGCGTGAATGAGGACGATGGCTGTCATAATAGGCGAACCATCGGCCAAGGCCGGCACGCAGTTCAGATCCGGTCTCGAAGGCGTGCAGATAGACGCATTCATACTTCACAGACCGCCAGAGCCGCTCGATGAAGACATTGTCCATCCAGCGCCCCCGGCCGTCCATACTGATCTTGATCTCGGCTGCGCGCAGCACACCGGTGAAGGCATTGCTGGTGAACTGGCTGCCCTGATCGGTATTAAAGATCTCGGGTTTGCCGAAACGGGCCAGCGCATCCTCCAGGGCCTCGACGCAAAAGCCCGCGTCCATGGTGTTCGATAGCCGCCAGGCCAGCACCTTGCGGCTCGCCCAGTCCATGATGGCGACCAGATAGAGGAAACCCCGGCGCATGGGCAGATAGGTCACGTCCGCGCACCAGACCTGGTTGGGGCGCGTGATTTCCAGATTGCGCAGCAGATAGGGATAAATCCGATGCTCGGGATGCGGATCGCTTGTGCGAGGACGCTGGTAAATTGCCGTCAGCCCCATCACCGCCATCAGCCGCCGGACCCGGCGGCGGCCGATCGCATGACCCAGACGCCGCAAATGCCGCGCCATCTGACGGCTGCCGTACCACGGACATTCCATGAACGTCTCGTCGATCACCGTCATCAGCGCCAGCGTCTCGTCGGTTTCCGGCACCGGCGTGTAGTAGTAGGACGACCGGCTGATCGACAGCAGCCGGCACTGCATCGCGATCGACAGGTGCTGGTGTGCCGGCTCGATCTTCGATCGCCTCCAGGCCACGCTCATCGACCGGAGGCTTTCGCCAAAAAATCGCGTTCCACCAGCAATTGCCCGATCTTGGCGTGCAACTTCTCGATTTCCGCCTCACTAGCAGCCTTCGAGCTCTGATCGCCATTATCGAATAGGCTGGCCATCCCATCCATCGCGTGGCGCTTCCATGCCCCGATCATCGTGTGGTGGATGCCATGCTTCGCTGCCAGTTCCGCCAGCGTCAGATCGCCACGGATCGCTTCCATCGCCACCTTCGCCTTGAACTCGGCTCTGTAGCGCTTTCTCGTCGTCTTCATTCCCGTCCATTCCTTCAGGTCGGGATGAGCTTAGCACCCTGTCCGAATTTCCGGCACCACCTCACACAATCGTCGCAAGCGATAAAGCTCAGGCTCGGGTCGCCACGTTTTTGGCAGCCGATCCTTGTCGCTTAGCGCGTTTACAAAGACGGCTTTGACGTATCGATGAACGTCTCGCTTCCCGGTAAATCGGGATCGGCGGCACGCTAAAGACAGCCGCTTCTGCTAGAACAGCAGCGGCATTCTCGCCCGGATGTCGGCTACCAGGGCATGATCGGGAAAACGTTCAATGGCCTGGCGCCAGACCCGAGTGGCGGCGACAAGATCGCCATTGTTCCAATGAATCCCGCCCAGATTGAACATGGCCAGGTCGTAGTCGGGATCAAGCGCGATCGCTTTCTCATAGGCTGCCACGGCTTCGGGCGTTCGGCCAGTGTTGCCATTCGCGACTCCCAACTGGAACCAGCTCATCGCATCGGGCTGCAGCCGTTCTGCCTGCTCGATCATAATTGGGCGGCATTCCTCGAAGCGGCCGAGGAAGTTGAGCGCGGTGCCCAGGCAATAACCGAAATGGCCGCCAGCCAAGTCGTAGGCCTTACGGTAGCAACGCTCAGCTTCGCCCCAATCGCTCTCGTCCTGCGCCCAATGGCCGAGCCGGTCCCAGGGCAGCGCCGCATCGTCGGGATCGATATGGACAATATGCCGGTCGAACACCTGTCGAAACGTGGCATAGTCGCCGACATCCTCGCCTACGGAGCGTAGGTAGAAGCTTGTCAGCAACCACTCGGCATGCGCACGGCTGAGATCTGGATGGGCTGTCAGGAAACGATCCCAGAACAGCAATGCCTGACGTGCATTCTTGACGGAAGTCCTCCCAAAGGCCGCGACCTGCCGCGCACACCACGGCCAGATCCAAAGCACATCGTCCGCCTCGCTCAACAGGGTATTAATCTCGCGGAAGGCGCCACGGCCATCGCCGAGCATGAACAAGATATTCGTACGCCATCCCGAGATGGCAGATGGCCGACCCAGTTGCCGCTCAGTGAAGACGACACGATCAAACGCCTCCAGCGCCTCTTCGTAGCGGCCATTGCGATGATGATAATGCGCGAGCGCATTATGAGCTTCCGGCAAGCCGGGGCTGAGACGCAGCGCCTCGCGATAATGCTCAGCCGCGATATCCTCCTGTCCGAGCCGCTCGAGGCTCGTGCCAAGGTTCTTGTAGCACTGCGCCGCCATGTGTGCCTCTTCCGTAAAATCGGGATCACCAAGCGCTGCAATGTACATGGTCTTGGCTTCCTCCTCCCGGTCGAGCGCCGAAAGCGCATTCCCGATCGTGTAGAGAAGGCTGCCGACCTGATATCGTCCGGTCTGGAGCTTCGAACGAAAATGCTCCAGCGCCGCCTCGATCCGCTGCGTGTTTGGCAGCTGAAACCCCAGGCCGAGATTGATCTCCGCCATGTAGCAGAAGCCCATGGCGTCACTGTTGGCGCCAAGCACCGCACGAAATTGCTCGAAGGCTCCGCTCAGAACCCTGTCGGCGCCACCATCGTAGAGCTGTTTCGCCAGTTGCGCCGCGATGACCGGATCTTCCGGCACATGTAGCTCCGGCATTGCGGTTCGCAGCATGCCGGGCATCGCTTCGAAAGGCGCGGTCGATTGCGCGATCCTACGGTCGCGTGAGATTCGCAAGCCCGATCGCGCAAGGTCCGCCAGCCGGCCCAGGCGCTCCAGAGTCAGCTCCTTGGTGAAAGGGACCGTGATGGTCTGCTGCTCGGTCCAGTTCTTGCTGTTATGCTCGTAGCGGCGCAGTACTGCTTCAACGAAGCTGACGCGAAGCGACTTCGTTGGGGCATGATAGGCTACGTAGAAGCTATAGGGCTGCGCGATCAGATAGTTGAGATTGGTCCGCTCGACCGAGATGCTGAGCGACCCGTCCGCGTTGAGGGTTCGCTCGGTTCCCTTGAGTTGGACGTGCAGTCTGACGTTGGTGGCCTGACCGTCCGCGACGACTTCGATCTGAAAGTCGGTGCCATAGTCCTTACGATCCGACCGCTGGGAAACGAAATTAGGGCTTTGTGAAATTAGCGCCTGAAATGCTGACTCCGCTTCATCTTCCAAGGTATGATTGTGATCGCGCTTGGGCAGGTCGTCGAACGAATTCATGTTGACTCTATCCAGGTAAGAGAGAGGTGTAAGGACGGTGATGGCAGAAATTGTGCGGCAGCATTCCGATAACGCCCTCTCGCATCGCACGTCCTACGGCGCGTGCCTGATTGATCCATGCTTTATAGGGCTTGATATGACTTGGTTGCCCGACCATTTGCAACGATATATCCACCGATCGCACCTACTTTCCAACTGGAATAACAGTCCCGTCAGCTATTCGCTGTAATAGCTGTCCACCCTATTTCCCAAAGCTTCAAATACCAGCATATGGACGCTCTCAAAAGGAAGTTCTAGGGATGTTCCGATTTGCGATCTAATGTATGCGACCTGGCGGTCACTAGGGAGAGGGATGCTCAACTTTAGGCAGCTACGTGGCGGTGTCGATGGTCAAAGGGGCTCTTTCGAGCGTCTCCTCCGACATCTGGCAGAGGTAATCCCACCGGTGGGCGCAACCGAGTTCCGGCCAATCGAGGGCGCAGGTGGTGACGGCGGCATTGAGGCCTATTGGGTGATCGAAGACGGCACCGAAGAAGGCTACCAGGCGAAGTTCCACGTGGCGGCGGGTGAAATAAACTGGACCGCCCTTAACGACTCAATCATGACTGCGATCTCCACGCACCCGGCGATCACGCGGATCACGGTCGGCATGCCGTGCGACCTGACGGATGTCAGGAATCAGCGTGGCACGTCCGCACGCGAGAAATGGAATAAGCGGCTCCAAGACTGGAAGGAAGCCGCCGGAGCAAGGCCGTTCACGGCCGACTTCCTGGGCGGCAGCCAGATCGAGCGAATGCTCACTGACCCCCGCGCAGCAGGTCTTCGCGAATACTGGTTCGGCGAACGCGAGCTGTCGGAAGCATGGTTTCGCGAGCGGTTCGAGCAGACTGTCGCGGCACTCGATGAGCGCTATCATCCGGAAGACCATGTCGACGTCGGCGCGAGCCGGCTATTCCAGGCACTACGCGGTAGCGCCGACTGGCGCGGCGGCTACCGGCAGCCGGTCTCGATACTGGCGGAGCTTTTGCCCGACGATCCCGGCGAGGGGACGCTGGACGCAGAATGGTACGCCGCCCTTTCGCTGGCGGTGCATCACCTCGAGACGATCGCCGGGCGGACACCTCGACGCGAAGAGGTCTTCCCGCTGCAGGACTGGCTGGATGCGTGCGGGGCCGCCGTCGATGCTATCGGGCGAGCTGGCCCCGTGATCTACGATGAAGACAGGCCAGATTGGGATAGCTTTGGTCTGCGCAGGCTGCGAGAGCGCCTTGACCAGATGGACGAGGCGCTGGTCGATTTGCGATATCGGCTCGAAGGAACGTTCCAGCACGCGGACCAATCTCGGTTCGCGATCGTCGAGGGCGAGGCGGGAAGTGGCAAGTCTCATCTCATGGCGAGGGAAGTGGGGGCGGCCCTCGATGCCGGCGAACCGGCGATTATGCTGCTCGGCACCGACTTCCGGCATGGCGACGAACCCGGCGTCGAGATTGCGAGGCGGCTGGAGCTGCCGGGGATGACGACCGAGAAGCTGCTCGGCGCCCTGGGTGCCGCGGCCGCAGCGCGCGGAACACGCGCGCTTATCTGCATCGACGCGCTTAACGAAGGCGGTGGGGCACAATATTGGCGCAATCGTCTCTCGGGCTTCGCGGCCAAGGTTCGGGCAAACCCTCGGCTGGCACTCTGCGTCTCCTGCCGGGACGTATATTCTGAACGTGTGTTCACGGCCTCGTCGAGAGAACACGCGGCCGAGATCGTTATTGCCGGCTTCGAAACGGAGGAGGAGCGCGAGCGGGCGGCCGTGGTCTATATGGACCGACGGGGCATCACGCGGCCGGCATCCCCTTGGCTTCCCCCGGAGTTTGTCAATCCACTATTCTTGCGCACAACCTGTGTTGCCCTCCAGCGACAGGGTAAAACCCAGTTCCCATTGGGGCTGCGCGGATCGCGCGAAATGCTTCGGTTCTATCTTGATGCCGCAGCCACAACGCTGGGGACGATATATGATGGCAGCGCGGACCTCGTTGCCCCACTGACCCGGGGGTTGCTCGACATCGCCGGCGCCATGGCGGACAGCCGGGTCGACTATATTGAGCGCCAGGCGGCTGCCCGCCTGCTGGACGCAGCCTTTGCGAGCTACCAGGCCGCGAATGACATGGGGTGGCTGGACCTTCTCCACCTGCGCGGACTGCTGCGGTTCGATCCCCCACCCTATATCGAGGAAACCGAGCACGACCCCCTCGACGTGCGGGAGGATGTCCTGCGCTTCGCGTTCCAGCGCATCCAAGACCAGCTCATCGCCAAAAGCCTGACTCAGGGAATGCGCGAGCCGGGGACACCTTTCGAAGAAGGCATGCCGTTCGCATTCATGCTCAGCTGCTGGGGTATCGAAGACGAGTGGCGCGGCGTCTTCGATGCTCTCGGCATCGTGTTCGCTGACGAGTGGCAAACCGAAGTTGTCGATCACCTTCCCGGCGGCCAGGAGCGATGGTGGAAGCACACATCAATCCAAGCGGCGTTCGTCGAGAGCGTGCGCTGGCGCCAGCACGGCTCCTTCAGCGACCGCACGGTCGAGTTGCTGAATCGGTTGAGCTGGCAAGCGACCCCGCTTGAACTCCTAATCGAACTTTCCACGGTCGAGGGGCATCCCTGGAACGCGGATATGCTGCACCGGAATCTGGTGCGGCGGTCGATGCCCGAGCGCGATGCCTTCTGGACCCAGCGGGTGAACGGTGAGATCGACCAGCGCGGCACCGCCTCGCGGCTCGCGAGTTGGGGTCTGGGCCAAGGACCGGGCACCGCGAACAGCGAGACTGTGCGGCTGGCGCTGTCGACATTGGGTTGGATTCTCACCTCGTCGAATAGGACGCTGCGGGATCGCGCTACAAAATCGGCCACCGAAATCCTGATGCGCCACCCGGACGCCACAGCCTCGTTCGTGGAGCGCTTCGCTGGGGTCGATGATCCTTATGTCGTGGAACGCGTGCTGGCCGCCGTGGCCGGCGCATGCCTGCGCGATCCCCAGTCGAACCGTGTGGCGACCGCCGCGGACGCTATCTGGCGGCATGTCTTTTCTGAAGCGTCCATTCCCCTGCACGTCCTCGCCCGCGATTATGGCCGGCTGGTGATGGAACTGGCGCTCGAAAGGAATGTGCTTCCTGAAGGGTGCGATATCGCCAGATGCCGCCCACCCTATGGCAGCAGAGCGCCGCGTTTCGGGCTGGACAAGGCGAAGGTGGATGCGGAGGCCAGCGCCGTTGGCGACCGCCATATCGCGGATTCGTGCTACGGCTTCACTGGCGATTTCGGCGAGAAGATCATTAAATCGCGGATTCGCGGGTTCACCAGCATTCCGCTGTCGCGGCCAAGGCCGATACGCCTGTCGGAAGCCTTCGAAGCGTTCAAGGCGAGATGGATCGCCGGGGACGAGATGAAGGAGATCTTCCTCGACCTCGTCGAGCTCACCGCGCCGCGCTCTGGACAGAATGGCAACAGCGATGAAGCTGAGACATTCGCGCACGCCGATCATCATCTACGCCAGTTGCTCGGCGTCAGGGCGACAAAGGCCTATGACGAAGATGTCATCCCGTACCTCAAGGGCGGGAAAGGCTGGTCCGGCATCGGCAAGGAGCTTCCGCTCATCGATCATCAGCAGGCGCGGCTCTGGATCGCCCGCCGGGCCATCAGGCTCGGCTGGTCGAGCAAACGGTTTCCACGCGACTATGGCGCAGGGAGTGATACTGCGCCCCATGCCCGGATCGAGCGGATCGGGAAGAAGTATCAGTGGATCGCGTTCCATGAGCTGCTTGCGCGCTTAGCGGACAACGTCTGGCTCGCACCGGAATGGGGGCCGGTCCCAGCCCGCGTGTACGACGTGCCGACGAACCTCCCCTTCCTGCGCGATATCGAGCCCACCGTGCGGCCGATCGAAGATGAAGATATAGGCTTCGCTGCAACATCGATCCCGGCCGTCCCCCGCATCACAATAGACAAGGTCGCGACGGAAGACATGCCCTCCTGGGTTTTCGACGACGCGATTCCGCGTGAACGGCTGTCGCTAGGACTGTGCGGGGATTTGTCGGACGGGGACTGGCTCACCCTTTACCGTTATACGGACAGCAAGACGCGCCATCCGGGCGTCGATCGCATGGGCGGCGCGCCGTTCAGACTGAACGACTTCCACTTCGTGATGATGGTCGGTATCGAAGCCGGGCACGAAGTACGGTTCGCCCGGCGAATGAGCCGCGCTTGGGCCGATTTCCACCACGACTGGATGATGTGGGGCGACCTGACCGATGGTCCCTATGTCTATGAAGCGGGCGTGCGCGGCACCTGGCCTGATACGGAATGGGTTGAGTCAGACGGGATTCAATCACCTGAAGTGTGGATCGGACCGAAGACGGGACCCGCTTAGATTTCAGCCAAGTCCCTGGAAGTGAATGAAAAATGCTACGACGCGGGGGTCCCGATCGGCGCCGATTAGAACCCCGGCAATATCTCTTCTCCATAAGGCATTTCAGAGGGTTGCGCTGCGTAAAGGCAGGGTTACGCTTCGGCGCCGATCCACACCACGAGTTCTTTGCAAACCTTGCGATCAGCATCCCATATGACCGCCGCCGCGCCGCCTCAGAAGCCCCGCGACGCTTCGAGCCTGGCGCCCACACTGCGCGCGTTGCCCGACAGATCGCCGGTGACATCGGCCCCCAGCCGCCAGCCGCCAGGCGGCGCAGCGCCGAGACCCAGCTCCATCGTCACCTGATGGCGCGACCAGCCGTCGGCGTTGACCAGGTAGGATGGGCCGGTCAGCCAATCGCTGAACCGCACGCGCTGGTCCTGCGCCGTTTCGAAATCGTAGCGGTATTCGAACCGGCCACGCGGGGTCAGGACGGTTTCTCCCGCCGAGAGGCTGTATTCGAACCTGCCGCCGAGCAAACCGGTGATCGAGGTCAACCGGCGCGCATCATAGGCCAGCGAATAGCTCTCCGGCCCTTTCTCGACATAGGCGCCCAATTTGGTGTGCGAGGTTTCGACCCCACTGAACAGCGACCAGCGCAACACGTCACCGCTGCGGTCGATGCCCGCCCGGACCGAGCCGAACTGCATGTCGGATTGGCGCTTGGCGGTGGCGAGCGTGCCGGTCGCGGTGACATAACGGGTCAGGTCGAAATCGCTTCCGCCAACGCCGGCCAGCAGGTCGACAAAGGCGCCGTCGACCGGGCGGAAGCTGCCATAGGCGCCTGCCACCCACGATCCGGCTCGCACCCGCGAACCATTGTCCCCGACGTCGGTGCGGTCGCGGCCGAAACCGCCACCAAGACCGATTGTCGCGCCGTCCGCCACGACCATGTCCGCACCGAAGCTGAGGCCCGAGGTGCTGAGTTCGAACCGCTGCGTGACTTTGGTCGCGTCGCGGCTGCCGACGGTGATCGTGCCGTTGGCCCAGAGTTCGACATTGCCTCGTGGACGCAGTGCCGATTCGGCAGCGGCTTCCTGATCTTCGCTGCCCTGCGGAATTTGAGCCGGGCTGGCCCGCGTTCCGGTCGGAGCCGCATTACCGGTCGACATGCCCATCCCGCCTGGACGGCGCACGCCTTCCGGCTGGGTGGGATCGCTATAGTCGAGATCGTCGGTCCTGTAGCGGATTTTGCCCAACAGGTCCGAGCTGAGGCCGACGCCGAAACCCTTTGTGCGGGCGCCGTCGTGGAGCTGCTCCATGCGGCGGCCGAAGTTGCGGATCTGGGTCGTGGCCGTGCGACGGACGGCGCCCGTGACCGCGCCTTCAATCCCCCGCACTTCGGGGTCCGCCGAGGGATCCGGACGCGCCTCGACCTGCACGGTCAGGCTGAGCGGCGCCGACGTGCCGCCCACATTGCTGAGCGTGTAGAGGATCGTCACTTCTCCCGTATCGTTCGTCCGAGAGGTGAACTGCAGGCTGTAGGTGCGCGCTTGCGGCATCCCGCCCTCGACCAGCCGCACATCGGCGGCGTCGGCCGGCGTCACCGAGACGATGGCGCCGCCGGTGAAGGGCTCGCCCACCGCGCCGGCGGTCAGGTCGACGGTCAGCATCTTGCCGGCCAGCGTGTTGACCGTGAGCGGCGCTGCAGTCGGTACCGCCGCGATTACCTGGATCGTCACGGTGCCGACATTCGACAGGCCGCCCGGCCCGATGGCCCGGAAGGTAAAGTTGTCAGGGCCTGAGTAGCCAGGCTCCGGCGTATAGATAGCGTGCGTTTCCAACATGGTTACGGCAGCCGCGAGGAATGCGAACCGGCTCGCGCTTCCGCCGCTCAACAGCAGAACGGTGCCGTGTTGCGGCTGCTGATCGATCACGATGCTGGTCACCTCGCCCGAGATCAGTTGGGAGAGGTCTATGGTGGCCGAAGCCCCGGAGCCTGCCTGGACTGATGCAACAGAGTCGTTCGAAATCGCGACCGGCGGCGGAGGCAGGGCTACACTGACGTCCTGCTGCGCCTGCAGCGCGGCCGCGAAAGCCGCATCGCCCGCCTGGTCAGCGAGGATCGTGCAGATGCCCGCACCGGTGAAGCTGACGGTGCCGCCCGTCAAGCTGCACTGTTCACTCGAACCCGCAGCGATGGCGAAAATCACCGGCAGGCCTGACGAGGCGGTCGCGGTGGGACTGTAGGTCGCGCCCATCATCGGAGATACCGGCGGCGTGGAGGTGAAGGTGATTGCCTGGGCCGTCTGGGTCACCGTCACGCTCTGCTGCACGCGCGGTGCGGCGGTGTGAACGGTGTCGCCTGCCTGATCGGCATCGATCGTGCAGCTGCCGGCGGCGGTGAAAGTCACTGTGCCGCCCGACAGGCCGCACACCTCGCTCGACGAGGGATCGATGGTGAAAGCCACTGGCAGACCCGAACTGGCTATGGCGGCCGGATTGTAGGTGGTGCCGACCGCAGCAGGCGACGGCGGGGTCGAGGTGAACGTGATGGTCTGCAGTGCCTGGGTTACCACCACGCTTTGCTGCACGCGAGGCGCGGCCGTGTGGTCGGCGCTGCCCGCCTGATCGGCATCAATCGTGCAGGTGCCAGCGGCGGTGAAGGTCACCGCGCTGCCCGACAGGCCGCACACCGTGCTCGACGAGGGATCGATGGTGAAAGCCACCGGCAAGCCTGAGCTGGCCGTGGCCGTCAGATTGTAGGCGCCGCCCACGATCGCCGAAGACGGCGGGGTCGAGGTAAAGGCGACGGTCTGCGTCGCCTGGCCCACGGTCACGCTCTGCTGCACGCGGGGCGCGGCGGTGGTGTTGGCGTCGCCCGCCTGGTCCGCGTTCACCGTGCAGGTGCCGACAGCGGTGAAGCTCACCGTGCCGCCCGACAGCCCGCACACTACGTTCGACGACGGATCGATGGTCAGGATCACCGGCAGGCCCGAGCTCGCCGTCGCGATGGGGGTGTAGCTGCCACCGACCGCGACAGAGGGCACCGGCGAGGTGAATGCGATCGTTTGCGTTGCTTGGCCCACCGTCACGCTCTGCTGCACGCGCGGCGCTGCGTTCCAGTTGGTGTCACCCGCCTGGTCCGCGTCGACCGTACACGTACCCGGAGCGGTGAAGGTCACCATGTTGCCCGAAAGGCTGCAGACAGCGCTCGACGACGGATCGATGGCGAACGTGACCGGCAGGCCGGAGGTCGCCGTCGCGGCCAGGGAATAGCTGCCGTTCACGGCCGCCGAAGGCGACATCGAAGTGAAGGACGCCGTCTGGTTGCCCTTGGCGATGGTGATTGTTGTCACCGATGTGTCGGCCGCGACTGGCGTGCCTTGGCTGTCGGTCACGCGAACGATGTAGCTGAACGATCCCGCGATCGTCGGCGTGCCAGAGACCGTGCCGGTGCTCGCATTGAGGTTTGTGCCCGGAACGAAGGCGCCGGCGGCCAACGAATAGCTATAGGGTGCAGCACCGCCGATGGCAGTATTCGCCTGGCTGTAGCTGCCGCCCACGACAAGGCCCGATGCGGTGCCGTTGCTGATCGTCAGGTTGGCCGGAGTGACCGTGAAGCTCTGACTCACAGTCGGCGCTGCGGTGTAGGTCGCGTCGCCCGCCTGATCGGCGTCGATCGTGCAGGTGCCGGTCTGGAGCAGGGCAACGATGTTGCCGGTAACGGTGCAGACGCCCGTGGTAGTCGAACTGAAGGCCACTGTCAGGCCTGAGCTCGCAGTAGCGGTGAGGGTCAGCGGCGAAGCTGAGAGCGAGGTGTTGGACAGCGTAGCGAAGCTGATCGTCTGGCCCGCCTGCACGATCGCGACCGAATAGGATTGGCTTGCGGTGAAAGCGCTACCAGTCAGGGTAGCGGAATCGTCCGAGACGTTGACCGTGAAGTTGTAGGTGCCTGGCGCCGTCGGCGTGCCCGAGAGAACACCGTCAGCCGACAGCGTCAGCCCTGGAGGGATCGCGCCCACCGAACTGAAGCTATAGGGCGCTGTGCCACCGCTGGCCGTAAAGGTTTGCGAATAGGCTGTCTGTGCTGCACTGCCCGGCAGCGCACCTGCCGCGGGTGAGAGACTGACCTGCGTGACATAGGTGAACTGGTCTGCCGCGCTTGTGGCGCTGGTGCCGCCCGGCGTGGTGACGCGGATGTCCACTATGCCGCTGCCCGCCGGCGACGTCGCCGTGATCGAAGTGTCGCTGTTGAAGGTGAAGCTCGATGCTGCGTTTCCGCCGAATGTCACGGCGGACACGCCGATGAAATTCGTGCCGGTGACCGTCACGGTCGTGCCGCCCGCCGTGCCGCCGGCCGCCGGCGAAACCGAGGTGATCGTAGGCACCGCGACATAGGTGTATTGGTCGGCCGCGTTCGTGGCGCTGGTACCGCCCGGCGTGGTAACCGTGATGTCATAGGTGCCCGCGCCGTTCGCTGGTGCTGTCGCGGTGATCTGCGTGTTGCTGTGGATCGTGTAGGTCGCGTTGGCCGCGCCGAACTTCACCGCGCCGGTCGCATTCGCGAACGAGAAACCGGTACCGGTTATCGTCACCATCGTGCCCCCACCGGTGGGACCGCTGGTCTGCGAGATCGACGTCACCGTCGGCGCCGCGACATAGGTATATTGATCGCCTGCGTTGGTCGTGCTGGTGCCGCCCACCGTGGTCACCGTGATGTCATACGTACCCGCGCTATTGGCGGGCGAAGTCGCGGTGATCTGCGTGTCGCTGTTGATCGTATAGGTCGCGTTGGCCGCGCCGAACTTCACCGCGCCGGTCGTGTTCGCCGCTGCGAACCCGCTACCGGTGATGGTTACGATCTGGCCGCCGCCGGTCGGGCCGGACACTGAGGAGATCGACGTCACCGTCGGTCCCGCGACGTAGGTGAAGGTCTGCCCGGTCACTGTGGTCTGGCCGCCGACCGTGACCGTCACGCTGACCGCGCCGCTGCTGGACGCCGGCGTGGTGACGGTAAGCGAGGTGGCGGTCGCCGCAGTGACCGTGCCGTTCCCTGCTGCGCCGAAGGCGACGGTGTTGTTCGCCGGCGTGGTACTGAAGCCGGTGCCGATGATGGCCACCGAGGTGCCGCCCGCCGTCCGGCCCGAGTTCGGCGAAATTCCGGTGATAGAAGGGACGACCGTGATCGTATTGCTGGTCGCACCCGCTGTCGCCACATAGCCGGCGGGCGTGAACCCGTCTGCCGTAAAGATCGCCGTGCCAACCGAGAGGCCGCGATAGGGCAGCGTGATCGTGCAGCCGCCGGCCGGAATCTCGAGGCTGTTGATATTCACTTGCGCGGTGTTCGGCACCGAGGTGCTAAAGCCCGAACTCACACATGTGCCGCCGAGGCCGGGATTGCGGCTCAGCACGACATCGTTCGAGTGAACCGACGTGTTGAAGCTCGGTGATGCCGTCGCGTTGGCGTTGGTGAAGCTCAGCGTCAGCGTGCCGGTCGCACCCGCACCCGTACCCACCGCCAGCGTCGCCGGCGAGAAGCTCACGGAAAACCCGAGCGCGGCTCCCGTCACGGTAAGGCCCGTGGCAGTCGTGGCGGTCGTGCCGTTCAGCGTGCTCGGCCCCGTCGCGGATACCGTGCCGCTCGTATAATTAGAGGTGCCGGGCGTGGTCGAGGTGACCGAGAGCGTCACCGTGCACGATGCGGAAGCCGCCAGCGTCGCCCCGGAGAGGCTGAGCGACCTCGTCCCCCCGTTGTAAGTTGCCGTGCCGCTGGTGCAGGTGGTGCCGGGGCTCGATCCGGTCATGCCGGTGGGCAGCGCCGCCGCTGCCACCGCGACGCCAGTCAGCGCGGTGCCGGAATTGGGGTTGGTAATCGTGAGTGTCAGCGTCGACGATCCGCCGGACGCGATGCTGGTCGGGCTGAATGCCGCGGAGATCGTCGGCGGCGATGCCGATGCCGCGAAGGTGAAGCTGCCACTGCCGGCGCTCTTGCTCAGCGTTGAATCGGTGACCGAGACGGTAACGGTGCCGCTGCCGCTCGAAGGCACGGTCACGCTCAGCTGTGTGTTGCTCGACGCGGTCACCGATACGGGCGTCAGCGAGCCGAACTGCACGCTGTACGTATTGCCGCTGACGAAGCTGCCGTTGATCGTGATCGTGTCGCCCGCCGCTCCCGAACCAGGGCTGATGCTGGTCACGCCGAGCAGGCGGACCTGCAGGTTGGTGAGCGTCGTCACGCCCACGCGGAAGTTCATCGTACCCTGGGAGCCTTCGACCGCGGTGCCCGAAGCGGTGCCGTTGTTGATGACGGTACCGTCACCGAGGCTTATCGTGAACAGGCCGGGGGTGCCCGTTACGGTGAAGGTCGAGGTTGCCGGGCGCGACACCGTCTGGCCGCTATTATAGGCGAATTCCCATCCGTTGACGACCGAGCCCGCGGCCGTGCCGGTGACGACCTGATTGACGCCGCCCGTGGGATTTCCGCAGACCGCCTTCACATCGTTATCGACGAAGCCGCCGCCAGACGCGACGACGACCGCTCCCGAGCAGGCGATCTGGGCGGTCGCTTGCTCGGGGAGCATGGCGCTCCACAAGATGAACAACGCCACCAGCAAGCTGCTTAGCGCGTTCGAACGTCCAGCGCGAAACCGGCTGCAAATCCTGTGGTGCACGTTTTGGTCCCCCACCAACAGGCTCCGCGCATCTGCGTCGGGTGATCCTCCTGTTGACCGCCCAGTGTTAACCACACATGCCCTAACGGCGGGTAAAGGCGCGCTCCAATTTGGATAGAGGATCGGTTCGTGCCATGAAGGCGTACCGCTTGATATTCCGCACGGAAAATCTTGCGACGCCGCTGCGGATCCGGTTTGATTTTGCGGTTTCCATCTCGCTCTTTCTTAACATGCCGAGACGCACGTTTCTGGCAGAGACGCCGAGTCCCGGGGGGCTCAGCACTGCAGAAATCAGTCGAACACGGCGTCGACATCAATGATGCCCTCGTTCTAGCCGGAAGGATCGAGATTTAGGCGCATTGGCGGCTCCCCGCACTCAACCGGAGCTGCTAAACGAACGGCCACTATCGAGCAGTGCTAATTCGTTCGAAAACGTCCGATTTGTTGGCGCCAACGGACGGCAGATTTGCTAATGCCTGGTGTCCGGAATTGACGCTGCGGTGTTCCGGAGCCGACTGTCGTGAATTAGTCCCTTGCACTAACCCGCTCCGCGGGAGGGTCGCTTGGGGCGCGGTAGTGCGGTAAATATGGGCCTTTAGCGGGGCGAGGTTGCTCTCTGAGGTTGGCAGTTCTTTCAGCGAAGAGGAACTTGCCATGACTGTCTCGATCAACACCGCCCCGATCAGCCCGCTGCGTCAGCGGATGCAGCACGACATGATGATGCGGGGTCTCGGTCCCCACACCCAGAAGGATTATGTCCGGCACGTGAAGCGTCTGGCCGCCTTCCTCGGCCGCCCTCCCGACACCGCGACGGAAGAAGACCTGCGCCGGTTCCAGCTCATGCAGCATGAAAGTGGCGTCAGGCCGAGCACCATCAACAGCGCGGTGTCGGCGCTCCGCTTCCTGTACACCGTCACGCTCAAGCGGCGGGATCTGTCGCGGTCACTGGTGATCACGCGCATCGTGCCCCGGCTGCCGGAAGTGCTGAGCGTCGAGGAGGCCGCGCGGTTACTCCAGGCCGCACCAGGCATGAAGTACAAGGCGGCGCTGGGCGTGGCCTATGGCGCGGGCCTGCGCGTGTCGGAGGTCGCCCACCTCAAGGTCGACGATATCGACAGCAAGCGCATGCTGATCCGGGTCGAACAGGGCAAGGGCGGCAAGGATCGCAATGCCATGCTCTCCCCGCAGTTGCTCGAGCTGCTGCGGATGTGGTGGCGCGAAGGCAGGAAGCGCGGGGTCCTGATCCCGCATGGCTGGCTGTTCCCGGGCCAGACTGTCACCGACCCGATCTCGACCCGGCAGTTGCACCGGGCGGTCCAGGAAGCGGCCGAGGTGGCCGGCATCCGCAAACGTGTCAGCCCCCATACCCTGCGACACTCGTTCGCCACGCACCTGCTCGAACAGGATGTCGATATCCGCGTCATCCAGGTCCTGTTGGGTCACAGCAAGCTGGAGACCACCGCGCTCTACACCAAGGTCTCCACCCGGACGATCCACGCCGTGTCGGGGCCGCTCGACCAACTCATGGCGCTGATGGAGGGCAAGACGCCCGCCGGCTGAGCCGGTGCGTCCCGACCTCGAGGTCGCGGACATCTTCCGGTCTGTCGGGCCGGCCTACCGGGCCGCGCATGCAGGGCACCTCAGTCTGCACCAGCTCAAGGTGATGTCCGCGATCGAGACCTGCCGCACCGCAGCCCTGGGCGGCCATGTCGAAGCCTGCGAGGAATGCGGCCACTGGCGGGTCGCCTATAACAGCTGCCGAAACCGGCACTGTCCGAAGTGCTAGGGCGCCGCCGCGCGCACCTGGCTGGCCGAGCGCGAAGCCGACCTGCTGCCGGTCGGTTACTTCCATGTCGTGTTCACGCTGCCGGCCGAGATCGCCGACATCGCCTGGCAGAACAAGGCGCTGCTCTATGACCTGCTGTTCAAAGCGGCTTCGGAGACGATGCTGACCATCGCCGCCGACCCCAGGCATCTGGGCGCCCGGATCGGCATCACCGCTGTGCTGCACACATGGGGATCGGCGATGACCCACCATCCCCATGTCCACATGATCGTGCCGGGTGGCGGCATCGCGCTCGATGGAAGCCGCTGGATCTCGTCGCGTCCGGCCTTCCTCCTGCCGGTGCGCGTGCTGGGCAAGTTGTTCCGCCGCCTCTTCCTCACCCGGCTCACCGCCCTCCACGACGCAGGGCGGCTTGCCTTCTACGGGTCCATGACCGGTCTGGCCGACCGTAGAACCTTCCTGCGGCACCTGGCGCCGGTACGGAAAAAACGCTGGGTCGTCTATGCCAAGCCGCCCTTTGCCGGACCCGAAGCAGTGCTCGCCTATCTGTCGCGCTACACCCATCGCGTCGCCCTCTCGAACCGGCGCCTGGTCGCGTTCGACGAAAACGGCGTCACCTTCCGCTGCAAGGATTATCGGCGGGACGATGCTGAACGCCACCGCATCATGACCCTCACCGCCGACGAGTTTATCCGTCGTTTCCTGCTCCACCTCCTGCCGCGCGGCTTCCACCGCATCCGGCATTACGGCCTGCTCGCCAGCGCAGCGCGCAGGGACAATCTCGCGCTCGCCCGCAAACTGCTGGCCGTCTCGTCAGAGCCAGAGATGCCGATGCCCGCAACCGCACTCGACACCTGCCCACCATGTCCGTGCTGTGGCGGGCGCATGATCGTCATCGAAACCTTCGCGCGCTGGGGTCAGCCAAGGGCGCCGCCCAAGCCAACCCTGCCGATCCGGGAGCCCGTCTCATGACCCGGCATGATCCGCCTGTCACCATGGCCCCGCATGTCGCGCGGTGGTCAACCAAACGACATGCGCCCGGCGATGGCTGGGCCGGTGTCGGCTCCTGGCATCATCACGGACAGAGCGGAGAACACGCCTCTGGCACATCCCAGAACCTGCCGTTCCGCCGCCCTCGCGCGTCCATCAACGCGCATCTCTGGTCCAGCCGAACCAGCCGAAAGCATAAATCCCCATAGGGTAACCTGCTGGAATCGCGGGTTCCTGCATGGGAGGCTTTCGTACGCAAGCGCCCGAAACCCTTCACCATAAAGGCCGGTCAATCGAGTGTCAGAATCACGCACCGTGCAGTGAGCCTGGCCTATAACGGCGCTCCCAAGTTTGAACACAAGAGTGCCTTCCGTGATGGAATCGGACGTCTTCGAATCTCAGGCAGGAGAGGACTCGAAAATCGCAATAGTGAATTGACAAATAGTCACTTTTTTATGCCCTTTTTAGCCGATACCCTCATCGGTACCCTGGGACTTTTCATCGGCCGGGTTCGAGTCCCAAAAGCTCCAGGCTGCTGACTTAGCGTCGCCGATTCGCCGCCATCGTGAGCGAGTGGCGTTTGTCCTTCCATCTGACCGGATGTTTGCCGTGAGCGATAGGCTGCACCTTTTATAAATCAAATATCCCTTATATACGATCGATAGAAAGAGGTGGTATCAATCATGCGTTGGAACTGGCAGCAGCCCGATTGGCCGAAATTTGCCTACGACGCGACGCGTCTGAGAGGCCGTGAGGACCAGTTTCTAAAGGGCGCGGGTATTCTGGTCGGCGTCATGACTCATCTCGATGCAGGCGATCGCCAGACCCTTTCCATCGAATTGATGGCACAGGAAGCCGTGGACAACTCTGCCATCGAGGGGGAGATCCTCGACCGCGCGAGCGTGCAGTCGTCCGTTGCCAAACATTTTGGGATCAAGGCCGACCACCGTCGTGCCAATGCCGCCGAGGCGGGCGCTGCAGAACTCATGGCGAACCTCTTCCGCAGCTATCACGAGCCCATAAGCGATACCATGCTGTTCCATTGGCATGCCTTGCTCCTGAACGGCCGACGGGACCTCAGCAACATAGGCCGATATCGAACGCATGCCGATCCCATGCAGATCGTGTCGGGTGCCCTGCACGCGCCCAAGGTGCATTTCGAGGCTCCCCCGTCGCAAATGGTGCCGGCCGATATGGATGCATTCATTGCTTGGTTCAACGACACGAGCCCTGCCGGTCCTTCACCGGTGAGCGCATTGACGCGCGCGGGTATTGCGCATTTATGGTTCGAGTCCATCCACCCCTTCGAAGATGGCAATGGCCGCCTCGGCCGCGCGATTGCGGAGAAGGCATTGGCCCAAGGACTTGATGCGCCCGCGATCACCGCGCTTGCAGAGATCGTCCAGCGCAATCGCAAGGACTATTACACCCAGCTTCACAGTGCGAGTTTGTCGAACCGTATCGACGACTGGCTCGAATGGTTCTTCAACATTACGCTAGCGGCTCAACAGCGCACGCTGGATCGGGTTTATTTCCTTCTGGCCAAAGCCAAGCTGTTAGTCCGCCTCCGCGGCCAGATCAACGCGCGGCAAGAAAAGGCCCTGCTCCGCATGTTCGCCGAAGGACCGGACGGCTTCAAGGGTGGCCTCAGTGCGGCAAACTACCGGACCATTACCGACGCCGCACCGGCAACTACCACCCGCGATCTCGCGGAACTGGTCGCATTGGGAGCTCTTCGCAAAAAGGGCGAGTTGAAGCACACAAGGTACTATTTGAACCTTGACGAATAACCAATCATCTCCGATGCCGAATATTCCCGGTGCCGCGCGCCTTCAGGCTCGTTCGAGAACATGCGAGAGCAAGCGTTCGAAAGCGTGATCAGCACAGCAACGCTAACGTCGAACTGACGCCGCGAGTTCGCCGATCAATTGCCCGACCAGTCCACGCAGCCAGCGGTGGGCGGGGTCGTGACGGTAGCGGACATGCCAGGCCATCTCGACCGGGAAGGTGCCGCGATCGACCGGCGCCGACAGGATGCGCAGGCGCGGATCATGCGCTAGCCGCCGGTAGATCAGCCGCGGCAGGGTAACGACACAATCGGTGACCGCGGTCATCTCCGCCACGGCGAAGAAATTGGTCGCCGACAGCGCGACCTCGCGTTTCAGATTCTGTTGCGCCAGCGCCTGAAACAGCACGGCGCGCATCCGGCCGGCGGCACGACATTGACGTGGCGCCTGCGCTCGAACTGCTCGCGCGTGATTTTCTCACCGATGTCCCGATGGCCGGCGCGTACGACGCATTCGAGGCCCTTTTCCATCAAATGCTGGACCACGAGATTGTCGGGCGGCTCGGTGACACGCCCGAGCACCATCGTGGTGGTTCCCGAGACCACGCCCGTCTCGGTCAAGTCTGTGGTCGGATCGAAGACTGGACCCGCTTAGATTTCGGCCAAGTATCTGGAAGTGAATGAAAAATTCTGCGACGTGGGGGTCCCGATCGGCGCCGATTTGAACCCCGGCAATATCTCTTCTCCACAAGGCATTTCAGAGGGTTGCGCTGCGCAAAGGCAGGGTTACGCTTCGGCGCTGATCCACAGCGGAAGGAGGGGCGGGCGAAAGCTGTCTAAAACGCGATTGGACAAGGATATCTCGTGACGAAAGACCGGATCATAGGGTGATGATCCGGTCCCAGGGAGCGTTCTTTTCAATCAGTTTTTGAAGCGCACAGTCGCGCCGAAAGTTCGCGGCATGTTGGAATAGCGCAGAACCGATTCCGCGTTGGCGTAGGCCAGGTTCCAATAATATTTATTGGTTATGTTCTTGCTCCACAGCATAAGCTCAAGTCCTGTCTTGAACGTCACGCCAAGGCGCACGTCCACGGTGGTCCATGGGTCGATCTTTGTCACCTCGCTGTGCGACAGGTCCGACCAGGTCACGCTGTTATATGTGACCGATCCTCCCAAAAATGCGTCTGCTTCGGTAGAAATCGGCAGACGAAGCTCCGCGTCGCTGACCGATGTCCATTCCGGCGAAAGATTGAACGAATTGCCTCGAACATTGATGGGATTGAGAAACACGTCATAGTCCGGGAAATCGCCCACCTTCGAATTTGCATAGGTGATGGCCGATTTCAGGGTCAGCGCATCGATGGGCCTGAAGGTGATGTCTGCGTCAAAGCCCTTGACCGATGATTTGGGAACATTGTTGTTCTGGGACACCAATCCTACCAGAGGATCAGTGGTGTAGGTGATCAGCTGCTTGTCCTTATAGTCGTAATAATAGCCGGCTGCATTGATGGAAAGCTTGTCATTGAACAGACGCGCCTTGATGCCAGCCTCATATGCGGTCAGTTCCTCCTGGGTGACAGGACGAAGCGTGAGGTAGGAAGCTGCAGCCTTCGACGGATAAGCCCCCGCCTTGAAGCCGCGGCTGATGGTGCCGTACACCGACAGGTCGCGGTTGAATTTATAGTTCGCGTTCAAGCGCCACGGCACGTTGTTTTCTTTGAATGAATTCGGATCGGCGTAGGGAAGGAAGCCGTTCGATTCCGGCCCGATGGTAAAGCAGCCGCCTTGCTGAATGCCCGCAAAGGGCGCTAGGCCAATGGTGGAGCGTGCGAAGTTTATGGCTCCGGTGAAGAATGCCGCGGAATCGCCGTCCACATCGTAGGTACAGCTGGTAGCTGTGTGCTTGGCGTGAGTGTAACGTATGCCTGCCGACAGGGTCAGTTGGCTGGTGATGTCCCAGTCGACGTTTGCAAAAGCAGAATATGTGTCGTTCCTCTGGTCGTTTATGGCGTCATAGACAAAGAATCCCGCTGCCTGCTGGGGCGAATTCAGATAGTCGTACCAGCGGTCGACCTGGTAGGAGGCATCATGCGCGTAGTTAGCGCCCAGGATGTAGCTGATGCCAGAGCCGGGGATTTTTCCCGAGGCGCGGATTTCCTGGCTGAATGCCTTGATGTTGCCGGACCAGTGATAATCCTGGATAGCTAGCGCATAGCCTGAACCATTCGTTTTGATGTCGATATCCATCCGCGAATAGGTGCTGAGTGAAGTCAGTTGCAAATCCGGGGTGACGTCATAATCAACGCGCAGTGCGCCTTGATAGAAGGTATTGTGGCGGTCACGGGGGAAGTTGGGATTCCATTCCGCCGCTCTTGCATTATAGGTGTTTACCAGCGGGTTCAGGCCGGTCGCGGGGGGTATGATGCGCGGATCTACGAAAGCAGGGACGCCGGGACGATATATGACAAGCTGCGGCTGTTGATTGTCAGAGTTGTCGACATAGCCATTGAGGTTCAGCGAAAACTTTAGTGCATCGGACGGCTCCCAGTCGAGCAGCAGTCGTCCCGAAAACTTGCGCTGACTGCCGTTTTTGTCATCCTGCTCATAGTTGGGCGAAGGAACCAGCGTGCCATCGTAGAGCGTCGGATCTGCGCCGGGGTGGCGGGACCAACTATACTGCCATGGACCGGAGTTGATGATACTGACAGCAGCGCGCGCCTTCAACGTGTCGGTGAGCGGACCGCTGACGAAACCCTGGACCTGCAGCGTGTCAAACCGCCCGTAGCCGATCTCTCCGCCATATTGCAGGCTGTCGGTAGGCTTGGCGGCGATCAGGTTGATTGCACCGCCTGTGGCATTCTGGCCATATAGGGTGCCCTGGGGACCCTTTAGAACCTCGACCCGCTCAAGGTCCAGGATCGCTCCCTGCGACATGATCGAGAAGGGGATCGGTGCTTCGTCTATGGAAATGCTGACCGTAGGCGAATTGGCCCAGTTCTGGGCATTGAAGTTGATGCCGCGCAAAGAATAGATCGGTGTGCCGTCACCATTTGTCTGAACACTGAAGCCTGGAACGATCTTCGCCAGATCGGCGACACTGGTTACACCCTGACGTTGCAGCGTTTCAGCGGAGGCGACGTTGATCGTTATACCGACATCATTGAGCGACTGCGCGCGCCGCTGGGCTGTTACGATGATGTCGTCCGCGCTGACCCGGGCCGCTTGTCTGGGCGTGGGGTCATCCACCCCTGCTACTGCCGCATTCAAATCTTGAGCCCAAGCCGGACTACTCAGCAGGGAGAACGCAAGAGCTGCGGACGAACAGAATGATATGTGGATTGTACGCATATCCTACCCCTTTATGAACTAGTCTTCCGATTTTTCGGATTGAAAATGAATATTTATATCTTCGAGACGTCGGGAACTTCAAAGCGTCCGTGTGCAAGTGTTGCAGATGATGAGAACGCCAGAAGTCTCTTGATGTGTGTCCCGACCATAAATCTTATTGTATCTGACGTATCTGTCAAGCATCTCGGCGATTATGTCATTTTTCTGGTGATTGCTGACGAAAATCAGGGCGGAGCGGGCCCTGCCGGCCAGTCCCGGGCGCTCCCCTCGCCTTTGGCGCCCCCCGCTTTGCGGAGGGTCGTCCAGCATTTTCTGCAAACGAACGACTCGTGAGTGATGGCCAGTTCCGTGTACGCGCCCGGCGGCGGCCTGAAGCGCGCCGGTCTGACTCGGCTTTTATTCCTGGATCACGCGCTGGCGAAAAGATGTCGCGCCATGAAGTCGACGAAGACCCGGATCTTCGGTGACTGATGTCTACTGGACGGCCATACCAGGCTGAACTGATCGATGACGTCGATAATGTCTGTAAGGAGCGGCACAAGCGTCCCGGAAGAGATTTGCTCTTTTGCGAGAAACTCCGGCAGGCAACCTATTCCAATTCCGCGGATAACAGCTTCGCGCACGGCTTCCAGGCTGTTGCAGGTCATGAAATGATTGTGCCGGACGGGCAGTTCGCTCCGGCTTCGGCGGAGGGTGTGTTCATAAAGCCTGCCGCTATCGGGAAAGCGAAACCCAATGCCCCTGTGCGCCATGAGATCGGAGACGGCCTTAGGCTCGCCAAATTGCTGCAAATAGCTGGGCGATGCGCACAAAAGATGGCGGTACGGCTTTAGCCGACGAACCATGAATCGGTTGTCGGGAATCGGCCCCATCAGGAGAGCCACATCCGCTCCGTCGTTGATCAGATCGACGCCCTGGTCTGAAAAGTCGAGATCGAACTCAATCTCCGGATAGCGCGCGAGGAAGGCGGGCAGGGCTGGCATCAGGACATGTTGTCCGATGACCGGACTCGACAGGCGAATAAGCCCACGCGGCATTTCGCGCATGCGCTGGAGGCTCTCCTGCGCATCATCCAGTTCTTCAAGAACACGCCGGCACCGCTCGTGAAACATCCGGCCTTCCTCGGTCAGGCTGAGCTTGCGCGTCGATCGCTGAATCAGCCGGACACCAAGCTGGTCTTCCAGCTTCGTGACAGCCTTTCCTACGGCGGAAGGAGTTAGGCCCAACGCCTTTCCCGCCGCCACGAAACTGCCCAGATCGGCGGTTCGGACGAATGCCGATAAACCGGAGAGGCGGTCAGGAACATTATTCAAGAGTTTTTTTCCCGACTCATTTGAAAGAACGGCACCTTATCGCAGATGCCGGCGTCGTTAAAGTGGGGGGGGCTCTGGTCGATGGGTTGTGATGATTGAGGAAGTCTGATGAAGGTGTTAATCGTAGTTGCTCATCCCGACCAAGCTTCCTTAACTCACTCGTTCACCAGTGTCGCCAAGCAGCAGCTTCAGCGGGGTGATCATGAAGTGCAGGTGACGGACCTTTATGCCATGAGATGGAAGAGTGAGGTCGACCGTGATGACTTACCAGGCCTGCCGAAGACGGAGCGATTGATTGTCAGCGCCGCGTCGGACAGGGGCTTCCATGCGGGATCGTTGACCGAAGATGTCAAGGCCGATCAGGTGGCACAATTTGGAATAACCCTTCCGCTGTCGGAACTGCCAGCACAGTTCAGGTTAGACCGGCTTGGCCGCATTCTCGCTGGAGGCATTTTCCGGGACAGGGTCAGCCATGATGAGGGGCCTTCGCCGTTTTCCGTCAACCATCACAATCACGAAATTCGTTTTCATCGTTTCAGCGGCCGAAACCGGACAGCAAAGCTGCGGGAGGGATGGCGCCATATCCTTTTCAACCCCACGCGCCGATGTAGCGCGATCATCATTTCGGCATGTGCCATAACGGTGGCGACCGCATCCAGTACCGGCACCTCGTCCACGAGGCGAATGCCTGCGGAGGCGAGCAACTCGTTCAATACGCCTTCGGCCGGTATGACAATGTCGGCACCGGCTGCGATCGCCCGGCGCGCTGTCGCCAGGAAAGCATCCACAACCGGACCGGTCCGCGCAAACGCGTTGGCCAGATCGAATTCGGTAACGGCGGGGGTAAGGGCGAACAGACCTGCGATGCGTCCGTCCAGCCGATGCTGCGCCACCTGATCACGAAGCCGCGCGACATTGCCTTCGCCCAGGGGCACAAGGGTCATGCGTCGGCCAAGAGTGCAGGCGGTAAGCAGGCAAGACTCCAGCATCGAAACCACCGGTACGCGCAAGGATCGACCGGGTCTGTTCTAACAGCGGTTCGCCGAAGGTGACAAGGGCGACCGCATCATAGCCTTCCGGCTCGGCGCGGCGCACCATCTCCAGCGTGAGCGCGTGGATGCGATGGCGTAGATAGGGATACCGCAATATTTCGGCCGGAGGTTTCCCTGCATAGGTCTGGGCGGGCAATCCGTGCAGCACGACCCGAGTGCCGGGGGCGACCAGGGCGGGCATGCGTTGGGCATAGGAGTCGAGCGTTTCGAGCGCCGTTACCGATTGATGCCAGACACGCGGCATGTCCTGCCCCATCGATCCGTTATAATATGCCGGCCAGAAGAAGTCCGGGAACAGGGGCAGAGCGATCCGGCCTGATCGCTCTGCCCCATCAGTCCAAACGGTCAGAACTGGACCCGGAATTTCGCACCCATCGTCCGTGGCGGCTGGATGCCCGTCGCGCTGTTGATGCCCGACACGAAAGCGAATGCGCGATCCGTCTGGTTGAACAGGTTCTTCGCCCAGAAGGCGATCTCGCCTCGCGCGCTGCCCCCGCATCAGGATTGAAAAGATCTTTTGCTACCGTGCAGGCTCTCGGGATCAACGAGCTCATTTCATCACTGATGTCGCCGAAACAGGACTTTGCCCATCCATGCAAAAGCGACGATCAAAACCCAGGCCACCACGAAATGCCCCAAGATGAATGGCCAGCCGAAACCTTCGTCCCCACCAATCACGGTGATTAGTGAAGCCAAAATAGTGATTATCGCATAGGAGGCTCGACTGAGCCGCGGCATTCTCCACACGTAACTGTCCCCCGTTCGCGCCTCTCGAGCATTACCAGTCATAGCAGCAATCGATATTGCCTGCCTGATGGATCACGCTTGATCCGCTATACCTCATCCCCACCCGAATGCCGGGAAAGCTGCAAACATGGAAACTGAAACGGATAAATTCCATATCGCCTTGCATATATCCTTTCATTATCGTGACGGTCCCGTCACAAGACATGGCGGCAAAGTGCTCCGGGGGGATCATGCGAATCAGTCGTCTAGCGTCAGCGGCCGGCGTGGCCAGTATGATGCCCATCGCTTATGCTCATGAGCCTTATAATATTACCACGCCTTCCACCGCGGCGGCTAGCCCAACGGATGCCGCGTTAACTGTCACCGGCGAGAAATCGAGCCGCTCCCTGCGCAACACGCCAACGAGCGTCACGATTTTGACGAGCCGCGCAATTGACCGGCAAGGCCTGATCTCGACCTATGATATCCTCGATCGCATCCCCAAGCCGAGCAGTCCGCGTTGATAGTCCTCGACAACATAGGCGATCGGCAGACCATCTGCCCGGCTCATGATCGCGCGCTGGGAAAATAGGATTTGGGGTGGGGTTTTCGCCGTTGGCACGCCTCCCTTGGGCAACCATGCTGACGATGACCCTGCCGATTTCCGGTCGAGATGCATGGGCGCAACCACCTTGCCGAACGGCGTGCCGGTCTGCTGAAGGCTTGCCTCCAAGGAGGCGGGCAGGCGGGAGGGGACATACCAGAGCCGCGCAATGGAGAGGATATGCCCGTTGCAGCGCAAGCGGACGTGCCGTAGTTGTCCGGCGCTCAATTGGCCACAGGACAGGTCCACGCCCTTCGATGTGCATCTGGCGACCGTTCGGCCATATCTGTCGGTGTCGGTCTTGCGGCACCGCACCGAGCCAGCCGCAACGAGGTTTTGGAGATTTTGCGTGGCCGCATAGGGATCGCCCGGCGTGCATTGGCGTCCTTGGCGGCAATGTCCGGGCAGTTCTGGCGCGTCGATCCCTGACAGGCGAATGCGCTTTGATCCGCAATCGAATGTGTCCCCGTCTATCACGCGGATGCTGCCACATTGGAAGGTCGCTTCTTCCGAAGCGAAACCGGTCTCGCCGATCAGCTTCAGCCCCAGGGACGCACCAAGCAACAGGCCGATGACGACGAGGATGCTTTGGCCGCGCGTCCATCGTCTGCGTTTCGGACCGCGCCGGTACGGCTGCCTGGATTGCGAAGAACGGCGGCGGCCATTCGGCGGCTTCCTGAATTTATGAACATCCCCCATGTGCCTTTTATTGAGCATCGAGGATCCCCATGCAATCAGGAAGCCGAGGTCACAGCGTCAGCGACCAGGTCTGTCCGATCAGGTCATGGCCAAAGCTATGGTGCGGCGCTTCGTCCGCCAGTTCAAACCCGGCTTTCTGGTATATGCTGCGGGCGGCCACCAGGACGCTGTTGGTCCAAAGATCGAGCCGTTCATATCCGAGGTCACGCGCCCGCGCGATGCAGGCCTCGACCAGCGTCTTGCCCACGCCGGCGCCACGCGCATCGGGCTCGACATAGAGCAGCCGCAACTTGGCGACCGTTGGCTTTTCTCCCCTAACCAGAAAGATCGAGCCGACCATTTGTTCGTCCATCTCCGCAACCCAGGCATCTTCGCGAGCGGGATCGAACGATTGGTGGAAATCAGCCACGATCCGCGCCGCCAGCGCCTCATAGTCCTGGTTCCAGCCATATTCCTGAGCATAAAGTATCGCCTGTCGCCCGACGATCCGCCCAAGGTCGCCTGGCTTGAGCCCACGCAAGCGAACGGTCGGCTTTTCCCCGGCCTCGAAGATCGCCGAAATCGTTTCTGCTGCTGCGATCAGGCTCCTCCGCCGGAAACCTGGCAGCCTGGCTAACAGCTCGCTCACTGCTTGCTGGGTTTTCCCCTCCAATGCGCCGAACGAGGCTTGGCCGGAAGCGGTAAGGGAGAGCAATTGCTGGCGCCCATGCGTGGGATCGTCGCGCATCTCGACCAGCCCCCGATCTGAAAAGCGCTTCAGCGTCCTGCTGATTTGCCCGCGATCAAGGTGAAGTGCTCTTCCGATTTCGGCCGCGGTCGGTGCGGAGCGATGGGCGAGTTCATAGAGTATCCGCGCTTCGCTCAGAGTGAAGGGGCTGCCATCGAGATGCGGGTTCAGCAGGCCAAGCCGATTCGTGTAAACCCGATTGAAGGCCCGCAAGGCCGCAACATCCTTTGATTGATCGTCTCGCGCCATCGTTGAAATCCATTGTTGATTGAATCAACATTAATCAATGTTGTTTCGGTCAACAAGGTTGTTTCTTTATCAGCTCGAACCGACCCATTACGGCTATCCAGCCGCCAATTTTCCGCTCTCGGGTGCTGCCGGTCCACTTTTCCATTCTGTGTGACCAAATCTGGCGCACTGCCGCTGACCAGCCACTAGCTTTTGTACCAAAGATACGATATGATAAAATCATATTGGAACGGAGGTAAGCATGGCTGCGAAGGCAATCACGGTAACGCTTGGCGAAATGTCATCGCACGCCGAGCGCCATCTGGCGTCTGGCCGATATGCCTCCATGAGTGAAGTGATGCGAGCGGGTTTGCGCGCGCTGGATCGCGAAGAGGCCGTATTGGATGAACTGGTGCGCGTCCGCGTTGCGGAAGCCCTAGCTGATCCCCGTCCCCCCATGCCACTCGACAAGGCATTTGCGCAGGTTAGGGCCTCGATCGCCAAGACATGACCTATGATGTTCAACTGTCGGCATTGGCGATCGAGGATTTGATTGCACTTCACCAATGGGTGAGCGTGGAAGCCGATATTCCCACGGCAGACGGCTATCTTTCCAGAATTGAAGAACGCATCGCGGCGTTGGCCGATTTCCCCCATCGTGGATCCCCCCGCGATGACTTGGTCGCAGGTCTGCGGACGCTGACATTTGAGCGCCGCTTATTGATCGCCTATAACGTGGACGGGAAGGTCGTCACCGTTCAGCGCGTCATCAACGCGCTTCGCGACTTGGCACCGATTCTTCAAAACTCCTGAAATGTGCAGCGGTTATCGCTTGGAGGACGTCCGCTCGTGGTCCGTAATGGTGAAGGGTTTCGGGCGCTTGCGTACGAAAGCCTCCCATGCAGGAACCCGCGATTCCAGCAGGTTACCCTATGGGGATTTATGCTTTCGGCTGGTTCGGCTGGACCAGAGATGCGCGTTGATGGACGCGCGAGGGCGGCGGAACGGCAGGTTCTGGGATGTGCCAGAGGCGTGTTCTCCGCTCTGTCCGTGATGATGCCAGGAGCCGACACCGGCCCAGCCATCGCCGGGCGCATGTCGTTTGGTTGACCACCGCGCGACATGCGGGGCCATGGTGACAGGCGGATCATGCCGGGTCATGAGACGGGCTCCCGGATCGGCAGGGTTGGCTTGGGCGGCGCCCTTGGCTGACCCCAGCGCGCGAAGGTTTCGATGACGATCATGCGCCCGCCACAGCACGGACATGGTGGGCAGGTGTCGAGTGCGGTTGCGGGCATCGGCATCTCTGGCTCTGACGAGACGGCCAGCAGTTTGCGGGCGAGCGCGAGATTGAGGCGGTGTTCTCCTTGCTGATCAGATCGGGCAGTCGCGCGCCATCATGGGCATTGGCGGCGCTCGCATCCCAGGTGCGGATCAGTCCGTGGACCCGATCGATGCCGATATGGTTTTTATAGCCGAACATCGGGATGGCCAGATCGACCGGCTTTGTCGCCTTAGGATCGTCGCCTTCCCTGACCTTGGCTTTGGTATATTTGATCGACCAGCGCGCATCGCGGTCTTTCTGTCGGGTCTTGGCGGGGTTCCAGTCCTGAGGGATCCGGCCTTCCTTGATCGCCGCCTTCTCCTCCTGAGTATTGCGTTGCTTGGGCGCGGGCACGACGGTAGCGTCGATGATCTGCCCGCCCATGGCCAGATAGCCCCGATCCTTGAGAGCGGTATCGAAGCGCACGAACAGCCGGTCGATTGCTTTGGCCTTCACAAGCCGTTCGCGGAACAGCCAGACCGTGGTGGCATCGGGCACGGTGCCTTCCAGGCCAACGCCCAGGAAGCGCTGAAACGAAAGCCGGTCCTTGATCTGGAACTCGGTCGCCTCGTCGGACAGCGAATACAATGCCTGTAGAACCAGGATTTTGAACATCAGCACCGGATCGAACGGCGGTCGTCCGCCCTTGTTACGAGGGCCGCGTCGCAGCGCGGCCACCAGCGGTCCCCGGAATAGCTCGAAGTCCACCACGGCGGACAACCGTTCCAGGGGATCGCCCGCCGCGCTCAGCGCCTCGTATCGGTCCGAAAGATCAAAGAAACCCGGCTGTACTGCCATCTCTGCCTCCGCTGTCGCGTACGCGCAGTGAATCACCTCAAGCCGTCAGACGCCACCGGTTTTTCGAGGTGTCCAGCTGGCCGTTTCCCGAATGTCGGCTCGGCGATAAGCGACTCAGGAAAGCTGGCAAAAGAAGTTTAAGAAAACCTAATGGTAAGGTATTAGGTGGAAGCAGTCATTTCACCAACTTGCGATATTCCTACGACCGATAACTTACATGAAAGCGTGACATGGAGCGATATCGTCCAGTAATCTCAAATTTTTCTCCTTTATACCTGTAGACTGTTGCTTGTCCCAGTCGCATAGTGCCAACCCGTTGCGAACCCGTACGGCGTGATATCTCCAGCAGCGTCCACGATTTGAAATCCATTGATGTGTACGCTTTTGGCTTTCCCGATGGCTCCATATGGGCCGGTGACAATTCGACTGACTTTTCTAATTCTGGTCATGGTAGCAACGTCCAATCGTTGAAGCTTTTTGTTCGGAAGGGTCGGTTGGCTCTGGATGTCCGAATGGACCGGTATGAATCATCAGTGCCATGGGATAGGCCGACGCAATACATAAGATGAAGACCGCTTCGTCGTTCCGCTGAGCAGCTTGTCCCTCATCAGTTCACGCACGGTATCGGCATCTGCTGGATCCGCCAGGACGACTCGTGTGCCTCCAGACAGAAGCGGCTCAATCGTCGAAATACGAATGGATTGCTGCTTACATAGCGATTTTATTGCGGTCTCGGATGTGTCGATATTCACTACGCGGGTCATGACTGGCTACCTCCCCCTCCAAAAGGATTGGGATCGAAAGAACGATGGCCGCTGATTGCCACAGAACGATAGGGGAGTCGGTGATTTTGAATCCGCTGGGCATAGCTATGGGCAAGTCCCTCGTGAACTTGACGGGTGACGCCACAGGCTGATGCTTTGGCGCGCATGATTTCTTCCTGCTCCCGCTTCAGCAAATGATTGAGATCTTCCATGAGACGTCTCCGGCCAGCAAGCGAGAGTATATGAATCTCTCAGTCGAAACGAGTGTCTGCAGGAACTTTCGTGCGACACGGCCTATATATCATAATTACATCAAGATAATTAATTAATTTCTGCTTTATAAGTAGGGCAATGTTATCAAAATATGAAAATTATTTACATAATAGAATCAGATATTTCCGGTTTGATAATTTCATATTTTGCCGATTGTTATTGATAATCACGAGTAAGAGCCTGATCCGAAACTAAGTTGAGTGGTATCAGCGGGTTAGCTTGACGCCAGCCCAAGTCGTTGATTCAGGTGGTTTTGCGAAGACTACCGGAGATCAACGATGTGGACCGACACCACTCGGGCGCAGTATGCCCGCGCGGACTTGGCTTTGCCAAGTGATTTGACCGACGCCGAATGGGCGCTGCTTGAGCCGTTTTTTCCGCCGCCGTCGCATGTGGGCCGTCCGCGCAAGTGGCCGCTCAGGCGGATTGTCGAGGCGATCCTGTATCTGTTGCGCGGCGGTCTGCCGTGGCGGATGCTGCCACCGTGCTTTCCGCCGGTCTCGACAGTGCGGCGCTGGTTCTACCTGTGGCGGGACAACCGGCTCTGGTTATCGCTCAATCATGCCCTATTGCTGATCGGGCGCGAGGCGACCGGGCGCGATGCCTCGCCCAGTGCCGGGGTCATCGACAGCCAGAGCGTCAAGACCACCGAATCCGGCGGTCCTCGCGGCTATGATGCGGGCAAAAAGATCAAGGGTCGCAAGCGCCACATTTTGACTGACACCGAGGGCAATCTGGTCCACGCCGTGATCCACACCGCTGACATCCAGGACCGAGACGGTGCACCGCTGGTGCTGGCCGAGATCATCAAGCGCTTCCCGTGGCTGCGCTATGTGTTTGCCGATGGCGGCTATGCTGGCGACAAACTCCGACAGGCGCTGCGCCGGATCGGCAAATGGACCCTCGAGATCGTCAAACGGTCCGATACCGCCAAGGGTTTCGTGGTCCTTCCACGCCGTTGGGTCGTAGAGCGGACGCTGGCATGGCTGAATCGAAACCGCCGACTGGCCAAGGACTTCGAGCAAACCATCGCGTCAGCAACCGCATGGCTGTTCATCGCCTCGATCCAGCTCTTTGCCCGCCGCATCGCAAGGCTATGAATTCGCAAAGGATAATTTTGAATCAGACTCTAAGATCGAGATCATTGTCATAATATTACACTGAGGTGAGAAGACTTCGTGGGCATGTACATGTTTCGTATCAGAAATGATAGGCGTAGCCGTGCGTATTCATTGACTGGGAAGCCTATTTTAGTCGGCTATCCCACCCATATATGATTTAGTTACCAACCACTCGATTTCGACCGCAAGCATCTTGTGACAGAGAGACTTGGCCACTCCCGCTTGCCTGGCGGGATTTACGTCCATGATCACTATGTACAACCCGTTTATCCCCTTGACGCATTTATCAATTTAGCGTGGGCAGGCTGGACAAGAGCCTGTCGATTTCTCCCAACCTGCGATCTTCCCACGCCCTATTTAGCGATTCGAATATTTGGGGATCGTATTCGAAGACGGAATTAGCGGGAAAATTCACGCCCCGTAAATTGCGCGTATCAGAGCGCAATAATGGAAGGAGTCGATCTTGTTATTAATTCCGGCAGGGCGCATATCATGGCCATTGGCAGTCGGATTTGAGACTGCCAGCTCGCAAATTGGCAGCGCTGGCTTCCGGTTGTGAAAGCGACATTTTGGTCGCGGCCCAGCGCCAGGAAAGTCGGACCCAAGCCATGACAGCCAAAGACGTGAAATTCGCGCACGAAGCCCGTGAAGGCATCGCACGCGGTGTGGACATCCTCGCCAATGCCGTGCGCGTGACCTTGGGCCCCAAGGGACGCAACGTCCTCATCGACAGGAGCTTTGGAGCGCCCCGGATCACCAAGGACGGCGTCACCGTCGCGAAGGAAATGGAATTCAAGGACAAGTTCGAGAATATGGGCGCGCAGATGATCCGCGCCGTCGCGTCCAGAGCGCATGACCATGCCGGAGACGGTACCACGACGGCGACCGTCCTTGCGCAGGCGATCGTTCGGGAAGGGATGAAGTCGGTAGCGGCGGGCATCGATCCGATGGACCTCAAACGCGGCATCGACCTGGCCGTTACCGCCGTCGTCGCCGAACTCAAGGTGCGGTCCAAGCCGGTATCGAACAATCAGGAAATAGCCCAGATCGGCATCGTTTCGGCCAATGGTGACGAGGTGGTGGGCAACCGGATCGCCGAGGCGATGGAGAAGGTCGGCAAGGAGGGCGTCATCACCATCGAGGAGGGAGCGAGCGTCGAATTCGAGCTGGAGGTGGTCGAGGGCATGCAGTTCGATCGCGGCTATCTGTCGCCCTATTTCATGACTGACAGCGAGAAAATGACGGTGGAATTGGAAGACCCGGTCATCCTGATCCACGAGAAGAAGATGGGCAATGTGCAGGCCATGCTACCCTTATTGGAAGCGGTCGCCAAAGCGCACCGTTCGCTGCTCATCATCGCCGAGGATGTCGAAGGGGATGCGCTATCGACGCTGGTCGTCAACAAGCTGCGCGGCGGGCTGAAGGTCGCAGCGGTCAAGGCGCCGGGCTTTGGCGACCGGC
Source organism: Sphingobium sp. LB126 (assembly GCF_002795205.1). Taxonomy (NCBI): domain Bacteria; kingdom Pseudomonadati; phylum Pseudomonadota; class Alphaproteobacteria; order Sphingomonadales; family Sphingobiaceae; genus Sphingobium; species Sphingobium sp. LB126. The sequence goes on from NZ_NETV01000002.1 coordinate 108,284, forward strand.
GCAAGGCTATGCTGGAGGATATCGCCATATTGACGGCAAGCGACGTCGTGACGGAGGATCTTGGCATCAAATTGGAGGATGTCACGCTGGACAAGCTGGGCATGGCCAAGCGCGTGACGATCACGAAGGATAACAGCACGATCGTCGACGGAGCAGGCAGCCCGGCGGTGATCAAGGCGCGGGTCGCGGCGCTTCAGGCGCAGATCGAAACCAGTAGCAGCGACTATGACCGGGAAAAGCTCCAGGAGCGCCTCGCCAAATTGTCCGGTGGCGTGGCCGTCCTCAAGGTCGGCGGATCATCCGAATTGGAGGTCAAAGAGCGCAAGGATCGGGTGGAGGATGCCCTGCACGCGACCCGCGCAGCGGTAGAGGAAGGCATATTGCCCGGCGGCGGCATCGCCCTTCTCTATGCCTCGAAGGCGCTGGATGGTCTTGATCCCGTCAACGACGACCAGCGGCGCGGCATCGCCATAATCCGCAGGGCGCTCCAGGCGCCGCTTCGTCAGATTGCGGAAAATGCCGGATATGATGGTGGCGTGGTCGCCGGGCGATTGCTGGACGGGAAGGACGAGAATCTCGGCTTCAATGCGCAGAGCGAGCAATATGAGAATCTCTTCCAGTCGGGTGTTATCGATCCGACCAAGGTTATCCGCACGGCCTTGCAGGATGCGGCCTCCATTGCCGGGCTGCTGATCACCACCGAAGCGGCGGTTGCCGAATTGGGCATCGGCATCGCTTCGGTCGGGGTGCCCTGACGAATAGATGCGGGTTGCCGGGACGTTCCATGTTACAACCCGCCATCACCTGATCGTGCCGCAGGCATGTTGTGACAGAGAGACCATAGTGCTCCCGCCTGCAAACAAGAGATAGCGCAATGTCTGACGATCTGGGCTACATCCGCGCTGTCGCTGCGATGCTGTCATGACCACCCGTACCACGCGCAAATCGATGACATTTTCGGCGCCCTTCCACCTGCTAGGGTTCGAAGCGCCTTTGCCCGCCGGAACCTATGTGGTGGAAACGGACGAAGAAGCGTTTGAAGGTTATGTCCATACCGCCTTCCGCCGGACAGCGGCGAGCTTGCGCATACGAACGGGCCCCACCATCGAGCATCACCAGGTCGATCCCCTGCATCTGGAGGCGGCATGGCAGCGAGATCAGGATGCCGCGCGAAGCGGGTTGGTTCCGGCTGGTTCGACGACAACGAGAGCAGACCCGGCCCGCTGATGCCCCTCCGCCCACGAACTGGCGCTGGGTTCCTCTGTGGCTCCGAAACACACCCACCAATGGCAGATGGTAGACCAGCCATGTTCAACAGTTCAGTGATGTGCAGGCAGCTCCAGCCCCAGCATGCCGACGATGAAGGCCGATTGGGCAACTGGACTCGCGGCTTCGTCGCGGGTGCGCCAACAGACACGCTGTCGCTGCTCAAGGATATCAACGCCGGCATCTGCGATGCGATAAGCTATCGCCTGCGGGACGAGGAGGGGACGCAGTTGCCGTTGGAGACGCTGGCGATGGCAAGCGGGTCATGCCGTGACATCGCTGCGCCGTTCATCGAAGGGGTTCGCCATCTGGGCTTTGGAGCCAGAGCGGTTTCGGGATATCTATTCGATCCTGACGCTGGTGTGCACGATCCGGGATCGACACATGCCTGGGCCGAAGTCTATCTTCCGACGGCAGGTTGGATCGCTTTTGATCTCACACACCGCCGCGTTGGATCGTCTAACCTGATTGCCGTGGCCGTTGGCCGGTGCAACAGTCAGATCATGCCCATCCGCGGCGGCTTTACTGGCGCTTCGGACGATTTCCTCGACATAGACGTTCGCGTGAGCGTTGGGCCGCTCTGACGGGGCGCAGGAAGGAGCCATGCCCAACGCCGCTCTTTACATCCAGATACTGGCGGGCCTCGGTGCGATCATATTGATGACGGCCTGGATTCCGATGATCATGCGGAAAATGCCGCTTTCGCTGCCGATCTTCTGCGTCTTGGCCGGCGCAGCCTTGTTTACCCTGCCAGCGTTGCACCCCTTGGCCGTTCATCCGCTGCAACACCCAATCGCCGTCGAACGCCTGAGCGAACTGGTCGTAGTGGTTTCACTGACGGGCGCCGGCCTGAAGATCGACAGGCTAATCGGGCTTCATCGCTGGGCGCTCACCTGGCGTCTTCTTGCGATTGCGATGCCGATCACGATCCTGCTGGTCGCAGCGCTCGCCTCGTCCCTTCTGGGGCTGGGAGTTGCCGCGGCAGTGTTGATAGGATCAAGTCTCGCGCCGACCGACCCCGTGCTGGCCAGCGACGTTCAGGTCGGCGCCCCCGGCGAGGGCGAGGAAGGCGAAGCCCGCGTCGCGCTCACATCCGAAGCGGGACTGAATGACGGGTTGGCCTTCCCCTTCGTCAATCTGGCGATCGCCCTGACAAGCCTGTCGTTTGGGACCGAGGCGTTCGGACGCTGGCTGCTGATCGACCTGATCTGGAAACTTCTGGTCGGGCTCTGCATGGGCTATGGCATTGGCAGGGTGCTCGGCTATCTGACCTTCCACCTTCCCAATGTGGCCAAGTTGTCGCGAACCGGCGACGGTTTCGTAGCCCTGGGCGCCGCGCTGTTTGCTTACGGACTGACGCAATTGGCTGGGGGCTACGGATTTCTTGCTGTGTTCGTGGCGGCGCTCGGCCTTCGTCATGCCAGCCGTGACCACAGCTACCAGCATCGGCTGCATGAGTTCGCGGAGGAAACCGAACGCCTGCTCATGATGATGATGCTCGTCCTGTTCGGCGGCATGGTCATGCATGCCGGCTTGCTGGCAAGGCTGGATGCCCGGATCATTCTTTTCACCTCCCTCACCGTCCTTGTCGCGCGTCCGCTCGCTGGCTTCATCAGCCTCAGCGGATCGCAGATACCCAGATGGGAAAAGGTCGTGATCTCTTTCTTTGGAATTAGAGGAATGGGCACGATCTATTATCTCGCCTTCGCCCTCAATCAGGCAGATTTCCCTGACCCGGCGAAGCTTTGGAGCATCGCCGCCCTGACGGTGCTTGTTTCGATCCTGCTGCATGGCATCACCGTCACTCCGGCTTTGCAATTCCTCGATAAATGGCAGGCGCGGCCAAATACCGATGCTGGAAGGCCACCGTCAATGTGAGGAAGCAAGCTTCTCCAAGGACATTCCGGCATTGCTGGAATGGAGGCTTCTTCCAAACAAGTCGTTAGGTGGCCTGACCGTTACATGCTATCATGGCGTATTACGGCTCAAATCATCCAGACAGGCCGTGGCTGAGAGACAAGAGCGCTCCCGTTTGGCGAGGAGAGCGACATGTCTACATCGCAAGATTCACATTCATCATTGTCGCTGCGACAGCACGCAAGACAGGCCGACGTAGAGCGACAGGGGCTTGCCCTCGGGGCAGAGCGAGAACGCGCACGTTGCGCTGCTTCGATTTCGCAAGACCGCGAACGCCAACTGGAGGGCGCAATAGACGACTGGGAAAATGAGGGAGGCACGGCATTCGGTATGCCTCCGTCAAGGCCCCATCTCCTGCGCAAACTTACCACTCTCCAACTGTCCGCCGACCTGTTTCGCGACGACACGTTGATGCGGGCCGTCACTCTGAACGGCCTGCTGGTCCTGATCGCGGGAGCAGCGGTGATTTTGTGGCTGAACAATTGACGCCAGCGCCCTCAAGCGCCGCATTTGGATCATGGAAAGAGGCATCATGAATATATCCCAGAACAACGTTGGCCTGGCGGTTTCACTGATACAGGCACAATCTCGCCTGCCGTCTGTGCCGGCAAGCGAACTGATAAAACTACAGCGGCTGGAATGTCTGCTCACGACTGCTCGCGACAAGCTTGCGCGCGGGGGTGCGCTGTCCCGGGCCGATATGCAACGCCTCAACGGCGCCCTCGACGACCTGCAAGCCACATGAGCGTCGCTGGCGGGTCGTGTGGTGAAGAAGGGCCAGCGGCGGCGTTCCTTTCCGCTCTTTCCCGTCCACCTCGATTAGGTGCAGCCCTGAGCCATATCTGTGCTACAATGCGCGATCACCCGGATTTTTGCCCCAGGCATGTCGTGACAGAGAGACCATCGTGCTCCCGCCTGCAAATGGGAGATAATCGATGTCAGACGCTTTGCTGCCTACCTGCCCTTCTAACGAGTAGCCGTCATGATCAGTCAGACCACCCACAAATCGGTGATATTTTCCGAGCCATTCCAACTGCCGGAATTCGAAACGCCTCTTCCCGCCGGCACCTATGATGTGGAAACGGAAGAGGAGGTGCTTGAGGGCAATGTCCATACGGCCTTACGCCGGATAGCTACAACGCTGCGCATCAGAAATGGCGCGGCCATCGAGCGTCACCCGGTTGATCCCGAACATCTGTATGCGGCCTGGAAACGCGATCAAAAGGCTGCGCGAGCGGGCGGGGTCCCGCCCGCGAATTGGCCCGGGACTCCTGTCTGGGTCCAAAACATACCATCCGACGGCAGCCGGTAGGTCAGCCATGCTCAACAGTTCAGCCATGTGCCGGCGGCAGGCAGCACATCATCGGCAGGTCGCGGCGGCCTCCCCCCTTGAGAAGGTGCGCAGGACCGCACTTGCGGCCGCCAGCGCCTGGGAGGTCCAGGCCATGGAGGCGGAGTTTCAGGAAAGCGGAGAGCGGGGTAGGTTAAGCGCGCAAGACGCAGCAATCGCTCTGCAATTGCACGGGGAGGACGAGGAAAAGGGACACGCCCACATGAAGCTCGCAGCGGACAAGACCGACTTCGGCCCTCTGCAACGGCCAATAGACGATTGAAAGACGCACCCGCTCAGCACCGATAACGTAATCAGCTTTTCAGCGTCACAATGCTCAATATACCCGGCTTTTGCGAAGGGCTGGAGGCATTGTGTTTCGGGGGCTTTGCGGCCTTGGGTTTACGAACCTCGCGGTTCGATCTTTTTTGACTTTTGGCCATCGGGAACGCTCCTTCAAGATAAGAATGGACGAATCGCTGAGTAGTAACGGCGCAACCGGGATCAGCCTTCCCGCTTAACCAGGCGGCCACCCTCATTCTCCCATTCGTCGAGGGCATCTTCGAGTTCAACCTTTCGTCCCGCAGCCCACGCATCGTCTCCGGCTCTTCGAATATGGCCTTTCAGCCAGATCCTGGCGGCGACGATTTTTTCATAGCCGTGGATCGATCCTGCATAGGCCATGCGGGCGACCGCCCCGACAAAATCATCATTCCATTGGGGATTCTTCGTCTCGTATTTACGCATTGTAATCATGGGAGGAACTCCCGTCAGGCAAGCGGGAGCGGATGTCTCTCTGTCACAGGATGCTTGCGATCAAAATCGAGTGATGATGAACTATACCATATATCCGGTTGGATGACGGCATCGTTTCCATCTTCATGCCAATATTTCTGTAGCCCGGAGCAAAACTGCGCGATAACCGCATTCAGCTCGCCAAAACTGACGGGTTGGTTGCCGAGATTCTTTGCGAACAGTGAGCCCGACATTGTCGGCGAAGCGCGCTTGGGAGAGCGGCGGGTTGCAGCAGTACGGGGCGAGTGAAATGGGGGCCCCGGGCAATTGCCCTGACAAACATGGGTCTGCACCGAAAGGAAACGCGTTTGGCTTCCGACGTCCTGGCAGATGCATCCCATGCCATATCAATCGCCAGACTGCGGCCGCATACCGCGCAGCTTGTCGAGTTGAACCTACAGAGACACAGCAGTTGCAATTCCAGCTTTCGACAACGTCCGCTTTGTCCTTTTGAACTCCGGAACCGGACAGTCGCGAAAGTCCCAAAAGCCGACACGAGGGTGACCTTCATCTCATGTGGGACTGTGAGCGCCCGCATGAACATGTCAGGGCTTTCGCGGCCTTCCTGCAAGTCGATGTCTATGCCTGTTCGAGCGGCTCTATGTAACTGACCGCCGGCCGGGATTGACAATGACTGTAGCCTGCTGGGCGCATGCTAATTTCTTGCTCTGACCCTTTTCGGATCGAGGCAATTTGCACGGGGATTCATTTGCTCTCCATCCATAAGAAGTGGCGATATTTCCTTTGCGCATGGCATGATATTACGAAGGCGAAACGTTAATTATTATATACGCTCCGTTATGGATGATTATTCCCTCGTCGCTGCCAATAGTAGGTTGCGAGGCAAAACTCGGTTTGTTAACAGTCTGAAACACGGGGGATAATGATGGGGTCGCGCCCTCCGTAATTGGGGTGATTTTTACGGGGGTGAGCGCGTGATTGGGTCTCTGGACTCGGCGGCTGTCTGTGCGCTGGGTAAATCGTCTTTTACGCCGAATCGGTCTGAATGACGTCCACGTCATCAATAGCGGGTAGCGATGCTCAGCGCGGTCCCGAATCTAATCTCGCTCTGTCCGCGTTCGTCCTCCTGGCGAAATTCCTGGGCGTGCCCGCTGATCCGGGGCAGATCGCGCACGATCACGGCGAGCCTGCGAACGGCTATGGCTTGGAGGATCTGGCGCGGATATCCAAGCGGCTGAAAATTGTCGCAAAGATCAGATCCGCTTCGCTCGCCGATTTAGCGAAGTTGCCTTTGCCTGCGCTCGCCGAACTGCGCGACGGACAGATCGTCATTCTGCTGAAGGTCGATCAGCAGGAGGAGGCTCTCCGTTTCCTGATCCAACGCGGTGATGGTGAAAGGCCGGAGGTGTGGACCAGCGCTGAGATGGATGGACGCTTTGCCGGTCGCCTTTTGCTCATGACCACGCGCGAGCAGATGGCGGGCGTTTCGCGCCCCTTCGACATCAGCTGGTTCATTCCCGCCCTGGTCAAATATCGCGGCGCCTTGGGTGATGTGTTGATCGGCTCCTTCTTCCTGCAATTGATGGGACTGGTTTCTCCTATCTTCTTCCAACTCGTCATCGACAAGGTACTGGTGCATCAGTCGCTGACCACGCTATTGTGGCTCTGTCGATTCCGATCTATGCGGCGATCTCGATCGTCATCACGCCGCCCCTGCGCGCGAAGCTGGACGAAAAATTCAAGCGCGGGGCGGAAAACCAGGCATTCCTGGTCGAAAGCGTCACGGGCATCGGCACCTTGAAGGCGATGGCGGTCGAGCCGCAGATGCGCGCCAAATGGGAAAAGCAATTTGCCGGCTACACCAATACCGGCTTTGCTGTCGCTACGCTCGCCAATTGGGGCAGCCATCTCATCCAGGTCGTTTCCAAGCTGACGACGGTAGCCATCCTCTATTTCGGGGCAAAGGCAGTGATTGCGGGCGACTTGAGCGTTGGCTCGCTGGTTGCCTTCAACATGCTCTCCGGGCGCGTCGCGCAGCCGATCCTGCGCCTCTCGCAACTCTGGCAGGATTTCCAGCAGGTCCGCATCTCAGTGGACCGCTTACGCCACACGCATCGACGCGTGGGGCGAGGTGGCTCTCGATTACTGGATCCCGCGCCCGATGATGGCGGTTGCGTTGTATGACGGTCCAGGAGCGAGCTGGACGGAAGTGCTGGCTGAATGGCGGCGTCTCAATAAATTAAAGGAGAATGAGCAGTGAGCGGCGTTGGAGCGATCGGGCAGGCTTTATTCAATCCCATCGGTGCGGACAAATTGTTCGCGCAACTGCGTCATACTGCACGCTCGCGGCTTGGCGCAAAGATCGATGCACGCGCCAGCGAGTTAGGAGACATCAATAAATATCCCGACTTGAGTCGCCTCGCAGCAGCAGAAACTGTTGCTGAAGCTAATGATACAGTTAGCTTTTTTGTAGCCCTCGGAGAGCTGATAGAACGCGCTCGGCGTTCAGGCTATCAGGTCACTTATGATCTCGTGTTTGGGGCAGGCGCCAGCGTATCCCTGACTAAGCTTTTTTCCGCCGCGATCTCGTTTGAGGTTGGCCAGAATGGTGCTGGGGTTTCAGTTTCTGGCGCATTGTTGGGGGCTGAACTAGCGCTCGGGGCTGGCACATCAGGAGTTAGCTATGAGCCTGGTAACTTGGGAGGTGCGATCTATGATCCCCCTTTCTTGATCACATCCAAACGTAAATCGGGCGTTTCCAATCCTTCGGGCGGTAATTATGAAGACAGTTATGAACTAACCATCGAAGGCGGAGCTGTCGCGGGAACAGGTGCTCTTGGTGGAGGTGCAACGGGAGGGTTAAAGGCTAAGATCACGATTCAGAGCCGTGATCAGTTTATAGACAGCACCATTAAGGATGCACTGTTCGCTACGGGCGGATATTTTTCGGATGCGACCGTCAAGCAACGTTTCATTGACGCTGGACTCAATCCTGATGATTTGGCTACCCAGAGGCACATTCTGGATGAGATCAAGAACGTATCAATCGATCGCAACGATGCTTCGGAATATGTCTCAATTGGTGTGGCGCTTTATCGACTCACGAATGGTGAAGTCCAGGATTTTAGTGGGTTGCCAGGGCAAGATGGAATCCGGTCGACGTCAGGACAAGCCAATGGTCTTGCAGGTGGATTAATTGAGACAGACGTTCAAGATGATAATTTACGTCCAATCTTCATAATTACTGATGGAGGGAATGGTCGGCTTGATATCGATCTGCGCTATACTCAACGACATCTGGGTACCGATGGTTCGGGAAGTGCAGAGTATTTCAGGACCGAATCGCGCTTCCTTCTTGAGGAGGATGGCTCTGCATATCGCGGTAGCCACGGTATGGCGATTGATAGTACTTTTGGTTATTTCTTCGTTCCGCAATCTGGACACCTCGAAAAACCGGGTGATTTTGGTCTGATGGCGTAGGAAGGGGCACGCGGCGCTGATGAAAGGCACCGCTTCGGCGGCATTGGCGGGGTGATCGCCGTGTCGGCGGAGTTCTGGGCGCCAATTCCATGTCATGCAGGCGCAGCTCTGCCCTCGATCCAGGCGAGACGCTGGAAATTATAGACCAGGTTGGCCATGCCGATCTTGATCCTGGCGCGAGCGATGCCGATGGTGCGGACGACGAGGCCCATGCGGTGTTTCTGCCCGGCAAAGACATGCTCCACGGCGGCGCGGACCTTTGAGCGCCTTGCATTGGCCCTGGCTATCCGTTCGGGCAGCGGCCGCTTGGGCAGGCGCTTCTGGTGGATATTGCTGGTGAACATGCCCCTGGCGAGAAACGCCTCGTTCTTCTTGGATCGATAGGCGGTATCGGCCCAAACGCCTGAGGCGGTGTTCTCCTTGCTGATCAGATCGGGCAGTCGCGCGCCATCATGGGCATTGGCGGCGCTCGCATCCCAGGTGCGGATCAGTCCGTGGACCCGATCGATGCCGATATGGTTTTTATAGCCGAACATCGGGATGGCCAGATCGACCGGCTTTGTCGCCTTAGGATCGTCGCCTTCCCTGACCTTGGCTTTGGTATATTTGATCGACCAGCGCGCATCGCGGTCTTTCTGTCGGGTCTTGGCGGGGTTCCAGTCCTGAGGGATCCGGCCTTCCTTGATCGCCGCCTTCTCCTCCTGAGTATTGCGTTGCTTGGGCGCGGGCACGACGGTAGCGTCGATGATCTGCCCGCCCATGGCCAGATAGCCCCGATCCTTGAGAGCGGTATCGAAGCGCACGAACAGCCGGTCGATTGCTTTGGCCTTCACAAGCCGTTCGCGGAACAGCCAGACCGTGGTGGCATCGGGCACGGTGCCTTCCAGGCCAACGCCCAGGAAGCGCTGAAACGAAAGCCGGTCCTTGATCTGGAACTCGGTCGCCTCGTCGGACAGCGAATACAATGCCTGTAGAACCAGGATTTTGAACATCAGCACCGGATCGAACGGCGGTCGTCCGCCCTTGTTACGAGGGCCGCGTCGCAGCGCGGCCACCAGCGGTCCCCGGAATAGCTCGAAGTCCACCACGGCGGACAACCGTTCCAGGGGATCGCCCGCCGCGCTCAGCGCCTCGTATCGGTCCGAAAGATCAAAGAAACCCGGCTGTACTGCCATCTCTGCCTCCGCTGTCGCGTACGCGCAGTGAATCACCTCAAGCCGTCAGACGCCACCGGTTTTTCGAGGTGTCCATCTGATGGAATTCGGTATACTTCTTACACCGAGTTCGAAGGTGAGGGATTTCGCACATCCTTTGGCGGTGTGCGTGTGGCAGGAATTCCTAGTCTGGAAACGGTAGTCAATACGACTAAAGTCGTACGCGGTGAAGCTTTTCCAGCTAATGGTGTATATGACACGGATTTTCAGACACGAGCGCAATATGTTGTAAACCAGCGGCGGATATTCGCGCGGGAGGCCTTGGGGCTGGACGACGGAATAACGAAGGAAATTCGTAAGTATGTTGTAATCCAAGATGAGCACATATTTGTTCAAGAGCAACTTTACTATCAAGCTCCAGGCGTCAAAGCGATCATGGAGATCGATGCTGATCTGCCCCCTGCTGAGTGGCCCAGAGACTATGATAGTCTGGACCACGAAAGGGACATTGAATGCCGAGCAAGAAGCACAAGCCGGAAGAGATTATCGGCAAGCTACGTGAAGTTGAGATCGTGCTGGCGCAGGGGGCATCGACCGCAGAGGCGTGCCGGCGGATCGCGGTCAGTGAGCAAACCTACTATCGCTGGCGCAAGGAATATGGCGGGCTGAAGACCGACCAGGCGCGGCGGATGAAGGATCTGGAGAAGGAGAACCAGCGGCTTCGCCGTGCGATTTCCGACCTGACCCTGGACAAGCTGATCCTGCAGGAGGCGGCAAAGGGAAACTTCTAAGCCCCGCGCGGCGGCGACGCTGCATTGATCATGTGCGACGAGAGTTTCCGGTATCCGAGCGACGGATATGCCGGGTGCTGGGTCAGCATCGATCGACGCAGCGCAAGGTGCCGCGCGGGGCGGATGACGAGCAGGCGCTGACGGAGGACATCATCGCACTGGCAAAGCAATATGGTCGATACGGCTACCGCCGGGTGACGGCGTTGCTGTGCCATGCGGGTTGGACGGTGAACCATAAGCGGGTCGAACGGATCTGGCGGCGTGAGGGGCTGAAGGTTCCCCAGCGCCAGCCAAAGCGCGGGCGTCTATGGCTCAATGACGGATCCTGCATCCGCCTGCGGCCGGAATATCCGGGACATGTATGGGCCTACGACTTCGTCGAAGGGCGCACGCATGATGGCCGCAAGTTCCGCATCCTGACCATCATCGATGAGGCCAGCCGGGAGTGCCTGGCGCTCGTCGTGGCGCGTCAGCTCAAGCATGAGGATGTTCTGGCGGCCCTAGCCGACCTGTTCATCTCGCGCGGCCCTCCGGCACATATACGGTCCGATAATGGCAGCGAATTTATCGCGACCGCCGTCCAGCAATGGCTGGGGCAGATCGGTGTGAAGACGCTCTACATCACGCCGGGATCACCATGGGAGAATGGCTATAACGAAAGCTTCAACGGGTCGCTTCGCGACGAACTGCTCAACGGCGAGATCTTCTACAGCCTCGCCGAAGCCAAGGTGCTGATCGAAGCATGGCGGCGGCATTACAACACCGTCCGCCCACATAGCAGTCTGGGATACCGGCCACCGGCACCGGAAACGGCGACACCGCCATATCCGGCCTCCGGTTCCGCTACGCTCCACCTCCGTCCGGATATGGCGGCGATGGGCTTAATCCACTAACAAACCTATCGGTCCACTCGGTGGGGGCAGATCACTCTCAGCTTGAATGTAATGGAATTTTCCATTACATGGCGGATTGAAAGGACCACCCGGATGAACGCGCTCACCGTTACCGCCAGAGGGCAGATCACGCTCAAGAAGGATTTGCTCCAGCATCTGGGTATCCATCCCGGCGATAAGCTCAGCATCGACAAGATGCCGGGGGGTGAAATCCGGATTAGGGCGGAGCGTCCGACCGGAAGCATTGCCGATTTTTGCGGATCGTTGAAGCGGGAAGGACAGCCCTCGCTTTCGATCGAGGAGATGAACGAGATCATCGCCAAGGGTTGGGCTGGAGAGCTGTGAAGGTTACAGCGGACACCAACATCCTGGTTCGCGCCGCGACCCAGGACGATCCCGCCCAAGGTTTTGTCGCGCGTAAGCTCCTGTCCACAGCCGAGCTGGTCGCTGTGCCGCTTTCCGCGCTCTGCGAATATTGCTGGGTTCTCAAGGTCGGCTACAAATTCACCTCTGCCGAGATCGCGACCTCGGTCCGGCTGCTGCTCAACGCCGGCAATGTCGCCATGGATCGCGGTGCGGCAGAAGCTGGCCTCGCTCTCCTCGATGCTGGCGGCGACTTTGCCGATGGCGTCATCGCCCATGATGGTCAGTGGCTGGGCGCTGATGTGTTTATGAGCTTTGACCAAAAGGCCGTAAAGCTTTTGCAGGCCGCCGGGCAGAATGCGGCCCATCCGGAGTGATAGGGATGGGCGCACCGCCAATTGGGCTGAGTGCAAGGATACGGGCGTTCTTGATCTGCCCCCACCGAGTGGACCGATAGGTTTGTTAGTGGATTAAGCCCATCGCCGCCATATCCGGACGGAGGTGGAGCGTAGCGGAACCGGAGGCCGGATATGGCGGTGTCGCCGTTTCCGGTGCCGGTGGCCGGTATCCCAGACTGCTATGTGGGCGGACGGTGTTGTAATGCCGCCGCCATGCTTCGATCAGCACCTTGGCTTCGGCGAGGCTGTAGAAGATCTCGCCGTTGAGCAGTTCGTCGCGAAGCGACCCGTTGAAGCTTTCGTTATAGCCATTCTCCCATGGTGATCCCGGCGTGATGTAGAGCGTCTTCACACCGATCTGCCCCAGCCATTGCTGGACGGCGGTCGCGATAAATTCGCTGCCATTATCGGACCGTATATGTGCCGGAGGGCCGCGCGAGATGAACAGGTCGGCTAGGGCCGCCAGAACATCCTCATGCTTGAGCTGACGCGCCACGACGAGCGCCAGGCACTCCCGGCTGGCCTCATCGATGATGGTCAGGATGCGGAACTTGCGGCCATCATGCGTGCGCCCTTCGACGAAGTCGTAGGCCCATACATGTCCCGGATATTCCGGCCGCAGGCGGATGCAGGATCCGTCATTGAGCCATAGACGCCCGCGCTTTGGCTGGCGCTGGGGAACCTTCAGCCCCTCACGCCGCCAGATCCGTTCGACCCGCTTATGGTTCACCGTCCAACCCGCATGGCACAGCAACGCCGTCACCCGGCGGTAGCCGTATCGACCATATTGCTTTGCCAGTGCGATGATGTCCTCCGTCAGCGCCTGCTCGTCATCCGCCCCGCGCGGCACCTTGCGCTGCGTCGATCGATGCTGACCCAGCACCCGGCATATCCGTCGCTCGGATACCGGAAACTCTCGTCGCACATGATCAATGCAGCGTCGCCGCCGCGCGGGGCTTAGAAGTTTCCCTTTGCCGCCTCCTGCAGGATCAGCTTGTCCAGGGTCAGGTCGGAAATCGCACGGCGAAGCCGCTGGTTCTCCTTCTCCAGATCCTTCATCCGCCGCGCCTGGTCGGTCTTCAGCCCGCCATATTCCTTGCGCCAGCGATAGTAGGTTTGCTCACTGACCGCGATCCGCCGGCACGCCTCTGCGGTCGATGCCCCCTGCGCCAGCACGATCTCAACTTCACGTAGCTTGCCGATAATCTCTTCCGGCTTGTGCTTCTTGCTCGGCATTCAATGTCCCTTTCGTGGTCCAGACTATCATAGTCTCTGGGCCACTCAGCAGGGGGCAGATCACGGAGCGTAGCTATTGACCCGAATCTGAAGTTCGTCACATTGTTGGGCAGGCGTTGAACGAACTTCAGATTCATCAGGGTCACTAGCAAATATATGATTCTATTGTGGTTTATGGATTTGAAATACGCTCCCCACCTGGCCGCTATAATGAGGCGTATTTCAAATCCACCACACTAGTACAGTTACGTAGCTTAACGGATTCGAGCCGGAAGCGGTATCGGCGCACATTCGCATAATCGCCCCTTGTCCCCATGGAGCCGTAATGGCCTTTCCCACGCCTTTCTCCCTCCGGCATGCCGATGCCGCGTTCCTGGGTGGAAAGGTGCCCCGTCCGCCGGACGGCGCGATGAGCCAGACACCCATGGAGTTCTGGCATTCCACCGCCGCCGAGCTCACCACTTTGTTGCAGACGAGTGACGGGGGCCTGTCTTCAGCAGAGGCCCGCAACAGGCTTGCGACCATAGGCCCGAACATCCTTTTCCAGAAGGCCCCTCGGCAGCTCACTGCGGATTTGGCCCGGCGGCTTGGCAATCCACTGGTGCTGATGCTGCTCGCGGCGTCCGTCGTGGCGGGCCTGACGGGAGAGATGACGAGTTTCGTCCTGATCGTCGCCATGGTTTTCCTGTCCACTGCCCTGGACACGATCCAGGAACGGCGGGCCGAAGCAACGGCAGCGGCATTGCGCGAGTCGATTGCCCTCACGGCCCGGACGGTCCGGGACGGTGCCGCGGTGCCCTTGGCCGTTGGGGATCTGGTGCCAGGGGACGTCGTCTTGCTGTCAGCGGGTGATCTGGTGCCTGCCGACGGGATCGTGCTTTCGAGCAATGTGGCCCAGGTTAACCAAGCCGCGCTGACGGGAGAAGCTTTTCCGGTCGAGAAATCGCCGAAAATTGAACCCGGCGCCTCAATGGCAGAGGCAAGCAACCTTCTGCTGCATGGCAGTTCGATGATCGGCGGCAGCGCCACGATGCTGGTAGTCCAGACGGGCGACAAAACCCACTTTGGCGGCATTGCCCGATCGCTGGGCGATACGCAGCTCCCCACCGCGTTCGAGCGGGGCATTCACAAGCTCGGCCTGTTGATCGTGCGGATGACGATCTTCCTCGTCCTGTTCGTGATTCTGGCCCATCTCGCGCTCGGGCGACCCCCGGTCGAATCCTTCCTGTTCGCGATGGCGCTGGCGGTTGGCCTGACGCCTGAACTGCTGCCGATGATCATGACGATCGGGCTGGCGCGCGGCGCGCAGCGCATGGCTGGGGCCAAGGTAGTGGTGAAGCGGCTTTCCGCCATCCACGATCTGGGCGAAATGGACATATTGTGCACCGACAAGACGGGCACGCTTACCGAGGCCCGCATCGTGATGACCGGCCATCCTGGGATTGACGGCACGGACAGCGAGCGCGTCTTTGAGCTTGCCGCCGTCAATGCCCGGTTCGAGAGCGGTCTGCGAAGCCCGCTTGATGACGCCCTGCTTGCCCATACGGCGCATCATCCGCTCAGGGACTGGCAAAAGCTTGACGAACGTCCCTTCGATTTCGAAAGGCGCCGGGTGTCGGTGCTGGCTGAATGGCAGGGCAAGAGGATCGAGATCGTCAAGGGTGCGCCGGAAACCATCCTCGACCTTTGCACACAGGCGGAAGCGGCGGACGGAACCGTCATACCGCTGGATGCGGCCCTGAAGAAGCAACTCTCCGATCTGCACGATACCAACGCTCGTGAGGGTCTTCGCTTGTTGGGCATTGCGTGGAAAGCGGCCCAAGGTCGCGAGCGTATCGAAACGGACGATGACGACCATCTGATATTCGCCGGTTTCTGTCTGTTCCTCGACCCGCCCAAAAGTTCGGCGGCGGCGGCGATCGCGCGGCTGGAGGCGTCGGGCATCCATACGAAAGTCATTTCAGGAGATGCCGCTGCGGCCGTGGAGCATCTCATGAGCGCACTTGATCGGCCAGCTTCCCGCTGCCTTTCCGGAGACGAGATCGCCGCGCTTGACGATCAGGCGCTGGCGGTCCGGGTGGAGGAAACAGACCTTTTCGCCCGCGTCACCCCAGACCAGAAATTACGCATTGTGCGGGCGCTTCAGACGCGCGGTCATATTGTTGGTTTCCTGGGCGACGGCATCAATGACGCGCCCGCGATCAGGGCCGCCGATGTCGGCCTTTCGGTCGATGGCGCAACCGACGTCGCGCGCGAAGCAGCGGACATGATCCTTCTGGCCCCCGATCTTGCCGTGCTGGCGGATGGTGTCGCGGAAGGGCGGCGGACCTATGCCAATATCCTTAAATATATTCGCATGGGAACCAGCTCTAACTTCGGCAACATGCTGACAATGGCGCTGGCGTCGTTATTCCTCCCCTTCCTGCCGCTGACGCCGGTGCAAATCCTGCTCAACAACATGCTCTATGATCTGTCGCAGACCGGTATCCCGTTCGACAGCGCCGAAAACCGCGACCTTGCCTCGCCCCATGGCTGGGACATGCGCGGCCTTGTCCGCTTCACCGTCATCATGGGCCCCTTGTCATCGCTGTTCGACATCGCGACTTTCGCCGCGTTGATCGCAATCTTCCATGTCGACGTGCCGACCTTTCGCACCGCTTGGTTCATCGAGTCGATGGCGACGCAGATATTGGTGGTCTTTGTGATCCGGACGTCGGCCCCGATGTGGCGGCAACATCCGCACCGCATCCTGGTGGCGACGGCCGGTCTCTGTCTGATGACGGCGGTCGCGCTACCATTCCTGCCCGTCGCCGCGATGCTCGGCTTTGCCGCACCAGCCGTTTCCATCCTGGCGGTCACGGCGACGCTGGTTGCCGCCTATCTGCTATCGGCGGAAGGATTGAAGCGGGTGGCTCTGCGATGATCCCAACGCCGATCAAGGCGTGATCAGCACCTTGAGCGCCGCCACCGGATCTTCGGAGCTGCTGTCGATCATATGCGTCGCGCCGCCATTCCAGTGCATCACGTTGCGAGAGGAGGGAAATTACGTACTGCGAATTCTGCCGACAAGCGGCAGGGACCGCGGCATCATCACGGAGTGAAACGCCCATGTCCCTCCCAGCAGAGAACTCCACCCTCGACCCGCTCGACGGCATCGCCGAGACCCTGGACCGCGCGGCCGGCGCAGCCATCGTCCAGGCCACTTCCGGCCTCTCTCCCGCCACACTCGCCCAGGCCTTTTCCGACTGGGCCCTGCATCTCGCTTGCGCACCGGGCAAGCAGATGCAACTGGGTGCCAAGACGGCGCGCAAATATGCCCGACTGTTCGACTACGCGCTGCGCGGCGCTGGCGATCCCAATGCCCTGCCGGCGATCGAACCACTGCCACAGGACCGGCGCTTCTCCGATCCTGCCTGGAGGCAGGCTCCGTTCAACATCCTGTCCCAGGCCTTCCTGCTGAACCAGCAGTGGTGGCATGCGGCGACGACCGGCATAAACGGCGTCGCCAAGCATCATGAGGATATGATCGAGTTCACCGCGCGGCAGATGCTCGACACGCTGGCGCCGACCAATTTCCTTGCGACCAATCCGGTGCTGCAAAGGAAAATCTTCGAAACTGGCGGTCGATGCCTGGTCGATGGTTTCCGCAACCTGATCGAGGATGTGCAGCATCTTGTTCGCGGATTGCCGCCAGTGGGAACCGAAGATTTTCGGGTTGGAGAAAGGGTCGCCACCGCCAAGGGCAAGGTCGTGTTCCGCAACCGGCTGATCGAACTGATCCAATATGAACCCACCACGGACAAGGTGCGACCCGAGCCGATCCTGATCGTGCCCGCCTGGATCATGAAATATTATATTCTGGACCTGTCGCCTGAAAACTCTCTGGTCCGCTGGCTCACCGGCGAGGGCTTTACGGTCTTCATGATCTCCTGGCATAATCCCGGCAGCGCGGATCGCGATCTCGACTTGGAGGCCTATCGGCAGATGGGACCTATGGCAGCGCTCGACGCTATCACCGCGATAACGGGCGCCACCTCGGTTCATGCCGCAGGCTATTGCCTGGGCGGCACCCTGCTCTCCATCGCCGCCGCCGCCATGGCTCGCGATGGTGATGAGCGTCTGGCCAGCGTCACGCTGTTCGCGGCGCAAACCGAGTTCAGCGAACCGGGAGAGCTTGGCCTCTTCATCGACGAGGGGCAGCTCAACCTTCTTGAGAACATGATGTGGAGCCGCGGCTATCTCGACAGCAGCCAGATGGGCGGCGCCTTCCAGATACTTCAATCCAACGACCTTGTCTGGTCGCGCGTGCTGGGCACCTATCTGATGGGGGAACGCGTGCCGATGAACGATCTGATGGCGTGGAACGCAGACGGTACACGCATGCCCTACACCATGCACAGCCAGTATCTGCGCCACCTCTTCCTCGACGACGATCTTGCCGAAGGCAAATATATGGTCGATGGCAGGACCATTGCACTGGATGCCTTGCGCAAGCCGATGTTCGTTGTCGGCACCGCGCGCGATCATGTCGCCCCCTGGCATTCGGTCTACAAGATCCATCATCTGGCGCCGGCTGAAATCACCTTCATTTTAACCAGCGGCGGGCACAACGCCGGCATCGTATCCGCACCCGGCCACAAGGGACGCAGCTATCGCATCCTCACCCGGGAAGCCGAGGGCTTGTCCTTCGATGCGGACGAGTGGCTGCTGCACGCGACCGAGAAACAAGGGTCATGGTGGCTCGAATGGGGCGAGTGGCTCGGACGCCTATCAGGCGAGCCAGTTGCACCCCCGCCCATGGGCGCAGCGGACAAGGGCTATGCGCCCATCGCAGACGCGCCCGGCCACTATGTGCTGGAGCACTGAAAGATGACCAGTGCTGAAATGATCGAGAACCGCACCTTCGATGAAATCACGCTCGGTGAGACGGCGAGCGTCATCCGGACATTGACCCAGGAGGATATCCAGCTCTTCGCGCTCGTCTCGGGCGACGTGAACCCGGCGCATCTCGATGCCGATTATGCCGCGACCGACATGTTCCGGCGGGTGATCGCCCATGGCATGTGGGGCGGCGGGCTGATCTCCGCGGTGCTGGGTACGGAACTGCCCGGTCCGGGCGCGATCTATCTCAGCCAGTCGCTGCGCTTCGTCTGTCCGGTTGGGCTGGGCGATACGATCACCACGACCGTCACCGTGCTGGAAAAACGGCCCGAGCATCAGGTGGTGGTGCTCGACTGCCGCTGCGTGAACCAGGACGGGAAAGACGTCATCACCGGACAGGCCGAGGTGAAGGCGCCGTCGGAGAAGATATGCCGCCCGCGCATCGCTCTGCCCGAAGTGCGCCTGTCCACTCATGACGGCTACCGCACGCTCATGGAAAAGACCGCTGCTACAGAGCCCGTGACGACGGCGGTTGCGCATCCCTGCAGCGCGGCGGCGATCCTCGCCGTGGCGGAGGCGGCCGAGGCCAGCCTCATTGCGCCTATATTGATTGGACCCGAAGCGCGGATCCGTGCGGCCGCGGTCGAGGCGGGCAAGGATATTTCGGCTTTCCGGATCGTACCGGCCGACCATAGCCATGATGCGGCCGCAAAGGCCGTCGGGCTTGTGCGGTCTGGGGAGGCAAGGCTTTTGATGAAAGGGTCGCTCCATACCGACGAACTGATGGGCGCGGTGGTATCCGCCACGACTGGTCTGCGAACCGAACGCCGCATCAGCCATGCCTATGTGATGGATGTGCCCGATCATCCGACGCCGCTGATCATCACGGATGCGGCGATCAATATCGCGCCTACGCTGGCGGAAAAGGCGGATATCATCCGAAACGCGATCGATCTTGCCCATGTGATCGGCATCGAGGTGCCCAAGGTCGCGATCCTCGCTGCCGTCGAGACGGTCAACCCGGCGATGCAATCCACGCTCGATGCTGCCGCCCTGTGCAAGATGGCCGATCGCGGGCAGATTACCGGCGGCATCGTGGATGGGCCGCTCGCCTTCGACAATGCGATCAGCCCCGCAGCCGCGAAGGAAAAAGGCATAGTTTCGCCTGTCGCCGGCGTTGCGGAAATATTGGTGGTGCCCAATCTGGAAGCGGGCAATATGCTGGCCAAGCAGCTTAGCTTCCTGGGCGGTGCGGATGCCGCCGGGGTGGTGCTGGGCGCGCGGGTGCCGATCATCCTCACCAGTCGCGCCGACAGCCTGCGCACGCGTCTCGCCTCCTGCGCGGTGGGCGCGCTTTTGGCCCGCGCCGCGACGAAGGCGGCACCGGGGCTTGCCGGGACGGTGGCGGCATGAAGGCGGTCGTCAGCCTCAATTCCGGTTCGTCGAGTATCAAGTTCGGCCTCTACGGTCTGGATGCGCGGGGCACGCCACTTCTGTCGGCAGGCGGAAAGATCGAGGGCATCGGCATTGCCCCGCATCTTGTCGCCCGGACAGCTGACGGAACGACGATCCTCGACCGCGACTGGCCCGATGGCGCGAACCTGACGCACGCCGACCTCCTCGAGCAATTGTTCGACTGGGCCCTGGACCATCTCGACGGATATGAAGTCGTGGCCATCGGCCATCGCGTTGTCCATGGCGGCACGCAGTTCGCCGCGCCGCGGCTGATCGACGAGGCGCTGCTAGACACTCTCGACACGCTCTGTCCGCTTGCGCCGCTGCACCAGCCCCATAATCTGGCTGCTATCCGGGCCATCAGGCTGCTCCAGCCCGACTTGCCGCAGGTCGCCTGCTTCGACACCGCCTTTCATCATGACAAGCCGCTGCTGGCCTCGCGCCTGGCCATTCCCCGCGCACTCCACGATCAGGGTATTCGCCGCTATGGCTTTCACGGCCTGTCCTACGAATATATCGCGCGCCGGTTGCGCGACATCGATCCTGTCCTGGCGGGCGGACGGGTGATCGTCGCCCATCTGGGCAATGGGGCCAGCCTCTGCGCCATGCGGGATGGGCGGAGCGTGGATACGACCATGGGCTTCACCGCCCTCGATGGCCTCATGATGGGAACACGCTGCGGCAGCATCGACCCTGGGGTCGTACTCCATCTCCAGACACAGATGGGCATGAGTGCGGCTGAGGTGGAACAGCTTCTCTACAAGCAATCCGGTTTGCTTGGCGTGTCCGGCATCTCCAGCGACATGCGCGCGCTGGCGGCCAGCGATGCGCCGGAGGCGGAGGAAGCCATCAATCTGTTCATCTGGCGCGCCGCACGCGAAGCCGGCGCCCTCGCTGCGTCCCTGGGCGGTCTCGACGGCTTCGTTTTCACGGCGGGCATCGGGGAGAATAACGCCGATGTCCGAAGCCGGATCTGCCGACGGCTCGAATGGCTTGGGCTGGAAATCGACGAGCTTGCCAATGCAGGCAATGGCCCCGTCATCAATCTGCCGGACAGCCGGGTGAAAATTCTGGTCGTCCCCACCGATGAGGAACGGATGATTGCCCTGCACAGCCTGAACATCGTAGGAACCAGCACATGACCCCCCGGATCGACGATACCCAGCATCTTCTTGCGCGAGTGCGTATATGAACTTCTGGATGTTCGCGGCGGTCATGGGCATTCCCATGGCCGCGTCCCATGCCGTATCATCGGTCGATTAGAGCGGATTCCGTCTGATTGAATCAGATCGGCCGCTATAAGTCTTTTATTTGCCGCGATTCCTTAACCGTCAGATGATGCCATCTGACTGGAAATCGCTCTATAACCGGCGGATGACTCGATTCAGGTTCGGGCTCGCGTTCGTGCGATGAAAGGAGGCCGACTGCTTGATCGCGCGGAATCCTGGATTTTTTCGCTCAGCTAAACGGCCGCTTTGTCAATTTACCAATGGGCTACCGGTCGGGCCTCAGTCGGCCAGTTTCGGAGTGCGTGGTCTGAATAGCGGACCAGACCGACATCGGAATATAAATTTGAGTTCTGGATGGCCACATAGGGTCGGGCATGCCCATCAGTTGAAATCGGGAACCAACCATTTTGCCGCGCCTTTGAACGGCATGGATTCACTGTCAAGTCCTCTTCCGATCCGCGGCGAGCAGCGCAAAGATCTGTCTGCCCATGCTGGCAACGGCCTTATCCGACTGCCCACAGGTGCAGGCCTGACGATCCAGTTCCGCCATAAGGATCTAAGGATGATTTCGATGAGCGAGGGGCCAGCCACAGAAAGGGCCGGTAAACCCCTTGCGTTATGTATCACGAAATGATACGTATCAGTTCATGATACAGAGCGCCAAAGGGAAGTTGGTTGAACAGGTGTTGGTGGGCAAGCCGGGCAAGGGCTTCCCGAACGACATCTTCCGGGCTGCTGTGCGGAAGTTCGCTATGCTTGAGGCGGCGATGAATCTGGAAGACTTGCGGTCGCCTCCGGGTAACAGGCTGGAAGCCCTGTCCGATGACCGTGAGGGCCAGCATTCGATCCGGATCAACGACCAATGGCGTATCTGTTTCGTCTGGACCGACAAAGGCCCGGAAGGCGTAGAGATCGTGGATTATCATTGAAGGGAGTCGTCATGACCATGTTGAAAACCCCGGTTCATCCCGGCGAAATCCTCAAGCATGAGTTCCTTGAGGAGATGGGCATTTCCGCTGGCAAGCTGGCGAAGCATATCCATGTCCCTCGCACCCGCATCGAGCGGCTGTGCGAGGAGAGGACTTCGGTCACGCCGGACACGGCCAAGCGCCTGTCCAAGGCACTTGGTACGACGCCGGAGTTCTGGCTCAACCTCCAGACGCATTATGATTTGCTGGTGGATCAGGCCGCCGACATCGAAGAAATCAAGCCGCTGCTGGCGGCTTGATTCTCCCCGTGCGGTCGCAACGCCAGCCTTTTCCTGCAAAGCATCGCGGAACCAGTCGGCGTCGTAGCCACGATCGGTGAGCAGCCATTGGGCTTTGGGAAATTCGTCCAACAGAGCGGCGGCACCGATGCCGTGCGGTGCGCCTTGAGATAGGTCGCGTCGATCATCACCGTCTTACGCTCGGAAGACTGGGGCGCAGCCAGACCTTCCATCATCCGCAGGAACACGCCCCTTATCGCCCCACCGCTTCCAGCGGTTGTACAGCGTCTTGTGCGGCCCATAGCCCTTCGGCGCGGCCCGCCAGCGCGGCCCGTTGCGATTGACGAAGATGATCCCGCTCAACACTCGCCGGTCGTGGCCGCCCTCTTTCACCATTACGTGGTCAGGGACGATACGCTGCGCCGGATGCTGCCGGGCCGGGGTAGAGCAGCGGAATTCCCGGAAGCATGACGGAAGATCGGGAAATATACTTATGGGCCCTCTCCAACGCGCCGACTATTCCCTGTCGTGTAACCACAAACGGAGCGAGACATGTCGAACACCCCGCACACCTTGGGCGAAGAGTTTCCGGGCCAGATGGACAAGATTCATGCGCTGAAGGTTTCGAACCCGGTTTTTGCGCAGTTGCTCGCCTCCTATGATGCAGTCAACGACGAGATCCATGTGGCCGAAACGAATGTTCAGCCAACATCGCAGGATCACGAAACCGAACTCCGCAAGCGCCGCTTGGCGATCAAGGACCAAATCACCCACGCGCTCTCGCAGCTGGCCTGATCTTCCGAAAAAGGGCCGGATGCCATGCGTTCGGTCCGCCGGGTGCTGCGAGCATAAGGGGACAGGCGGAGAGCCCAGCTGGGCTGTCGACTGGATTGGACAGCGGCCGACTTCGGATTTATTCAGACTTCCTGTCGTCGGGGTGAAAGAACCATGTGGAAGGCCGCCATTGCAATCAGCCTCTCGCTGGCGGGTGTCGCAACCATGACCGCGGCCGGGAATGCTGGAGATGTATCTCGAGGGCGCGAACTGGCGGAGCGGCGTTGCGCGAGTTGCCATGCCATCGGCGAAGCCGACAAAAGCCCCGACCCGCTCGCGCCGCCCTTCCGAAATCTTTATCGGCAATATCCGGTCGACGCCTTGCAGCCGGCATTCCTCAAGGGGCTTGAGGTCGGTCACCGGAATATGCCCCTTTTTGTCCTGTCGCCCCAGGAAGTGACGGACATCATCGCATTCCTCCATGACCTCAACCCATGCGGCAAGCCGTCGTCGGATGACGAAGCCATGGCGCGATGTTTCGCGCCCGTAAAGTGAAGGGAAGCGTGGATAAACGCGCCATCGGGACGGGAGCCGCATGCGCGGCACGGCCGATGAAGGCGGCGTTCGGTGCTGTTCCGGGTTGCGGGATCAGGACCTGATATTTTTCTGCAAGCCTTTCACGCCTTCACACAGCAGAAGCAGCAGGACAGGCAGCAAGATCAGGAACGGAAAATCTGCCGGTTCTGGCTGAGCGAAGTGGAGTATGCGGCGCAGCGGCTCCACGGTGAGGATCAATCCGCATGCTGTCAGCACGGCGGCCGCCACATAGCGCAGCGACGCGTTGTTGCGCCAGAGCGCCCGCGTCAGCGATGTGCTGAAGGATCGGTTCACGAGCGCCAGCGCCATGATGGAAGCGACCAGCGCGAAGAACAGGACCGCCCTCACGCGATCGGGCGCGAAGCCCCAATATGTCGTCGCGATATGAAGGCCGATGAGCAGCGCCAGGGCGATGCCGCCGTACAGGATGCTGGGGACCACCAGCGCCGCGGGAAACAGGCGTTCGGCAGGGCTGCGGGGCGGTCTGTGCATGATGCGGCTTTCCTCCCGTTCGGCTTCGAAGACGAGCGCGCAGACGGGATCGATGATCATTTCCAGCAATGCGATCTGGATCGGCCCCAACACCAGCGGCAGGCCCAGCAGCAGGGGCGATAGGGCAAGGCCCGCGATCGGAACGTGCACGGCGAAGATGAAGCCGATGGCCTTGCGGATATTGTCGTAGATGCGGCGGCCGAGGCGAATGGCGACGACGATGGCGCCGAAATCATCCTCCACCAGCACGATGGCCGACGCCTCGCGCGCTACATCGGTGCCCCGCTTGCCCATGGCGATGCCGATATGTGCCGCCTTGAGCGCGGGTGCGTCGTTCACCCCGTCGCCGGTCATCGCGACGACCTCTCCCGCGGCCTTGAGCGCGGAGACGATGCGCAGCTTCTGTTCGGGCATGGTGCGGGCGAAGACGGTCACATCCCTCACTCGCGCGGCGAGGTCAGCGTCCGAAAGCGCGCCGACCTGATCGCCGGTCATGACCTCGCCCGAAGCGATCCCTGCCTGCGCCGCGATCGCCTGGGCCGTGGCCGGATAGTCTCCGGTGATCATCACCACCCGGATTCCGGCCGAGCCGCATTGGGCGATCGCTTCGGGAACCCCCGCACGCAGCGGATCGGACAGGCCAACCAGCCCGAGCAGCGAGAAGTCGTGCGCCTCGTGCCCCTTGTCCCGATCGTCCGGCGCGATGGTCGCAGTGGCCACCCCCAGCACGCGAATGCCCCGCGCCGCCATGGCGCGGACGGCCCGATCGAGCGCCCGATGGGCTTCCCCATCCAGCCGGCAAAGCCGCGCTATCGCTTCCGGCGCGCCCTTGGCGGCCACGGTCAGCCCTTCCTCCATCAGCCCTGTCTGCCACACATTGGACATCGCCAGCAGATCGGGGCGAAGGCCGTTAGTGTGGGTCAGTTGCCAGCCCTTCCGCGCAGGAAGCCGGACATCCTTCACTATATTGTGGAAGGCGACCTCCATCGGATCGACCGGCACCGGGGCGCTCGCCAGCGCAGCGGTTTCGATCAGCGCATGAAATTCAGGTCCGGGCGATCCGTCACCCGGCACCGCCATGTCGCCTGTCGGAAGCCACAACTCCGTCACCGTCATGCGGTTCTGGGTCAGCGTCCCGGTCTTGTCCGTGCACAGCACCGTCGCGGCGCCCAGCGCCTCTATGGCGGAGGCACGCCGGGTCAGTACCCCGACCTGCGCGATGCGCCATGCGCCCATGGCGAGGAAGATGGTGAGGACTACCGGAAACTCCTCGGGCAGCAGGGACATGGCTGTCGCGATGCCCGCGAGGAAGGCTGCCATCCAGTCGCCGCGCAGCCAGCCATCGAGAAGGACCACCAGCAGCGCGATCGTCACCCCGCCGACGGCGCACAGGCTGACCATGCGGGCGGTTTCCTTCTGGAGATGCGGGACTTCCGTTTCCAACGTCTCCAGAAAACGGCCGATCTGCCCGATGCGGCTGCGCAGGCCGGTGGCGCTGACCCGCGCAATGCCGCCCCCATGGGTGATGACGGCGCCTGAAAAGAGATAGGGCGTGTCGTCGCCGCCCGGTTCCGCCCGATCCGGGTCGCCGGCCTGCGCGGCGCGCTTGCGGACCGGAACCGCTTCCCCGGTCAGCAGGGATTCGTCCGCTTCCAGTTCCCGCGCCTCGATCAGCAGCGCATCGGCCGCGACGCGGTCGCCCGCCTCCAGCACCAGCATGTCGCCATGCACGACCTCCCGGCCGGGGATGCGTACGGTCTCGCCGTCGCGGATGACCAGCGCGCGGGGCGCCGACAGGTCGCGCAGCGCCTCCAGCGTCCGTTCCGTGCGCGCCTCCTGCACGATCGTGATGAGGATGGAGAGGCCGGCAAAGCCGAGCAGGACCAGCGCCTCCGTCCCGTCGCCGAGCAGCAGATAGATGATGCCCGCCGCCAGCAGCATGGCGAACATGGGTTCTTTCAGCACTTCCGCCGCGATCCGCAGCGGTGTCCGCCGGGTCGGGCGGGGCAGTTCGTTGGGCCCCTGTTCGGCCAGCCGGTCCCGTGCCTGCGAAGCGGAAAGGCCGAGATGATCAGCCTGTTGCCCTACCGTCGCCACGCCTTGTCTTCCCCCCGCAAATTGTCTCCCCCCGTAAATATGGCCCGTCAACGACACGGGCACCGGAAAATCGATGAGACCCCCATTGTCGTCCATCAGGATATCTACGGACTGTTCCTGCCGTGTTATCATCTAATGAGCTTGGAGAGGCTGCAAGAGGGGAGGAGTTCCGATGGACAGGTCATCGCTCACACTGACATTCCATGGTGCGGCAGGCACGGTCACGGGATCCTGCATGGAATTGCGGCTGAATGATCGCAGCCTGTTGGTGGATTGCGGCCTGTTCCAGGGATCGCGCAGCCTGGAAACGCTGAACCATGGCGGTTTCGGCTTCGAGCCGGGAAAGATCGACGCGGTCGTGCTGACCCATGCGCATATCGACCATTGCGGCCTGCTGCCGAAACTGTCGGCGGAAGGGTTCGACCGGCCGATCTGGTGCACGCCCGCAACATCGGACCTGCTGGAATATATGCTGGCGGACGCCGGGCGCATCCAGGAAAGCGAGGCGGACCGCCGCAACCGGCGGCGCGACCGTGCGGGCGAGAGCCAATTCGTGCCCCTCTATACCGAGGAGGATGCCCTGCGCGCATGGCGGCTGAGCCGCCCCGTACCGCTGTCGGACTGGTTCGATCCCGCTCCCGGCTTCCGGGCCCGTTTCTGGAATGCCGGTCACATATTGGGCGCGGCGTCGGTGGAGATCGAGGCGGCAGGCACGCGGCTGCTCTTCTCCGGCGATCTTGGTCCCGACAACAAGGCGTTCCATCCCGATCCGCAGGCGCCGTCGGGCATCGATCATGTCGTCTGCGAATCGACCTATGGCGACCGCGCGCGAGAGAAGTTCACCATCGAGCAGCGCCGCAGCCAACTGGAGCATGAGATCAAGGACGCGCTGGTGCGCGGCGGCAACCTCATCATCCCCAGTTTCGCGCTGGAAAGGACGCAGGAACTGCTGCTCGACCTGGCGCGGCTCGCGGACGCCAACCGCATCCCCAATGTCCCGATCTTCGTCGACTCCCCGCTCGCCAGCCGCGCGACCAAGGTTTTTGCCGCCCATGCCGCGGAGATGGAGGATATGGACGGGCAGGACATCTTCCGCCATCCGTCCATCCATTATGTCGAGGATGTCGCGGAATCGATCCGGCTCAACACCATGTCGGGTGCGATCATCATGGCCGCTTCGGGCATGTGCGAAGCGGGACGCATCCGGCATCATCTGAAGCATAATCTCTTCCGGCGGGACTCCACCGTGCTGTTCGTGGGCTTCCAGGCCAGGGGCACGCTGGGCCGGGTGTTGCTGGACGGGGCGCAGCGCGTGCGCATTTCCGGAGAGGATGTGAACGTCCGTGCGCGCATCCGGCGCATCGACAGCTATTCCGCCCATGCCGACCGTGACGAACTGCATCGCTGGATCGCCGCCCGCCGCCCCATAGCGGGCAGCCTGTTCCTCGACCATGGGGAGGTCGAAGCGGTCGCGGCGCTGCGCGCGCTCGTCCAGGCCGACGATCCGGCCGCCAGCATCATCGCGCCGCAGATCGGCGAAAGCTACGCGCTGGAACCGGGCGTGCCCGCGCGCCGAATCCAGACGGGCCGGGCCGACATGGACCTGCTGGCCGGGCCGGACTGGCAGAATGACTATGCCGATTTCGTCACGCACCTCAAACAGCATCTGGGCCGGATCAGGAGTGAGCGCGCCCGCCGCGAGGCGCTCGCCCAGATGCGCCGGGTGCTCGACGCCTATGAGGAAGCACGGCAACGCCGCTCAACCGCAAAATGATGGAGGTTCCCATGAACAACCCCTCGCCTTCAGCCATCCGTCATATCGTGGTGCTTGCTCATCCGGATGCCAGCAGTTTCAATGCCGCGATCGCCGCGACCTATTGCGAGGCCGTTCGCGAGGCCGGTCAGAAAGCCGTGCTGCGCGACCTCTATCGCATGCAATTCGATCCTGTCCTCAGGAATGAGGAGCGGCCTGACAGGAAGGGATACCGCATGGCGCCCGATGTGAGCGAGGAATGGGAGCTGCTGGCGGGCGCACGGGTCTTCACCTTCATCTTCCCGATCTGGTTCGGCATGCCGCCGGCCATGATGACGGGCTATGTCGATCGCGTCCTGGGGGCCGGCGTCACGTCCCGGGAGATTCAGCAGAGGTCGAGCGGAAACCTCCTTGGTGACGGCCATCTCTGTACCATCACCACCTCCGGCGCTTCGGAGGACTGGCTCGACGCGCAGGGGCAGAGCCAGGCATTGCGGGAACTGACCGGCACCTATCTGTTCCGCGGTTTTGCCATGCGCTCGAACGCGGCCCTGCACATCGGCGATGTCGTCGAAGGCGTGGACGCCGCGTTCATCCGGGACAATCTCGACCGGGTTCGCAGCCGGGTGCAAAGCCTCTGCGCGCGGGTGGCGCAGGACATCCAGGGAACGCCCGCTCCTTCGCCAGCCGGCGACGACAGTTGATGCAAGCATTTCGAGGAAGCCCACAGAAAGCCATGCTGACGATCAAGCGCCTCGCCATCGACACCTACCCGGAAAACACGGCTTTCCTCCTGCGCCGCAGCAACGGCTATTCGGCCGAGCAATTCCAGGCGCTGCGCAAGATCAGGGTGAGCGGCGAGGGAGCCGAAATCCTGGCATCTCTGGCGCTGGTCGACGAATCTCTGCTGCTCAAGCCCGGTGAAATCGGTCTGGGCGAGCAGGCTTTCAGGCGGTTGGGACTGCCCGAGGGCGCACAAGTGGCGATCGAGCAGGCAAGGCCGCCCGCCAGCCTGGAATATGTCCGCCGCAAGATCGACGGCGACACGCTGGAGGATGACGAGATCGCCGCCATCATCCGCGACATCGCCGCGCATCGTTATTCGCCCATGGAGATCGGCGCCTTTCTGGTCGCCTGCGCGGGTTTCATGACCACGCAGGAAACGCTGGCGATGACCCGTGCCATGGCGGGCCTTGGCAACCGCTTCGACTGGAAGGCGCCTCTGGTCGTGGACAAGCATTGCATCGGCGGCATTCCGGGCAACCGCACGTCGATGATCGTCGTGCCCATCGTCGCGGCGCACGGCCTTATCATGCCCAAGACATCGTCGCGGGCCATCACCTCGCCCTCCGGCACGGCCGACACGATGGAAGTGCTCGCCAATGTCGACCTGTCCGAGGACAATATGCGGGCCATTGTCGCACGGGAAAAGGCCGTGCTGGCATGGGGCGGCCGGGTCAACCTGTCGCCCGCCGACGATGTGCTGATCTCCGTCGAGCGGCCGCTGCGCATCGACACGTTCGACCAGATGGTGGCCTCCATCCTGTCCAAGAAGCTGGCGGCGGGCTCCACCCATCTGGTGCTCGACATTCCGGTCGGCCCCACGGCCAAGGTTCGCTCTCAGGAGGAGGCGGTGCGGCTGCGCAAGCTGTTCGAGCATATCGCCGACAAGCTGGGCCTCGTCACCGACATCGTGATCACGGACGGGTCGCAGCCGGTCGGCAACGGCATCGGACCGGTGCTGGAGGCCCGCGACGTCATGGCCGTGCTGCGCAACGACGCCGACGCGCCGCAGGATCTGCGCGACCATGCGCTGTTTCTGGCAGGGCGGGTGCTCGACTTCGATCCGGCCCTGCGCGGCGGCAGGGGCTATGCGCGGGCCATGGAACTGCTGGCGTCGGGCGAGGCGCTGGCCGCGATGGAGCGGCTGATCGAGGCGCAGGGACGGCAGGAAATCCGCCATGATCCCGGCGCGCATGTGCATGAGGTCCGCGCCGGGGAGGACGGGCGCGTGACCGCCATCAATTGCCAGCGCGTCGCGCGCATTGCCCGGCTGGCCGGGGCGCCCATGGACAAGGGGGCGGGCATCGACCTGCTGCACAAGGTCGGGGCGCAGGTGCGCAAGGGCCAGTCGCTCTACCGCATCCATGCCCAGTCCGCGACGGGCCTTGGCTTTGCCCGCGATCTGGCCGCGGAAGATTCAGGCTATGAGGTGACGCGGTGAGCGCGGTCGTCTTCGGCTTCGGCGAAAGCATGGGAGCGGCGAAGAGGCTGGGGGCGCTGCTCGACCTGCCCGTCCTTCAGGTCGCGACCCGCCGCTTTCCCGATCGGGAATCACTGGTCAGGATGCCTGCCCCGGCTCGCACGGCTATTCTCTATCGCTCCCTCGATGACCCGGACGGGAAGATCGTCGAACTGCTGCTGGCGGCTTCCGCCGCGCGGGATCTGGGGGCTGAGCGCGTCGTGCTGGTTGCGCCCTATCTTGCCTATATGCGTCAGGACATGGCCTTCCATCCGGGCGAGGCGGTCAGCCAGCGGGTGATCGGCCGGCTCATCGCGGATCATTTCGACGCCTTGCTGACCATTGATCCGCATCTGCATCGCATCGCCAGTCTGGGTGAGGCGGTGCCCGGCATCCCGGCGATCAGCCTTTCGGCCGCGCCCTTGCTCGCCAGCCTGATCGATCCTGCGGGCCATCCCGTCATTGTCGGGCCGGACGGCGAATCCCGGCAATGGACGCAGAGCATCGCCGCCCCGCTTGGCCTCGACATGCTGGTGGCGTCGAAGGAACGGAGCGGCGATCGCGATGTCCGCCTGACCCTGCCGGAGGTCGAGCGGGTGCGCGGGCGTCCGGCCATATTGGTGGACGACATGATTTCCAGCGGCCGGACATTGATCGAGGCGGCAAGACTGCTGCGCGCGGCCGGGGCGGCATCGGTCGAGGCCCATGTGACCCATTGCCTCGCCCGGCCCGACGATCTCGCGCTGATGCAGGCGGAAGGGATAGGGCGGATATCCAGCAGCGACAGCGTCGATGGGCCCACCAACCGGGCCTATGCCGCGCCGTTGCTCGCCTCCTGCCTCAAGGAAGCGGGCCTGGTTTGACCGACCCTGGGGAGGAAGCCCATGAAACAGATGATCGCCATGCAGATCAAGGCTCCGGGCATGCCCCTGGAGAGGATCGAACGCCCTGTCCCGACGCCGGGAACGGGCGAATTGCTGGTCGAAGTCAGCGCCTGCGGTGTGTGCCGCACGGACCTTCATGTGCTGGACGGCGAAATTCCGGCCCATTATCCTATCATACCCGGCCATGAGATCGTCGGCCATGTCGCCGCCATCGGGCCGGATGTGACGGGCTTCCTCATCGGGCAAAGGGTCGGCGTGCCCTGGCTGGGGCATACGTGCGGGCAGTGCCCCTATTGCCGGAGCGATCGGGAAAATCTCTGCGACGCGCCGCTGTTTACCGGCGCGACGCGCGATGGCGGCTATGCCAGCCATGCGATAGCCGATGCACGCTATTGTTTCGCGTTGCCGGATCGCTTTTCGGATGTCGAGGCCGCGCCGTTGCTGTGCGCCGGGCTGATCGGGTGGCGGGCGTTGCGGCTGGCAGGCCCGGCACCGGCGATCGGCCTGTACGGCTTTGGCGCGGCGGCCCATATCCTCACGCAGATCGCGGCGGCGCAGGGACGCAGCGTCCATGCCTTCACCAAGGATGGGGACGAGGAAGGTCAGGCGTTCGCCCGCTCGCTTGGATGCGTCTGGGCGGGCGGTTCATCGCAGGCGCCGCCCGCGATGCTCGATGCCGCCCTGATTTTCGCGCCGGTGGGAGACCTCGTTCCCCGTGCCCTGCAAGCTGTGCGAAAGGGAGGTCGGGTCGTCTGCGCGGGCATTTACATGAGCGATATTCCCTCTTTCCCCTATGCGCATCTGTGGGAGGAAAGGGAATTGCTCTCTGTCGCCAACCTGACCAGGGAGGATGGCACGTCCTTCTTCCAGCTTCTGGATCAGATTCCGGTTCGGACCGTCACGGAAAGCTTTCGCCTGGAGGATTGCAATGAGGCTCTTGCCAGGTTGAGAAACGGCCAGGTCAAGGGCGCGGCGGTGATCTTGCCCTAATTGCGGGAGGCTCTTTCTTCTATCCATCCGGAAGTAGGAGAATGGATCGACCATCGGTTGGGACGGATCAGCTATCGCCGACAATGGCATTTGCAAGGCAGGGGGATCGCGGTCGCCCGCCCAGCACATCGGACGATGCGACGAAAATCGTCGCTGCATCCGATCAGTCATCGGTGCAGTCGCAGCGTCACGCCGATGGTCCGGGGATCGCTGGGCGTGCCGACGATCAGGCCGCTATTTCCGGCCTGGACGGTGAGGTTCTGCATATAGTCCTTGTCGAACAGATTGCGGGCAAAGGCCGCGACTTCCCAATGCGGCGTGCGATAGCCAATGCTGGCATTGACCAGCGTATAGCCCCGAATGATCGTATAAGCGGAGCCAGTGGCGTCGCCGAGTATCCTGGTCTTGGCATTGGCGTCGGCGCGGAGGAACAGGCTGCCGTCCAGCGACCCGATCGGCATGGGCAGAACATATTCGCCGCCCGCGCTGCCCGACCATTTCGGTAGGCCCGGCAGGCCGTTGCCCGACAGGTTGCAGCTGGTGGTGGCGCTGCCGGTCAGCTCGATGGGGC
Source organism: Sphingobium sp. LB126 (assembly GCF_002795205.1). NCBI lineage: Bacteria > Pseudomonadati > Pseudomonadota > Alphaproteobacteria > Sphingomonadales > Sphingobiaceae > Sphingobium > Sphingobium sp. LB126. The sequence continues at coordinate 141,040 of NZ_NETV01000002.1, forward strand.
AGGGACCGCTGGGATAGCTGGCATATCGGCCATCGGCATAGGCGCCCGCCGCGCGCAGCGTCAGATGGTTGCCGATGACGAGGGCCGCATCGAACTCCACCCCCTTGACCGTAACCTTCGGAATATTGGCGAGATAGCTGCGCAGAGCGATCACCGCCGCATTGTCGACGACATTGGCCTGGAAATCAGTGACGCGGGTGTAATAGGCGTCGATGGTGAAGGTCAGGCGCTTCTCGAACCAGCGGGTCTTGAGGCCCGCTTCCCATGTGCTGTTCTTCTCCGGACGGACCGTCACCGTGCTCAGGATCGGATCGTTGGCGGCGTGGCCGGGCACGCCGGCCGGATAGACCGGCAGGCCGGACATATTGATGCCGCCCGATTTCTGTCCCCGCGCGAAGCTGGCATAGGCCATCAGATCATCGTTCAGGCTATAGGAGATATTGGCCCGGCCCGACGCGCTGCCGTCGCCCAGATGGGCGCTGTAGGATTGGGCGCGCAATATACCCTGCGCTTGGGCAGAGGCCGGTGCGCTGCCGCCGAAGGTGCGCAGATCATAGGCGCCGTCCTTCTCCTCATAGGTATAGCGGATGCCGCCGGTGATCGCGAGGCGCGGCAGCGGATGCCAGGTCACTTCGCCGAACACGCCATAGCTTTCGGTGCGGAAATCGGTGGTGCCATTGCTCTGATAACCGTTCAACAGCGCGGCATTGGTCGAATTGAGCAGCCAATAACTGGCCAACGGACCATAGATGCTGATCGGATGGCCGACGATCTTCTGGTTGAAATAATAAAGCCCGGCCACATAGTCGATCGGCCCCGGCGCGTTGGAGGCGATGCGGAATTCCTGGCTATACTGGTCCTGACGAGAGGGGATATGCTGCGTCGTCTGGATGTGCAGGCCGGTATAGTCGCGGTCGTTCGCGGCATCCCATTTCCAGAAGCGCCAGGCGCTGACCGAGGTGACGGTCGCGCTGCCCACCGTCCAGTCGGCGATGGCCGACGCGCCGCCCTCGCTGGTGTCGACGCCCAGCGGAGCATCATTGTCGGTCACGCGGTCATAGGGATGGGTGCTGGGCGGCGTATAGGCGCCGCCGGGTGCGTTGGTGGCGAGCGCCGCATATTGCTGGGCGGCGGGCTTCAGCGTCGGCGCGACGCGCACATGGACCTGCGCGCAGCAATCATTCCTGAACCGAGCCCAGTCCCCGATCAGTCTCAGCGAGAAGTCGGGCGAGGGCTGGAACAGCAATTGCCCCCGGAGCGCATCGTTGTGGACATCATTCTGCATCTCGTTGCGGCGTATATTTTCGATATAGCCGTCCTGCCGGGTGATCGATCCGGACAGGCGGAAGGCCAGCACATCGCCCACCAGCGGCCCCGTGACCGCGGCTTTAGCCTGAAGGAAATCACGGCTGCCATAGGAAAGTTCGGCATTCGCACCGAAATCGAAGCTGGGTTGCCTTGTCGTGATGTTGATGGCGCCGGCGGTCGTGTTCTTCCCGAAAAGCGTTCCCTGCGGCCCGCGCAGCACTTCGACCTGGTCGATGTCGGTAAAGTCGAACGCCGCCGTCGCGGGACGGGCGTGATAAACCTGATCGACATAGACGTCGACGCCCGGTTCCAGCCCGTCATTGGCCTGGCTGACCGCGACGACACTCGACCCCAGGCCACGAATGGTGAAGGCGGTGTTACGCGGATTGGCGGAGGAATAGTTGAGCGAGGGGACGAGTTGGCTCAACTGGTTGGTGTTGACGGTATAGGTTCGATCCAAAAGATCTTTGCCCACTACGGTAAGGGACACTGGAACGGACTGGGCATCCTCGGTTCGGCGGCGGGCAGTGACGACGATGCGGTTCGGGCCGGAATCCCGCGATTCAACCGAAGCTTCGGCCGGCTCCTGATTGGCATAAGCCGGCAATGCAGCCGCCAATGCCGAGATCAGCGACGTTGCGCGGACCATCTTGGACTTCCCCATTCGATTCCCCCTCTGATTTTTCTGAAATGCGGCTTTGCGTGAGGCCAGATGCCATCCATCAACCCATGATCGGGCAACCGACCTCTTCGCCAGTGTCCAAAGGCTTCCGCGTCGAAGCCGACCGTTGCGGCACATTTCGTGGGAGATCGTTCCCACGAGTGCCTCAGGATCGCCGCCACCTATATACAGTGGAATATAGCGTCAACCAAAAAAAAGCGGCGGCGTTCGAGCGCAGCGTTTCGGTGGCTGTTCTGCCTGGAACGGGAAAGCCATCGGCCCGCAGGCGAGAGGGAGAAAATCAGGCGTTGGTCGGCCGGGATTGGTCGCAACCCATATGACGGCAAGAACCAGAGCCAACCAGAACAATATATTTCTGGAATCACTATGTCTTTTCAGGCATGTCAGCAGTAGTAATGGAGGGGGTCATGCAACTGAAATATCTTGTGTTCGTCTCAGTCGCTGCTCTGATCTCGCAACAACCACTTTTCGCTCAAACATCATCAACGCCGACCGCGCAGGGTGATGTTTCGGTCACCATCTACTATAATGATCTGGCGTTGGTGCAGGACGTCCGCCGGATCAGCCTGCCTTCGGGCCGGTCGCGGCAGGAATTCCCCGATGTGTCGGCACAAATCCGGCCGGAGACGGTGACGTTGTCGGGCGACGGGATCGGCATTGTCGAGCAGAATTTCGATTATGACCTGCTCTCGCCGGCATCGCTGATGGAAAAGGCGGTGGGTCAGACCATCACCCTGCTGCGTACCAATCCCGCCACGGGCGTGGAGACGCGGGAGCAGGCGACGGTGCTGGCCGCCAACGGTGGCGTCGTGCTGAAGATCGGCGAGCGGATCGAGGTGCTGCGCGACGACGGACTGCCTGTGCGGGTCATCTTCTCCTCCATTCCACCCAATCTGCGCGCGCGGCCGACGCTGAACGTCACGATGGACGCGGCGCAGGCGGGGCCCCGGCCGGTGACGCTCAGCTATCTGACGCCGGCTATGGGATGGAAATCCGACTATGTCGCGCTGTTCGACGAGAAGGCGAGCAAGCTCGACATGCAGGGATGGATCACGCTCAACAACAGTACCGGCACGACCTTCACCAATGTGCGAGCCTTGCTGGTGGCGGGAGAAGTGGGGCAGGTGCAGCAGCGTTATAACGGTTATGACGGCGGCCGGCCTCAGCCGCTGGGCAACATCGCGGGGACGGAAAGCGGCGGTGGCGAGCAATTGGGCGACTTCCACGCCTATCCGATCGAGGGGCGAACCACGATCGCCAACGCCCAGACCAAGCAGGTGAGCTTCCTTGATGCGTCGGGTGTTCCGGCCATGCGCGGTTATGAATATCGCAACGATTGGATGGAGAGCAAGAATCAGGCCGAAAGCGCCGCGTCCGTGCTCAAATTCTCCAACGCGAAGGCAGCCGGCATCGGCGAGGCGCTGCCCGCGGGAACGGTTCGCGTCTATATGCGCGACACGCGCGGACAGGCGCAGTTCGTGGGCGAAAGCGCCATCCCCCACACGCCGGGCGGATCGACGCTGGCACTGCGCACCGGCGACGCGTTCGACGTGAAGGTGCAGCCGGTTGTGGAGAAGCGTGACGTCATCACCGCCGATGAATGGACGAAGACGGATCGCTGGCGTGTCACCTATTCCGACGGTCGCAAGCTGGAAGGCTATAGCGAGCGGCCCGTCAAATATTATCGCACCCAGATGCGCTACATCGTCACCAATGCAAAGCCGACGCCCGTGAATGTCGATGTGGTCCAGTCCGGCCTCGCTCGCTGGTGGTGGTGGCGCGACCTGCGCATACCGGAAGAGAGCATCAAGGGCGTGCAGGAAACGGCGGACATGCGGCGCTGGGTCGTGCCGGTTCCCGCCAATGGCAAGGTCGAGCTGACCGCCACTTTCCTGACCCCCTGGTAAGCGCGCGGTGATCCGCCTTCCGCGATTGCTGTCGGTCCTCCTGCTGGGGGTGTGCGGCGGCGCGCGGGCGCAATTGCCGGTGGTGATCTCTGCCGCGCCGGACAAGCTGGCGGTGACGCTCTATCGCGATCCCGAACGGAGCGGGCATGCGATCGATCGCGAGAGCCCCGGCTCCTTCGCGCTGGTGGCCGAGACGCGCACGGTGATATTGCCGCCCGGCCCGGCGGTGATCCGGTTCGAGGGGGTGGCGAGCGGCATCGTGCCGCAATCCGCGATCCTGTTCGGCGCGCCCCCGCGCGAGCGCAACCGTGATGCCGCCCTGCTGTCGCAAAAAGGGCTGGTGGATGCCTTCACCGGCCAAAGGGTGATATTGCGCCGCACCGATCCGGCGACTGGCAGGACGGTGGAGGAGAGTGCGACCGTCCGCTCCGCTGCCGATCGGCTGGTGGTGACGACGCCGCGCGGCGTGGAAGCGCTCTATTGCTCCGGCCTGCGCCAGACGCTGCTTTATCCCGAGGCGCCGCCGACCCTTTCCGCCAAGCCGGTGCTGACGATGACGACCAAGGACCAGCCGGGCGGTCGTGCAACGATCACGCTGGCCTATATCGCCACCGGCTTCGACTGGAACGCCACCTATGTGGGTACGTTGGCGCCGGACGGGCAGTCGCTGGGCCTGCTCGGCTGGCTGACGATGGCGAGCGCGGACGATACGAGCTTTCCGGACGCGGCGGCCTCTGCCGTGGCGGGGCGGGTGAACCGGTCGGACGACAGCCGCGACGATACGGGTGCGCAGGCGTTGGAGGAGGCGCGCAGCCTCGATAAGGTCAGCGACTGCTGGCCCGCCGGCACGACCAGCGATGTCGGCTATCGGCCGCTTGTGCCGCTTGCGGTCCCCGCGCCGATGGCGATGATGATGGGAGGCCAGGATATTGTCGTAACGGCCCAGAAGCGGGAAGAGCGTGTGCAGTCGGCGCCCATGGCCCTTTCCGTGGTGGCGAAGGCGGAAAATCTGGGCGATCTCAAACTCTATCGCATACCTGTTCCCGTCACGATCGCTGCGCGGTCGCAGAAGCAGGTGGCTTTCCTGGTCAAGGACAAGGTGAAGGGCAGTCTCCTCTACCGCGCGCAGATGGATTGGGATGAGCCGGGCGAGGTCCGCATGCTGTTCCGTTTCCGTAATCGCAGGGAGGATGGGCTTGGCGATCCGTTGCCGGCGGGGCCGGCGGTGCTGTATCAGGAGAGCCGCTGGGGCCGTATGTATGTCGGGGAAAGCGTGGCGGGCGACAAGGCGGTGGACGAAGAGGTCGAATGGCCCTTCGGCAAGGCGAGTAACCTGACACTGGAACAGGATCAGGCGGAGGACGACAAGGGCGCGCTGCGCCACACGGTGATCGTGCGCAACGCCAATCCCTTTCCGGTGCGGTTCGAACTGGATTTTCCTTCGACGAGCGGCCGGGTCTTCAGCGGTTTTGCCGGCCGGGTGACGGACAAGCCTGGCAAAAGGGTCTGGGCGACGACCGTGCCTGGCAATGGGGAAGTGCGGCTGCGCTTCGCATCCGACGAGCTGAAGGAGTAGGCTGTCCGAACGGCAGCTCAGGGCACCACTTTGCGCTCATGCTCGGCTTTGCCGGGTTGCTCTGGCGGTTCTTGCCGGGCCTGAGCCGCATTGTGAAAGCCGGATTGTTCCCATCCGGATTTCGGAAAGAAACCGTCCCAGGGCACCCGAAGCGAGCGATCGAATGCCCTGGGGACTTTTTGCATCCCATCCCCTGAAACAGGATCAGGCCGCTCGAACGGGAATCCCGGTTCGGGCGCGGACGAATGCGATGTCGAGATCCGACGCCAGTTCCTGCACGATCAATTCGCCACGATCCCGATCGAGCAGGAACCGGCCATAGTCGGAAATCACGGCATCGACGACGCCCGTGCCGGTCAGCGGCAGGGTGCAGCGCTCGACGATCTTGGGATTGCCTTCCTTGTCGTTGTGGCTCATGACCACGACGACGCGCTTCACGCCCGCGACCAGGTCCATGGCGCCGCCCATGCCCTTGATCATCTTGCCCGGCACGGTCCAGTTGGCAAGGTCGCCATTGCCGGCAATCTCCATCGCGCCCAGAATGGCCAGGTCGATATGGCCGCCGCGTATCATGGCGAAGCTATCGGCCGAGCTGAAGAAGCTTGATGTCGGCAAGGTGGTCACGGTCTGTTTGCCGGCATTGATGAGGTCCGGATCGACTTCATCGTCGTAGGGGAAGGGGCCGATGCCCAGCAGCCCGTTTTCGGATTGCAGGACGACCTCGATATCGTCGGGCACATGATTGGCGACCAGCGTCGGGATGCCGATTCCCAGGTTCACGTAAAAGCCGTCCTGAAGCTCGCCGGCGGCGCGGGCCGCCATTTCCTCGCGTGTCCAGGGCATCAGGCGTTCTCCTCTTTGCGCGGCCGCGTGGTTCGAAACTCGATCCGCTTTTCATAAGACGGCCCCTGGATCACGCGGTCGACATAGATGCCGGGGGTGTGGACCTGATCGGGATCGAGCATGCCCGCAGGGACGATCTCCTCGACTTCGGCGATCGTGATCTTGCCCGCGGTCGCCATGTTCGGATTGAAATTCCGGGCCGTCTTCCGATAGACGAGATTGCCTTCCGGATCGGCCTTCCAGGCCTTGACGATGGCGACGTCGGCCCGCAGCCATGTCTCGCGCACATAAAGCGCGCCCTCGAATTCCTCGACCGGCTTGCCCTCGGCCACGACCGTCCCGACGCCGGTTCTCGTATAGAAAGCCGGAATGCCGGCGCCGCCCGCACGGATGCGTTCCGCCAGCGTACCCTGCGGATTGAGCTCCAGTTCCAGTTTTCCAGACAGGTAAAGCTCGGCGAACAATTTATTCTCCCCGATATAAGAGGAGACCATCTTCCGGATCTGGCCATTGTTGAGCAGAGTCCACAGGCCGAAGCCGTCCGCGCCGCAATTGTTCGAGATGACGGTCAGATCTTTGACGCCCTTGCGGAGCAGCCCGGCGATGAGATGTTCCGGATTGCCCGAAAGCCCGAATCCGCCCGACATAATCGTCATGCCGTCAAAGAGGATTCCCTCCAGCGCTGCGTCTGCGTCGGGAAATATCTTGCGCTTTGCCATAAAAACCTCTATCCGTCCGATTATCGGACAAAAGAATCAATAATCGTTTAGTTGCGAAAGGTCAATGCCAATGCCCGCCGCGAGCGAAGCTGCCGATCCGAATTTCATGCTTTCGCTTGCGCGAGGGCTGGGTGTGCTGCGCGTATTCGAGGGGCGGTCCTCACTCAGCATAGCGGAGGCGGCCCGCTTCAGCGGACTGAACCGGCCGAGCGCGAGCCGTTGCCTGCACACGCTCATGCGTCTCGGCTATGTCCGGGAACATGGCGGACGCTATTCGCTGACGCCCAAGCTGCTTCCGCTGGCGGCGGGGTTCCTGACCTCCACGCCTCTGGCCAGCGTCAGCCAGGCGGTCGCCAACGGCTTGCGCGATCGCCTTCAGGAGACTGTTTCCGTGGGCGCGCTCGATCCCTCCGACCCCGGCCGGATCATCTACATCGCCCGCGCCGAGCGCAATCAGGTGATCGCCGCGCCGCTCATGGTGGGCAGCACGCTTCCCAGCCATTGCACCTCGATGGGGCGTGTCATCCTGGCTTCGATGACGAATGGCGCACGCGAGCAATGGTTGTCGGGGGCTGTCCTCGAATCACGGACGGAGCGCACGATCACATCCCCCGACGCCTTGCGCGGAGAGTTGTGCGCGGTCGCAGAACAGCGTTGGAGTCTCGTCGAGGAGGAATTGGAGATCGGGCTGCGTTCGCTTGCGGTCCCGATCCGCGACCGGGACGGCACCACCCTTGCGGCGCTCAACGTCGCGACATTTTCCGACGCGCACAGCCGCGAACATCTGATCGACCGGTATCTTCCCGATCTCAGGGCCGCCGCCGGCCAACTCGAGCGGGCCATCTAAAGCCATCGACCAATTTACAGAACTTCAGGAGCTGACATCATGACACTGCGCCGCGCCGCGATCGTTTCGCCTCTTAGGACCGCCGTCGGGAAGTTCGGGGGAGGGCTGTCTTCCTTCTCGGCAGGCCAGCTTGGCGCCACCATCATCAAGGCGCTCGTCGAACGGAGCGGAATCGATCCCGCACGGGTGGACGACGTCGTCTTCGGACATGGTTATCCCAGCGGCGAGGCCCCCAGCATCGGCCGCTGGTCGTGGCTGGCGGCGGGCCTGCCGCAGAATGTGCCCGGCTTCCAACTCGATCGCCGCTGTGGCTCGGGTCTTCAGGCGATCATCGAGGCGGCCATGATGGTCCAGACCGGCGCTGCCGACGTGGTGGTCGCGGGAGGCGCGGAAAGCATGTCGAACGTCGAACATTATTCAACCGCGCTGCGCAAGGGCACGAAGATGGGCAGCGTCGAACTGCACGATCGCCTCACCCGGGCGCGCCTGATGTCGCAGCCTATCGAGCGGTACGGCGTGATCACGGGCATGATCGAGACCGCGGAAAACCTTGCCCGCGATTATGCGATCACGCGGGAGCAGTCGGATGCCTATGCCGTCCGTTCCCACCAACGCGCCGCGGCGGCCTGGCGGGAGGGCAAATTCGCCGACGAGATCGTCCCGGTCGCCGTGCCGCAAAAGCGCGGTGAGCCATTGATCTTCGACCGGGACGAAGGTTTCCGTGAAGATGCCTCGCTCGAGACGCTTTCGGCGTTGAAGCCCATCGAGGGCGGGGTGGTGACCGCCGGCAATGCGAGCCAGCAGAATGACGCGGCCGCCGCCTGCCTGGTCGTCGCAGAAGACCAACTCGCCAAGCTGGGCCTGGAACCGAGCGGCTGGTTCGTCGGCTGGGCCGCCGCGGGCTGCGATCCCTCGCGTATGGGAATCGGCCCGGTTGGCGCGGTGGACCGGCTCTTTGCACGCACGGGCCTTGGTTGGGACGATATGGACCTCATAGAGCTTAACGAGGCGTTCGCGGCGCAGGTGCTCGCCGTTCTGAGGGCATGGGGCTGGAGTGAGGACGACAGCCGTCTCGACAAGCTCAACGTCAATGGCTCCGGCATTTCCCTGGGCCATCCGATCGGCGTCACCGGCGCCCGCATCGCAGCGACGATGCTGAACGAGATGCGCCGCCGCGATGCGCGATATGGGCTGGAAACCATGTGCGTCGGCGGCGGTCAGGGGCTCGCCGCCATTTTCGAACGCTGACGGCCATGGGCGCGCGACGCGGCCATCACCGCCGCGACCGCCGGAGCGGTCGTCCCGGGATGGCCCGTGGCGACCCTTCTCTCGATACGCGGCGCCGGTCATCAGCTTTCAGGACCGTGCCGCCGCATTCCGCCGCGTGAGACATGCGACCGATGCGGGCGACCCCGCTTCAGATTATCGCGTTGAGCTGACGCATGATTTCCCGGCGTCGCCGTTGGGCCTCGAATCGCGCTCGCTCCGGATCGCCGTCAAGAATAGCCGAAATGATCGCTCGCTTATCGCGTTTCCAGCGTAGTTTACCTTTACTTCCGCCATAGACAGGGCCGTGTGGATATTCGGCATAGTGATGGACCGCCACTCGAGATAGCAGCTCCATGAGCGGCCGATCGACCATCTGATATAATATGTCCAGCATGCTTTGATCGAACTCACTGCGTTGCTGCGCGGTATTCCGATTATCGATCGAACCGACGAGCGCCGCCAATTCGGATCGGAAGGTTGCGTTGGTCGACAGCGCTGCCGCCGCCATGAGTTCGCAATCGAGCAAGGTGATAATGTCGATTGCCTCTGGATGCGCCGAATGATGCAGCGCGAGGAAGCCGGAAATGGCCTGGCTCAGCCCGTCGGCGTCGGGTCGCGTTCCATAATAGCCGCCGCCCGGCCCACGCCGAACCTTCAGAAAACCTTCATGCTCCAGCACGCGCGCAGCCTGTTGCACGGTGACGATGCCCACGCCCAACGCCTTTGCCAGGTCGGGCAACGAGCCGATTTGTGTTTCGGGCGGTTGCGCGATGATCATATCGCGCAGCTTCGCCACTGCGGCCGTCACCAGTCCTTCACGCGAATTTTGCTTGCGGGTGCTCATCTTACTCCTCGTCCGGGCGTCCGGTGGCCATAGCGAATTTGAGCGTCAAAGGCACTCCCGCTGGAATTTTCATATAATGTGCATATTAATGGTTTGATTCTTTCGAATTTGCCATTATTCGAACGAATCATAGTCGATAATAGGCACATTTAGGCAAGGGTTGGGCAGCAGGCTGTTTGGGCCGAACCGGCACCTTGCCCGCGCATGACGAGGGTGGATGGAGTGAAGATCGGCATATTGAGAGAATTGGCGTCCGGTGAGCGGCGCGTTTCGGGTACGCCTGAAACGGTCAAGAAATTCTTGGGCCTGGGGGCGCAGGTCGCGGTAGAGGCGGGCGCGGGCCTGGCCGCTGCGATAGCGGATGCCGATTATGCCGCCATGGGCGCCGTCGTGGGTGATCGTGCCTCAACCGTGGCGGGCGCCGACATCATCCTGGGCGTGCAGGGGCCGGATGTGACCAGCATTTCGGGCGCCAAGCCCGGCGCATGGATCGTCGCGGGCCTCAATCCCTTTGTCGAGAGGGCGCGGATCGACGCCTATGCGGCGGCGGGCTATGAGGCGCTGGCGATGGAATTCATGCCCCGCATCACGCGGGCGCAGTCGATGGATATCCTTTCGTCCCAGTCGAATCTGTCCGGTTACAAGGCGGTGTTGGACGCCGCGTCGGAATATGGCCGGTCCTTCCCGATGATGATGACGGCGGCAGGCACGGTTTCGCCGTCCAAGGTCTTCATCATGGGCGTCGGCGTTGCCGGCTTGCAGGCGATCGCCACCGCCCGGCGGCTGGGTGCGCAGGTGTCCGCGACCGACGTGCGTTCCGCCACCAAGGAGCAGATCGAGAGCCTGGGAGCCAAGGCGATCTTCGTGGAAAGCGTCGCGGGGATCGAGGGTGAGGGCAAGGGCGGCTATGCCACCGAAATGTCCGAGGATTATCAAAGGGCGCAGGCCGAACTGGTGTCCGGCCATATCGCCAAGCAGGACATCGTCATCACCACCGCGCTGATCCCCGGCAGGCCCGCGCCGCGCCTGATTTCGGACGCGCAGATCGCGTCGATGAAGCCGGGCAGCGTGATCGTCGACCTGGCCGTCGAACAAGGCGGCAATGTCGAGGGCGCGGTGCCGGGCGAAGTGGTCGAGCGGCACGGCGTCAGGATCGTCGGGCACAGGAATGTGCCGTCGCGTCTGGCGGCGGATGCGTCGGCGCTGTTTGCGCGCAACCTCTATAATTTCCTCTCGGCCTTCTGGAACAAGGACCAGAATGCGCCGGTGCTGGACGAGGAAATCGGCAACGCCATCCGCGTGACGCAGGGCGGCAGGGTCGTGAACGACCGGTTGCAATCGACGGGGGCAATGCAATGAGTGCACTTAATCCTGATTATCTGTTCGTCTTCATCCTGGCGGCCTTTGTGGGTTTCCAGTTGATCAAGAAGGTATCGCCGCTGCTGCATTCGCCGCTGATGTCGCTGACCAATGCGATCGCGGCGGTGGTGATCGTGGGCGCGATCACGATCACGGGGGAGGAGGGCGCGACGCCGCTCGCCAAGACGCTGGGCTTCATCGCCGTGTTCTGCGCGACGGTGAACCTGGTTTCGGGCTTCATGATCACCGACCGCATGCTCAAGATGTTCAAGCCGCGGGGGAAGTAAGAGATGCACGCTTTCGTACCTTTCGCGGCGATCATCTCCTCGTCGCTGTTCATCCTTGCGCTCATGTGGATGAGCCACCCTTCGACCGCGCGCCGGGGCGTGCGTGCGGGCGAGATCGGCATGCTGATCGCCATCATCGGCGCGCTGGTCCAGCATGAGGTTGTCGATTACAACCTCATCCTCATTGCCATGATCGCCGGCGCGGCTGTCGGTATTCCGATGGCGCTGCTGATGCCGATGACCGCCATACCGCAGCGGACGGCGATTTCGCACGCCTTCGGCGCGCTCGCCGTGGGCCTGATCGGCGCGGCGGAATATTACAAGCATGCCCATGCCGAATATGCGGGCAGCTTCGTCCTGTGGGCGCTGATGTTCGAGATGCTGCTGGGCTTCCTGACCTGCACCGCTTCGGTCATCGCCTTTGCCAAGTTGCAGGAACTGATGGGCAGCCGTCCGGTGTCCTTCGCCGGGCAGCGGGTGGTGAATGGCGGCGTGGCGCTGGCGACCGTGGTGATCGGCGCGATGCTGGCGATCGATCCGACGCAGACCTACCTGTTTCCGGTCTTCGTCGGGCTGGCCCTGCTCTTCGGTATCCTGCTGGTGATCCCGATCGGCGGCGCCGACATGCCGACCGTCATCGCGCTGCTCAACAGCTATGCGGGTCTGGCGGCGAGCGCCATGGGCTTCGCGCTGGGCAACAAGCTGTTGATCGTGGCTGGCGCATTGGACGGCGCGTCGGGCTTCATCCTGGCGGTCATCATGTGCAAGGCGATGAACCGCAGCTTCGCCAACGTCATGTTCGGCGGCTTCGGCGCCGTCGTGGCGGGCGCGGCGGGCGGCAAGGACGACCGGGTGGTGCGTTCGGCTTCGGCGGAGGAAGCGGCGATGCAGCTCGAAAATGCCAGCAGCGTCGTCATCATCCCAGGCTATGGCATGGCCGTGGCGCAGGCGCAGCACAAGGTCAGCGAACTGTATCAGGCGCTCACCAAGAAGGGCGTCGACGTCAAGTTCGCGATCCATCCGGTGGCGGGCCGCATGCCCGGCCATATGAACGTGCTGCTGGCCGAAGCCAATGTGCCCTATGAGCAACTGGTCGAGCTGGATGACATCAACCCCGAACTGCCGCAGGCCGACGTGGCGCTGATCATCGGTGCGAACGACACGATCAACCCGTCGGCGCGCGACGATCCGCAGAGCGCGATCGCGGGCATGCCGATCATCGAGGCGGATCGGGCCAAGTCGGTGTTCGTGATCAAGCGCAGCATGAACGCGGGCTTCGCCGGGATCGACAATCCGATCTATTATAACAGCAACACCCAGATGCTGTTCGGCGACGCCAAGGACATGGTCGGCACCATCGCCAAGGAATTGGCAGGGGGCGGGTCAGGTCTGCATTGATCCTGCCGGCGGGACGGTTACATCCCTCATTTGGGCGGCGTCCAGGTTGGCGCCGCCCCCTTTCGCTGCCATACTCCAGTCCGCGCCTTGATGAAGGAGGTGCCGGCCAGGCATGGCGTGCGTCTCCAGAACCATTGCAATGCGCCAACCCTGCCCCTGCGAGAAGGGACCGATAACGCGGCGCAGCCGGTATCGGGCGACGCCGCGGGCCAGGTCGAAATCGCGCATACCGAATAATATCCGATATACTGGAACCGGTGCGGCGGAGAAGAATTGAGAGCAAACATGCATTGCCGGAGAGGATGCAAGCCATGGAGATTGCCGTGCCTGCGCTTCCTCTCGCTTTCGCCCTGATGCTGGCGGCATCATCAACGGCCCAAAGCGTCGAGCATCATGAAGCGTTCCATGTCGCGTGCGCGCAGGGACGTAGTTTCGGCCTGAGGATCGAAGGGCGGCAGGCACGCGTGCAACTGGCCGACAGGGAATTGCTGCTTGCCCGCAGGCCCTCCTCGTTGGGCCAGCATTTTCGCAGCGCGGAAGCGACGCTGATCATTGACGATGCTTTCGTCGCCTTTGTCCAGCGTGGCGACTGGGATTGGCAAGATTGTCGTATCGACCAGCCTTAAAGTCCAAAATGGTGACGAATCCATCTTGAATTGCTACGCAAAAGGCCTAGCTTGCTGTTACCGCTCTCTTCCCCTTCGAGCGGCACCTCCCTGAACTGGCCCCGCCGTGGAGCATAGCTCCGGCGGGGGTCCTTTTACCTTCGACACAAACGGCCGTCAGGCTGCTGCCGGGAGCGGTAGCATGGCGCTCAATTGGGGGACATGGCCGCTGCGTGCCTGTATCTTGTCCAGATAGGCAAAGATGCTGACCACGGCTTGATCGCCATCGGCGAAATCCTGCCGTTTGGTGTCGAGCACACCGCCCTCCATCAGCGCTTCCAGCGCGGCCCGGCCGCGAGCCACCCGGCTTTTGACGGTACCGATGGCCGTGCCCATGATATCGGCCGCCTCCTCATAGGAAAGGCCGCCCGCCCCGACGAGGATCAGCGCCTCGCGCTGCGGGTCGGGAAGCTGCGTCAGGGCGCGCATCATGTCGCGCAGTTCCACGCTCATATCCTGGCCTGCGGGCGCTGCGAGCTTGCGTTCTGCCACCAGATCGTCCCACTCGCCCACAAATCGCTTGCGCCGCATCTGGCTGAAATGATGATTGCGCAGGATCGTGAAGGTCCAGGCGCGGAAGCTGGTGCCGGCGGCAAAACGGTTGCGCGCCGCCCAGGCCTTGAGCATCGTTTCCTGCACGAGATCGTCGGCGGTATCGGGATTGCCGCAAAGCCCCCGTGCGAAGGCCCGTAAATGCGGGATGGTCTTGCCCAGCTTGTCCTTGAATTCCGCGTCCGGGAGAATGGCCGCCTGTGCTACAACGCTGTTGCGATCTGTCACGCTTTTCTCTCCGTCTTATCGATCGTTGATGGAAAGAACATTTCGGCTTGGTATCGGTTCCCATGCGCGAGGCGCAATAAGGAGAAGACCCCGACAGCAAGGCGCTGACGGGGTCCTTTTTTCTCGAATCGCCCTGCGGGGGAGGAGTGCGACCCGATAAAATGGTTAACGCCCGATCAAGCGAGCGGTTCCGACCCGACGCGCTTCGCCAATGCCACGGCGCCGCCAGCGATCGCGGCGAGCAGGCCGAGCTTGGCGACTGTCTTGATGGCGCCGGATGCGACATAGCCCATTATTGCGCCCTTGACGCCGCTGTCGCCATCCTTCCGGTCGATCGCTGTGCCAATGATGGGGCCGATGATATGCTTCATGATAATGCGCTCCTTGCAAAGAAGGGATAGGGCGGAAAGCCCGCACCGAACCAGCAAACAACGCATGTTGTCCCGAATGGATGCGGATCGGCCGTCCGCTCTCCACCGCTGGCGCCGCGCCATGTTCTTTTGTGCGGCATCGATCCGCCATGGCGGATGGCGCTATCTTGCGAACCGGCCCATCTGCGCGAGGTCATTTCGGATGGTTGTCGCTGCGACTCCCGCCTCGCCCATTGCGTGGCTGATCTGATCGAGGCCTCGCACGACGTCGCCCGCCGCATAGAGGCCCGGGACGCTGGTTCGTTGATGCGCGTCTACCATTATGCACCCGTCCTGGGAAAGATTTGCGGAGAGCTGGTCCGCCAGATCGGAACGGATTCTCGATCCCAAGGCGGGATAAACGCTGTCGAAGGCCAACTCCGCATCGGGGAGGGGAACTATGATCCGGTTATCCCCGATCCGAAGTTGACCGCACGGGCCAGCCTCCATCCGGATACCAAGCTGCTCAAGATGCCCTCGTTCTTCAGGAGAAAGCGCTAGATTTCCGTCAGGCGCGATCAATGTGACGTCCGCCGAGTAGATTCTCAGAAATATCGCCTCGTTATAGCCATGACTTCCCGCCCCGATCACGCCAATCCGGCGGTCGGTGACCTCAAAGCCATCGCAAATCGGACAATAGCGCAAAAGACCTTGTCGCAGTGCCTCCTGGTGGAGTTCGTCTTTGATCGGCGGTCGATTATTGATGACGCCGGTGGCGAGCAGAACCGATCTGGCTTCAAAAGAATGCGCTTTCCCATCGGCCGCGAAAATCCCGTTGTCGCGTCGAACATTCTCCACAATATCCTGATGGATTTCAGCGCCAAACTGGACAGCCTGCCGACGCATCCGTGACAGAAGTTCGACGCCGGTGATGCCGTCGGGAAAGCCGGCGTGGTTCCGTGTCATGGGAATGAGGGCAGCTCGGCTCTCGCCGCCGTCGATCAGCCCCACGGTGAGGTGAAAACGAGCCAGATAAATTGCGGCCGTCAATCCGGCAGGTCCTGCACCGATGATCAGGCAATCCAATGGCTCCATCCCGCCCAAAAGCGTCGATTCATCGCTTGGTTCCATTGAGCGGGCGGACAGGCTGCCAATCATCGCGTGTCGCAGCGATCATGAGGCATCCTTGTTCAGGGGAACAGACCACGCAGTTCGTTGGCGGCGCCCACCCGGCTCAATGCCTCGATCATCGCGGCCGTACGCATGTCGACCTTCTCCGCCTGGGAGCGGCGAAGGGTGCGAGCGAGAGCATCGGTCAAAACGCCCTGCATGCGGCTGTTGATCTCCTCCAGCGGCCAGGTCAGGTTCTGGAGGCCCTGCACCCATTCGAAATAGGAAACGACGACACCACCCGCATTGGTCAATATATCGGGCAGCACGATGATGCCGCGTGCGTCCAGCATATCGTCGGCTTCCAGCGTCGTCGGGCCGTTGGCGCCTTCCGCCAATATGCGGCAATTGATGCGTGAGGAATTTGCCGCTGTGATCTGGTTCTGCAGGGCGCAGGGGGCAAGGATGTCGCAATGCAGTTCCAGAAGGTCGCGGCTGGGAATGATCTCCCCATGGGGACAGCCGAAAAGCTGGCGATGCTGGCGCACATAGTCCTTGAGCTTGTCGACCGGCAGGCCGTTGGGATTGTGCAGCGCGACGCTGACGTCGCTGACGCCGATGATCTTGGCCCCTGCTTCGGCGAGGAAGGTGGCGGCATGCATGCCGACATTGCCGAAGCCTTGCACCACGGCGGTGGCGCCGTTCATGTTCAGGCCGATGTGGCGGCAGGCTTCGCCGACGAGATAGGCCAGCCCCCGGCCCGTCGCCTCGTTGCGGCCCAGCGATCCGCCCAGCACCACGGGCTTGCCGGTCACGACCGAGGGTACGGAATAGCCGACATGCTCGCTATAGGTGTCCATGATCCAGGCCATGACCTGCGCATCGGTGCCCATATCGGGCGCGGGAATATCCTTGTCCGGGCCGATCAGGCTGATGAATTCCGAGGTATAGCGGCGGGTGAGCCGTTCCAGTTCATCCTTGCTGAGCGTCGCCGGGTCCACCCGGACGCCGCCCTTCGCGCCGCCGAAGGGCAATTTCATCAGCGCGCATTTCCAGGTCATCCACATCGAAAGGGCGGCGACCTCGCCTAAACTCACGTCCGGATGGTAGCGCAGCCCGCCCTTGGTCGGTCCCATGGTCAGCACATGCTGCACCCGATAGGCGAAGACGGTTTCGACCTGGTCCTTGCCATCCCGCTTGAAGGGCAGGGCGGCGATCTGGGCGCGTTCGGGGAAGAGCAGCCTTTGCCGGATATTGTCGTCCAGGCCGGAGATATAGGCGGCCTTCAGAAACTGCTGCTGGGCAAGGTGCAGCATGGAGGAGGACCATTCCGCGCCGCGTGCGTGGGTGCGTTCTATCGCATAATGGATGGAGCGGAGCAGCGTGGCGCCATTGATCTTGTCCTTGAGCAGATAATCCTCCGCGCCGTTTTCCACTGCCTTGCTGGCAAGGCCGATATCGTCGAGCGCGCTCTGGACGATGATCGGGGTCCGCATGTCATGGGCACGGACGCGGTAGAAGGTGTCCAGCGCCGTGCTGTCGGGCAATATCAGGTCGAGCAGGACGACATCGATACCGCCATGCGACAGCCGGTCGAGCGCGCCTTCCAGCGTGCCGACCTGGATCACCTCGAACAGGGGATAGTCCGAACGGCTGAGCAGCTTCTGGATGAGGCGCGAATAGACCGGATTATCTTCCACCAGAAGAACGGTGATGCGCTTGTTCGCCATGACATTCTACTCCATCGCCGAAGCCGGGTTCATGAATTATGGGCGTTGCTGGCTTCGTTCGAACCTTGTCCCTGCACCTTGGCGGTCAGGGCGCGGACCAGCCCGTCGATCTCGAAGCGCAGGATCGCCCATGCGTCGTCCGCATGGCGCAGATCGCCGTCCGCACCCATCGCCTCCAGCCGGAAGGCGGCGTCGGTCGCGGCCGGAGCGGCGAAGATGCGCGCCGACCCTTTGAGGCTGTGGGCCGTGCGCTGCAATTCGCGCATATCCCGTCCGTCGATCGCGGCGCGGAGCTGCCGCATCATTTCCGGGCATTCCGCGATAAAGACTTCGGCAAGTTCGAGCAGAAGCTCCTCGCTGCCATCGGCGTTCTGGAGCGCCCTGGCCCAGTCCATCAGCGTGCTCATGTCTCTCGCCTTTCCTTCTCCTGCTGTCCGGCGCGGGCGATCCGCCCTTCGACAACCTCGTAGAAATCCTCGACCTTGAGAGGTTTGGAGATATAGTCGTCCATCCCCGCCTCCAGGCAGCGCTCGCGGTCGCCGCGCATCGCATGGGCGGTCATCGCGACGATCGGGATATGATCGCCTGTCGACCGCTCGCGCGCACGAATGGCGGCGGTGGCCTGGAAGCCGTCCATCTCCGGCATCTGCACGTCCATGAGTACCACGTCGAAGCGGTTCCGGTTCACGGCCTCCACCGCTTGCGCGCCGTCGCCGACGATCTGCACCCTATGTCCACGCTTTTCCAGCAACCGCTGCGCGAGGCGCTGGTTCACGGCATTGTCCTCCGCCACCAATATGTGGAGCGAGGGCCTGTCCTCCGGCACCGGTTCGGCCTCGCCGCTTTCCTCGACCACCGTGACTTTCAGCACGGCCAGAATGGCCTCCAGCAGTTCGGACTGGCGCACGGGTTTCAGCAGGAAGGCGGAAATGCCAGTTGCCTCGGTACAGCGGGCCATTTCGTCCTTTTGTGCCGAAGAGAGCATGATGACGGCCGGCTGCTCTGCGCCATTGCGGCGCACGATCGCCCGCGCGACCGCAAAGCCGTCCATGTTCGGCATCATCATGTCCAGCAGCACGAGCCGGAAGGGGCGGCCGATGCCGACCGCATTCTTAAGCGCCGCGAGCGCTTTTGGGCCGCTGTCGACCGCCAGCGGCTTCATGCCCCAGCCTCGGATCATCTCGTCCAGGATGCGGCGGTTGGTGTCGTTATCGTCGACCACCAGCACCGCCAGATCGCGCAGCGATGGCTGTTCGATAGACCGGCCGGCCGGTTCGACCCGCGACAGGACGAAGGGGATGGTGAAATGGAAGATGCTGCCGCGTCCGACTTCGCTCGACAGTTCCAGCCGCCCGCCCATCAACTGCACCAGTTGCGAGGCGATGGTGAGCCCAAGCCCCGTGCCGCCGAAGCGGCGGGTGAAGGATGCGTCGGCCTGCGAGAAAGCCTCGAAGATCAGCCTTTGCTTTGCCGGCGCGATGCCTGGGCCGGTATCGCTGACCGCGATGCGCAGGCGCGCCCGGTCCGGTGCTCCCTGACCTTCGACCGGCGCGTCGACGCTGACGTCCAGCACTACCTCACCCTTGTCGGTGAAGCGCAGCGCATTGCCGACAAGATTGATGATGACCTGGCGCAGCCGGTGCGGATCGCCCTCCAGCCCATCGGGCACATCGAGCGCGACATGGCAGGCCAGCTCGATCCCCTTTTCGGTCGCGCGCCCGGCAAAGGCCTGCAACGTGTCGGCCAGCTCCTCGCGAATGCTGAAGGCGACATGTTCCAGTTCCAGACGGCCCGCCTCGATCTTCGAGAAATCGAGAATGTCGTCAATGAGGTGGAGCAGCGCGTCGGCCGATTGCGTCACCATATAGAGATATTCGCGCTGCGAAGCGGTGAGCGGCGTGTCGCTCAGCAATTCGGCGGCGCCGATCACGCCGTTCATCGGCGTGCGGATCTCATGGCTCATATTGGCGAGGAACTGGCTCTTGGCGCGGGTCGCTTCCTCCGCCTTGTCCTTGGCGGCGCGCAGTTCGATCTCGGAGGATTCGAGCTGCATCGTCCGTTCCTCCAGCCGGACATTGAGGCCGCGCAGTTCGGCGGTGCGTTGGGCCACCACCTGCTCGATGCGGGTGCGCTGGTTGGCGAGGGAGATGAGATAGATGAGCAGGATCAGGCTGATGCCCATCCCGCCTGCCAGCGCGATCAGGGGCGTGGCGATGCCCCGCTTGCGGCCGTAAGCGGGCGTGGCTGCGCTGTAGATCGTGAGGACGCTGTTGCCGATGACGAGCGAGCTGCTGTGGAAAATCTCCGCCGTCATGGTCGGGGGGCGGCGGACCTGGTCCGTTCGCCCGATGCGAGGACCGACAGCAGGACGCGCTGCGATGGTGGAGCGGCGGAATCGAGCAGATAAAGGTCGACCCCCTTGCGCGGCATCAGATCGATGGCGTTCTGGATCACGTCGCCGATCCGCAGCACGACGACCACGAAGCCCTTGAGATGCGTGCGCCGCTGGTCGACGGTCATGGCGTCCGCATTGCCATCATAGACCGGCGCGAACACGGCGATGCGGGGATCATCGTCCATCATCAGCGGCAGGCGGACATGGGCCGCCGCGTTGATCTCCCCACTGTCGCGAGCCGCCAACAAAGCGGAACGGGCAAAGGGGTCCGACCCCCAGTCGAAGCCCAATATGCCGCCAGCATCCCCGAGCGAGGATTGCGCATAGAAGATCGGGAAATAGTCCGAACCGGGCGGTGCCGGGACGGCGGCGTCGTGCCGGTCGACCCGGGTGAAGCGGAAATCCTTGCCGAGTTCGGTTGCCCCCCTGGTCTCCCAGGCCCTGCGCTCCACGCCGGAGACATGGGGAACCCATTGGACGGTATCGAGGCTGGACAGACCCGTCAGATAGACGCGCGTGAAGGCGTCGAATTCGCTGCGGCTGACGGCATCCGATCCCAAATAATAGCCCAGTAGCGCCTTTATCACGCTGGTTTCGGAGGAAAATTGCCGTTTTATCCCTTCCGCGCGCTGCTCCGCTTCCAAAGTGAATTCCGTCTCGATCGATCGGCCCTGCTCGGCCGAAAGCCAGCGCCAGGCCCCCACCGTCAGGCCCATGCTGACGATCCCCACAAGGATGGCGAACCAATAGGGGCGACTGCGGGCGAGCCAGCCTTTGGCGTCGGGGGGGAGGTTCGGTCTCGTCATGGCTGGCCGGTCCTTGCGGGAACGGGTTGCCATTCGCGGGCAAGGCGTTGGCCCTCCGCGATCTGTGCCGGCGACATGCCGCGCGACAGGCGGTCCAGCAATTGGGTCGCCTTTGTGCGCACGCGCTCGGTCCGGCCGTTGGTCTGGGCAAGCTGTAGCCATTTATAGGCAGTCACCTTGTCCTGGCTGACGCCTCGGCCCGTCGCGTAGATATCGCCCAACTCGACTTGCGCGTCCGGATTGCCCTGCGCGGCGGCGCGTTCGAACCAGTAGGCGGCTTTGGGCTTGCTCTCACGAAGGCCCCGACCGATCATGTACAGGACCGCGAGAGTGAATTGCGCGCCGACATGGCCCTGCTCGGCGGCGCGAGTGTACCATCGCGCCGCTTCCACCAGATCCTGGTCCACGCCCCATTCGCGCAAATAGATTTCGCCGAGATTATATTGGGCGTCCGCGAAACCCAGGGCGGCGGCGCGGCGTAGCAGCTTCAGCGCTTCGGGATAGTTTTTGCCGGTGCCGCGGCCGGTAAGATACATGCGGCCGAGATTGGTCTGCGCGCGCGGGTCGCCCTGATCGGCGAGGCTTTGATAGAGGCGCAGCGCGGTTGTATAGTCGCCCCGTCGATAGGCGGCGGTGGCATCCTCGAACGGGCCGGCATGGCAGGGGGCGGACAGAAGGAAAATACCCGCCAACAGGGTTTTCCGGACACAAAGGAGGAGCGTTGCGGCCGATATGCCCGCCGCACCTGACCCCTGCACGAAGGGCCTAGATGAAATGCCCAAGCCCCGCATGGCGGCACCTCTCCGGCATATTATGCCGGGCCGAACACTGTGTTTGACGGCCAGGGACCATGGTAACTCAGCCCGCCGCGAAAAGCGCGCTGTTTTTCGGGGGAAAACGCCTTCTGAATGAGACGGGCATGCACATCAAAACGGGACGCTGGGGGGCGGTCGGGAAAGGCCGGCGGGACAGCGTGCCGGGCATGATGTATGGGTAGGCGGCGCGACGATAGCGAATTCTTATATGTCGGATATCTCCGGAGACGACAGTGCCTCCTGGCGCGTTCAGAGGGGCAGGGCGGTCCGATACACGACCGGCCGCAACGCAAAACTGGTGGTGACCTGGGCGACACCGCGGATTTTGGTGAGCTTGTGACGGAGGAAGTCCTCAAACAGATTGAGTGACTCGACGAGTATCCTCAACTGATAGTCGGCGTCGCCGGTCATCAGATAACATTCCATGACCTCCGGAAAGCCGTCGACGGCTTTTTCGAACGCAGCCAGATGGCGGTCATCCTGTTGATCGAGTCGGACGCGAACGAAGGCGGTCACCGTTAAGCCGACCGCCGCCGGATCAACGAGCGCGGCATAATGCGAGATGACGCCGGCACTTTCGAGTTGACGCAAGCGCCTGAGGCAAGGGGAGGGCGACAAGCCGACAAGGTCCGACAGGTCCTGATTGGTGATGCGGCCATTGGCCTGCAAAGCCCGAAGCAGCTTCCGGTCGATTTCATCCAAACTCGGCATCATTGAAACATTCTGCGATCAAATCATCTGGATATGAAAGAATCTGCCAATTCTGTCGCATTCATCGGCTGATTTCGCAAGGACCTGCGTGGAGGATTCCGGTTAAGCTGACCTCCAGCTGAAAGGAACCACCCATGACCATCGCCCTGTCGAACGATCGACAAGATATCGTTGATGCGCTGGAAGCGATCGATCGACGCTTGCTGTGGCTGGCTTCCTGGACAGTGCATAATGCGAACCATATTCGTCCCAAGCGCGATGGCCTGAAGGTGGGCGGCCATCAGGCAAGTTGCGCGTCCATGACGGCCATCATGGCGGCGCTTTATTTTATGCCCTTGGCCCGAATGACAAAGTGGCCGTGAAGCCCCATGCCGGCCCGGTGCTCCACGCCATTCATTATCTGTTGGGAAACCAGAGCCTGGATCATCTCCAGCGCTTTCGCGGCCTGGGCGGCGTGCAAAGCTATCCCAGTCGCACAAAGGACAGGATTCCGGTCGATTTTTCGACGGGATCGGTTGGGTTGGGCGTCGCCATCACCGCCTTCTCCTCGCTGGTCCAGGATTATCTTGTCGCCCATGGCCAGGTCCGCGAGGAAGATGCTGGCCGCATGATCGCCTTGATGGGCGATGCGGAGCTTGACGAAGGCAATATCTACGAGTGCCTGATCGAAGGCTATAAGCACGACCTTCGTAACTGCTGGTGGATCGTGGACTATAACCGCCAGTCGCTCGATGCCACGACGGCGGATCGGATGTTCCGCCGGTTTGACGATATTTTCGAGACATGTGGATGGCGTGTCCTCACGCTCAAATATGGCAAGCTGCAACGTGCGGCATTTCAGAGGCCGGGCGGAAAGTCGCTTCAGGAATGGATCGACAACTGCCCGAATGCGGAATTCGCCGCTCTGACATATCAGGGCGGCGCCGCCTGGCGTCAGCGCCTTGTGGACGACATCGGCAGCAAGCCGCATGTCGCGAAGCTGCTCGACAGCTTCGACGATCAGGGGCTGGCGGCTCTGATGACCAATCTTGGCGGGCATTGCATCGAGACGCTGATGGACGCGTTCGACAGCGCCACCGACGATCGGCCGACCCTGTTCATAGCCTATACGGTCAAAGGTTATGGCACGCCTCTCGCCGGTCATAAGGACAATCATTCCGGCATGATGAACAATGCTCAAATGGACATGTTTCGATCGTCCATGGGCATTGCCGAGGGTGAGGAATGGGAGCCTTGGGCTGGCCAGGGCGACAATGTGGCAGCGCAGCTCAAGGCGTTCATCGCCCGATCGCGCTTCGCTTCCAAGCCGCCGGAGCCGACCGCGGGGGCCGTGCCCGTTCCTGCCATCCCTGTTCCCGAAGGCGCGGACCAGTCGACGCAGGCTGCTTTCGGCCGGATATTGCTCGATCTCGCCAAATCGGGCGAGCAACTGGCCGACCGCATTGTCACGACGGCTCCGGACGTGACCCAGACGACCAATC
The DNA here is from genome assembly GCF_002795205.1 of Sphingobium sp. LB126. NCBI lineage: Bacteria > Pseudomonadati > Pseudomonadota > Alphaproteobacteria > Sphingomonadales > Sphingobiaceae > Sphingobium > Sphingobium sp. LB126. The sequence continues at coordinate 164,922 of NZ_NETV01000002.1, forward strand.
TGGGCGCATTCGTCAATCAGCGCGGGATCTTTCGCCGGCAAGAACTGGCCGACGTTTTCCAGAAGGCCAAAATCCCGTCCGCGCAAAAATGGGCGCAGCATGCGGCTGGTCAGCATATCGAGCTGGGCATCGCGGAGAATAATTTCTTCCTCCTGCTCGCCTCGCTCGGATTGGCGGCGCCTCATTTCGGTACGCGCCTCATTCCCGTGGGCACCGTCTATGATCCGTTCGTTTCGCGTGGTCTCGATGCGCTGAACTATGGTTGCTATCAGGACTCACGCTTCCTGCTTGTCGGGACGCCGTCGGGCATGACGCTGGCGGCCGAGGGCGGCGCGCATCAGTCGATCAATACGCCGCTGATCGGCATGGGACAGCCCAATCTCGCTTATTTCGATCCGGCATTTGCCGACGAACTCGCCCTGATGATGCGTTGGGCCTTCGAGCATATGCAGCGCCCTGACGGCTCCTCCGTATATCTCCGGCTTTCGACGCGTTCGATCCAGCAGGTCGAGCGCGAGGACGATGCGTGGCAGGCAGACGCGCTGCAAGGCGGCTATTGGCTTCGCAAGCCGGCGGCGGGCGCCGAGGCCGCCATCGTCTTCAGCGGGGTGGTCGCACCCGAGGCACTGGCCGCTTGGGAACAATTGGCCGACGACATTCCGGGGATCGGCCTGCTCAACGTGACGTCGCCCGATCTGCTGCATCGTGGCTGGTCGGCGCGATGCGCAGCCCGCTGGTCGGGTGGCGCAAGCCAGCCCTGCCATGCCGAGAAGCTGTTGTCCGCGCTGGCGCCGGGTGCGGGCCTGATCACCGTTCTGGATGGCTCGCCTTCTGCGCTTTCCTGGCTCGGCGGTGTACTTGGCATGCGGGTCAGTCCGCTGGGAACCGACCGTTTTGGTCAGACCGGAGATCTACCTGACCTGTACCGTACATACAGGCTGGATGCCGACGCGATCGTGGAGGCTGCCGCCGAACTCTTTTTGAGGAACTCAGATGGCAATTGAACTCAGGATGCCGGCGCTGTCGCCGACGATGGAGAAAGGCAATCTGGCGAAGTGGCTGGTGTCTGAGGGCGATAGCATCAAGCCGGGCGATCTCATTGCCGAGATCGAGACCGACAAGGCGACGATGGAGTTGGAAGCCGTCGATGAGGGCCGCATAACCACTCTCGTCATTGCGGCGGGGACGGATGATGTCGCCGTCGGAACGGTGATTGCTCTGCTCGCCGCCGCCGATGAACGCGCCGATACGGCGACCGTTGCCCAAGCGATGGACGAGGACGCGGCGCCCGTTGATCCCGAACCGATCCTGGTGCCGATGGGGGAGGGCGTCTTGCTCGTCGACGCGCCGCCGTCCGTGAGCGCGTCCCCCAGGCGTCCGTCGCCATCGGGCCGCCTCAAGGTCAGTCCATTGGCACAACGCATCGCTGATGCGAAGGGTATGGATCTTGAAGGCATCGTCGGATCGGGCCCCAACGGCAGGATCGTCCGGGCCGACCTTCCTGTTGCGCCGCTGGTCGTCCCTGCCCCCTCATCGCTGCGCCCGGGCGGCGCTGCGGACGCAGGGACGGGCATCGTGCCGCCCCCTGCGGGCGTGCCCGTCGAAACCGTCAAGCTGAGCGCGATGCGGCGGACGATCGCGCGCCGGCTGACCGAGGCGAAGCGGACGATCCCTCATTTCTATCTCACCGTCCGATGCAACATCGATCCACTCCTCAGGCTGCGTGAGGAGCTCAACGCCGGCCTTGCAGCCCGGGGGATCAAATTGAGCGTCAACGATTTGCTCATGAAGGCGATGGCGTTGGCGCTCGTCGAGGTGCCCGACGCGAATGTGCAATATGGGGGCGACGACCTCCATCGCTTCGGCCGGGTCGACATTGCGATGGCGGTCGCGATCGACGGCGGTCTCATCACCCCGGTCATTCGAGATGTGTCCGCATTGTCGCTGTCCGCGATCGCCCAGGCGAGCAAGGGGCTCGCGGTAAAGGCGCGTGCGGGCCATCTCCAACCCGAGGACTATCAGGGAGGAACCGCTTCAATCTCCAATCTCGGCATGTTCGGCATCGATGAGATGTTTCCTGTCATCAATCCACCCCAGGCGCTGATTCTGGGGATCGGCGCCGCTGTCGAGCAACCATGGAAGGTCGATGGGGAGCTGGCGCTCGCGACCATCGTCGCGGCCACGGGCAGCTTCGATCATCGCGCCATCGACGGTGCCATCGCAGCCCGGTTCATGGACGCGTTTCGAACCTTCGTCGAAACCCCGATGCTTGTCATGAGCTGAGAGGCGAAGGGAAGAAGCTGGATCCATCGCCATTTCTGGCTCCGTCGACTGATGCGGGTGGATGATCCGGCCGACCGGGGGGCAAAAGCAGGATCAGCCCAACGCCATCCAACCGGCCAGACTGGCGGCGGCTGCGGTCACCGCGGCGAGAAGCGGCATGGCGGCCCTGCCGCCGCCGTGACGCCATCCGATGACCAGGGTCATCACCGCCTTGGCCAGCGTATTGGCCAGGACAGCGCTCCCCAGAATGAGGCCTGCGCTACGATTGTCCAGCAGGTCGGGCGGCAGTCCAGCCATGGTCATCACCGCGGCATCGACGTCGGATATGCCGGTCAGGGTCAGAATGACGGCCATGCCTTGCTCGCCGAAACGCGCCAGCGCCCATCGTGCGGCAAGCGACAATCCTGCTACCAGAGCCGCCAGCATGAGCGCAGGTGCAAAGCCGAGCGGATTGGAAATCTCCATGCCGTCGCCACCTTTGCCATGGCGTCGCCAGGCGATCAGGGCGAATATCACGGCAACCAGCGTCGCAGGAGCCATGGTCAGCGCCAGCGTGGGAACGGCGCGTGGGATGAGGGCGAGTGCAACGAGCTGAACCCGCACGAACATGACGATGGACGCGACCGCGATGCCCGCCGACAATATGTCCCGGGCCTCCGGTTCGTCGCGCAGGCGACGGGCGTAATCCGCCGTCACGGCCGTGGAGGAGACGATGGCGCCCGTCAGGGCCACCACCAATATTCCCCGGTCGCGGCCGAAGCGTCTGGAAATGGCATAGCCAGAAAAGGACAGGCCGGTCACGAATACGACCACCATCCATATCTTGCGAGGGTTCCACGCATCAAAGGGGCCGTAGGCGGCGTCCGGCAGCAGTGGCAGGATGACGAGTGCGACCAGCAGGAAGCGGGACACGCCCTCGATTTCGCTTTCGTCCATGCCCCTGAGCAGGGCGTGCATCGATTGCCGCGCGCTCAGGATCGCAAAGGTCGCCGCGCCCGTTGCAAGACCCAGCGCGGGCGACACCCTCGTGGCACAGAAACTCGCGCCGAAGGTCAGCAGGCCGGCGAGCGTCGTTGTGGCGGACAGATTCTCCGGATCGACGCTGCGCGCATAGCCGATCGCCAGGACAGCCACGACTCCCAGGCAGAGAGAGGCAGCGACGGTGTCGGGCGCCAATCCGCCGATACCGCCCAGCAATCCGATCAGGCCGAAGGTTCGAAAACCCGCGACCCTGTGGCCCTTGCCCAGATCCCGCTGTGTCCAGCCGCGCTCCAGCCCCACGAGCAATCCGACCGCGATGGAGGCGATCATGGACAGATAGGGTTGGGCAATGTCGGTCATGGGCTTTGCATGCCTATGCCTGCTGTCGTGACGACGGCATAGGTATAAACCACAATCAACCTTCTTGGGTGGGCACTCTTTTTTGCGGTCTGTCCTGTCGGCACATTTCATGCCTGCCGCTGTGCCCCGTTCCATCGGACGCCCCCGATCGACCAGTGGCCGGCGTTGCTCTTGCGCGGCACTTGCCCCATAAGAGCATATGACAAATCCATTACATCCCGCTCCGGCCCAACTGGATAGAATCCAGCAAAATTATCTCGCCAAGGCCGAACGGAGGCTCCTGACCTGGTTTTGCGGCCGGATGCCCGCATGGGTGACACCGGACTTGCTGACCCTGTTGGGTGTGATCGGCGCCTTCATGACCTTTGCGGGCTATGCGGCGAGCAATTACGGCTCCGCATGGCTCCTCCTCGCGATCATGGGCTATACCGTGCAATGGTTCGGTGACTCGATGGACGGGAGCCTCGCTCGCTATCGCCATATAGAGCGGCCTTCCTATGGCTATTTCATCGATCATAGCTGCGACGGTCTGGTCGTTCTGCTGATCCTGGCGGGGATGGGTCTCAGTCCGTTCGTGACGATGGACGTCGCCATGATCGCGCTGGCGGGCTATCTGCTGCTGTCGATCCACGCCTATCTTTCCGCCCGGGTCCTTGGGGAATTCAAGCTTTCCTATCTTTCCGCCGGTCCGACCGAGCTTCGCCTGATGCTGATGACCTTGACCGCCATGATGATGCAACTGGGTTCCGGCCCCGGCCTGTTCGGGGCCTGGTCGGGATTCGACATATTCGTGGGAACGGTCGGCGCCATTCTCATCATCCTGTTCATCATCCAGACGCTGGTCACCGGACGGCGCCTGGCCAGGATAGAGGCGGGGCAACGATAGGGGCGACGTGCCGCCGGCTGCATGCAAGCGCGAAGCGGGCTAGCCGAACATGATCCGGAACGGTTATGAACGGCCTTCCGAACTTCAGGAGCCCGACAATGCCGAACCCCAGCCCATGGCAGCATCATCGTCAGCCCGGCATCGCGGATGACATCGATTTCGAGATCAAGGGGCAGGAACTGCAATTCCTCGAAATCGAACTCGATCCGGGCGAAAGCGCGGTTGCGGAGGCAGGGGCATTGGTCTGGAAGGATGCGGTGGTCGGCATGACCACCGTTTTCGGTGACGGCAGCGGCGGCAGCGACGGCGGCTTCATGGGCAAGCTGCTGGGCGCGGGCAAGCGTCTGGTCACCGGCGAGAGCCTGTTCACGACCGTGTTCACGCATAATGGCCATGGCAAGGCGCGGGTCGCCTTCGCCTCGCCCACGCCCGGCGCGATCCTGCCCATCCGTCTCGACCAATATGGCGGCCGGCTGATCTGCCAGAAGGACAGTTTTCTGGCCGCCGCGAAGGGCGTCTCGATCGGCGTCCATTTTCAGCAGCGGATCATGACCGGACTGTTCGGCGGCGAAGGCTTCATCATGCAGAAGCTGGAAGGCGATGGCTGGGTCTTCGTCCAGATGGGCGGAACGATCGTCGAACGCGAACTGGCGCCGGGGGAGCAATTGCATGTCGATACGGGCTGCGTCGCCGCCTACACCGATACGGTCGATTTCGATCTGGAGCGGGCGGGGGGTGTGCGAAGCATCCTGTTCGGCGGTGAAGGTCTGTTTTTCGCGCGCCTGACCGGGCCCGGCAAAGTGTGGATCCAGTCGTTGCCCTTCTCCCGGCTTGCGGGTCGGATGCTGGCGGCTGCCGGAAGCCGGGGCGGACAGAATCGCGGCGAAGGCTCCGTCCTGGGCGGTTTGGGAGATCTGATTGGCGGTAACAATTAGGTCGAGAGTCCCGTTGCTCTGGGGATTTCATCGGAATTAACGCGCTTTACAGGATCGTGTTGTGGCATCGGGCGCCAGGCGGCGTTCAAGGGCATGGCCGATTGGCAGACGGGATATGTGCGATGATCCTGCTGAACCCCCGCACTGGAAGACGCCAAGCCGGCAAGCGGGCAAAGTGCCCAATCCTATTTTGATGGAGATCGTTGCTCCGTGGCGAGGCGGCAACATCGGAATAGTCCAGCTTGGAAATATAGGTTGGCCTCGCCGTGAAGACATGGCTGATTATGCCTGTGCAAAAATGCAACATATCGATTGATTGATCGCTCATACCCTAATCGGGGGATGCGAACGACTGCTCGACCCGACTAACCCTGCCGCATATTTGTCGGGAGGGAATATCATGATCGGGCGGAAGTCTACGCGTTCACCTATTCGTCTGGGGCTTGGTATTGGCGTGAGCGTGCTGGCGCTCGGCGCAGGCAGTTCCTTCGCGCAGCAGGCCCCGACAACGACCTGTCCGGATGGGAGTGCGGGTCCGCTCTGTATCATCAGCAATACCGGCTCGATCGGGCCGATCACCGGAACGCTGGGCACCGCCACCGTGGTGAACAACAGCGGAACCATTGCGGGGGACCCGGCCATCCGCGCCGGTCTGGCAGTCATATTGTCGGTGAACAACGCAGCGGGCGGCGTGATCGATGGGGGGACGAACGCCATCATCGCACCCGCAAGGACCGGTATTCCCTTGCTCAGCTTCAACGTGACAAATGCCGGCACGATCAATGGCGATGTTTCCTATGTCGAGCCCACCCCTGTATCGCCCCAGTCGCCGCTGGCGGGCGCGCTCTATTATTATATTTCGGACGGCGGCACGCTGAACGGCAACCTGCAACTCGGCACCGCGTTCAGCACCGCCAATTTCATCCAGCGGGGCGAGGATGACGGGGTCACCGGAACCCTATCGGCCGGCGGCGGCATCGACATCTATACCCGCAGCTACAGCCAGTCGCAGTCGCTGGAATTGGGTGCTCGGGCCTTGCCGGCCACGTTCGAGATCGAGGGTTTCGAGGCGCGGGGCGATGCGACCACGCTGACATTGACCGGGCAGGGCACGACGATCACCCTCATGGGCAACGGCAATGTCGTGAACGGCGGCACGATCAACCTCCTCAACACTGCGGGCCTGTATCCGCCCGGCGTGACCGTCGTCCCGGCTGCGATCAGCTACTACCAACAACGTTTCGCGACTTTCCAGCGCGCCAATGTGCAGCCCGGCACCGTTCCGCTTTATACGCCGACCTATGGCGATGCCCTGACCAGCTTCACCAATGAAGGGACGATCAACGGCGACATAAGGATCGCGGCCGCGACCTTCGTCAACAATGACGAGATCAACCTGGCGACGAGCGGAATGGGATCGGTCATCACGACCTCTGCGGGCGAGGATTTCGTCTTCCGCAACGCCGGCACCATCGAGATGGGCTTCAACGGCGCGCGTCCAGCCTTCGCCAATATCGAACGCGAATTCGACGAGGGCGTGAACGCGGCCATCCGTATCCGCCAGGCGTTGGAAACCACTGAACTGGCGGATGCGAAAATCGAGAATAGCGGCAGCATCATCGGCGGCCTGGATGCCAACGTGGCGGCGCGGGTCTTCTCCTTCACCAACAGCGGTTCGATGGCCGGGATTGATGCCAACGGACATTTCCAGCGCGGCCTGACGCTGAAGGTGGGCGAGCTGGACCTCGTGCTGCTCAACGCCAACGACGAATTCAACGCCGATGCCGCGACGATCGTCAACAGCGCGAGCGGCGAAATCCTGGACGGCTTCTACGCCGGCGTCGCGGCACAGAATCTGAGCTTCGCCAATCATGGCCGCATCGCGGCTTCGGCGCGGGAAGGCGGCACTGCGCTGTACATCGAAACCGGCCTTTTGCAGGATGACGGGCCGGAGGACGAGGATATCATCCGTATCCCCGCTGAAAATTTCGCGTTCACCAACACAGGCGCGATCGACGGCGCCGCCGAGGTGGAAATCGGGAACCGGGTGGCGACATTCGACAATAGCGGCACCGTGACACGAACCGAGCTTCCCATCGAGCCGGGCAATGTTCCATTCTTCGGCGGCGTTGCCGCATTCGACATCGAATCGGATACGGACGTCAGCCAAAGCCTGACCTTCAACAATAGCGGCAGCATCATCGGCCAGGACCGGGGCGGATCGGGCCTTCTCATCGAGATCGAAGCGGGCGACGGCGATGAGCCGGGTACTGCGTTGGCGGACTCGACTGTGCGCCTGGTCAACAGTGGCACGATCAAGGCGACCGGAGGCGCCACCGGCTTCCCGATGGGAATATTGAACCCCGGCAGCACCGAATTCTTCGTCAACCAGATCGCCGCCGTCGGGATCGACCAGGAAAGCAGCGGCGCAGGTACGGTCACCATCGAAAACCGCGAAGGCGGCCTGATAGAGGTATCGGGCTTCGCCAGCATGATCATCCCCACGCCTCCCACGGGGCTGTTGGCATATAATGCCATTCCCAACGCCGTTGACGGCGGCATGGCGACCGCGATCGGCGTGTCCGCGAAGACCGTCAATATCGTCAACGCGGGCACCATCCGGGGCGGCGCGGGCAGCGATTATTCGGCCAATCCCGGCATCGTCGTCGACAATGCGATCGGCCAGCCCAACCGCTATCTTGCCGGCGCGATCCATACGAGCGGCGATCAGCTTGATGACGACAGCGGCTTCCTGCCCTCGACCGACCATGTGACGAACACCGCGACGGGCGTGATCATCGGGTCGATTGACCTCAATGCCGGCGATGACCGCATCGACAATGCCGGCCGGATCACCGGCGACATCTACATGCGTGAAGGCAATGACACCATCGTCAACGCAGGCACCATCACCGGAACGGTGCGGATGGGCGATGGCGATGACAGCTTCACCCATCTCCTCGCTTCGGCGGTGTTGAACGGAACGGTCGACGGCGGCGCAGGGCAAGACACGCTTTCGTTCGACATCACCGGAACGACCTACACCGGTTCGATCGATCCGGCCCTCCGCCAGCTGTTCACCAATTTCGAGATCGAGAAGATCATCGGCACGGGTCAGGTCGTGGTCCAGCAGACGGTTCAGGTATCCAGCGGTGGCCCGCTCAACCTGACCCAGGGATCGAGCATCGTCGTGGCCCCGGGCGAAACAGCCATCAGCGGCGGAAGTGAAAGCGTCACGATCGCAAACAGTGGCGAAGTGATCGGCAATGTCGATCTGGGTGCAGGCGACAATGTCTTCAGCAATGCGAGCGGTGGCTCCGTCACCGGAAACATCATCACCGGTCCCGGCAACAACAGCATCAGCAACCAGGGTGGCACGATCAATGGCAATATCCTCGCCGGAAGCGGCGCGGACAGTCTGACCAACACGGGTGCGATCTCCGGCAATGTCGATCTGGGCGCAGGCGCCGACACGGTGACGATCGGCACGGGCGGCAGCTTCGGCGGCACGGTGGCCGCGGGCGGGGGATCCGATACGCTCGCCTTCAATACGGGCAGCACCTATGAATCGCAGACCACGATCAACGGGTCCAACTTCACCGGCTTTGAAGAAGTGAACAACGCCGCGGGCGTGAACAGCTTCACCGGCGATCTCGACGTCAACCAGGTCAATGTCACCGGTGGCCGCCTGATCGGTCTGGCCGGATCGACCCTGACCGGATCGGTCGACGTGGCGAGCGGCGGCACCTTCGGCACCGCCGGAACGGTCAGCGGCAACATCACGATCGGCAATGGCGGCACGCTGTCGCCCGGCGCTTCGCCCGCGATCATGACGATCAACGGCAATCTCGCGATCGGCAACGGCACCACCACGACCTTCGAGTTCGTGCCCGTGGGCCAGAGCGACCAGATCATCGTCAATGGCGGATCGGTGGCGATCGGCGACAATACGGTGCTGAACCTGACCGGCTCGCTCACCCCCGGCGCATCGCGCGACCTCATCATCGTCAACGGCGGCGGCACGATCACTGGCGAGTTCGACATCGTCAACCGCGATCCCGGCATCGTCGGTGTGCTGCGTTACAATGCATCGAGGCTGCAACTGCTCGGCACTTTCGTGGCGCCCGCGGGCACCAACGTTCAGGCCAACGCCGCGATCAATTATGTCAACGGCCTGTTGGTCGCCGGCACCGCCGGCACGGCGCTGATCAATGCCGTGCCCACATTGCTCAGCGGCAGCACGGCAAATGCGGCGGCCTTCGGCCAGCTTACGGCGGAAGCTTATGCCAGCGCCTCGCAGCTCGGTGTGGAACAGGGACTGGCCATTGCGAAGGCCGGCCGCTCCGGCCTCGCCGCAACCCGGCGCGACACGGCGGGCCCGTTCACCTTTGCGCAGAGCCTGGGGAACTGGCGCACGCTGAAGGGCAATGCGGTCCTGGGTAGTTCCACGGCCAAGAGCCACAGCTATGGCGTGCTGGGCGGCATCGGCTTTGGTTCGGCGGCGGCATCGGTCGGTGGGTTCGTCGGCTATGTCGACAGCCGTCAGACCGTCAAGGCGCTGGGCGCGCGTACCGATGCCGACGGCGTGGTTGCCGGTCTGTCCGGTCGCGTCACCAGCGGCGGTTTCGACGCGGCGGTGACGATGGCCTACGACTGGAGCGAGGGCAGCACCCGCCGCGCCGTTCCAGGCGCGACGGTCGCATCGAACGACTATCGCCTGCGCAGCCTCGTGCTGGACGGTTCGGTCGGCTACAGCTTCCCCATGGGTAGCTGGGCGGTTCGGCCGGAAGTCGGCATCACCCACGTCTCGACCCGCCGTGGACGCGCCACTGAAACCGGCAGCGCCGCCCTCGCACTCGCCATCGATCGCGCCAAGACCCATGCCACCTTCATCGACGGCGGCCTCAAGTTCGAGGGCGGTGTCGGCGAGGGCGACCGTTTCCATCCCTGGGCACAGGCCGGCGTGCGTCACCAGCTTGAGGGCGAGCTTTCCGCCGCCAGTGCCGGGTTCGTCGGCAATGCCGAACGCTTCACGGTCTTGGGCGCCGGCCGCAAGGAGACGATGGCGACCGCCGGTGCCGGCGCGCGCTACGATGTGGCTCCGGGCTTCAGCCTCTACGGCGCCTATCAGGGTGAGTTCGGCGGCACGCGCAGCCATAATGTCAACCTGGGCGTCCGTTTCGATTTCTGACGCATCGGAGCGCGTCGGGGGCGTCACCCAAATCCACAGGGGGCGCCGGTCGCAAGGCCGGCACCCCTGATCCCCTTCCGCAACGCGCCGGTATTCCCCGCCACACACGGCGGTGTCCGGCCCCTGAGATCCGGCAGGCGCCGAGCCTCGATCGCTAAATGACTCCCATGGCCTGCATCGCTTCGGCGACCCGCACGAAGCCCGTGATATTCGCCCCAAGAACATAATTGCCTGGCGCGCCATAGGCTTCGGCGGTTTCCGCACAGCTATCGTGAATGCGGCGCATGATCGCGGCCAAACGGGCCTCGGTCTCCTCGAAAGTCCAGCTGTCGCGCGAGGCGTTCTGTTGCATTTCCAGCGCCGAGGTCGCGACACCCCCGGCATTGGCGGCCTTCGCCGGACCGAAGAGAATATCGGCTTGTTGCAGGAGACGCACTGCCTCCGGCGTGCAGGGCATGTTCGCGCCTTCTCCCACGGCGATGACGCCATTGCGTATCAGGGCTGCCGCGTCATTTCCGTTCAGCTCATTCTGTGTGGCCGATGGCACCGCCACATCGCACGGAATTTCCCAGACCGATCCCTGGTCGGAATAATAGGCTCGTTCGCCTTTCAGACGGACATAGTCCGAAATCCGCTCACGACGGACGAGCTTGATTTCCTTCAGCAGTTCCAGATCAATTCCGTCTTCGTCGACGATGAAGCCGGACGAGTCCGAACAGGCGACCGCCTTGCCGCCGAACTCATTGATCTTCTCGATCGCATAGATCGCGACATTGCCCGACCCGGATACGACTGCGCGCTTGCCATCGAGGCTCTGCCCCCTGGTCTTCAGCATCTGGTCGATGAAATAGATGGCTCCATATCCCGTCGCTTCCGTCCGCGCCCGCGATCCGCCGTAGATCAACCCCTTGCCGGTCAGAACACCGGCCTCGTACCGGTTGGTAAGGCGCTTATACTGGCCGAACAGATAGCCGATCTCCCGAGCGCCGACACCAATGTCGCCGGCGGGAACGTCGGTATATTCACCCAGATGCCGATACAGTTCGGTCATGAAGGATTGGCAGAAGCGCATGACCTCGCCATCCGACCGGCCGCGCGGATTGAAGTCGGAGCCGCCCTTTCCGCCGCCGATCGGCATGCCGGTCAGCCCGTTCTTGAAGGTCTGTTCGAAACCGAGGAACTTGATGATCCCGACATTGACGGACGGATGGAACCGCAAGCCCCCCTTATATGGCCCCAGTGCGGAGTTGAACTGCACACGAAAGCCGCGGTTGATGTGGATATGCCCATTATCGTCGACCCACGGGACGCGAAAGATGATCTGCCTTTCCGGCTCGCAGATCCGCTCGATCAGCGCATTGTCGATATATTCCGGATGCTTTGCGATGACGGCGCCCAGGCTTTCCAGAACCTCCTCGACGGCCTGATGGAATTCCGTCTCGCCTGCATTGCGTCGCAGGACATCCTCGTAAATGGGAAGAAGCTTTTCGTCGATCCGTGGCAAAGTCGGGCCTCCTGTTCAGTTATTTTATTGTGTGAAAACGTGCGGGTAAGCGGGCGGATGATGATCGCTCTGCCTAGGGTCGCGGCGGCTGCGTAACCTTCAAAATGGCGAGAGGTCGCTCGCGTCCGTCGCGGTCGGGCCAAAGGATCACATCGCCCGCGCTCAAGCCTATCAGACCGGCGCCCACGGGCGTGAGGATCGAAATGCGTCCTTTCGATATATCGGCTTCTCCGGGATAGACCAGTTGCACCGTACGGCTGGTGCCGCTCGCCGCGTCCTCGAATTCGATCATCGAATGCATGGTAATGATATCGCCGGGAGCCTGGTCGGCCCTGCATATCGAGGCCCGGGCAATTTCATCGAGCAGCAATTCTCCCGCCTGCTTCGCTGGGCCGGAGGCATTCAGGGCAATGTCGGTGAGCCTTTCGGCTTCGGTGTCGATAAGGCGAACGGGAGGGCGTTTTGTCTTGAGGCGGCTGGCCATGGCGCTGACTTTCGATCGTGAGGGGGCGCCTGCCCCTCAAGGCGGCGACCATCATGTGTCGATTTGCCCCGAGTCCGGGGCAAGTGCGCCGAGACCCGGGGCTATATGCCCGCGAGAAGCTGCCCTCCGTGATGGCGAAAGCGCGCAAAGTTGACCCGAAAGTTCATGCCGGCACTTTGGCAGGCGAAGTCGTGCGAGTCAAACGCCGCCAGTTTCGCCTGCCTTCGATGGTTCATGCGAGATGATGCCGGCGGAGGTCAGAAGCCGGCCATTTCCGCTTTCTCGACCGCGCCCAGGTGCGGCGAAGCAACAGAGGCGCGGGCCTGTGCCGCGACGTGGCCACCGGGGCCATCGTCAACGCCGCGGGACCACCCTAGTGACCCGAATCTGAAGTTCGTCATATTGTCGGGCAGGCGTTGAACGAACTTCAGATTCATCAGGGTCACTAGCAAATATATGTTTTTAGTGTGGTTTATGGATTTGAAATACGCTCCCCACCTGGCCGCTATGATGAGGCGTATCACACTAGCGCATGACATTCATTTCTCCGCAGCCGGAGCAGCGGGGACGACGACGCCCTTTTCCCTGGCGTAGTTGTCCCAATCGGCGATCAGTTCCCGCAGCTTTGTCGGTTCGCTGGTCGCCAGATCGTGCGCCTCGGCAGGGTCCTTGGCGAGGTTGAACAACTGCCATGTGCCAGTGCCAAAGCCACCGCGCGGATAGGTGCTGCCGGACTTCGGCAGGTAGACCGCCTTCCAGTCGCCCTTGCGCAGGGCGCGACGATAGAACAGCTCCGTTCCGACGGGTTCGGTCGGCTGGCGCAGGTTGATTTGGCTGGCGGTCAGCACGGGCACAAGGCTATGCCCCTGCATGGCCAGGATGGGCCGCCCTGCGAAGCTGGCGGGCTGTGTCTGTCCTGCGAGGTCGAGCAGCGTGGGCGCCACATCCGTGACGCTGAGGAATGCGTTGGCGATCCGTCCGCCGGCGACATGCGGCCCGGCGGCAAAAGCGGTCACGCGCGTGCCGCCTTCGGTCGGATAGCCCTTCACCAGCCAGGATGGCGAGCTGTTCGCCTGGGCCCAGCCGGGGCCATAGCCGACGTAGGAGGTGGCCGCGCCGATATTCCCGAGGCTGTTGTCGATGCCCAGCTTCGCCGCGCCCTCAGGCTTCGACGCGGCCTGGAACGGCGCGTCGATCACATTGCCTTCCGGTCCATTGTCGGCGAGGAAGATGATGACCGTGTCGTCATATCTGCCCAGGCGCTTGAGGGTCGCGACGACCCGGCCGACATTCTGGTCCATGCGGTCGACCATCGCGGCATAGACTTCCATCTTGCGCGCCTCCACCGCTTTTTCCTCCGGGCTGAGCGAGGCCCACGGCTTTACATTCTGAAACGCGTGCGGTGTCAGATCGGCGGGCACCAGGCCGAGCTCCTTCTGGCGTTTCAACCGTGCATCGCGCAGCGCCTCGTACCCCGCATCATAGCGGCCCTTATATCTGGCGATGTCTTCCGCCGGCGCCTGTATCGGCCAGTGCGGCGTCGAATAGGGCAGATAGGCGAAGAAGGGGCGTTTGTCCTTCCTGCCCTCCTCCAGGAAGCCGATCAGCCGATCCGTGAAGTAATCGGCCGAAAAGCGCCCCTTGGGATAGGAGACGATCTTGCCGTTGTCGCGATAGGTCGGCGCGGCATCGATCGCCTTCCACGCCTTATTCTGGTCCGCGCCGAAATGATTGCCAAGGCCCTGGAGCAGAGCGTAGGACCGCTCAAAACCCCGCGCCGCCGGGCCGCGTTCGGGGGTGAGGCCCAGATGCCACTTCCCCGCCATCAGCGTGCGATAACCACCCTGATGCAAGAGTTCGGCGATGGAGGCGACCCGATCGTTGAGATAGCCTTCATAGCCCGGCTGGCCGGTCTGTTCGGGTTGGAGGGTCTCGGCCATGCTGCCAAGGCCAGCCTGGTGATTGTCGACGCCGCTCAGCAGCATCGAGCGCGTCGGCGAACAGGTCGGTGCGGTGTGGAAGCCGGTGAAGCGGACGCCGGCATTCGCGATGGCGTCCAGATTGGGTGTCGCAATCTCTCCACCGAACGATCCAAGGTCCGACCAGCCAAGATCGTCAGCGACGATCAGCAGAAAGTTCGGGCGTTGCTGGGCAGGCGCCGGAACAGTGCTGCCGGTCGCCGCCGGTGTGGTCCGCGCCTGCCCCATGGCGCCCCATGAAAGAGCGGTCACGGTCAAAAAAATAGCTGATTTCAGAAATTTACTCATCCGATATCTCCAGAACCGATTGGCGCGTCAGGCGCTGGACCTAAGGCAAAAGGGCCGGAAATTCGTAGCAATCAATTGTCTATGATATTGATAGAAAAACTGTCTGGCAGGCTGTCCAGCGATTTCTCTAGTGGATGAGTTGAGAATCATTCAACCGTCCTGGTCGCTGAAAAAAGGGGATTTCATGACTATCCTGCGTTCTTCTTCCACCTTCGCTCTGGCATTCGCTCTCGCCGCCATCGCCGTGCCGCAGGCCCGTGCGACGGAAGGCGAAGTCGCCGCTATTCCATCGGCCGTCGATGCCATGGATGATGGCGGCGCGATCATCATCACGGCCCGGCGCCGGGACGAAAAAATCCAGGACGTTCCTGTTGCTGCGAACAGCTATGGCGGGGATAAGCTCGCGGCCACGCGGACTTACAATTTGCGCGATCTTCAGGCGCTCAGCCCCAGCCTGGTGGTGACGGTCACCAATCCGCGCAACACCAGCATCAATATCCGGGGACTTGGCAACAATGTCTCGGTCTATAATGACGGGCTGGAGCCGGCGGTAGGCGTTTATATGGACCAGGTCTATCTGGCGCGACCGGGCCAAGCCGTATTCGATTTGGCCGACATCGAACGGATCGAAGTGCTGCGTGGACCGCAAGGCACCCTATTCGGCAAGAATACGTCGGCGGGTGCCGTTGTCATTACCACAAAGTCACCCAGCTTCGAGCCGGAATTTGGCGGCGACATAAGCTATGGCAATTACGACTTCCGTCAATTGCACGCCTATGCCAGCGGCGCGCTGATCGACGACAGGCTCGCTGCCCGGCTCTACGTCTCGAAGACCGACCGAGACGGCTATGTCACCAATCGTTATGACCATGGCCGGACGCAGGACTATCATGATTTCGGCCTGCGCGGGCAACTGCTGTTCACGCCCGCCGACAATTTCAAGCTGCGGCTGATCGGCGATTATGGATTCCAGAAGCAGCAAACCGCCGCAGCCGTGCTGACCGGGGTGATCCGCACCTATGATAATGGCGCCAATTTCGCGAACAATTATACCGACCGGACGACCCGGTTGGGCGTACCGGTCGTTACCGATGCGCCGGGTGAACGCATCGTCGATGTGAACGGCAACCCGCGTTACAAGATGCGTCAGGGCGGCGTGGCCGCAATCGCGGATCTGACATTGCCGGGGCACAGCTTGACTTCGGTCACCTCCTGGCAGCGGTGGGACTGGTATCCGCATAATGATGGCGACAGCACGCGCCTCGATGCCGGTCGCGATTTCCACCAGAGCAACAACCAGCAACAGTTCAGCCAGGAACTGCGCATCGCATCCGAGGGAGAACGCAAGGTCGACTATATCGGCGGCCTTTATTATCTCTGGCAATCGATCAGGGCGGAAGCGCTCAACGCCTATGGCGCGGACGCGGCGAACTGGTTCTTGGCGCCCAGCACTGATCCGGCGGTGGGTGCGGCGGCGCTCAACAATTATACGGTCCTCAGCCATTCCCGGCCCGTCACGAACAGCTATGCCGCGTTTGGCCAGACAATCTGGCACATCACGCCGACGATCGACCTCACCACCGGCCTGCGTTATACGTACGAGACCAAGAGCGGCTGGTTTGATCAGGAGGCGACAGGTGCCGTTCTGAGCGGCCTCACCGCCGCGCAGCAGTCCGCCGCGCAGGCGATCCGCGCCCGCTATGGCGTCGCCAACTTCTATGAGGCGAAAACGAAGGAAGGCCGTCTGTCGGGACAGGCGACGCTGTCGTGGAAGGTGACTCCTGATGCGCTGATTTACGCTACCTATGGCCGGGGCAACAAGTTCGGCGGGCTCAACCTTGCCAACATCATCACCACCGGCCAGTTTGCCGTCGATCCTGTAATCAAGCCCGAGACGATCGACAGTTATGAACTGGGCCTCAAAACCAGTTGGGCGGGCGGCAAGCTGACCGCCAACCTCGCTGGATTCTGGACCGATGTCAGCGATTATCAAACGACGATCGTCGATACCGCGCCGGATCGCAACAATATCTCCTATTTCACGAATGTCGGCAAAGTGCGCACCCGCGGGATCGAGGCGGATCTCCAGGCCAGCCCGGCTCCATGGCTCTCTCTTTATGGATCGGGCACCTACACCGACGCGAAATATGTGAGCTACCCCAATGCGCCTTGTCCGATCGAGACGACGGGCGTCACATTCTGCGATCTTTCGGGTGACCGCCTGCCTGGCGTTTCCAAATGGGCCTTCTCCGTTGGCGGAGAGGCAAAGGCTCCGGTCGGCAACCATTGGGGGCATGATATGGAAGTCTATGCGGGCGCCGATTACAGCTACCGCTCCAATTTCTATACGACGGCCAGCCTGTCGCGCTATTCGTTGATACCCGGTTACAGCCTGCTCAACGCGCGGATCGGCGTGCGGGCGCTGGACGGGTCGGTGGATTTGCAATTGTGGGGCCGCAACCTGTTCGACAAGGATTATTTCCAGAGCCTGTCGGCCGCGAACACGGGTGCGATCACCGGCACGCTCGGCGATCCGCGTACCTATGGCGTGACCGTGCGAACGCGTTTCTGAGGTCGAAGCTGCCGGGGATGGCGACGGACGATAGTTTGAACGGCTCGATCATGGCTTGGTGCGCGGCGACGATGCTTATGGCGGGGTACACATGCGTGTCACAAGCGCGAGCGTGTCGTCTATGATCTCGTCCCTCTCCCTAGCGCTTCGTGCAACCGTCATATCTTCGATATCGCGGATCATCGAAAGGAAGACGATGTTCGCGTAGATGAGATGCCGCGCAGAGACTTCGCGGGGGATGTCCGACCGCAAATTTAGGATCATGTCGACGATGAGGTTCGTCACCGGTGTTTGATCGGGCATCTCCGTGAAGGCGAAACGCCAATTGGGCGATTCAAGTGCCTGAAGCTGGAAAGCCGCATAGCTGCGTCGGCCGTGTTCATCGACATGTTCGGTCAGCGGCACGAAAAACGCGGCCATGAGATCTCGGGCGCTTGCGCCCGATCGAGCGACCCGCAATTGGGCGAGGCGATCGGCCCGCATTCGCTCCAGGGCGGGGATGTTGCGTTCATAGATGGCGCGCACCAGGCCGGCGCGATCGCCAAAATGATATTGCACGGCGTTCACATTGCGCTGTCCCGCCGCCGCGGCCACCTCTCGCAACGAGATACGGTCGATACCCTGTTCGGCAAATAGCCGTTGCGCAGCGTCCACAAGCGCGTCCGGCACCGATTTCCTGGGATTGAGCTTGCGTGCGAGAACCATCCTTGCCTCTGTGCTTCCGATCACGCGGCGTGTCCATTCCGGTTTTGGATATAATTCTCATGACTGATATTTACAAACACATGTTTTAAATTTATCAGCATGCCTTGCGGTAGGCGGGGATAGGAGAAACTGTGGCTGCATCCTGGATCTGGAAGGCGTCATTGTGCGCGCTGATGAGCATGGCCCTGCCGCTTCATGCGCAAGAGACAGATCGTACCAGCCTGCCTTTGCCGGATCCGGCGTTCAAGGGGACCGTCGGGCGTACCTACCGCGATTCCACTCCGGCCGTGCCGCATCAGGCGGTACAAGCTCCGAAGGGCGCGCCGAACATCGTGGTCATCCTGCTCGACGACGCCGGCTTCGGGCAATATGCGACCTTCGGCGGGGCGATCCCTTCGCCGGCGCTGGACATGCTCTCCCGTACCGGACTGCGGTATAATCGGTTCCACACCGCGGGCATATGTTCGCCAACCAGAGCAGCGCTGCTGACCGGCCGCAATCCCCATAATGCGGGTGTCGGGATCGTCACCGAACTGTCCACCGGCTATGATGGCTATACCGGCGTTATTCCGCAAAGCACCGCGCCGGTCGCCCGCATCCTGCGCGACAATGGCTATGCGACCGCAATGTTCGGCAAAAACCATAACACGCCGGCCGCGGAGGCGGGCGCGGGCGGACCCTATGCACATTGGCCCAACGCCCTTGGCTTCGACTATTTCTACGGGTTCAACGCCTGGGGCACCAGCCAGTACCAGCCACTGCTGTTCGAGAATATGCGCGCGCTGTCCCCCTCCAACGATCCCGATTATCATCTGACGCACGATCTGGCCGACAGGGCGATCGACTGGGTCCGTCAGACACGGTCGGTCCACCCCGACCGACCCTATTTTCTGTACATCGCCACGGGTGCCACCCACGCTCCACATCATGCGCCGAAGGAATGGATCGACAGGTTCAAGGGCAAGTTCGATCAGGGCTGGGACAAGTATCGCGCGGAGATATTCGCCCGCCAGAAGAAGCTGGGCGTGGTCCCGGCCGACGCGAAGCTGACGCCGCGCCCCGACGAACTGCCCGCCTGGGACAGCCTGACACCCGAACAGCGGCATATTGCCGCCCGGCAGATGGAAGTATTCGCGGGCTTTGCCGCCCATACCGACGCGGAGATGAAACGCGTGGTGGACGCGGTGCGCGCCATGCCCGGCGGCGAGAATACGCTGATCGTCTATATTGCGGGCGATAATGGCGCGAGCGCGGAAGGCGCGGTGACCGGCACCCTCAATGAACTTGCACCGGCCAGCGGGCTGGAGGAGGAGGCCCGGCCCACATTGGCGAGCCTTCCCGACCTGGGCGGACGGAGATATAATAATAATTACCCGGCCGGTTGGGCGTGGGCGGTCAACACACCCTTCCGCTATTACAAGCAGATCGTTTCCCATCTGGGCGCGGTGCGTAATCCGATGGTCATTTCGTGGCCGGCCGCGATCAAGAAGGGCGGCGGCCTGCGGTCCCAGTTCGCCGATGTCACGGACATCGCGCCGACCCTGCTGGAAGCGGCGCATGTGCCGGCGCCCGAGAGCGTCGACGGATTCAAGCAAAAACCGATGGATGGCGTCAGCCTGCTGCCGACGTTCAGCGACGCCCATATGCCGGAAGTGCGCAGCCGCCAATATTTCGAGGTCTTCGCCAACCGTGCCATCTACGACAAGGGATGGATGGCTTCGGCAAGGATCGCCATTCCCTGGGAGGCGAACCGCGACGCGCTTGATCCGGACGAGGTCAAATGGGAGCTTTACAATCTCGACAAGGATTTCACCCAGGCCGATGATCTCGCCGCGAAAGCGCCCGAGCGGCTTGAGGCATTGAAGATTCTCTGGTGGGAGGAAGCGAAGCGCAACGATGTAATGCCGCTCGACTGGCGGGCGGGTTCGCGGATGGCGGCGCTGCAACGACCGCAAACGCGGACCAGCTTCACTTATTATCCGGGGCTGGCCGGCCTGCCGGAAGCGATCGCTCCCAGCATTCGCAATCGTTCCTGGACGATCAGGGCGGATGGCGATTTCATGCCGACGGACAGTGGCATATTGATCGCACAGGGCGGCATGACGGGAGGGTGGGCGATCCGCATGGAGGGCGGCCGGCTGGTGTTCGATTATAATCTCGCTCTTGTCGACCATTTCACGGTCAGGGCCGACGCCCAAATCCCTGAGGGGACGAAAAACCTGTCCGTTCGCTTCGACTATGACGGCAAGGATCGCGAGCGGGGGCGTGGCGGGACGATCACCCTGCTCGCCGATGGCAAGGCAATGGGCTCCGGCAGGCTGCCACGAACGCTTGCGGGGAGCTTCGCACTGAATGAAGGCATGGATGTCGGGGCCGATTATGGCTCCCCGGCAGGAGATTATGCTGTGCCGTCGCTCTTTACCGGGAAATTGCGAAGCGTTTCCCTCGATTTCCCGAAGTGATGGGCGTCTGGAAGACCGAAATGATGCCCGCGACGATCCGTCGTGAGGACGCAGTGGCCATCGGCGCAAAAGCGCTGCACGAGTAGCCGGCCGATGGCTTTTCTGCGTTCTCAGCCGAACGATTTCATGACGATCGGCGTTATTTTGCCGACGATCACGTTCACGCCGGCGGGATTGGGATGAATGGAATCCGCCTGCATCAGCTTGGCGTCGCCAATGACGCCATCGAGGAAGAAAGGGTAGAGCGGCAGATCGTAATCCTTCGCCAGCCGGGGATAGATGGCGTTGAACTTGGCGCCATATTCCGCCCCCATATTGGGCGCGGCCCGCATGCCGGTGAGGAGCACGGGGATTTGGCGCCGCTTGAGTTCGTCCAGGATGGCGCGCAGGTTCTTTTCGCTCTCCTCCGGTTGAAGGCCGCGCAGCATGTCGTTACCGCCCAGGTCGATCAGCAGCAGGTCGGGCTTGCGCGGAAGACCGTCGAGGGTGAAGGCGAGGCGCTGCATGCCCCCTAGGGAAGTTTCGCCCGAAACGCCCGCATTATGGACCTGGGCCGCCAGCCCCTTCGCCCTCAGCGCTTGTTCGAGGCGGTAGGGAAAGCTCTCATTCTGGGCCACGCCGTATCCGGCATAGAGGCTGTCGCCGAAGGCGAGGATCAGCTTTCCGTCGGCTATCGGAGCGGCGCCCTTCTGGAGCTGTGCGGACGGGACGGCGCCATTGCTGGTGGCCGGTTCATTCGAACAGGCGGTGAGCAATTGCACAATCGCTGCCATACCCACATATATCGGCCATCTCCCCGCGTTCATGGAGTTCCTTTCGCTGATGCACGGTTCTTCCCACCTCGACCATATCGCGATTGAAGCGCGCAATGTCACCCTCTCGCTTGGCAGCCGTGAAGCGCCCACCCCTATTTTGAAGGGCGTCGACCTTTCCATCCTCAAGGGAGAGAGCCTGGCGATCCTGGGACCGTCGGGGTCCGGCAAGTCGTCGCTGATGGCGATCCTGTCGGGTCTGGAGCGCGCGAGCGGCGGTGATGTGCGCGTCGCGGGAATCGATTATGGACCGCTGGACGAAGATGCGCTGGCGCGGGCGAGGCGGGGACGCGTGGGCATCGTGTTGCAGAGCTTCCACCTGCTGCCGACCATGACGGCCGTGGAAAATGTTGCGGTGCCGCTGGAACTGGCCGGTTTCCGGGATGCATTCGCCCGCGCCGCGAATGAGCTGGAGGCGGTCGGACTGGGACACAGGCTGCATCATTACCCCGCGCAACTTTCCGGCGGCGAGCAGCAGCGCGTCGCCATCGCTCGCGCCGTTGCGCCCGAGCCCGGCATCATCTTTGCCGATGAGCCCACGGGCAATCTCGACGGGGCGACCAGCGGGTCGATCGTCGAACTGTTGTTCGCCCGGCGGGAAGCCAATGGCGCGACGCTGGTGATCATCACCCACGATCCTGCCCTTGCCGAGCGGTGCGACCGCATCGTCGAGATGCGCGACGGCCTGATCATTGCGGACCGGCGGCCATGACGGTGCCGGGGGCGGAATGGGGGCCGGGACTGGGCTGGCGGGGTTGCTGGCGGATCGCCCGGCGCGATCTGCATCGCGGCTTTCGGGGTTTGCGGTTGCTTTTCATCTGCCTGTTTCTGGGGGTGGCGACGCTTGCCACGATCGGTGGCCTGACCGCCGCCATCACGGGCGAGATCGCAAGCAAGGGGCAGCTATTGCTGGGCGGCGATGTCGAGGTGGCGATGTCGCAGCGTGAGGCGAGCGCGGCCGAGAAGGCGGCATTCCGTCGGGAAGGGGTATCGAGCGAGACGATCAGGCTTCGTGCCATGGCTCAGCGGGTTGAAACGCAACGGGCAGGGGCCGGCCACGCCCCGTCCGCGGTGCTGACCGAACTCAAGGGAGTAGATGCGGCCTATCCGCTCTACGGCACCTTGATGTTGAAAGCGGGACGCGCAGGGCCGATGCGCGCGGACGAAGTGGTGATCGGACAGGCGCTGGCGGACAGGCTGGACGTGAAACCGGGCGATTCCCTGCGCTATGGCATGGCGACCTTCCGAATCCATGACATCATCGCGGACGAACCCGATCGTGTAGGAGAAGGCTTCACCCTGGGCCCGGTCGCCCTCACGTCGATGGAGGGCATCCGGCGCACGGGCCTTATCCAGCCGGGCAGCCTCTATGAAAGCAAATATCGCATCCGCATGGCAGCGGGCCGGGACGCGGGGGCAGCCGGCGACCGGCTGAAACATGCCTTTCCATCCGCCGGCTTCGAGATCAAGGACCGCGACGGGGCCGCGCCGGGGACCAGCCGTTTCCTGGAACGGATGGGGCAGTTCCTGTCCCTGATCGGTCTTGCTGCGCTCGCCATCGCCGGGATCGGGGTCAGCAACGGGGTCGCATCCTATCTGGCGATCAAGCGCAACGGTATTGCGACGCTCAAGATATTGGGCGCCTCGTCCGCCGACATCGCGCGCATCTATCTGATGCAGATCGGTGCGGTGGCCATACTGGCCATAGGTTGCGGGCTGGCGGCGGGCATCGTGCTGCCTCTGGGCCTGGTGGCGGCGATGCGGGACATATTGCCGGTGCAGCCGGGCTTCGCCATCGCCGCTTGGCCGCTCGTCACCAGCGCGCTCTACGGCTTGCTGATCGCCTTCATCTTCACCATGCCGCCACTGGCGCATGCGCGGACGCTGCCCGCCGCCGCCCTGTTCCGCGAGACGGTGGACAGGCGTCGCGCCATCGACCGCGCCAGCATGATCGCGGTAGGTGCGGCGGGGGGCGCTGCCGTCGCGCTGGCGCTGGGCACCGCGAAGGAGCCGTGGTTCGCCGCGTCGATGCTGGGCGCGGTCGCCGCCGTGCTGGTCTTGTTGACCGGAATAGGACTGCTGGTCCGATATGTGGCGCGCCGTGCGCCCGCGCCCCGGCGGCCTCTTGCCCGGCTGGCGGTGGCCAATCTCCACCGCCCGGGTGCGCAGACATCGGCATTGGTGGTGGCGCTGGGGTTGGGGCTTACCCTGTTCGTGACGCTCGCGGCGATCCAGTCGAGCCTGAGTTCCGAAATTCGCGATAGCGTGCCCCGCACCGCGCCCGACCAGTTCGTGCTCGACATTCCCATCGCCGGAAAGGACCGGTTCCTCTCACTCGTCTCGCAAGAGGCGCCGGGGGCACAGGTCAACATTGTCCCGACCCTGCGGGGCACGATCGTCGCCTATGGCGGACAGCGCGTGGCGGACCTCAAGGAGCTGCCCGAGGGCGCATGGTTCCTGCGCGGCGAGCGGGGTGTCACCTATAGCGAGACGCTGCCCGAGGGATCGGAACTGGTGAAGGGGCAATGGTGGCCGCGAAACTATGCCGGGCCACCGCTGATCTCGCTGGATCGGGAGGCGGCGAAGGTGATGGGCGTCGACATCGGCGACACGCTCACCATCTCAGTATTGGGGCGCGAGATCGAGGCGCGGATCGCATCGTTGCGGCAGGTCAATTGGGAGACGATGGGGTTCAACTATATCATGGTCTTCCCGCCGGCCACGCTGAGCAGCGCGCCGCATAGCCTGTCGGCGACGATCACCATGAAGGGCGCGTCGGAGGGAGCGATGACGCGCACGCTGCTGGCGGCGTTCCCGTCGGTGTCGATCATTGCGGTCGGTGAGGTCGTGGCGCAGGTCACCGAGCTGCTGGGTCAGATGTCGACCGCGATCGTGCTGGCGGGATCGGTGGCGATCCTGGCGGGGATCGCGGTACTGATCGGCGCAATCGCGGCGTCGCGGCAGACGCGTGCCTATGACAGCGTGATCCTCAAGACGCTGGGCGCGACGCGTGGACAGATATTTGGCGCGCAGGCGATCGAATATGCGTTGCTTGCCGGGGTGCTGGCGCTGGTCGCACTGGGTTTGGGGCTGGCGGCGGCGTGGTTCGTGATCGTGGAGATATTCCATTTCGGATGGGCGCCGGATTGGGTGCTGGTGCTCTCGACGCTGGGCATGGGCGCAGTGCTGACATTGGGGATCGGCCTATTGGGATCGATCCCCCTCATGTCGGTTCGGCCGGCGCGTGCTTTGCGAACACTGTAAGCTTGTCGACTGCCCGAAGGGTGGAGCGAAATATGATCCAATTTGGGCCAGCATATCCTTGAAAGATCGCTGACGGGTTCTAAATTCGACGGATCACTCTTCCCCCTTGGAGTGATGCTTCCCTGAACCTTGGCCCCGCCGTGGAGCTTGCTCCGGCGGGGTTCTTATTGTTCGAAGGGCGGATATGAGCGATGTCACTGCGATCCGAAGATCGGTAAGCAGGACAATGAATCAAGGATATAAGGCGGTCACGGCACGCGTCTACCGGCCACGAGCTGATAAACCAGGACGATCAACGCCAAGACGAGCAGCAGATGGATAAGACCGCCGCCGACGGGTATGATGAATGCGCCCAAGGCCCACAGGACCAGAAGAATAAGAAGGATGGTCCACAACATGATCCATCTCCGATTGAGTAACTGTACATTAAATGGTTCGGAATGGATGCGGTTCCATGCCCTGGCCGAACTATGTGCGTCAGCCCGGTCTTTGCAGTCCAAGGATTTCTAATAGCGCAACGGGTTGGCGCCACTGGCGCCCATGGTCGAGCGCAAGTTCGGCAGGTCGGCGCCTCGGGTCTCCTGATATTCTCCCCAGGGCTGCATGTCTGCCGCCATTTCTGGGAACTGGCGGCCTTCGCTACCCCGTTAATCCGGTTGAGTACGGTCTTGGGCTCCTGTTCGGTGCGTCGGTCACCCTATGCCCTGCGTCATATCGAAAAATGGACGCTCGTGATCGTGGTCTTGCTGTCCATTGTTGTCACTGACGCTTGGGATGGCGACGGTGGCCCTGTTGGTCAACGGGCTCCTGGGCTATCATCTGGCACGGAAAGAGCATGGGCGATCGCGCAATTCGAACAACGCGATGCGAAGGAGGAAAAATAGGAGTGGCTGGATGGTCCGGCCCCGGAGGATGCGATGGACAGGTCGATGCGAAAGATATGAAGATTTGACTGTAACATATGTTTGGTATAACCGCTGACACTGAGATTTTCACGTGAGGCCCCGATGTTCAACTATATTCCGCCGATCGACGATTACCGCTTCCTGCTGACGGAGGTTCTGGGCTTTGACCGGGCGATGGCGGACATCGGCAAGGAGGTCGATGCGGACCTCGCTGCCGCCGTGCTGGAGGAAGCCGGCCGGATGTGCGCGGAACGGCTGCACCCGCTCAACCGTCATGGCGATGAGGAGGGCAGCCGCCTCGTCGGCGACAAGGTGGAAACGCCCGCTGGTTTCGCCGAGGCGTGGCGTGATTTTGCCGCGGCAGGTTGGGCTTCGCTGTCGGCGGCGCCGGAGCATGGTGGACAAGGACTGCCCTTCATCCTCCAGCTTTGGCTGGACGAGATGATGGCCGCCGCCAACCTGTCCTTCGGCCTCTTCCCGGGCCTGACGCGCGGTGCGTGCGAGGCGATTGCGGCGCATGCGGATCAGGCTCTGAAAGCCACCTATCTGCCGCCCATGGTCAGCGGTGAATGGACGGGTGCCATGGCGCTGACCGAAAGCGGTGCGGGCACGGACCTCGCCCTGCTCAAGACCAAGGCCGTGCCCCAGCAGGACGGCAGTTATCAGGTTACCGGCCAGAAGATCTTCATTTCGTCGGGCGATCATGATTTCGGCGGCAATATCGTCCATCTGGTGCTGGCCCGGCTGCCCGACGCGCCTGCGGGCGTGAAGGGAATCAGCCTGTTTCTGGTGCCCAAATTCCTGCCCGATGCCGATGGCGGCTTCACGGTCCGCAACGCCCTGTCGGTCGGCGCGCTGGAAAAGAAGATGGGCATCCATGCGCAGCCGACCTGCGTCATGAACTATGATGGCGCGACCGGATGGCTGGTAGGCGAGGCGAACAGGGGGCTTGCCGCCATGTTCACCATGATGAACGCGGAACGCCTGATGGTCGGCATTCAGGGGCTCGGCATTGCCGGGGCGGCTTATCAGCAGGCCAGCGGCTATGCCAAGGAACGGCTCCAGGGACGCAGCGCCGACGGCGCGCGCAATCCGGTGGCGATCATCGAGCATGCCGATGTGCGGCGCATGCTGCTCAATATCCGGGCTTTTGTGGAGGCGGGAAGGGCGCTGGCCGGATGGACCGCGTTGCAGCTCGACCGGGCGCACCACCACCCCGACGCCAGCGAGCGGGCCAGGGCCGATGCGCTGGTCGCCCTGTTGACCCCCGTGGTGAAGGCGGGCTTCACGGATTTCGGTTTCGAAAGCGCCGTGCAGGCGCAGCAGGTGTTCGGCGGCCATGGCTACATCCGTGAATGGGGCATGGAACAATATGTCCGCGATGCCCGCATCGCCCAGATCTATGAGGGCACCAACGGCGTGCAGGCGATGGATCTGGTCGGGCGGAAACTGCCGCTTGCGGATGGCGCGGTGGTCGAGGGCTTCTTCGACCTGATCGCGGCTGATCTGGCAGCCGCTGAAGGTCTGGCGATCGCGGAACGGACGAGGGAGGCGCTGGCCTTGCTCCGCGCCACGACGGCTTCGCTGCGCGGTGCGGGCATTGACGCGGCCGGGGCGGCTGCGGTCGATTATCTGCGTTTCTTCGCCCTGGTGGCCATGGGGTGGATGTGGACACGCATGGCCGTGGCGGCCCAGGAGACCGACAGCCCGCTGCACGAGGCCAAACGCGCCGTGGCGGACTATTTCGCTGCGCGGATGCTGCCGCAGTCGCAGGGGCTCGCGGCGAGCATCGCGTCGGGCGAAGGCAGCATCATGGCGCTGGCCGCCGACGCTTTCTGAAAAAGACGGGACAGGATAGGGATAGAAGATGACGGACGTTTTCCTGGTGTCGGCGGCGCGGACCGCCATTGGCAGCTTCGGCGGGTCGCTGAAGGATCAGAAGCCCGGTGAACTCGCCGCCCATGTGGCGAAGGCCGCGATCGGGCGGGCGGGCATCGATGCGGCGCAGATCGGCAATGTGGTGCTGGGCAATGTCATCCATTGCGAGCCGCGCGATGCCTATGCCGCGCGCATCGCCGCGATCGGCGCGGGCGTACCGCAGGAAAGCCCGGCGCATGCGGTGAACCGGCTTTGCGGGTCGGGCTTGCAGGCGATCATCACGGCCGCGCAGTCGATCATGCTGGCGGATTGCGAGATCGCCCTGGGTGCGGGCGCGGAGATCATGAGCCGGGCGCCCTATTTCCTGCCCGCCGCGCGCTGGGGCCAGAAGATGGGCGATGCGCAGGTGCAGGATGGGTTGACCGGCGCTCTGACTGACCCGTTCCAGGCGATCCATATGGGCGTGACGGCGGAAAATGTCGCGGCGCGTTATGGCATTTCGCGTGAGGATCAAGATGCGCTCGCCTATGAAAGCCAGAAGCGGGCGGCGCACGCCATCGCGCAGGGCTATTTCAAGGACCAGATCGTGCCGGTCGAGGTGATGGTGCGGCGCAAGCCGGTGCCGTTCGACACCGACGAATTCGTCCGCGCCGATGCCACGGCAGAGGATTTCGGCAAGCTCAAGCCGGTCTTCCAGAAGGACGGCACCGTGACGGCGGGCAATGCTTCGGGCATCAATGACGGCGCGGCGGCGGTGGTGTTGGCGAGCGGCGCGGCGGTGCAGGCGCAGGGATTGAAGCCGCTGGCGCGGCTGGTTTCCTACGGTCATGCCGGCGTCGACCCCGCCTATATGGGCATCGGCCCGGTGCCTGCCACGCGCAAGGCGCTGGAACGGGCGGGGCTCAGCGTCGCCGACCTCGACGTGATCGAATCCAACGAGGCGTTCGCGGCCCAGGCCTGCGCCGTCGCGCGGGAGCTGGACTTCGACCCTGCCAAGGTCAATCCCAATGGCAGCGGCATTTCGCTCGGCCATCCGGTCGGCGCCACGGGTGCGATCATCACGACCAAGCTGGTCCATGAATTGCATCGCGTGAGCGGTCGTTACGGGCTGACGACGATGTGCATCGGCGGTGGCCAGGGCATCGCCGCGATCTGGGAACGGGTGTAACGATCAGCCCGCTTGCTGGCTGGGCCGGTTCATCGCCGGCCCCAGCTCATGTTGCAGGCAGTCGACCACCTGCTGCACTTTCGGCAGCAGGTGGCGGCGCTGTGGATAGACGGCCCATATGGGCTCATCCTCGGGCTGCACATCTTCCAGCAGCAACTCCACCATGCCGTGCTTCAGATGCGGTAATATATAGAAATCGGGGAGTTGGCAGATGCCGAGGCCTGCGATGCATGCTTCCATCACGGCATGGCCGCTGTTGCAACGGAAACGGCCTCTGGGACGGTGAAGCACTTCCTGCCCGTCGATCTGGAAATGCCAGGTGGCGCTGGTCCCGGCGATGCATTCATGCCCCTCCAGCGCATCCACCGTCCCGGGGCGCCCCGCCTGGGCAAGATAGCTGGGCGCGGCGCAGGTGTAGAGCGTGCGGGAGGCGACCCGCACGCCGATCAGGCGCGTGTCCGTGACGACGCCGGTCCGCACCGCGAGGTCGTAACCCTCCGCCACCAGGTCGATCACGCGGTTGGAGAGCTCGATCGACACGTTGAGCTTGGGATGCCGCATGGCAAAGCGCCGGATGATCGGCGCCACGAACCGCTCGCCCATTGCGGTGGAGCAGGTGACCCGCAATTCCCCCTGCGGTTCGCTTTGTTCGGAGATCAGCGCAATGGCTTCGTCCCGTTCCTGCGCGATCCTGGCACAGCGTTCGAAGAATACGCGGCCCGTGTCGGTCAGGCGGACGGTGCGGGTCGTGCGATGGAATAATTGGGCCTGCACCCGCTGTTCCAGTGCCATCACCGCCCGGCTGATATGGGTTGGCGAAACACCCAGCGCCCTGGCCCCCCGCGTGAAGGATTCCGCCGTTGCCACGGCAATGAATTCGTCAATGCCGTCCCACGCGGTCATATTTGTCCCATCTTCGTGATAATAAGCCGTCAAATGGTCCGATTATCACATCGGAGACGGATTGTCATAAGGGTGATGGGGGCCGGTCGAGCCAATTCCCGGCCAGTATGCACGCCCGGCCGCAGCCTCTTGTGCTGTTCCGTGGAACCGTGCGAGTGCATGCCTCATGCCCCGGCGGAAAGACATATGGAGATGCGGCATCGCCGCCCAGCCGATCCCTGCAATCGTGGCGGCGGGTGGTATCGGCGGGCCGGTGACTTGGTTGGAGGAAGAGCCGGATTTCCAGTTCCTGGCCGACCCCTTCGGCTGGCGTGACGGGGAAGGGCGGCTGCATCTCTTCGCCGAACATTATGACTATCGCATCCGGCATGGGACGATCGAACGGCTGCTGTTCGACGATGCCCTGGCCTTGATCGACCGCCGCCCTTGCCTGATCGAGCCGTGGCATCTTTCCTATCCGCAGGTCTTTGCCGGGGAGGGGGCGATGTGGATGCTGCCCGAAGCGCATCGGTCGGGCGGGCTGACGCTCTATCGCGATCATGGCGGGCTGGTCGACTGGCGGGCCGAATGCCGGATCGCGCTCGACTGCGTGCCGGTCGATGCCAGCGTGATGCGGCATGAAGGGCGCTGGTGGCTGTTCTATTCGCCCGCCACCAGCAAGTTGACGAAGATGGCGCATCTGCATGTGGCCTGGGCCGATCGGCTGTGCGGGCCGTGGACCGCACATCCTGGCAATCCGGTGCGGATCGACCGTCGATCGGCCCGGCCCGGTGGGACGCCCACACCAATTGGCGGGCGCATCATGCTGCCGGTGCAGGATTGCGCGGCGACCTATGGCGGTTCGATCCGGCCGCTATGGATCGACCGGCTCGACGAAGGACGGTTCGTGGCGGAGGCGGGCGAGGCTTTGGCCATGCCGGAGGAGGCGGGGAGCTATCGGGAGGGGATGCACACGCTGACCGCCTGTGGCGATGTCACGCTGTTCGACGTCAAGCGGATCGACCGGTCGCTGCGCGGGTTGATGCTGGACGTCCGGCGCGGGCTTGGCGGATATAGTTGAGGATTGCCGTCCCGTTGGCAACGAAGCGATCCTGCGAAAAGCGGTCGAGCATGTCGCGACGGGCCGCCCCGCCCATGATCTGAAGCCGGGCCGGATCGGCAAGCATGGCGTCCAGCGCGCTCGCCAAGGCCTCGGGATCGCCGGGGGGCACGATAAGGCCGGTTTCACCCTGCCGGATCGAAAAGGGCAGTTCCCCCACGGCGGAGGCGACGACCGGCAGGCCTGCGGTCAGCGCCTCATGGGCGGCGATGCAAAATCCCTCCGAACGCGACGGCTGGACATAGAGGTGCAGGCCCGCAAGAAAGGCGTGGGGATCATCGGTATAGCCGGTGAAACGGACCTCGACGCCCGCCTGCCGTGCGAGGCTTTCGAGGCGGTCCCGCTCCGCGCCGTCGCCTGCGATCGAGAGGGTGAAGGCGCGGCTGTCCATTCGGGCCAGTGCGGCGATCAGCACGTCATAGCCCTTGACCGGATGGAGGCGACCCAGCGTGCCGATTCGGACCGGTTCGCCCGGCTGCCAGGGGCGAGACTGCGGCATGACAGGATCGGCGGCGAAGATCGGCCAGCAGGCCAGCCGATCCTGTGGAACGGCCAGGCGCTGGGCCGTCAGCGCCGCGACCGACTGCGAATCTCCGACCCAGAGCATCGCCCGGGATTCGAGCAGGCGCATCAGCCGCCGGTTCCAGGGTTTCAGGAAAGCGGCATGTTGCCAGCTCACCACCGGCAGGCCCAACATCGGACCAAGGATCAGCCCCAGGATCGTCGCCCGGCTGAGCGAGGTCCAGATATGGGTCGCGCCCCAGTCCAGAAGCTGCCGCCGCAACCACAGCGCAGCGGCAAGATGATCGGTCAGGCCGCCCTCGCGCACCGCGGGATCGAGCCCCGCCTCCACCATGGCGGGCAGGCCGCGTCGGTCGCGCGGGGTGAGGGCGAAGACGCGCACCTGCGCACCCGCATCGCGCAGGACACGGGTGATGGCGGGCACCGGCTGGGCCGCGCCGCCGCCCTCCACCGAATTGATGACGTAAGCGATCCTCAATGGGCAAGGCTCCTGCGCCACACGAGGCTGGCGAGCAATATACTCGCCAGCAATGCCTGTCCCACCGCCTGCGCGCCCGCGCCCATCAAACCCCAATGATGCAGCATCAAGGGCAGCACCGGCAGGAAGATCAGGCTGGCGAAGAGATTGGCGCTCATCGACAGGGCGGGAAAGCCCATGGCGGAGAGGGCGGATGAGCAGGGCGGACCGATCACCGCGATCATCCGCGCCGCGACCAGCACGACCATGACGCTGCCCGCCGCCTTGAACGCAGGACCGGCCAGCAGCGTGACGATCGGCGTGGGAAAGAGCGCCGCGATGATCACCACCGGCGCGGCCGCCGCCAGCGCGATGCCGATCACGCGGGTGAGTGTCCGGCGCAGCGGCGCGCCGCCCTGTCCGGCGGCGACCATGCGGGCGAGTTCGGCATAGGCGGTATTGCCCAATATCTGTGCGGGCTGGGCGATGATGACGGTGGCGCGCTGGGCGACGGCGAACAGGCCCGCCATGGCTGGCCCCATCACCCAGCCGACGATCAACGGTGCGATCCGTCCTGCCAGTTCGCTCAGGGTGACGTCGGCATTGCTGGCGACCAGGAAGCGCCAGATGCCCGGATTGTCCCTTACCGCGCTGCCGTTTGCGGGGTGGCGTAAAACCATGCCCAACCGGTTATGGGCGCAGATGAGGCCCATCCCCCACAAAACCGCGAATTCTGCAAGCGCGGCCGCGAGCCAGGCGATCAGAAAGCCCTTCAGCCCCCAGCCCAGCAGCCAGGCCAATGTGGCGCCGGTGAGGCGCACAAGCGGCTGCACCATATTGTGCAGGCCGATCAGGTCGAAGCGGTCGATCAGTTGCAGATAGCCCGCCGGGGCCGACCGCACCGATCCCAGCACTGCGAAGCTGTAGGGAATGGCGAAGGCGATGGTTTCCGGCGGCCAGCCCAGATGCGGACCGACCAGCGGCGCCAGTGCCATGGCCGCGATGATCGCCGCTGCTCCGCCCGCCAACTCGACCGCTGTGCCGAAACGCAGCAGGCGGGCGAGGCGGTGCGGCGCATCCTCCGCGCTGGCTTCCGCGCCATAGCGGACGATCGCCTGCCAGGCGGGAAATTCGACGATTCCGACCACCGCCGTCACATAGCCATGGACCAGAACCAATATGCCATAGTCGCGCGGCCCCAATGCCCGCGCGGCGATGATCAGGTACACAAGGCTGATCAGCCCGGCGCCGGCCTTTCCGCCCAGCACCAGTCCCAGTCCCTTGAAAATCCGCCCCGTGATTCCGGCCCGTTCCGTCATGCGTTAGGGAAAGACCAGTCTTTCCGGCGCAAGGCAATGCCCATGCTGTTGCGGGCGGCCAGACGGCGGCCCAGAAAGCGGTAGAAATACCAGTTCATCGCGGCGCGGGGCGTGTAGCGGTAGAGCAGCCGCTCGCCCCGCGTCCAGCTCACCGCGGTGCGCGAAGCGCGCCGGTCCGACGGAAAGCAGACATGGCTGGGATGATAGACGGCCCGGCCATGGGCCATCACGCGATGGACGATCTCATGATCCTCCAGCACATAGGGCCAGCGCTTGACGTCGAAGCCCCCGGCCGCCCGCAGCGCATCGGCGCGGAAGGCCTGGGCATAGCCACCCGCATGGCATTTGCCGGCGAAACGGCGGCTCTTGCGCAGGATGAAGGCGATGCGCTCGCGGGACTGGCTGTTGGTTTCGGGGGCGTAGAGGTCGATCGCCATCACCGCCGCCGCGTCGTCATGATTCTCAAACAGCTCGATGATGCGCCGCACATAATCGGGGGGATAGCGGGTGTCGGCATCGCAGATCGCGACCAGCGGCGTGGTCACATGATCGAGGCCATGCGCCATGGCGTGGATCTTGCCGGGCGTGGGGCAGGGCAGGATCGTGGCGCGTTCCTCCAAGGGGAAGGCATGGGTCCTGGCCTCGTCCGCCCCCGCATCGGTCGAGCCATTGTCGATCAGCAGCAGCCGAAAGCGCGGATCGCTCTGGGCGGCCAGGCTGTCGATGGTGGTGCCGATCCACCCCTTTTCGTTGAAGAAGGGAAGGATGATCGTCAGCAGCGCAGTCATGCCGCTTGCACCGCCGACCCGCTACCCGGCTGCCCGGAACGGCGTTCGGCCAGGCGCGCGATGACTTCGGCGGCGCGTTCGGAGGAGGGGCGGCCGTCCAGGTCGAAACTGTCGGCGAACATCTTCTCCTGCATAGCGTGGTAATGGTTCGCATGCAGATCCTCGGCGCGGTCCAGGGCATCGCCCAGTTTCGCCGGATCGCGAATGACCTCGCCCGCGTGCCAATGCGCGAAATTGGGGTCGCCCCGCCAGTTGGTGCCATGGCTGTCGAGGAAGATGCAGGGGCGTGGGTGCAGCAGGAATTCATAGACCTGGCTGCTGGCATCGCCCAGATAGATGTCCGCCGCCATGGTATAGCTCATGTCGGTGGAAGCCCGGCTGCCCAGGTCGAAATGGATATTGTCCCCGTGCAGATAGCGGTTGTCGATCGCTCCTGCGCGACTGATCGTCAGCTTGTCGATGGTCAGGACGAAGGGCCGTTCGAACAGCATGACATGGGGCGCGAAGATCAACTCGCGCTCGTCATGCTGAACGAAATGGTCCAGCACCGCCCGCCCGTCCTTGTACCAGGAGGACAGATGCGGCGACACATGGGGGTTGTAGAGGACCACTGGCCGTTCGCGGCTGAAATGATGGGTGCGGCCGGCCTGGCGGACCATGTCGAACTTGGGATAGCCCACGATGCTGATCGTCTCGGGATCGACCCCGGCCTCGACGATCAGGCGGCGGCGGATCTTCTCGCCCGAACAGAGAACATGATCGAAGCGTGCGCTTGCCCGGTCGAAACCGATGGCCCGGTCCCCGGCGCCGTGCCGGGTGTGGACCATGAACAGATTGTCGAGGCCATAGTGCGTCTTGAGCAGAAGTGATGTCTTTTCCGCCACCACCAATATGTCGAGGCTGCGGAAGAAATCCAGATTGTCGCGATAGAGCATCAGCTTGCCCGCCGGCACGAGCTTGCCCAGCACGCCCGCTATGCGCGCGGATCGGGGCGTCAGCGTCAGGCGGACATGGGTGATGCCCGCGTTCAGCCATTCCCCGGCCAGCCGTTCGACCTCGGCCGCCAGCCGGTCGTTGGTCGTCGCCACGATGATTTCGCCCGCAAAGCCGCCCTTGGCGAGCGCGATGGCGATGGGCAGGCTGTGGGCGACCTGGTGAATCTGGTCGTGGTTGAACAGGAATCCGATGCGCATGGCGCGGGGACGTCACGCCCCTGCATCCACCTCAGTCCTGTTTCGGCGGGGTTCGAAATTTTTCCAATATTGTGTCCGGCCTGGCCTCAACGCTCCTTGACCGTCTCCATGGCGACAAAGGTCGATGTGCTGGCGACATGGGGCAGGCTCGAAATCTTCTCCCCCAACACGATGCGATAGCGGCGGATGTCCGCTGTCCGCACCTTCAGCAGATAGTCGAAGCTGCTGGCGATCATATGGCATTCCTCCACCTCGGGAATGCGGCGGACGCCTGCATTGAATTCCTCCAGCGCCTTTTCCCGCGTGTCCGACAATTTCACTTCGGCAAAGGCGACATGGTCGAGCCCCAACTTGGCGGCATCGGTAATGGCACGAAAGCCCAGGATCACGCCGGTGTCGATCAGCCTTTTCAGCCTCACCTGGCAGGGCGTCTTCGAAAGCCCGACCTGTCGCGCGAGATCGGTGATGGTGATCCGACCGTCCTGCGCCAAGGCCGCGAGAATCTTGCGGTCAAAGCCATCCAATTCGACTGATTTATCGTACATAGCTATATTATATGACCTGAATATGGAGAAATTGAAGTATATTTTTTCGATATATGGACAGTCTTTGGCCGGATCGACAGGATGAAGTGCGATATCATATGGCCATGACCAGCCAGCTCCCATTTGCCGCCTTCGCCCCGCCCATCCGTCAGCAGTCGCCGCTGCGACGGGCCATCACCTCCGCCTATCGCCGGGATGAGGCCCAATGCATTGCCCCGCTGATCGAGGCCGCCACTTTGGACGAGCCGACCCGGCGAAAAGCGCGGGAGACGGCACGTCAGTTGGTGACGACGCTGCGCGCCAATCATCGCGGCAGCGGGGTGGAGGGGCTGGTGCAGGAATATTCGCTCTCCAGTCAGGAAGGCGTGGCGCTGATGTGCCTGGCCGAAGCGCTGCTGCGCATCCCCGACGCGGCGACCCGCGACGCGCTGATCCGCGACAAGATCGCCGATGGCGATTGGAGCTCCCATCTGGGCGGCGGCAAGTCGCTGTTCGTGAATGCGGCCACCTGGGGCCTGGTCGTCACCGGCAAGCTGGTCGCCAGCGTCGACGATCGGGGCCTGGGCGCGGCGCTCGCCCGCCTGGTCGCGCGGGCGGGGGAGCCGGTCATCCGCCGGGGCGTCGATCTGGCGATGCGGATGATGGGCGAGCAGTTCGTGACCGGGGAGACCATTGCCGAAGCCCTGAAACGCGCCCGCGATCTGGAGGCGAAGGGTTTCCGCTACAGCTACGACATGCTGGGCGAAGCCGCGACGACGGCCGCCGACGCGGCACGCTATCATGAGGATTATGAGCGGGCCATCCACGCCATCGGCCGGGCATCGGCCGGGCGCGGAATCTATGAAGGACCGGGCATCTCCATCAAGCTGTCGGCGCTGCATCCCCGCTATGCCCGTGCGCAGGCGGACCGGGTGATGGGCGAATTGCTGCCGCTGGTGAAGCGACTGGCGCTGCTGGCCAAGGGTTACGACATCGGCCTCAACATCGACGCGGAGGAGGCCGATCGCCTCGAACTTTCCCTTGACCTGCTGGAAAGCCTGGCTCTCGATCCGGACCTTGCGGGCTGGGACGGCCTGGGCTTCGTGGTGCAGGGCTATGGCAAGCGTTGTCCCTTCGTCATCGACTGGATCGTCGATCTCGCCCGCCGCGCCGGACGGCGGATCATGGTCCGGCTGGTCAAGGGCGCCTATTGGGATGCCGAGATCAAACGCGCCCAGGTGGACGGCCTCGCCGATTTCCCGGTCTATACGCGCAAGGTCCACACCGACGTCGCCTATGTGGCCTGCGCCCGCAGGCTGCTGGCCGCGCCCGACGCCGTGTTCCCGCAGTTCGCGACCCATAATGCGCAGACGCTGGCGACCATATACCATCTCGCCGGGCCGGATTTCGTGGTCGGCCAATATGAGTTCCAGTGCCTGCACGGTATGGGCGAGCCGCTATATGAGCAGGTGGTGGGCGCGGCGAAGCTCAATCGTCCCTGCCGCATCTATGCCCCGGTCGGCACGCATGAGACGCTGCTGGCCTATCTGGTCCGGCGACTGCTCGAAAACGGCGCCAACTCATCCTTCGTCAACCGCATCGCCGATCCGCAGGTGGCGGTCGAGGAGATGATCGCCGATCCGGTCGAGATCGTCCGCGCCATGCCCCGCCCCGGCGCGCATCACGACCAGATCGCTCTGCCCGCCAACCTCTATCCCGACCGCCGCAATTCGGATGGCATGGACCTGAGCGACGAAGCGGCGCTGGCGGACCTCACCGCCGCGCTTTTGCATAGCGCCACGATCGAGTGGACCGCCGCGGCGGAAGATGGCGAGGGCACGCCGCGTCCGGTGTGCAATCCCGCCGATCATCGCGACCGGGTCGGCACCGTGACCGAAACGTCGCCGGGGCACGCCGCCGCCGCCGTGCATCGCGCCAGCGGATCGGGTTGGAGCAAAGTGCCGGTCGTCGATCGGGCGGCGGCATTGGATCGCGCTGCCGATGCGATGCAGGCGCGCATGCCGGTCCTGCTCGGCCTGATCGTGCGGGAGGCAGGCAAGTCCCTGCCCAACGCCATTTCCGAAGTGCGCGAGGCGATCGATTTCCTGCGCTATTACGCCGGGCAGGCGCGCGCGACCTTCGGCCCGGCGCAGACGGCCATCGGGCCGGTCGTCTGCATCAGCCCGTGGAACTTCCCGCTTGCCATCTTCACGGGGCAGGTCGCCGCCGCGCTGGTCGCGGGCAATCCCGTGCTGGCCAAGCCCGCCGAGGAAACCCCGCTGATCGCGGCCGAAGCGGTGCGTCTGCTCCATGAGGCGGGCGTTCCCGCCGATGCGCTGCACCTGGTGCCCGGCGATGGCGCCATAGGAGCCGCGCTGGTCGCCGCGCCTGAAGTCGCGGGCGTCATGTTCACCGGATCGACCGAGGTGGCGCGGCTGATCCAGCGCCAGCTCGCGACGCGGCTATCGCAGGGGTGCAAGCCGATTCCGCTGATCGCCGAAACCGGCGGACAGAATGCGATGATCGTCGATTCCTCCGCATTGGCGGAGCAGGTGGTGGCGGACGTCATCGCCTCCGCCTTCGATAGCGCGGGGCAGCGCTGCTCGGCGCTGCGCATCCTCTGCTTGCAGGAGGATGTGGCCGACCGCACGCTGGCGATGCTGAAGGGCGCGCTCAAGGAACTCCGCATCGGCCGCACGGACCGGCTGGCGGTCGACATCGGTCCGGTCATCACCGCTGAGGCGCAGGCGGGGATCGAGGCGCATATCGACGCCATGCGCGACCTTGGTCGATCGGTCGAGCAACTGGATCTGCCGCCGGAGACGCAGCACGGCACCTTCGTCCCGCCGACGATCATCGAGATCGACGATATCGCCGATCTGAAGCGGGAGGTTTTCGGCCCTGTCCTGCACGTCATCCGCTTCCGCCGGGAAGGGCTGGATCAGCTCATCGAGTCGATCAACGCCACCGGCTATGGCCTGACCTTCGGCCTCCACACCCGGCTGGACGAGACGATCGCCCATGTCACCGGACGGGTGAAGGTCGGCAATATCTATGTGAACCGCAATGTCATCGGTGCGATCGTCGGGGTTCAGCCCTTTGGCGGCTGCGGCCTGTCGGGCACCGGGCCGAAGGCGGGCGGGCCACTTTATCTGGGGCGGTTGGTGGCCGTGCCGCCGGTCTTCACGGCCCGCGCCGGGCATCCGGATTCGCCGCTGCACGACTTCATCGCCTGGCTCGAGGCGCGCGGCGACAGCAAAGGGGCGGCCATCGCCCGCCGCCATGGCGCGGAATCGGCTCTGGGCGTCACGCTGGAATTGCCCGGCCCTGTCGGGGAGCGCAATCTCTATGCCCTCCATCCGCGCGGCCTGATCCAGATGAAGCCGGAAACCGCCGCCGGGTTGGTCGAGCAGATGGCCGTGGTGCTGGCGACCGGCAATCGCGGGATCGTCGAGGGCATGGCACTGCCGGCCGCTTTGCCCGACAGCGTGGCGGCGGCCTTCCCGGCCAGGGCGGATCGGCCCTTTGCCGCGATGCTGGTCGAAGGCGGCACGGATCGCGTGTCGGCGGCTGTGGCCGCCGCTGCGGAGATGCCCGGCCCGATCGTTCCTGTCCATGCCGCCGATTCCGGCCGGGCTATCGCCTATCATGCCAACTGGTTGCTGGAGGAGGTGTCGACCTCCATCAACACCACCGCTGCCGGCGGCAATGCCAGCTTGATGATGATCGGTTGATTTTAGCGTTCAGCCGCGCCGGGGCAGGCGCGGCACGGCGTCGGACTGGCGACGGACCAGGCTGTAATTGAGCTGCGCGAGCTTTTGTGCATTCGTCGCTTCGCCATTGCGCAGGGCATGGGCCAGCAGCGTCATGGCGGCCCGGCTCATATCGCGGATCGGCTGGCGGATGGTGGTCAGCGTCGGCCAGATCGCGGCCGCCAGGGGCGTATCGTCAAAGCCGCAGACGGTCAGGTCCGCAGGGACGCTGATCTGCCGCTGATGGGCGATGGTGATGGCGGCCGCCGCCATGTCGTCATTGCAGGCGAAGATCGCGCTGGGCGGGGAAGGCAGGGCCAGCAGACGCTCCGTCGCCTCCAGCCCCGAGCGATAGCTGAAATCGCCCTCCACGACCCACTCGTCCTCCACCGTCAGGCCATGGTCCGCCATCGCCTGGCGAAAGCCCTCCAGCCGTCGCGCGCTGGCCCGGTGCTGCGCATTGCCCTGGATGAAGGCGATGCGGCGGTGGCCCAGGCCAATCAGGTGACGGGTCATCTCGCTGGCGGCTTGCCGGTCGTCGATCGCCACGACCATCGCGCCTTCCTGCCCCTGGTCGGGCGCGATCGCGACGCGGAGAATGCCGTGCCGTGCCAGCGCGTCCGTCAGTTCGTCCCAATCGCACAGGGGCGGCGGCACGATGACACCGGCAACGCGCGCCTGAAGGATCTGGGCGATGATGTCCTCCGCCGATGAAGCGGCGTCGCATTGCTCCACCACCAGATGGAGATGGTGCCTGGCCGCCTCGTCCAGCCCGCCCAGCAGCAATTCGCCCAGATAGGCCGATGTCGTGGTGTTGCGGTACAGCAGCGCGACCCGCCGGTCGTCGCCCCCGGCCAGGGCACGCGCCGTGGCGTTGGGTGCGTAGTGGAGGTCCTCGATCGCCTTCTCGACCTTCGCGCGGGTCTGCGGGCTGACCCAGCTCTGCTTGTTGACCACGCGCGAGACGGTCATCACCGACACGCCTGCCCGTGCGGCCACATCGCGGATCGTCGGCGGTTTCCGGTCGTTCATAATGGATCGTGCCCTAGCGTCGCCTGGCGTCGAAAGCCAGTCATGGATGCCCCGGCGCGTGTGGAAATTGCAGGGCCTTGTACCAGTTCAGATCATGTTCCGGTGTCGCCGCGCCGGCCGGCAGGGGGCGTTTCGAAATCGACTGGAAATAGGCGATGCTGGCGTCGCGCCACCATTGCGCCTCCCGGTGCTGGATGCGCAGGAAAGTCTGCGTCTTGGCAAAGCGTTCCGCATCGATCGCGGGGCGCAGGTTTTCCCATGTCTTCTGCATGCCCGCGACATAGGCGACGCCCGCGTCATAATGGCGGATGAGGGCATTCCACAGGGTTTCGCCCGATTTCAGCTTCGTGTCCCAGCCGACATGATGGAACCAGAGCAGGTCGCGTTCGGGCGTCGTTTTCGGGTCCGCCAGCATCATCGCGACCGCCGGCGCATATTGGGCGACGGCGTTGCTGCCCGTCTTCGTACGGTCGAAGCCTATGCCTTGCGCGTCGGCCTTGTGATAATAGGCCGGGTTCCATTCCGGCCGGGCGAGGTCGGCAATCCATGGCGCGGGGCCATAATGATGGCCTGTCCCCATGAGATGGGTGAGGCCCAGCGGGGTCATGTAATCGACCGCGGCCTCGCGCGATCCCATCATCATCGCGACGACGGGGTCGATGACCTTCGCATCCGCCGAAAATGTCTGGGCCGCCCATTCGCGGGCGATGGCCTGCGCCGACAGATCGGGATTCCAGGCGAGGCGGCCGAAGGCATACCAGTCCGCCTGGTTGAAGATCGATCCGCTCCAGTCGCGGTCCACACCGATATTGGCGACCCCGGCAATGCCCGTCAGCCTGTGGCCCTCCAGCGAACCGTCGATCACCCTGGCGATGGTCGAACCCTTGCCACGGGCGAAGGTGTCGCTCTTCAACGTCTCCTCGAACAGCGTGCCGAGATAGGTCAGATGGGTGGACTGGCCCAGATATTCCTTGGTGATCTGGAATTCCATCATCAATGGCGTCCTGGGCATCGCGCCGAAGAGCGGATGGAACGGCTCGCGCGGCTGGAAGTCGATCGCGCCGTTCTTCACCTGCACCAGCACATTGTCGGCGAACTGCCCGTCCAGCGGCTTGAAGTCGCTATAGGCCTGCTTGGCACGATCGTCCGGATTGTCATGGGCGTAGACGAAGGCGCGCCACATCACGATGCCGCCATGCGGTTTCACCGCCGCTGCCAGCATGTTCGCGCCGTCGGCATGGGTGCGCTTGTAATCCTGTGGCCCGGGCTGGCCCTCGCTGTTCGCCTTGACCAGGAAGCCGCCGAAATCGGGGATCGCCCGATAGATTTCATCCGCCTTCGCCTTCCACCAGGCCGCGACCTCCGGGTCCAGAGGATCTGCGGTCCTGAGGCCGGAGAGCTCCATCGGCGCCGTCCATTTGACAGACAGATAGACCTTGATGCCATAGGGGCGGAAGATGTCGGCCAGCGCTGTGGCCTTGGCGATATAGGGCGCGGTCAGGCTGTCCGGCGAGGCGTTGACATTGTTGAGCACCGTGCCGTTGATGCCGATGGAAGCGTTTGCCCGGGCATAATCCGTGTAGCGCGGCCCCTTCCAGTCGGGCAGGCGCCACCAGTCCCAGATGGATTGCCCGGCATAGCCGCGCTCCACCGTGCCATCCAGATTGTCCCAATGGTTGAGCAGCCGCAGCTTCACCCGCGGCGCGCTGCGTATGTCGAGCCGATCGAGCGAGGCGCCGGTTTCCGCCAGTCGTAGATAGGCATAGGCGCCGTACAGCAAGCCCATATCGCCGTTGGCGGCGATCACGGTCACGGACTGGCCGTTCAGCGTGACCGAGCGAATGGCATAGCCTTCCTCGCCGAGCCCATCGAGCTTCACGGGCAAATCGGGCGCGGCGGATGGGGTGGCCAGCCAGATCGCCCCGTCCCGGGGCTTGTCGGCCTGCACAGGTGCGACACCGGTGGCGCCGGAAAGGCCGCGCATCAATTCATCGCGGGCGGCAAGGGCGGTCGCGCCGCGGCCGGGGGCGACGATCGCGGTTGCGTGCCTGGCCAGATTCCCGCCGTCCTCCACCTTTGCATGGCGCAGCCACAGATCATAGCCGTCCTCCGCCATGGCGGGTGCCGTCATGATGCTGGTGGCGATGGTCCAGACAAACAGGCGCGCGAACATAAATCCCCTTTCCTCTCCATTCCTGTCTTCGTCCCGATTCAAGCTTTGCACCGAAGGGCATTGACAGGCCGCTCTTGTCTGAGCAATGTTAACGCTATCAGTTGCGGTGGGGCAAGCAAAAAGCTCAGACCCGCCGAAAAAGGGAGAGGCTGTTTGGATATCCGGTTTCGCAAGCTGTTGTGCGCGGCTTCCGCGCTGACGCTGATGGTCGGGATGCCTGGCGTGCCTGCCATGGCGGTGCCCGCTTCGAACGCCGCGAAGCCACTCTACAAGGATGCGGCGGCGCCCATCGAGTCGCGTGTCGACGATTTGCTGTCGCGTATGACGCTCGACGAAAAAATCGCCCAGATCACCGCGGTCTGGACCGATAAGGTCAAGATTTTCGATGACAGGCTGCAACTCGACCCTTCGAAGCTCGACGGAGTTTTTCCCCACGGAATCGGGCAATTCACGCGTCCCTCCGATGCCAAGGGTGCCTTTTCCCCGCGCGAAGTGCCTGGCCGCAACCCGCGTCAGACGGTCGCCCTGGTCAATGCCCTGCAACGCTGGGCGACAACCGGCACACGCCTTAGCATCCCGATCCTCTTCCATGAGGAAGGGCTGCATGGCTATGCGGCTGTTGGCGCTACCAGCTTCCCGCAATCGATCGCCATGGCTTCGTCCTGGGACCCGGACATGGTGCGTGAGGT
This sequence comes from Sphingobium sp. LB126, assembly GCF_002795205.1. Lineage (NCBI taxonomy): Bacteria > Pseudomonadati > Pseudomonadota > Alphaproteobacteria > Sphingomonadales > Sphingobiaceae > Sphingobium > Sphingobium sp. LB126. Next base: position 208,030 of record NZ_NETV01000002.1, read on the forward strand.
GAACGCGGTGATCGCCCGCGAAATCCGCTCGCGCGGCGTCAGTCTCGTCCTCTCGCCCGTGGTCGACATTGCCCGCGACCCGCGTTGGGGCCGGATCGAGGAAACCTACGGCGAAGACCCCTATCTGGTCGGAGAAATGGGCGTCGCTGCCGTGGAGGGCTTGCAGGGCAAGGGCCGCTCACGACTGCTGCCGCCCGGCAAGGTCTTTGCCACGCTCAAGCATCTGACCGGCCATGGCCAGCCCGAAAGCGGCACCAATGTCGGCCCGGCGCCCTATTCGGAACGCGAGTTGCGCGAGAATTTCTTCCCGCCCTTCGAACAGGTTGTGAAGCGCACCGGGATCGAGGCGGTGATGGCCAGCTATAATGAGATCGACGGCGTGCCGTCCCATGCCAATCGCTGGCTGCTGCACGATGTGCTGCGCGGTGAATGGGGCTTCAAGGGCGCGGTGGTCAGCGACTATTCGGCGGTCGACCAGTTGATGAGCATCCACCATATCGCCGGCAGTCTGGAGCAGGCGGCCGGCCGCGCGCTGGATGCGGGGGTGGATGCGGACCTGCCCGACGGCCTGTCCTATGCGACGCTCGGCAAGCTGGTGCGCGAGGGCAAGGTCAGCGAGGCACAGGTCGACCGGGCCGTGCGGCATATGCTGGAATTGAAGTTCCGCGCCGGACTGTTCGAAAATCCCTATGCCGATGCGGCGGCGTCGGAGAAGATCACCAATAATGCGGAGGCGCGCGCGCTGGCGCTGAAGGCGGCGCAGCGCTCGATCACCCTGCTCAAGAATGATGGCATGTTGCCGCTGAAGCCCGAAGGCACCATTGCGGTGATCGGCCCCAGCGCCGCCGTGGCGCGACTGGGCGGCTATTATGGCCAGCCGCCGCATACAGTGTCCATCCTGGAGGGGATCAAGGCAAAGGCCGGCGCCCGCGCGAGGATCGTCTTCGCGCAGGGGGTGAAGATCACCGAGAATGACGACTGGTGGGCGGACAAGGTCACCAAATCCGACCCCGCCGAAAACCGCAGGTTGATCGCGCAGGCGGTGGAGGCCGCGCGCCACGTCGACCGCATCGTGCTGACGCTGGGCGACACGGAACAGTCGAGCCGCGAGGGCTGGGCCGACAATCATCTGGGGGATCGCCCCAGCCTCGACCTGGTGGGCGAGCAGCAGGAGTTGTTCGATGCGCTGAAGGCTTTGGGCAAGCCGATCACCGTGGTCCTGATCAATGGCCGCCCGGCCTCGACCGTGAAGGTATCGGAACAGGCCAACGCGATCCTCGAAGGCTGGTATCTGGGCGAGCAGGGCGGCAATGCGGTGGCGGACGTGCTGTTCGGGGACGTCAATCCGGGCGGCAAGCTGCCCGTCACGGTGCCGCGTTCGGTCGGGCAGTTGCCGATATTCTACAACGTCAAGCCCAGTGCCCGGCGCGGCTATCTGTTCGATACCACCGATCCGCTTTATCCCTTCGGTTTTGGCCTCAGCTACACCAGTTTCACCCTGTCGGCGCCGCGCCTGTCGGCCACGAGGATCGGGGTTGGCGGAACCGCCAGCGTCTCGGTCGATATACGCAACAGCGGTCAGCGCGAAGGCGATGAGGTGGTCCAGCTCTATGTCCGCGACAAGGTCAGCTCCGTCACGCGCCCGATCAAGGAATTGAAGGGCTTCCAGCGGGTGACGCTGAAACCTGGCGAAGTGCGAACCCTCACCTTCATCGTCGGGCCGGAAGCGCTGCAAATGTGGAACGATCATATGGATCGCGTCGTCGAGCCGGGGGATTTCGAGATCATGACCGGCAACAGTTCGGTCGCGCTCCAGTCCGCGACGCTGACGGTGACGCCATGAGCGGCTTCGCACGTCGTCAGGCGCTGGGCCTGCTTGCATCGACATCGTTGATCGCGGCCGCGCCTGCGGTTGCAAAAGGGAAGGGTGGTCCGCTCTACAAGGATGCGTCGGCGCCCATCGACCTGCGCGTCAGGGACCTTCTCTCACGCATGACGCTGGAGGAAAAGGTCGGCCAGATCATCGCGCTCTGGGCGACCAAGGCCGACATCATGGATGACCTCACCTTCTCGCCCGCCAAGGCGAGCAGGGCCTATCCCCAAAGCTTCGGTCAGATTACCCGGCCCTCCGACAGGCGCGGTGCGCCCAATGGCTCGACCCAGGCCGGCGGCGTCGGCGCGCGCTGGCGCACCCCGGCCGATACGGTGGCCTTCGTCACGGCGGTCCAGAAATGGGCGCGGGAGGAAACGCGGCTCGGTATCCCCGTGCTGTTCCACGAGGAATCGCTCCACGGCTATATGGCCACCGATGCGACCATGTTCCCGATGGCGATCGGCCTTGCGGGCAGCTTCGACCGCCCGTTGATGGAGGAGGTCCAGTCGGTCATCGCCCGCGAGGTCCGCGCCCGTGGCGTGCATCTGGCGCTGTCGCCCGTGGTCGACATCGCCCGCGACCCGCGCTGGGGCCGGATCGAGGAGACTTTCGGCGAAGACCCCTATCTCTGCGGCGAGATGGGCGTCGCCGCCGTGCGTGGCCTGCAAGGCGATGGCAGGCAGATCGGCCCGGACAAGGTCATGGCGACGCTCAAGCATATGACCGGCCACGGCCAGCCGCAAAGCGGCGAGAATATCGCGCCCGCACCCATCTCCCAGCGGGAGTTGCGCGAGAATTTCTTTCCGCCCTTCCGGGAGGTGGTGAGGCGTACCGGCATTGCCGCCGTCATGCCGTCCTACAATGAAATCGATGGCGTCCCCTCGCACCAGAACCGCTGGCTGCTGAACGACATATTGCGCGGCGAATGGCATTTCGACGGCGCGGTGGTCAGCGATTATGGCGCGGTGCCCGAACTCGACACCATCCATCATGTCCAGCCCGATCCGGAGGCGGCGGCCCGTGCCGCACTGCGGGCGGGCGTCGATTGCGAGCTGCCCGATGGCCAGACCTATCGGACGCTCGTCGAACAGGTCCGCGCCGGAAAAGTCCCCCTGCAAGCGGTCGATCTGGCCTGCACCCGGATGCTGACGCTCAAGTTCCGCGCGGGCCTGTTCGAAAATCCCTGGCCGAGGAAGGATTATGACCGGCTGACCGGCAATGCGCAGGCGCGCGCGCTGGCGCTCAAGGCCGCGCATCGGTCGATCGCGCTGCTCAAGAATGACGGCACGCTGCCGCTCACTCCGGGCGCGCACAAGCGGGTCGCGGTGATCGGTCCCAATGCCGCCATTGCCCGCTTGGGCGGCTATAGCAGCATTCCGCGCCAGGCCGTCTCGCTGCTGCAAGGCGTGCGCGAGAAGCTCAAGGGACAGGCGGAGGTCGTCCATGCGCAGGGCGTCTTCATCACCCAGAGCGAGGATCGCTCCGTCGACGAAGTGTTGCTGGCCGATCCGGCCAGGAACCGCGACCTGATCGCGCAGGCCGTCGAGGTCGCGAAAACGGCCGACATCATCCTGCTCGCCATCGGCGATACCGAACAGACCAGTCGTGAAGGCTTTGCGAAGAACCATCTGGGTGACCGCACCAGTCTTGATCTGGTGGGTGAACAGAACGACCTGTTTGCCGCCATGAAAGCCACGGGCAAGCCCTTGGTCGTGTGCGCGATCAACGGCCGCCCGCCCAGCTATCCGGCGGTGGTCGATGGGACCAATGCGCTGCTGGAGTGCTGGTATCCGGGGCAGGAGGGCGGCACCGCCATGGCCGATATCCTGTTCGGCGATGTCAACCCCGGCGCGAAGCTGCCCGTTACCGTGGCGCGCGATGCGGGGCAGGTTCCGATCTTCTACAACCGCAAGCCTTCTGCCCGGCGTGGCTATGTGTTCGAGGATATTTCCCCGCTTTTCCCCTTCGGCTTCGGCCTCAGCTACACCAAGTTCGAATTCGGGCCGCCCCGCCTGTCGTCGCCGCGCATCGGCACCGGCGGCGAGGTGACGGTGGAGGTCGACGTCCGCAATGTCGGGCAAAGGTCGGGCGATGAGGTGGTCCAGCTCTATGTCCGCGACCAGACAGCCAGCGTTACCCGGCCGGTCAAGGAACTGAAGGGCTTCGAACGCGTCACGCTCGCGCCGGGCGAAAGCCGCACCGTGCGCCTGACGCTGACGCCCGTCGCCTTCACTCTTTGGAACCTCGACATGGAGGAGGTGGTCGAACCCGGCCTCTTCGACATCATGACCGGGCCGGACAGCGAGAATCTCCAGAAAACGACGCTTGAAATCATCTGAACAGGATCGTTCCCATGCCCAAGATCATAGACGCCAAGGTCATCGTCACCTGTCCCGGCCGCAATTTCGTCACGCTCAAGATCATCACCGACGAGGGGATTTGCGGCCTGGGCGATGCAACGCTCAACGGCCGCGAACTGTCGGTGGCAAGCTATCTCACCGATCATGTCATCCCGTGCCTGATCGGGCGCGACGCGCACCGGATCGAGGATATCTGGCAATATCTCTACAAGGGCGCCTATTGGCGGCGCGGGCCGGTGACGATGACGGCCATCGCCGCGGTCGACATGGCGCTGTGGGACATCAAGGGCAAGATTGCGGGTCTGCCGGTCTATCAGCTTCTGGGCGGGGCGAGCCGCGAAGGCGTGATGGTCTATGGCCATGCCAACGGCACGAGCATCGAGGATACGGTCAATGTCGCGCTGGAATATCAGGCGCAGGGTTACAAGGCGATCCGCTTGCAATGCGGAGTTCCCGGCATGGCATCGACCTATGGCGTGTCGAAGGACAAATATTTCTACGAACCCGCCGACGCCGACCTGCCGACCGAGAATGTCTGGAACACGTCCAAATATCTTCGCGTCGTCCCTGAACTCTTCAAGGCCGCGCGCGAAGCCTTGGGCTGGGACGTGCATCTGCTGCACGACATCCATCACCGTCTGACTCCGATCGAGGCAGGGCGCCTTGGCAAGGATCTGGAGCCTTATCGCCCCTTCTGGCTTGAGGATGCGACGCCCGCGGAAAATCAGGAAGCGTTCCGCCTGATCCGCCAGCACACCACCGCGCCGCTGGCGGTGGGTGAGATTTTCAACTCGATCTGGGATGCCAAGGACCTGATCCAGAACCAGCTCATCGACTATATCCGCGCGACGGTGGTGCATGCGGGCGGCATCACCCATTTGCGCCGCATCGCCGCGCTGGCCGATCTCTATCAGGTCCGCACCGGCTGCCACGGCGCGACCGACCTGTCGCCGGTCTGCATGGCCGCCGCGCTGCATTTCGACCTCAGCGTGCCCAATTTCGGCATTCAGGAATATATGCGGCATACGGAAGAAACCGATGCGGTCTTCCCCCATGCCTACAGCTTCGAAAACGGCATGATGCATCCGGGCGAAGCGCCGGGCCTGGGCGTCGATATCGACGAGGAACTGGCCACCAAATACGAATATAAGCGCGCCTTCCTGCCGGTGAACCGGCTGGAAGACGGCACGATGCATAGTTGGTGATGCTCGTGACGATCCTACAGTCCCTCTCCCGCAGGGAGAGGGAAGGAGCCGCGGAGCGGTGGGAGGGTGAGGGCGGTTTGCACCTCACCCTCACCCTTCCCGTCGCCTTCGGCGACGGGCCTCTTCCCTCTCCCAAGGGGAGAGGGAGATGACAAAACCCTCCGGCAGGGTCCGCTGGATCGTCTGCGGCCTGCTTTTCGCGGCGGTGGTGCTCAGCTATGTCGACCGGCTGGTCCTGCCGACATTGAAGCCTGATCTCCAGGCCCGCTATGGCTGGAGCGAGAGCGGCTATGCCGACCTCGCCATCTGGTTCCAGGCGGGCTACGGCATCGCCTATGTCTTCTTCGGGCGGCTGATCGACCGGATCGGCGCGCGCGCGGGCTATGCGCTGGCGGTCGGGCTTTGGACCGCGGGCCATGTCATGCACATCTTCTTCACCTCGACGGCGGGGATGCTCTTCGCGCGCATCCCGCTGGCCATCGGGGAGGCGGGAACCTTCCCCGCCGCCATCGCCGCGACCAACGAATGGTTCCCGAAGAAGGAACGCGCCTTCGCCATCGGCATCTTCAACGCCGGGTCCAATGTCGGCGCCATCCTGACGCCGCTGATCGTGCCGGTCATCGCCGTCACTTTGGGCTGGCGCTGGGCCTTCATCCTGACCGGCCTGCTGACGGTGGTGTGGCTCGCGGCATGGCTCGGCTTCTATCGCCGCCCGCGCGAGAAGAAGGGGCTGAGCGCGGAAGAACTTGCATGGATCGAGGCGGACCCCCAGGAACCGCCGCGCCCGGTCCAATGGCGCACCCTGTTCCGCCATCGCCAGACATGGGCCTATATCATGGCCCGTTTCCTGATCGATCCGGTGTGGTGGACCTTCCTCTTCTGGCTGCCCGACTTCTTCAACAAGCAATATGGCGTGAAGATGATGGACTTCGGCCCGCCGCTGATCGCCGTCTATCTGATGGCGGATGTGGGGTCGGTCACGGGCGGCTGGCTGTCCTCGCGCCTCATGGGCCGGGGCATGAGCACCAACCGCGCGCGCAAGACCGCCATGTTCTGCGCCGCGCTCTGCGCCCTGCCCATCGCCTTCGCCGCGCAGGCGCCATCGCTATGGATCGCGGTCGGGCTGATCGGTCTGGCCTGCGCCGGGCATCAGGGCTTTTCCGCCAATGTCTATGCGCTGCCGGGCGACCTCTTCCCGCGCTGGATGGCGGGGTCGGTGGTGGGCTTGGGCGGCCTGTCCGGAGCCGTCGGCGGCATGTTGATGGCGAAGTTCGCGGGCATCATCCTCGAAAGCGTCGGCAGCTTCCAGCCGATCTTCATCGTCGCGGCCTGCGCCTATCTGATCGCGCTGCTGGTCCTCCATCTCATCGCGCCGCGCTACGCGCCCGTCACTCTTTCGGAACCTCGTTCATGAAGCCTCTCATACTCCATCCCGACCGGCTGTTTCCGTCCGACCCGCGTACCCGTGCCATAGCGCGCGCCTTGCACGCGACGGTCAAGGATTTGCCCATCATCAGCCCGCATGGCCATACCGACCCGCGCTGGTTCGCCACTGACGCAGCCTTCGCCAATCCGTCCGAACTGCTGATCGTGCCGGATCATTATGTGTTCCGCATGCTGATGAGCCAGGGCGTGAAGCTGGAGGAACTGGGCGTGCCGACCGTCGACGGCAGCGCGACGGAGAGCGATCCGCGCGCCATCTGGCACCGCTTTGCCGCCCATTATCACCTGTTCCGCGGCACGCCGTCGCGCCTGTGGCTGGACTGGGTCTTTGCCGAGGCGTTCGGCATCGACGTGCGGCTGGAGCCGGAGACGGCCGATCACTATTACGACATCATCGACGCGGCATTGAAGACGCCCGATTTCCGGCCACGCGCCCTGTTCGACCGCTATAATATCGAAGTCATCGCGACCACCGAAGGTCCGCTCGATCCGCTCGACCATCATCGCGCCATCCGGCAATCGGGCTGGGGAGGGCGGGTCATCACCGCCTATCGCCCCGACCCGGTCATGGACCCCGACATAGCCCGCTTCGCCGACAATGTCCGCGCCTTCTGCGCCATGGCGGGGGAGGATGCGGGCAGCTTCGCCGGCTATCTGCGAGCGCATGAAAAGCGCCGTGCCGACTTTCGCGCGGCAGGCGCGACCTCGACCGACCATGGCCATCCGAGCGCCTTCACCGTCCACCTGCCCCGGACGGAGATCGAGGCGCTCTATGCCAAGGCGCTCGCCGGTCCCGTCAGCAGCCGCGACGCCGAACTGTTCCGCGGCCATATGCTGGTGGAGATGGCGCGCATGTCGATCGACGACGGTATGGTGATGCAACTCCATCCCGGCGTGCATCGCAGCCATAATGCCGCGGTGCTGGCGCGCTTCGGCAGGGACAAGGGCGGCGATATTCCGGTTTCCGGTGAGTTCGTGCGGGCATTGAAGCCGCTGCTGGACCTCCATGGCAATGATCCGCGCCTGACGCTGATCCTCTTCACCCTGGACGAGGATGTCTATTCGCGCGAACTGGCGCCGCTGGCGGGCCATTATCCCGCGCTCCGGATCGGCCCGCCCTGGTGGTTCCATGACAGTCCGGAAGGAATGCGCCGTTTCCGCGAGCGCGTGACCGAAACGGCGGGCTTCTACAACACCGTCGGCTTCAACGACGATACCCGTGCCTTCCTGTCGATCCCGGCGCGGCACGACGTGGCCCGCCGGATGGATTGCGCCTGGCTGGCCCAGTTGGTCGCGGAGCACCGGCTGGAGGAGGATGAGGCCTTCGAACTGGCCCGCTCCCTGTCCTATGACCTGGCGAAACAGGCTTATAAATTGTGAACCGGCTGTCCTCCGCTACGCTGGACCGCCTGCCCGCCGATGTTGTCCGCCCCGCCTATGACCGGGCGGAGGTCCGATGCGGCGTCGTCCATCTCGGCATCGGCGCCTTCCACCGCGCCCATCAGGCAGCGATATTCGACGATGCCCTGAACGCGGGCGACCTGCGTTGGGGCATTGTCGGCGCGTCGCTGCGCTCCGTGCAGGTGCGCGACCAGATGGCGCCGCAGGACGGCCTCTACACCATGTTGGTGCGCGACGGCGTGTCGGAGCAGGCCCGCATCATCGGCGCCGTGCAGCGCGTCATCGTCGCGCCGGAAGATCCACGGGCGCTGCTGGAGGCGCTGGCATCGCCCGACACGCATATCGTCACGCTGACCGTCACGGAGAAAGGATATAAGCTTGATCCCGCCACCGGCGCATTGATCGAGGATGATCCGCAACTCGTCGCCGACATCGCTTCGCTCGCCCGCCCGCAGACCGCGCCGGGTTATCTGGTGGCGGCGCTGGCGATGCGGAAGGCGGCGGGCCTTCCTCCCTTCACGGCGATCAGTTGCGATAATCTGCCGCATAATGGCGCGCGGCTGCGGGGTGCGGTGCTTGACCTGGCCCGCCGCCACGATCCGGCGCTGGCCGACTGGATAGCGGAACGGGGCGCCTTTCCCCAGACCATGGTCGATCGCATCGTCCCTGCCACCACCGGGGAGGATGTCGCCGCGCTTACGACCCGCTTCGGCATCGTGGACCAGGCGATGGTCAAGACCGAACCCTTCCTGCAATGGGTGATCGAGGACCGCTTCTGCGGCCCGCGCCCGGCTTTCGGTTCCGGCGTCCAGTTAACCGCCGCCGTCGCCCCTTGGGAAGAGGCGAAGCTGCGCCTGCTCAACGGTGCGCATAGCGGCATCGCCTATCTAGGCGGGCTGGCCGGCATGGAGCATGTCCATGAAGTGCTGGCCCTGCCGCAGGCGCGCGCCTTCGTCGATGCGCTCTGGGACGAGGCGCAGACCACGCTCTCGCCACCGCCCGAGCTGGACATCGCGGCCTATCGCGACGCGCTGATGGCGCGCTTCGACAATCCCACGCTGCGTCATCGCACCCGTCAGATCGCCATGGACGGATCGCAGAAACTGCCCCAGCGGCTGCTCGCGCCGATCATGGCCCGACTGGGAACGGGGCAGGGGATCGCGGCGCTGTCCCTCGCCTTCGCAGCCTGGGTACGCTGGCAGGCGGGGCAGGACGATCTCGGTCAGGTCCATGAGGTCGATGATCCATTGGCGGACGCGATCGCCGCCAGCCTTGCCGATGCGGTCACGACGGAGGAACGGGTCGCCGCGATCCTCCGCTTCGATGCGGTGGTTCCGCCCGCATTGGCGTCGAATACCGCCTTCCGTGCGGCACTGGTCCGCTGGCTCACCATCCTCGAAACGCAGGGCGCCCTTGCCGCGCTCGCGACCTTCCACGGAGAGACATGATGCAGTTTGCGAAGATCGGCTCGACCTTCACCGCGCTCGCTTTGGCCGCCGCCGCGCAGGCCGAACCGCCGCGGCTGGTGAAGCAGGGCACCGCCACCCAACTCACCGTGCAGGGCAAGCCCATGTTGCTGATCGCCGGGGAACTGGGCAACAGCAGCGCGTCGAGCGCGGCCTATATGGCGCCGCACTGGAAACGGCTGAAGGCCATGCACCTCAACACCGTGCTGGCCCCGGTGTCATGGGAACTGATCGAGCCGGTCGAGGGGAGGTTCGACTTTTCCTCGGTCGACGCGCTGATTCGCGAGGCGCGGGCCAATGATCTCAAACTTGTCTTCCTTTGGTTCGGAGCGTGGAAGAACAGCATGTCGACCTATGTGCCCGGCTGGGTGAAGCGCGATCAGGTCCGCTTCCCGCGCGCGCAACTGCCCAATGGGCAGGGCGTCGAAATCCTCTCCGCCATGGCACCCGCCACGCTGGAGGCGGACCAGAAGGCCTTTGCTGCGTTGATGGCGCATATCAAGACGGTCGACGACCGGCAGAACACCGTGCTCATGACCCAGGTGGAAAATGAGATCGGCATGCTCCCTGTCGCGCGCGACTATGGCCCGCTGGCGGATGCCGCGTTCAAGGGGCCGGTGCCCGCCGAACTCATGAACTGGCTCCAGCAGCATCGTGACAGCCTGGTGCCGCAGATGAAGCAGCTCTGGGAGGAACAGGGCGCCCGGACCGGAGGAACATGGGCGGAGGTGTTCGGCCCTGGCCATCAGGCGGAGGAAATCTTCACCGCCTGGCACTATGCCTGTTTCGCCGATGCCCTGACCCGTGCGGGCAAGGCGGCCTATGCCATGCCGATGTATGTCAATGTGGCGCTCAATCGTCCCGGCCGCCTTCCGGGCGAATATCCGAGCGGCGGGCCGCTGCCGCATCTGATCGATATATGGAAGGCGGGGGCGCCCGCGATCGATTTCCTGGCGCCGGACATTTATTTTCCCAACTTCGTCGACATCGTGAACGTCTACAAGCGGCCTGACAATCCGCTGTTCATCCCCGAAGCCAATAATGCCGACCATCCCCAGGTGCCGGGCAATGCCCTTTATGCGATCGGCAAGCTGGATGCGATCGGCTTCGGCCCTTTCTCCATCGAGTCGATCGATGAGAAGCCAGGAGCGTTGGGCGAAGCCTATGGTCTGTTGAAGCAGCTTGCCCCCCATATCCTCGCTGCGCAGGGGTTGGGGCGCATGTCCGCCTTTCGCCCAAAGGCGTTGTATGACGAAACTCTGGTCTATGAACCGATCACCGAGAAGATCGGCGATTATCGTTTCACAGTCGCCTTTGCCGATATTCAAAAACCCGTCGCCACTCCTGATACCGCTAACGCGGGAGGGATAATCATCCAGACCGGCGCCGAGGATTATCTGATAGCGGGGCAGGGTATCACCGTGACCTTCGCCCCGCTGGGGCCAGGACCGAGTCTTGCGGGAATAGACAGTGCCTGGGAAGGTGAATTCGACGCGCAGGGGCGTTGGGTCGCAGGGCGGCTGCTGAACGGTGACCAAACCCATCAGGGTCGTCATATCCGCCTGCCGGCTGGGAAATTCCAGATCCAGAAGATACGTTTATACCGTTACCAATAAAGCGGCTTCAGGGATTGACAAAAATAACTCAGGGTTTATCAATGGCGAACTGATAGCGCTACCAGATACGCTTACCGGATAGTCGGAAGCCGCGCTCAGGAGGGGATTCTCAGATGGTCGATTCTCGTATCCAGTCTTTCCGCATGGCGCTCTGTGCAGCGTCGGCCTTCGGAGCGCTCACGCTGGCGCAGGCTGCGTTCGCCCAGGACAGCGCGCCGCCGGCCGCCGCCGTTCCGCAGAATGATGACGTTGCCGATATCGTTGTGACCGGTATCCGGGGTAGCTTGCAAAGCGCCACCAATGCCAAGAAAAATGCCGTCGCTTTCGGCGACTCCATCTTTGCCGAGGATATCGGCAAACTGCCCGCCACCAACCTTGCCGAAACGCTGAACCGCATGCCGGGCGTGCGTCTGCGCCGCGACAATAATGGCGAAGGCACCCAGGTCGCGATCCGTGGCCTTGGCCCCAGCTTCACGCGCGTCCTGCTGAACGGCTCTCAGATCCAGGTGGCATCGGACGGCGGCACCAACGGCGGCAGCGCCAACCGCGAAGTCGACCTCGACTTCTTCCCCTCCGAACTCTTCACCCGCCTCGACCTTGCCAAGACCCCGTCGCCCTCGACGCTGGAAGGTGGCATTGCGGGCACCGTCAACCTGCGCAACGCCCGTCCGTTCGACAAGCCGGGCACCCATGTCACCGTCGTCGCCCAGGGCCAATATACCGACGCCAATGACAAGATCAGTCCGCGCGGTGCGATCGTGGCCAGCCATACCACCGATACGTTCGGCATTCTGGTCGGCGTCGCGGGTGTCAAGACCAAGACCCGCATCGACGGTTTCGAAACGGTCGGCTGGACCGACGGCAATCTGGGTGCTGTCAACGGCGTTCCCGATGCGGGCGGCAACAATTTCTCCTGGGCCTCGGTCGTTCCCGCCAATGCCGGTCACGGCCTGATCGCCGGGCAGCCCGTCGATGTCGTCGCCACATCGGGCCTGACGCGTTCGCAGCTCAGCACCGCGCTGCTCCCCCGCCTTGGCCGCAATAGCCTTACCACCGGTGATCGTTCGCGCATTTCGGCGCTGGCCTCGCTGGAATGGCGGCCCAGCGATGAGTTGCACTTCGCCCTCGACGCCATCTGGGCCAAGTCGAAGCGCGATTATACCAAGGTCAACATGAACTGGCAGGTCCGCAATTCCGGCCCCGGCACCAGTGCGCAGTCGACCGGCGGCATGATTCCGATCGACCTGACCGTCGACGACAATGATGTCGTCACCAGCGGCACCTTCGCCAACTCTTCCTTCTTCCTGGAGGCGAGCCTGTTCAAGCAGACGACGAAGTTCTGGAACATCAACCCCAGCGTCAGCTGGCAACCGGCCGACAATCTGAAGATCGATCTCAGCGCCAATTATTCCAAGAGCCGCTTCTTCCGCGAACAGCCGACCTGGGCGTTCCAGACCACGCCGAATTCGGGTGTCGACGTCTATTATGACAATACAGGTGGCGACTATCCGTCCATCACCACCAATCTCGACCTCAACGATCCCAATAATGGCAGCTGGCAATGGTATCGCCAGAACGTCCAGCTCGTCCGCCGCAAGACCGAGACCAAGGGTGCGCATTTTGACGTCACCTATGGCGACGACAATCTCAATGTGAAGGTGGGCGCCGCCTATGACCAGGCGACCCGCTCGATCCGCGCCTACGACAACAGCACCGCCTATCAGCTTTCTGTCTGCGGGACGGGCTGCACCGGCGCCACCGGTTCCATCCCCAACAGCCAGATCGCCCAATATCTAAGGGCCTTCCCCGTCGGCAATTTCGGTCATCTCGCCAGCGGCAACATTGGCTACACGTCCTTCGTCGTTCCCGATTTCGATGCGATCAAGTCGGCCACCAACTATGAAAGCTATCGCGACTCCGCACCGGAAACCCGGGGCGCGGTGACCGGCGGCGCGACGGGCGACATGGACGAGAAGGTCTGGGGCGCCTATTTCGAGATCAACGGCGTCACCCAGATTGCGGGACGCGACCTGCATGTGAACGCGGGCATGCGCTACGCCCATACGGGACAGCGGGTTGTCGGGCCGAGCCAGGTCGGCACGACCATCGTCGATATCGAAGCGAACTCGAAATATGACAATTTCCTGCCGTCGATCAACCTGACCTATGACATTGCCGATAATGTGAAGCTGCGCGCGTCGGCGTCGCGGACGATGACCCGGCCGGACGCCGGCCTGATCCTCCCCGGCATCACCTTCTCCGATCCGTCGGCGCTGGTCGCCAATGCCGGCAATCCGGGCCTCAAGCCCTATACGTCGGACAATTACGATATCGGTGGCGAATATTATACCGGCGGCATCGGTTATGTCGGCCTGTCGGCCTTCATGAAGAATGTCCAGGGCTTCACCGTGATCCAGCCGACACGGGCGACCTTCGGATCGCTGAACATTCCCTTCAGCACCCTGATCTCGACCCAGCAGAACGCGTTGAATGATCGGGCGGCCGCGACAGGCGTGGCGGTCGACGATCTGCCGATCACCGTGCAACGGCCGATCAACCTCAGCGATCTCAAGATCAAGGGGGTCGAGGCGACCTGGGTGCAGCCGCTCGACTTCCTGGTGAAGGGCCTCGGCTTTTCCGCCAACGGCACCTATCTCAAACAGTCCTCATCCTCAGGCCTGGTCGCGGAAGGTGTTTCGAAATGGTCCTATAATCTTCAGGGCTTCTATGAAGATCATGGCCTGTCGGTCAGCCTGAACTATGTCTGGAACGGCAAGTCGATCGCCCAGAACGGTCCGCAGAACGGCATCACCGGCGCCGATCTGAAGGCCGATGCCCGTGGTCAGCTCGACATGTCGGCGGGCTATCAACTGCCCTTCCTGGGCAAGGCGATGCGCCTGACATTGGACGTACTCAACATCACCAACGAACCGATCCGGACTACCTTCGAATATGATAATGCCGCCTATTCGGTCTATTATCCGGGCCGGACGGTGATGGCGGGTATCCGCGCCAACTTCTGATCCTCCCCCCAGGGACCTGAGGGCCGGTTGGAAGACCGGCCCTCTTTTCTTTTGTTCAGGGATATGGACCCATGCGATTGCATCTGACCCATTGCCTCCTGCCGCTGGCTGCTTTCGTGACGACACCAGCCCTTGCCGCGCCTTGCACCGGCCAATGGGTCGCCGCCTGGACCTCCGCACAGATGGTGCCGACCGGGGATAATGCGCTGGCGCCGGGCATGTTGGCCGATGCCACGTTGCGGCAGATCGTCCGACCCTCCGTCGCGGGGAGCCAGGTGCGGGTGCGTCTTTCCAATCTCGCGGGCACCAGTGCTTTGCACGTCGAAGGTGCCAGCCTGGCGCGCGCATTGCGGCCGGGCGCGGCTGCGGTCGACGGCAGGACCATCGTCCCGCTCCGCTTCGACGGGCATGCCGATGTCGTGATACCGGCGGGCGCGGATTATCTCTCCGATCCTGTAGTGCTGCCGGTCAAGGCCTTTGACGATCTGGCGGTCAGCATCCGCTATGGCGAGGAGCCGTCGGTGCAGACCTCCCATCCTGGATCGCGGGCAACATCCTGGTTGCTCAAGGGCGACCATCTGGCCGATGCCGGTATGGCGGGCGCGCAGCCGGTGGAGCATTGGTTCTCCCTCGCCGCACTGGAGGTCGAGCGTTGCACCCTGACTCAGGTGATCGTCGCGCTGGGCGATTCGATCACGGACGGGCGCGGCGCGACCACGGACGGCAATGATCGCTGGACCGACAATCTCGCGCGGCGGCTTCAGGCCGATCCGAAACGGAGACATATGGCGATCGTCAATCAGGGGATAGGCGGCAACCGCCTGCTCCAGGACGGGCTCGGCCCCAATGCGCTGGCCCGGCTAGACCGGGACGTGCTGGCGCAGCCGGGCGTGCGCGCCTTGATCCTGCTGGAGGGTATCAACGACATCGGGACGCTGACCCGCGAGGCGCCGGCCAGCGCCGCCGATCATGCCGAACTGGTGAAACGGATGACCGGCGCCTATCGTCAGATCATCGCGCGGGCGCGGTCCAGGGGGATCAAGGTCATCGGGGGAACCATCCTGCCTTTTGCAGGCAACGGCTATTATCACCCGGACGCAGCCAATGAGGCGGACCGGCAGGTCGTGAACCAATGGATCAGGACGCCGGGCCATTTCGACGCGGTGATCGATTTCGACCGTGCCCTGCGGGACCCGGCCTGGCCCGATCGCCTGCTGTCCCGCTATGATTCCGGTGATGGTCTGCATCCCTCGCCCGCCGGTTATCGCGCCATGGCGGACGCCATTCCGCTCGGCCTCTTCCCATAGCGGACCGGTCAGCCGCTTGGAATCCCGACTAAATTTATTCAAATCGGTGCAATGGCGGCATTGCTCATCTTTTCAGGCGGGTGAATTTCGGGTTATGTATCACTCCTGATCCTTGGCTTTGTCCCTTGAAGGGGCGGCATGATTGCCTGGCCAGGAACAGGAAAGGAGACGAACGTGCCCTTGCCCGACCATTCCGGACATGAGCCGCAGGCAGGTAAAGCCTCCACTGGCCTGCAAACGCCGCGCGAAACGCGCGTCACGACGATCCTTCTGATCGGCAAGTTGATGAGCCGCCATGGCGAAGCGCTGTGCCGCATCCGCAACCTGTCGAGCGGCGGCCTGATGGCGGAGGTCCATGTGCCGTTGCACGAGGATGACCCGGTCCAGATCGAGCTCAAGGCCGGTGACCAGTTGGCGGGCAGCGTCCGCTGGACCCGTGAGGGGAGGCTGGGCATCGCCTTCGACGAACCGATCGACGTGGCGGCGATGCTGGCGCGGGCGACGGTCAAGACCGCTGCGCAGGGCCTGGTGCGGGCGCCGCGCTTTGCCGTGGATTGTCTCGCCGAACTGCGCAGTGACGGGCGTCGCCATACGGGCCGGCTCGTCAATCTGTCGCAGGGCGGTGCGCGGGTCGAAGCGGATTTCGAGCCGGAAGAGGCCAAATTGCTGATCCTCGCCATTCCCGGTCTGCCGGAACGGCGGGGTGCCGTCCGCTGGGTGGGTAACGGCGCGATCGGCCTGTCTTTCCTGGAGCCGTTGGCTTTCGAGGAACTCGGCCTCTGGCTGGTGGAGCAGCAGGGGAAGGTGTGAAAGGCCCGGGCCGGAATGCCGGTCAGGGTTCGTGCGGCGGGTCATTCGCGCGCCCAGTCTCATTTACCGTCAATAGGCGACGAACAGATCGATGTCGTCGGGTTCACCCACACGCCGCGCGACCACCGTGCCGGCCAATCGTTCCAGCGCGATCGTCAGGCGTGTCGGGCCGACCGGCAGATTGTGCAACATCAGGTCGTTGAGGAAATCGGGCAGCTCCGGATTTTCCAGCTTCACCTTGCGCGCCGCGGCATCGATGCGCAGGCCGAGGCAGGACTGGATCAGCGACAGCGGCGTCGCGGCCGACCAGGCCTGCGGGCTGCACGCCACGGGGTAGAAGGTCGGCCCCTGCGAGCGGCGTCGCGGAAAGCCGCAGAACAGTTCGGGCAGGCGCATCAGGTCGACATAGGTGGCCGCTGCGAACAGCCCCTCGAATATCTGCCGTGCCTCGCGCCGGTAGCCATAACGGGAAAATCCGGCGGCTATCAGGGCGTTGTCGTGTGGCCAGATCGAGCCGTTATGATAGCTCATCGGATTGTAGCGGGCTTCGGTGGAGGCGATGGTCCTGACCCCCCAGCCGGAAAAGGAAGCAGGCGCCATCAGCGTGCGCACCACGCTTTCCGTCCTTTCCTCAAGGGCGAGACCGGTGAAGAGCACATGTCCGGCATTGGAGGAACGGACCCGGCATCGGCGTTTCCCGCCATCCAGCGCCAGGACATAGGTGCCGAGCTCCGCGTCGAAAAAGGCGGCGTCGAAGTGGTCGCGCAAGCCAGCCGCCCGGTCCGCGAAAAGCGATGCTTTCGTCTCGTCCCCCCATGCCGCGAACAGAACAGCCGCACTGGTCCAGGCGCCGTGGACATAGGCCTGGACCTCCGCAAGCGCGATCGGACCCTGGGCGATGGTGCCGTCGGCGTGGAAAACGGAATCATGGCTGTCCTTCCAGCCCTGATTGACCAGCCCCTGGTCGGTGAAGCGGCCATATTCGACGAAACCGTCCTGGTCCCGGTCGCCATGCCGGTCGATCCAGTCGAGCGCCGCCAGGATATTCGGCCTGATCCCGTCCAGGAAGGCGAGGTCGCCCGTGCGCTGGAGATAGGCGCCGGCGAGCATGATGAAGAGTGGGGTGGAATCGATGCTGCCGTAATAATGGCGAAAGGGGACTTCGCCCAGTTCCGCCATTTCGCCATGCCGGACTTCGTGCAGTATCTTGCCCGGTTCGGCATCGGAGGCGGCGTCGAAGGCGGTCGCCTGATGCGCGGCCAGATAGCCCAGCACGGCCCGGCTGATGTCGGGGTCCAGCCAGAGTGTCTGCAACGCGGTGATGATGGCGTCCCTGCCGAAGACGGTGCTGAACCAGGGTATGCCCGCATAGGGATAGGGGCCGAATGGTGTATTGGTCGACAGCATGGCGATGTCCGCCCCTGACCGGCGCGTGACTTCGTTGAATAATTGGTTGCTGGAGCCGACGGAGCCGCCGCGCATGCGCGTCGCGCGATCCTCCTGCATCTTGCCCCGCAGGGCCTGAAGAAATTGCTTGGGAAGTTGGGCGACGGGCGGGCTGCCTTCGCAGCAGAGCCGCATGAAGATCGCGCAGCGCTGTCCCGGCAGCAGCGAAATGTCGAAATCCGCGGCGCTTTCCGACAGATTGCGAGGGACAGGATCGAACTGGAGCAAGGTCTGCCGCTCGCATTCATCCCGGCCCAGATAACGCAGCCGTACCTCGGCCGTTCCGATTTCGGGTTCAAGCATCGCGCCACGGCGCAGGCGCGTCGTGCCGCGAATTTCGAACAGATCGGCAAAGTCGGCGGCAAAGGCAATGGCGACCCCGATGCGCCGTTCCTCCTTGTCGAAATTGCGGATCGTGATCCGTTCGTAGACTGCGTCATTCCACAGAAAACGCGTCCTGCGCAGGTGGATGAGATCATGTTCCACCGCGACCCGGCCGTCATCGCCGATGAAATCGGGATTGGCGAGATCGCAGATCAGCAGGCTGTTATCGTCCCGCAGCGCCGAACTCAGCAGGATCGGCCGCATCCCGTTCACCGTCAGATACAGATGCGAGAGGTGACGCGTGTCGCGGAAATAGAGACCCTCCGGACTGCCGGCACCGGCTATGGCGTCGCCACTATGGTCAAACACGGCGAAACTGTCGCCATGCTTGAGCGTGCGGGGACGGCGCTCATGCAGGGAGGCGGTCGCGGGGATGAAGAACTGCGTCTGTGCCTTCGACAGGTTCGGTGCCGGTCCGATGCCGGGCGCCTGCGTATCGGTTGATGGGGCTTGCTGCGTTACCGACATGGCTACTCCCTCATGCGACGACCTGGAGTCCGGCTCCTTCCCCTCGTTCCCTGCGCAACCGCGCCGCATCGGTCCTTGCGCCAGGAAGATCATGATAGAGCGCGACATAATCGGCCGCCATCCGTTCGGCCGTGAAGCGTGCGTCAAATGCGGCGCGCACAATGGCGCGGTCGAGTTTGGGCAGGTCTGCCACCGCTGCGACGGCCTCGTCCTCGCTCTCGACGATGAAGCCGGACACCCCATGGTCGATCACTTCGGGAACCGAACCGCAGCGGAAGGCAATGGTCGGCGTGGCGCAGGCCATGGCTTCGATCATCACCAGGCCAAAGGGTTCGGGCCAATCGATCGGGAAGAGCAGTGCACTTGCCCGTCCCAGGAAATCCGCTTTCTGCGCCTCATTGATCTCCCCGATGAAGCGGACATTGGGGTATTGCTCGATCAGCGGCGCGATGTCGCTTTCCCAATAAGCGCGGTCGACGGCATCCACCTTTGCGGCGATGCGCAGCGGCATGCCCGACCGCGCGGCGATGCGGATAGCACGATCGGGACGCTTTTCCGGTGAAATCCGGCCGAGAAAGGCAAGATAGCCGTCCTCCGCCTGGAATCGTGGCGATAGCAGCCCTGCGGGCAGGCCATGATAGACCGTGCCTGCCCAGTTGACGGGGGGCATGGGCAGCCGCTGATGGTCCGAAATCGACACCAGGCTGTTATCGGCGAAAGTCCTGTAAAAAGGAGGCAGGTCGGGCAGATCGAGCCGGCCGTGCAGGGTCGTGATGGTGCGACCCGCAAAATCCTGTGTCATGGGGTGATGCAGCAGGTCTATATGGAAATGCAGCGCATCGAACTCGTCGGCGCGCCGCCGCACCTCTTCCAGCAGCATCATGTGATAGGGAATGGGGTCGACCACCCTCGGGTTCAGGCGCAGTGCCTTTTCGGTAATCGGAACCAACTCCGCGCTCGTGCGGGAATCGCCACTGGCGAAGAGGGTCACGTCATGACCTTGCCGGACCAGTTCTTCCGTCAGATAGGAAACGATGCGTTCGGTTCCGCCATAGAGCAAGGGCGGGACGCTTTCGGCTAACGGCGCGATTTGGGCGATCTTCATGCGCTTTCCTCTCCTACGCACACCACCGAGGAGGGTGATAGCATGGACAGAAAGCCTGAAAGGCTCCGGCGGTTGCGAGAGAGACAGGCTACTCTTTTGCCTTATATCATCTATCTATTTGTTATATATTTCTTTTTTAAACGCGCCATTGATCCCGGTTAATATTATTTCCTTCAGTTCAGCGAAAAAAGAAGAACCAGATCAAAATGACCAGCGGCAAAGGAACGCCCAGCAACCACAGCAAGCAACCTCTTCCCATGGGAAACCTCCTATTCAGTCCTGGCTAAGCCAACGCGCGGGGGATAGGGGCGTTCCACTCCTGTAAATGGAATCAAAACTGGAAACCGAGTGTTTCTCATTTCGCAATTGCAGCATTCATGTTGCAGTGCAATAAGGGACCTGCCTTTCAGGCATCCTCTCCTAAAACTTTCAAAGGCCGGTCAACTGATCGGCCTTTTTTTTAACTTTCGTCAATCGAACCGTTATGCCGCCACCCGTTCGAGCAGGAGAAAGGGCCAGGCGGTCGACGATCCACATCGCCGCCGCCATCGCAGTCCCTTGTTCTTATGCCATCGTCGGAATGACGAAGCTTTGATCGATCACTGCCCCGCCGGTCGGCCAGCGCTGGGTGATCTTCTTGGTGCGGGTGTAGAAGCGCACGCCGTCCATGCCATATTGGTCGAGATCGCCGAAGCCCGACCGTTTCCAGCCGCCAAAGCTGTGATAGGCGACCGGCACAGGGATGGGCACGTTGATGCCGACCATGCCAACCTCGACATTGGCGGCGAACCTGCGGGCATAGTCGCCATTGCGGGTGAAGATGGCGACGCCATTGCCATATTGATGCTTGGAGGGATAGCTCAGCGCTTCCTCGAAGGTCTTGGCGCGCAGGATCTGGAGCACCGGGCCGAAAATCTCGTCCTGGTAGCTTTTCATCTGCGGCGTCACCCGGTCGATCAGCGTCGGGGCGAGGTAGAAGCCCTCCTCATAGCCCTGGAGCGAGAAGCCGCGGCCGTCGACGACGATTTCGGCGCCCTCGTCCGCCGCCATCTGGATATAGCTTTCCACGCGGGCCTTGTGCTGGCCGGTGACGAGCGGGCCATATTGGGCGTCGGGGTCGGTCGGAATGCCGGGGCGAAGCGTTTCGATGGCGCTGACCAGCTTGGCGCGGAAGGCGTCCGCCGTGGCTTCGCCGACCGGCACCACCACCGGCAGCGCCATGCAGCGCTCGCCCGCCGAGCCGTAGGCCGCGCCGACAATGTCCGCGACTGCCTGGTCCATGTCGGCGTCGGGCAGGATGATGCCGTGATTCTTCGCGCCGCCCATCGCCTGGACCCGCTTGCCGTTCTGGGCGCCGCGGGCATAGACGTAATTGGCGATGTCGGACGAACCGACGAAGCTGACCGCCTTGATATCGGGATGGTCGAGAATGGCGTCGACGATTTCCTTGTCGCCATGGACGACGTTCAGGATGCCGGCGGGCAGGCCCGCTTCCATTGCCAGTTCAGCGAGGCGGACGGGGACGGAGGGATCGCGCTCCGAAGGCTTCAGGATGAAGGCATTGCCGCAGGCGATCGCCATGGCGCTCATCCACAGCGGGATCATCGCGGGGAAATTGAACGGGGTGATGCCCGCGACGATGCCGAGCGGCTGGCGCATCGAATAGACGTCGATGCCGGGACCGGCGCCTTCGGTATATTCGCCCTTCAACAGATGCGGGATGCCGCAGGCGAATTCGACGACTTCCAGACCGCGCTGGATATCGCCCCTGGCGTCTGCCAGCACCTTGCCATGTTCGGAGGAGAGCAGGTGGGCGAGTTCGTCCATATTCTGCTCGATCAGTTCCTTGAAGCGGAACATCACGCGGGCGCGGCGCTGCGGGTTGGTCGCGGCCCATTGGGGCTGGGCTTCCAGGGCGGAGTCGACGGCCTTCTGGAGATGGGCGGGGGTGGCGAGTTCGACCTGCGCCTGTACGGCGCCGGTGGCGGGGTCGAGGACGTCGGACAGGCGCGCGCCGGGCAGGGGGGCGGCGACTCCATGAATGTAATGAGTAATTGAACGCATATTCCCGTCCTCTCCTAGTGATGGGGTATGGGCGATGGGGTGTGGGGTACGATCGTCGTTCTACGCCTGTTGGCTTTGCAGATATACAGATATGATGGCACATTGGTTGTGCATGAATGCAGGTGCTGTCACGGTCTCGTCATGGCAGTGACTTGCTTTGGTCAAGCGGATCACATCGCAGTGCAACATCGCGCGGTTAGGGCGTCCCCGATCACCGGTCCGAAAAGGGGGACTCAAGACCCATGCGTATCTCCACCGTCCTGTTGATGGCATCCACCGCCGTCATTGCCCTGCCAGCCTTCGCCCAGGAGCCCGCGCCTGCCGCCGATGCCGCGGCGGAGGGCGCCAACATCATCGTCTACGGTCGGGGCGAAACCCGGCAGGTGCAGGAAATCACCAACAGGGACATCGTCGCCCTGACGCCGGGCACCAATGCGCTGAAGGCCATCGAAAAGCTGCCCAGCGTCAATTTCCAGTCGGCGGACCCGTTCGGCAATTATGAATGGTCGCAGCGCGTCACCATCCGCAGCTTCAACCAGAACCAGCTCGGCTTCACCTTCGACGGTATTCCGCTGGGCGACATGAGTTATGGCAATCATAACGGCCTGCACATCACCCGCGCGATCAGCTCCGAAAATATCGGCAGCGTGCGGGTGTCGCAGGGGGCCGGGTCGATCGGCACCCAGGCGACCAATGCGCTGGGCGGAACGGTGGAGACCTTCTCCGCCGATCCGGCCGATTATCTGACTGGCGGCGCGCTCGCCGGACAGGGCGACCTCACCTATGGCAGCGACGAGACCTGGCGCGCCTTCGCCCGCCTCGCGCTGGGCAGCCGCGACGGCATTCGCGGCTATGTCTCCTACGGCTATGGTTCGACCGACAAATATAAGGGCCAGGGCACGCAGGACCAGCATATGGGCAATGCCAAGGTCGTGATCCCCGTCGGTGACGTGACGGTCGACGGCTGGCTCAGCTATTCCGACCGGCGCGAGCAGGATTATCAGGACATGTCGATGTCGATGATCCGGCGGCTGGGCTGGGATTGGGACAATACATATCCCGACTATGCCCGCGCCATCGACTATGCCAGCCGCCTCAACGACGTCGATCTGGTCAGCAACAGCGGCGGCTCGCCCTTCCCCGACGGCCGCTACGACTATAGCGGCGCGCCTGTCGGCAGTCAGGTCTATCCCGGCAACGTCACCAGCGCGGACGACGCCTATTATGACGCGTCGGGCCTGCGCAAGGACTGGCTGGGCGCGATCGGCGTTTCCGCGCCGCTGGGCGAACATGCCAGCTTCAAGCTGAAGGGCTATTATCACAACAATAAGGGCATGGGCCTGTGGGCGACGCCCTATACCCCCAGCCCCAACGGCGTTCCCATGTCGGTGCGCACCACCGAATATCGGATGGACCGGATCGGCGTGTTCGGCAGCGTCGACTTTGCGCTCGGCATCCAGAATTTCACGGTCGGCGGCTGGTATGAGAATAACAAGTTCAACCAGGCCCGCCGCTTCTACGCCTTCGCCAGCCGGACCGAGCCGGGCCTGAGCTTCCGCGACTATCCGAAGAATCCCTTCGCGACCCAGTGGGAGTTCGATTTCACCACCGACACGATCCAATATCATGTCCAGGACCAGATCGACTTCGGCATGGTGAAGATCAACCTGGGCTGGAAGGGGTTCAAGGTCACGAACGAGGCCGACGCCGTGGTCCAGGCGACCTTTCCCCAGGGCCGCATCAAGGCGGAGGACTGGTTCCAGCCCCATGCCGGTTTCGCGGTCGAACTGTCGCCCGAAGCTGAAGTCTTCGGCGGCTTCACCCAGGCGACCCGCGCCTTTGCCAGCGCCACGACGACCGGCCCCTTCTCCACCAACCAGAAGGGTTTCGACAAGATCAAGGGCAATCTGAAGCCGGAAGCGTCGGACACCTATGAACTGGGGCTGCGCTACAACACGCCGATTTTCAACGGCGTGCTGGGCGCCTATCTGGTCAACTTCCGCAACCGCCTGCTCGCGGTGCAGGTCGGCAGCCCGATCCAGGGCTTTGCATCGGCGTTGCAGAATGTCGGCAATGTCCGCGCCGTCGGCGTCGAGGCGGCGGGCGACCTGAAGCTGGGCGGTGGCTTCGGTCTTTATGCGTCCTACAGCTATACCGACGCCACCTATCGCGACGATGTGGTGGACGACAGCGGGGCGGTCGCGCCGATCAGGGGCAAGACCGTGGTGGACAGCCCGAAGCATATCGCCCGGGGCGAGATCAACTATGAGCATGAGGGCGCCTATGGCCGGATCGGCGTCAATTACATGTCGCGCCGCTATTACAGCTACACCAATGACGCGTCGGTGCCGGGCCGGGTGATCGTGGACGCGACCGTCGGCTATCATTTCAGCCCGAATCTGGAATTGCAGCTCAACGCCACCAACCTGCTCGACAAGCGCTATATCGGCACCATCGGGTCGGGCGGCTTCGGCAATAGCGGCGACGCCCAGACGCTGCTGGTCGGTGCCCCGTCGCAATTCTTCGTCACCCTCAAGGCGGGGTTCTGAGCCGATGATCAAGGCCGCGCTGCTGATGTTCGCCCTTGCCGCCCTTCCCGGCGCGGCTTCGGCGAACCCGGTCCTGCTGATTTCCATCGACGGGCTGCGGCCCGGCGATGTGATGGAGGCGGAACAGCGTGGCCTGGCCATCCCCCATCTGCGCCGGTTCGTGAAGGAGGGCGCCCATGCTTCCGGCGTGACGGGCGTGTTGCCGACCCTGACCTATCCCAGCCATGTGACGCTGATGACGGGCGTGGCCCCGGCGAAGCACGGTATCGTCGCCAATAACAGCTTCGATCCGATGCAGATCAACCAGGGGGGCTGGACCTGGTATGCGCGGGACATCCAGGTGCCGACCCTGTGGGAAGCGGCGACGAAGGCGGGACTTTCCACCGGCAACGTCCACTGGCCGGTCAGCGTCGCGGCGAAGGGCGTGACCTGGAACCTGCCGCAGATCTGGCGCACCGGCCATGGCGACGACGCGAAGCTGCTCGATGCGCTGGCGACGCCGGGGTTGAAGGCGGAACTGGAGCAGGCGGTGGGCATCCCCTATGCGATGGGGATCGACGAGAGCCTGCCGGGCGACGAGAATCGCGGGCGCTTCGCCGCCGCGCTGATCGCCGCGCACAAGCCCGATTTCCTGACCGTCTATCTGACCGCGCTCGACCATGAGCAGCATGGGAAGGGCCCCGGCACGCCGGAAGCGAAGGCGGTGCTGGAGCGGATCGACGCGATCGTCGGCGATCTGGTCGCGGCCGAGTCGAAGGCGCATCCCGACGCGGTCATCGCGGTGGTGAGCGACCATGGTTTCGAGGCGGCGCGGACCGGCATCAATGTCTTCCGGCCCTTCATCGATGCGGGGCTGATCACGCTGAACCCGGACGGCAAGGTCGCATCCTGGCGGGCGATGCCGTGGATTTCCGGCGGATCGGCGGCGATCATGCTGGCCGACCCCGCCGATCAGGCGCTGGTGGGGCAGGTGAGGGCGCTGCTCGACCGGCTCGCCGCCGATCCGGCCAACGGGATCGCCGCGATCGCCGATCGTGGGCGGATCGCCGCCATGGGGGGCAATCCGCAGGCGGCCTTCTACGTCGATCTGAAGCCCGGATTCGTCACCGACATCTTCCGGGGCGCCGCCGCCCCGATCGTCGCGCCTGCGCCGGTCAAGGGGATGCATGGCTATTTTCCCGGACCGGCGGCGCTGCAATCGACCTTCCTGATCCGGGGCGGCGGAGTGGCGGCGGGGCGTGACCTGGGCCAGATCGACATGCGGTCCATCGCGCCGACGCTGGCGGCGATCATGGGCGCGAAGCTGCCCGACGCGGAGAGGCCGCCGATTTCCCTGGCCCCCTGATTCCCCTTCAACCCCGCAAGTGGCGAAAAATTCACTTTCGCAAGCGGCCCGGACCTTGCAAAAGAAGCCTGCATGAGCGGGGGCGAAGAACTCGGCGTGGAAGCGCTTTACGGTTTGCACCAGGCCGAATTGCGCCGCCTGTTGTTGGCGCGCACCGGCGACCTGGGCGAGGCGGAGGATCTGCTTCAGGAATTGTGGGTGCGCGTGCGGCAGCGGCCGGCGGGCCCCGTGGCCAACGGCCGGGCCTATCTGTTCCGCATGGCGCAGAATATGATGGTGGATCGCCTGCGCGAGCGGCAGCGGCGCATGGCGCGCGACCGGCGCTGGGCGGACCAGGAGACGGATTTCGCCGCGCCCGGCATCGAGCCGGTCGACGGCCATGACAATGCCGAACAGCAGATGATCGCGCGGGAGGAGGTGGCCACGCTCACCTCCGCCATTGCCAACCTGCCCGGAGGCGCGCGCCGCGCCTTTGAACTGCACAAGCTGGAGGGATTGAGTCATGCCGAGGTGGCGGCTCGGCTCGGCATCAGCAAGAGCGGCGTCGAAAAGCACATGGCCGTTGCCATGAAATATTTGCGCCGTGCCCTGTCGGACTGGGGTAAGGGATGAAGGTTGCCGTCTTGTGAGCTGTGACAGGGAAGAAAGGGACTCGCCATGACGGCGCAGTCGGAGATTGACGAAGGTCTGATCGAACAGGCCCTGCATTGGCAGACGGCGCTGGAAAGCGACGATGCCGATTGGGACGGCTATATGTCCTGGCTGGAGGCGGACCCCCGGCATCGTGAGGCATTCGATGCGGTGGCGTTGGTATCGGCGGCTGTGGATGAGCATAAGGATGCGGTCCGGGCGCTGGTCGAGGCGCGGGCGGGCGCGCAGGACGGAACGGAAAGCCGTCGTCCGGGGCGCAAGATGTGGCTCTGGGGTAGCGGCGCGGCGGCCGCGTTGGCGCTGGTCGCCGCCGTGCCGATGCTGCGCGCGCCCGAAATGGCCGTGGACTATGCCGCTGATGCCGGGGCCAGCCGGTCGCTGGCGCTGGCAGGCGGGACCCATGTCATGCTTTCCCCCCAAAGCCGGATCGTCGTGCATGGCAAGGATGCGACACGCATCGAGATGGCCAGCGGCGAGGCCTATTTTTCGGTCAGGCATGATCCCGCGCGCAGCCTGACGGTGCAGGTCGGTTCCTATCGCATCACCGATATCGGCACGCGCTTTTCGGTCAATATTTCCGATGGCGGATTCCGGGTGGCCGTGTCGGAAGGGGCGGTCGGCGTTTCGTCCGAGGGGGCGGACGGCGAGGTCCGGGTCACGGCCGGGCATCAGCTGATGGCGCGGCAGGGCGACGCGCTGGCGCTGTCGCCGGTCGCGCCCGAGGAAATCGGCAGTTGGCGGCAGGGAAGGCTTTCTTACAGCAACGCGCCGCTTTCTCTCGTCGCGGCGGATATTTCCCGTTATTCGGGCAAGCGCATCATCGTCGATCCTGCGCTGGAGGCCAGTCATTTCTCGGGTACGCTTGTCATCGGTGACGGGTCGAGGCTGTTGGGCGATCTGGCCGGCGTCATGGATCTGTCGGTCCGTGCCGAAAATGGCGGTGTTCGCCTTGGCAGGGCTGGCGGCCGCTGAGGTCCCGGCGCAGGCGCGTGAGGCCAGTTACAATTTCGACCTGCCCGCCGGCCCGCTGACGGCCAGTATCGCTCGATTCTCTCAGATCACTGGCCTGTCGGTGGGCTATCCGGGCGACCTGCCCATGGTGATGGCGCGGCGCGTCAGCGGCACGTTCCCGGCGGAAAGTGCGCTGCGCAAGCTGCTTGACGGCACGCGGTTGCGGGCGGTGAAGGTGGGGCCGGGGCTGTATCGGCTCGAACGCAAGGCGAAGCGGGCGGATGTCGCGCCTGCCGCCGCGCCTCCGCCCGCCGCCGTCGCGGGTCCTGACATCATCGTCACCGGGCAGAAGCGGCAGCAGGCGCTGTCCGCCATCCCGCTGTCGGTGTCGGTGATGTCGGCGATCGACATGGGCAAGGCGGGGCGGTCGCTGGGTAGCCGGGACATGAGCCTGGACATGGAAGGGCTGGCCATGACCAACCTGGGTCCGGGCCGCAACCGGCAGTTCATCCGTGGCGTCGCCGATAGCCCCTTCAACGGCCAGAGCCAGGCCACCGTCGCGGTGCAGGTGGACGAGGCGCGCGTCACCTTCAACGCGCCCGACCCCGACCTGCGCCTGATCGACGTCGACCGGATCGAGATATTGAAGGGGCCGCAAGGGCCGCTTTACGGATCGGGCGCGCTGGGCGGCATCTATCATATCGTGACGCGCCGGCCCGATCCCACGGACAGCGAGGCTTGGGTCAGGCTGTCCGGATCGGCGGTGGAGCATGGCCGGCCGGGCCATGGCGTCGAAGCGATGCTGAACCTGCCGCTGGTGGGGGACCGGCTGGCGGTGAGGGCGGTGGGCTACGACTTTTTGGACGGCGGCTGGATCGACAGCGGCGGCGTGCGCAAGGACAGCAATTCGACTCATAGCGCAGGCCTGCGCCTTGCGGTGCGGTGGCAACCGTCGGATCGCTGGACCCTGGATGCGGGTTACTGGATGCAGAATATCGATTCGCGCGACAGCCAATATGTGACGGGAACCGACGACCGCCTCCGCCGCCAGAGTCGCATCGCGGAGCCGACGGACAATGATTTCAGGATGGCCCATGCCGCGATCACCGGCGAGTTGGGCGGGCTGGAACTGCTGTCGGCCACCAGCTATGTCGAGCAGCGCTTTTCCTACACGTTGGATGCCAGCGCGTCCGCGGCCTTTTTCGGGCTGACGGGTCAGGCGCGCTTTGACGATGCCCGCCGCTATTCGGTGCTGAATCAGGAGTTCCGCCTGTCCGAGGGCAGGAACAGCCGCTGGGTGGCGGGAGCTTCGATGCTGCGGGCGATGACCCGCGAACAGGGGGCGATGACGGGCGAGGACGGCATGTCCCGCAACGTGGAGGATTTGCGCCGCGTGGTCAGCGAATATGCGCTGTTCGGGGAGGGGAGCATCAGGCTGGCGCGCGGGTTGGACGCGACCCTGGGCATGAGGCTTTTCTATTCGCTGGCCAAGGATGATGCCAGGGCGGACAGGGCGGAGGCGGAGCGGCTGCGCAAGAGCAGGAAGTGGATCCTCTCGCCCAGCCTCGCCTTGTCCTATACGCTACCGGGCGAGGGGTTGCTGTTCCTTCGCTATGCGCGGGCGATGCGGCCGGGGGGGCTGGCACCCGCGGGGATGACGGCGTCGGGCCATTTCGACGCGGATGAACTGGGGACGTTCGACCTTGGCTATCGCAAGAGTTTTTGGGACAATCGGCTGTCGGTCTCGGCGGGCGCCTATTACACGCTGTGGGACGAGATCCAGTCGGACTATCTGCTGCGCAACGGACTGGTGTCGACGCGCAATGCCGGGCGTGGGCGGATCGTCGGGCTGGAAGGGTCGGCGGACTGGCGGATGGGCGGCGGTTTCGCGCTGTCGCTGGGCGGCTCGGTGCAGGATGCCAGGCTGCTGCGATCGGAGGCGGGGCAGAAGCTGGCGGACCGTCGGCTGCCGGTCGCGCCGGAGATCACGGGACGTGTCTCCTTGTCCCGCCATTACCGGATCGGGAGCTGGAACGGGCAGAGCGCGCTTCAGGCCAATTATATCGGCGATGCGCGCCTGTCCTTCGACGATGACCTGGACCGCGGCATGGGCGATTATACCGTGATGTCGGCCAGCAGTTCGGTCGAGCGCGGGCCATGGTCGCTGGCGGTTCGGATCGACAATCTGTTCGATGTGCGCGGGGACAGCTTTGCCTTCGGCAATCCCTTTTCGATCCGGGAGGCACCGCAATATACGCCGCTGGCGCCCCGGACGCTGACGCTTTCGCTCGCACGGCGGTGGTGAGGATGCTAGAGCGGCCTGACAGGGGACGATAATCGAATCATCGGGATGACATCATTGTCTCTGCACCTCCTCATCGTCGAAGATGACGACGCCCTGGCCGCGCAACTGGCCGAGCAATTGCACCAGTCCGGCCATGAAACGACGCTGGCCCAGGATGGCCGCCGGGCGATCGAACTGGTGGGGCAGAACCGGTTCGACCTCATCATCCTGGACCGCATCCTGCCGAAAATGGACGGCATCGCGGTCCTCAAGAGCCTGCGTGAGCATCAGATACTGACGCCGATCATCATGATGACGGCGCTGGGCCAGTCGCGCCAGAAGGTCGAGGGGCTGGAAGGGGGTGCCGACGATTATGTGGTGAAGCCGGTCGATCCGGCCGAACTCAACGCCCGGATCCACGCGCTGATGCGGGCGCGGGGCTGGACGGGGCGGGGGTCGGAGGAAACGCTGCGCGCGGGCGACCTGCTGGTCAGCCCGACCCGGCACAGCGCCTGGCGCAACGGCAAGGCGCTCAACCTCCAGAAGATCGAATTCAAGCTGCTGACCGAACTGGTCCGCAATGCCGGTACGACCGTGACGCGCAGCATGTTGCTGGAGCGGGTGTGGAATTATGATTTCGAACCGGCGACCAATATCGTGGAGGCCTATATCCGGCGGTTGCGGATCAAGCTGACCGAATATGGCGACGACGATCCGATCAAGACCATTCGCGGCGTCGGTTATATGTTGAGGGGATGATTTGAGGCTGCGATCGCTGCGGGCGCTGACGCTCGCCTTCCTTGCGGTGTTCCTCGGCGCCACGCTGGCCACGGCCTTCGGCATTTATTTCGCGACATTCCGGACGATCGACCATCTGGTCGAACAGCGTATCGCCAGCGCGAGCGCGGCGATCGCGCCGGAGGGGGAGAGAGCGCAGGCGCGGCGGATCGGCCTGCGGATCATGGCTGCGGCGCGGGAACGCGATACGGGCGACCTTGGCTTCATCCTGTTCGATCATGGCAGCCAGGTGGCGGGCAATGTCCGCGTGACCCGGCCCCTGCCATTGGGTCTGTCCCAGGTGGATGTGGCGGACCGGATCAAGGGGCTGAGCCACGGCAAGGTGCTGACCCGCGATCTGGGTGATGGCTTGCGGCTGGCCGTGATCGCGGAGACCGAGCCGTTCGACCATTATAATGCGGCGCGCAAGCGCATCTATCTGATCGGTTTCGGATCGATCATCGCCATCGCGCTGGCGGCGGCGACGACGTTCACCCTGATCGTGCGGCGCCGCATCACCGACATGCGCACGACGGTGGAGGCGATATTCGACGGCGACATGACGCAGCGTGTGCCGGTCGACGGATCGGGCACCGCCTTCGACCGGCAGGCCGTCGCCTTCAACCGGATGCTCGACCGGATCGGTGCGCTGATGGAGGAAATGGGGCATGTCACCAACGGCGTGGCGCATGAATTGCGCACGCCGTTGGCGCGGCTGCGCAACCAGTTGAGCCTGCTGGCCCGCGATCCGCAGGCGCAGGCGGTGCGGGACCGTATCGAGGATGCGCAGGCCGAGGCGGACCGGCTGCTGGGCCTGTTCGCCGCGCTGTTGCGGATCGCGGAGGTGGAGAGCGGGGCGCGCCGCGCCGATTTCGCGCCGGTCGATCTCAAGGCGCTGGTCGAGGATAGCGTCGAGGCGCTGGAACCCGTGATCGAGGAAAGCGGCCATCGCATCGCCGGGCTGGCGCTGGCGGAGGCGCGGATCGTGGGCGATGGCCAGTTGCTGACGCAGATGGTCGTCAATCTGGTCGAGAATATATTGCGGCACACGCCCGGCGGGACCGAGATCGGGATCACGCTGGAGGCCGGGGAAGGCGGGACGGTGCTGAGCGTCGCGGATGACGGCCCCGGCATCGCGGCGCAGGACAGGGCGAAGGCGCTGGACCGCTTTGGCCGCCTGTCGGGCGGGGGGCAGGTGAAGGGATATGGCTTCGGACTGCCGCTGGTCGCCGCGATCGCGCGGTTGCACGGCGGCACGCTGGAACTGGAGGATGCGCGGCCGGGCCTGCTGGCGCGGGTGATCCTGCCGGGGGCCTAGGGTCAGGACCCTAGACAGCGTGGACAAGTCCGGGATGTCTGGGAATGGCCAGTTGTGGTCATTCTCAGCCGTTAAGCGCATCGTGCTCCTGCGAAGGCAGGAGCCCAGTTCAAACGGTGCGATGATCCACAGACGGCGGGACTGGGCTCCTGCCTTCGCAGGAGCACGGTGTATTTCAAGGAAAGCAGGCGGTCCGCTTCCACCCCAATTACTCCGTTCAGCGAGTCTTGAATTTGTCCTCGACCACGTCAGAGCGCATAAAAAATGGCGCGCTGCTTGTCGCAGCGCGCCATTTCTTTCTCGATCCGCCTGGGATCAGAATTTGATCGACGCTTCCACGCCGTAGGTGCGCGGCGCGTTGAAGTTGCCATAGTCGCCCAGCACGTTGGCGATGCTGCCGTTCGACACGCTGGTGGTGGGAGCGGCGGGCAGGCTGTTCGACGGATCGCGGCGGAACACATATTGCTCGTTGAACAGGTTGCGGCCCCAGAGGCTGAGCGTCAGGTTGCGGCCATGGCCGGTGCCGATGTCGGCCAGCGAGATGCGGCCGTTGAAGATCAGCGAGCTGTCATTCTTCGTGGCGAACTGGTCGAAGGCCTGGGTGGCCTGCGAATAGTTGCCGTCGAAGTGGAACTTCAGCTTCGTGTCGCCGCCGCCGATCGGCAGGGCATAGTCGATCGACCCGCTCGCGGCGTTGCGCGGCGTGAAGACGATGTAGAAGTTCTGATAGACGCTGGTCGACGCACCCGTCGTATCCGTGGCGGTGATCTTCACCGGCGGGATCTTCGTATAGGTGTAGGCGTAGGATGCATTCAGCGTCAGCCCGTCGATCGGCTCGACGGTCAGGTCAGCCTCAATACCGCGGATCTTGGTGATGCCGGGCGCGTTGATGGTGACGAGGTTGTTGAAGCTGCTGGTCCCGACGAACTGGATCGAGCTGATGTCGACCTGGCTGTTCTTGCGGTCCATGATGTAGCCGGCCAGGTTGAAGCGGGCACGATTGTTCCAGAAGTCCGACTTCAGGCCGACTTCATAGGACTTCACGTCTTCAGGGTTGAAGGCCTGATAGTTGGACGTGCGCGAACTGGCGCCGCCGGCGCGATAGCCGGTCGCATATTTGGCGTAGACATGCAGGCCGTTGCTGACGTCATAGGCGACGGTCGCCATCGGGTTGAAGCGGTTCCAGGTGGCGTCCAGCGGCTTGTAGCCGACGCTGGCGGCGGGCGGCGTGGTGTCATAGTTGACGTTGCGCGAATAGTGCAGGACGCCCTTCTTCTCGTCATGCGTGTAGCGGCCGCCCACGGTGATGTGCAGCGCCTCGGTCGCGTTCCAGGTGACCTGGCCATAGGCGGCGTAGCTCTTGGACCAGACTTCCGAAGCACGGTCGATCGAGCAGCCGTTCACCGCCGAGCCGACGAAGGCCGGGGTGGATGCGGTGCAGAAGGGGATGCGGACATAGTTGGCGCCGGTGACCACGCCGGCCGCGTTCTTGACGGCAACGGCGCCCATGGAGCTGGGAGTCGCGGCATCGTCGCTGACATGTTCGTTGAAGTAGAAGCCGCCCACGACATAGTCGATGCTGCCCACGGTGCCGACAGCCTGCAGTTCCTGGCTGAACTGGCGCTGGCGCAGATCTGCGAGGCTGTAGCGGCTGAAGGCGCAGGGTGCGGCTGCGGTGCAGGCGCTGGTGGTCGTGCCGAGGCCCAGATTGACCAGCGGCGGACGGTGGGCGCCGCCGCTATTGTCCCACTGGGTCGCGTCGACGCCGCGCCACGCAGTGATGGAGCGCAGTTCGATCTCCGGCGAGACTTCCCACTTCAGCGTGTTGGTGAAGCCGTGGGTCTTGTCGACGCTGACCTGCTGCGGCACGCCGATATCGGCGACGCCCATGCGCGTGTCGCCGTTCACGACCACGCCCGGCAGCAGCGGCTTGACCGGGCCGCCGGTCAGGTTGGTGTAGCTGGTGCCCGGAAGCTTGCAATTGGGCTGCGATGCCTGGGTGCCGTTGATACAATGATTGGGATCATAGTTCAGCAGCTGGCTGTAGAAGGGCGTGTTCTCGTCCTTCGCGACGTCATAGGCGAAGTCGTTGGTGATGGTGCTGGTCGGCTGCCAGCGCACGGCGGCGCGGCCGCCCTTGCGGTTGTAATAGTTCCAGCCGACCTGGCCCGCCATCGGGTTGCGGGTCGTCGCGTCCTGATGCTGGATCACGCCGTCCAGCTTGATCGAGAAGCCCGCGATCTTGGGCAGGTCGATATGGGCATCGGCGGTGCGGCCGCCATAATTGCCCGCGCCAGCCTCCACGCGGCCGCCCCATTCGCCGGTCGGGGCCTTGCTGACGATGCTGAGCGCGCCGCCTTCGGTGTTGCGGCCGAACAGCGTGCCCTGGGGCCCCTTCAGCACTTCGACGCGCTCGACGTCGAACAGCGCGGCGTTCAGGCCATGCTGGCGGCCCATGTAGACGCCGTCGACATAGATGCCCACACCCTGTTCGCGGGCGGGCTGGTTGGCGTCGAGCGGCACGATGCCGCGAATGCCGATGGTGAGGGCCGACTGGCGCGCTTCGAAGGTCGCGATGCGCAGCGACGGGACGGCGCCGTCGGCGAGGTCGTAAAGGCTGGCGACGTGGCGGTCCTTGAGCGCTTCCGTGCTCATCACCGCCATGGAGATGGGGGTTTCCTGGAGATTGGTTTCGCGCTTGGTCGCGGTGACGACGATGGTGCCGAGGCCGGCATCTTCGGCGGCGGCGCTCGCGGCGTCGACGGCAGGCTGATCGGCGGTGGCGGCAAAGGCAAGCGCGGGTGCGGAAACCGACGCCAGCAGCAGGCCGCCCAGCGACATGCGCAGCAAGCTGGTGGAAGTGCGAATCATGACTGATAACCCCTTTTCTAGTCCATCGAGTGGATGCGGGGCGGCCACTAGGGGCGCATCACAACATTTTTGTGACAATCATCGTCATAATTAGAATATAACTATGTCATTTTCGGTTCATTTTCGGAAAATATCAGTATTTCCCGGGAGTTTTCGTGGACTATCCACCTATGATACGGAAAGGGAGAGCAGAAAAATTTTATCGTTTCAGGATGATTTAAAGACGAAAATATAAGATATTGTTTCGACGTTCAATATCATGGGGGCTCGTCTTTCATCCATCATGTCCGTGGGCCCATGTCAAAGATGGCGGTATAGCCGACATGATCCGAAAGCATGGCGCCGGTAGCGTCATGGCCGAACGGCACCTCTATCCCGCGCAAAGTCATGTTCGTCATTGCGCCCGGCGCGAAAAATTCCCAATCGCGGGCGCGTTGGCGGGACAGGAGGGCGTCGGTTGACAGCGCGATTCCGATATTCCGGGCAGCGTCATAGGCATTGTCGACCATGACGCCTGGCGTCCAGTCCCGGGTGGCATGATCGATCAGCGCCGCGCGCCGGGCGGGCGTCTGTCCGGCGTTGAAATCGCCCGCGACGACCAGTGGATTGCGGGGGTCGTGATTGTGCCGGATGAACTGGCCGAGATCGGCAAGTTCCTCCGCAAAGGCATGATTGGAGCGTTCGTCCGCCACGCGGGACGCGCGGCGGCTGTTGAGATGGGTGGTGACGATGTCCACCGGATCGGCCTGTCCCGGCAGCCGGATGCGGGCGAGCAGCGCGCCCTTGTTCGCGAGGCAGTCGAACCCGGCGCAGGCAAAGGTCGGGAAAACCATGCGGCGGACGTCGACGATCGGATAATCGGACAGGATCTGAAGGCCGCTGCCCGCATATTTGCCGATTCCTTCGCCATGGAGCCAGCTTTCCCGTGCGGCGAAGCGCAGGTCGGCGGGACCGGGCGTCAGATCGCTGCCGGCGTCGTCGTCCGCGCCGTTCACGACATAGGGGTAGCCTGCTGCCTGCCCTATCGCCTGGGCCTCGCTGGTGAAGGCTTCCTGGAGCACGACGACATGGGGATTGCGCCCCTGTACCCGGAGCGTGCGCAGCGTTGCGGCGATGCGGGCGAAATCGGCGGGCCGGCCCCAGGCCATCGGCCACGGCAGCCCGTGAATATTGTAGGTCAGCACCGATAGCTGCCCTGTGAAGGGGACCGGGACGGCGGGCGGCGACAGGCTGTGCGAATCGGTCGATGGGGCCGTCGCGACCAGTGCGATGGTGGCTATCATCCGTGCGGCTCGTCCGAAAATGCGCACCTTCTCTCTCCTGCGGGGACGGGCAGATGACGGCAGGGAAGAGCGGCCGCCGCAGTTGTCGCCGAAGATGAAAAAGAGTTCATGAAAGTGACGGGCTGCGGTTGCCGCATGGGGTGTCGTCCTGAATGCAGGAGCGAAAAGCCATGGGCATGATCTGGACTGTCATCATCAAGTCATCGGCCGCGACCATAGCGGCGCCTGTAAATGGGTCTGCTTCAGTCTGTGGGGGACAGTCGTGAAGAAACTTCTCTTGTCTATTCACGATGTTGGGCCGCGCTTCGAATCCGAGGTCGACCTGCTGCTGGACCGGCTGGCCCGCCATGTTCCCGTGGGGCGGCTGGCGATGCTGGTCGTGCCGGACCATTGGGGCGGCTATCCGCTGCGGCCGGGCAGCGCCTTTGCCGGGCGGCTGCGGCGCTGGTCGGATGCGGGCGTCAGCATGTTCGCCCATGGCTGGTTCCACCGCGACATGGCGACGCATGACGGCGCGGCGGCGCGGTTCAAGGCGCGGCACATGACCGCGGGGGAAGGCGAGTTTCTGGGGCTGGACAAGGCGACCGCGGAACGGCGCATGATCGATGCGCGCGACCTGATCCAGTCCATCACCGGCCGTCCGGTCGCGGGTTTCGTCGCCCCGGCCTGGCTGTACGGTCCATCGGCGCTGGAGGCGCTGGCGGAGAGCGGCTTTGCGCTGGCGGAGGACCATATGAAGGTCTGGCAGCCGTCGACGGGCCGGGTGCTGGCGCGCGGGCCGGTGCTGACATGGGCCAGCCGCAGCCGGGCACGCATCGCATCGTCCCTGCTGGCGGCGCGGCTGTTGCCGCCGCTGCTGCGCCACGCGGCGGTGGCGCGGGTCGCCGTCCATCCGGGGGATGCGCATGTGCCGCGCCTGTTGGCGAGTATCGACCGAGCCCTGCGCCGCCTGACGCGGACGCATGAGGCGGGCCGCTATGACGACCTGCTGGCGGGCTGAATCCGTGCGCGTGCTGACCTTCCTCCACAGTTTCGAACCCGGCGGGGTGGAGCGCGTCGCCTTGCGGCTGGTGCGCCGCTGGCGCGAGCAGGGCGTTGATGCGCCGCTGTTCATGGGACGCGGCGACGGCGCGATGCGGGGGGAGCTGGGCGAGGGGATCGATGCCCATATGCCGCGCCAGCCGCGCTTTTCCATCGCTTGGTGCGAGACGCTCTGGATGATCGTGACCCTGCCGGGCGTGATCCGGCGGTTGCGGCCCGATATATTGTTCTGCGCGGGCAACAGCTATGCAGTGGTCGCGGTGGCGATGAAGGGACTGCTCGGCCGCCGCTGCCCGCCGGTCGTCGCCAAGATCAGCAACGATCTGGAACGACGCGACATGCCCTGGGCGGGGCGGATATTCTATCGCCTCTGGCTGCGGGTGCAGGGGCGTTTCATCGATCACTTCATCGCCATGGCGCCGGGGCTGGAGGCGGAGATCGTGACGCTCATCCGTCCGCGCCGCGCCATGACCCGCTATCCCGCGATCAGCGTCATTCCCGACCCCGCGCTGTCGCTGGCGCAGATCGACCGCCTGCGGGCGGGAGCCATGGCCGGACCGGCGGTGGAGGGGCGGCGCTTCGTCGCCATCGGCCGGTTGGCGCGGCAGAAGAATTTCGCCCTGATGCTGGAGGCCTTCGCGCGGGGCGCGGGGCCGCAGGACCGGCTCATGCTCTATGGCGATGGCCCCGACCGACGTGGGCTTGAGCGGCTGGTCGACCGGCTGGGCCTTTCGGGGCGCGTGCATTTCGCGGGGCATGTGCCCGATCCCGCATCCCATATCGGGCATGGCGACATCTTCCTGCTCTCCTCCGACTATGAGGGCGTTCCCGCCGTCCTGTTGGAGGCGCTGGCGACCGGGCAGGCGATCATTGCGACCGAGTGCAGCGCGGCGATGCGCGCGCTGCTGGGCGATGGCGCGCTGGGCCGGCTGGTTCCGGTCGGCGACGCCGCGGCCCTGGCCGATGCCATCGCGCAGGCCGGCGGGATCGTCCAGGACGGCGCGGCCAGCCTGGCTCAGGCCCGCCGTTTCACGCTGGAAGCGGCGGCACCCCTTTACCTTGCCGATTTCGCCGCCCTGGCCCGCCTCGGCGGCTCCAGTGAAAAATCGCAGCCGGAACGACTGTGGCTTCCGGCCGGCGGCGACGTCACCCCTTCCAGCCCATCAAGACGAGCATTTCCATGACCGGAGAAACCTCAACCGGCCTCCTCAACCCCACGGTCGCATCACTGGACGGCGCGCTTGATCCCAAGCCGCTGATCCAATCGGGCCGCAACTGGACCCGATGGGCGGGGCCGCTGGTGTCCGTGCTGATCCTGGTCGTGGCGCTGCACCAGTTCCGCGACATCGACCCGCGCCGCCTGTGGGCGCTGATGCCGGTGTCGCTGACCTTCTGGTTCGCCTTCGCGCTCTATTATCTGGCTGGGCCGATTTCCGAATGGGTGATCTTCCGGCGCCTTTGGGCGATCCCGGCGGAAGGTTTCGGCGCGCTGCTGCGCAAGCTGGTCAGCAACGAGATCCTGCTCGGTTATCTGGGTGAGGTCTATTTCTACGCCTGGGCGCGGCGCAACAGCCGCATCACCACCGCCCCCTTCGGCGCGATCAAGGATGTGACCATCCTGTCCGCGCTGGTCGGAAACGGCGTGACGCTGCTGATGGTGGCGCTGGCCCTGCCCCTGCTGGGCGCGGTCGATGCGGGGCTGAACCGCTGGGAGGTCGGCGGGTCGATCCTGTTCGTGCTCGCCTCGTCGCTGGTGGCGATGCTGCTGCGGCGGCGGCTCTTCACCCTGCCGCGCCGGGATCTGTGGATGGTGTCGGGCATCCATCTGGCGCGCATCGTGGCGACGACCGTGCTGGCGGCGGTGATGTGGCATCTGCTGCTGCCCGACATTGCGATCAGCTGGTGGATATTGCTCGGCACGCTGCGCCAGCTTGTCTCCCGCCTGCCGCTGCTGCCCAACAAGGATGTGGTGTTCGCCAGCATGGCGGCCTTCCTGATCGGACGCGACAGCGAGATCGTGTCGGCCATGGCGCTGATGGCGTCGCTGATCCTGGCCGCGCATCTGCTGGTCGGTATGGTGCTGGGCGTGACCGAATTGCTGCGCGAAAGCCGCACCGCATGATCGCGGTCATCCTTCTGGCGGGCGCGGCCATCCCGTCGACGCCCGATCTCGGCAAGGCGGAGGGGCAGTGTCGCGCCAATGAGAATGGCCCGGCATTCCTGGTCGAGGTGCTGGGCCTCAAGGATCGCAAGGGCCGGCTCAAGCTGGAACTCTATCCCGCCAATGACGAGGATTTCCTGGCCGACGACAATATATTGGTCGGGGCGGGAAAGGTTTTCCGCCGGGTGGAGGAGGCGACGCCTGCCGCCGGTCCGGTGCAGCTTTGCATCCGCGCGCCGGGACCGGGCACCTATGCGCTCAGCCTGATGCACGACCGGGATGCCAATCGCCGCTTTTCGCTGTCGATCGACGGCATCGGTTTCCCCGGCAATCCCAAGCTGGGCTGGTCCAAGCCCCATGCCGCCGCGGCCCGCGCGACGGTCGGGTCGGGACCGGCGCGGATCGCCATCACCATGAATTATCGCCGGGGGCTTTTCGCCTTCGGCCCGCTGGAGAAATGACGCGATGCGGATCGTCGATGTCTGCGCCTTTTACGCACCGCGCGGCGGCGGGGTGAAAACCTATGTCGAACGCAAGCTCCAGGCCGGGGCGCAGGCGGGACATGAGATCATCATCCTGGCCCCGTCGGACAATGACCGGGTGGTCGAAACCCAGGGCGGCGGGCGCATCGTCATGCTGCCCGCGCGCCGCTTTCCGCTCGACCGGCGCTATTCCTATTTCGACGACGAACAGTCGCTGCATGCCATGCTCGACCGCCTGCAACCCGATCTGGTCGAGGCGTCATCGCCCTGGGGGAGCGCGGCGATGGTGGCGCGCTGGCGGGGCGATGCGCCGCGCGCGCTGATCATGCATGCCGATCCGCTTTCCGCTTATGCCTATCGCTGGTTCGGGTCGGTGCTGAGCCGCGCGACGATCGACCGGGGGTTCGAATGGTTCTGGCGCCACCTGCGGCGGCTGGACCAGAGTTTCGACCTGGTGGTGAGTGCCAGCGACAGCCTGTCGCAGCGCCTGTCGGCCGGGCGGCTGGAGCGGGTCGCCACCCTGCCCATGGGGGTGGAGCCGGGATATTTCTCGCCGCGCCACCGCAATGAGGCGCTGCGCGCGCGGTTGCTGGAGCGATGCGGCCTGGGGCCGGATGCGACGCTGCTGCTGGGGGTGGGGCGGCATGCGCCAGAAAAGCGATGGCCCCAGGTGATCGAGGCGGTGACGTCGGCCGGCTATGCCAATCCGGTCGGGCTGGTGCTGGTCGGCGACGGGCGCGACCGGGCGCGGGTGCGGCGGGCGGCGGCCAACAATCCGCATATCCAGTTGCTGGCGCCGATGCACGACCGGCCCGCTTTGGCGGAGATGCTGGCGAGCGCCGACGCGCTGGTCCATGGCTGCGAGGCGGAAACCTTCTGCATGGTCGCGGCCGAGGCGCGGGCCAGCGGCATTCCCATCATCGTGCCGGACGAGGGGGGCGCGTCCGATCAGGCGGCGCATGGCGTGGGCCTGCGTTACCGGGCGGCACAGACGGACAGCCTGGCGGCGGTCATCACCGATTTCCTGAACGGCGATCCGCAGGCGCAGCGCCGGCGGGCGGCGGCGATGGCGGCATCCGTCACGACCATGGACGATCATTTCGCCCAGCTCTTCGCGGTCTATCGGGAGTTGGAAGGGAGGCGCCGTCATGCTGCTTAGGCGGCGCTCCATGGTTCGATCCCTGCCGTTTCTCGCGATCCGCAAACCACCAGCCGCAATGGCGATGGAACGGGACGCGAAAGAGGAGCATCCTTGCGGCTTGCGGCATGTCCATAGCTGCGGCAACTGGTCCATCATGGCCGCGATCCTATGGTGGGCGCTGAGGAACCGGGACTGACGCCCGATCGGCCCGGGTTCGCGAATGACGTTACGGGGCCGGATTAACCTTCCGGAAACCCGATTGATGCGAGTAACGGGACCATGTCTATTCAAGCCATCGTTGAACAGCCGCCAAAGTCCGAGAACAGGCGTGAAGCCGCTCGATGGCGTATTCGCCTCGAACTGCCCGGCACGTTCGACAAGGCGCAGGCGAATGTCGTGATCCATGATATTTCCACGGCGGGCATGCTGGTGGAAACCCGGACGAATCTGAAGGTCGGACAGGAGATCATCCTGTCCCTGCCCGAGGCGGACAAGGTCGCCGCCCGCGTCGTCTGGCAGAATGAGCCGCTTTTCGGCTGCCGTTTCGTGGAAGCGCTGCCGCAGGCCGTGGTGAGTGCGGTGCGGCTGCGCAATCCGGATCGCGATGGCGCAAAGTCCGTCAATGAGTCCGTCCACGGGCCTGCCGAGACCAAGGCCGAAGAGAAAATCGCGGAAGGTTTGCCGGACCGTCTGCGTCGGCTGCGGCGGGAACGCGGGTTGAGCCGGGTCGCACTGTGCGAGCGGACGGGCTTCAGCAAGCCGACCATCTGGGGTTGGGAAACCGGCAGGACCACGCCGCGGAAGGACAATCTGCTTGTCCTGGCCGATATTTTCGGGCTGACCGAGCAGCAACTGCTTTTCGGCGAGGGCGATTCCACGCTCCGGAAAGCGGCGGCGCCCCTCATCGCCGAGGCCAGCGCCGAAACGCTTGCCCATGCGATCCAGTCGGCCAAGGCACGGATCGCGCGGGCGGCGGGTGTGAATCCGTCGAAGGTTCAGATCCATATAGAATTTTAGGGCATCTCGCGCCAAGGCATGTCCTGGGCCTGTCGAAAGGAGAACCGCGCCTGGCGCGTGACCCGGTTCAATCCGATCGGATCCTGTTGCAGTATCGCAAGGCGCATGCGGTGGAGCGTCACGTCCAGCCGGCTCCCACTGGCCTCTTGACCAGAGTTATGGCACCCATCATTTAACGCCCCTCCGCCTCTGCCGGAAGGGATCTGCATGTTTTCCGCCGCCGTGGCGCGCGTTCTGAGGGCGCGTCATGTTCATTACGGATGGGCGGTGTTGGCCGCGACCTTCCTGACCATGTTGGTGGTTGCGAGCGCCGTCGGTGCGCCGGGTGTGTTCATCGTGCCGTTGCAGAAGGAATTCGGCTGGAGCGCGGCGGATATTTCGGGCGCGCTGGCCATCCGTTTCCTGCTTTTTGGCGCGATGGGGCCTTTTGCCGCTGCCTTCATGAACCGCTTCGGCGTGCGGCGGATCATGCTGGTTTCCTTATCCATCATATGCGGCGGCCTTTTCCTGTCGCTGGGTATGGATCAGCTATGGCAGCTGGTCTGGTTGTGGGGCGTGGTGATCGGTGTCGGCACGGGCATGACGGCCGTGGTGCTGGGTGCGACCGTGGCGACGCGCTGGTTCACGGCGCGGCGCGGACTGGTGCTGGGGCTGCTGTCGGCGAGCACCGCGACGGGGCAGTTGGCTTTCCTGCCGCTGATGGCCGCCCTGACGGAGAATTTCGGCTGGCGTGCCGCGATCCTGCTGGTGTGCGGTGCGATCCTGCTGGCGGCGGTCGTGACTGTTCTGCTGATGCGTGACCGCCCCTCCGATCTGGGCCTGGCGCCTTATGGCGAGAGCGCGATCCATGCCCCGCCGGTGCAGTCCACCAGCCTTGCCGTGCTGATGATGACGCCGCTTCGGATATTGGCCGAAGCCGCGCGGGTGCCGAGTTTCTGGATACTCTTTTTCTCCTTCTATATCTGCGGGGCGAGTACCAACGGGCTGGTCCAGACCCACTTCATCTCGCTGTGCGGCGATTACGGGCTGGCGGCGGTGGGTGCCGCGTCGATGCTGGCGATGATGGGGCTGTTCGATTTTGCGGGTACGCTCGCCTCGGGCTGGCTGTCGGACAGGTTCGACAATCGCTGGCTCCTGTTCTGCTATTACGGCCTGCGCGGTTTGTCGTTGCTCTATCTGCCCTTCAGCGACTTCTCGCTCTACAGCCTGTCGATCTTTGCCATATTCTACGGGCTGGACTGGGTGGCGACGGTGCCGCCGACCGTCAAGCTGACGGCGCAGCGCTTCGGGCCGGAACGGGCGAATGTCGTCTTCGGCTGGATATTCGCCGGGCATCAGCTTGGCGCGGCGAGTGCCGCGCTGGCGGGTGGGCTGTCCCGCACGGCCTGGAACAGCTATATGCCTGCCTTCGTCGCGGCGGGGGTCCTGTGCCTCATCGGTGCGGCGCTGGTGCCGTTCATCAATCGCGGGCGGGAAAAGTCCCTCGCTCTCGCTTGACATCAGGGCGGGAGATGCCGTTGCATATTCCCGCCTCGTCCGTTCGGGCGATTTGCTGAAGATCGAATGACGAGGTTTGCGAGCGGTTCGTCTCAGCCGCGATAGCGTGCTTCGGCAAGGTCGAGTTCTCGCGTGAGTTTGTGGGCGATCTCACTGCTCACCTGGCGATCGCGCACGAGCCGGGCCAGCGTTTCGCGCTCGGCCTTGACGGCCACCAGACCGAATTCTCCGGCAAGGCGTTTTCCGGCGCGTACCTCGTCGACCTGATGTCCGTTCAGGCCTTCGATGCGATCCCGATAAAGATCCATGACCCGTCCGCCGACCGTGACATAGAGGTCGGCTTCGCCATGATGTTCGGCCAGGGCATGCTGATGCCGTTCGATCGCCTGGATCGCGGCCTCGGCAGCGGCGATGCGAGCGCTGTCCTCCTCCGCCTGCTTCGACGGTTCCGGCGGCATGGTGAGGCCCTTGAGCAGGATCGGCAAGGCGACGCTCGCAACGACGAGTGACACGACGATCACGCCGGCCGCGAGGAAGATCGCGAGATCGCGTGCCGGAAAGTCGGTCCCGTCGTTCAGCACGAGGGGCAGGGTCAGCACGCCCGCGAGGGTGATCGCACCCCGCACGCCGGCGAAGGATGTCGCCGCGACGAGCCGCCAGTCGGGGCTGTGCATGGCGGCACCGGGCTGGGCCTTGCGCAGGATCGTGAGGTGGAGCGAGGCCCAGACCCAGGCGAAACGCAGGATGGCGAGGCCGGCTATGATCGCTATGGTATAGATGGCCAGCCACCAGGGTGAGCTGTGACCCGTCAGTGCCACCGTCTGATGCGCGCCTTCCAATATGGCGGGCAGTTGTTCGCCCAGAAGAACGAATATGATGCCGTTGAGCGTGAACTGGATCGTGTCCCACACCGAATTCCGGCGCATCCGGGTGGCGGCCATGGCCTGACGGGAAATCTCCGCGAAGCTCATCGTGACGCCGGCGCCCACCGCCGCCAATATGCCCGAGGCGTGGACATGTTCGGCGAGCATGTAGGAACCGAAGGGGATGAGGAGGCTGACGAGGATCTGCGAGCCGGTGTCCTCGCCCCAGCGTTTCGTGACCCATGCCTTGACGCGCGAGACGGCGAGGGTGACGGCAATGCCGATCGCCAGGCCGGCTCCGGCCACCCAGAGGAAATTGAGTGCGGCGGCCCCGGCGGAGAAGGTGCCCGTCAGCGCCGCCGCAATGGCGAAGCGCAGGCAGACGAGGCCGGAGGCGTCGTTGAGAAGCGATTCCCCCTCCAATATGTGCATCATCCGCTTGGGGATGGGCACGCGCGCGGCGATGGCGGAAACGGCGATGGGATCGGTCGGCGACACGACGGCGGCAAGCGCGAAGGCGACGGCGAG
Source organism: Sphingobium sp. LB126 (assembly GCF_002795205.1). Taxonomy (NCBI): domain Bacteria; kingdom Pseudomonadati; phylum Pseudomonadota; class Alphaproteobacteria; order Sphingomonadales; family Sphingobiaceae; genus Sphingobium; species Sphingobium sp. LB126. The sequence continues at coordinate 252,760 of NZ_NETV01000002.1, forward strand.
CGGCATGGCCGGGATCATCCAGTGGATGAAGAAACCCATGCCGACGACCGTCAGGAGGACAAGGCCGAGGGCGAGTTCGACCACCGTCCAGACGTCCTTGAGCAACTCGTCCTTGGGGATGCGCCAGCCGTCGAGAAAAAGGAGCGGAGGGAGGAAAAGGAACAGGAAGAGTTCGGGGTCGAGCTCGACGCGGTGGGATGTCGACAGACCGATGATGCCGCCGAGCAGGATCTGCACCAGAGGTGTAGGAATGGAGACGGGCAACATTCGGGAAACCGCCCCGCTGACGACGACCGCCAGCAGGAGAAATAGCACGATCGAAACTGTCTCCAATATCTTCCCTCCGTTCCGGAATCCGAAGACCTTTGGGGGAGGAAGGCGGAAGGGGCAACCCCGTTTGCGGATCGGCCGTTCGTTGGAGCCAATTCTCAGACGTAGGAAATTTCGCAGGACCGGCGGAACAGTTCGGAGATGATCGGGTCGTGATCGCCGCTGCGCATCGCGGTTTGGAGGAGGATCGGCGGAGGCACCTCCTCATCGAGCTTGACGAGGGAGCCCGCCGCGATCTTCTCCTCCACCATGTTGAGCGGGAACAGCCCGATGCCCCCGCCGGATTCCACAATGTCGATCAGCGAGCGCACATTGTTGCAGTTATGCACATGCGGATGCTGGAAGGACGACTTCCGGATCATGGTGGCCATCAGATCGTGCATGGGCGACGACCGCGCGACCGACCAGAGCGGCACGGTCGATTCTATCTCGCCGCCCTTTTCGGTGATGCTTTCGCCCAGTTCGCGGCTGGCGAGCCATACCAGTTCGACCTGCCGAATGGTGGCCGCCACTATGCCCGGCATCGTGATCGGCCCGATGGCAAAGACCATGTCGACGCGGCCGCTGAGCAGATCATCGATCAGATGGGCCGTCAGATCGATTTCGATCTCCAGCGAGATTTTCGGCATGCTCTTCCCGATGGCGTTGGTGAACACCGGAAGGCAGCTTGCCGCCGCGATCTCGCCGGACCCGACGCGGACTATGCCCGAAGCCCCTCTGAATTCGTCGGGGGACAGCAGGGTCTGCTGAAGCGTCGTCCACAAAGTTTCGCATCGCTGGACGAATTCCCGGCCGCGAACCGTCAGCATCATGTTCCTGCCCTCGCGCTGGAACAGCGGAAAGCCGATCTGCCCCTCCAATTCCCTGATGCGCGCGGAAATGGTCGGCTGGCTGGCATTCAGCCGGTCGGCGGCAGCGCCGAACGTTCCCAGACGGGCAATCCAGAGAAGAGTCTCGATATGATAGAAGGCGATACGATTCATCGGAAATTTCTATGGAAATTCCAATAAAATAATTATTGGAATTAATCAATTCCATTCTTCACACTGTGCCTGATAGCGATAACTGTTCAGCCCGTGCTGGAACAAGGGACAGGAAATGACGGACCAGATTGCCTCTTCCCCACAAGATACGCCAGCAGGTGCGGATCATAACCGTTTACGGCCTTCGTTGCCTGAGGATTATGAAGCGACGCGAGAGGAGTTGCTGGAATTTTACCGTCAGATGGTGTTGATCCGTCGTTTCGAGGAGAAGGCGGGGCAGCTTTACGGCCTGGGTCTGATCGGCGGTTTCTGCCATCTGTATATCGGGCAGGAAGCGGTTGCGGTGGGCATCCAGTCGGCGTTGAAGCCCGGCAAGGACAGCGTGATCACCGGCTATCGCGACCATGGGCACATGCTGGCCTATGGCATCGATCCCAATGTCATCATGGCGGAACTGACCGGCCGGGAAGCGGGCATTTCGCGCGGCAAGGGCGGATCGATGCACATGTTCAGCGTCGAGCATAAATTCTACGGCGGCCACGGCATCGTCGGCGCGCAGGTGTCGCTGGGCGCGGGGCTGGGCTTTGCGCACAAATATAATGGAGACGGCGGCGTGTGCGTCGCCTATTTCGGCGACGGCGCGGCCAACCAGGGCCAGGTCTATGAAAGCTTCAACATGGCCGAGCTGTGGAAGCTGCCGATCATCTTCGTGATCGAGAACAACCAATATGCCATGGGCACCAGCGTCAACCGCTCCTCGGCCGAGGACCAGTTGTACCGGCGCGGCGAGAGCTTCCGCATTCCCGGCATCCAGGTGAACGGCATGGACGTGCTGGCGGTGCGCGGCGCGACGGAAGAGGCATTGAAATGGGTGCAGGCGGGCAATGGTCCGATCCTGCTGGAGATGAAGACCTATCGCTATCGCGGCCATAGCATGTCCGACCCGGCCAAATATCGCTCGCGCGAGGAAGTGCAGTCGATGCGCGAAAAGTCCGATCCGATCGAGGGGGTGAAGAAATATCTCACCGCAGCGGGCGTATCCGAGGACGAACTCAAGACAATCGACCAGGACATCCGCAAAATCGTCAGCGACGCGGCGGACTTTGCCGAAACCTCTCCCGAACCGGAACTGCACGATCTGTATACCGACGTGCTGGTGGAGCAATATTGATGGGTATCGAGATCAAGATGCCGGCGCTGTCGCCGACGATGGAGGAAGGCACGCTGGCGAAATGGCTGGTGAAGGAAGGGGACGAGGTCCGCTCGGGCGACATATTGGCGGAGATCGAGACCGACAAGGCGACGATGGAGTTCGAGGCGGTGGATGAGGGCCAGATCGGCCGGATCGTCGTTCCCGAAGGCACCGAGGGGGTGAAGGTGGGCACCGTCATTGCGACGATGGCGGGCGAAGGGGCGGGCGAAGGGGCGGATGACGCGGCAGCGCCTGTTCCGGCTCCCAAGGCGGAAGCGCCCAAGGCTGAGGCGGCTCCCGAACCGAAGAAGGCGCAGAGCGGCACGGCGAAGCTGGTCCCTGAGGCGAAGGCGACCGTCAAGGACCCGGCGCTGCCCGAGGGCACCGAATATCTCAAGACCACGGTTCGCGAAGCGCTGCGCGACGCCATGGCGGAGGAAATGCGCCGCGACGAGCGGGTCTTCGTGATGGGCGAGGAAGTCGCCGAATATCAGGGCGCCTACAAGGTGACGCAGGGCCTGCTGGAGGAATTTGGCGACAAGCGGGTGATCGACACGCCGATCACCGAATATGGCTTTGCCGGCATCGGCGCGGGCGCGGCGATGGGCGGGTTGAAGCCGATCGTCGAGTTCATGACGTTCAACTTCGCGATGCAGGCGATCGACCATATCATCAACTCGGCGGCCAAGACCAATTACATGTCGGGCGGCCAGATGCGCTGCCCGATCGTGTTCCGTGGCCCCAATGGCGCGGCGAGCCGGGTCGCGGCGCAGCACAGCCAGAATTACGGTCCCTGGTATGCGGCGGTTCCCGGCCTGATCGTGATCGCGCCCTATGATGCGGCCGATGCCAAGGGGCTGCTCAAGGCGGCGATCCGTTCGGACGATCCGGTGGTGTTCCTGGAGAATGAGCTGGTCTACGGCCGCAGCTTCGATGTGCCCAAGGTCGACGATTATGTGCTGCCGATCGGCAAGGCGCGGATCATGCGCGAGGGCCGGGACGTGACGCTGGTGAGCTATTCGATCGGCGTGGGCGTGGCGCTGGAGGCGGCGGAGGTGCTGGCGGGCGAGGGCATCGATGCGGAGGTGGTCGACCTGCGCACGCTGCGTCCGTTGGATACCGCGACGGTGTTGCAGAGCCTGAAGAAGACCAACCGCCTGGTGGTGGTGGAGGAGGGCTGGCCGGTCTGCTCGATCGCCTCGGAGATCGCGGCGGTGGTGATGGAACAGGGCTTCGACGACCTCGACGCCCCGGTGCTGCGCGTCACCAATGAGGACGTGCCGCTCCCCTATGCCGCCAATCTCGAAAAGGCCGCACTCATCGACCCATCACGCGTCGTCGCCGCTGTCAAAAAAGTCTGCTATCGGTAAGGCCGATGGCAAATCATGGAAGGGTGCCTCATCCCCATGAGGGGGATCAGAGGCACCCTTCCGATTGTGCGGCAAGAGTTCTCATCTCTTGAATCGGACACCGAAATAGATTGCTGAACCCGTTGCATGTTGGTGAGCCCGGCATAAGCAAGGCTGTCACAGACCTTCGGCTTCGACCCAATGTGCGCCGGTGATTTCGCGCGCCAATTGCCAGACCTGACGACGAATGTCGGGGACGGCGACGATTTCCCAATGTGCGCCCCGCGTCATCGGACCGACCACGAACAGCCGCTGTTGGATCGACCCATCGCGGGCGATGGCGTGGCATTGCCGATCGACATCGATGCCGATCGCCAGCGGATCGGGCCGGATGTCACCCCGCATAGCCAATTGGCGCAGCAACGGATCATCGGCGCGTCGCAGGTCGCCCAGTGGACCGGTGCAATTGATCACCCGGGCAAAAGACATCGCCTCCGTCCTATCCTGGCCACGCCCGCGCAGATGGACATCGAGGCTCCGACCATTGGGGACGGCCTGCACGACCTTGGCCGCATGGATTTGCAGTCGTCCTTCCTTCCGCATTGACGCGAGCCGTGCCGCCACCTGCGGCGCGATGCGGTGGCGATGGACGTCCCAATAGGGCCGTAAATGGCGAAGGAAACGGCTGCGTTCTTCCGCGCTGGCGGCGCGCCACATGTCCTGGGTGAAGCGGCGCAACTCATCCACGGCATTTCTCCAGCCGATCTCCACGCTGCGATTGCGCAACGACCGTACCAGCGCTGAGGCACTACCCCTCGGACGGTCGTTGCAGGCCGTGTAGGGCACGGTGGCGGCATGACTTTGTGGGGCCAGTCCGCGCCGGGACAGAGCGACGACCCGCCCACGGAACCCGGCGCTGTCCAGGCTGAGCGCGCAGTCCACGGCGGTCAGGCCACTGCCCAGCAGCAGAACCTGATCCGTGGGCATCAGCCCCTCGGCAATGGTCGCGGACCAGGGATCATTGACATAGGCCGGGTTGTCGCCCGGCAGGGCGGCAAATGCGGGCAGATCATGGGGCGGCAGATTGCCGGGCGCCAGCGCCACGATATCGGCATCCATTCGGGCGCCGGATCGCAGGTCGATGTCGATGCCGTCGCCGCGCGGCCTGAGGTCGACCGCCTCATCCGTTATTACGGTCAGCCTGTCGCTCGCCAGGACCCGAACTTCGTCGAGCATCGCGCGGAGATAGGCGCCATAGTCGCGCCGCGTGGCAAAGCTGCCTTCCTGTCCCAGACCTTGCCGTTTCAGCCAGTCGGTGAAGTGATCCGGATCGTCGGGCAGGGCGCTCATATTGGCCGCGCGTACGTTGAGAATATGGCTCGCCTGCGCCGCGCCATAGGCCAGCCCACGGCCCATGCGGTCGGCATGGCGCTCGACCATCGTCACCCGCAGCGCGCCGTGACGCAGCAGGTTGATCGCCAGCAGGGTGCCGCTGAAGCCTCCTCCAACAATGGCAGCGTGATCGACCTTCAGCATGAATCAAGCATTTCTAATAGTTGGCGCAGCATTGCTTGCGAGACTTATCTCTACCGAAGAAATAGATAAATAGGCAAGCTATGCCGGAAGGACAAATATGAAGCTTGTGCGTTCCCTGATCCAGGGCTGGATTCGCCTGTACGATGCCGCGCGCCATGAATTTTTGCGTGATCCCACTGTGGTGCTGTTCGAGCGGGCGGCGACCAATCGGGAAAGTGCCCGTGGTCGCTGAATATTGGTCGCGGCGCGGTTTCCTGGGTGCGGGGGCGGCATCCGGCTTGCTGTTGGCGGGTTGCGGTGCGGGCCGGGGCGCGCGGCTGCGTGTCGCGGTCACGGGCAAGGGGAGAGGCGACATAAGGCTGCTGTTCAAGGCGGCCGGGATCGTGCCCAAGGGTCTGGACCTTCAATATAGCGAATTCCAGTCCGGTCATCTGGTGGTGGAGGCGCTGAACGGCGGTTCGCTCGACCTTGGACAGATGAGCGAGATTCCACCGATCTTCGCGGCCGCCTCAACGATCCAGAGTTTCCGTCAGATCGCCGTCCTCCATGGCGATGTCAACAATCAGGTGGTCCTGGTGCCCAAGGGGTCCCGGGCGCGCTCCATAGCCGATCTCAAGGGCAAGCGGGTCGGCTATGTGCGGGCCACCACATCGCAATATTTCCTGATCCGGATGTTGGAGGAAGTGGGTCTGGGCTGGGACGACATCACGCCGGTCGCCATGAGCGTATCCGATGGCGCGGCGGCCTTTTCCCAAGGGGCGCTGGATGCCTGGGCCATCTATGAATTCCCGATCCAGAGGGCGGTTGCCACCGATGGCGCGCGGGTGCTGCGCACCGCCTATGGCATATTGTCGGGCAATTATCTGGTGTGCGCCCATGTCGACGCGCTGGCCGATCCGGAGACGGCGGCGGTCATCCGCGAATATCTGGCGCTGATGCAGCAGGCCTTTGGTTGGGCCGCGGCAAACCGCACGGAATGGGCAGGTATCGTCGCGCAGAGTATCGGCGTGCCGCGCGATTATGTGATGGACCAGTTTCGGCGCCAGAGTGCCAGCTTTGAACTGCGCCCCGTGACTGATGCGGCCATCGCCTCCCAGCAGGGGGTGGCGGACCTTTTCTTCGCGCAGAAGATGTTGCCCAAGCCGGTCGATGTGCGGCCGTTATGGGATAGGCGGTTCAACGATTCCATACCGAAAAGAGACTGAAGACCATTTGCCTGGCCGGGCATTTGTTCCCGACCCTATCCCAAAAAAGCCGGGACTTGATTTGACCAGCATCCTGGCCATCGCTGCCTCCTGCTGATCGGCTTCCTCGACAAGGAAGTCGGAGTGGTCGAAGCGTCCGCCTCGGCCCGCCGATCCTTGACCATGACCATGTGGAAACGATTGAGCGACGTTCCGCCTCCGGAGAAGCGCAGCACCGCGCTTGGCAAAATAGGTCCTTTAAAGTATCTATATTGCTCAAAAGGAGAGTGGGATGCAGAATTTCTTCAAGGGCTTCTTCCAGTTCGGTTATGTGACGCGCGATGTGGAGGCGGCCGTCGCGGCGTTCCGCGCCAAGTTCGGCCCGGTCGAATTCGCGGTGAACGAGCCCCCCGCGATCAATGGCCAGCCGGCACCGACACGACGCATCGCGCTTGCCTGGATCGACGATGTGATGACGGAGATCATAGAGCCCGATCCGATGCAGAAGACGATCTACGACGATCATGTGCCCTCCGCAGCGGGGCCGATCCGGCTGCATCATTTCGGCTATCTGATCGACGATCATCAGGCGATGATCGATCGGCTTCAGAGCATGGGTTATGATGTGCCGATGGCCGGCTCCATGCCGGGTGCGCTCGACTATAGTTATGCCGATACGCGATGCGACCTGGGCGTGTGGTCGGAATTCATTCGTCTGGACGAAGGCGGAAAAGCCTTTTTCGGATCCGTGCCGCGCACCGCAACTCGAGATTGATAAGAACGATCGTTCTTATTAAGATCCTATGTCGTCGATTTTATACGGAGTAACAGGCAAAAAAAGGGCATATTGACTACTCCTCGCGCAATGATGATAAACCTGGTGAAATATAAAGCGGGAGAGAGTCGTGCGGTCCATGCTGACGGACAAGGTGGCTGTCGTGACGGGGGGTGCTTCGGGCATCGGCAGGGCGACAGCCCAATTGCTGGCATCACATGGCGCGGCCGTGGTGATCGCCGATCTTGACGAAAGCCATGCGCTGTCCGCCGCCGACGCGATCGCGGAGACGGGTGGCCAGGCGCTGGCGATGCGCGTCGACCTGCGCGACGAGACGCAGGCGCGGGCCATGGTGGAAGCGACCGTGGCACGCTTCGGCGGCGTCGACCTGCTCGACAACACCGTCTCCTACAATGCCCCCGAGCAAACCGGGGCCGACGGCGAAATCCACGAAATGGAGGTGGCGATCTGGAACCGCGCGCTGGAGATCAATCTGCGCGGACCGATGCTTGCGGCGAAATATTGCATTCCTGAAATGCTGAAGCGCGGAGGCGGCGCGATCGTCAACATATCCTCCACCGCTGGCATATTGTCGCTGGGCACCGTCCCCGCCTATGCGGCGTCCAAGGCCGCGGTGCACAGCCTCAGCCAGTCGATCGCCACCGCCTATGGCAAGCGGGGCATCCGCTGCAACACCATAGCGCCGGGCTTCGTCGACACGCCCACGACACGCAATATGGGCGACCGGTTCTTTCAGATGACGCTCGACAATAATGTGCTGCCCTATCTGGGGGAGCCGGAGGACATTGCCCAGGCGGCACTGTTCCTGCTGTCGGATGCGGCGCGCTATATCACCGGGCAGCTCCTGGCCGTGGACGGCGGTCAGACGATCCATCTGCCGGTGGTCGCGGACATGTGGCGGATGGCGGCGGGCAAGCCGCTGGTCGAAACAGCTTGAGGAGAGAAGAGATGCAGACGCATGGGCGGCTGAACGGCAAGGTGGCGGTCGTCACCGGAGGCACGAAGGGCATCGGGCAGGGCATCGTGCTGCGTTTCCTGAAGGAAGGCGCGGCGGTGGTCTACTGTTCCCGCAGCGCGGAGAACAACCGGGAGAATGAGGCGCTGATCGCGCAGCTTCCCGGCGCGGCGGAGCGGGCGCGGTTCGTCGCTGCCGATGTCGGCAACCGGCAGCAGATGGAGGATCTGGTCAACAATGCCGCCGAACATTTCGGCCGCCTCGACATCGTCGTCAACAATGCGCAGGGGATCGCGCCTGTCCGGTCGATCGAGAACAAGCCCGACGCCGATTACAGCATGACGCTGATGACCGGCTTCTACCAGTCGCTCTGGACCAGCCGCGCGGCGGTTCCGCACATGCGCAAGGTCGGAGGCGGGCGGCTGATCTTTTTCTCCAGCCATTGGAATATCTGGGGTCAGCCCTATTCCAGCGACTATAACATCACCAAATCCGCCAATGAGGCGCTGACGCGCAGCGCCGCGCGGGAATTCGGCAAGGACAATATCACCGTCAACTGCATCACCCCGGCGGGCGATAGCTGGGCGTACAAGAGCTGGGCCGAGCAGAACAGGGAAATGGCCGAGGCGAGCGTGCGCCAGTTCCCGATGCGCCGCATGGGCGATTGCGAGATCGACATTGCCGGCGCGGTGCTGGGGCTTTGCAGCGACAATGGCCGCTTCATCACCGGGCAGGTCTTCTGCGTCGACGGCGGCGTATGGGCGACCGCGCCCCTCCAGATGCATGAGGAAGGCACCGATATTCACAAGGGCCACAGCCAGGCCACCGTCGAGCTGACGGCCTGAGCGCGGGGAGGACAGGATGGGATTGATCGAAGGGCAGGTCGCGATCGTTACGGGCGCGGCCAATGAACTGACGCAGGGCATAGCCCGCCGTTTCGCCCGCGAAGGCGCGAAGGTCGTGCTGGTCGACCGCGATCAGGAGGCGGCGCAGGCGGTGGCGCGCACCATTCCCGGTGCGGAAGCGCGCGGCGCCGATCTCGCGGATCCCGCCGCGGCGCGGGCGATCGCCGATGCGGTGAAAGAGGCGCATGGCCGGATCGACATATTGCTGAACGGCGCCCACGCGGCGCTGAAGTGGGAAAGGCTGGCAAAGAAGAATGCGGCGTCCGATTTTACCGCGGCATTCCATGATGTGCTTTTGAATGCGCTCAACATGATGCAGGCGGTTTATCCGCATATGAAGGCGGCAGGCGCGGGGCGCATCGTCAATCTGGGGTCCATCTATGGCCCCACCGCGAACGAGGGTGTGACGGATGCCGTCACCATGGATTTCGCGCTGACCGGACTTAGCCGGTCGGCCGGCGTGGAATGGGGGAAGGACGGCATCCTCGTCAATTTCCTCCAGGCAGCCGTGCCGGACATCGGGGTTTTCGCTGATTATCGCGCCGGGAAGGGCAAAAGTGTCGAAACGCTGATCGCCAACACGGCCATGCCGCGCCTGGCCGATCCGGTGGAGGATGTCGGCGGGGCGGCCATGTTCCTCGTCTCCGACGAAGCATGTTTCATCCTGGGCCATCGCGTGCTGGCCGATGGCGGGCAACATCTGACCGCCGCGATCTTCGAACCCGGTGCGGAACGGTGACAAACGACTGGACCAGCATCGCGGCGGAGCAGCCCGGCAAGGTCGTCCAGCTTTGCTATCTGGTGCCCGACATCGCGGCGGCGGTGGCGAACTGGACGCGGCGGATGGGGGCGGGACCCTTCTTCCACGCGTGCTTCGACATGGAGGGTCAGCGTTTCGGCGACCTGCCCGCGCGCGGCATGCTGGAGGTCGCGGTCGGATATCGGCGGGGCATGAATATCGAACTGGCCGCCTATAGCGGCGCAGGGCCGGCGATATATGACCCGGCATCGACCGGCGTGGGTTATGGACTGCATCATGTGCAGGTCGCCTGCGAGGACATTGACGCGGCGATCGCAGACCATGCCGCGCGGGACGAAGCCATCGTCACCGACCATGTGGTGCCCGGCTTCGGCCGGGCGGTGATGGTCGACATGCGGGATATGCTCGGCCATTTCGTCGAATATGGTGCCTGGACTCCGGCCGTTCATGCCGCGCTTGCCGCAATGGAGGCGGCGCACGGCGAATGGGACGGCCGCGATCCCCTACGCCCCTATCCCAGGCTGGATGACTGAAGCATGCGTGACCTTTCCGCCCTGTTCGATCCCTTCGCTCTCAACGGCCTGACGCTGCCGAACCGCATCGTCATGTCCCCCATGGGGCGTAATTTTGCCGACGATGGCGTTCAGCCGCACGGCTTCGTCGATTATTTCGTCCGTCGGGTGCGGGGCGGCGTGGGCCTGTGCATCGGCGAGGCGAGCCGGGTCGACCATCCGGTGGCGTCCAGCGACGTGATGCACGCTGCGTTCCATGGCGACGCCGCGCTGGCCGCATGGAAGGATGTCGTGGATGCGGTGCATGATGCCGGAGGGGCCTTCATGCCACAGCTTTGGCACGCCGGATTGCTGCGCCCGCCCGCATCGGACCATCCGCAAATCCCCAATGCCCATCTGCCGCCGGCCGGTCCGTCCGGCTGGGCCGAACCGCTGGTGCATACGACCGGCTGGATCACGCCGATCACCCGAGCGGCGCAAATCGGCGCCCCCATGACCGAAAGCGATATCGCCGACGTCATCGATTCCTTCGCACGCGCCGCGGCGGACGCCCGGAGGATCGGCTGTGACGGGGTCAACATCCATGGCGCACATGGCTATATGATCGACCAGTTCTTCTGGGACCGCACCAACAGGCGGGACGATGGTTATGGCGGCGACCTGATCGGACGAGGGCGCTTCGCCGTGGAACTGATCCGTGCCGTGCGCGCGGCAACCGCTCCGGATTTTCCGATCACCTTCCGCTGGTCGCAATGGAAGCAGCAGGATTATCATTGCAAGATCGCTCACACGCCCCAGGAACTGGAGATGTTCCTGACGCCCGTCGCGGAGGCGGGGGTCGACCTGTTCGATTGTTCGACGCGCCGATTCTGGGAACCCGAATTCGAAGGCAGCAGGCTTAATCTGGCGGGCTGGACAAAGAAGGTGACGGGTGTACCGACCATGACGGTGGGGTCAGTGGGCCTGGCGCGTTCCAACTGGATGGACGGGGAGGATTTTTCGTTGACCGACAGCGGTCTCGCCAGTCTTGACCCCTTGATGGAGCGGCTGGAGGCGGGTGAGTTCGATCTGGTCGGTGTGGGCCGGATGTTGATCAGCAATCCCGACTGGCCGAAGCGGCTGCGGGCCGGGCAAACGGACGGCATTCGACCTTATAGCAACGCGCATCTGATGACGCTGGAGTGAAGGATGCGGGCCGACCACCCGCATCGCTTCGCCGTTGCGCCGGGACTTAGAGCTTCTTGAGATCGTCGGCGGTCAGGCTCGTCACCAGGCCCTTATCGCCGTTCGACAGGGTTGCCGCCGGAATCGAAACGAAGCGGCCCTTGTAGATGATCTGCACGGATGTCGGGGCGCCTTCGGCATTCTGGAAGACGCGATCGATGAATCCGATCCGCACGCCGTCAGCGGTCTTGACCATGGTGCGGGCCTTGATGGCGGGCGCGTCCTGCGCGACCGCGACGGCGGAAAAGGACAAAGCGGCAGCCAGAGCGAAAAGATATTTCATATATGCCTCATGATTAGTCTGGCGGCCCGCTATCATGTTGTCGCGGGGCGAACAAAATGAAAGCGACGGCACCCCACAGCGATCACCTATATGAACCCTGTCGCCTTCGGGCTTTTCAGGGGAAGTCGCCGGGCGGCGTCGTCGGCATTGAATCACCGCAGCTTTCAGGGCATGGAGCCTTGCATGCAGAATGAACAGCGACATGCCGGTGCGGAGCAGGACGCGTCGGGACATCTCGAACCCCTCGCTCGGCCGGAAGCGTTGACGGAAATGGTGACGGAGCGGCTTCGCAGTGCGATATTGTCGGGCGCCCTGGCGCCGGGCATGCATCTGAGCGTACCTGAAATCGCCAAGCGGCTGGGCGTTAGCCGCACCCCTGCCCGCGAAGGGCTGATCGCCCTGGAGCGCGAGGGGCTGGTGGAGCCGCGTGCCAGCGCGGGCGTGGCGGTGATCGCGGGCGGAACCGCGGACATTCTGGACCTGCTGGATATTCGCGAGGGGCTGGAGATCATCACCGTGCGTCGCGCGGCGGAGCGCATGGACGGGGAAGGCATAGCGCAACTCAAGGCGCTGTTCGCGCAGCATGAGGCGATGGTGGCGCAAAATGATCTGGCACGCCATGTCGAGCTGGATGCGGCATTTCACGGGATGATCCGTGACGGCGCGGGCAATGGGCGGCTTGCCCGCCAACTGGTGCAGATCGACCAGCAGTTGCGGGTCCTCAACAGCCGCCTGTCCCGCGCCCAGGGCTGGAGTGGCCGCGCCGTGCTGCGTGATCACAAGGCGATCATCGATGCCATAGAGGCGGGGAATGCCGATGCGGCGGAGCGCCATATGCGCGCCCATATCGAGCGGACCCGCGCCTTCCAGCAGCGTTCGGCGGGCCAGGACCAACCGCCCACCTGAAACGGGTCCGCGCGCGCCCAACGCATAGGCGATGCTTTCGCGCGCCTGTGCCCGCATCGTCGATCCCCTGCATGTTGCATGTATAATCATCGGCAACGGGCGAGAGGATTGCGTATGATTCGACTGGACGGGCGCGTTGCCGTCGTCACCGGCGCCGGGCGGGGAATGGGCCGGACCCATGCGCTTCTTCTCGCCGCGCGGGGCGCGAAGCTGTTGGTGAACGATTATGGCGGCGCTCAATCGACGCTGGCGCCCGGCACCATATCGCACGCGCAGGCGGTCGTTGACGAAATCCGCGCGGCAGGGGGCGAAGCCGAAGCGAATGCCGACATGGTGGGCACCGGTGAGGCGGCGCGGGCCATCGTCGACCATGCGCGGGACGCATTCGGCCGTGTCGACATATTGATCAACAATGCCGGCGGATCGTTGATCGGCGAGCCCGATGCTTTCACCGATGAGGAGATTGAAGGGGTTTTGCGGACCAATTTCATCGGTCCCTACATGTTGCTGCGCCGCGTCTGGCCCCTGATGCGCGATCAGGGTTTCGGGCGGATCGTCAATGTCATGTCGTCGGCGGTGTTGGGGGCGGGGCATTTGGGACCCTATGCGGCGGGCAAGGCCGGGCTGCTGGGACTGACCCAGGACGCGGCGTTCGACGGTCGGCCGCACAATATATTGGTGAACGGCATTTTCCCCACCGGCGCCTCCCGGCTGACGGAGGGCTCGCACGAGGATCTGGCGCTCTGGTATCGTACGCATTTCCAGCCTGAGAAAGTGTCGGCGCTGGTCGCCTATCTTTGCAGCGATGCGTTGGATTTTGGGGGTGAAGTCTTCAATGTGGGCGGCGGTCGCGTCGCGCGGCTGGCCATCTTCGACAATGACGGGCTGTTCGATCCGGCGATCACGCCGGAAAGCATAGCCACCAATATCGACCTGATCCGCGATCTCAGCAAACCCACCATCACGCCCACGCTGTGGGCGCAGACGGAGCGCTATTTCAAGCACATCCCCTGGACGGGCGGCAAGTCCGGCCTGTTCTGAATTGGCAGAAGGACAAGATATGGCAGGACCCCTGGAAGGCAAGGTCGCGCTGATCACGGGCAGCGGGTCCGGCATGGGCGTCGGCATCGCGCTCGCGGTCGCCAAGGCCGGCGCGGCGGTGGCGCTGGTGGGCAGGACGGTTGAAACTTTGGAGCGCACGCGGGCGCAGATCGAAGGGGCCGGAGGACGCGCCATCGTTGCGCCATGCGACATCACCGACCGGGGGCAGGTGAACGCCACCGTCGCCCGAACGCAGGCGCAGCTCGGCCCCGTCTGGCTGCTGGTCAATAATGCCGTATCGACCGATAACCGGCCGATCGAGGAAGTGGACGAGCCCAATCTGGACCTGGTCCTGCGTTCGTCGATCCACGGATCGCTCTATATGATGCAGGCCTGCTTTCCGACGATGAAGGAGCGGGGCGGGCGGATCGTGAACTTCGGTTCGGGCGGCGCGACCATGGGGCTGCCGGAGGTCGGCGCCTATGCCATCGCGAAGGAAGGCGTAAGGGGCCTGACCAAGACGGCGGCGACCGGCTGGGGGAAATATGGGATCACGGTCAACACTGTCTGTCCCATGGTGGCGACGCCGCTGTTCGATGTCTGGTGGCAGAGCCTGAGCGAAGCGGAGCGCGGGCATCATCTTTCGATGATCCCGATGCGCCGCATGGGCGATGGGGAGCAGGATGTCGGCGGACTGATCGTATTCCTGGGCAGCGAGGGCGCCGGCTACATCACCAGCCGTACGCTGCATGTCGATGGGGGGCGCGCCTTCTATGACCGTTGAGAACTGGTTCGAGGGGCGGGTGGCGGTCGTCACTGGCGGAGGCAATGGCATCGGGCGCGCCCACGCGCTGGCGCTGGGGCGGCACGGCGCGAAGGTCGTCGTCAATGATCTGGGCGGCGCCCCCAATGGGCAGGGGGCGTCGCACGAGGCGGCCGATGCCGTCGTGGCGGAGATCAGGGCGCTGGGCGGGGAGGCGGTCGCCAATCACGATAATGTCGCCGATCCTGCAACGGGCGCGAAGCTGACCCAGTGCGCGCTCGACCATTATGGCCGGGTGGACGTTGTGATCCCCAGCGCGGGCATCGTCGTCAACAACCGGTTCGAGGACATGACCGCCGACGACTTGGACAGGGTGATCGACGTTCATCTGAAGGGCAGTTTCTTCCTTGCCCAGTCGGCATTCCGGCAGATGCGCGCGCAAGGCTATGGTCGCTTCGTCTTCACCGGGTCGGGCACGGGCATGTTCGGCCATGGCTGGATGGGCAATTATGCCATGGCGAAGGCGGGAATCGTCGGTCTGTCGCACATTGTCGCCATTGAGGGGGCGCCTCATGGCATCGTCTCCAATGTGCTGATGCCCAACGCTTCAAGCCGGGTTGGCGTCGCCATGGGCAGCGGCTTCCGGGAACTGCCTGCTTTCGCGGCAAGCATGGACCGCATTGATTTCGCAGCCAATCGGAAGGGCGATCCGGGCTATAGCGCGGCGCTGGCGCTTTATCTGGCGAGCGATCGTTGCGCGCGTACGCGCGGCGTCTTCTCCTATGCCTTCGGGCGCTATGGCGAGGTGCCGCTCGCCGTCAGCAGGGGGTGGCAGGTGGAGGGCGATGAAATGCCCGGACCCGCCGAGATCGAGAAGCATTGGGACGCGATCTGCCGCCGCGACGAATTGGATGAGCCGGCGGATGTCTATGACGAATATGCGTTGGTGCTGGGTATCCGATGAAGGAGCGAAGGATGCGGGAGAGGGATGCGTCTGTGCGCTGCGTGCTGGACATCAGGGCGGAATCGGGGGAGACGCCGGTCTGGTCCGTGGCGGAGCAAAAGCTGTTCTGGGTCGATCAGGAAGCGTGCCGGCTCAATGCCTTCGATCCGGCCAGCGGAATCAATGAAAGCTGGCAGATGCTCGCCCATGTCAGCAGCTTCGCGCTGCGCGGCGCGGGCGATCCGGTTGTCGTGGCGCTGCGCACCGGGCTGTTCGATTTCGACCGGACCAGCGGCACGCTGGAGCCCATCGCCGCGCCGCCGCCCTATCCCGTCGAGACGCACCGCTATAATGACGGGCGCTGCGACCGGCAGGGCCGCTATCTGATCGGATCGGTCGACCTTTCCTTTTTCGAGAGCAAGGTGCCTGGAGGCGCAGCCATCTACCGGCTGGATGGCGCCGGGCTGACCGAGGTGATCCGGGACATCACCTGTAGCAACGGCATGGCCTTCAGCCCCGATGGGCGGACCCTGTATCTGGCCGATTCCCCGGCCGGGGTGGTCTATGCGTTCGACTATGACATCGAAACGGGAACGCCTTCCAACCGGCGCGTCTTCATAGAGCGGGACCGCGGCGACGGGATTTTCGACGGCGCGGAGGTGGATGCGGAGGGCGGCTATTGGGTGTGCCTGCTGATGAAGGGGGCTGTGGCGCGCTACACGCCGGACGGCAGGCTGGACCGGGAGATTGCCGTGCCGGTGCTGCAACCCACCAAAATCGCCTTTGGCGGGCCGGATATGGCCACGCTTTACCTGACGTCCGCGGCGCATCGGCACCTTCCGGGCGATCAGCCGCTGGGCGAGCAGGCGGGGGGCGTCTTTGCGATCGACACGGGTTTCGGCGGGATTGCGGAGCCAAATTATCGCTACTGACGCATCAGGATTGATTGACATGTTGCATGCAACATGCAAATTAAGTCGCGAGGTGACGATATGACGATAATTCTCGACCCCAGCGCGTCCCTGGCGCACGATATTGCCGATCCCGGTCCTGACGCAGGCGCGCTTGCGGGCAAGACGATCGCGATCCGCATCGACATGCTGTGGCGGAGCTGGGACTGGGTCAGCGAAATCTGGGCCGAAGGGCTGCGGGCGGAAGGCGCGGAAGTGACCTTCTGGCGCAGTTGCGGCCGTACCGGCGAGGAAGGCGTGCAGGCCGACCGTGAATATGGCGCGCTGTTGGAGCGGAGCGACATGGCCATTGTGGGCCTTGGCAATTGCGGGTCCTGCACCAGTTGGACCATCGCCGACGCGCTGACGGCGGCGGCCACCGGCATACCGACCATTGCCGTGGCGACGGCGCATTTCGAAGGGCTGGCCCATAATCTGGCGAAGCGGGGCGGTCGATCGGGCCTGCGCCTGCATATCCTTCCCTATCCACTCGACATTCTACCCAAAGAGCAGGTCCATGACATTGCAAGAAACCATTATCGATCGTTCCTGCGGAATTTCGGGGTGCGAAGCGGACTGGCTGAGCAGTCGGCGGCATGAGGTCGACGACGACATCGTCGCCTTCAACCATTTCGCCATGGCGCAGGGCTGGGGCGACGGGCTGCCGCTGATCCCGCCGACGCAGGAGCGGGTGCAGGATTTCCTGATCGCCGGCGGGCGCTTTCCCGACGAGCTGATCGCCGTGCTGCCGCCGCTGCGCGCCGAATGCACGGTCGAGAAGATCGCGATCAACGCCGTCATGGCAGGCTGCACGGGCGATGCCATGCCGCTGCTGTGCGCGGCGATCGCGGCGATGGCCGATTCCAAATTCGACCTTGCTGGCCTCAACGCCACCACCGGATCGGTGGTGCCCGCGGTGATCGTCAACGGGCCGATCCGCAACCGGCTGGACATTCCCTGTCAGGCCGGGTGCCTGGGCGGGGTTGCCGGGCCCGCGGTGGCGATCGGCCGGGCCATCCGCCTGATCATGCGCAATGTGGCGGGCCAGTTGATCGGTTCGACCTCGCAAAGCGTCTACGGCACGCCGGGACGCGTCGCGGGCATCGTCTTCGGCGAATGGGAGGAACGCTCCCCCTGGACGCCGTTGGCGGAACGTCGCGGCGTTCCGGGCGATGCCGTCACGGCCTATGGCGCGATGGGCACGGCCAATATCTGCGACGTGGTGGCGAACAGCGCCGACGGTTTCCTCGACATGATCGCCAAGTCCATGGCCTATCCGGGGGCGAACGGTTTTCTCCCCTCCTCCGCCTTTGCCGAGACGCTGTGCGTGATCAACCCGATCTGGGCGGAGGTGATCGCGAAGGCCTATCCGAAGATCGAGGATGTTCAGGCCTATATCTGGGATAAATGCGCGCTGCCGATCGACTGGTTCCGGCCGGAATATCGCGATCCCATTGGGAAGCTGGGCCGGATCAAGCCGGATGGCCGCGTCCATCTGGTGCCCACGCCCGACGACGTGCTGGTGATGGTCGGCGGCGGCGAGGGTGGCCTGCATGCCGCCATGATCCATAGCTGGGGCACATGCCTCACCGTCACCAGGCCGGTTTCAGCGCCATGAGCGGTGACGTGATCATCGGCGAGCGCGTTCGCGCGCGGGCCGATCTGCTCGACCGGGCGGCGCGGCTGGCGAGCGCGATGGCGGCGGCGGGTGTCGGCCCGGGCGATGCGGTGGCGCTGCTGCTGCGCAACGACTTTGCGGTGCTGGAAGCCAATCTGGCGGTACGCAAGCTCGACGCCTATGGCGTGCCCATCAACTGGCACTGGCATGGTGCGGAGATCGGCTATGTGCTGCGCGACGCCGCGCCCCGGCTGCTGATCGGCCATGCCGACCTGCTCGACGGCATCGAAGGGGAGATTCCCGACGATCTGCCCGTCGTCGCGCTGGGCGGGAAGGGCGAGCGTCAGGATTATGACGACTGGATCGCCGCGCATCCGCCCCATGCGGGCGACGGCAACGGCCTTGGTTCCTCCATGGTCTATACGTCGGGCACCACGGGCAAGCCCAAGGCGGTCAAGCGCCTGCCCGCGACGGGCGAGGAATCCGCGCAGCGCGCGCGGGTCCTGTCCGTCATCCACGACGCCGCGCCGGGCAATGTCGCGCTGGTGACGGGACCGCTTTACCATCTGTTCAGCCAGGCGATCCTGATGGCGACCTTCGGCGCCGGGGGCCGGGTGGTGGTCATGGAGCGCTTCGACTCGGAAGAATGCCTCCGCCTGATCGAGAAGCATCGCGTGACCCATAGCGCGCTCGTCCCCACGCTGTTCGTGCGGTTGTTGCGTTTGCCCGAAGAGGTGAAGGCGCGTTATGATCTTTCCACCCTTCGGCATGTGGTGCATTCCGGTGCGCCCTGCGCGCCCGAAGTCAAAAGGGCCATGCTGAACTGGTGGGGCCCGGTATTGCATGAAACCTACGGGTCGACCGAGACCGGCGTCGTCACGAAGATCAGTCCTGAGGAATGGCTGGCCCGGCCCGGCAGCGTCGGGCGGCCCGTTCTGACGGGGGAAGTCCGTATCCGCGGCGAAGACGGCCGGTGGGCAGGTCCGGGACGGACGGGCGACATCTATCTTCGCATTCACGGAACCCCCGACTTCACCTTTCACGGCGATCCCGAAAAGCGCGCCGCGGTGGAATATGACGGGCTGATCACCTGTGGCGACATAGGATGGCTGGATGAAGACGGCTTTCTGTTCCTCTGCGACCGGCGCGTGGACATGGTGATATCCGGCGGGGTGAATATCTATCCGGCCGAGGTGGAGGCCGCTCTGCTGGAGCATCCGGCGGTGGCCGACTGCGCCGTGTTCGGCGTGCCCGACCCTGAATTTGGCGAGGCTCTGGTCGCCTATGTCCAGGCCGGCGGGACGCTGGGTCCCGAAGAGATCAAGGCGTTCCTGCGCGAGCGGATCGCCGGATACAAGGTCCCGCGCCATGTGATCGTGAGCGGCGCGCTGCCGCGCGAGGAGACGGGCAAGATCGTGAAGCGGAGGTTGCGGGAAGATTTCCTCGCGGCTGCGCCAGCCTGAATGGGACAGGAGAGGATGCCATGACCGTAACGGGACAGATCAACTATATCGACCGCAGCGCACCTGCCCCGACCACATGGTATGTCGATCCTCCCGCGGGAGTGCCCATCGACAATGTCGTCATCGACGCGCACGACATGACGATCAGCGACCTTCGCGATGACAAGGACGCGCTTGATCCCGCGACGCTGACGACGGTTCGGTTGACGGACGGTTTCGCTGCGTTCGACGATGATGAAGCGGTGCGCCGCGACCTTGCGCCCGCGATGGCGGCGGCGGCCCGCGCGTTGCTGGGCGACTGTCTGGTCCTGCCCTGGGACCATGCGGTGCGCCGTCGCCCATCCGGGCCATCCGCCTTTCGCGGATCGGGCACGCTGCGCCAGCCGCTGCTCCGCGCCCATTGCGATTATACGCCGCGCAGCATCGGTCCGCTGCTGCGGGACAGGCTGGGCGGCAGCGCCGAAGCGCTGGCGGGGCAACCCTTCATGATCGTCAATTTCTGGCGCGCCATCAGCGGTCCGCTCAGGGACGATCCGCTGGCCATTTGCGCGCCCGAAAGCGTGGCGGCGGAGGATCTGGTGCCGATCCGCCACGTCCATGCGCAGGGAGAGAGCGAGATTTATGGCCTGGCCCACAATCCCGCGCATCGCTGGTATTACATGTCGGACATGCAGCCGGACGAGGCGTTGTTCTTCACCCAATATGATTCGCGCAAACCCGCAACCTCCTGTGCGCCCCACACCGCTTTTTCGCTGCGCAATCCGACAGGGCCGGTGCCGCCGCGCGAAAGTTTCGAATATCGGCTCATCGTCTTTCCCGACATGGCGCCGCAGACAGGAGTGTGTTGACGAATGGACGGACAGGGGAGGGGAGGCATCCCGCCGGGCGCCTTGGCGGGATTGAAGGTCATCGACATGGCGTCGCTCTATGCCGCGCCGCTGGCCGCGACGATCATGGCCGATTTCGGGGCCGACGTGCTGAAGATCGAGCCGCCGGAGGGCGATCTGTTCCGCGACAGCAAGATGTGGCCGGTCGTCGCGCGCGGCAAGCGATGCCTGGCGCTCGACCTGCGGTCGGAAAAAGGGATCGAACGGCTGAAGGCGCTGGTGGCGCAAGCCGACGTGCTGGTGGAAAATTATCCCGCCGCCGTGCTGGCCAGGCGCGGCCTGGGATGGGATGTCCTCTCCGCGATCAACCCGCGTCTTGTCATGCTGTCCCTATCCTGTTTCGGCGGCACCGGCCCTTATGCGGACCGGCCGGGTTCAGGCACGATTGGCGAAGGGTTTGGCGGCCTGACCGCGCTGATGGGAACCAGCGACGGGCCGCCGATGCTGCCTTCGGTGGCGTTGGGCGATGCGGTAGGCGCGATGAGCGCGGTGATCGGCACCCTGTCGGCGCTTTATTGGCGCGACCGCAACGGACGGGGGCAGCAAGTGGACGCCAGCCTCTACGAACCCATCCTCCAGATCGTCGCCCATGCGGGGCAAAGGTGGGAGCCGCACCGTTCGCCCGAACGGTGCGGGTCGCGGCTGCCCGGCGTGTTGCGCAATGTCTATCGCACGGCCGATGGTCGTTATGTCGCCATTTCCGCCAGCACCGCCCGGCACGCCGCTGATCTGGTGGCGCTGGCGGGCGGGGAGGGGGACGATCAGGATGCCCGTGTCGCGGCCTGGATCGCCACCGTGCCGCAAGCGGTGCTGATGGAGCAGCTCGTCGCCCGGCGCATTCCGGTGACGCCGGTCAACAGCATCGACGACATGCTGGCGGACCCGCATGTGAGCGCCCGTGGCAGTCTGGTCCATGTGGCGGATGACGCGCTGGGCGATCTGGCGCTGGCCGCACCCGCGCCGCGCCTGTCGGAGACGCCGGGTCGGATCGGTGAAGTGAACCCGCCGCTGGGCACGGATGCGGACGCAGCGCTTGAGCGCTGGACCCAAGGCTGACGACCCCATGCGGATCGCCGCGCATCTTGGCATAGCCGATCCTGACGCGCCGTTGCTGGCCGCGACCGCCGGATCGGTCGATCCGGTCGCGCAGATATATTGCGCGGCTGGTCTGGGCTTTGCCGGTATCACCGACAATGGTTTGAAGACGCGCGCGCCGGAGGTGCAGCGGCGCATGGGCGCTGCGCTGCGCAGCCATGGGATGGAGATGGGGAGCTTCACCCATAATGTGCAGGGGATGGAGCCGCCCTTCTTCTGGGGCGCGCCTGTCGCCGACATGGAAATGGCGATGTCGGAGAGCCTGGCGGCTGCGGAGCGCATGGGGGGCGGCTGCATCAATGCGATCCTGCTGGATTGCGGCGGGCCGCAGGGCGATCAGGTTGCGAGGGCGTCGGAGAATCTCGCTGCCGCGGCCAGACTTGCTGGGGAGCGGGGCGTGGCGCTGGCGATCGAGACAGTCAGCCGTGCCCGTGTGTCGTTGGCCCTCGTCGAGCGCGTGGCCGACGTTGCCGCTGTCGCGCGGGCGGCCGGGGTGGGATTGATCCTGGATAGCTGCCATTGCCATTGCGTGGGCGAAGACATGGCAGCGGCGATCGTGGCGCATGCCGACATCCTCTCGGCCGTGCAAATGGCCGACATGCCTGACCGCGTGCAGCCCGGCGCGGGCGTGATCGACTTTGCACCGATCATCGCGGCGCTGCGGACAATAGGCTGGCGCGGGCTGGTAGAGGCGGAACTGATGCCGAAGATGCCGGGCATCAAGGGAGAAGCGGAGGCTGTCGCGGCGCTCAGGGCGCTCGGTTGACGCTTCGCGTGGCGCGCGCCCTCGCGCCTCAGCCTTGCCGTTCAGGCGTGTAGACGATGAGCCCGTCCAGTGACGGGGTCAGGCGGATTTGGCAGGAAAGGCGTGAATCCGACCGTTTGCCATGGGCGAAATCCAGCATGTCCCACTCATCGTCGGATGGGGGACCCACCCGATCGATCCACGCGGGATCGATATGCACATGGCAGGTCGCGCAGGCGGCGCTGCCGCCGCATTCGCCGATGATATTCTCGACGCCCGCGCGCTTGCCGATGTCCATCACCGACTGGCCGACGTCTCCGTCCAGCGTGGTCGTTACCCCGGCGGGGGTGATGAAGGTGACATGGACCATGGTGATCCCCTTTGAACCGGCTTGGCGCGATCGGAAAGCGCTTATGCCGCCGACCGTCCCGGACATCATGTCTGCGATCACTCGCCGCCGATCTTCACACCTCTTCCCGCGACGGGCAGGTTCGGCCGCAGGCCGACCATTTCGTGCCACGCGCCTTGCCAGTTTAGGTACTTAAAAGTATCTATAATGGCATGGTAGAAGATTTTAGGAGAGAGAGATGAGGGCTGCGGTATTCAAGGGCGCGGGAACGCCGCTCGTCGTGGAGACGGTGGACGATCCCCAGCCCGGAGAGGGTGAAGCGGTCATCAAGGTCACGCGCTGCGGCGTGTGCGGCACGGACCTGCACATGACGTCCGGGCATGGCAATGATTTCCCCGTCAACAGTGTGATCGGCCATGAATATTGCGGGGAGGTCGTCGCGCTGGGCAAAGGCGTCGAAAAGCTCAAGGTCGGTCAGTTCGTCACCGCCATGCCGGTGGCGGGCTGCGGCCGCTGCGCGCCCTGCCTGGCCGGTTATCCGATGGCCTGCGCGCAGATGCAGGGCCTTGTCGGCGGCTTTGGCGAATATATGCGGATAGCGGCGACGAGTTCGATCGTGCTGCCCGACACGCTGACGCCTGCCGACGGCGCGCTGATCGAACCCCTTGCCGTGGGCCTGCGCGGCGTGCGGCTGGCGCAGATGCAGCCGGGCGCGAAGGTCGCGGTGCTGGGCGCCGGGTCGATCGGCCTTGCCGCCATCTATTGGGCGCGGTTGTTGGGCGCGGGGAAGATCGTGGCCATTTCCCGTTCGGCGCGGCGCGCCGATCTGGCGATACAGATGGGCGCCGACAGCTTCGAGGCCCTGGGCGATGGCGAGACGGAGCGCGTTTCGGCCGCGCTGGGCGGCATGCCCGACATCGTGATGGAATGCGTCGGCGCGGTCGGCATGACGCAGAAGGCGGTCGAACTGGTCGCGCCGGGGGGCACGGTCGTCTCGCTGGGTTTCTGCACCTCGCCCGATCCGATCCTGCCCTCGCTCGCCACCTGGAAGCAGGTCACGATCAAATTCTCGTTCGCCTATGACCTCAGGGAATTCGAACATAGCGCCAACGCGCTGGACGCCGGGCATGTCGAGCCGCGCCTGATGGTGTCGCGGACGGTGGGCCTGGACGCCTTCCCCGACCTGTTCGAGCAACTGCGCGCCGGCGCCAACGAAACCAAGATTCATGTCGATCCGTGGAGCGCAGCCTGATGAGCACAGAAACCATTGTCCAGGACCAACGGATATTGACCCTCGACGCTCTGCTGGCTGCCTCGACGGCGCGCACTGGCCTGGACGATTTTGGCGACCCCGGCTTTCGCGAGGGGCTGGGCCTGCTGCTGTCCGACATCCGCGCGCTCGACCTTGATCCCGCGTGCGTGCAGGCGACCGCATGGCGCATCGGCCAGTCGCTCGATACCCGCGCCCTGGCGGTCAAGGGGTTGAAGGAACGGCCGGAGGTGCTGGAGCAGCCGATCCGGGAGCCGATCATCATCGCCGGTCTCGTCCGTTCGGGCACGACGGCGCTGCACCTGCTGATGTCGCTCGATCCGCAGTTCCAGGGGCCGGAACATTGGCTGACCGTCTATCCCATGCCGCGCCCGCCGCGGGAGACGTGGGACGGTATTGCCGAATATCGGACGGAGAAGGCATCTTTGGACGCCTATCTGCAAGCGTCGCCGGAATCGGCCGACGATCATATGATGACGGCGGAGGGGATCGAGGAATCCCTCTTCATCCTCGGCTCTGGCTTTGCCAGCAATATGTGGCCGTCCATGTGGGAGGTGCCCAATTATGATCGCTGGTACCGGGGGCGCGATGACACCGACAGCTATCGCTGGCTGGCCGACGTGCTGCGTCTGATCGGCGCGGGGGACGATCGCCGCTGGCTGCTCAAGAACCCGACCGACCTGTTTTCCTTGCAGGAGGTGCTGAACGTCTTTCCCGACGCGAAGATCATCCAGACCCATCGTGATCCGGTGGATTCGACGCCTTCGGTCAGCAATCTCATCTTCTCGGCGCGCCGCGCCTTCTGCGGCGACAAGGCCGACCGCGCCGATGTCGGGCGGCGCGAGGCGGAGATGTGGGCGCAGTCATTGGAACGCGCCGAGTCGGTTCGGGCGAAAAGCGCCGCGACGTTCATCGATGTCGAGTTCCGCGACTTCACCCGTGACCAGATGGCGACGATCCGTTCCATCTACGACCAGCTTGGCCTGACGCTGACGGTCGAGACGGAGGGCGCGATGCAGGCCTGGCTCGATGCCCATCCCCATAAGCCGAGCAAAGGCCCCAAGCATAGGCCGGAGGATTTCGGCCTGACGCGGGAAGGGCTGGAGGAACGCTTCGCCGCCTACCGCGCGCGGCGCGGCTATATCTGACCGATCTGCATCTGAGGGATCTGCATCTGGGGGATCTGGGCGGCGGCCTCTTCAAGGATGGCCGCCGCGCCATTCGTTTCAGATGATCCCGTCTTCGGCCAGCCCGTCGAGCGCCGCCGCGTCCAGCCCCAATTCCTGCGCCAGCACGTCGCGCGTATGTTCCCCCAGCATCGGCGGGGCGCGATAGTCGGTGATCGGCGTTTCGGAGAAGTTCAGCGGGCTGCGGATCAGGTCGAGGTCCGGCTTCAGCGGATGCGGCGCGCGCACGCGCAGGCCCCGGTGCACTGCCTGCGGATAGGCGAACACCTGTTCCAGATCGTTGATCGGACCGCTTGGAATGCCGGCCGCCCCGAGCTTCTCCAGCCAATAATCGACGCTGTTCGTCTGGAAGATCGCGTCGAACACCTCGGTGATCTCGTCGCGATTCTTCACCCGTTCGACATTGGTGTAGAAGCGCGGATCGTCCTTCAATTCAGGATGGCCGACCGCATCGCACAGCGCGATATATTGCTTGTCATTGCCCGACGTGATCATGATCGCGCCATCGTTGCACGGGAACATGCTGGTCGGCATGCCGCCATTGCCCTGTGTGCCCCGCCGGACCGGCACTTCGCCCGACGTCAGGTAGATTTGCGCATAATGGGACAGCGCCGCCACGCCGCAGTCGAGCAGGGCGACGTCGATATACTGACCCTCCCCGCCATTCGCGTCGCGATGATAGAGGGCGGCCAATATGGCATTGGCGACGTTCAGCCCGGTGAAGAGGTCGATGATGCTGGGGCCGACCTTCATCGGCCCCGCGCCCGGCTTGCCCTCCGGCACGCCGGTCACGCTCATCAGGCCGCATTCGCCCTGGAAGACGGCGTCATAGCCGGGCTTGGTCGCCAGCGGCCCGTCCTGCCCATAGCCGGTGACGGAGCAGTAGATGATGCGGGGATTGACGGCCTTCAGGCTTTCATAGTCGAGGCCATAGCGCTTGAGGTCGCCAACCTTGTAATTTTCCATCACCACGTCGCAGGACTTGACCAGTTCGCGGATCAGTTCCTGCCCCCTGGCGCTGGCGATGTTGAGCGCGACCGATCGCTTGTTGCGGTTGACCGACATGTAGAAGGCGTTTTCCCGCGTCGGCCTGCCCTCCGCATCGCGCAGATAGGGCTCGCCGAAGATGCGGGCGTCGTCGCCCACGACCGGCCGTTCGATCTTGATCACATCGGCGCCCATGTCGGCCAGCACCTGCGATCCGAACGGGCCCGCCAGCACGCGGGTCAGGTCAAGCACGCGGATCTGTTCAAGGGGCAGTCTGGCCATGGATCACCTTGCTGAAATACCCTGTTCCCATGCCATCGGCGGGCATGATGACAAGATCGGGGCACGCCTGTTCACAACCATGATATGCTCTGCGCGGGACGCTGTCAGGGGTTCCGCGACCCCCGTCTTTTGGTCGACTATGGTCCACAACCACGCGGAATGAAAGAAAAGGACGGGAGCCAGATGGGCGACATCTTGCGCGACATGCCGGTCGAGGGCGTCTGCCGACTGACGCTGAACCGGCCCGATGCGCTCAATTCACTGACCTATGCCATGTATGCCGAGTTGATCGGCCATCTGGAGGCCGTACGCTACGATCATGATGTGCGGGTCGTCCTGCTGACCGGCGCGGGGCGGGGCTTCTGCGCGGGTCATGACATTCGCGGCGCGGGCAAGCCCGATTGGGTGCCCGAGGGGCTGGGCAAGGCGCAGTTCCAGCAGCGCGTCATGGCCAAGCTGGGCCAGATTCCGCTGCTGATGCGCGCCCTGCCGCAGCCGGTGATCTGCGCGGTGAACGGCGTGACGGCGGGCGCGGGCTATCCGATCGCGATCGCCGCCGACATGACCATCGCGGCGCGTTCCGCCAAGTTCGTCAACGCCTTCCACAATGCGGGGACGGGCCATGAAATGGGCTTTTCCTACCTGCTGCCGCGCCTTGTCGGATTGCAGCGCGCCGCCGAGCTGATGCTGACGGGCCGCCCGGTGATGGCGGAGGAAGCCGAACGGATCGGCCTTGTCCTGCGCTGCGTCGAGGATGACGCGCTGATGGAAGAGGCGCTCAAGCTGGCGGAGGCGGTGATGGTCAACAGCCCGATCGGCATCGCCCTCACCAAAAGCTCGCTCCAGTTCAATGTCGACGCGCCCAGCCTGGAGGCGGCGATCGAAATGGAGAATCGCGCCATCTTCATGAGTCAGTCGACCGCCGACACCGCCGAAAAGCGGGCCGCCTTCATCGAGAAGCGCAAACCCCTGTTCAAGGGGGAATGACATGAGCCTGATCGATCCTCTGCTCAGCCCCTTCGCCCTGCGCGGCCTGACACTGCCGAACCGGGTGGTGATGGCGCCGATGACCCGTTACCGCTCGCCACTGGGCGTGCCGACCGAGGAGGTGGCGAGCTATTATGGCCGCCGCGCCGCAACGGGCCTGGGCGCGATCCTGACGGAAGGCGTGGCGCTGCCCCATTATGCCGCGGCCGACCATCCGGACATACCGCGCATCGACGGGGTCGAGGCGCTGGCGGGCTGGCGCAAGCTGGTCGATGCCGTGCATGACGCGGGCGGGAGGATCATTCCCCAGCTCTGGCATCAGGGGCCGATGTGGAATGTCGAATATGCCGGCACCGGCACCGGCAATCCGATGCGGCCGTCGGGCATCTGGGGTCCGCCGGACGGCATCATCTCCTTCCGCGAGGAGGGACGGGTGGAGAGCCTGGCGCCTGTGCCGCCGATGAGCGAAAGCGATATTGCCGACGTCATCGCCGCCTACCGCCAGGCGGCGCGCAACGCGGTGGCGCTGGGCGTGGACGGCATCGCCATCCACGGCGCGCATGGCTATCTGATCGACAGTTTCCTGTGGGATTATACCAACCGGCGCGAAGACCGATGGGGCGAACGCGCCGCCTTCGGCGTGGCGGTGGTGAAGGCGATCCGGGCGGAGATCGGCGAGGATATGCCGATCGTGCTGCGCTTCTCCCAATTCAAGATGCAGGATTACCGCGCCATGCTGGCGGATACGCCGGATGGCCTTGGCGCATTGCTCGGGCCGCTGGCCGATGCGGGGGTCGACCTGTTCGATGCCAGCCAGCGCTATTTCGACACGCCGATCTTCGACGGATCGCCGCTCAATCTGGCGGGCTGGGCGAAGAAGCTGACGGGCAAGGCGTCCATGACCGTGGGCGGCGTCGCGCTGGACAAGGCCAAGGGCAAGGCCAGGCATATCGACGACAGCCAGCAGTCGGTGAACAATCTGCCGCTGCTGATCGAGCGGTTCGAAAAGGGCGAGTTCGATCTGGTCGGCGTCGGCCGGGCGATCCTCAACGATCCGGACTGGTTCGGCAAGGCGAAGCGGGACGAACCCTTCCTGCCGTTCGACCCCGCCAATCTGGAGCGGCTGGCATGAACGAACTGGAGGCGCGGATCGACCGGCTGGAATCGCTGGCGGCGATCCAGCAGCTTCCGATCCGTTACGCGATCGCGGTGGACAGCCGGGATATGGACGCCTGGGTCGATCTGTTCATCCCTGACGTCTATTGCGGGCGGCGCGGCAGCGGGCGCGATGTACTCAAGTCCATCATCACGCCCGCGGTCAGGACTTTCTATCGGTCCATCCACCAGATCTGCGGGCACCGGGTCGAATTCGACGATGCCGATCATGCGCATGGCGTGGTCTATTGCCGCGCCGAGCATGAGGATGACGGCAAATGGGTGGTCATGGCGATCGCCTATTTCGATACTTATGAACGGCGGGATGGCGAGTGGTTTTTCGTCCGGCGGCGGGAAAAGCACTGGTATTCGGCCGACTGGCAGGAACGGCCGGTGGCGCCCTTCACCGGCTGGGCCGGGCACGACAATCCGCCCGACCTACCGCAGGATTTCGATAGCTGGGCGCCCTTCTGGGCGGAGGTGGACGGCCATGAGATCAGCCGCCTGACAGACCAGCCGTCGCATTAATCGAGATTGATATCATCAGGAGAGAGAAGATGGGTGACAGGCGGCGTTTCGAGGGGCGATCGGTTTTCATCACCGGCGCCGGATCGGGCATTGGTGAAGCGACGGCGCATGCCTTTGCCGAGGAAGGTGCGAAGGTGGCGATTGCCGAGCTGGACCCGGCCAGGGGCGAAGCCGTGCGCGACGCCATCCGGGCCAAGGGCGGCACCGCCCTGTTCGTCGCCACCGACGCCACGGACGAGGCATCGGTGAAGGCCGCGATCGCCGCCGCCAACGAGGCGCATGGTCCCATCGCCCACGCCTTCAACAATATCGGCATGTCCCGCCCCGGCAGCATCGAGGAGATGAGCCTGGAGGATTGGAACTGGACGATCAGCATTTCGCTGACCAGCACCTTCCTGGCGATGAAATATGAAATCCCGGTGATGAAGGCGAATGGCGGTGGCACCATCGTCAATACCGCATCCATGGCCGCGCGGCTCTACACGCCGTCCGCGCCCTGTTCCTATGCGGCGGCGAAGGCGGGGGTGATCCATCTCAGCCATCATGCGAGTTGCGCCTATGCGGACGACAATATCCGCGTGAACAGCGTGCTTCCGGGGCTGACCGCCACGCCGCAGATCGCATCCATGTTCACGGCCGAGGAACAGGCGGAGATCGCAGGCGAAAACCAGGTGATCCGCCGCGCGGTCGATCCGCGCGAAATCGCCAATGCGGTGCTGTTCCTGTCCAGCGACGAGGCATCGATGATCACCGGGCGCGGGATCGAGGTGTCCGGCGGACGCAGGCACGGAAGCTGACGTCAGGCTGGCGGGTGTGCCCTTGGGCTGAGGAATGGACGATATGGAGAAGGAGAGTGTCGGATGAGGATGCGAACGATTTTACGTTGTCGCGCCGGAGGTTGCTGGGCACCGCGCTCTGGACGATGGTCGGCGGCCTGCTGCCGGCATCCGCGTCGGGCGCAGTCATGAACAGCGGTGCCGCACCCGCAGCCGCGCTCAAGGACTGGAGCGCCTATGTCGACCTGCTGAAGCCGGCAGGGGCCCTCAACGCCATGACCGGATTTCCGGAGGACGACCAGATTCGCGCCGAACTCTATCGCCAATTGGTGATGAACATCGCGCAATCCTATGTCTGGTATTTCCAGTCGACACCCGAACATCCCGACTGGATGCCGTTCGAGAACAGCATCTTCCTGCTGCAACCCAATCCCGACGCCATTTACCATATCGCGCCGGTCAGCGGCGACGGCGTCTACAAGGTCAGCGGCTATCGCGGCACCAACAAGGTGATGGGTTTCGCCGTCGGTCGCGGCATGTTCGGTACGCAAGACCCCAAGCCCGGCTTCAACAATTATGATGCCGACGGCCTGACGCTGGACAAGGACGGCTATTTCGAGGTGATATTCAGCACCGAGCGGCCCAAGGACTGGACCGGCGACTGGCGTTATCTTGATCCTCAGGCGGGCGACATCATGATCCGCCAGTTCGCCTATGATTGGGGCGTCGACGTGGATGCCCGGTTCGCGATCGAGCGGCTGGACAAGCCGCCGCTGAAGCCCCGGCTGACGCAGGAACAGATCGCGGCGCGGCTCGACGCCATCATGGGCGGGTTCGTCGAGCGTTTTTCGCGCATCTGCATCGGCTATCAGAACAAGGTCATCCATGATCTTGGTTTGAACGTCATGGAATTGTCGGGCTTTGAAGATCTGGGAAACAGCGGCGAATGGCCGCAAAAATATTTCCGGTGCATCTATGACTATCAGCCGGGCGAGGCGCTGATCATCGAGACGGAATTGCCCAAGAACTGCAAATATTGGAATGTGCAGCTTAACGACGAACTCTGGAACCAGATCGAGTTCGGTTATCGCCAGAGCAGCCTCAACGCGATGCAGGCGCAGATCGACAGCGACGGGAAGTTCCGCACCGTGATTGCGTTGGAAGACCCGGGCGTCGCCAACTGGCTCGATAGCGGCGGGCACACGCGCGGCATGCTGGTCGGTCGCTGGCACGGCGCGGACAGCTATCCGATGCCCACGATCAGGAAGGTGCCCTTCGCCGACATCGCCGAACATCTTCCCGCCGACACGCGACGGGTGACTCCGGCTGAGCGCGAAGCCGCGCTGCGCAAGCGCAATCTGGGGCTTCAGATGCGGCGGCGCTGGTAGAATCCGTTCCGGCGTTCCCTGGTGCAAAGGGGACGCCGGAACCGCTCGCAACGTCAGGCGCGTTCGAAGATCGCCGCCGCGCCCTGGCCACCGCCGACGCACATGGTTTCGAGGCCGTAGCGCGCGCCACGCCGCTGCATTTCGTGCAGCATGGAGGCGAGAATGCGCGCCCCGGTCGCGGCGATCGGATGGCCCAGCGAGATGCCGCCGCCATTGACGTTGAGCTTGGCCGGATCGTTCCAGTCCCAGCCCTTGAGCACGCCCAGAACCTGCGCGGCGAAGGCTTCGTTCAGTTCGACAAGGTCGATGTCCTTCCAGCCCAGGCCGGTCTGGCGGAACAGCTTTTCCACCGCGGGCACGGGGCCGATGCCCATGACGCCGGGATGGCATCCGGCAACCGCATAGCCCACGAAGCGGCCGATGGGCGTCAGGTCCAGTTCCTTCAATTTCTCTTCGGACACCACCAGGCAGGCGGCGGCGGCGTCATTCTGCTGGCTGGCATTGCCCGCAGTGACGACGCCATCCTTGATGATCGGCCGCAACGCGCCCATGATTTCGGCGGTCGCATCGGCGCGGATGCCTTCATCCCTGTCCACGATCATTTCGCCCTTGCGGGTCTTGACCGTGACCGGCACCAGTTCGTCCGCGAACAGGCCGGCTTCCCAGGCGGCGGCGGCGCGCTGATGACTGCGCGCGGCATAGGCATCGGCATCGGCGCGGGAGATTTCATAGTCGCGGGCGACATTTTCGGCCGTCTCGATCATGCCGGAAATCCTGCCGAATCGTTCCTCCGGCTGGGATCGCTCGCGCTGGCGGTCGAGCCGGTCGTACAGCATGCTGTTGCCGGCCCGCATCCCCTTGCGCATGCCGTTCGTATAATATTCGACATTGCTCATGCTTTCGGCGCCGCCGGCGATGATCACGTCGGCCATGCCGCCTTGCACCATGGCGGCGGCCGTCGCTACCGCCGTCAGACCGCCGGCGCAGCGGCGGTCGAGCTGCATGCCCGGCACCTCCAGCGGCAGGTCGGCGGCCAGCGCCGCCCAGCGGCCGATGCTGGGCGCTTCGCCATTGGCGTAACTCTGGGCGAGGATGACATCGTCGATCGCCCCCGGGTCGATGCCGCTGCGTGTCACGACGGCGCGGATGACGGCTTCGGCCAGCCGCTCGGCGGGCATATCGGCCAGCGAGCCCAGATATTTGCCGACGGGCGTGCGGACGGGGGAAACGATGTAGGCAGTACGCATGATGGACCTCTGACCGGTTATCCCGCTGCCATACAGGGATGCCCTTCATAAGGGGGAGCGGGGGCCGCCAAGCATCATGATTCTGATGACCGGCGGCCGGCCCGTGCCGTCTTGCGTTTCCTTTGTGTCGACAATCGCCCCAGTCAGGATATGGCGATCATGCGCGACCAGTCGTGCAGGCGTCTCCACAATGTCTCGCGCGTGGACGCGAAATTATGCATGTGCGCCATGCGCGGCACGATGAAGAGGGAGACGTCGGGGGAAGCGGAATAGGCCGCCGGCTCGCGATAAGGTTCCGGACAGGTATCGCGTTCGCCATCGCCGATCAGGACCGGCACGGTGACGCGGGCGGCATCTTCGGCAAAGACGCCGGGAAGCATCATCTGCACCGCGCAGTTCGGGATGGTGAGGCTGCCGAACAGCGGCGTGGTCTGCCGGATCGGGTATCCGCCCTTCATATCCTCTTCCAATATGTCGGCGGGAACATCCTCCCAATGGAAGGGATAAACATAGTCGACGCCCTCATGGTCCTGTTCCAGATGGCTTTTGACCTGTCCGGTGGCGACCTTGTCGAAGCGGCGCATCCCATGTTCGAAGGCCGCCTTGTCGCGCTGGGGCAGGGCGGTGTGGATCGCGCTGACGCCGAAAGGCGCGATCGCGTCGAATGTGGCGAACCGGCCCTGCGTCAATATGGTGACGCCGCCGCCCATCGACTGCCCCATCCCCACCAGGAAGAGCGAGGACAAGGCCGGAAAGCCCTCCGCCGCCGTGCCGTCGCGCAGGGCGGCGGCAATCTGTCTCACGCAGGCATCATGGGTTGCCGCCATCGTCTGGAAATCGATCCTGGACAGGTCGGGAATGCTGCTTTCGCCGACGCCGACATGGTCGATGGCGATGTGGATCAGGCCTTGGACAGCCTGCCAGACAGCCTCGTCATAATTTTCATGGCCCTCGAACCGCATCATGAAATAATGGCGTGAATATCCGCCGCCCGGACAGGCGAAGATCGCGATGGGCTGGTCCGGCATGGCGGACGGATCGGGCAAGGTCAGGGTCACGGCCATCTCGACCTTGTCCCCCAATTCCGGCGCTGCCGCCGTGACATCGATGCGCTTATGCACTCTCAGCATCTATTCTCTTCCTGCAAACATCCCTGACGGGACCGGTGGACCATTTCGTTTATGGGATCGATCGGGCCTTGCCGCCGCTCGTCGAAATCGCGCCGATCAGCCCATGTCCTTCATCGCGATCCAGCGCCTTTCGGCATCGGCGCGCTCGACCGCTTCGACCACCCGATGCACCGCCGCCGCCTCGGTGAAGCTGGGCGATCCTTCCGTCCCGTTGCGAATGGCATCGACCATATGCCGGAACATCCAGTCCATCGCGGCGAAAGGACGCGGCTCCGCCGTGGCGCCCGCGACGCCGGGAACGGCATAATGGTCGTTCACGGTCACCTCTTCGCAGGTGCGCTGGCCATAGGTCAGCAACCGCGCATCGCTGGCATAGAGCTTTGCCGAGGGGAAATTGCCGAAGCTGTCGTCGACCAGCAGCAAACGGCCCCTGTCGCCCCAGACCTCCACCCGCCAGCCTTCGGTGTCGGGCACGCACCAGCCCGCTTGCAGGCTGCCGATCGCGCCATTTTCCATGCGCAGCACCGCGCTGCCCAGATCGTGCGTCTCGGGCCGCAGCACTTCGCCATTGGGCAGGAACCATTCGGGCACGCCGGTCGTCAGCATGCCGGTCGCCTCCGCCACCGGCCCGATCAGATGCGTCAGGAACAGCAGCGAATGAGTGGCGAAATTGCGCCAGGCGCTGCCGCCGCTGCTCTTTTCCGCCAGCCAATAATAGGGGTCGGTATGTTCCGAATAGGCGCAATAGGCATAGGGCTTGTCGTTGGCGACGATCAGCGGCAGCATGAGCTGGACATTGAAACCCAACGGGCGGCCGATGAACCCGTCATCGATCATGCGCTTCATCTTCTGCGCATGGGGCGACCAGCGGAATTGCGCGTCCACGACGCCGACGACGCCGGCGGCCCGCTGCGCGTCGCGCATCGCTTCGGCATCGGACAGGCTGACCGCGAAGGGCAGCGCGTCATAGACATGCTTGCCGTTCTTCAGCGCCGCCATGACCATGGGGAAGCGGAAGGATGGCCGCGTGCCGACATCGATGATGTGCAGGTCGGGGTCGGCCGACATCTCCTCATGGTTCCAATAGGCTTTGGGAATGTCATATTCCCGCGCGGCCCGTTCCGCCGTTTCCTGGCGGGAGGTGCAGATGGCGGCGACTTCCACGCCCTCGATCCGTCGCCAGGCCGCGCCATGGACCTTGAGGCTCCAGTTGGCGCTGATGATCCCCACCTTGAGCGTATCCGCCATTGCCTTGCACCTTCATCCCGATTTAATTGAACCTATGTGTCCAATTAAAAAGAAGCCCGTGCAAGCGGGAAGGGGATCAGGAATATGATCATTGCGCGCCAGGCGCCACGACGACGGGGACGCCCTACAGCGGACGAAACCCTGGCGCGTGAGCAGGCCGTCATGGAGGTCGCCGCGGCACTGTTCGAACACCATGGCTTTGCGGGCGTCACGATGGCGGAGGTGGCGCGCCGGGCGCGCATCAGCAAGACGACGCTCTACGCCCGTTATCCCGACAAGCCGGCGCTGTTTCGGGCGATTTGCAGCTATGCCTGCCGCGTCCCGGCCTATCGTTTCGCAGCGGTCGCGACAGAGGGGCGGGAGCCGGAGGCGGTACTGGCCGACTTTGCCGTCGCGATTGCCGAAGCGACCGCCGATCCCGCCGCCGACCGTTTCCTGCGCCTGGTCATTTTCGAGGCGCGGCGCTTTCCCGAACTGGCGGGGCAGATCTTGCTGGAAAGCCGCGATGTGGCGTCACCGCTGGTCGCGTGGCTGGAAGCCATGGCGCGGGAGGGGCGGCTATCGAGCCATGACCCCGCCTTGCTCGCGCGGCAGTTCGGCGCCCTCGTGACCGGTGGTCATGACGGCCTGCTGCAATGTTCCGAAGAGGAATCGGGGAAACGGATCGCTTCGGCGGTCGCATTGCTGCGGCCCCTGTTCCGCCATGAAAAAGACCGGCACGGATAGGACCGTGCCGGTCTTCAGGAGGCCCGCGCGCCCCTTATCCGCGCGGACACGCCCTATCAGGCGACTTCATGCTGCCTGGCCTGCGCGGTTGCCGGAGCGCCACGGACGCCGCGCACCAGGCGGCCCGGCAGCGCGTCGGTCGCTTCGCCGTTGCGGTAGGTCACGGCGCCGCTGACGAGGGTCGCGACATAGCCCTTCGACTTTTGCGACAGGCGCTTGCCGCCCGCCGGCAGGTCCGCGATCACCTGCGGCCGGTGCAGGATCATGTTGGGGATGTCGAGGACGTTGATGTCCGCCTTGTACCCCACGCCCAGCACGCCGCGATCGCGAAGCCCCACGGAGTTGGCGGGCTGGCTGGTCAGCGCCTTGATCGCGGTGGGCAGGTCCAGACCGTCCCGGCCCAGCCGCCCGGTCAGCAGATAGGTGGTATAGGCCGCGTCGCAGATCATGCCGTAATGCGCCCCGCCATCGCCCAGCGCGACGATCATATTGTCCTGCCCGATGAGGTCGCGGCTTTGGGCGAGATATTCGGGCACGTCGGACGAATAGGAACAAAGGATCGCCCGGCCTTCATCCTCCAGCAGCGCGTCGTAGATCATTTCACGCGGATCGACGCCGCGGCGCGCGGCTTCCGCCTGGATGCTGTCCTCGGCCGCGAAATTATAATCGGCCGGATCACCGATGCGGTACAGCGCGCTGATCGATTTGATCAGTCCGACGAAGGCGGGGTTCGGATCGTCCGGTTCCTCGGCGATCAGGCGGGCACGCAGTTCCGGATCGCGCATCCGCGCCACTTTTTCCTCCAGCGGCAGCTTGGCCAGCGGGCGGAAGCTGGGGTTGAGGGAGAAGGGGTGGTAGCTGAGTTCCAGCCCGTACATGACGCCCATCGGACGCGGCATGAACTGGCAGCGGATGGTGAGGCCGTCGGCCGCCGCCTGGCGAACGCCTTCGACATAGCGGCCCCAATTTTCCGGGCGCGTCGGCATGGCGATCAGGCTGAAGGTCACGGGAACCCCCGCCTGCTCGGCGATGGTGCGGAAGATCTTCAGTTCCACCTCGGCGCCATTGTCGAGATTGGGGTTGCATTGGAACGTGCCCGCGCCCGCATCCTTGAGACCCTCGGCCAGCGCCAGCACCTCGTCCAGTTCCGTCGTGACCGACGGCGCGAGTTCGCCGGAACGGAAACGGTGGAACAGGTTGCGCGAACTGGCGACGCCCAGCGCGCCGGCCTTCACCGCCTCGCTGACGCAGCGGCGCATTTCGACCAGATCCTCCAGCGTCGGCGGTTCCAGATTGGCGCCGCGCTCGCCCATGACGAAGACGCGCAGCGGGCTGTGCGGGATTTGCGCGGCGAAATCGACGTCGGACACGCGCTGGTCCAGCGCATCGAGATAGTCGGGGAAGCTGTTCCAGTTGAACGGCACGCCTTCGGCCATGACGACTTCGGGAATATCCTCGACCCCCTCCATCAGCTTGATCATCAATTGATGATCGCCGTCCCGCACCGGCGCGAAGCCGACGCCGCAATTGCCCATGACCACGGTGGTGACGCCATGATTGGACGAAGGGGCCATGCGGCTTTCCCAGGTGATCTGGCCGTCATAATGGGTGTGGACATCGACGAAGCCCGGCGTGACCGTCAGGCCGCGCGCGTCGATTTCCTCGGCTGCCGACGCGTCGATCGTTCCGATCTGCGCGATGACGCCATCCTTCACGCCGACATCCGCGACATAGGGCTGGGCTCCGGTGCCATCCACGATCGTTCCGCCGCGGATCACCACATCGAATTGACTGCTCATGCCTCTCCTTTCAGAATCGCCGCAACGGAATCGCGTAGATAAATAGTATGTGCTATTTATAGCATCGGCGAAGACAGGACAATGGGGTAGTGACGCATGCATGACATTTCCGACCGGCCCCAGGCTGTTGCCACCCCCCGTCGCGCGCGGCGGTCCACGGCGGAAATCCGCGCGCTCATCCTTGACGCTGCCCGCGCCATCTTCGCGGAGCGCGGCTTTGCCGGCGCCACTACGCGCCATATCGCCGCCCGCGCCGAGGTGGCCGAGCCGCTGATCTTCAACAATTTCGGCAGCAAGGAAGCGCTGTTCACCGAAGCGGTGACCGAGCCCTTCAACGCCCGTTTCCGCGAGTTCCTGACCTATAGCGACACGCTGCCGCCCGACCGTGAGGAACGCAGCATGCGTTTCGTCCAGGCGCTTTATCCCTTCCTGCGCGACCATGCCGATCTGTTGCTGGCGATGGTCAAGTCGAGGGGGGATGTGGATTCCGCGGCCATTCATGGGCTGGACGACTATTTCACGCGTGCCGTTGGCCGCGTCCGCTCGCAATATGAGGAGGCGGGGCTGGAATTCGACGTGCCGCCGGAACTGATGGTCCGCTATGGCTTCGGCATGCTGGCGGGATCGGTCCTGCTGGGCGACTGGTTCTTTCCCGAAGGTGGGCCGGACGCGGACGTCGAGGAAAGCGTGCTGGCGCGGCTGCTTTTCAAGGCGAGCGCGCCCAAGCAGGTTTGAGCGCCGCCGCCGCCATTCATCACATGGCCGAAATTCTGTTCCCCGGCTTGGCGGGAGGCGGTGGCGCCGCCATGGTCGGCTCCCAAAAGGAGTGGCTGATGGCGATCGATTTCAACGGGCAGGTGGCTGTGGTGACGGGGGCGGGCGGCGCGCTCGGTTCGGCCTTCTGCCGGGAACTGGCGCGCAGAGGCGCCGCCGTGATCGCCAATGACCTGGGGGGAGACCCGACCGGGCAGGGCGGTTCGACCGGCTATGCCGACGCCGTCGTGGAAGAGCTCAGGGGCCTGGGCGCGCGGGCCGTCGCCAATTACGACACGGTCGCGACGCAGGCCGGAGGACAGGCCGTGATCGATGCCGCGCTGGCCGCCTTCGGCCGGGTCGACATCGTCATCTCCAATGCCGGCAATCAACGGAACGGCGCTTTCGGCGCGCTGAGCGAAGAGGATGTCGAATCCGTCCTCGCGGTCCATGTGAAAGGCGCGTTCAACATATGCCAGCCCGCCTATCGCGCCATGACGGAACAGGGCTATGGCCGGATCGTGCTGGTCGGTTCGCAATCCGGCGTGTTCGGCAATCCTTATCGTGCCAATTACGGGGCCGCCAAGACGGCGCTGATCGGCCTG
Source organism: Sphingobium sp. LB126 (assembly GCF_002795205.1). Classification (NCBI taxonomy): domain Bacteria; kingdom Pseudomonadati; phylum Pseudomonadota; class Alphaproteobacteria; order Sphingomonadales; family Sphingobiaceae; genus Sphingobium; species Sphingobium sp. LB126. Next base: position 291,597 of record NZ_NETV01000002.1, read on the forward strand.
ATGAACGTCATCGCGCAGGAGGCGCCGGCGGGGATCGCCGTCAACACGCTCTTTCCCAATGCGCAGGGCGGGCGGCTGGGCGGCACCCCGATCGAGCAGCGCCCCGACATCGCGTTCCTGAAGGCGGCGGGCGCGCGGACCCGTCATTTCATCGAGGGGATGAAGCCGGAATTCGTCGCCGCCCTGGCCTGTTATATGGCCAGCCGGGACTGCGATTCCTCCCAGCATATGTATTCGGTGCTGGGCGGCAAATATTCGCGGCTGTTCGTCGGTCTGACGCGGGGGTGGTACAGTCCTGGTCCGGACGCGCCGAGCTGTGACGACATCGCCGCCCATATCAGCCAGATCGACGACCGCGCCGACTATGACGTGCCGCTGAGCGGTCTCGACGAGATGGATACGGTGCTGGCGGCGCGGCGCGCCCTGGGGCTCGATGCATGATCGTAGCGGACGGACCGCTTCATGACGACGGCCCCATGCCGACGCGGGATCCGATTTCCGACATACTCGATGTGACGCAGGCGGGGCCGGATCGGTTCACCGGATCGGCCGGGGCGCGTAATCATCTCGGGTCGGTGTTCGGCGGGCGATTGCTGGCGCAGGCTCTCCTTTCGGGGATGAAGACGGTGGAGGCGCTGCCCGCCAGCTCGTTCCACGCCTATTTCCTGGCCGCCGGGCGCACGGATCGACCGATCGACTATCAGGTGGTGCGTCTGCGCGACAGCCGCCGCTTCGCCAACCGTCAGATCACCGCCTGTCAGGATGGGCAGGCGATCTTTACGATGATGGCCGAATTCCACGCGCCGGAGGAGGGGTTCGTCCATCAGAATGCGCCGATGCCCGCCGTTCCGCCGCCGGAACTTGTCGCGCCCATCCAGCATTTCGTGCGAGAGCGGGTGGCCGAACTGGAGCAGGCGGTGACGCATAATTTCGCCGCCGCCCTGGCCATCGAGATGCGGCCGATCGCGCCTGAAGAATATTTCCTGGCACGGCCGACCGAAGCGGCGCGATCCTTCTGGTTCCGTCAGTCGGACGCCGCCGCCGTCGAGGACAGCCGGTTGCAGCAATGTCTGCTCGCCTTCGCCAGCGACTATTGGCTGGCCGGTGCGGCGGCGATCCCGCACTTCCTGCCCACCAACAGCGGCGAATTCCTGATCACCAGCATGGATCATGCGATGTGGTTCCACCGCCCTGCCCGCTGCGAGGATTGGATGCTGCACGATACGTCCAGCCCCTCGGCGGGCAATGGCCTGGGCCTCACAACGGGGCGGATTTTCGACCGGGATGGCCGCCTGATCGCCTCGACCGCGCAGGAATGCCTGATGCGCCGCATAAGGGCCTGAGGATGGCTCAGTCGGGTTGGCCCCCTTCCGGATAGCGTCCCATCATCAGGTAAAATAATGCGGCGAGGAAGAAGCTGCCTGAGCATGCCAGCAGGGCGATATCGTAACTGCCGAAATGATCATAGGCCATGCCGATCAGACTGGCGCCGACCGCGACGCCCAGCGCGATGCCCAGCGTCGACAGGCTGTAGATGGTGGCATAGCTGCGCAGCCCGAAATAGCGGGCGATCATGAAGGCGACGATGTCGATCTCCGCCCCCTGGCCGAGACCGATCATCAGCACCGCGCCATAGAAAAGCGCGGGCGGCACATCATGCTGGAGCAACAGGAGGCAACCGATCGCCGGCGCGAAATTGAGGATGAAGGCGACGGCGGGCGCCCAGAAGCGATCGACCAATATGCCGCTGAGCAGTGCCCCCATGGCGGCGGCCACGCCCATCACCGATACCGCGCCCACGGCGGCGACGGCGTCCAGCCCCTTTTCCACGCCAAGCGGCTTCATCTGGGAGAGCAGCGCCACGACAGGCACATAGTTGAGGACGGACGCGGCGATCAGGATGCGCACCTTGCCGTTGGCGAGCAGTGAGAGCGCGCTGTCGGCGCGGGGGAGCGCGGTACGTCCGGACCGCAATTCCGCAGTGCGTGAGGGAACCCAGAACCAGATGAGGGGCAGCGCGATCAACAGGATGAAGGTGGCCAGCAGCAGATAGCCGCCCGCCGACCCGAAGCGCAGGATGATCGGATAGAGCGCCATCGGCATCAGCGCGCCGGCAACCGCCAGACCCGATCGGCCGATCGCCAGCGCGGTTCCGCGCGTCCGCTCGAACGCGCCGCTCAGGATGCGTGTGACGGTGATGCCGGTCGTCGCCATGCCGACGAGCGCAAAACCGAAATGCACCGCGTAGAAATAGCCGAGCGATCCGCCCATGGAGGCGAGCAGGCCATAACCGATGGCGGTCAGCAGCAGGCCCGCCGACAGGATCGGCCTGACGCCGTAACGGTCCGTCATCCGGCCGATGACGGGCGCGATGAAGGCGATGATCAGGCCGAAGCTGTGGACGAAGGCGATGTCACCGCGAGACCAGCCGAATTGTTGTTGCAGCGGTTCGACGAACAGGCTGGATACCGCCGAATAGAGGGAATAGCCCAGCGATCCGGCAAAGAGCGCCGCGACTCCGGGGCGCCAGGCGCGCCGCCATTCCTGAGCGATGAGGCGCAATTGGGATGTGTCGGCGGCGTCGTCATGGTGCGGGGTCATGGCCCATTTCTGCGCCAAAGCGGGCGACGGGAACAGTCGCATCCTATTTCTACGCATATGTGTAGAGACCATGGCTGTGGCTTGCCAGCGTGGCGGCGGCGGCGGAACCTTTGCCGCAACGTTGGGGAGAAGATGATGACCGAAGAGGATATTGTCGTCGAACGGTTTGCGGGCGGCGAGGGGATCGTGCTGGTGACGCTCAATCGCCCGGCGCGGCTGAACGCCTTGCTTCGGGAGACGGTCGCGCGCTTCAATGGGCTGCTGGACGAGCTGGCGGCCGATCCCTCCTGCCGGGCTGTCATCATCACCGGCGCCGGGCGCGGATTCTGCTCCGGGCAGGACCTCGCGGCATCCAACCAGCGCAACCAGGCTGGCAACAGCGGCGTGGTCGAGAAGCTGCACTGGCAACAGCAGTTCGCCGGCATGGGCGGGCGCATCCGGTCCATGCCGAAATTGGTGGTGGCGGCCGTCAATGGGCCTGCGGTCGGCGCTGGCATGGCAATCGCGCTCAGCGCCGATGTGCGGATCGCGACGCCAGCCGCGAAATTTCTGGTGGCGGCGGTGCGAATCGGGCTGACCGGCGGCGAGAGCGGCATTTCCTATCTGCTGCCGCGCATGATCGGCGCGGCGCGCGCCTTCGACATATTGTTGACCGGCCGCGCGATCGAGGCGGAGGAAGCCGAGCGCATCGGTCTCGTGCACTCGCTGTCCGATCCGCAATCGCTGATCGACGACGCCGTCGCCTATGCGCGCTCCGTATTGGCGAACAGTCCCTATTCGGTCGCCCATACCAAGGCGTTGATGTGGGCCAATCTGGACGCCAACAGCTATGACGCCGCGATCCAGGCGGAGAACCGTACGCAGATATTGGGCACGATGACCGAGGATTATAGCGAGGCGACCGCCGCTTTCATGGACAAGCGGTCACCGCGCTTTTTGGGCCGGTAGGCTGAAGCACCCCCCACGGCCCGAAGGCGGTGACGAGGTGCTTTCCCGATTTCAGTCGACGATCCGCTTGACCGCGCGGTTGCGGTCGAGCGCCGGGTCGAGATAGCGGCCCACCGCATAATCGCCCATGATCGTGGTGCGGCGGGCGCTGCGCGACACATCCAGCGGCACGCCCTCGGCATGATGGATCATCCGCCAATTGTCCCACACCAGCATGTCGTTCTTCTGCCAGTCGTGGAAATAGGCATGGCGCTCATCGGTCAGATGTGCCGCCAGTTCGGCCAGCAATGCATCGCTTTCCGCGCGGTCCATGTCCAGAATATACTGTGCCTGTAGTGGCGAGATCTTCAGTGCCTTGCGGCCGGTCTCCCGCTGGGTGATGACCATCGGGTGGACGACGGGCGGGAAGTCGTACTTCACCCCGCCCGAAGGCGTCTCGCGAGGCAAGGCTTTCAGATCGGCGGGCACACCATATCGGCATTGCAGGAAGTCCGTCACGAAATGATAGACGACCTCCATGCCGTCGATCTTCTCCTTCATCTGGGGCGACAGCCGTTCATAGGCCTCGATCGCATCGATGAACCCGGTCCGGCCAAGCTGCGTTGCCGGTTGCTCCATACGAAGCACCGCGCCGCGCACGATGGTCGGCATGAAGCTCTGGTCCCAGTGCCAGGGAATATAGCCTGCCCGGTCATGGCCGCCGAAATGATAATCGGTCTGGAACCGGGGTTTGTCGTCCGTCGGGTCATATTTCAGCGTCATCATGAACTGGTTGTTGGGATCGTTCATGTCCGCCGTGGCCGCCGGCTCCATCTCGCCAAACAGGCGGCTCAGCCGCATTTGCGCTTCGTCATCGGCATGGGGATCGCGGAACAGCAGCAGCCCGGCCTCGATCCATATGTCGCGAATGGCGTCGGCGGTGGCATCGTCCAGCGGGCGCGAGAGATCGGCGCCGATGATCTCCGCGCCGAAACCGGGGCTGAGCGAGCGGACTTTCAATCCCGCCTTCTCCCGAACCTCATGATCTTTCAGCATCACTCTCTCCTTGAACATGCGGTCGGGCCATGACGGCGGACCAATGGGGCCATGCTAAACCTTATCCATTATCTCCATAATCGGGCAAATTTCAAAAAAACCATTCAGGATCATTGAACAATGATCTTGAATGCACTTCCGGCAACTCATCAGAAATCTGATGACATCGCCCGGAACATGCCCATACCGGCGCCTATTCCTTCGGCCATGCTATAAGGGCCGTCAAGACGGGGGTCGCGGACGGCAGCCTCGTGTCGGACGATATCCCCAAGAAGGAATGGAAAAGAATGAACAGTTTCACCGCGACCCCGTGGCCCAAGGACCGCATCATGCCGGCCCGTTCGTGGGAGAGGCCCGCCGGCATGCGCGTTATTTCCAGCGACGATCACCTGATGGAAGAGCCGGGTCTGTGGGAAAGCCGGCTCAAGGGCGCGGACAAGGATCGCGCGCCCCGCTATTGGAAGGACGAAACCGGTTTCCACCTTGAGGTGGACGGTCAGAATTACGACGTTCCCGGCCTGCCGCCGACCTTCCCCGAAGGGCGCGAAGGCTATTGGGATGTCCAGCAGCGCCTGGCCGACATGGATGCGGAGGGTATCGATGCCGCGATCATCTATCATGGCCGTTTGAACAGCCTGATTCGCATGGCGGACAAGGATTTCTGGTTCCGCTGCGTCGACGTCTGCAACGAATGGGCCGCCGAATGGAAGGAGGCGGCGCCCGACCGGCTGTTCCCCGTCGCGCTGCTGCCCACCTTCCTGTGGCCGGAACGGACGAAGGATTATCTCCAGAAGCTGAAGCAGCTCGGCTACAAGGCGATCGACATTCCCGTCAATCCGAAGGGCGTGCGTTACAACAGCAAGGACATGGACCCGCTCTGGGAAGCGATCCAGGAAAGCGGCTTTCCCGTCTCCTTCCATATCGGCGCCTACCTGCAATATAGCGGCCGGGGCTCATTGGGCGCGAACCTGAATGCCAATCTGATGCCGTTCACCGGCCTGTTCGGGCAGCTTGTCTTCTCGGGCGTGTTCGACCGCTTCCCTGGCCTTCGCGTGGTGTTCACGGAGGGCGGCGCGAGCTGGGTGCCCGGCACGCTGGAAAATGCCGACAAGGTCGCGCGCGACTATGCGAGCGAATTGCGGCCGAAGCTGGCGCAGAAGCCGAGCTGGTACTGGCACAATCACTGCTACACCACCTTCATGGAAGATGATGTGGCGATGGAGAATATCGCGCGCATCGGCGACGGACGGGTGATGTGGTCGACCGACTATCCGCATCCCGAAGGCGTGATGGGCAACAGCGACGCCATCATGAAGCGCATCTTCGACACGGTCGGCGAGACGTCCGCACGCAAGGTGCTGGGCGAAACGGCAGCCCAGGTCTGGGGTATCTGATCGGGGCGGCCCGGTCGTGGGGTGGCGGCCGGGCGAGGGGGTAAGGGAAGGGGGAGCGGACCGGCGGTTCGCTCCCCCTTTTTTCATTGTTCGTCGGCGGATGCGGGCCTGGTTCGTTCAGGCGGGCGTCCCGTTGCCCCATGTCATCGCGCCCATGGCCTTGCGCTGTTGCAGCGTCTCCGTCTCGATCGCCAGCGCATCGGCCAGCGTGCCTTCCGTTCCGCGATCGACGACGCTCTTGGACATGCGGATGAGACCGGGATCGTGCGCGGCGATCGCTGCGGCAATTTCCATGGCTCTCGGCAGCAGTTCCTCAGCCCGCAGAAGCTCGTTCACCAGGCCCACGCGCAAAGCGGTGGCGGCATCGATCGGCTGGCAGCTCAATATCATCTGGCGGGCGAAGCGAGCGCCCACGGCGCGGGGCAGGCGCGCGCCCATGCCGCTACCTGAAAGTGCGCCGATTTTCGCATGGGTATCGGCAAATCGGGCATTTTCGCTGGCCAGGATGAAGTCGCAACCCAGCGCCAGTTCAAGGCCGCCGGTATAGGCGGCACCGCCGACGGCGGCGATCATGGGCTTGCCGAGATGCGGAACACGCTGGATCAGGGCCGTCACGCTGTGGCGCGGCGCATCGGGGGCCGAGAAGGTCTTGAGGTCCAGTCCGGCGCAGAAGGCCGGCGGTGCGCCCGTCAACACGCCCACCCGCCAGCGGTCGTCGCGGGTGAAGGCGTCGAAGGCGTCGTTCATGGCGTCGAGCAGGGCGAGATCGATCGCATTGCGCTGTGCCGGGCGGTTCATCGTCAGCAGCAATATGCCTTCGCCGGCTTCCTCGGCGAGCAGTATGTCGTTCATATCCGGCTCTCGAAAAAGGCGATGACATCGCGGGCGAATGCCTGGGGTTCCTCCATCGCCGCGAAATGCCCGCCCGCGTCCATCTTCGTCATCCGCACCACATTATATTGGCGTTCGGCCAGCGCGCGGCTGGGCATGGGATAAAATTCGCCGGGGAAATGGGCGAGCGCGGTGGGAACCGGCACCGGGCCAGCCGCCAACGTGTCGCCATTCAGGCCGTAATACATCCAGATCGACGACATGACAGTGTCGGTGACCAGATAGGACATGAGATTGGTGATCAGATGATCCTTGTCGAACCGGCTCTCTATATCGCCCTTGGTGTCGCCCCATCGCCAGAATTTCTCGACCACCCAGGCCGCCCAGCCGACCGGATTGTCGTGCAGCGCAAGGCCGATCGTCTGCGGTTTGGTGGCCTGTTCGTGATGATAGCCGCTTTCCACCTCCATCACCGCGCGGACCTGCGCCCAATAGTCGAGCAGTTCCGCGTCCGCATGGGCATCCGGCGGCGGCGCCATGAAGAAATTGAGATGGATCGCCGCCACGACATCGGCATGGCTGATGCCCAATTGCGTCGTCACCGCCGATCCCCAGTCGCCCCCCTGCGCGAAGAAGCGCGGATAGCCCAGCACGTCCACCATCAAGACGCGCCACAAGGCGGCGACGCGGGCCGGGCCGATCGGCCGCGGCGGACGGCCCGACCAGCCATAGCCGGGCAGCGATGGGACGACGACGGAAAATCCCGCCTCCACCAGCAGCGGGATCGCCTTCTGGAACTCCACCACCGATCCCGGCCATCCATGCGTCAGCAGGATCGGCGGCTTGTGCGGATCGCTGCCCCGCACATGATGGAAATGAATGGGGATGCCGTCGATCTCCGCCATGAACTGAGGCCAGCGGTTGAGCTTCTCCTCCTCCCGGCGCCAGTCATATGTGGTGCGCCAATAATCGACCAGCTCGGCCAGATAGCGCGCATCCATGCCGTATTTCCACTGGTCGGGATCGTCGGGCATATAGCCGATGCGACTGTCCGCCAGCCTATGTTGGATACGATCGAGCACGGGCTGCGGCACGTCGATGCGGAAGGGGGTAGGGGTCAAAGGGCCTCTCCTCAATGATCCGCCGATTCATAATCGCTCTGTTCCGCGCCCGAATATCCACGGATGGATACATCACAGTCATGATCGGATTCCCGCTGGTCATGACGGGGGAAAAGGCGGGTGGTACGATAACGTATCCTGTATGGAACCGAACGAAGAAGGGGACGCCAGTGGGCATCGTCATACGCTATCCACGCATCGATTTTTCGAAGGTGCGCGCGCATTGGGCGCACAATATCGCCTTCGCCCAGTTCCAGAACGCGACCTCGATCATTCCTGCGCCGGTCGAACCCTGGCTGATCAAGGTGCTGAACATCGCGATGGAACGGCTGCCCGCCGGTTCGGAGCAACTGCGGGAGGACATGGCCGCCTTCGTCGGCCAGGAATCGCAGCATTACCGCCAGCATCAGAAGTTCAACAAGGTGATCGCGGCGCAGGGCTATCCCCGGCTGGCCGAGTTCGAGAAGAAGCTGGCCGACGATCTGGACGCGTTCCTGAAGAACCGCTCGCTCAAATTCATGCTGGCCTATGCCGATGGCTTCGAATCACTGGGCGCGGTGCAGGGCGGCATCTGGTTCGAGCGGATGGATGCGCTGATCGAAGGCGCCGACGCCAATGCCGTGGCGTTCTGGAAATGGCATATGGCCGAAGAGTTCGAGCATCGGGAGGTCTGCTTCCAGATCTATCACCGGATTTACAGTCGCGGCCTGTGGGGCAAGATCTGGAACGGCTATTTCTACCGCGTCTATGGCTGCCTCTACGCCATGGTTCATTTGCGGGGTTTCATGGACCGCATGTTCTCCTACCTGATCGAGCAGGACAAGAAGAGCATGACGCCCGCCGAACAAGCCGCACTCGATCGCGACATCAAGGCGCTCAACAATTTTCAGCTCAGGGTCTTTTTCCCGCAACTGCTCAAGAATTTGCTGCCCTGGTACGATCCGGGGAAAAAGCCGACCCCTCCCGGGCTGTTCGATTTTCTCCGCCAGTTCGAAAAATCGGGACCGGCGGAGACCTGAGGGACAGGCCCTACGCCGCCGGTTGAGGCGCGCTGGCGCGGTCGAGCAGGGCGAGATGCTCGTCCGACAGGACAATATCCGCCGCATCGAGCAGATCGTCGAGCTGGGCGATGCTGGTCGCGCTGACGATCGGCGCGGTGACGCCCGGCTGCGCGATCAGCCAGGCGATGGCGACCTTTGCCGGGGTTGCGCCGGTCCGCGCCGCCACCTCGTCCAGCGCGTCGAGGATGGCGAGCCCGCGCGGCGTCAGATAATGGGCGACCATCCCGCCGCGCATGCGGCCCTCCAGATCGGCCTGCGAGCGATATTTGCCGGACAGGAATCCGCTGGCCAGGCCGAAATAGGGCACCACGCCCATGCCATGGCGCTGGACGATCGGCAGCAGCACGCTTTCGAACGGTTCCCGATCATGCAGATTATAGCCGGGTTGCAGTACCTCATAGCGCGCAAGGCCCTGGTCGCGCGACACGGTCAGCGCTTCTTCCAGCAGCGGCACCGGATAATGGGATGCGCCCAATATCCGCACCTTGCCGCTCTTCACCAGCCGGTCGAACGCGTGCATCGTTTCCTCCTGCGGCGTGTCCGGGTCGGCGATATGCGCGAAATAGACGTCGATATGGTCGGTCTGGAGACGGCGAAGGCTGTCCTCCACCGCTGCCTCGATATTGGCCGCCGAAAGCCCGCGCCGCGCCTGCCATTCGCCTACCTTGGTGGAAATGGCAAGCGCGTCGCGGCGGCCGGTCTTTGCGATCCAGCGCCCGATGATCTCCTCCGACAGCGCGCCGTTGGGACCGGGCTTTCCGGTCATGCTGTGATGCGGATAGCAATCGGCGGTATCGACCGCGTTGAAGCCGCGTTCGACGAAGCGGTCCAAGAGGCGGTGGGCGTCGGCCTCGTTGCAGTTGAGGCCAAAGATGTTCGTGCCCAGCATGATGGGCGCGATGGAAATGTCCGTCGACAAGGGGCGGCGTTGCATCGTCAATTCCTCTCATTGTCTTCTTGGGCACCGATGTCGATCATGTCGGCATGGCGTCGCGCCCAATCGGTGAAACTCGTGGGTTCTATGCCCCAGTCCAACATTTCCTCGGGCCGCGCGGGATAGTTGACGATGTTCATCCACTCCTGCGTGCGAACCCAGCCGTCATGCTGGCCACGGGCAATCAAGGCGTCGGCGTTCCAGCTTTCAGAGACGAGCTTCCGTCCCTTGACCGTGGCCAGCACGCCGGCGATTTCCGGCAAGGTCAGCAGGTCGCCCGCCAATTCGATGATCTGCCCGGCAAAGGCAGGCGGCGCCTCGAACGCGGCGCAGGCCATGCGCGCAATATCATCGGCGGCGATCAGCACCATCGGCGTTTCGGGCGCAAGGGCGGTGCGGATCGCGCCCTGCGCCAGATCGGGGAACATCCACGCCGCCTTCGGCATGGCGAAATTGTCCATCATGAAGGCGGGGCGCAAAATGGTGTGAACGGAAAAGCCCGCATCGCCCACAATGGCTTCCGCGTCTGCCTTGCTCTCCCAATAATTGCGTTCCCAGCGGCCCTCCGCCCAACCTTCCATGCTGCGGAACGCGCCGCTGTTGGACACGGAGCTATGCACGACATGGCGGACATTCTCGGTGCGCGCCGCATCGATCAGCGCACGTGCCTGCATCCGTTCGCCGTCGCGCTCGGCGCCGGGAGCGGTCTGGACGGAGAAAAGGGCATCCACACCGGAAAGGGCGGTCCGCAGCGAGGCGCTATCCTCAAAGCGGCCGACCGCCAGCATCGCACCCGCCTGCTCCAGCGTGCGAGCGGAGGCCGCATGGGGATCGCGCACCAACGCCCGTACCGGCTTGCCTCGCGCCAGCAGCGCCCGCGCCACGGCGCCGCCCTGCGTGCCGGTCGCGCCTGTCACCAGGATGGTCACATCCTTCTCCTCTCAAGGGTCGCCGGAGGGATCGGGCGCCGCGCCGCCACGTTTTCTTCCCGGTCACGCGTCTTTATACAATTCCTTCAGCGCGAACTTGATCACCTTGCCGGTCGAATTCATCGGCAGCGCATCCAGGAAGGTGACGCCGCGGGGAATCTTGTAATTGGCGAGATTGGCCTTCGCCCAGCCGATCACTTCCTCCGCCGTGACGGAGGAACCGGCGGCCCGGACGATGAAGGCATGGCCCACTTCGCCCAGCCGCTGGTCGGGCACGCCGATGATGGCGGACTGGTGGATGCCGGGCAGGCCCGTCATCTGCTTCTCGATCTCCGCCGGATAGACGTTGAAGCCGCCGACGATATACATGTCCTTCAGCCGGTCGGTGAGCTTCAGATACCCGTCCGCATCCAGACAGCCGACATCGCCCGAATGCAGCCAGCCATCGGCGTCGAGCGTGGCGCGGGTCGCCTCCGGATTGTCGAGATATTCGATCAGCAGCTTGTCGTCGCGGATCAGCACTTCGCCCGGCTCGCCCACGGCAAGGGAATGGCCGTCGGGTCCGGCGATGCGGATTTCCGTGCCGGGGATCGCCGTGCCGACCGTATAGGCGATGCGCTCCATCGGATCGCCCGGCCGGGTGTGCGTGGCGGAGCCGCAGCATTCGGTCATGCCATAGCCGGTGCTGATCTCCTGGATCGGCGTTTCGGCCTGGAGCCGCTTCATCAGTTCGATCGGCACGACGGTCGATCCCGTCGACATGAAGCGCCAGCTCGAAATGTCCCAGTCGCGCCAGTTGGGAAAGGCCAGCATTTCCTGGAACACGGTCGGCGGGGCGGGCATCACGGTGATGCGGTTCTTCGCCACCAGGTCGAGCACGCTCGCAGGATCATAGGCTTCGGGCCAATAGAGCGTGCTGCCCGCGATCAGCGAGGCGACCCAGCCCGCCTTGTAGGATGCGTTGTGCGAGAAGGGGCCGAAGGCGGCATAGCGATCGTCCGCCGTCTGGCGCGCAATGTCGACCCATGCCTGACCGCCGCCCAGCGACCGGCGATGATCGAACAGCGCGCCCTTGGGCGCTCCGGTCGTGCCGGACGTGAACATGAGGTCGGCCAGCGTGTCGGGCTTCACCATCGCCTCGCGCTCGGCAAGCTGCGCGTCGCTGCTGTTTGCGGCCAGCGCGACGAAATCCTCGAAGCGGATTTCGCCTTCGCCCAGTTCCTGCGGTTCTGCGCGCAACACGATGCGGCGGCGCAGGCCGGGCATCGCCTCGTCCTTCAGCATGGCCGGATAATAGCGGCCCAGGAAGCTGCCGATGGAAAACAGGCGGACGATCTGTCCCCGACGCACGATGTCCGACACCTCGCCGCCCTTGAGCCGGGTGTTGAGCGGCACCATCACGCCGGCGGCGCGCTGGATGCCGATGGCGATCGCCACCCATTCCCACATATTGGGCGCCCAGATGGCGGCCCGGTCGCCCGGCCGGGCGCCGTCCGCGATCAGGGCCTTGGCGACAAGATCGGCCTGGCGGTCGAGTTCGCGATAGCTGATCGCCCCGTCAGTCTGCGAAACCAGGGCCGGGCGGTCTCCGTGGCGCGCGGCAGCGCTGCGCATGAGGGCGGGAATAGTCGTCGTCATGATCGCCTTTTCATCAGGTTTCTGTTGCCGATGCCGTGTTGCAGCATGGCCTGGACTTGCCGTCGAAGGAAGGATGCGCGCGGCATAAACGTGGTTGTGATGGCTGACTTCATCGATCCAGATGGCGCAGGAAATCGCCGCGCGCCGACCACACCATCCAGGCGGCGAGCGGCCCGGCGGTCAGCAATCCCGTAATGATCGCCCAGCCAAGCTTCATGGGATCGCCATAGACATAATCCGTCAGGAAACCGATCAGCATGGGTCCAAATGCGTAACCGCACAGATTGGACGCCAATACCATCAGCGCAGCGAAACGGCCGCGCATCTCGATGGGCGCGATCATCTGCACGGCCGCCATGGTCGGCCCATAGCTGGACCCCATGGTCATCATCATCAGCGTGATCGCGCCGAACAGCAGGGCGAAATTGCCGATCGCGAAGGCCAGCGCGAGGATCGGGGGAATGACGATGCAGAAGCCGCACAGCAGCCGCAGCGCCATGTCGCGGGTGCCGCGCGCGAAGCGATGATCGATCAGCACGCCGAGCGAGAGCCCGCCGACGATACCGCCCAATGCCACCGCAACCGACATCATCGTTCCGACATCCGCCGCGCTCGCGCCCAGCACGCGGCGGGCATAGGTCGGCGTCCACACCATCGTCCCCTGGATGGCGACCGCCATCACCGCCGATCCCAGGATCAGCCCCAGCATCAGGCGCGGGTGCGCGGCGATATAGCGGAAGAAGGCGCCCCAGCTTGCCGCATGCCGGTCGGGCGGGGGTTGGCTGCGTCGTTTCGGCTCGCGAAAGGCGAAGGCGAGGAAGGCGACCGCCACGCCGGGCAGGCCCGTCACCACCAGTACTTGTCGCCAGGGGGCAAGCCCCGCAAGCGGACCGCCGAGCGGCTCCGTGCTGAACAGTGCCAGCAGATTGCCGCCCAGCGCATAGGATAGCGATATGCCGATGACGCCGGACACGGAAAGACAGGCGATCGGCGTCGTCAGCCGATGCCGTGGGAAGATGGAGGAGAGGAGCGATTGCCCCGCCGGGGATACCGCCGCCTCGCCCGCGCCCACCAGCAGGCGGCCGGCAAAGAGCTGCGTATAGCTGCGCGCCAGCCCCGTCCCCGCCGCCGCCAGCGACCAGACAACGATGCCGGTGAACATGATCGCGCGCCGCGAATAACGGTCCACCATGCCGCCGATCACCAGCCCCATCAGCCCATAGAAGAGCGCGAAGGACAGGCCCTGGACCAGGCTGATCTGGAAATCGTTGAGGCCAAGGTCCGCCCGCATCTCCGGGATCAGCACCGATATGACCTGCCGGTCGATCATCGACACGATCTGGAAGATCATGAGGATGAAGACGGTCCACCAGGCGCTGGCCGGACCATAATTGTCCGGCCAGTCGCCCGCATGGACATGGCCGTCCGGCAGGACCTGCGTGGCCAAGGGTCAGCCCTTCAGATGGGCAGGCAGATCCTGCATGAAGACGGCCTTGATCTCGGTGAAGCCGTGCAGGCCTTCCTCACCGCCCTCTCGGCCGACGCCCGACTGCTTGAAGCCGCCATAGGGAATGGTATAGTCGATGACGCGGCCATTATGGCCGAAATTGCCGGTGCGGATGCGCCGGGCGACCTTGTAGGCGCGCTCGACATCCTGCGTGAACACGCCGCCCGACAGGCCGTAGATATTGTCGTTGGCGATGGCGATCGCCTCTTCCTCGCTGCCATAGGCGATGATCGTGCCGACGGGTCCGAAAATCTCCTCGCGGGCGATGGTCATGTCGTTGCTGGCGTCGGTGAACAGGGTCGGCTCCACGAACCAGCCCTTGTCGAGATGCGCGGGGCGGTTGCCGCCGGTGACGATGCGGGCGCCCTGCGCCTTGCCCTGCTGGATATAGTCGAAGACGCGGCCGTGCTGGCGCTGGGTGACGAGCGGGCCCATCTGCGTGGTTTCGGCGAAAGGATCGCCCACCTGCACATATTGCATGGCGGCGGCGATCGCCTCCTCCACCGCGCCTTTCAGCGAGGCAGGAACCAATATGCGGCTGAAGGCGGCGCATTGCTGGCCGCACAGCCCGACCAGGTTCGGCATGATGCCTTCCACGACCTTGCCGATATCGGCATCGTCCAGGATGATGGCGGCGGACTTGCCGCCCAGTTCCGTCGTGATGCGTCCCGACCGGCCGCTGACGACGGAGGCGATGTGCAGGCCGGCAGCGGTCGAGCCGGTGAAGCTGACCTTGTCCACCCCTGCATGACGGATCAGATAGTCGGACACGTCGCGATCCGCCGTCAGGACGGAAAAGACGCCCTCGGGCACGCCCGCCGCCGCGATGCATTCAGCCAGGATCAGCGCTTCCAGCGGCGTTTCGGGGGAAGGCTTGGCGATGATCGTGCAGCCCGCCGCCAGCGCGAAGGCGACCTTCAAGGAGAGCGTGGCGAGCGGCGCGTTCCACGGCACCACCGCGGCGACGACGCCCACAGGCTCGCGCACGACGATGGCATGCCCGCCGGCCAGGGCGGGACGCACCTCCTCAAACCCCTTTTCGGCAAGCTCCGCGGCATAGGTGTAATAACCGCCCATGAAGGGCGCGGTCATCGACGATTGCGAATAGGGCATGCCCACCTGCATCGACCAGGCGCGGGCGAAATCGTCGTTGCGCTTGGCCATTTCCTCAGCGATGCGGCGCAGATAGACGGCGCGCTCCGGCCCGGTCATGCGGGGCCAGGGGCCGTTGTCGAAGGCATTGCGCGCCGCTGCGATGGCGCGGTCCATGTCGGCGGTGGTCGCCTTGGCGACGCGGCCCACTTTCTCCTCGGTGGCGGGCGAGATGATCTCGATACCGTCCGATCCGGAAGAAGGGGACCAGTCGCCGCCGATGAACAGCTTTTCGGGGCTCGCGAGATTGAGAAGCGTATCGGTCATGCGCGATTTTCCTTCTGGATTCGGCAAAAGAGTAAGGACGTAGGGCCGTTCAGGTCTCGACGACCACAGGTAGCGACAGGATATTGGCGACGCCGCCGTCCACCGGCAGCATGTGGCCGGTGATATAGGCCGATGCGTCGGATGCCAGGAACTGGACCGGGCCGACCATCTCCCTGGGATCGCCGAAGCGATCAAGCGCGATGGCGCTGCGGAAGATTTTCGCCCGTTCCGGATGGCCGACGGTGGGCGCCGCCATGTCGGTGTCGAAGAAGCCGGGCGCGATGGCGTTGCAGGTGACGCCATGGGGCGCCAGGTCCGCCGCGATCGATCGCGTCAGGCCCAGCACCGCATGCTTGCTGGCGACATAGGCGGACAGATTCGGCCGCCCCGTGTCGGAGACATAGGAGGCGAAGTTGACGATCCGCCCCCATTTGCGCGCCACCATGCCCTTCGACAGGTCGCGGCACAGCAGATACATGGACGATACGTTCACATCGAACATATTCTCCCAATGGGCGAGGGTGGATTCGTGAAGCGGCCCCCACCCGCCAATGGCGCCATTGTTGACCAATATGTCGATGGCCGCACTCTCGGCGTTCAGCCTGTCGGTCGCCGCCTGCACCGCGTCGAGATCGGCCAGGTCGAAGGCGATGGTCCGCGCCTGCCCACCCGTGGCGCGTATCTCCTCGGCGGTTTCTTCCAGTTTCGCGCCGTCGCGCGCGGCGAGGACCAGGGATGCTCCGGCTTCCGCCAGTCCCAGCGCGATCGCCTTGCCCAGGCCGCGCGAGGCTCCCGTGACCATCGCCGTGCGTCCCGCGAGCGAGAAAAGCCCCGTCATTTCTATCCTCATCCTTGGCCAAGACTTCGTTCCGATGCAGTCATAGCGCTGGCCGCCACCGGATTTCGATGGCGTCCGGCAAGCCATCATAAGGGCGATGTTCGCCGGCAAAGTCCGACTAAGGCTTGCGCACCCTTCATGCCTGCCCGTTATGCACGGTGCTGAGGATAAGGAGAAAGGCAGCATGGTCGAGGCGCACAACAGTGTGGTGGCGGAAGCCGATTATGTCATCGTCGGCGCCGGATCGGCCGGTTGCGTGCTCGCCAACCGGCTGAGTGCGAACGGTCGCCACAAGGTCGCGTTGCTGGAGGCGGGCGGGGACGATCGTCCATTGCAGAACCTTCTCAATCCCGCGCAGGCGATGAGCACGATGAACATTCACGTGCCCGCCGGCTTCACCAAGATGCTCAAGGACCCGCGTCTCAACTGGAATTACATGACCGAACCCGATCCGGGTTCGGACGGGCGGCAGCATTTCTTCCCGCGCGGCAAGGTTCTGGGCGGCTCCTCCTCCATCAACGGCATCCTCTGGGTGCGCGGCCTGCCGGAAGATTATGACGGTTGGCGGCAAAGGGGGCTGACCGGCTGGGGTTGGGACGAAGCGGAAACCTATTTCCGCCGGATCGAGAATCAGCAGGGCGAAGGCGCCAGCCGCGACCAGCAGGAAGGGCTGCTGAAGATCAGCGACGTGCCGATGCGGCATCCGATGCTGGACATCATGACGAAGGCGTTCGAGGAAGCGGGCGCACCGGTCGCCAACGACCTGAACGGCACCACGAGAGAGGGCGTCGCGCGGGTCCGGCTCAACGCCTATAAGGGCCTGCGGGTATCGGCGGCGGTCGCCTATCTGCACCCGGCGATGAAGCGACCCAATCTCCAGGTCATCATTCATGCCCATGCCACGCGCCTGTTGTTCGAGGGCAGGAAGGCCATCGGCGTCGAATATTGGAAGGGCGGCCGGTTGCGGCAGGTGCGGGCGCGCCGCGAGGTCATCCTCTCGGGCGGAACGATCAATTCGCCCCAGTTGCTGGAACTGTCCGGCATCGGGCAGGGCGAACGGCTGCGGGCGCTGGGCGTCGCTACTCTGGTGGACAGCCCGAATGTCGGCGAGAATCTCCAGGATCATTATGCATCGATGGTCCGCGCTCGCCTCAAGCCCGGTGCCTCAAGCTTCAACGCCATGTCGCGGGGCCTGCCGCTGATCGGACAGATGGTCCGCTTTGCAATGAACCGAAGCGGCCTGCTGGCGCTGGGCGGTTCGAATTTGACGGCGTTTCTCAAATCCGATCCCGCGCTCGACCTGCCCGACCTGCAATTTTTCGCCAGCCCTGCGACGGTGGATTTCGAGGCGCTTGCGAAAAATGGCGCGATGACCATGGAAAAGCTGCCCGGCATGACGGTGGGCGGATATGTGATGCGTCCGCAGTCGAAGGGGTCGATCCATATCAGGAGCGGTGATTTCCACGACGCGCCTTCGATCAAGCCGAATTTCCTTTCCGCCGATGCGGATTGCCGTGCGCAGGTCGGCGGCCTGCGTTGGGCGCGGCGCGTCATGGAAAGCCCGGCGCTGGCGCCCTATTTCGACCATGAGCTTACGCCGGGCGCAGCGTTCCAGAGCGACGAGGAACTGCTGGCCTTTGCCCGGGCGAGCGGATCGACCGGCTATCATCAGACATCCACCTGCGCGATGGGCGTGGGGGCGGACGCGGTCGTTTCCGGCCAGCTCAAGGTCAATGGCGTGGAGGGCCTGCGCGTGGTGGATGCTTCGGTGATGCCGGCGGTCGTCTCAGGCAATACCAATGCCGCCACCATGATGATCGCGGAGAAGGGATCGGACCTCATTCTCGCGGAGGCATGATCGCGAAGGGTTGGGCTGGCGCCAGACCCTACCGCTGCACCTGCTCTCCGAACGACAGCAGCGACTGGTCGGTCGGCAGTGCGGCCCAGATCTGGCGCGCGGCGGTGTCTATGTCCATGACGCCGATGCCCTGTTCCATCTGTTTTCGCATCTGCGAAGCGATGGGATAGTCGCTGTCCGCCATGGCCGCGACATGCCGCGTGAGCGGGGTGTCGACGAAGCCGGGCCGCACCGCGGTAACCCAGACATCATGTCTTTCCCGCATCGCCAATTCCCGGCGCGCCACCCGGACCCACATTTCCAGGGCCGCCTTGCCGGCACAATAGACGGTTTGGCCGATGGTCGGGGATCGCGCGGAGGAGGAGGACATCATGACGAGGCCCGCCTCGCCCGCATAGCCGCTTTGCCCGACCGCGCGCAGGAACATTTCTCCCAGTCGCAATGGAGCGACCATGTTCGCGGTGATGTCGCGGGCATAGTCATCGGGAGGAACTTCCCCCAAGAAGCCGGTCATCCCCTTCATATGCGCGTTCTGGATGAAGATCGCGCGCGAACCCCCAAAGCGCGTCAGACTATCCGTGAAATGGGCGCCGATCCCGTCCCAGCTACCCGGATCGGCCAAGTCGAGAAAGACGCTTTCAAAATCGGGATGCGGCCGTCGCGACAGGTTGACGATGCGGGCGGAGGCATAAGGCACATTGCGCGCGAGACCCAGCCCGATGCCTTCGGTCGCGCCGGAAATCCAGATCAGGCTACCATGCTTCTCATCTACATTTTGCATGCAAGATAAGCAGCATGGCGTGGCTGGACTGTCAAACCGCTTCCCGCCATCATCGCATGGATGATGCTGCGGCCCGCCGTGCTTGCGCCCCATGGGCGTGCGGGCCATGGAAACGCCTAATCACCGAATAGACAGCCGGAGCCGATCCGATGGAACTGCGCCTCGATCCCGATCTCGAAACCTTCCGGAAGGAAGTGCGCGCCTTCATTGACAGGGTATTGCCCGCCGACATGAAGGAACGCCAGCTTCGCAAGGTCGCCAACAACGCCGCCGTGCCCGACCTGCTGGAATGGATGCGTATCCTGAACGCCCATGGCCGGTCCGTCCCGCACTGGCCGGAGGAACATGGCGGCTGCGGCTGGACGCCGATGCAACTCTTCATCTTCAACGAGGAATTGTACAAGGCCGATGCGCCCGAATTCGACTGGGGCGGCACGCATATGCTGGGCCCCGTGCTCTACACTTATGGCTCCGACTATCTGAAGGACAAGTTCCTGCCCATGATCCGCGAAGGCGTGACCATGTGGGCGCAGGGCTTTTCCGAACCGGGGTCGGGTTCCGACCTTGCCTCGCTGCGCACTTCGGCCGAGCTGGTGGGCGACAAATATGTCGTCAACGGCCAGAAGATCTGGACCAGCGGCGCTGCCCATGCCGACTGGGGCTTTTTCTTGGTCCGCACCGACAAGAATGTGAAGCCGCAGCGTGGCATCAGCTTCCTCATCATCAAGATGGACACGCCCGGCATCACCGTGCGCCAGATTCCGCAGATCAATGGCGAAGCCCATCTGTGCGAGGTGTTCCTGGACAATGTCGAGGTGCCCGCCGACCAGTTGATCGGCGAGCCCGGCATGGGTTGGACCTATGCCAAGTTCCTGTTGGAGCATGAGCGCACCACGTCGAGCTTCATCTATTGGAGCAAGCGGGAACTCGCCCGCGCCAAGGACATCGCGCTGGGCGAAAGCGTGGGCGGCCGCCGTGTCGCAGACGATCCCGCCTTCCGCGCCCGCTTCGCCAAGGTGGAGGCCGACCTGCTCGCGCTGGAATGGTCGGTATTGCGCGTGCTGGCGCATGAGGAGTTCGATGCGCCGGAGGCCGCCGCCGCCTCCGTGCTGAAGATCAGGGGCTCGGAATTGCAGCAGGAAATCACCATGTTGCAGGTGGACGCCATGGGCGCCAAGTCGCTGCGCTTCTTCGACGTGGCGCCTGTTCCGCCTCCGGCGCCCACCGATGCCTGGCCCGATTATGCGCCCGGCCGCACCACCGTGGCGCTGATCAACCGGGCAGCGACCATCTATGGCGGGTCGAAGCAGATTCAAAAGAATATTCTGGCCAAGCTCGCCTTCGGCCTTTGAGGGGAAGACAGGGACAATGGATTTCGCGAAGTCCGACATTCAGGCGATGCTTCTGGATAGCGCCGAGCGGTTGCTGTCCGAAAATGCCGACGTCGAATATTGGCGGCATCAGCGGTCGAGCGCGCTGGGTTTCGACGAGGCGCGATGGGCGCAGTTCGCGGAACTGGGCTGGCTCGCCCTGCCGGTGCCGGAGGCGGCGGGCGGCCTGGACGGCACGATAGAGGATATTGCGCTGCTGAACATCGCGCTCGGCAAGGCGCTGGCGACCGAACCTTATGTCAGCACGGTCGTGCTGGCCGATCATGTGCTCAAGCAGGCGGTGGACGAAGCGCGGGCGCTGGAATTGCTGGGAGAGATTGCGGGCGGCACGCTGCGCATCGCGCTTGCCCATCAGGAAAATGGTGCCCATCCGCTCGACGTCGAGGCGGCGGCCACCTTGGCACGCCCCTCCGCGGGCGGCTATCTCCTGTCGGGCGCGAAGATCATGGCGCTCGACGCGCCCAGCGCGGGTCGGTTGATCGTCTCCGCCCGCATCGAGGGGGAGGAAGGCATCGGCCTGTTCCTCATCCCCGCCAACGCGCCCGGCCTTTCCGCCGAATCCTATGTGCTGATCGACGGCACCCGCGCGTCCGACATCGTTTTTGCCGACGTGGCCCTGCCGGCCGACGCATTGCTGGTCGGCGGCAATCGTGGCGCGGCTGTGCTGCGCGAGGCGGTCGACCGCGCCTCGATCGCGCTGATGGCGCAGGCGGTGGGCGCCATGGAGGCCGCGAACAAGGTCTGCGGCGCCTATGTGCAGGAACGCAAGCAGTTCGGCACCGCGATCGGATCCTTCCAGGCGATCCAGCATATCATGGCCGATAATTTCGTCGCGGCCCATCAGGCGCGTTCGATGCTCTATCATGCGCTCGCCAATGCCGATGCTGATGAGGCCACCCGTTCGGCGGCGCTCTCCGCCGCGCGGCTCGTCATCGGAGAGGCCGGGCAGACCGTCTCGCGCAACGGCATCCAGGTCCATGGCGGCTACGGCCTGACCGACGAATATGCGATCGGCCATTATTTCCGCCGCCTGATGTGCATCGAAAAGCAATATGGCGACCTGATCCAGCACGGTGAGCGGTTCGGGGACAGCATCTTCGGCTAGGATGCGCAGGCATGGCTGCCTCTTGCGGATCGCATCCCCCTGTGTCTTTGTGGCGCGATGACGGGAAGGGCCAGGACTGGGGAAGGCGAACGGGGCATCGAGCTATGCCGCGCCGCACTCGAAGCGCATTATGCGGTGCATCGCACCATTCCCTCCATGGCGGGCCTCGCCAGGCTGTGGGACTATGCCAGCAAATCCTCGGCCGCCCGTCGGGTCGATCAATTGATCGAGGCGGGCGTGCTGCTCTGGTCGGCCGACCGGCGGCTCGCTCCCGGCCCTGCCTTTCGCATCCTGCCTGATCTGAAGGCGCAGGTCGGCGAGGTGCCCGGTCAGCATGATCATGGCCCGCACGATCTTGGCCCACACGATCTTGGTCCGCACGATCCCGACCCGCTTCAGGCGGCGCTGGCTGCCTGGGCGACGGATTATGATCCGGTGCTGGTCCGCTCCTATTCCGTCACCACGCGCCTGCTGCGCCTCGCCCGCAGCATGGAGCGGCATATGACCCAGTCCGCCGCGAGGGAAGGATTGACGTCGGGCGACGTGCTCCTGCTGGATGCGCTATATCGCGTCGGCCCGCCCCATCGCATCGCGCCGACCGCACTCAAACATTACTTCCTGATGTCGCTGGCAGGCGTTGCCAAGCGGGTCGACCGGCTGGAGGCGCTGGGCTTCATCCGCCGCGTCCCTAATCCCGAAGACCGGCGCGGCCTGTTCATCGAACTGACGGAGCCGGGCCGGGCAGCGCTCGCCCGGCTGGTCGCGGTTGATCGGGCGGCGCCGCATATCGTCTGGCCCACCGCGCTCAGCGAGCAGCAATATCATGCGATGATCGAATCCCTGACCATTGCGGAGGCGCTGGTGGCGGAATCGAAAAAGAACGATCGTTCTTATTAGAAACCCTAAGAGGGTAAATTATTTCCGGTATCGTTGACTTTCTTGTTCGAATTCGCTTCAAGATAGAAATCTTGGTAAAGCAAATCGAGCGGGAGAGGAATGGATGCGTAGCCGGTCGGAAAATGTGGGGAGCGTTGCTGACCTCTCGACTCGCGTGGATGTGTCGGCCCTCATTCGTACGTCGCAGATGGTCGCGGGCAATTTCGATCCCATCGACCCCGCTCTTGCCGGCCGGGTCGAGCGATTCGTCGGTTGGCTGAATGAACAGCCGCCGCTGCGTCCGGAGCAGAAGGCGGATGTCGAACTGCAATTGCGCAAGCTGCTTGCGACCCGCCTGCGCCTGGCCGCCGACCGCAAGCGCATTCCCGCCATTGCCGAGGAGAGGATCGAGCGGCCGATCTTCGTCATAGGCTTCGGCCGCACCGGCACCACGCTCACCCATTCGCTGCTGGCCGAGGACCCCGGCGCGCGCGCGCCGTTGTGGTGGCATACCCATTCGCCCAGCCCGCCGCCGGGCGAAGTGCCCGCCACGCCCGAGCGCATCGAGCTCACGGCCAGGGAGCTGGACGAGATGCTGATGCAGGCACCCGGCCTGCTCACCCTTCACCCCTATTGGGACAAGCGGGGACATTGCCCGATCGAATGCGAGGAGATATTCACCCTCGACTTCCAGAACGCCTATCCTTCGCTGCTCTACAAGCTGCCCGCGCTGGCGATGATTCTCGATGCCAGCAACATCGCCGACGCCTATCGCTTCCACCGCGAATTCCTCCAGCAGTTGCAATGGCGGCAGCCGACCAAGCACTGGGTGGTGAAGGGCATCTACCACCAGTTCGCGCTGGACGCGCTGTTCGAAGCCTATCCCGACGCGCTGTGCATCTGGACCCATCGCGACCCGGTACAGGTCCATCCTTCGATCATGGCGATCACCGCGGTCCTCTATGGCGGCATCACCAACTGGCAGATGGATTTCCAGGCGCTCGGCCCCGCTTTCGTCGAAAGCATCGCCGCATCGGTGTCCGAGGCGATGGAAAGCCCGCTGGTCGACGATCCGCGTATCTTCCATGTCGATTTCCACGATCTCACCCGCGATCCGGTGGATGTCATACGCCGCGCCTATGGCCATTGGCGGCTCGATTACACGCCGGAATTCGAGGCACGGATGCGGGGCTGGCTTGCCGATCCGGGCAATGCCTCCAACCGCTATGGCCGCTACGACTATGCGCCGGAGCCTTTCGGGCTGAGCCGGGAGATGATCGAGCAGGCGTTCGAGGGTTATTCGCGGCGGTTCAAGCTGGGCCGGTTCGCCTGACCGCTCCGATCCCCGTCCATGGGAGGATGATGATGACCAATCCGATCGCCAATGCGGGGCAATTCGCCGCCGAAGCGGAAGTGCGTGCCATGTGGCAGGAGGCGGCGACCAGGGCGGCGCGCGACCATTGCGCGCAACTCTGGCGGGTCGGTCATGGCAACGATGTGCCGCCGGAGGTGGAGCCGCTGTTCGACGGGGCGATGGACGCCTGGATGAGCAATTATCTGTTCAAGGCTGCGGCCCGCGATCCGGTGCGGCCCCGCTTCGTGCGCAACTTCATGCCGGGCTACAGCTGGAACGGCGCCGCCGTCCCCGACGCGCGCATGGGCGGAGATAATCCCGACAATTGCTATCGCCTCGCGGGCATTGCGCATGGCGGCCGTTATCGCGTCACCGGCCGGATTGTCGACGCTCGCCCGGCGCATGTTTCCTTCACGCTGGTCGAAAATTGGGGCACGTCGATGACCGTGCAGACGGTCGAGTTGCCCGGCATCGAGGTGGCGCCGGACGGCCGCTTCGCGATCACCATCGATGACCAGCCGGCGAACGGACGCCCGAACCATATGACGACCAATCCGCGCGTCAAATTCCTGTTCGTGCGGGATTCGATGATGGATTGGGAGAGGGAGACCCCCCTGGCCTTGGAGATCGAGCGGATCGACGCGCCCGCAGCCCAGCCCCTGTCCTTCGAGGAGCGGCTGGAGGAGGCCCTGCGGCGCGCGCGCGAAGACGTGCCGCTCTATTATTGGTTCTTGCGCCTGTCGGCTGCGCGTGCCGTCAATAGCATGCCGCAACCCATGCGGACGGCGAGCGTCGGTGGACTGGTCACGCAGGCCAGCAGCATCGGGCGGCTGCGTCTGGAGGATGATCAGGCCGCGATCATCCGTTTCGATCCGGCGGGCGCGGCCTATAACAGCCTGCAATTGGCGATGTGGTGGTATCGGTCGGTGGATGCGCATCTTCTGCAAAGCGGCCTTTCCGCGACGCAGGCGGCGCGGGACAGCGACGGAATGATCACCACGGTCGTTTCTGCGCGCGATCCGGGCATTGCCAATTGGGTGCAGACCGACGGCCTGCGCGACCTGTTGCCGATGATCCGTTGGCAGGGACTTCCCGAAAGGCAGCAGGGCGAGGGGCCTGTTCACCGGCTCGACATCGTGCCGTTCGACCGGATCGCAGTGCATCTGCCCGACGGCGTCGAGCGCATGGACGCGCAGGAACGCCAGGCGCGGCTTGACGCGCGCCGCGCAGCCTGGAACCGCAGAACCGGCATATGATCGAAAATATCCGGTGGTCCGGACAAAAGCATCCGATGGTGATCGGTCGGTCAATTGTAGGAGGAAATGGAAGCTTCCGGTAACATGCTGGTTAGATGGCGGAAAAAATGCCATCGGAACTGTGGCGAGAAATCAACGGGGCGTCAAAATCGGCGCGCGGTTTTCCGGAGCCTGCAAGATCGCGTATCTGATGATGCATAATATCCGCTAATCAAGGGTTTGGCACGGCCGGAAATAGCGCTAGCTGGCGATCATTCGTTCGCCGGCCGCAGAGCAGAGCCTATTGGCCGGTTCCATCCAGTCCTTGAGAGGATGCAATGACCTATCGACACTATCTTGCCGCAACTTGCGCGGTCCTGTTCGTATCCGCACCCGCCATCGCCCAGGATGATGTGCGGCCGCAAGCCGATGGCGTGTCGAGTGGCGACATCGTGGTTACGGCGCGCCGCCGTGACGAAGCGCTCCAGGATGTGCCGATCTCCGTGTCCGCCATTTCCGGCGAGCAGCTTGCCCGTTCGGGCGTGACCGACGTCCAGGGTCTGCAATATCGCACGCCGTCGCTGTCGATCACCAGCGCGCAGAGCCAGCGCAACACCGTCGCCTTCTCGCTGCGCGGCCAGCGCACGCAGGAAACCCAGCTGTTCACCGACCCGCCGGTCGGCACCTATTTCGCCGAAGTGGTGCAGCCCCGTCCCTATGGCTTCGGCAACAGCCTGTATGACCTTGAATCGGTTCAGGTCCTGAAGGGCGTGCAAGGCACGCTGTTCGGACGCAACATGACCGGCGGCGCGGTTCTGGTCGAGCCTGCCCATCCCAAGCTGGGCGAATTTTCGGGCGAAATCCGCGGCCAATATGGCAATTACGACATGCACGACCTGTTCGGCATGGTGAACGTGCCGGTCGGGGACAGCGTTGCCCTGCGTTTCGCTGGCAAGACCCGCGAGCGTGACGGCTGGTCGCACGACATCGGCAGCGGTCTGCGCCTCGACAACCAGAATTACGACACGTTCCGCGTGTCGGCACTGGTTTCGCCGGGCAACGGCATCGAATCGCTGACCGTGTTCGACTGGTTCAAGTCGAATGAAAACGGCACCGCGTCCTTCCTGACGTCGACCAAATATCCCTCGGCGCTCAGCAACTATGCGACGCTGGCCGATATTCCGGCCCAGTTCGCCGAAGCGCAGCAGTTGTTCCGCTCGCGCCGCTTCACGCTGAATTCCGGTTCGGGCAACGGCAGCCATCTCGACGTGTTCGGCCGTCCGCGCGAAAGCATCAAGAACTGGGGCATCACCAACAAGACCACCTGGGATCTGGCCGACAACCTGACGCTGAAGAACATCTTCGGTTATCGCAAGCAGCGCCGCGACGTCGTTCAGGACTATGACGGTATTCCCGCCTTCCTGATCGCGCCCTACCAGTTCGCCCGCTCGCGCAATATTTCGGAAGAGTTGCAGCTTCAGGCGAAGATGTTCGAGAACCGTCTCGACCTGATTGCCGGCGGCTATTATTTCGAGGAAAAGGGTCTTGACGGTTCGCTCGCCAATACGCTGCCCCAGCTGAACATCCGGGGCGCAGGCCTTGATCCCTTCTCCACGGACGCCACTCTGTTCGTCACCAGCAATCCGGGCGAAGGCTATTCGCGTACCGCCGCCGCCTTCATCGCGGGCACGTTCAAGGCGACCGATCGCCTGAGCCTGTCGGGCGGTCTTCGCTACAATTACGACAAGCGCAAGATCACCGTCTCGCCGTCGCGGCCCAACCTGCCCAATGGCGACGGCACGTTCGGCGTCTGCTCGTTCGATCCGACCGTCCCGACCGGTTTCAAGACGACTGTCCGCCAGACCGGGCCTTGCGCCTTCACCAACAGCAAGTCGTTCAAGGAATGGACCTACGACGCGACGATCCAGTATGAACCGTCCGCGGAAGTGACCACCTATGCGTCCTATCGCCACGGCTTCCGTGCGGGCGGTTTCTCGACCCGCGCCACCGGTGTCGTCACCCTGTCGCCCTTCCTGCCCGAATTCGTCGATGAATATGAAATCGGCCTGAAGACCAACCACCGCGTCGGCGGGGGCCGGCTGACCACCAGCACCGCTCTCTTCCGCCAGGACGGCAGCGACGTGCAGAAGCAGCGCGCGACCTTCGTCAACGGCAACGTCTTCACCGTCGTCGACAACACCGCCAAGCAGCGCAACGTGGGTGGCGAGTTCGAGGCGAACTTCAGCACCGACACCTTCTCGCTGGCGGCCTTCTACTCCTATACGAAGGTCGACATCCGGTCGGGTCGCGTCACGCTGAACGGGCTGACCGAGTTCGAACAGCGCGGCGTGCCGAAGCACCAGCTGGGCGCGACCGCGACGATCTCGCCGCCGGTCAGCGAAAATCTGGGCGATCTGAACTTCGTCCTGAACTACACCTGGCGCAGCAAGATCTATCTCGACGACTTCGAGATCGAGGGCGTTCAGCCGGCCTATTCGCTGATCAACCTGCGCGCCGAACTCAACAATGTCGGCGGGTCGCGCGCTTCGGTGGCGGCGTTCGTCAACAACGCGCTGAACGAAACCTATCGCATCGGCGTTCTCGGCCTGATGGCCGAAGGGCTGGGCTTCCAGAACAGCGTCTATGGCGAACCGCGCACCTACGGCGTGGAAGTCAGCTTCAAGTTCTGATCGCTGGCAAAGGCTGAAAGCATCAAGGGGGCGCAGATTTCTGCGTCCCCTTTTTCTTGTCCGCAGCACCCTGCCATGGTGCGGAAAATGGTGGAGAGGATGATATGAGTGAGGCTTATCCCGCCGACGCGCTGCCGTTGCCGCTGGAGGTCGGGCAGGTCGACGCCGCATGGCTGACCCGCGCCCTGCGGCAGCGCCTGCCGGGCGTCACCGTTCGGGAATCGGAGGTGGTCGACGTCATCCTGGGCACGTCGACGAAAATCCGCGTGCGCCTGTCCGTTGCGGGGGAGGGTGCCGAGGAGGTTGGCGAAACGCTGATCGTCAAGGGCGGGTTCGAGGAGCACAGCCCGAAGATGGCGGCGATGTACGCCAATGAAACGCGCTTCTACGCCGATATCCAGCCGTTCATCCCCATGCCCTCACCCCGTGCCTATTTCGCGGGGACCGATCCCGCTTCGCATCAGTCGATCGTCATCATGGAGGATCTGAAGCGGCCCGGCGTCGATTTCTGCGACGCGTTGCGCCCGCACGGTTTCGACCAGATTGTGCGCCGCATGGAAACCATGGCGGCCTATCATGCGGCGACCTGGGCTTCAGCACATTTCCAGCCGGGCGGGCGCTGGTCGGACATTGCCAGCCGGTTCGACGGCTGGGGTCTCGACTATATGCGCCGCTACCTCGTCCCCGATGTCTGGGCGCATTATATGGGCTCGCCGCGCGGGGCGGCGGTCTCGACCCGGCTGCACGATCGTGACTGGATGGAACGCGCGCTGACGACGATCGGCGACATCCAGCGCGAACAGCCGCGATGCCTGATCCATGGCGACACGCATCTGGGCAATCTCTACATTTTGGAGGACGGGACGCCCGGCTATTTCGACGCGCAGGTGGCGCAGACCGCCTGGCATCATGAGGTGTCCTACCACATCGTGTGCGCCGCCGACCTGGCCGACCGAAGGGTCTGGGAGCGCGACCTGCTGCTTATCTATCTGGACGCACTGGCGCGGCACGGCGGCCCGGCGCTGGACCGGGAGGCGGCCTGGCTCGACTATCGGCGCTCCATCCTCTGGGGCCTGTTCATCTTCCTGACCAACGAGGTGCGTTTCCAGACGGAGGCGGTCAACACCGCCTATGCCGCCCGTTTCGGGCAGGCGGCGCTGGATCATGATCTGCGCCGGTTGCTGCCATAAAGAGGGGGAGGGGCGCAAAACGCCCCCACCTGTCAGGAGGCGGACCGGCCCGCGTCGATCAGATAGCTGCCGCCCGTGATGTGCGGCGCTTCGTCGGAGGCAAGGAAGGCGACGAGCGCGGCCACCTCCTCCGGTTCCACCAGTTCGCCCTGTGGGGAACGGGACACCAGCATGTCGATCATCTCCTGCGGCTTGCCCGCGAGGATGTCGGTGTTGGTGGTGCCGGGGCACACGGCGTTCACGCGAATATTGTCCTTCGCATAATCGACCGCCGCCGCGCGCGTCATCATCAGCGCCGCGCCCTTCGACGTGATATAGGGGCTGGACATGGCAGTGGCGCGATAGCTGCCGATCGAGGCCATGTTGACGATGGAGCCGCCGCCCTGGCGCAGCATGTGGGGGATGATGGCGCGCTGCATCAGGAACATGCCGCGCACATTGACCGAAATCACCTTGTCCCAGTTCTCGATGGGCTGTTCGTGCAGGCGAAGCCGGGCGGGATTGCCGATGCCGGCATTGTTGACCAGCACATGGATGGCGCCCCAGCGGGCGATCACCTCCGCCACGGCGGCGTCGATGCTGTCGGGTTCCGAAACGTCGCAGGCGATGGCGACGATATCGCCCATCGCCTCCGCCACGGCGGCCGTCAGTTTCGCGACGTCGCGGTCCAGCGCGGCGATCTGCGCGCCCTCACTTGCCAGTCGGATCATGCACGCCTTGCCGATGCCCGCCGCTGCGCCGGTGATGACGGCGACCTTGCCCGCGAAACGGCCGGTCATGCGGCCTGTTCCTGCATGAAGGTGTCGATTCTGGCGTTGAGCTTGTCGACCAGCGCCCGATCGGACAGTTCCACATAATAGCCGAGCTGCTCCACCGTATCGAGGTGGATCACCGCCGCGTCGCCATTGGGCATTTTGGCGCCCCAGCTTTCGAACACGCAATCGACGCCATCGGGCCGCTGCGACAGGTCGTCGACCGCATAGCCGAGATGGAAAATACCTTCACCGCGCGTGTCCAGCCATTCCCTTGCATTCCCCTGGCCGACCACCGGCTCGATCATCTCCAGATAGACGTCGCCCCATTTGGTGAAGGCGTTCTTATTGGCGAAGCGCCCGCGCCAGTCGCGGTAGCGCCCTTCATAATCGGTATCGAGCCGCCAGAAAGGCCCAAGGCCCAGCAGATTGCGATAATGCGCCATGCCTGCATCGATGTCGCGCACGACGACGCCGATCTGATAGAAGTCGCCCTTGAATTTCATGGCCATGCTCTTTTCCGTTTTCGTTACTTCGATCAGCCGGCGGATCGGGCCTTCGCCTGATCGCGCAGCAGGAATTTCTGGATTTTCCCCAGTGGCGTGCGCGGAAAGTCATCCACCAGGAACAAGTGGCGCGGCACCTTGTAATTCGCCATCTGCTCCCGGCTCCAGGCGGTCAGGTCCGCCAGCGTCAGCGCCGCGCCTTCCTTCAGGATGACGCAAGCGGCGCAGACCTCTCCCATGCGATCGTCGGGCCAGCCGATGATGCACACATCGGCGATGGCGGGATGTTTGCGCAGGATATTCTCGATCTCCGCCGGATAGGCGTTGAATCCGCCGACGATGACGACATCCTTGAGGCGGTCGAGAATGCGGAGCGTGCCGTCCTCGCCAATGCACCCGACATCGCCGCTATGAAGCCAGCCATCCGCGTCGATCGTCGCCGCGGTCTGCTCCGTCTCCTCGAAATAGCCCTGCATGACCACCGGCCCGCGAATCAGCAGTTCGCCGCTTTCTCCGGGAGGCAGCGGATTGCCGTCCGTATCGACGATGCGCAGTTCGACGCCGGGCAAAGGCTTGCCGACCGTCCTCGCAATGGTTTCGAAGCTGGCATCGGGATAGTTGACTGTGGCCAGCGCCGTGCATTCGGTCTGGCCGAAGCTGGTCAGGAACAGGTCGAACCCGAATATTTCCCGCCCGGCGCGGATCAGCTCCACCGGAACATTGGATGCGCCCGTATGCCCGACCCGCAGGGACGAGATGTCGAACGCGCCGAAACGCGGATGCTCCATCAGCGAGAAGAAGATGGTCGGCGGTCCCATCAGGACGCTGATCTTCTCGTGTTCGATCAGCCCCAGCAGCGCTTCGGCATCGAATGTCGCCAGCGGATAGACGGTGATCCCCGCGACCAGCGCGGAAATCCAGCCCGACCGGTAACCGAAGCTGTGGAAGAAGGGATTGACGATGGCCATGCGGTCGCCGGCCCGCAGGTCGTTGGATTCGTTCCAGATGGCCGGCACCCACAGCGCCTGCCCATGATTGTGCATCGCGCCCTTCGGCTGCCCGGTGGTGCCGCTGGTGAAAAGAATGTCGGCGATGGTCTGAGGCGTCACGGCCGCGATCCGCGCCGCCAGCGTGGCCTCTTCCGCCTGTTCGCGCTGGAAGGCGGCGAAGGCAGGCCCGTCCAGCGCCACGATATGGCTCAACCCCGGCAGGTCGCGCACCGGCCCGGTTTCGCCCGCGCCGCCGCCCGCCTGAACCAGCATGGCGGCATAGTCATTGCCCAGAAACCCCGTCACGGTGAACAGGATCTTGGCGCGCGTCTTCGCCAATATGTAGAGCGCTTCCCCACCCTTGAAGCGGGTGTTGACCGGCACCATGATCGCGCCGATGCTTTCCGCCGCCGCCGCCGCGATCATCCATTCCGGGCTGTTGGGCGCCCAGATCGCCACCCGCTCGCCATGGGCGACGCCATGGGCGATCAGGGCGCGGGCAAGACCGTCCACCCGCTCCTTATATTGCGCGAAGCTGATCCGCGCTCCGTCCTCGCCCATGATGAACGGCGTGCTGCCATAGCGTGCCGCGACATGCGCGATGACTTCCGGCAATGTGTGTTCCAGCGTTTTCGGCAGGTCGGAAAAATGCGGATTCGCCATGGTCGTCGCGCCGGTCACAACAGCCCCTTTTCCTCGGCCGTCTGCACGTCCGGGGACACGCCCGCTTCCCGCATCGCCTCGATGACCGCGGTGGTGGCGGAGGCGATACAGGGAAAGCCGACATAGGGCGTAAGCTGCACCAGCAATCCCTCCAGCTCTTGCGCCGTCAGTCCGTTGGCGATGCCGATCTTGACGTGGTTCTTCAGTTCCAGCGACTGCCGCGTGGCGATCAGCGCGGATATGACGGCCATGCTCTTTTCCCTGGGCGCCAGGCCCTGATGCTGCCAGGCGTCGTGAAAGGCCCAACTTGCCGCCATGCGCGGAATGGGCGAGCCGAAACGATCAGCGGTGCAGGCTTCCCGGAAGGCGTTGCCGAACCCTTCGCCCATGATGCCGCTGATGAAGTCGACGCCCGATTTCTGTTTCTCGTCCAGCTCAGCCATCCGTTGCCTCCATGCGTTTTGATTGCCTGGCCTATGGGTGGCGGCGTGCCCGCGTCAATAACGCCGCCGCCGCCATCGGACGGTAACACACACTGATCGGCCATCTGATGGCATCGCCATCCCATCGTCTATGTGATGGCAGGGCTGGACCGATATTCGCGACATGCGGCCATGCCTATATAGGTTTCGACACTTACAGGTTTCGACACTGGGCGCCCGGATTTGATGACGGCGCGATCCAGATCATATCGAATAACGTCATGGTTTTGGGGAAGGAACATCATGTCTGCACAAATCGAGGCGGCGGAAACTTCGCCTGTCTATTCAGGTCCGATCTTCGATGCCGATACGCATTTCTGGGAAACGGATGAGGCGTGGACGAAATATCTGCCCCAAGACGCCGCCGAACGATATGGCATCACTTTCAAGACCGGGCCGGATGGCGACTTCGCCATGTATGTGGGGCCGCGCAAGGTGGAGATCAGCGCCGACCATCTGTTCGAGGATGGCCGCGTTCCCGCGCCCGGCAAGCTGCATGAATGGCTGCGCGCCATGAAGGAGGGCAAGGCCGAGATTGACATGCATGTGCCCAAGACCCCGGCCATGGTCGAGCCGGGGGAACGGGTCAAGCTGCTCGATGCCTGGGATGTGCGTTCGTCCATCCTCTTCGTCGGCAACATGATCACGGCCATCAGTTTCCTGGACGACCCGCGTTACGCCTACCCGATATTGAACGCCTATAATGGTTGGATGTACGACCAGTGGAAGTATAATTACAACGACCGCATCTATTCCTGCCCGATCATGACCCTCGACAATGTAGAGGAGGCTTGCAAGGCGCTGAAGGAAGTCATCACCAAGGGCGCGAAGCTCATCCTGATGCCCATGGGCCCCTATAACGGCAAGGCGCCCGCGCATCCCGACCATGATCCCTTCTGGGCCATCGCCAATGAAGCCGGCATCCGCGTCGTCTTCCATGTCTCCGAAGCCATCTACATGAAGGATCATATGGCGCTGTGGGGGGAGGGGATGCAGCAATCGCGCATCCGGCAGTCCGCCTTCGTATGGATGCACGGCTATTCGGAACGGCCGGTGATCGAGACGCTGTCGAGCTTCATCTTCTGGAATTTCTTCGAACGCTTTCCAAACGTGAAGCTGCTGTCGGCCGAAAATGGCGCCGAATGGGTGCCGTCCATGCTGGTGAAGATGGACAAGTGCCGGGGCATCGCGAAGAACGGCCATTGGCCCGCCGGGCAGTTGAAGGACCGGCCGAGCGCCATCTTCGCCCGGCACGTGTCCGTCGTCGCCTATCCGGAGGACGATCTGAAATCCATCGTCGATCAGGTCGGCAATGCCGATTGGGTCTTGATGGGATCGGACTATCCCCATGCGGAGGGCGTCGCGGAACCACGCCTGTTCGCGGAGGAAGCGTGCCGGGACTTGTCGGCATCGGATGTCCGCAAGGTCATGTATGAAAACGGCATGCGCTTCATGGGCCTGCCGGTCTGAACCGATCCGGTTCGCCGCGTTTCAGCTCCCCGCTGAGGCGTGGCGGCCCGCATCCAGCGTGGCGTTCAGAAGACGCTCGAAATTCTGCTTCATCCGATCGAGCGGCGCCGCCAGCATGAGCGCGCCGAGCAGATCGCCGTCAGGCCCCATGACCGGCACCGCCAATGCCGCCGTGTCGCTCAACATCTCACCGAAGCTGGCGCAATAGCCCTGTTCGCGAATTTCCACCAAGGCGGCGCGGATGGCGCCGGGATCGGTTCGCGTGTTGCCGGTCAGTTGCCGAAGATGGGCGCGGGCCAGATAGTCCTCCACCTGTTCGGGTCCGGCATAGGCCATCAGGAGCCGACCGGCGGCGCTGGCGTAAAGGGGCGCCCGCAGCCCCGCCTGCATGGCGTAGCGCACCGGCTGCGGGCTGTTGCTCGCCTCGATGTAGATGGCCTGCCCGATGTCCCAGTCCGCAATGGCGAATCCCACCGACTCGCGGGTTTCGGCGGCGAGCTGCTTGACCTGGGCGCGGATGATCTCCGGCGCGGACCAGTGGCGCACGATCCGGCTGGCGAAATGATAGGCCGACGGTCCCAGGCGGTATCGCCCCTCCTGACAGGACAGATAATGCATGTCGGTCAGGCCGCGCAGCGTATCGATGAACGTGCTTTTGGGCACTGTCATGGCTGCGCTGAGTTCGGCCAGACTCATGCCGTCCTGTTTGCCCGCCAGCAAAGCCAGCAGATCGAGTACGCGCGTGATGGCCTTTGGTCCTCTGGTCTGGCCCGCCGCGAGATTGGCCTGCTGCATCGTCCCCTGTCCGCCTTTTATTCTTTTCGATGCGCGTGGCATAGCCGTTCGGAATTTCGAACACAATTCGAAAAATCGTTGGACATTATATTTGTGATGCGGTACGAAAATTCGTGCAGCGGATGCGATTTCATGCATTCGCAGGAGGAGAGGTAAACCCAATGGCCACCAGCGCATCCCGGACCATCAAATCCGCGCATCGAGTGCTGGAGATCCTGGAATATTTCGATCAGGATCGCCGCGTTGCCACCGTCATGGAAATGTCGCGCACGCTGAACTATCCGCAATCCAGCACTTCCGAACTGCTCCGCTGCCTGACGCGGCTGGGCTATCTCCATTATAATCGCGTCCGCCGGACCTACAGCCCGACCGCGCGCGTCGCCCTGCTCGGCGCCTGGGTGAAGCCCTCGCTGTTCCGGGGCGGACCGGTGCTGTCCGCGATCGACGAGATCGCCAAGATGACCGGCGAAACGGTGCTGTTGTCGACCAGTTCCAATTATGTGTTGCAGCATCTGCACGTCATCCATGGCAATAATGAGCATGCGCTGGACGCGCATGCGGGCGATCAACTGTCCATCCTGCACAGTACCCAGGGTCGCCTGCTGCTTTCGAGCTATCGAAATGAGGGCATTCGTTCCGCGGTCCATCGCCTGAATGCGGAAGAGACCGACTTGTCGCGGCACGTCCGCGTGGCTGAACTGCTCTCCGAATTCGCCGTGCTGCGCGAGAAGGGCTGGTCCATTGATCAGAATCCCGACGGGGTAGGCTGCGTTGCCGTGTTGCTGCCCTTCGGCCGGAATATGGACCGGTTGACCGTCAGCGTCATCGCCCAGCCCTCGGTGATCGCCGAACGCGGGCAGGAAATTCTGGACCTGCTGCTCAGCCGCAAGTCCAGCATTGCCGCACTGCATCAGGAAGAAGAGGGTGTGGAGCAGGACAACAGCAATGTCGTGAAAATGCCCGAGACGATCAAGATTGCCAGCTATCGTCGGCATTTCGCCTGACATCGGGGCAGGGGCCGGCGTGGACCTCGCGCTCCTGCCCGGCGGGGAGGGGCATGTCCGGTTGACGGAAGCGCCGCTGCCGTCCTCGCCCAGGGGCGACGAAGTGCTGGTGCGCATGGTCTATGCGCCCGTCAACCCGGCCGATCTTCT
The DNA here is from genome assembly GCF_002795205.1 of Sphingobium sp. LB126. NCBI lineage: Bacteria > Pseudomonadati > Pseudomonadota > Alphaproteobacteria > Sphingomonadales > Sphingobiaceae > Sphingobium > Sphingobium sp. LB126. The sequence goes on from NZ_NETV01000002.1 coordinate 327,144, forward strand.
GGCGATCGAAGGCCGATATTCCTTCGATCTGCCCGCTGACCAGCCCTTGGGCGCCGAGGGCGCAGGAATGGTGGAGGCGGTGGGCGACGCCGTCATCGACCTGCGGCCGGGCGATCTGGTGATGCCGCTCAGCCGAGGCAACTGGTGTGCCAGACGCCTGCTGCCGCGCCGCCATCTGATAGCGCTGCCCGCCGGGTTCGATCCCGTTCAGGCGGCGATGCTGCGGATCAATCCTCCGACCGCCTATCTCCTCCTGCGCAGCGCCGGCCTGCGTCCAGGCGATGCGCTGGTCCAGAATGGCGCGGGATCGGTCGTTGCGCACTGGGTCCGCACCTTTGCAGCGCGCATGGACGTGAAGGTCATCGATGTCGTGCGAACGGTGCATCCCGCGATACCCCACGCACTGCTGGACGGCGACGATCTGGCGGAGCGGGCACGGATCGCTTCCGGCGGCCGACCGATCCGCGCGGCGCTCGATTGCGTGGCGGGCACGGCAACGGGCCGGCTTGCAAGATGCCTGGAGCCGGCCGGGCGTTTGCTGCTGTTCGGTCATCTCTCTGGCGAACCGATCCAGGTCCGTTCGCAATTGCTGACGGGCGGGGGCCTTTCGATCTCGGGTTTCAGCCTTCGTCCTGCGGAAGCGGCGCTGGGTGCCGATGGGGTGGACGCTCTGTTTGGGGAACTGGTCGCGCTCCATGCCGCCGATCCGCCGTCCCTGCCGGTGCGGGCGATCGTCCCGCTCTCCCGTGCGGAGGAGGGAATCGCGCTTGGCCGCACTGGTGGAGACGGACGCGTGCTGTTCGATCTGACGCAATGATATCGGGCATGTGAAGGCCTTGGCCGCGCGGTTGACTTGGAAGGCCGATGCCTGCTGGGGAAGGGGTTCTTATATGGGAACAGCGCGATGAAACTGGACTTTACGCCTGAGGAAACGGCCTTCCGCGATGAGGTGCGCAGCTTCCTCAAGGATGCCCTTCCCGACGATCTGCGACGCAAGATGATCAACCGCGATCATCTGACCAAGGAGGATACGGTGCGATGGCAACGCATCCTCAACGCGCGGGGCTGGGCCGTCACCCATTGGCCGGTCGAATATGGCGGCCAGGCCTGGACCCCGGCGCAGCGCTATATCTTTCAGGAGGAAATGGCGCTGGCCCATGCGCCTGAAGGATCGCCGTTCAACGTCAACATGATCGGTCCGGTGCTGTGCAAATTCGGCACCCCGGCGCAGCAGGAACGCTTCCTCGCCGCAACCGCGAATATCGACATCTGGTGGTGCCAGGGCTTTTCGGAGCCGGGCGCGGGTTCCGACCTTGCGAGCCTGAAGACCACGGCGGTGCGGGACGGCGATCATTATGTGCTGAACGGCCAGAAGATCTGGACGACGCAGGCGCAGCATGCCGACTGGATGTTCGGCCTGTTCAGGACCGACAGCAGCGGTAAGAAGCAGCAGGGCATCACCTTCCTGCTGCTCGACATGAAGACGCCGGGCATCACCGTGCGTCCGATCGAGACGATCGATGGCGAGCATGACGCCAATGAGGTGTTTTTCGACGATGTGCGCGTGCCGGTGGAAAATATCATCGGCGAGGAAGGCCGGGGCTGGGACGTTGCCAAGCATCTGCTGGGCAGCGAACGTAGCGGCATTGCCCGCATCGGCCTGTCGAAGGAACGGCTGTCGCAGCTTCGCGCGCTGGAAACCCGCCTTGCCGCGGACGGCACCCTGACCGGAGAAGAACAGCGCCGCCTTGCCCACAAGCTGGCCGAGGTGGAGGTGGAATTGCGGGCGCTGGAACTGACCCAGTTGCGCGTCGTCGCGGCCGATGCCCATGGCGGCGGGGCCAATGCGGCCGCGTCCATCCTGAAGGTCAAGGGCACCGAGATGCAGCAGCGGATGACCGAACTCGTGACCGAACTTGCGGGGCCGGCCGGGCTTGCCATGCCCGACCATGATCACGCGCCGAACGATCCGGACGATGGTTGGGTCAACGCCGCCGCTCCTTTCTATTTCACAATGCGCAAGGTGTCGATCTTCGGCGGATCCAACGAGGTCCAGAAGAACATCATCGCCAAGACCATGCTGGGACTTTGACGCGCCATGGATTTCGACCTGAACGACGAACAGAAGATGCTGCAGGAAACCGTCACGCGGTTCGTGGCGGAAACCTACGACTTCCAGAAGCGCGAACATGCGCTCAAGACGCCTGAGGGCTGGAGCAGGGAGGCCTATGCGGGGCTTGCGGAGATGGGCCTGCTCGCCTTGCCCTTCGCGGAAGAGGATGGCGGCTTTGGCGGTGGCGGCGTGGAGATGATGATCGTCATGGAGGCGCTGGGGCGCGGCCTGATGGTCGAACCCTATTTCGCGACCGTGGTGCTGGCGGGCGGCGTGCTGCGTCATGGTGCGTCTGCCGAGCAGCGTGCCGACATCGTTCCCGGCATCGTGGCGGGCGAGCATATTCTTGCGTTGGCCCATAGCGAGGCGGGTTTGCCGCGCCACACGTTGATGGCGCGTGCGACCGCGTCGTCGACGGACGACGGGTGGACGCTCGATGGCCGCAAGATCGCTGTGATCCACGGGCAGAGCGCCGATACGTTCGTCGTCAGCGCGATGACGGAAGCGGGACTTTCCCTTTTCCTCGTGGACGCGGCGGCGCAGGGCGTGACCGTCGAGGGCAAGCGCGGCTATGACGGCGTGCCGGTGGCCACCGTCGCTTTTGCAGGCGTCAATGTCGCGAAGGAGGCGTTGATAGGATCGCCGGGGCAGGGGGAGGACATATTGTCCCGCGTGTTTGAGGAGGCGACCGCCGCTCTCGTGGCGGAATCGGTTGGCGCGATGGTGGAGACTTTCGATGTCACCGTCGACTATCTCAAGACCCGCCAGCAGTTCGGCATTGCCATCGGCAGTTTCCAGGCGCTCCAGCATCGCGCCGTCGAAATGCTGATGCAGCTTGAACTGTCGCGCAGCATGTCGATCCTCGCCGCGCTGTCTCTCGATATCGATGCCGATCAGCGGAGCCGCAATATCTCCGCTGCGAAGGCACAGATCGGCAAGTCCGGCCGCATCATCGGCCAGGAAGCGGTGCAGATGCACGGCGCCATCGGCATCACCGCGGAATATAAGGTTGGCCACGCCTTCAAGCGGCTGACCGCGATCGACGCGTTGCTGGGCGATCGCGACTGGCATCTGGCGCGACTGGTGGAAAAGCGGGGCGTCTACCCCGTCGCTGCCTGACGGGGGGGGCGATGGTTTGAACCGCCGGCCCCATTTCTTATCCGGCGGGAACGGTCCCGACCCGTGCCCAGAAGGTCTGCGCTGCGGCGTCGAGCATGTCGGCGCCATAGGTGATCAGGCCCTGCTCCACGCGGTAGAGCATGGCCCATTCATAATGGATGTCCTCGCCGTTCGACGCGCTTTTGCGATAGGCGCGGGCGTGGACGAAGGCGCATTCCCGGTCGATGCCCGTGATGGCGATGATCTCGTCGTGCCTTTCCGCCAGGGCCTGTGCGCAGCCGGTCGCGAAGGCGAGGAAGGCGTCGCGACCGACCAGAGTTTCCTTCGTGCCGCTGGGACCGAACAGGCTGTGCACGACATCGGGATGGAAATATTCGGAAGGGGACGACCGGTTTTCATCGCCGACGGGAAAGACGTCGGGATGTTGCCGCCCCCCTTCCGTGAAGCCGAACATGCGCGTCAACAGCTTCACGGCATCGTTCATCGCCTTGCCCTTATCCTTCCGCCGCCTTGCGCAGCATGACGGCACGCTCGCCGTCCCGCACCACGACCAGTCGCATGCCGGGCTTCATATAATTGACGAAGTCGTCGAAGCTCTCGCGCACGCCCGGATCGATCGGCCGCAAATAGCTGTCCTTGTCGATATTCAGCGTGATCTCCCCGACCCGATCCGCGTCCACGGTGACGGTCGTGGGCGTGAAGGACTTTACCGTGGCCGCGACGGCGCTCGGATTGGCGGCGGACTGTACCCGCGAGTCGAAGGAAACGCGCAGTCGGTCGCTGCTGTTGGCAAGGCCGCAATGCGGCGTGCACGGATGCACGACCAGCACGTCCCCCGGCATATAGTCGGTCGTCGCCCAGCTTTCCGCAGGGATCGCGTCGCGCGGGATGGGGAAGGGATTGGGCTTTCCGACATTGTGGAAATAGCCGCGCTTATTCTGGCCCACCGCCAGCGCGAGCCCGCCCATGTCGCGGGTGCAGGGGGTCAGCGACACCCAGACCGGGCGATAATCCTGAATGCCGGGGCTGTAGAAGCCGTCCTGATGCACGGTGCCCAGCTTGCTGTGCGGCGGATAGGTGCGATATTGCACGATCGGTACGGAGCAGGCCGGTTCGCCCAGTACCTTTTCCATCACCGCCTGATTGGCCGGGTCCTCGATCAGCCGCTTGGCGATTCCGGCATAAAGATCGCTTTCCTCCATACCCCCGACGGAGGGCTTGCCCGTCCACTTGCCCGTCGGGTCGCCCGGCTCGACCAGGCCCATCTTCGCCGCGACCGCGAGCATTTCGTCCCGCGCGCGCGCGACGCTGTCCCGATCGAACACGCCGCGCAGCAGGATATAGCCCTTATCCTCGTAGAAGCGGTTGAGCGCTTCGGGATCGTCCAACAGATGGTTGCAGCTTTCCAGTTCGCCCGCCGCCACGACATCCTGCACGTGCAGGTCCTCGGCTTCGGGGCGATTGATCACATCGACGGTCATCTCTTTCTTCCTCTCCACTCAGGCCGGCCAACCTCCGGAGGCGCCGGGACGGGACCATATTATCACGGCAGGGCATGCGGGGGTGGGATGGTTTTCGTCGACTTTCGGCTGCTATCACTCATTTTTCGTCGTCAGGAGCTTCAACATCTGCATCAGCTTCTCATCCTGCCAGGCGGCGATTTCCGCGACGCTCCGCCCGGCGGCCGCCTGCTCCATCTGTTCGACCAGCATTGCCTGAAGGGCGGGGTCGGCCAGCGGCGGATCGGCCATGGTTTCCCACCGCTTGATGATGCCCGGCCCGAATTTGGGCAGGAATTCGGCGAGGCCACCCACCCCGCCGGACGTGTGGAAGGTGGTGAACTGGCCCTGGATCGCCCATTTGAGCGCGAAGCTGTGCTTCATCGCCTTGTCGATGTCACCGACGCTGGCATAGCCTTCCGCCACCAGCCGCACCGCCTCCCGGAACATGGCGGCGGTCAGCCGGTTGCCGATATGGCCGAATATCTCGCGCTCCAGCCGGATCGGCTGTTTGCCCATCGCGGCATAGAGCGCGAAAGCGGTGTCGATCGCCTGCCCGGCGGTCTGTTCGCCGCCGCCGACCTCCACCAGCGGGATCAGGTGCACCGGATTGAACGGGTGGCCCAGCACGAAGCGATGCGCGGTTGCCAGCCCGGCCTGCAAATCGGTGATGGGCAGGCTGGACGTACTGCTGGCAACAAGCACATCGGCGGGTGTCAGCCGGTCGAGATCGGCAAACAATGCCTGCTTGAGATCGGTACGCTCGGGCGTGCTTTCCTGCACGAAATCCGCGCCCGCAAGCGCGTCGGCCACTGTGTCGTGGACCGAAAAGCGCGCAGACCACTCATCGTCGGCCTTCGCCAACCCGAGTTCCACCATCTGGTCCCAGGCGCCCGACACATGGATGCGGGTACGCTCGCCCGCGCCGGGCATGGGATCGTAAAGACGCACGGCCCGGCCGCTGCCCAGAAAGGCAGCGACCCAGCCATTGCCGATCACCCCGCCGCCGATCGCGGCGACGGTGCTTATGCTGTCCGCGTCGCGATAGGCGGCCATGGCGATCAATATCCCTTGAAGACCGGCTTTTCCTTGTTGGCAAAGGCGGTGGTCGCCGCCTTGTAATCCTGCGTCAGCATCGTCATCGCTTCATAGGCGATGGACAGTTCGCCGGTCAGGTTCACCTGATCGCGGATGCACTTGTTGACCGCCGCCTTCGACCAGCGGACCGCCCACATCGGCTGACCGGCGATCTCGCGCGCGATCTTCAGCGCTTCCTCCAGCACCTGCTCGCGCGGGAAGGCATAGTTGACGAGGCCGATCTCCTCGGCCTTCTTGCCGTTCAGCAGCTTGCCGCGCATCAGATATTCCTTGGCCTTCTGAGGGCCGACCAGCAGCGGCCACATGACCGAGCCGCCGTCGCCGGTCACCAGCCCGACGCGCACATGGGTGTCGCCCAGCTTCGCGTCCTCCGCGACGATGCTCATGTCGCAGAAGGCGAACAGCGACGTGCCGAGGCCGATGGCGTCGCCATTGACCGCCGCGATGATCGGCTGGGGCGTCATCAATATCTGGTCCCAGATGCGCAGCGTGTTGATGGGCACGCGCAGCGCGTATTTCAGGCCATATTCGGTCTGGGCACGCTCCGCCATCAACTTGATGTCGCCGCCGGCGGAGAAGGCCTTGCCCGCGCCGGTCAGCACGATGACCTTGATCCGTTCGTCGCGCGCCAGCTTCAACCAGATGTCCTCCAGCTGCCAGTGATTGTGCGGCCCCACCGCATTCAGCTTGTCGGGGTCGTTCATCGTGACGGTGGTAACGCCATCCTCTGCGATTTCGACCTTGAAGAAATCGAACTCGCTATAGTCGATGTCGCGCTGAAACTCGTTGTCGCTCATAATCGTCTCCGGAAAATCCCTGTGATATTCTCTGTCTCGTTCAGGCCGCGGCGCGGCCTTTCTGCCAGTCGGCGAAACTTTGATCCTTCTCCGCCAGTTCTACCAGAAGCGCGGCGGGTTGCAGCGACGGGTCGCCCGGCGTTTCCGCCGCCATCTCGCGCAGCTTGGCGACGATCGTCGGCAGGCCTGTTTCGTCCGCATAGAACATGGGCCCGCCCAGATGCCGGGGCCAGCCATAGCCGTTGATCCACACCAGATCGACGTCGGACGCGCGCAGCGCGATGCCTTCCTCCAGAATCCGCGCGCCTTCGTTGATGAGGGGGAAGAGCAGCCGTTGCACCATCTCCTCTTCGGCAATTTCGCGGCGGGTGATGCCCAGCTTCTGCGACGTCGCGACGATCAGCGCTTCCGTTTCCGGATTGGGATAAGGGGTGCGATCGCCCGGTTCGTAGCGATAATAGCCCGCGCCGGTCTTCTGCCCCAGCCGCCCGCTTTCCACGATGGCATCGGCGATAGGGAAGGGGGTGCCGCGCCGCTTGCGGATCGAATAGCCGATGTCGAGGCCCGACATGTCGTTGGTGGTCAGCGGCCCCATCGGGAAGCCCAGATTGGTGAGCGCGGCATCCACCTGCTGCGGGAAGGCACCCTGCTGCAACAGCCGTTCGGCCTGTGCGGACCGCTTGGCGACCATGCGGTTGCCGATGAAGCCGTCGCAATTGCCCGACCAGACCGGCACCTTGCCGATGGTCTTGCCCACCGCCATCGCGGTCAGGATGGCGTCGGGGCTGCTGTGTTTGGCGACCACGACTTCCAGCAGCTTCATGACGTTGGCGGGCGAGAAGAAGTGCATGCCGACGAAATCCTGCGGCCGCTCTAGCACCGACGCGATGTCGTCCACGTCCAGCGCGGAGGTGTTGGACGCGAGGATGGTGCCCGGTTTCACCCGCTTTTCGAGATCGGCGAAAATCTCCTTCTTGACGTCCATGTCCTCGAACACGGCCTCGATCACGATATCGGCGTCAGCCGCCGCCGCGCGATCCGTCGCGCCGCCGATCAGCGACAGGCGTTGGTCCATCTGCGCCTGGGTAATGGAACCCCGCTTGACCGAGGTGGCGTAGTTCCCCTTCACCCGTTCCAGCCCGCGATCCAGCGCCTCCTGCGTGGTGTCGATCACGGTGACGGGCACGCCCGCCCCGGCAAAACACATGGCGATGCCGCCGCCCATGGTGCCCGCGCCGATGATTGCCGCTTTCCTGACCGGCCGCGCCTTGGCGGTTTCCGGCAGGCCGGGAATGCGGGCGGCTTCGCGTTCTGCGAAGAAGAGGTGGCGCAGCGCGCGCGACTGGCTGCCCGCCATCAGTTCCCGGATGGCGACGGCGTCGATTTCCAGCGCCGCGTCGAGATCCATGGTGAAGGAACGGCGGATCGAATCGATGTTCGCCTGCGGCGCAAGCTGCCCCTTGCTGCGCGCCGTCAGCTTCTTCGCGAGCGCGTCGAAGGCGGAGGGATCGGCGCGGGTCGCGGCCAGCTTCTCTTCGCGGTCGCGCACTGGCACGGCGGGGATGTTCTCGTCGATCACCCGGCGGGCGAAGGCGGCGCCGATCGCGGCCGGATCGCCTTCCTCCACCGCATCGAGAATGCCGAGTTCCAGCGCTTGCTGCGCGCCGACGGGCTTGCCGGACAGGACATGTTCGAGTGCCTTTTCCGGGCCAATCAAGCGCGGCAGGCGCTGTGTGCCGCCGCCGCCGGCAAAGATGCCGAGATTGATTTCGGGCAGGCCGACCTTGGCGGAAGGGATGGCGACTCGGAAGGCGCAGCCCAGCGCAGTCTCGAACCCGCCGCCTAGCGCAGTGCCGTGAATCGCGGCGACGACCGGTTTGGCCGAGCTTTCCATGGCGGCAATGACTTCCTGCAGAGTGGGCGATTGACGTGGCTTGCCGAATTCGGTGATATCCGCGCCAGCGAAGAAGGTGCGTCCCACGCAGGAAAGCACGATCACCTTTACGGCGGGATCGGCATTCAGTTCTTCCAGAGCGCCGACCAGCCCCTGACGCACGGCCGTTCCCAGTGCGTTAACGGGGGGATTGTCGCTGATGATGAAGCCGATATCGCCTTCAATGCGGGTGGATATCTTTTCGTTGATCTGGATCATGGCTGAATCGTGGGGCCCTGTCTCGAATGGGTCTGGCTTGAAATGGGTCTGAAACCTGCCGCCACAAGCTATCCGCTGGCCGCAACTGTCAAGTTGAGGGGGTGGGCGCGAGCGAGGTATCGCGAATGTGAAGGATCGCCTCGGCAATCTTCGCATCGCGATAATCCCCGATTAGGTCGATGATAGCAGTTTATCCGCGGCATATGAGCCGCCCTATGGGAAGCGATCGGATGCAGTTCGACTTGAATGAAGAGCAGACCATGTTCCGCGACGCGGTAGCCGCTTTCGCGCAGCGCCACCTGGCCGCTGGCGCGCTGGAGCGGGCGCATAGCGACGATTATCCGTGGGAAGTGGCCCGGATGATGGCCGAACAGGGCCTGATCGGGATCACCGTGCCGGAAGACAAGGGCGGCCTGGGCGGCAGCCTGATGGACGCGGTCATCGCGATCGAGACCATCGCGTCGGTGTGCCCCCGCTCCGCGGACGTGGTGCAGGCGGGCAATTTCGGCGCCATCCGCACCTTCGCCCAGTTCGCGACCGACGCGCAGAAGGAACAATATCTGGCGCCGCTGCTGCGCGGCGACGGCCTGATTTCCGTCGCGATGACGGAGCCGAACGCGGGTTCGGCCGTGACCGAGCTGACCACCACGGCGGTCGAGGATGGCGACGGCTATCGCATCACCGGGCAGAAGATCTTCACCACCCACGGCACCCATGCCACCGTGTTCCTGGTCTATGTCCGCTATGGTCCGGGCACCGGCAATATCGGATCGGTGCTGATCGAGCGCGGCCAGGAAGGCTTCACCTTCGGCAAGCCGATCCGTTTCCTGTCAGGCGAGGAATGGAACCCGCTCTTCTTCGACAATGTCTATGTACCCAAGGACAAGGTGCTGCTGGGTCCGGGCGGCTTCAAGAAGCAGATGGCGGGCTTCAACGTGGAGCGCATCGGTAACACGGCGCGCAGCCTGGCGCTGGGCCGCTATGCCTTCAACGCGGCGGTCGAACATGCCAAGACGCGGCGCCAGTTCGGCAAGGCGCTGTGCGAGTTCCAGGGGCTGCAGTGGAAGTTCGCGGAAATGAAGCTGAAGCTGGATGCCGCGCAGCTGCTGCTCTATCGTGCCGCCACCAACGCGGACGCGGGCTTGCCTTCGCCGGAGGAAACCGCGATCGCCAAGGTCGCGTGCAACCGCGCCGGTTTTGAATGTGCGAATGAGGCGATCCAGATCATGGGCGGCGCAGGATACAGCCAGGACAGCCTGGTCGAATATTGCCTGCGTCGCACGCGCGGATGGATGATTGCGGGCGGCGCGATCGAAGTGTTGCTCAACCGCATTGCAGAGGGCGTTTTCGACATGCGTTTCCCCCAGGGACCGGCGAAAAGCTGAAGCGGCACGCCAAGGAGAGGATCGGACAATGAACGACATGGCCAGCGTTTCGGGGCAGGCAGCCGCGGTGACGGCGGATCGCATCCCGGTCGATGCCTATATCTCGCGCGATTATGCGAGGATCGAGAAGGAACGGCTCTGGCCCAAAGTGTGGCAGGTCGCCTGCCGGGCAGAGGAGATTCCGAACGCTGGCGATTTCTATACCTATGACATTGCCGATGAATCCATTTCGGTCGTCCGTCAGAAGGACGGGTCGATCGCGGCCTATTTCAACGTCTGCCCTCACCGGGGCAGGCGGCTGACCGAAGGCTGCGGGCGGATGGGCAAGTTCCACTGCAAATATCATGGCTGGCAGTGGAGCCTGGACGGCAAGCCGACGGAGATCGTCGACCGGCACGACTGGGGCAATGCCCTGCCGGACGAGGATGTCACCCTGCAAAGGGTGAAGGTCGGCCAGTGGGGCGGCTGGGTCTTCATCAACATGGACCCGGACAGTGAAAGCCTGGAGGATTTCCTGGGCGAAGCCAAGACGATCCTCGACCCGTTCGAGATCGAGCATATGCGCTATGCCTGGCGCAAGCGCATCGTCATGCCCTGCAACTGGAAGACGGCGCAGGAAGCCTTCATGGAAGGCTATCATGTGCAGACGACGCACCGCCAGCTGCTCGCCTACCAGGACGACTACACCTATTCGAAGGCCTATGGGAAACATGCGATGTTCGGCTATGCGCCGACCGCGCTGTTCGGCCTGCCCAGCCCGCGCATCAGCGACCAGAGCGGTGACATCCGCAAGGGTTTCTACGAATTCAACAAGGAAATCTGGGACACGTTGCAGGCGACCACCACGCAGGAGATGCTGGCGGCGGGCAGGCGGCTGATGGAATTGCCCGAAGGGGTCGACCCCTTCACCATGTATGGCGCCTTTGCCCAGTTCCATGCGGAGGAATCGGCGAAGAGCGGTCGTCCCTTCCCGGCGGTCACGGGCGAGCAGCTGATGAAGGCGGGAACGGACTGGAACATCTTCCCCAACCTCGTCTTCCTGCAACAGGCGACCAACGTGCTCTTCTATCGCGCGCGTCCCTATGGCGACGATCCCGACAAGTGCATCTTCGAGGTCAATGTGCTGGAACGCTACGCGCCCGGCACGGAGCCGAAGGTCGAGGTGGAGGATGGCGGTGACGGCAGCAACGGCAAGTGGCGCGACCTCAACTGGGGCCTCATCCTGGACCAGGACTTCCAGAATATGGAAGAGGTGCAGAAGGGCATGAAGTCGCAGGCCTTCAAGGTCGCCCGGACCAACCCGGTGCAGGAGGTGGAGATCAGCAATTTCCACCGCGTCTATCATCAATATGTGGGGAAGGTGGACTGAATGGTCGAGGCGAAGTTCGACGAGGTTGCCGACTTTGTCATCATCGGATCGGGCGGCGGGGCGATGGCGGCGGGCCTGTACCTGAAATCCATCGGCAAGACGCCGGTGATCCTGGAAAAGACCGACAAGCTGGGCGGATCGACCGCCATGTCGGGCGGCGTGCTGTGGGTGCCCAACAACCATCTGCTGAAGGCCAAGGGCATTGAGGACAGCCATGATAAGGCGCGCACCTACATGGACGCGACCGTCGGTCACGACGGCGGGTCGGGCGCCACGCCGGAGCGCAAGGAGGCCTATCTGCGCAACGGCCCGGTCATGTTGAAATGGCTGGAAGAGCAGGGCATGAAATGGCTGCACACCGAAGGCTGGTCGGATTATTATGACGACCGGCCCGGCGGCGTGACGCGCAGCCGGTCGATCGGCGCGCCGATGCTGGACGCGCGCGAGATGGGGCCGTTGTTCGACAAATTGCGCCTTGGCCCGATGGTGATGCCGCTGCCGACCGACAAGGCGGGCATCATTGGCCTGGCCACCCGCACCCCGCGCGGCATGTGGGAGGGGTTGAAGTTGTTGTGGCGCATGCGCGTGGTGGAAAAGCGCGGCAAGCCGATCCTGAGTTTCGGCGGCGCGTTGCAGGGGCGGCTGCTGATGCTGGCGGACAAGGCCGGGGTCGACATGCGCACCGACCATGGCGTCACCGAACTGATCGAGGAGGATGGCCGCATCGTCGGCGTCGTCGCGAACCATGGCGGCCAGACCCTGCGCATCGGCGCGCGGGACGGCGTGCTGATCAATGCGGGCGGATTTTCCCGCAATGCGGAGATGCGCAAGCGGTACGGCCCGCAGCCCAGTTCCGTCGAATGGACCAACGCCAATCCCGGCGACACGGGCGAGATGATCCAGATTGCCGAGAAGCATGGCGCCGCGCTGGACCTGATGGACCAGGCCTGGTGGGTTCCCGGAACGGTGGTGCCCGAAGGCGGACCGGCGAACATGCATAATACGGATATTTCCAAGCCGCATTGCATCATCGTCAATCGTCAGGGACGTCGCATCCTCAATGAAAGCGGCTCCTACATGGAAAATGGCCAGCGTCTGTACCGCAATGACGTGCCTGCCTATGTCATCCTCGATAGCCGTCATCGCAAGCGTTACGCCTGGGGCTATTATCCGCCGGGCAAGACGCCGCAGTCCTGGCTGGACAGCGGGATGATGAAGAAGGCGGATTCGATCGAGGAACTCGCGCGGATCACCGGCATCGACGCCGAGGGACTGAAGGCCGAGATCGAGAAGTTCAACGGATATTGCGAAACCGGCAAGGATCTGGACTTCAACCGGGGCGGGCGCGGCTATGACAATTGTTTCGGCGATCCGACGGTCAAGCCCAACCCCAACCTCGGCAAGATAGACAAGCCGCCTTTCTATGTGATGGAGATCGTGCCAGGCGACGTCGGCACGTCGGGCGGCATCGTCACCGACGAGGATGCCCGTGTCCTGCGCGCCGACGGGTCGGTGATCGCGGGGCTCTACGCCACCGGCAACTCCACCGCATCGGTGATGGGCCGCTGCTACCCGGCGGCGGGCGCCAGCATCGGCGCGTCCTTCATCTTCGGATGGATCGCCGCCCACCATGCCGTGGGCAGCAATAGCTGATCAGGAAACCAGCCTCTCCCCATTGGGGGGGCTGGTCGTCCGTGGGGTTCAGGTGCCGCCGGTCTTGGCCTTCGGCCGCGGCCTCGTCCGCCATTCGCTGGCCGTCATGCCGGCATGCTGACGAAACATCGCCCGGAACAACCGGCTGTCCGAATAGCCGACCAGTTGCGCGATCCGGTCCACCGAGCGCGTCGATTTGTCGAGCATGCGCACCGCCGCCTGAAAGCGGAGTTGCCCGACATAGGCCTTGGGCGCAAGACCGAGCGCCTTGTGAAAGCGTCGGTTGAGCGTCGCCGGGCTCGTCGACAGATGCTTCGCCAATTCTGCCATGTTGATCGGCCCGGTGAAACGCTGCTCGATCCATAGCTGCGCCCTGGCGACCATGGGATCGGGTGCGAGCAGTTCCTTCTCCTCATAGTCCTGCCCGACGATCGAGGAGAGCCAGCGCGCGATATCGGGGGAGATCATCCGCTCCAGTACCCGGATGATCAATTGCAGATCATTGCCCATGCCGTTGCCGATCAGCAAATGACCGTGATCGACCAGTCCGAACCGTTCCTCGAACGGCTGGCGGGGGAACAGCGTGCGTGTCAGCGGTTGCATCGCCCGCGCCACCGGAACCGCGAGATCGGATGTGAAGCCGCCCGCCATCAGCAGCGTTGACGCCGCTCCGCTCGCGCCGATCACCGCGCCCATTTCCGATTGTCGACGAAGCCAGTCGATCAGCGGTCCGGCCTCCGCCAGGCGGCGCTCCAACGGTTCGCGCCCTCCCGCGCGGAAAGCCGGCAGCCAGATGAAGGCCATCGGTTCCTCTCCGTTCGCGGAGCCGTCGACCGGAAAGGACCGTCCGTCGCCCAGCACGACCGGCTCGCCATCGGCGGACAGGATATGAAGCTGGGTCTCCATGCGCATCTCTTCCTCGCCCGCGAAAACATGCTCCACCCGATCGCGCGCGATCAGGAAGCTGTCCATCAGCGCGCCGACGCTGCTGGAATAGGCGCCGGGCAGCGCGACAAGGGCGAAGTCGAAGGCCATGGGTGAGAGAAAACAACCGGTATATGCGCAAATACTCCCTGTCAATCTTCCCCTTGCTGCGCGAACAGCAGGGTTGCGCGCTGGACGGACATGCCCTTCTGCTCCATCGGCATCGTCGACAAGGAAAGAGCCTGCATGCCCGAACCGATACGCCATTATGACCGCCTTGCTGGGAAAGTGGCAATCGTCACGGGCGCTGGCGCGGAAGGGGATGATATTGGCATCGGCCGTTCCATCGCGCTGCTGATGGCAGCGGAAGGCGCGCAGCTTGTCTGCGCCGATCTCGACCTCGCCCGCGCGCAAGCGACGGCCGAACGGATCGAAACCAATGGCGGGCGCGCGGTTGCGGCCGGGGGCGACGTGGGCGACCCGGCTGTCTGCGGCAAGCTGGTCGACGCAGCCATGGCGGCATTTGGCAGGCTCGACATATTGGTCAACAATGTGGGAATATCGGGACCGGCCACGCTCGAAACCATGACGCTCGACCAGTGGAACCGGACCCTGACGACCAATCTCACCAGCGTGATGCTGATGAGCCAGTCGGCCATTCCGCATATGGCCCGTAACGGCGGCGGAGCGATCATCAATATCTCCTCGCTGGCCGGTATCAGGGCCATGGGCGCCATCGCCTACGGACCGTCCAAGGCGGCGATGGCGCAACTGTCGCGCGAGATCGGCGTGCTCCACGGCCGCCAGGGGATCCGCGTCAACACGGTGGCGCCCGGCCATGTCATGACGCCTCACGCGGCGCGCTACATGTCCGAAGAAATGCGTGAGACGCGCCGGAAGGTGAGCCCCCTCGGCATCGAGGGCGATGCCTGGGACGTGGCGCAGGCGGTGCTGTTCCTGGCGAGCGATGAGGCGCGCTTCGTCAATGGCGTCGAACTGGCTGTCGATGGCGGCGTGGTGGGGATCGGGCCGCTTGCCGGTCATGCCTTCATCGCGGAAAGCTGATGGGACAGCCCTGCAAATATCACGACTGCGATCAATCTGGCCTGCGCGTTCGGGAAGATTGAGTAAAAATATCCTTTCGACATGATCCTTCACAGAGCCGCAACAGCGGCCAGACCGGCGACAGTGCCGGACGATCAGGAGAGGAAGGATGACCATGTTCCGGTCCGCATTGCTTGCCGCCACATCGCTCTTCGCCACCGCCGCCGCAGCGCAGGACGCCGCGCCTCAGGCATCGGGCATGGCCCAGGCGCCCGACATCGTCGTGACCGCCCGCCGGCGCGAGGAAGCGTTGCAGGATGTGCCCATTTCGATCACCGCGGTCAGCGGCGACTCGCTCGCGCGGAGCGGCGTCAGCGATGCGCTGGGGCTGCAAAGCCGCGTGCCCTCGCTCAGCCTGACCAACCAGGGTACCAGCCGCAACGAGCTGGGCTTCGCCATCCGCGGTCAGCGCACCCAGGAATCGCAGTTGCTCACCGATCCGCCGGTCGGCACCTATTTCGCTGAAGTGGTCCAGGCCCGCAGCGTCGGCTTCGCCTATGCGCTCTACGACCTTCAATCGACCCAGGTCCTGAAGGGCGTGCAGGGCACGCTGTTCGGTCGCAACATGACCGGCGGCGCGGTCCTGATCGAACCCAACAAGCCGGTGGACGATTTCCATGCCGAGTTGCGCGGCCAGATCGGCAATTATGACATGCGTGACCTTTACGGCATGGTGAACATACCCCTCACTGACGGACTGGGCGTGCGTTTCGCGGGCAAGATCAGGAAGCGTGACGGCTTCACCAGAGATGTGCTGACCGGTCGCGACTATGACGACCAGGATTACAAGACCTTCCGTACCTCGATCCGCTTTGCGCCGACGCCCGAATTCGAATCCAATACGATCATCGATTACATCAAGACGAACGAACATGGCACGGCATTGGTCGGCACCGCCGCCAATCCCGCGGCGCCCGCCATCGCCGGCTATGCGACGCTGCGCGGCTTCGGCATTCCGGTATCGGACGTCATCGGCCAGTTCGCGGCGCAGCAGGCACGGCCGCATTATAGATTCGCGTCGGGATCGGGAACCGGCGGCACTCTCGATGCCTATCAGACCCAGCCCTATGAACGGCTGAAGAACCGCGGCGTCACGAACCGCACCACCTACAGCCTCGACAATATCACGTTCAAGAATGTCGTCGGCTATCGCAAGCTGGATTTCGACCAGGTCATGGATCTGGACGGCGTGCCCGCCTATCTCATCAATTCCAATCGCTATCGCAGCATCGAACAGTTCAGCGAGGAATTCCAGATCCAGGGCAAGGCGATTGAGAACCGGCTCGATTATGTGCTGGGCGCTTATTATTTCGTCGAGAAGGGCAAGGACGGTTCGACGTCGAGCCAGTTCCCGGAACTGGCGATCGCCGGCTCCGGATTGCCGCTCAACACGCCCGCCGCGACTTTCCTCAACGCCTATGCGGGCAGCGGCAAGGCGAAGACTTTTGCGCTGTTCGCGGCGGGCACCTATGCCTTCACCGACCAGTTCAAGGTTTCGGCGGGCATCCGCTACACGACCGACAAGCGTAATGCGCGAATCTTCGCTTATTATCCCAATCTGGGCACATGCCTGTTCCGTGTGGACACCGGCACCACCTCTTTCGTCCCCGCGACGCTGGCCGACTGCCCCCAGACCAACAGCAAGAAATGGGATGCCTTCACCTGGGACGTCACGCTGCAATATGAACCCAACGCGAATCTGACGACCTATATCTCGACCCGGCGCGGTTTCCGGTCGGGCGGCTTCTCGCTTCGCGCGGCGTCGACCGAAGAGTTGCGACCCTTCGACCCTGAAACAGTGCAGGAATATGAAGCCGGGCTCAAGACGCGTCATGGGCTGGGTGGAGCGACGCTGACCGGCAATCTCGCCATCTTCTATCAGGACTATAAGAACGTCCAGAAGCAGACCTCGTCGATCGACAGTGCGGGCAATGTCAACACGATCATCGACAATACCGCCCGGCAGAAGAATTATGGCGGCGAACTGGAACTGGGTCTTATCGCGGGTCCGCTCAACATCAGCGCCTTCTATTCCTATGTCGGCGTGAAGATCAGCCAGGGCCGCCAACCGGGCGAATTCGCGCTGGTCGGATCGCCTCATCATCAGATGGGCGCCAATGTCAGCTATGAAATCCCCCTGCCGGGCGATGCGGGCGCGATCAACCTCAACGCCAATATCAGCTATCGCACGAAACAGCATCTCGACAAGAATGACGTGCTGGCGACCGAGCCGGGTTATGAACTGGTCAACCTGCGCGCGGGTTGGGAGAATATCTTCGGCACGGGTCTGGGTGCCGCCGCCTTCGTCAACAATCTGACGAAGAGCTATTACCGGGTGGGCGTGATCGGCATCTACAATGAGGCGGGTTACATTTCCTCGGTCTATGGCGAACCGCGCACCTACGGGATGGAACTGTCCTATAAATTCTAATCGGGTCATTACGGGCGCCGGATTTTCGATCCAGCGCCCGTAAGATTGCGGGAGGAATCGGCCATTTTATCGGGTTTCGCGCTCGTCCCCTGCACGCCACCGATCACCAGATCGATTGATGCTTTGCACTCTATCCTGCGCGGGCCGGTGCGGTTAATGCGGCGGGATGGATGGTCGCGAACAAGGGCATCATGACAATGGGCGCGGTGCCCTGTGGATGCTGGCCTCCGGCTTTGCCTACAGCATCGCCATGGCGCTGGTGAAGCTGCTGGGTGACGACTATTCGGCGGCCACGCAGAATTTCGTGCGGCAGGGCGTCGGCCTGATCGCGCTGGCGCCCTTCATCCTGCGGCAACCGCGCAGCGCCTTCATGCTTCGCCGGCCAATGCTGATGATATTGCGTTGCGCGGCGACCAGCCTGTCGATCATCCTCGCGTTCAACAGCTTCCACCTTCTGGGACTGGCGGAAGCGAACGCCCTGTCCTTCACCCGCACCCTGTTCCTCGTGCCCCTCGCCGCGCTGCTCCTGGGCGAGCGGCTGGATCGGCAAAGGCTCTTCGCCACGCTGGTCGG
The DNA here is from genome assembly GCF_002795205.1 of Sphingobium sp. LB126. Lineage (NCBI taxonomy): Bacteria > Pseudomonadati > Pseudomonadota > Alphaproteobacteria > Sphingomonadales > Sphingobiaceae > Sphingobium > Sphingobium sp. LB126. Next base: position 345,361 of record NZ_NETV01000002.1, read on the forward strand.
CTTTGCGGGCGTACTCATCATCATTGCTCCGGGTTCGGCCCATTCGCTGATCGGATGGGCGGCGGCTCAGGGGCTGCTGGCCGCGCTGCTCGTCTCCTGGTCGGTGATCAGCGTCAAGCAGATGGCGCGCGATCACAGCGATCTTGCACTCCTTACCTGGTCGACATTGCTGGGCCTGATCTTTACCGCGCCGTTGGCCTGGAGCAGCTGGCGCATGCCAACCGCCGAGGATGCTCTGCTGCTCGCAGCCATGGGCATACTCGGTGTCGCGACACAGGCCTGCTATATCCGGGGCATGACGTTAGGGGAGGCGAGCCTCATGGGGCCGCTCGACTATGTCCGTATCCTGTTCATCACGGCGCTCGGCTACATGCTGTTCAGCGAATGGCCACAGCCGGGCACCTATGTGGGATCGGCGTTGATCATCGGCACCGCCATCTACATCACCGTGCACGGACGGCGGCGCGTCTGACCTTGCTCAGCCTCTTTCCACGTCCGGGCCGAAATCGGGCGCATCGGTAGCCGTCCAGGGCAGGTGGCGGAAATAGCGCGCGCCCGCCTCCGCCTGATTATGGACGGGAGCGAGCATGGTTTCGTCCCATATTTCCGCCACGCACTCGCCAACCTTTTCCGCATTGATCCGCGGGTCGAAAATCTCGCCGGTTTCCGCGAAGATGAGGTTCGACAAGCGGCCGCCGCCCGTCAGCAGGATGCGGCCGGTCTCTTTGCAGTCGCGGCTCAGGAACCAGACCATCGCCGCCGCCACCTTCTCGGGCGGCAGATTGTCGCGGAACCAGGCAACGGTGGAGGGATCGGGTATCTGCTCGATCAGGCGGGAATAGGATGTCGGCATGACGGCATTGAGCATTATGCCCAGCGGTTTCCCCTCGATCGCGGCATCCAGCGTCAGGCCCAGCATGCCGGCCTTGGCCGCGGCATAAGGAGCATTGCCGCCGACGCCAAGCGCGCCGTTCGAACTGACGTTGAGGATGCGGCCATAGCGCTGCGCCGCCATATGCGGCCAGGCGGCGCGCATCAGATGATGGCCGCCGATCAGGTTCGTCGCATAATGGCGTTCGATGGCCTCGTCATCATGGGCGGTGAAGGGGCCCGCAATGCCCGTGCCGGCATTGTTGATCAGAATATCGACCCGTCCGAAGGCATTCAGGGCCGTATCGACTATCGACCGTGCGTTCGCCGCAGTTCCCACCGCCAGGCCATTGGCGATCGCACGCCCGTTCGCCGCGGTGATTTCCGCGGCCACCGCTTCGGCCGGAGCGGAACTGCCGTCCTGTTCGCCCAGAACCCCGCCGCCATAGTCGTTGACGACCACCGCCGCGCCCCGCCGCGCCAGTTCCAGCGCATAGGCGCGTCCCATGCCTCCACCCGCGCCGGTCACAATGGCCACCTGGCCGGAAAAATCTATCGGCATGCCGTCATCGCCTTCACCAGTTCCGGCAGGATCTCCGCGCCGGACGCAAAAGAGCTGGTCCATTCGGGTTGCGCGGTCAGGCCTCGCATCACGCTGTCGATATCGCCTTCGGACAGTTGATGGACCGGTCCTTCCAATATCTGGACGCGGCGGACATGGCCCCCGCCCGCATGATAGATGCCGCCCGACGTGGCGCATCTGTCGCTGCATAGCCAGCCGACGACCGGCGCGACATGATCGGGGGAGGCATAACCGGCCCACTGCGCCGGAATGCTGCCCGCCGACATGGGCGTATAAGCGGCGGGAGCGACGACATTGACGCATAGGTCCGCGCCCGGCGGGACGTCGATCGCCAAAGAGCGGGCGAGGCCCACCATCGCGGCCTTGGAGGCGGCGTAGTCGGCCGAGCCGACCTGTCCCCACAACCCGGCGCTGGAGCCGGTAAGGACGATCCGTCCATAACCTGAATCGACCATGGCGGGCCACACGGCCTTCAATCCCACCAGCACGCCGCGCAGGTTGATGTCGAGCAGCGCATCCATTTCCTTCAGTGTGACGGCGCCGAAATCGCGGAACGCCTGCACGCCCGCATTGCTGACGAAAATATCGGGCGTGCCGAAATGCTGCCGGGCGATGCGCACCATCTCGGCGGCGGACTCCGGCATCTGCACGGGCCCGTCATGCGCGACCGCCCGGCCGCCTGCGCTCACGATTTCCTCCGCCACGGCCTGCGCCGAGGAGGAGCCGTCGGGCGCCGGGCGATTGCTGACGATCACGGCGCAGCCATGGGCCGCAAGCCAATGGGCATAGGCGCGGCCCAGCCCCTTGGCGGCGCCGGTGATGATGGCGGTGCGGCCCGAAAAGTCGAGCGTCCGGCTCACAGCATCATCTGCCCGCCGTCCACATTGATGGTCTGGCCGGTCACATAGCGGCTGTCCTCGCTGGCCAGGAACAAGGCGGCCGGCCCGATATCCTTCTCGCAATCGCCCAGATAGCCGAGCGCGACGAGTTTCATGACCTTTTCGGCTTCCTCCGGGAAATCCTTGACCCATTGTTCGGCAATCGGGCTGAGCGCGGCGGGGCAGATCACATTGACGCGAATCTTATAGGGGCCCAGTTCCCGCGCGGCGGTGCGGGACAGGCCGCGAATGGCCTCCTTGGTCGCGGCATAGGCAGCAAAGCCGACGCCGCCATGAATGCCCTCATAGGAACCGAAGTTGATGATCGATCCGCCCTTCTCCTTCATATGGGGGATCGCCGCCTGCATATGCTGGAACGTGCCGTAAAGGCCGGATTCGATCGTCAGCGCAAATAATGCGTCATCCGTATCCTCGAACATGGTGCCGGGTTTGGACGTTTGCGCATTGTTCACCAATATGTCGAGCCCGCCGAACAGGTCGACCGCCTTGGCGACGGCGGCCTCCGCATCCGCGCGCACGCCAGCGGTTCCCGCGATCCAGGCCGCTTCGCCACCCTCCGCCTTCAGCGCTGCAACCGCCGCTTCCAGCTTGTCGGGAGTGCGGCCGGTGATCAGCACTTTCGCGCCTTCGCGCAGGAAAACCTGGGCGATGCCCAGGCCGACGCCCTGACCGCCGCCGGTGACGATTGCGACCTTGCCGTTCAATCTGCCTGCCATGATCTCTCCTTTCAATCTGTGGGTTCAGGCGCCGATGAATTCGCGCAGCGCCCTGTGGAAATTCGATACACTTCGTTCCTGCACGGGGTTGGTGCGCGATCCGGTGAAGCCGGTCGAGCGCATGCCCCGCTGCACTTCGGTCATATTCTCGAAATCCTGCGTCAGGATCAGGCCCCAGGCGTCATGATCGCGCCAATCCCTGAACTCCTGCCGTTCCAGCGGCGGTTCCTGCCCTTCGGGATAAAGGACCAGCGAATAGACTTCGAAGATGCATCGTTCCGGGTCATTGCGGTCGGGGCGCGCACGGTAGGCGAGCATGGCATCGGGCGCCGGCAGAAAGACCATGTTGGGAAAAAGATGCCAGTCCGCTCCGGCGCGGGCGATTTCCTCCGGTGTCAGCGAAGGGAAGGGGATATCGCGTTCCTGTGCGGCCTCGAAGGCGATCTGGCCATATTTCATCAGCACGTCGAGCAACGACGCATCCTGAGGCAGCTCGTCGACCAGCCGGTCCGCCAGTTCCGACATATGCGGCGGGATCGATGCTTTCAGATCCTGTTCCAGCATCAGGACGAAATCGCGGACGTTCCGACGATAGTCGACCTTCGTGCTGGCCAGCCGGGGAGAACGTTCACCCAGCGAAATCCGCCCCGGCGCAAGCTGGTAGCTGCCATGGCGCCCCTCCGCGAACGACAGGGCTTCGTCATCGTGGACCGGCAGCAATTGGGTATGGGTGGTCTGGACGTGATAGCCCTCGTTGAAGGCTTCCAGCGCCGTCTTCCAGTTGCAGTCGATGCCCGTGCGCTTGTACCAGCGATAGCGCATCTTCTCGAACGGGTAATTGCGGAACACCTCCGGGATCGGCGACAGGAATTCCAGCAACGGTTCGGCATTGTCGTCCATGCAGATGAAGACGAAACCGCCCCAGCTATCGACGCGGACTTTGGGCAGGGCGATGTCCTCGTCCTTCAGGCTGCCGTCCCAATTGTCACGGTCGACGACGTTGGCGATCGTCCCGTCCAGCTTCCACGACCAGCCATGAAAGCGGCAGAACAGACGCGCCGTATGGCCGCAACCGTCCGTCAGGCGGCGGCCGCGATGCTGGCACGCGTTGTGATAGGCCGCGATCCGGTCCGCCGCGACACGCACGACGATGAAGGATTCATCGAGCACGTCATAGGTGACATAATCGCCGACGCGGGGGATTTCCTCCTCGCGGCAGGCCATCTGCCATGTCCGCGGCCAGAGACGCTGCTGTTCCAGCCGGGCGAAGTCGCGGCTGACATAATCTTCCTTCGGGATGAAATCCTCTGGACCGGCCTTCTTCCTGCGCGTGATTTCCGGCTGTAGCGCGCCGACTGGCTGGTTCACTGCCCTATCCTCTCCTTCTGATCTCGCCATCAGCTTCTCGCCGGTACGGCGCAAGTCAATGTCAGGGCCGCCAACGCCCCTCCATCATCGCCAGTCTGATCGCTCCTTGTCGCTGGACCGGATGAAATCACGCAGTCGCGGCATGCACCGCCGCGACTGACGTCTCGAAAGCGCGACGGGCGCGTGCTTTCCGGTCAAGCTCCGGTTCCGCGCGTGGTATCTCGACGCCGATGATGATGTCATCGGGCAGGGCGCGGATGAACTCCGCGACCGGCAGCGTGCCTTCGCCGGGCCAAAGCCGGTGCCTGACCGCATCATGTGCATAGCTTTCGAAATCGACCACGCCCGGCGCATCGCACAGTTGCGCGCCCCGGATCATGCCCGGAGGCACGCGGGCAAGGTCGGCCGGCCTTCCGCCCGATTGGGCCAGATGCAGCAGGTCGACCAGCAAGCCTGCATTGGCGCTGTCGACCCGGTCAAGGAAGGCGAGCGCCGCATCCAGCGTACCGATGCGCGAAAGCGGCGTGAATTCCAGCGCGGTGCCGATGCCCGCCACCTTCGCCCATGTGTCGAGCTGGCAGAAACGGTCGAAGCCGCGCTCCATGTCGCTGTCGAAATGCAGGGCGACGATGTTGCGCGCGCCCATTTCCGCCATCAGCGCAATGCCATCACGATAGGCGGCCATGGGCGCTTCATCCCCCAATGCAAAGCCGTCGGCCTGATTGAGCGCCACGCCCGTTTCGCGCAGGCGTCGCGCCATGGCAGCCGTCGCAGGATCGCCGGCGCGCAAATGGTTGGCGGGCAGGGCGTCGTAAGGGACAACCGCGAGCCAGGGGCTGATCGCGGCGAAACCCGCGTCGGCCGCCAGGTCCACCAATTCGGCCGGGTCTGTGCCGATTACGGTCAGTTGGTCGAGGGCAAGGGGACGGGTCATGCCATCATCCTCACATCTGCGGAACCGCGCCGCCATGGGCGGCGATGGAGGCCATGATCTCCTCGGTCGTGGGATTGCGGCGCAGCGTCAGGCCGCCCGTCACGTTGAACGTCTGGCCGGTCATGAAACATTCGTCGCTGGCCATGAACAGCGCCGCATTGGCGATATCCTCCACCGTCGTGATCCGGCCCAGCGGATATTCCTTCGCATAGGCCTCGACCATGCCGGGCACGTTGAACCCGCCCAGCATCGGCGTGATGGTCAGGCCCGGCGCCAGGATGTTGGCGCGAATGCCATGCTTGCCATATTGATAGGCGACGAAGCGTGTCATCTGGTTGAGCGCGGCCTTGGCGCCCATATAGCTGCAATGATCGTCGGACATGATGTCCGCCACGGCGGAGGAGATGTTGATGATCGCGCCGCCCCGTCCACCGGGCCTTTCGCGCTTCATCGCCCCGACCATCACCTGCATGAAGAACAGCCCGCCCTTGAAGATGATGGAGAGCATCGAATCGATCTGCTCCTCCGTCTCCTCCTCGAAAGGCGCAAGGAAGCCGATAGCGGCTGCGTTGACGGCGATATCGATGGCGCCATGACGCGCCAGCACCGCATCGGCGAGGGACTGGATCTGGGCGCGGTGGCTGATGTCACATGGAATGGCGGTGGCTCCGGTTGCCGCCGCGAACGCGTCCAGTCCTTCCTTCCCGCGCCCGGATACGACCACCTGCGCGCCTTCCTCCAGAAAGCGCGTGGCAATCGCCTGGCCCATATTGCCTTCGCGCGTGGCGCCCATGATCACCGCGACCTTGCCCTTCAATCGGCCCATCATGCTCTCCTTATCCTGCCAGTTCCGCCGGTCGTGCGAGCAGCGATTCATAGTCTCGATAGGGCGGGAATTTACGGCGGAAGACGGCGTTGGCGCGCAGGGCCGTCTCGCCGTCCGCGATGAAACGGCATTGCGCGAACGCCAGATTGGGTGTCCACCGCAATATCTCCGCCCGGCCTTCCACCCACTGGCCTTCCGTTGCTGCACCCAAAAAGTCGATGCTCATGGAAACCGTCGGCCCGCTCTGGCCGGTCACGAACCCGACATTCATGCCCATGACCACGTCGGCCATGGTCGCCCAGGTGCCGCCATGGCAGTTGCCGCGCGGGTTGCAGTGCTGGCGCGCGATGTGAAAGCCGAGCGCGATATATCCGCCGTCCTCCTGCCGGATATAAACCGGGTCGAAACCGCCCATGACCTCGTCCAGCCGGTCCAGCCGGTGGAAACCTGCGGGTATGTCCGCCACCCTCGCCTTTACATTTTGCATAATGAGAGAGGACTGCCCCGACTGCCGGATCGGGGCAAGACAAGGGGGGTGCAAGGATCACATTTCCGATAGGCGGCCGAGCCTGCCTCGCCAGCACTACATGAGGCGCGCTATGCTGGGCCGATATGGTTTTGGAGAGCGGAACATGGGCATGAAATGGCTTAAGTCGACGGAATGTATCAGCTTTGAAGTGCGCGACAATGTGGCGCGCATCACCCTGAACCGGCCCGAAAAGCGTAATGCCCTGTCCGGACAGACGCTCAGGGAATTGCATCAGGCCCTGCTGGAAGCGGACGACCGGCGAGATGCCAACGTCATCCTGCTTTCTGGCGAGGGCAAGGATTTTTGCGCCGGCTACGACCTGACGGACAGCTATGGCGGGGCGGCTGACACCGCGACAGAATATGATCCCGCCGCCTATCGCAGCCGTGCCGGGACGATCGACGACGATATCTGGAATCTGGAACGGCAGCAGGAACTGACGTCCATCATGTTGGACCTGCACAAGCCGATCGTGGCGAAGGTTCAGGGCAATTGCCTGGCGGGTGGCACCGATCTCGCCTTCTCCTGCGACATCGTGCTGGCGGCGGACAATGCCAAGATCGGTTTCCCCGCCGCCCGCGCCAATGGCACGCCGCCGACGAACCTGTGGTTCTATCATTGCGGTCCGCAATGGACCAAGCGCATGCTGTTCACCGGTGATACGATCAGCGGCATCGACGCCGCGCGCATCGGCCTGGTCCTGGAGGCCCATCCGGCCGAGGAACTGGATTTCGAGGCCGATGAAATGGTGCGCCGCATCGGCAGCGTCGATGCCGAGATTCTCTCCACCCACAAGCGCGTCGTCAATGCGCAGATGGAACTGGCGGGCGCGAAGCAGTCCATGCGCTATGCCGCTGAACTGGACGCGCGCGCCCACCTGAGCACCGGTCCGCGCCGCAGCCAGTTCCGCAAGGATATGGCGGAAAAGGGGCTGAAGGAGGCATTGACCAACCGCGATGCGCCGTTCGGAAAGGGGCGGATCGAGCTTCGCGCGCGGCGTCCCTGACCGGCAGAGGCGCGCCGCCCCACCCTTCACAATTGCGATATGGAAGGGGCGGGGCTTCCACACCCGGCAAAACATGGCAGATGCTCACATCCGTATAGTGAGAATCCGGCCTTTCGAAAGGACGTCTGAAATGAGCAACAGGGCAACCCCCGATGCGGCGACGCAGATAGAGATCTACCGCCGCATGGCGCTGATCAAGGCGAATGACGAACGGTCGCGCAAGGTCATCATGAACGGGCGGCTGGTCATGCCCTATTACAGCCCGCGCGGTCAGGAAGTGATCCCCAGCGCCATCTCGGTCAACCTGACCGACGAGGATTATATCTGCACCATCTATCGCGGCAGCCACGACCAGCTGGCCAAGGGCCTGCCGCTGAAGGATCTGTGGGCGGAAGTCGCCGGGCGCACCACCGGCACCTGCAAGGGGAAGGGCGGGCCGATGCACGTCACCTATCCCACCAAGGGGATCATGGTGACGACCGGCATCGTCGGGTCGACCATGCCGATCGCCAACGGCCTTGCCTGGGGTTCGCAGTTGCGCGGCGACGGTCGCGTGACGGTCGCCTCCTTCGGTGATGGCGCGGCCAACATCGGCGCCTTCCATGAATCGCTCAATCTGGCCGCCGTCTGGAAATTGCCGGTGATCTTCGTCTGCCAGAATAACGAGTGGGGCGAACATACCGCCTATGACAAGACCAGCAATGTGAAGGTCGCCGACCGCGCAGCCGCCTATGGCATGCCGGGCGTGCGGGTGGACGGCAACGATCCGTTCGAGATGTACGCCATCGCCAGCGAGGCGATCGCCCGCGCCCGCGCCGGTGAGGGGCCGACCCTGATCGAGGCGATGACCTATCGTTTCTTCGGCCACGTCTTCGGTGACGCCGACGCCTATATGGACAAGGCGCGCAAGGAAGAGGCGATGGCGAACGATCCGGTCCCGCGCTTCCGCGCGCAGCTGATCGAAAGCGGCATCGCGACCGAGGAGCTGCTGGCCGAGATGGAAGCTGCCATCGAGAAGGATATCGACGAGGCGGTCGAATTCGCGCTGGCAAGCGACTTCCCCGGCGTGGAGGAACTGAAGCGCGACGTGTTCGCGGAGGAGATGGCCTGATGAACGCCCAGAGCAATGTGAAGGCCGCCAAGGCCAATATCCTTCAGGCCATCAATGCCGCCATCGCCGACGCGATGGAGGCGGATGACAATGTCATCGCGCTTGGCGAAGATCTGGCCGACCCCGAGGAAGGCGGCGTCTGCGGCGTCACCAAGGGGCTTTCGTCGCGCTTCGGCGAACATCGCGTGCGCTCCACCCCCATTTCCGAACAGGCGATCATCGGCGCGGCCATCGGCGCCAGCCTGGTCGGCTTCAAGCCCATCGCGGAAATCATGCTGATGAACTTCACGACGGTGGCGATGGACATGATCGTCAACCATGCGGCGAAGCTGCGCTTCATGTCGGGAGGGCAGACCCATGTGCCCATCGTCATCCGCACGATGACCGGCACCGGCTTTGCCAGTGGCGGCCAGCATTGCGACTATCTGGAGGCATGGTTCGCGCACACGGCGGGGATCAAGGTCGTCGCGCCTTCCAGCCCGCAGGACGCCTATGGCCTGATGCGCAGCGCCATCGACGACCCCGATCCGGTGCTGTTCATCGAGAATCTGCCGACCTACTGGACGCCCGCCGAAGCGCCGGAAAAGGGCCATCGCGTGCCCATCGGCAAGGCCAACGTGCTGAGCGAGGGCAGCGACGTCACCATCATCGCCTATGCCCGCATGATTCAGGAGGCGACGCCTGCCGTCGCGAAGCTCAAGGAAGCGGGGATTTCCGCCGAACTCATCGACCTGCGCACCATTGCGCCGTGGGATCAGGAAACGGTGCTGAAGTCAGTGGCCAAGACCGGCCGTGCCGTGATCGTGCATGAGGCGGTGACGCCGTTCGGCGCGGGCGCGGAAATCGCGGCGGTGCTCAATGAGCAACTGTTCGGCAAGCTCAAGGCCCCGGTCAAGCGGTTGGGCGGCGCCTTTTGCCCCGTGCCTTTCTCCAAACCGCTGGAAACCGCCTTCGCGCCGCAGACGGCCGACATCGTCGCGGCGGCCGAGGCCCTCGCCAAATCCTAATATTCTCAGGGAGTTCCCAATGGCTGTTGAAGTATTGCTGCCCAAGATCGGCTTTTCGATGAATGAAGGTACGCTGGCCGAATGGCTGGTGGAAGATGGCGGCCAGGCCGTCGAGGGCCAGCCGCTCTATGCGTTGGAGTCCGAGAAATCGACGCAGGAAGTCGAAAGCCCCGCCAGCGGCACGCTCAAGATCATCGCTCAGATCGGCGAAACCTACGAAGTCGGCACCCTTCTGGCGACGATCGAGTAACCCGATGCGCTATATCCTGCATGTCACTTCGCGCGCGGTGGTCGGGCGCGAGGCGGAATATGACCGCTGGTATGATGAGATACATTCGGTCGAGATGTGCCGGTTGCCGGGTATCCTGTCCTGCACCCGTTACAGGGAACTGGACATGACCGGCACGCCGACCGGCCTGTTCGTCGCCGATTATGAGGTCGAGACCGACGATCCTCCAGCATTGCTGGAAAGCGTTTTCGCGGCGGCGCCGACCATGCAGCTCACGGATTCCATAGACATGGAAAGCCCGCGCTTCTCATTCCTCAAGCCGACGGGGCCTGAGCGCATATGAGCGATCTTCTGGCCGGTCTTGCGCCTTGGCCTACGGGCGACTTCTCCGCCTTTGGGGAGGTCGAGCAGCGCCCCCTCAGCAAGATTCAAAAATATGTCGCGGCCTTTCTCGGCCGCAACTGGGTTGCCATTCCGCACGTCACCCATCAGGATGATGCGGACGTCACCGAACTGGAGGAGCGGCGCAAGGCGCATAACGCCTCAGGCGGCACGAAGTTGACTGCCGTGCCGCTGCTCGTGAAGGCGCTGGCTGACGGCCTTTCCGCCTTTCCGCAGTTCAACGCCTCGCTCGATCCGGTGAGCGGCATGCTGACGCTCAAGAAATATGTGCATGTCGGCGTGGCGGTGGATACGCCCGGCGGGCTCCTGGTGCCGGTCATCCGCGATTGCGACCGCAAATCCGCGACGCAGATCGCGGAGGAGATCGTCGCCCTCTCGGACAAGGCGCGGACCAAGGGCCTGTCCATGGCGGAAATGTCCGGCGGTTGCATCACGCTGACGTCATTGGGCCATATCGGTGGGACGGGCTTCACGCCGATCGTCAATGCGCCCGAAGTCGCGATTCTGGGCGTTACGCGCGCTCGGCCGGTGCCGGTTCCCGCAGATGATGGGGGGATTGCCTGGCGGCAGATGCTGCCTCTGTCGCTCAGCTATGATCATCGGGTGATCAACGGTGCGGATGCGGCGCGTTTCTGCCGCTTCGTCGCCGACCGGCTGGCGGCGGCCGGCCTCTTCGCCTGAGAGCTGGAATGCGGTTCTGAGGACGTCTCATCTTTCGGCGGATCGACGCGGGCTGGAACGGCCCCGCATCGATCCGCCGAACGATCATTTTCCCGCCCTCATGGCCGCGAGCGCGTCCGCCGTCTCCGTCCAGATCGCGCCCATGTCCGGATGCTGCCGCGCTTTCTCCCGATAGCCCGCCAGATTGGGGCAGTCCGCGAGAGGATCGTCGAGGCCGAAGATTTGGGCGACCACCTCGCATAGCAACAGGCTGGGCAACAGGATGCAGTCAGCCTTGCTGATCGCGCCGCCTGCGGCGAAAGTCGCGTCCGCCACGAACCGGTCGGTGAGCGCCAGCCCGTTGCGCCAATTGGCGATCTCGGCTGTGACGGTCGCGTCGTCGCGGGCTGCGGGATCCATCTGCTTGAACAGGCGGGACATGGCAGGCGTCGCATAGAGTTCGAAACTGCGGATGATGTTGCGCATCCCCGCCCGTTCGGCCGTGTCGGATGGCAGCAGGGATGGAGTGGGGAACCGCTCGTCCAGATAGTCGATGATGGTTTCGGACTCGGCGATCGCCAGCCCATCGTCCGTCACCAGCACAGGCAATTTCCCGATCGGATTGATCGCCAGATATTCGGGCGACCGCGTGCTGCCCCCCGGCGGTGGCTGCATGGCATAGTCCAGCCCCTTGATACGCAGCGCCAGCCGCACGCGGGCGGCGAAGGGCGAAAGGGCGACGGCGTAGAGGATCATGCATCGTCTCCGTCGCGATAGAGGCGCGCTAGGGTGCCGGCGAGCGGTGTGGGTACGAAGCCGTCGCCAAAGGGCCAGTCCAGCATGCCCGCCGCCGCCATGGTGCCGCCGTCGACATGCAGCGTCATCCCCGACACGAAGGTGGACAGGTCCGAACCCAGGAACAGCACGGCATCGGCCAGCGCGTCGACCGGCGGTTGCTCGCCCCTGGGAATGTACATTTCAAGGCCCTTGCCCTGGGCATGGGCAGGCAGTTTCGCAAAGCCCTCCGCAAAGGAGGGCGGCATGGCCGCCACATTGCCCCGGCTCAATGTCGTGTCGGGCGCGATGCAACTGACGCGAATCCTGTCCTTGCCCAGTTCCACGGCCATCGAGCGGGTAAAGTTGGTCGTCGCCGCCTTGGCGCCTGCATAGACGGAGAAGCTGGCGGCGCCGCGATGCGCCTCTATGGTGGTGAAATTGATGATGCTGCCACCCTGGCCCGATCGCTTGATCAGCGGCACGGCGCGCTGCACCGATTGGACGACATAGCCATAGTTGCGGTGAATATCGCGCGCGATGTCGGCCCGGCTGGCCTCGGACAGCAATTGCCGCTTCGTTCCGCCTGCCACGTTCACCACTATGTCAAGGCGCGGGCAGGTGCGTTCGACCATGTCGTAAAAGGCGTCGAGCGCGGCTTCATCCGTGGCGTCGGCGGTCATGGCGGCGACCTTGCCGCCCCTGGATTTGATCGCGCTCTCCGTCTCGGTCAGCGCCGCCGCATCAATGTCGCAGATCGCCAGTTCCACCCCGGCGCCTGCCAGCGTCAGCGATATGCCCGCGCCGATGCCGCCGCCCCCGCCGATAACGGCCGCCACCTTCCCCGCCAGATTGGCGCGTTCGTCCAGAAAACCGCTCATCCAAGGCTCCTCTCTCCGCCCTGTTGTCGCAGGGTTGCATGCAAAGCGGCAAGAAGATCGCGGAAGGCATCAAGAGGCCGATGAGAAGGGCAGGGTGACTGTGCCGCGGGGCATTCCGATGTAGGATGCACGGCTCGACCCACCCGGAACCTCGAAGTCTTGTCAAACGCAATCCCGATGGCGGCTCCCTTGCATTGCCGCGCCCCGGGCCGGCCCAGACCCGTCATCGCACGCAGCAGGAGCAGCAGATGGACCGGCTGACGGCGATGGAAGCCTTTGTGGCGGTGGCCGAGGCGGGCTCCTTCACGCGTGCCGCGCTGCGCCTCAATATCTCGACGCCCATGGTGACCCTGCATGTCAGGCGGCTGGAGGAGCATCTGGGCGTGCGGCTGTTCAACCGCTCGACGCGCCGCGTCGACCTGACCGCCGAAGGGGGTCATTATCTGACCTATGCGCAGGCTGCGCTGGACGCCGTGGCCACCGCCGACATGGCGGTGCGGCCGGGGGCGGGCATAGCGGGGCGCGTGCGGCTGGACGCACCGGCCTCCATGGGACAGGCGTTCATCATGCCCGCTTTGGCGGAATTCCAGCAACGCCACCCGCGGCTCATTCTTGACCTGACCCTGGGCGATCGCGGAACGTTCTTCCGCGTCGACGGCTTCGATCTGGTCATCCGGGCGGGCGAGGCACCACCGACGGGATGGAAGACCGTGACGCTTGGCACGACCCGGCTGATCTGCCTGGCATCCCCCGATTATATCGCCCAGCATGGCCAACCGGCGGAAGCGGACGATCTGGCCCAGCATCGCGCCATCCTCTATGCCAGCGTGGAGACGCCGGGCGGCAATCCGCTGCAACTGCGGCAAGGCGATCGCGCCGTCCGCGTGCGGCCGCCCACCGCCTTCACCTTCAACGACGGCGCAGCGATATTGTCCGCGACGCTGGCGGGGCTGGGTGTCGGCCAGACGCTGGAGATGCTGGCCCGCGACCATATCGATGCCGGCCGCCTGATCCCTCTGCTGCCCGAAGCGAACTGGCCCCGGCTGCCCGTCGTGCTGATGGGCGCGCCGGATCGGCTCGCCCTGCCGCATGTGCAGGCTGCGCTCGCCTTCCTGACCGAGCGGATCGACTGGCACCTCGATCGCGGCTGATCCGTCAGGCCGCCAGATCGGCCCGGCCGCACAGCGCGGGCGTGCCCTTGGTGCTGATCCGGTAGAGCAGGCGGCGCTTGCCGGGTTCGTCGGAATAGTCGATCGGCGTGGCGCTGTGCAGAACCTGGAAATTGTCCCACAGGAAGATGTCGCCGGTCTCGACCTTGTAGCGCGTGACGAATTCGGGCTGGGTGCAATGGGCGCGCAATTGGTTGATCAGCGCGCGTCCCTCATCGACGTCCAGTCCTTCCGCACCGAAGGCCGATCCGGACAGATAGAGCGCCTTTCGGCCCGTGACCGGATGACGCATCACCAGCGGATGCGAAACAATGCCGTGCCGCGCCGTATTTTCCGGAATGAAGGGGATTTTCTCGCCCGGCAGGGCCGGTGATCCGCCCAGGCAATGCAATCCGGTGAGGCCGTCGATCCTGGCCTTCATGCCGTCATCCAGCGCGTCATAGGCCAGGGCGGTGCTGGCGATCAGCGTTTCACCCCCTTCATCGGGGGTTTCCGCGCCGTATAGCATGGTCACGCTGGCGGGCACCGCTTCATAGCTGCTGTCCTGATGCCAGAATTTGGCGCCGTCGCGATAGCGATCGGGCGTGGCGGCGGCATTGGTAATCCGGATCATCTCCGGAAAATCATCCTTCCTGTGCGACGGCAGGTGGAACATCAGCGGGTCGCCCCATTGATGGCCAAAGGCGACATAGTCCGCATCGGTCAGCCGTTGGCCGCGTATCGCCAATATTTGATGTTCGTGAAGGGCGGCGATCAATGCGCGCAAGCTGTCGTCACTCTGCGGGAGGGAAAGGTCGATATCTTCGACGATGGCTCCGAAGGGGCCGGGCATGGCGCTGACGATCATGGGGGAATCCTCTCAATTTCTTGGGAGGCATCATAGGCTCCGACAGAAATAAAGCAAATGCTTTAATTTGAGGTCTGGCCATCCTTTGTGGGCCAGCTACAAGCATCGTCATGGCCTCCACTTCCCGCAGCGAAACCACCCGCCGGCAGCTTTGCCTCGCGGCAGAGACATTGGTGGCGCAATCGGGGATCGGCGTGGCGACGCTGCGTGCCGTCGCGATTGCCGCCGGGCAGAAGAACACCGCCGCCGTCAGCTATCATTTCGGCAGCGTGGAGGAGTTGCTGCGCGCCGTCATCGACCTGCGGCTTCGCGATACGGAGGCGGAGCGCGCGCGGATGATCCGGGAAAGCGGACCCTCGCTGGAGGATGCGGACGCCTTCACCGCCTGGCGCTGCATGATGCGGCCCTATTTCCTCCTCGACGATGAACAGACGCCGCACGCCCATATCCGGTTCATGATGCATATGAGCGCGGCGGGTTTGCTCAGCGATCCGTTCGATGCGCGCATCCCCCGGCCCGGCGCGCCCAGCATCGCGGCCCTGCTGGAACGGCTGCACGCCGCGCTGGCCTGGCTGCCGCCGCAACTGGGCCGCGCGCGCATAGCGCTGGCGGGGGCGATGATGTGGAATGCGGTGGCGCTGTTCGACAAGCATGGCTTTGGCGAGGAGCAGCCCGCGCTGGAGATGGAGACGCTGCTCACCGATGTCGAGAAACTGGTGCGGCTGGTGTTGAGCGCGCCCGCCTGAGGGGCTGGGCGCACTCTCATTCTCCTGCATTTATAGCGTTTCGGCCGTTCCCAGCACGACCGTCGCTTCGCTCGACAACACGCCGCCATTACCATGCGCGACCGCAAGGCGGGCATCCTTGACCTGTCGTTCGCCGCATTCGCCGCGAAGCTGACGCGTGGCCTCCACCAGCAGGAACAGGCCATACATGCCCGGATGCACGCAGGACAGGCCGCCGCCATTGGTGTTGAGCGCCAGCCCGCCGCCCGGCGCGACATGGCCGCCCGAGACGAAACGGCCGCCTTCGCCCTTGGGGCAGAAGCCCAGATCCTCCAGGAACAGGATGGGCGTGATGGTGAACGCATCATAGAGCATCGCCACATCCATGTCGGCGGGCTTGACCCCGGCCTGCGCGAAGGCCTGCGGACCGGAAATCGCGGCCCCCGTCACGGTGAGGTCGGGCATGGAGCTGATTTCGCGATGGGTGACGGCATGGGCCGCGCCCAGCACATGGACCGGCGCCCTGGCGCAATCCTTCGCCCGGTCGGCACGCACCATCACCACGGCGGCCGCGCCGTCGTTGAACAGGCAGCAATCGCGCACGGTCAGCGGATCGGACACCATCCGCGCCTTCAGCACATCCTCGATGCTCAGCGGATCGCGCACTGCTGCTTCGGGGTTGAGCTGCGCCCATTGCCGCGCGGCGACCGCCACTTCGGCCAGTTGCTCGCGGGTGGTGCCGTAGAGATGCATGTGCCGGCTCGCCGCCAGCGCATAGGAGGAGAGAGGAGCGAGCGGCTTGTACGGCGCTTCCCACGGGCTCTGGCGCGTCATGCCGACGCCGGGCGGCGGGTTGCTCGCCGGGTTGGAGCCATAGGCGATCAGCGCGCAGTCGATCAGCCCGGCCTCCAGCGCCAGCGCCGCCTGCTGCACATAGACTTCGAAGGCAGAGCCGCCCGTGCGGTTGCAGTCCGTCACCCTGGGCGTGATGCCCAGATATTCGGCCAGTTCCATGCCGCCCAGCGCCTCATAGGGCGCGGAGGTGTAGAGCGCATCCACTTCCGACAGGGCAATGCCGGCATCGGCCAGCGCCAGCAGCGCGGCCTTCGCCGCCATGTCCACGGCGGACAGGCCGGGGCATTGGCCGATGCCATAGGTGGAAGCGCCCGCGATCACGGTCCGGCCGCGCGGGAAACCGTTCGTCATGCTCATGCGGGCACGAAGACGAGCAAAGGCTTGTCCCCCTCTTGAACGATGCTGGCCTTGACCGCCATGCCGATATGGATGTCGTCGACCGGAACGCCATCGACGCGGCTCATGAGGCGCGGTCCTTCGGCCAGATCGACCAGAACCACATTATAGCTGTCGGCCGGGTCCTTCTTGCGCACGATGGTGACGGCATGCACCGTGGCCGCGCCGGATGCGCTCACCCATTCCAGATCCTCCGCGCCCGTGCCCGGCTCCATGACGCGGGGGTAGAAGACATGGCCGCCGGTCGACCGGCTGCGCTGGATCATGAAACGCCCCTCGGCCAGGTGCGCGCGCCATTCCGCTTCGGGCTGGAGCATCTGGGTCACTCGCCCTTGAACAGCGGCTTGCGCTTTTCGCGGAAGGCGGTCAGCCCTTCCTCATGGTCCTCGGTGCGGCTCATCAGGGGCTGGATCGCGGCCTCCAGCTCCAGATATTGCTCGAACCCGTTGTTCCAGCTCAGTTCGAACTGGCGCTTGGCCATGCCCATGGCGATGGTGGGGCCGGATGCGAAGCTCTCCGCCAGTTCCATCGCCCGGTCCATCAGCGACTCCTGGGCGACCTTCTCATAGGCGATGCCCATCGCCACGGCTTCGTCGGCACGGACGATCCGGCCCGAATAGACCAGTTCCTTGGCCTTCTGCACGCCCAGCAATTGGCGCAGGTGCCAGACAAGCCCGCCGTCGGGCGCCAACGCGATGTTGCGGAATATCGCGGCGAAGCGGGCCTGTTCGCCAGCCAGCACGATGTCGCAGGCCAGCGCGTAGGAGAAGCCGACGCCCACGCATATGCCCGGCACCGCCGCGATCGTGGGCTTCTTGAGCGAATAAATGGCCTTGGCGATGCGATTGAGCGTGTACATCCGGTCCATCGATCCGGTGACGCCGCCCTTGCCCATGCCGGTCACGTCCATGCCCGAGCAGAAATCGCCGTCTGCCCCGGTCAGGACCACGGCGCGGACATCATGGTCCATCGCAATATCCTCGAACGCGCCGTAGAGCTGGCCGCGCATGTCCTGCGTGATCGCGTTCTTGGTTTGCGGGCGATCAAGCGTCACGATCGCGACCGGACCTTGCTTTTCGACGGTAATGGTCATTGGAAGCTCCCTGCTTCGGATTCCTCTCCGCTTTGTGGATCGACGGGGCCGGGGTCAAGAATGGCGGGCGGCTTCATCAAAGACGTGATGAGGCAGGCCGCTTTATGGCAAGGGCCGCCGCCAGCCCCTATTTGCAAGGCAGCTTCTGATAGGAGATTTCTGGGCATGAAGGACGCGGCCATCGTCGCCACCGCGCGCACGCCGATCGGCAAGGCGCATCGGGGCGCGCTCAACAACATCCATGGCGCGACGCTGGCGGCGCACTCGATCCGCGCAGCCGTCGAGCGCGCCGGCATCGATCCGGCGGAGATCGAGGATGTTCTGCTGGGGTCGGCGCGGTGCGAAGGGGCGGTCGGGTCCAACATCGCGCGCCAGGCGGCGCTGCGCGCGGGCCTGCCGATCAGCGTCTGCGGCATGACGCTCGACCGCAAATGTTCCTCCGGCCTTCAGACCATCGCCATCGCGGCCCAGCGCATCCGCAGCGGCGAAGGGGGTATCCATGTGGCAGGCGGCGTGGAAACCGTCAGCCTGGTGGACCCGCATCGCAACAGCTTCCGCACCAAGGACGAATGGCTGCTGGAACATAAGCCCGAAATCTACATGGCGATGAACCTGACGGGCGACAATGTCGCGCGCCGCTATGGCATCAGCCGGGAGGCGCAGGACCGGTTTACGGTGACGAGCCAGTCGCGCACCGCGATCGCGCAGGAAAAGGGCTGGTTCGACGATGAGATCGTGCCGATCACCACGGTCAGGAATGTCGTGGACAAGGCGCTGGCCGTCACCGGTCAGGAAGAGGTCACGCTGACGAAGGACGAATGCAACCGGCCCGGCACCGACATGGAGGGGTTGGCCCGGTTGAAGCCGCTGTTCGAGGGCGGGTCCGTGACGGCGGGCAATTGCAGCCAGTTGTCGGACGGGTCGAGCGCCTGCGTCATCATGGACGCGGATGAAGCGGCGCGGCGCGGCCTGCCGATCCTGGGCCTCTACAAGGGGATGCAGGTGGCCGGATGCGAACCCGACGAAATGGGCATCGGACCGGTCTTTGCTGTTCCCCGGCTGCTGGAACGACTGGGGCTTTCCGTGTCGGACGTCGACCTGTGGGAATTGAACGAGGCCTATGCCAGCCAGGCGCTCTATTGCATCGACCGGCTGGGGATCGATCCTGAACGGGTCAATGTGGACGGCGGCGCCATTTCCATCGGCCACCCCTTCGGCATGACGGGATCGCGCATGACGGGCCATGCGCTGCTGGCCGGAAAGCGGCTGGGCGCGAAGAATGCCGTCGTCACCATGTGCATCGGCGGCGGCATGGGCGCGGCGGCGCTGTTCGAAATCGTCTGATGGACAAGCGGGCCATCAAGCCCGCTTGTCGCTTTCTTCAGTGTGTGTGGGAAGCTTCAACCGCCCTTCGACACCGGGATCAGCGCTCCGCTGATCGCCCGCGCCGCTGGAGAGGCCAGGAACCGGATCACATCGGCGATCGCGGCGGGCTGAACCCACTGGCTGAAATCCGCATCGGGCATGTCGGCGCGATTGGTCGGCGTGTCGATGATGCTGGGCAGGACCGCGTTCACGGTGATGTCCTTGCCCGCCAGTTCGGCGGCGAGGCTCTCGGTCAGCTTGTGCACCGCCATTTTCGACGCGGCATACCCCCCCATGCCCGCAGCCGCGACCACGGCGCCGCCCGCGCCGATATTGACGATGCGCCCCTGCGCCGCCTTTTCCAGTTCCGGCAGGGCCGCCTTCGTCATGTTGACGCAGGTGGTGGCGTTCATCGCGAACATGCGGTTCCACGTCGCGCTGCCGCCATCGGCCAGCGTTTCCCAGACAAAGCCGCCCGCGACATTGACCAGCACATCGATCGAGCCGAGCGCGCTCACAATGTCGGCGACCAGTTTCTGCGTCGCCGCGAAATCGGTGAGGTCGACGCCGCCGAAGTCCTGGCAGCCAGCGGGCGTTTCGGCCGGGGCGGGCGCGTAATCGATGCGCGCCACTCGGTCACCCGCAGCGGCGAAGCCGGCGGCGACGGCGCTGCCCAAGATTCCGAAAGCCCCGGTGACGACGACGGTCCGTGCGGTCATGCAATATCCTCTAGTCAGATGTGAAGGTCGGTTGGTTATATGTTTTGCCGAGGATCGGCAAATCAGCCCTGCGCTTTTCTGACCAGCGGCCTCGCATAGGATATGTCGCCCTTGTCGCGCCGGTTGGGTCCGGTGCTGAAGATACGGGCCTTCCATTCCTCCGGAATTTCCGCCGCCGTCAGCGTCGCCGTCATTTCATTGACGCAGACCCGATCGGCGATACGCCATTCGCCGTCGCGCTTTTCGAACCGGTCGACATAGCGGCCGAAGCTGAGCTGTGGCGGCGCGTCCTTATTCTCGCCCCAGAAGGTGTAATAGGTTTCGCCATGCGCGGTATCGCCGTCGATCTCGACTGTGTGGTTGCTGATCGCGTGATGATGCTTGGTCTGGAACTCCCCGTGCCAGCCGATCGCCCAGTCGACGAAATCGGCGGCATAGCCTTCGGCCACGCCATGATCGTCGAAAGCGTCGGGCCAATAGGCGGAAAGCATCAGTTCGCGGTCGTGCCGGTCGACACCGCGCGTATAGCGCAGCAGGCAGTCCTGGATGGCGGTACGGTCCTTCATCTCCTGGACGAAGGCGATGAGGTCGGGCGTGAGTTCGGTCATGGCAATCCCCTCTGCGCTATCGGTGCATGATCGGTGCATGGGGGCGGACGAGACGGTCGATCCGCTTCGCCCGCCTCCATCCGTCAGGCCGGTTCGAGGCTCTTTTCGGGCGCGATCTTCGGCGCTTCCTGGCCGCCGCGTACAAGGCGGCCGGGCAGGGCACCGGTGGAGCGGCCGTTGCGATAGGTGACCACGCCGCTCACGACCGTCGCGTCATAGCCGTCCGCGCGCTGTTGCAGGCGGCGCCCGCCCGTGGGCAGATTGTAAACGACATGCGGGGCGTAGAGATGCAGCCTTTCCATGTCGATGACGTTGAGGTCCGCCTTGTACCCCGGCTTGATCAGGCCGCGGTCGTCCAGGCCGACCGCATGGGCCGGTTCATAGGTCAGCTTGCGCACGGCATAGGGCAGGTCGATCTTCTTGTCGCCCTTGGCGTCGCGCACCCAATAGGTCAGGAAATAGGTGGTGTAGGCCGCGTCGCAGATCATGCTGTAATGGGCGCCGCCATCCCCCAGTGCGGGGAAGGTGCGGTCATTCTTCACCAGATTGCGGCCGGAGCTTTCGAACTTCTCGCCTTCCGAATTGCCCAGCGGGCGATAGAGCACTTCCCGACCGTCGCGTTGGAGCAGCGCGTCGTAGATCAGTTCCTTGGGATCGACGCCCATGGCGCGGGCGCGGGCGCCGATGCTCTCGTCGCTGCGCGGATTGTAGTTCGGCGGATTGCCGAGCACGAACATGGCGTCGAGGTCGGAGATGACATAGACGAAGAAGGCCTGCGGATCGGTCGGTTCTTCGGCGATCAGCTGCTTGCGGAACGCGGGATCGCGCATCCGCTCCACCTTCTCTTCCAGCGGCAAATGCTCGATCTGCCGGAAGCTGGGATTGAAGGAGAAGGGGTGCATCGACAGTTCGAGGCCCAGCAGCGCGCCGGTGGGACGTGGTATGATCTGGCCGCGCACTTCCAGGCCCTGATTCTTGGAGGCTTCCAGGCGTGCGACCATCTCCTGCCAGTCGCCCTCGCCCTTGGGTGTCTGCATGAAGGTGAAGGAAACCGGACGGCCCGACGTCCGCGCGATGTCGTCCAGCAGGTCCATGCGCTCGCCCGCTGTCACGTCATAGCTGGGCACCATCTGGAACACGCCCTTGCCGGCATCGCGCAGACCCTCGGCGAGCGCCAGCACTTCCTGGTCCTCGCTCTTGACCGAGGGGGCGGGGCGGCCATCGCGGAACTGGTGCGCATAGCTGCGCGAGGTGGTGACGCCCAACGCGCCTGCCTGGATCGCCTCTGCGGTGAGGCGGCGCATTTCCGCCAGATCTTCTTGCGTCGGCGGTTCCAGATTGGCGCCGCGTTCGCCCATCACATAGACGCGCAGCGGACTGTGCGGCAGCTGCGCGGCGAAATCGATGTCGCTTTCGCGCTGTTCCAGAGCATCCAGATATTCGGGGAAGCTTTCCCAGTTGAACGGCACGCCTTCGGCCATCACGACCTCGGGAATATCCTCGACGCCTTCCATCAGCTTGATCATCAGCTTGCGGTGCTCAGGGCGGGAGGGCGCGAAGCCGACGCCGCAATTGCCCATGACCACCGTCGTCACGCCATGGTCGGAGGAGGGGGCCAGCCTGTTTTCCCAGGTGATCTGCCCGTCATAATGGGTATGCACGTCGACGAAGCCCGGCGTCACGATGCGATCCGCCGCGTCGATCTCTTCCTTCGCGCTGCCCTGCACGTCGCCGACCGCGGCGATCACGCCGTCCTTGATGGCGACATCGGCAACGAACGGCTCTCCGCCGCTGCCGTCCAATATCTTTCCTCCCCGGATGATGAGATCATAATCGGGCATAGCGCGTCCTCTCCACTTGGCCTTGGGCCGGTGCGTCTGATTGAGCAGTTCGATCGCAACGCCGGCATTGGGCGGCCATTGCATCCTGTCACCCGCCGGAAGGTGACTCATGGCGAACCGCGTGCCAAGCGCCCTTCGCGCTCATCATCCGACATTTCAGATAAGCGATGCTTATCCTGCCGGGACCAGGGAGGCGGCAGCTTTTCAGTGTGCCGCTTCAGCATCATCGAGGGCACAGAGGCGAGTGCCGTGCCGGTGGTGCGTCCGGCGGAAATGGTGCCCGGAACCCACGCCCCCTTGGTTTGGACGCCGCATCGGGTTATCCGCACGGAATGAGCAGCGAAACCGTGACAGCAGGACCACAGGCAGGCAAACGCTGGCAGGGGGGGCGGCTGCCGCGTGCCGAGGTGGACCGGCGCATCGACCGCCTGCTTGACATCGCGCTGGAGGAGTTCGCGCTGACCGGGTTCGGGGGCACCAGCCTCGACCGGATGGTCGAGCGTTCGGGTGTCAGCAAGACCACCATTTACCGCCGTTTCGGCAGCAAGGAGGGGCTGTTCACCGCGCTCATCCATCGCAGCATGGAGGCGGTGCGTTCCGGCCTGTGGGCGGTGGAACTCGACCTGGAGGACCCGCTGGGTACGATCGAGCGGTTCGTCGCGACCTATACCGATGTGGCTGTCTGCCATCCGCTGGGACGAACTTTGCTCCAGATCGCCGTGGCCGAAGGGCGCGACTTCCCCCATCTGGGCGCGAAGCTGCTGGCCAATGCCTATGAGGGTTTCCGGCCGATCAGCGATTATTTCGAGCGGTTGATGGCAAAGGGTATATTGCGTCCGGGCGATCCGCAGGACGCCGCCTTCGACCTGCAGGGGCTTATCACGCAAGGCTTTCGCGTGATGGTGGATGATATTGCCTTTGTCCATCGCCCGGGGCGTTCGCGGGAGATTGCCGAACGGTTCCTGCGCGGCTGGTCCTGACACGGCCCGGCGTCCTTATGCGGCGCGGATAGATCATACCCGTGATGCATGGCGATCATTGCTGATTTCTACATGCAAAATCCTCTCTCCGCGGCAATAGCGAGGGCCATGACCTGAGGGTCGTTTTGGCCGTCGCGCCGACAATCCAGATGAGAGGGGAGCTCATGACCAGATTCAGCCTTGCCCTGCAATTGCTCGGCACTGCCGCCGCCGTCGGCTGTGCCGGCGCGGCGATCGCGCAGACCGGCGCTGCGGCGCAGATGACGCAGCCCTCCGACGACATCATCGTCACCGCACAGCGCCGCTCGGAACGGTTGCAGGATGTTCCCGTCTCCGTCACGGCGCAGAGCGCAGAACAGTTGCAAAGCGCCAACATCAGCAACGCCCGCGATCTGACGCTGGTCACGCCCGGCCTGCGCGTCGAGGCGAACGGCATCAATGCGCAGCCCGCGCTGCGCGGCGTTTCGTCCACCCTGGGGTCGTCCAACGCTGAAAACAACGTCGCCACCTATGTGGACGGCATCTATCAGCCCAACATCACCGGCGCCTTCTTCTCCTTGCCGGATGTAGAGAATGTCCAGGTACTGAAGGGGCCTCAGGGTTCCCTGTACGGCCGCAACGCGACCGGCGGCGTCATCCTCATCAACAGCAAGTCGCCCTCCTTCACGCCCCAGATGGACCTGGGATTGTCCTGGGCGCATTATGGCCGCGGCAGCGAAGGCGAACTCAATGCCCAGGCATTCGTGACCGGCCCCATCATAGGCGATGTGCTGGCCGCCAGCCTGACGCTGAGCAGCCGGGAACTGGGCAGCTATGTGCGTAACATCGCGACGGGCCGGAACACGCCGGACAACCACAATCGCTTCCTGCGCGCCAAGCTGCTGTTCCAGCCAACCGACCGGATCCGCCTGGAAGGCGCGTTCAGCTATAATCGCGAGAAGAACGCCATCGACCTGGCCTACACCAACTTCAGGGGCGCGAACGCGCTCGCCGGGCTGCCCGGCGTCGTCATCGCCAACCGGCCGTGGCAGACCTCGTCGGATATCGACAGCTATATCGATATCGACATGAAGACCTATTCCTTGAAGGCGGACTTCGAAACGGAATTGGGCACCTTCACCAGCATGACCGGCTATATCGACTATAGCACGCCCATCATGCAGGAGGCCGACTACAGCAATTTCGCGGGTGGCGTGTACGATATATTCAGCTTCTCCAAGTCCTTCTCGCAGGATGTCTATTTCACGTCCCATCCCATCGGTCCGGTTTCCTTCATCGCGGGCCTGAACTATTATCGCCGCAAGGTGGGCGACGACCCCGCGTTCATCAACATCCCGGCCTTCGGCTATATCGACAATATCTACAACCACAGCGTCAACAAGTCGCTGTCGGCCTTCTTCGAGGTGACCTGGAAGGTGACCGACCGGCTGAAGGTCATCGGCGGCGGCCGCTATACCAGGGACAAGAATAACGGCTTCGCCAACGGCTTCAACGACGTCACGCCTGAAGCCTTTCTGGGCGAGGTCAAATCGAAGAAGTTCACGCCGCGCGCCGCGATCATGTTCGACCTGACGGACAGCCTGAACCTCTATTATAATTACGCGCAGGGGTTCAAGGCGGGCCTGTTCAACACCATCGCCCGCCAAGCGACACCCGTTCGTCCCGAACTGCTGAAATCGCATGAGGTCGGCGCGAAATTCAAGTCGGGCGCCATGGCGCTCAATGTCGCGGGCTTCCATTATGACTATAAGAACCTGCAGGCGACGACCACCGTGGGCGGGGTCAGCACCTTGCAGAATGCCGGATCGGCCGAGATTTACGGCGTCGACGCCGACGCCAGCCTGCGCGCGAGCGACGATCTGACGCTGACCCTGGGCGCCGCCTGGCTGCATGCCCGATATGACAGCTTCCCCAATGCCAGCCTGGTGGAGATGGTCACGGATCGCGATTTCGACGGCACGCTGGACGGGCGGGCCGACATCAGCGGCCAGCGGATGATCCGCGCGCCCAAATTCACGCTGAACGGCCTGGTCGATTATCATCATGATTTCGACGCCGGGCGGCTCGCCCTGTCGGTGAACGGTTATTATTCGACCAAGGTGCGCATGGCGCTGGAAAGCCGGGTGTCGCAGAAGGACTATTTCATCGGCAATGCGCGTCTGGCGTTCACGCCGGCGGATACCGGTCTTACCCTGTCGCTGTTCACCCGCAACTTCACCAACGCGAAGGTGATCGGATCGACCTTCGTCAATCCTAGCGCGGATGCGATCATCTATTCGCCGCCACGCCAGATCGGCATCGGTCTGAACTATTCCTTCCGATGATGGGGTAATATCAAGGTCCGACGAGCTTGACTCATCGGACCTTGGTAAAGCCTGCGCGGCGCTTGAGTGTTTCCAAGTCGTGATGCGTCAGCATCTCAGCGACTTGGTATAAGCTTCGCCGTGAGACCGCGCGAAGCACCGGTTACGGCACGAGGCGAGAAGGGAATGGCATATGGCGACGGGCGAACGCACGCTTTTCCACGGTGGCAAGCTTTGGGACGGACGTGCTGAATCGGCGATCGATGCCGATCTTCTGGTGGAGGACGGCGTCATCCGCCAGATCGCGCCCGGTGGCCTGGACGCGGCCGGGGAAGCGCTGAAAATCGATGCCGGCGGGTGTACCATCATCCCCGGCATGGTGGAGGCGCACGGCCATCTCAGCTTTCCCATCGTCACCTACGCCTATCATATAGAGGACACGCCTCCCGAGGAGACGGTCCTTATCACGATGCACAATGCGAAGCGGCTGATCGATGCCGGCTTCACGGGCGTCATAGGAGCCGGATCGCCCAGGATACGGTCCGAAATCGTGATAAGGAACGAGATCGATGCCGGGCTGATTCCCGGACCTCGCCTCATGGCCTCCACGCCCACCCTGACCGCGACGGGCGGTCTCAACGATACCGGGCAATTGCATCAGCAACGGCTCGCCGCCGCGCTGGTGTGCGATGGGCCGGACGAAATCCGCAAGGCGATCCGCCTCTGTTATCGTGAGGGCGTGGATGTCGTGAAGCTCAACATCTCGGGCGACGATTTCTTCCCGCGCCCGGGCGGCCGGGTAACGACCATGGCGGAGGATGAGGTGGCGATGGCCTGCGCCACGGCGAACGAGCTGGGGCTTCTTGTCGCTGCTCATGCGCGGTCGGCGGAATCCGTGAAGCGGGCGGTGCGCTGCGGCGTTACCATCATCCACCATGCCGACTTCTGCGACGAGGAAGCGCTGGACATGCTGGAAGCGGCGAAGGACCGCATATTCGTGACGCCCGGCATCGGCTATTATCATGGGCTGGTCCACTATAGCGGCATGCCGGACGACATGCTGGCCGGAATGAAGGTGCGCGAGGGGATGGATGCCAATATCGCCACCCACAAGGCGCTGCGCAAACGCGGCGTGCGCATGCTGATCGGCGGCGATTATGGCCTGCCCTTCATGCCCAACGGGCTCAATGCCCAGGATGTCGCGCATCTGGTCAACTATATCGGCCTGACGCCGGTGGAAGCGTTGCGCGCGGCGACATGGCATGGCGGCCTCGCCATGGGAAAGGGGGCAGGGCTTTTGGTGGAAGGCGCTCCGGCCGACCTGCTGCTGTGCGACGGCGATCCGATGCAGGATGGCTCGGTCGTGGCCGATGCGGCGAAGCTGCGCGTCATCATGAAGGGCGGTAGCCTGCACAAGGTGCCGGAGCCGGTCCGCGCGCAGTCTGTGGGCGCGGCCTGAAATCGAGACATGAACATGCCGCCCTTCACCCTTTTCCAGATGGCCTATGTGACCGATGATATCGACGCGGCTATGCGGCAGGCGATGGCGACCTTTGGCATCGCGTCCTTTCAGGTCAATCGCGACATGGCGATCCAGACGGGGCAGGGGGTCGCGACGGCTCATTTCGCGCTCTGCTTTCTGGGCGATCTGCAAATAGAGATCATCCAGCCGACCGGCGGCGCGGATTCTGTCTACCGGCAGGGGATTGGGGGAAGCAGTGGCAGCCTGAGCTTCCATCATGCCGGAATGCTCATCACGGACGAGGCGCAATGGCATGCCACCGTGGCCGCGGTCGAACGGTCGGGTTCGCCTGTCCCCGTGCGTGGCGTTTTCGGGGACATGATGCATTATCTGTATGTCGATCAACGGGAGCAGATCGGCCATTATCTGGAATATATGTGGCGGACGGCGGCGGGTGCGGCGATCTTCGACGCGGTCCCGCGCACCTGATGTCATCCATGCCTCGCCGCACGGCGAGCTTGGCGATGATAGCGGGCAGTCGGGATCAGGAGATGGCGTTCGCCGGCAGGATCTGCACCGCTATGCTGCCCATGCGGGGCAGGCCGGTCACGGGGTCATAGCCATCCTCCACCGAAATCAGGCGTCCAGTGTTCGCGCCCAGATGGAGCGGGTCGTCCGATCCGGGATTGGCGCCGAAGCCATGGGCCATGGAGATGGTGCCCCGTCGCAAAGCGGTCTCCGCCGCGACGATGGCCTGGATTTCGCCGTGCAGGGAACGGATCGTCACGCAATCGCCCTCTGCAATGGCCAGGCTCGCAAGATCGTCGGGATGCATATGGGCCGGGTTCACGCCGTTCCCGGCCAGCCTGCCGATCCGCCGGCCGAAGCTGTTGAGGATAGTGTTGGTGCGTCGGGGCAGCAGCCGGAAAGGGTAATCCGCCTCGATGGCGCGATTATCCTCGGCCCATAGCTGCGCCAGTTCCTCCAGCATCGGCGGGGCGGCGAGTTCGAGGCGGTCGTCATTTCCCGCGGCGCGGGGCAGCACGCGTTGGTCGCTTTCGAAGATATGGCCGTCGGGATATTGCTTCACTCGATCCAGCGGAATGCGCGAGCCCTTGCATGACAGTTCGATCAATTCGTCGGTCGTCGGTTTCCGCCCGGCGGGATCGAGCGTGAAGGTCATTGGCGGAGCCTCCGCCTGCGGACCGTTGCCATAGCGGATGGTGGCGTCGATCCGCGATCCCATGCGCTGCGCCAGTCCCCAGAAGAATTCCCAATCCTCCATCACGTCGCTGCCGGTGGGCGGTTCCACCAGTGCCGGCGTGTAGGCGGCATAGGGGCTGGGGAAGCCGCGGGTCGTGCCGTAATATTTGACGCTTTCGGGCATATAGGTCGTCATCGGCGTTTCCAGCGTCAGCCGGGGCGCGATAACATAATCGGAAAGCTCGGCCGTGGCGGTCATCTCCGTATCCATGGTAACGAGCAGATCGAGCGTTTTCAGTGCGGCAAAGGCGCGCTTCTGGTCCGGCCAAGCCATCATCGGATTGCCCCCAGCCACGATCAGCGCCTTCACTTGTCCAGCGCCGGGCAGCAATATCTCGTCAGCCAGCGCGGCCGCCGACAGGCCGCTGGCGCAGCCGCCCAGCCCCCGGACGCGCAGGCGCGGTTCGAAGCCCCATGCCTGGAAGGGCGGCCAAGGCTGGGCGCGCGCCTCATAGCCGGGCAGCAGCACGTTGGGTTTGGCGAGCAGTTCGCCGGCCCGCGCCCAATGGCCGCAAATGCTGGCGAGGCAGAGGGCCAGATATTCGGTCAGCGTCGAATGGGTGGCGAAGCTGGGACCGGTGCCGCAACTCACTCCCGCATTGCCCGCGCCGGCGAAGATGCGCGCCGCCGCCAGCAGGTCGTCTTCCGCAATATCCGCCCGTCGGGCGACATATTCGGTCGTGAAAGGTTCCACCGCATCTCTCAGCGCCGCCACGCCCTGCGTATTCGCTGCAACGAAGTCGCTGTCATCGAGCCCTTCGGACAAGATGATGCGGATCATCCCGGCCAGGATGGCGGCATCCTCGCCCGGCCGTGCCTGCATATGGATATGGGCGCGCTTCGCCGTCTCCGTGACGCGGGGATCGATGACGATCAGCTTCGCCCGCGCTTTTTCCATGTCCTTGAGCACGCGGCCGGGATTTTGCCCCGGAAAGCCGGGAGATTTGCTGATCACCGGATTGATGCCGACCAGCAGCCAGGCGTCCGCCGTGTCGAAATGCGGCTGGCCCGCCTGCCACATGCCATGATGGGCCAGCGCGATCAGGATGCCGGGCTTGTCGATCGATCCTGCGGTGAAGAACATCGATGATCCGATGCCGTTCAGCCAGCCTGCCGCGATGGCGGTGGAGGCGACGAAAGGAACCAGCCCCATGCCGACATATAAGGCGACCGAGCGGGCCCCATGTTCCGCGATGATCGCCCTCAGCCTGTCGGCAACCTCATCCATGGCGCGTTCGGACGGGATCGTGCCGAAGCCGTCCGGTCCACGTTTCAGGCTGTGGAGCAGCCGTTGTTCGCCATAATGCTGTTCGGGCAGGGCGCGACCCTTCGGGCAGCTATAGCCGCCATAGAGCGGCGCGCGCGGATTGCCGGTGACCTTGGTCGCACGGCCGTTTTCGACCGTCACCTGTATCGGGCAATAGGCCGTGCACAGGCGGCAGATGCTGGGATGGACCTGGGCGTTCATGCGCCTTTTCAGTCCACCAGCCGCTTGACCTGCCGGTCCCGGTCGAGAGCCCGGTCGAGATAGCGGCCGACTTTGTAGTCACCCGCGATCGTCGTGCGGCGGGCGGTGCGCTTGCAATCGAGCGGCACGCCATTGGCGGAATGCACGATCCGCCAATTGTCCCAGACGACCATGTCGTTTTCCCGCCATTGGTGGAAATAGGCATGGGCCGGATCGCCCAGATGCGTCGCCAGTTCGGTCAGCAGCGCGTCGCTTTCCGCTTTGTCCATATCCAGCACGTAGCGAGCATGCATGGGCGAGAGTTTCAGCACCTTGCGGCCCGTTTCCCGTTGCGTGATCACCAGCGGATGGACGACCGGCGGGAAATTATAGTGCGACCCCGGCTTGACCGTCGCGCCAAAGTCGAGGCGCTCAATATCCTTGGGGAAGCCGAACTGGCCGGAGCAGAAATCGGGGTTGAATTCATAGACGACCTCCAGCCCCTCGATCCGCGCCTTCATGTCCGGCGATAGGCGGTCATAGGCCTGGATCGCGTCGATGAAGCCGGTTTCCCCCATGGCGCGGGCCGGTTCCGTCATGCGCAGCACGGCGCCGCGCACGATGGTGGGCATGAAGCTTTGATCCCAATGCCAGCCCAGCCAGCCTGCGCGGTCGATGCCGTCCACGCGATAAAAGGGGTTGGGACGGCCCGAGGGGTCCTGCGGATCATAGGCCAGCGTCATCATGAACTGATTGACGGGGTCGTTGAGATCGGCGGTGGCGGCGGGCTCCATTTCCCCGAAGATGGTGCTGAGCCGCATCTGCGCCAGGTCGTCGTTGCGCAGGTCGCGAAAGAGCAGGATGCCGGCGTCGATCCAGGCATCGTGGATCGACTTCCGCGTGGCGTCGTCGATGTCGCGGGTCAGGTCCGCGCCGACGATTTCCAGTCCGAAGGGCGCGTCGAGCGGGCGGCGTTCGATGATGGGGGCTTGGTTCAGCATGCGATCGGCTCCGGTTGCAGGATGAGGCGGCGCAGATCCTGCACCGCGCGATAGGCGTCGCGCACCGCTTCGCCGATCCGCGCGACCTGCGCGGCGTCACCGATGCGGATCATGGGGATGTCGAGACCGGCGAGCGCGTCCGGCAATTCATTGTCGGGAACCAGGCCATGGGCCAGCAGCAGGGCCGCGGCCGGTTGCTCCATCAGCGTTCCATCGCGGGAAAGCGCAACATGCTCGCCATCGACGGCGTGCAGCTTCGCGTGATCGAGGATGCGGATGGCGGGATTGGCGTGGAGCCGCTGCAACAGCGCGATACGATAGAGCACCTCGGCATTGCGGGCGAGGAATTTGGCGTCGGATCGCGTGACCAGCAGCACATGATGGCCGCTTTGGGCCAGAAACTCCGCCGTCTCCGTCCCGGTTTCGCCGCCGCCATAGATGACGATCGGCCGTTCGGGGGTGGAGGGCGGAACATCCGTTTCTCCCATCAGCACCTCATAGGCAGGCGCGGTCGGCAGATTGCCCCATTCGGCAAGGTCCAGCGGCGCCAGGCGCGATCCATTGGCGAGGATGACGACATCGGGCCGGTCGGCTTCGATGGCGTGGCGCGTCGCCTGTGTGCCGGTGCGGACCGCCACCTTGCTGCGCTCGATCCGGCCCAGCAGGAATTTATGATACCAGAACAGCTTGTCTTTTCCCGGAGGCACCGCCGAGGTGATGAGATTGCCGCCCAGACGCTCCCGCCTCTCATAGAGGGTGACGGCAAAGCCCACCTGGTCGAGCAGCAGCGCCGCAGCCATGCCCCCCGGTCCCGCGCCGACCACGACGGCCTTGCGGCCATCGGCGAAGCGGTCCAGTTCCGCTTCCGTCTCCTTGCCGCATCGGGGGTTTTCCGCGCAGGCGACCGACCGGCTCTGCGCCAGTTCGCGGATGCACCAGTTGCAGGAGGTGCAGGGGCGGATGTCGTCGGCCATGCCGCGCTGCGCCTTGATCGGCCACATCGGGTCGGCCAGCAGCGCCCGGCCCAGCGACACGATGTCGGTGTCGCCGTCGATCACCGCCTGTTCGCATTTGTCGGGCCAGCGCATCACGCCCGCGGTGATGACGGGCTTGCCGGTCGCTGCCCGGATGCGGCGGGCATAGGGGAGGCGATCGCCCTCCTCCACGGACATCGGCTCCAGGATGAGGTGCGCGCTTTCCAGAAAGCCCCAACTGATGTCGATCGCGTCCACGCCTGCCTGACACAGTCGAGGCGCGATCGTCTCGCTATCCTCTATGGTGATGCCGCCCTCGACCCCGTCGACCACGGACATGCGGTACAGGAGCGGCTTGTCCCCTATCTGGGCTTTGACAGCCTTGATGACTTCGGTGGGGAAGCGCAGCCGCCGTTCGAAATCGCCGCCCCATTCATCGGTGCGATGGTTCATCAGCGGGGACAGGAACTGCTGGATCAGATAGCCGTGCGCGCCGTGCAGCATCACTCCGTCATAGCCCGCCAGCATGGCGAGCCGCGCCGTGTTGGCGTAGCGGGCGATGATATGGCGTATCTCCGCATCCTCCAGCGGGCGGGGCACGGCGTTCATGTAGATGCTGTTCAGCGGGATCGGGCTGGAGGAGACCGGCTGGCGGCCGATCACGCTTTCCTTGGTCTGTCGGCCGGCGTGGGAAATCTGGATGACCGCCTTCGCTCCGGCGGCGTGGATGGCGGCGACCAGCCGCGCATGTCCGGCCTTGAACCGGTCATTGTCCAGGCGCAGTTGCGGGACATTGGAACTGAAGCCGGTTTCCGCGTCGACGCAGGTGAATTCTGTGATGATAAGGCCCGCGCCGCCGCGCGCGCGTTCGCGATAATAGGCGATGATCGCATCGTTCACGCCGCCGTCGGGTTCGCCCAGATGGGTCTCCATCGGCGCCATGGCGACACGGTTCTTGAGCGTCAGATTGCCGATTCGGAACGGCTCGAACAGGCGCGGATAGGCCATGCATCCTCTCAGCTTGTTTTTGGAACTTGCGCCTTTCTAGCATTGCGCTTTGGCCGGATAATCATCACAATTTGATATGCATTATACGGTGATATGAGATAGTAATGGATCGGCTGACGGGCTTTGAAGTTTTCGTGGCGATCGTGGATTCGGGCAGCTTCAACCGCGCCGCCGAGCGGCTGGCACTTTCGCCCACCATGGTTTCGACCCATCTGGCCAGGCTGGAAGATCGGCTGGGGACGCGGTTGATCCACCGGACGACCCGGCGCTTCGCCCTGACGCCCCAGGGGCATGTGTTTCTGGAAGAAGCGCGGGCCATATTGGAAGCGGTGGAGCAGGCCGAGGGCCGGATGCGGATGAGCGACATGGGGCCTTCCGGCCGCGTCGCGCTGGACGCGCCGGGCGCGATTGGATTGCGTTTCGTCGTGCCGGCGCTGCCGCAACTGCGGGCTGTGCATCCCCGCATCATGCTGGACCTCAGCGTCGGGGACCGGAGCATGATGTTCCGGCCTGAGGGGTTCGACATGCTGATTCGCGTGGGCGTCCCGGCGGAAAGGAGGGGGGACGTCATCAATCTGGGCCGGACCCGGTTCGTGCAGGTCGCGTCGCCCGATTATCTGGCCCGGCGGGGCGAGCCGGCTACGCCTGACGATCTGCACGATCATGACTGCGTGCTTTATGCGACGGTCGACCGGCCGGTCGGCCAATGGCGCTTCGTACGGGGGAAGGAGCGGCGATCATTGCGTCCCGCCAGTGTCGCTACCTTCAATCATGGTGATGCCATCGCGGCGGCCGCCGTCGCCGGAGTGGGCATAGCGCAGACGCTGGAGATGCTGGTCGCGCCCGAACTGGCGTCGGGTCGTTTGCAACCAGTGCTGGCGGAGTGGAACCGGGAGAGCGTGGATGTTCAGCTTTTCATTCCGCAGGACCGGACCAAGCGTCAGGCCGTCCGCGCCGTGGCGGATTTCCTGCAAAGCCGGGTCGACTGGGCGTGTCCTTCCTAAGCGTGCCGTCGTCGCAGGGCCGCGACGATCAGGTCGATGAGCAGCAGCGCCTGGATCGATAAGGTGCGCCGGGCGAGCGAAGCGACCACCAGTTCCAGCGGTTGCGCGACAGGCAGGCCGTGCACCAGCGCGTATCGATCGTCCGCCAGGGCTTCGGCCGTGATCCAGATGGCGTCGCTGGCGAGCGTGACCGATCCTGCAATCTCGAAATTGTCGCAACTGATGGTGGGTTGATAGGCTGGGCCGCCGCCAGTCCCGCCGATGATGGGAAAGGCGGTGATGTCCTCTTCGCTCACCGTTCGGCCGGCGAGGGGATGATCGCGGCGCACCAGCGCGCCGAGCCGGGTCTGGCCGAGGCGCCGGAAGCTGAGGTCGGGCTGGTCTTCGACCAAGACATGCGCCAGCACCGCGAAATCCAGCTCGCCCTCCCGCAGCCGTGTCAACAATTCGCCTGCATGGCCCAATGTCGTCCGCACCCGCAGCGCGGCATGATCCCGCGCCGCATGGGACAGCATGACTTCCAGCGCCAGCGCGGCGGCGAGCGGGCCGAAGCCGCAGCGCACTTCCCCCGCTCCCCGATCGGAGAGCAGGGCCATATTGCGTTCGAGCATCTCCATCTGCCGGAGCAGCGGCACCGCGTCGACCAACAGTGCTTCGCCGGCACGCGTGGGATATACGCCGTCGCGCCCGCGATCGAACAGGCGCAGGCCCAGTTCCGCCTCGGTTGCCTGGATGCTGCGCGTCAAAGCCGATTGCGTCAGGCCAAGCCGGTCCGCGGCGAGGCCAAAGTGCCGTTCCTGCCCCAAGGTGACGATATGGCGAAGTTTACGGATGTCCATGCATCATACTCATCGAAATCACACTATCAATGAATTGGATGCTTTTCCAGCGCCAGCCTAAAATGGCCGAAAGAGGAGAGGAACAATGTCCTATTATGGTCCGGTGCTCGCCGTCACGGCGGTCATCCTGCTGACGGAAATCCTGATGGGCCGACATCGCGGTATCTATCGCCGCGACGACATATTGGTGATCGGCTTGTGTGCCCTGCTCAATCCATTGGTCACGCGTGCATTGGCGGGATTGCTGATCGCGGGCGCGGCGGCGCTGCTGCTGCCGCAGGGGAAGGGCGCGCTGGCCCATCTTCCGCTATTGCCCTCCTATATCGGGCTGTTCCTGCTGGTGGAGTTCGCCTTCTACTGGGGGCATAGATGGGCGCATGAAGGGCAGCGCCGTCCGGCGCTGCGCTGGCTCTGGAAGATACACCGGACCCATCATGCGGGCCGGTACATGAACGTGCTGGTGACACAGCGCATCAATCTCTTCTGGTCCTTCGTCGTGCCGACCGCCTGGATCACCGGCTTCGCCGTCTATCTGGGGCAGGGGATGGCGGCGGGGCTGGTGGTGCTCACCATCTTCTGCTGGAACCTCATCACCCACAGTCATTTCCGCTGGGACGACGCCATCAGGCGCCACCCGCGCCTGGGGCGCGCCTTTCGCGGGATCGAACATCTGCTGATCAGCCCCGGCATGCATCATAGCCATCATGGTTATGGCAAGGATGGAGCCTCCTATCGCAACTATGCCGTGACTTTCGCCTTTCTCGACTGGATGTTCGGGACGCTGCACATTCCGGAGGGGCGCCCCTGGCGCTACGGCGTGCCGGGCGCGCAGCCGCATTGGGCGGAGGAGATATTCTATCCGCTGGTGCGCATCCCCGCCTCGGTACAGGAGGGCGGGAAAGCGCATCCGGCCGATGCGGAGGAGAAGGCGGTGGCATAGAAGCCGACCTGTTTTGGGAGTCACAAAGTCGGCAAGCTTGACGAAACTAATTTACTGAGTGCATCATATCTCCTGTAAATAGCCGAATATCATAGATATTCAGAACGATCGTTCTAAGATTGATAGGTCTGGAGCAGATGACGCCCCGGCCTGCATGGGAGAGGATGCGATGCCACTCGAAACCGGCGATTATTTCCTGTCGGCCACCAATCCGGTCGCGAATGTCGATCAGCGCGATCTCGAAAGGTTGGCAATGCGGCTGTTCGAGCGGCCGGATGTCAAGGCTGCGCGCGCCCGCGCCGAAATCATGTGGCGGCGGGTGGCCGACAGACTCATGCCCGCCGATCAGATGGCGCTGTTCGATGATCATGTGTCCGACTATTGCTTCAAATGCACGCTCGTCGCGGCCAACACGGATGCCAATCATCCGCGTGTCCTGCGGGTATATAGCGAGGGCACCCGATGGTTCGGACACAAGGTCCCCGGCGCCAAATGGGGGGGAGACAATCCCAACAACGCCTATCGCATCATTCCTGTCGCGGCAGGTGGGCGCTATGAAGTGACGGGGCAGCGGCAGGTCGAGCCGTCGACTTACGTGACGTTCCAATTGGTCGGTAACAGCACCACCTCGGCAACGCTGGCCTCGCTTGAACAACTCGACATGGAAATAGGGGGCGATGGCCGCTATACGCTGACGCTGGACGACATGCCGTCGGAGGGGCGGCGGAACCATCTTCAGATACCGCAAGGGACGCTCTATCTCTTCATCCGCGATTCCATGGGCGACTGGGGACGACAGCAGCCCGACGCGCTGCGCGTACGCCGGTTGGATCCGCCGTCGCGCACGCCGCTGACGGACGATGAACTGGCCGCCACTGCCATTCGCAACATCCTGTCCGACGTCTTCTACGCCTATTATGCCCAACGCCTCTTCTTCAACGGCCCGCAAATGATGACCATGCCGGAAGGGGCCGGATCGGTGGGTGGACTGGTTACCCAGCAGGGCAGTCTGGGTCATTTCACGCTGCGGGAGGACGAGGCGGTGATCATCACCGCCAACGCGGCGGGCGCGACCTATCGCGATATCGTGTTGCACGACCTGTGGCTGCGCAGCCTGCCCAATCGCGACAACCAGATCAGCCTGACCAATGCGCAGATGGCGCCGGACGCGGATGGCCGCTTCACCTATGTCCTGTCCATAGCGGACCCCGGCGTGCATAACTGGCTCGATCCATGCGGCCTGCATGATGTGTTGATCCTGCATCGCTGGCAGGGATTCCCTGACCCGGATGCGGGGCCGCCGACGATCGAAAGCCGCAAGGTGGCGTTCGCGGAACTAGGGGGTGCTTTGCCGCCCGGTATTGCAAGGATAACGCCTGAACAGCGTCGCGCGCAGATCGCACGCCGCCAGGCCGAATATGATCGCCGCTTCGCGGTGGATTGAACAGTCAATTCCCGGCGCCCGCGTACCAGCCTCCCCAGCGCAGATCCAGCCCGGCATTCTCTGCCGGGGAGGCGGCCTGCTGACAGAACGCATCCTCTCGTCGCGTCTCTCACCGCTCGCAATGACCGGCATGACCCGCGATCGGGAAATCCGCATCACCGACGATGACAGATGCGGCGGGAAAGATCACATATACGATCAATGCCCGCGCCCTTGCATGCAATATGCGTGAAGATTAGCTTGATATTGGATCTGGTGCAGGAGTGCCAGACCGCGGACCGGGGGCTTAAGCCACCGAACATCGAGACCGGCGAGAACGGCAGATGTCATGTCCGAAGCGGAGGGGACGATGCGACTTGCACGACGCCTGGCCATTTGCACAGATGTGTTCCGCATGGAAGGTCGTCGGCGTCCTACGCGGACATTTTATGCATCCGTGCAAGGCTTCGTCCGTCTTCAGCCGTCAGCCTTTCCCATGAACCATCTATTCGCTCATGGGGACGGCAGGTTTGCTTCGTTCACGCATAAAATAAAATCATAGGGAGAGAGATCAGTGAAAAAGCGGATATTTTTCGCCAGCGTGGCTCTATCGGCCTTATCCATGCCGTCCTTGGCCTGCGCGCAGGACGATGCTGGGCGACCGGCGGCGGGGGACGCGGACATCGTCGTCACGGCTACCCGGCGCGAACAACGGCTTCAGGAAGTGCCGCTCGCCGTCACGGCACTGAGCGGCGATACGCTGCGTAGCCGCGGCATCGAAAATCTGAACGATCTCGGCCCGGGCAAGATCGCGGGCCTGACATCCTATCCGCTCAACGGCACGGAAACGGGGGTGGCGCTCCAGATGCGCGGCTACGGCACGTCGGATGCATCGCAGGGTACGCAGGATAATGCGGTCGCCTTCTATATCGAT
Organism: Sphingobium sp. LB126; assembly: GCF_002795205.1. Classification (NCBI taxonomy): domain Bacteria; kingdom Pseudomonadati; phylum Pseudomonadota; class Alphaproteobacteria; order Sphingomonadales; family Sphingobiaceae; genus Sphingobium; species Sphingobium sp. LB126. The sequence continues at coordinate 383,352 of NZ_NETV01000002.1, forward strand.
GGGATCAACATTCCACGCGCCCAGGGCGGGGCGCTCGACCTGATCACGCCCGAACGCATCGAGGTGCTGCGCGGGCCGCAGGGCCAATTGTTCGGCCGCAACGCGGAAGCGGGCGTGGTGCAGGTCGTGTCACGCCGCCCAAGCGGCGTGCTGGGAGGGGATTTCCGCGCCGGCATTGGCAATTTCGATGCCTATGAACTCAAGGGGCGCCTTGATCTTCCTGAAATCGCTGGATTCAAAATACAGCTTTCGGGTATGTACCGCAAGCGAGGCGGGTATTTCCAGAATGTGAAAAGCGCTCTTCTTGAAAATATAACCCCTGTTTCCAGTCCATATTCGTCATTTCATTGGAAGACCGGGGATTATGACAAGGATTTTCGTCAGCTGAAGACTTATGGGGGCCGTATCGCGGTCGAAAGGGATTTCGGCGATCTCAATATCTTCTATGCCTATGACGATGTCTGGGCGAAGGACGACCAGGCCTTTCCTCAAATCCTTGTGTCGCCCAATACCGGCACGATCGAAAACCCCAATGGTGGTATCACTGTGCCACCGACCGGTCCTGCCACGATATTCACCACCGACGGGGGGCGATATCAACAATTACCGCTCGATCTGGACAAATATCCCGACCGCGCACCCTTCGCCATTCCGTCGCTCTATTTCATCACCAAGAATCACGGGCATGTGCTGAACCTGACCTATGGCGCCAGCGACGCCCTCACGCTGAAGTCCATCACCGGATTGCGGCGATCCATCAATTATGGTGGCGCCGTCACGTCGCTCGGGACTTCGCCTGTCCAGGCCTGGGCGAGCAATTATCTGGATTCGAAGGTCTTCAGTCAGGAACTGCAGGCGATCTACACGACCTCCAGCTTCAACATCACGGTCGGCGGCATCTATTTCTATGAAGATGTGCGCGACGAACGCGACTCCGGCTTTTCCACCAATTGTCCGGCAGGCATAGCGGGGGCACCCTGCACGCCCGGCGCCGGCCCCAGCCGCGCGCCATATTATAGTCCGTTCGCGCCCAATGGCGGCTTCATCCGGCAATTTTCGAAGACGAACGCCTATGCGGCCTATGGTCAGGCGAGCTGGACGCCGCCCGTGCTGGATGAGCGGCTGGAACTGACTGCCGGGCTTCGCTACAGTGACGATACGAAAACCGCCCGGCGCGACATCTTCAACGGGGTGATCCTGCCAGTCCAACTCCGCAATGAGGCGAAGGAAAAGCGAGTGGACCCCGCCTTTACGGCCAAGGTCAAGTTGACGGAGGATTTGAACACCTATGTCCGCTATGCCTCCGGCTTCCGGGATGGCGGCGCCAACGTCCGTTCGCAGGTCTTCACCGCTTATGATACAGAAGTCCTGAAGTCTTGGGAAATCGGTATCAAGTCGCAATGGTTCGACCGGCGCGTCACCTTCAACGTCGCAGCGTTCAAATATAAGGTGGATGACCAGCAACAATCGATCCAGACCAGCCCGGCAACGAACCCCAGCATTTCGGATACGTTCAACGTCTCCGTTCCCTACAAGGCCAAGGGTCTGGAAGTGGAACTGAGCGCCCGGATCGTGCCGGGATTGAGCATCGCGGGCAATTATACCTATGTCGACAGCAACAAGCGGCTGATCGGTATCGATCCACGGACGCTGACCACCTTCAAGCCGAACGGGACAAGCATCCTGTCGTCCGGTCCATGCGCGGCAGCTCCGGCAGGCAATTGCGCCGGCGCCCTGCTCGTATCCCCAGCGGATATAGCGGCCCATCCCGGTGCATCTTTCCTCCAGCTGCTGGGTGTGGGTGCGGCCAAGCATGCAGGTTCGGTCTCCGTGGACTTCAGCCAGCCGCTCGATCCCGGCGTCTTCAACATCCATTTCGACTGGACGCGCAGCTCGAAAATGACCTGCTGCGCGCCCTACAAGCTGTTGACGGTGGTCAATGCCGCCGGCACCGCGGCCTCGCCATCGCCGCGCTACAATCCGGGAGTGTTCACCAATCGCATCAACATGCGCACGGGCATTTCCGAGATTCCGCTCGGCAACGGGGTCAAGGGGGAACTGGCCTTCTGGGTCAAGAACCTGCTCAACCATGTCGATCTGGGCCAGCTATTCCCGGCCGGCAATGCGCTCAGCGCGGCACAGCCCTATCCGCAGGCGGCGACATATTTGCAGCCGCCGCGGACGATGGGTGGCGAATTCCGCGTCCAGTTCTGAAGGTCGGAGGGGAACGGCAAGGATTGTCGTTCCCCAAATCCGTCTGCGTACAAGGCCGGCGCGTGTCGGCAGCCGGTCAACATAATATCAGCGGCATTCCGAGATCGGACGGGTTCGCCGGGCCGGGTGAGGAAGAATGCGGATCGTCACCGTTCCGGACGAGGGCGCGATAGTGGCTCGCGCTCATGCCGGTATGTTGGCGGAAGGCCTGCTGGAAGGATTTGAGGTCATTATAGCCGATCAGCGTCGCGATCTGCGAAACAGGCCGGCTGGTATCGCGTAGCTGGGATTGAGCGCTATGCATGCGGATCAGCCGCAGATAGTCCCGGGGCGTCATGTCGAGTTGCGCGCGGAACCGCCGGATAAGGGTCTGCGGGCTGACCGCAAGATGCTCCGCCAGTGCGGCGATGTGCAGCCCACGCGATGCTCGTTCGGAGAGCCACATCTGCGCAGCGGCCACCAGCGGGTCGTCCGACAGTCCGGGGCGGTCCAGTTCCATGCCCATGGCATCCGCGAGCGTCCCGGCCATGGTCGGTGACAACAGCCTTCCGATCAGGCGGGTGAGCAGGCTCATTTCGTGCGTCATGCCGCGCGCCATCATGATGCGATCGACTTCGGCGATGGGGTCCGTGGTGTTGACACGGATATGCGGATAACGCCTGCGGAATTCGGCGGCTGCGCCTCTCGCCACCGGCACGGGGCCGTTTCCCAGCAGTCCGGCCTCAGCCAGCAATTCTATGCCCCGTCCCGTCGCAGATAGATGTGCGCCGCCCGCATATTGACTGCGGAGCCAGTCGATCACGGAATGGAGTTTGGCAATATAGTCCGGCGTCGTTTCCTCCGGACAATAGAAGTCGGGCACATGGATATAGATATGGGGTGTTGCCGCCAGCCCATCTTCCACTTGCAGCTTCCACCCGCCCAGGACTTGAATCGGCCTTGGACTTGGTCCCAACAATTTGGCGCGCGTGTGCATGCCGATATCGTCTCTTGTGCGGAACTGATGGGCCACGCGCAGGCGCATCTGGCCGAACAGATCCAGGAACAAGCCGATGCTGGCGAGACATGCGCCGTCAAATCCGATCACTGCAACATCGCGGGCCATAAGGGATGATAATTTACCCCCGTCACGATGTCAAAATCACACCTGACGCCAGGGCGAGGAGAGTCGCATGATGCATGGACAGAAAAGAGGCCGCACAGGTGGCCATAGGGAGAGTTTAGCATGATCGGGCAAACGACCGGGCGCGCAACAGGCGCGCCGGAGACGGCATTTTCATGTCTTTCGCAGGATGATCGGCCGGGCCGGGGTCGGGCCTGATTCATGCCGCAACCCACTATATTCTACCCTCGTCTCAAGGGGCGTTCGGCCATCGTCACGGGCGCGGGCACGCAGGGCGACGGCGTCGGCACCGGCCGCGCCATCGCGATGCTGCTGGCGGGCGAGGGCGCGCATGTCGCGCTGGTCGACCGTGACGGGGACAGCGCTGAGGAAACGCGCCGCCGCATCGTCGCCGCCGGCGGGCAGGCCTTCACGCTGGCTGGCGATGTCACCGCCAACGCCGATTGCCGCCATTTCGTCGAGCAGGCGGTCGAGCGCACCGGACGGCTGGACATATTGGTCAACAATGTCGGCATTTCCGATCCCGTGGCGTTGGACGCGGCGGACGAGAGCGGCTGGACGCGCGTCATCGACGTGAACGTCAAAAGCGCCATGCTGATGATCCGCCATGCCGTGCCGGCGATGAAGGCGGCGGGCGGGGGATCGATCGTCAACATCTCCTCGATCGCCGGAATGCGCGCGCACGGCTCCATAGCCTATGGCCCGTCAAAGGCGGCGATGGCGCAGCTCGCGGCCGAAATCGCGGTCCTCCATGGCCGCGACGGCATTCGTGTCAACACGGTCGCGCCGGGCCATATCATGACGCCGCATGCCATGCATGTGCTGCCCGAAGGCCTGCGCACCTTGCGCCGCGCCATCGGGCCGTTGGGCATAGAGGGCGACGCCTGGGACATCGCCCGCGCGGTCGCCTTCCTGGCCAGCGACGATGCGCGCTTCATCACCGGGGTTTTGCTGCCAGTGGATGGTGGCGTGACCCAGATCGGCCCCATTCCCGCGCACTTCCTGGCCGAAGCGGAACTGGCGGCGGTCGAGCAAGGAATGGAAGGACAAAAGCAATGAGCAGACTGGATGAAAAACAGGAATCGGGCGTCGCCTTCATCACCGGCGTGATGGGCGAACGCTTTGGCGGCGCCTTCAACGAAGCGGCGACATCGAGCCGGTTCGGGTCCGACATTACCCGCATGGCGGCGGGCTGGGCCTTTCACGACGCATGGCGGCATGACGGCATCAGCCGCAAGGAAAAGAGCATTGCCGTCATTTCCGCGCTGATCGCGTCGCGCCAGTCGCTGGAGCTGAAAAACCATGTGAAGATCGGTCTGGCCAATGGCCTGACGGTGGAGGAGCTGGAGGGGTTGCTGGTGCAACTGACGCCCTATGTCGGTTTCCCCTGCATCGCCTCTGCCCAGACCGCGGTGATCACGGCCATGCGCGAAGCCCATGTATCGCCCGAGGATCTGCCGACGTCGGAGGAACGCGGTTTGCTGTGACGAGGCAGCGATCCGGCGGCGCGCCGGGCCACGATTTTACAACAAAAGCGAACGTCAATGTTTCAGGGGAGGTTGTCATGAAAATTTCGAGTTTCTGGATGTCGTCCTGCGCGTGCCTGCTTTCGGCGGTTCCGGCGCTTGCATCGGCGCAGGGGGCGCCCGAACAGGAGCCCCAGCATGCGCAGGCCGCCTTCGGCAGCGATGACATCGTCGTGACGGCACGGCGCCGCGAAGAACGGTTGCAGGACGTACCGCTTTCGGTCAGCGCCGTGTCGGGCGCCACGTTGCAGCGTGCCAATATCTCGAACGTGGCGGGCCTCAGCCGCGTGGTGCCCAGCCTTGTGTCGGTTCCCGGCCAGGGCGGCAGCCGGTCGCTGCCCAATTTCGCGATCCGTGGTCTCAGCCAGCAGGAACTCACCCTGCTCGCGGACCAATCCGTTTCCACCTATATGGGCGACATCGTGCTGGCCCGTACGCAGGGGGTCAACGGAGCGTTGTTCGACATCGGGTCGGTGGAAGTGCTTCGCGGGCCGCAGGGCACGCTGTTCGGCCGCAACACGACCGGCGGCGCGATCATCATCCGTCCCAACCGGCCGACCGACGATTTCGAAGGCCGTGTCGGCGTCACTTATGGCAATCTGGACACCTTCATCATGGAAGGCATGCTGAACGTACCGCTGTCGCCCAACATCCTGGTACGTGTCGCCGGTCAGCGTCAGCGCGACGACGGCTTCGTCTATGACGAGATATTGGGACGCAATGTCAACGACACCGCGCAGGAGGGCGTGCGCGCCTCCGTCCTGATGAAGAATGACAGCGGCGTGGAATCGCTGACCGTCTATAATTATTTCCACGAAGACGATGGCGGCACAGCGAGCTTCATCTACAAGGTTCGCCCCACCGGATCGCTGAACGGCGCCGCCGTCCGCGCGGCACGCGGCTATCGTCCGCTTGAGCAACTGCTGGCCGAGCAGCAGGCGCGTGGTCCTTATCGCATCGCCAATGGCTCGAATATCTTCACCAAGGTGGAGACGCACGATATCGCCAATACCACGACGATTCCGGTCAACGACATGCTGACCGTCAAGAACATCGTCGGCTACCGTCACATCAAGGACAATATCTTCGATGATATGGACGGGACCATGAACAGCCTGCATCCGCAACAGCGGATAGACTGGACAGCGCAGTTTTCGGAAGAGCTGCAATTGCTGGGCGAAACAGAGAATTTCAACTGGATCACCGGCCTCTATTATTTCTGGGAAAGAGGCCGCAACCAGGGTCTTTCCACGGTTGGCAGCGTCGATCCGGGGCTGATCGAACCTGAAGATATTTTCGGCTATCCCACCGCCGCCTTCAGCAATACCGATGTGGCCGGCCGCAACCGCAGCTACGCCGTGTTCGCGCAAGGAACCTATCGCTTCAACGACAGCCTCAGCCTGACAGCCGGCGTTCGCTACAACCGCGACAAGCGCGAGGCGACGATCCGCAACCGGACGGCCACCGCATGCCGTTTCACCCGCGACCTCGACAATAATCCCGCGACGCCGGAGACCGCGGTGCCGCTTTCGCAGTGCGAACTGAACGTCGGCGACAGCTTCTCCGAGGTCACCTACAATCTCAGCCTGGAATATAAGATCGCGCAGGACAAGCTGATCTACCTTGCGCACCGGCATGGTTATCGCACCGGCGGCTTTGGCGCGCGTGCCTCGACCGAGGCCGGTCTGCGCCGGACCTTCAGGCCGGAAACGGTGGACGATGTCGAATTGGGCGTGAAGGCCGACTGGCGCATGGGGGACATGTTCCTGCGCACCAATCTGGCCGCCTATTACGCCAAATATAACGACATCCAGCGGCTCCTGACCGATCCTCTGGCCGTGCCTCCGACGACTGTCACGACCAATGCGGGCAAGGCGCGTATCTGGGGTATCGAGGCGGATATATTGTTCCGTCCGGTGTCGATGCTGGAACTGTCGGCCAACTATGCCTATACCAATGCGAAGTTCACCAAGTTCATCTATCCCGACGGCAGCGATCACAGCAACGATCCCTTCGCCCGTGCCCCGCGCAATGTCTACACGCTTGGCGCACGGCTGATTGCGCCGCTGGACAGTGCTCAGGGTGATGCATCGGTCGGCATCAGCTATTATCATACCGATGATTATGTCGGGAACGATACGGTTGTGCCCGGATATACGGATGCCAAGGGCTATAATCTGGTGAATCTGGACGCGAGCTGGAACCGGGTCATGGGATCGGGCTTCGACCTGGCGCTCTATGTCAATAATCTCACCAAGAAGAAGTATGATTTCCTGCTCATCAACCTCGACAGCCTGGGTTACACCAGCCACACGCCCGGCTTGCCCAGAACTTATGGCGTGACACTGCGCTATCATTTCTGAAATTGGGGTGGCTGCCCCGCGTCCTTCCCGTTTCGCGGGACGGACGCGGAGCGGCCTGGCTCCACTGACGTCCAGGGGAAGACCGGACATGGCCGACATGATGACTTCCAACTCTCCGGATACGCCGCCGATGCGGGAATTGAGGACCGCCAATCATCTGCTGGGCGATCGTGCGGCGCTGGATGCGGCATGGGAGCGCGATGGCTACTGGTTCTTCCGCGACGTGCTGGACAAGGAAGCCGTCGGGCGGCTGCGGGCGGTCTATCTGGATGTGTTGCGCGACCTGAATGTGATCGATCCGGGGCGGGACGATGCAGCCGTGTATAATGGCGCGCCCCTCGACAATTTCCCGATCCGCAACGACGGCACGCCGGCCACCGATCCGCTGCTGGCGCGCTATCCGCGGGATCAGTTCGTCGCGGAGCCCGCGATCCGTGCCTTTTTCGAGCAACTGTTCGGTGAAGAGGTCTTCTGGGTTCCCAACACCGAATATCACGCGCTGCCGCCGGGGACGGGTCGGCCGAATTCGCGTTTCAACTTCGTCCATTGCGATGGTCCCAACAACAAGGGGCTGCCGCTGAAAATCTGCTGGATGCCGCTCGCGCCGATCGATGAGGAGACCGGCGGTTTGGCCGTGGCGGAAGGGCTGCACCGCCCCCGGATGGATGATTTCCCCCGGCCGCCGCAGGGCATAGGCGACGATGTGATCCCGGCCGAGGCATGGTGCCGCGCCCTCTACCAGCCCGGCGACCTGCTGGTATTCAGCCTGGAAACGCCCCATAGCGGGCTCGCCAACCGGTCGGACCGCTATTTCCGCCTGTCGATGGATATTCGGGGCATGCCGAAGTCGGGCAATATCCCGACCGTCGGCACCGTTGCCGCGCTCGATGCCTGCGCCATCACCGTGGAAACGAAAGAAGGGGAACAGCGCACCTTCCGCATCGACGAGGACAGTTTCTGCCGGATCACGCGTGGACGGCTTACCGGCATGCCACTGGCGCTGGAGGAAATTCCGCAAATGGTGAAGATCGGCGACCCCGTCTATGTCGCATCCGACCATGGCACTGCCATGTTCATTCGTCCGCAGCACTGAAGCGCCAGTCAAGACACGGTTTGCGACAATGCCGCAAATATCGTCCGGCGTACGGACTTGTGATGCATCGCTGCGGTTCGCGTGAAAGCCATTGCCGGAATGGAAGCGATCTCCTCTACCTGACAGGATGATGGGGTAGGGCAGGACGACAGCCATGCGAGAAGCGATATTCCAGACCCGGATCACGGATTTACTGGGCATCCGCCATCCTATTCTCTGCGGGGGCATGGGGCCGCGCGTATCGGACGCACGCTATGTCGCGGCCGTCGTCAATGCCGGGGGCATGGGCTTCATCGTCGCGGCGGGGCATGAGTCCCGGGATGCTTTTGTCGATCAGCTCCGCCTCTGCCGGAAACTCACCGGCGGGAAACCCTTCGGTGTCAATTTCTACGTGTCGCGTCGTCCCGGATCGGTGGAGGCGTTGCTCGCGCTCATCCCGTTGCTTGCAGAGCATGGCGTGAACTGCGTCGAAACCGCCGGCGCCAATCCCGAGGATTTGATCCAGCCGCTACGCGACGCGGGTATCCGGATCATCCACAAGGCGCCGGGTGTCCGCTATGCCCTGACGGCGCAGCGCATGGGCGTGGATGCCGTGATCGTCGTCGGCTATGAATGCGGCGGTCATCCGGGTACGAAGCTGATCGGCAGCATGGTGCAGGCGGCGCATGCACCGCAGGCGATCGACATACCTGTCGTCATTGCGGGCGGCATCGGCACGGGCCGGCAATTGGCCGCGGCGCTCGCCATGGGCGCGGATGCCATATTGATGGGCACCCGTATGCTGGTTGCCGAGGAACTGTGGATCCATCCCGATCATAAGGCCCGGCTCGCCGCCGCCGACGGGACGGAAAGCGTGATCATAAAGACGCTTCTGCGCGATCATCACCGGGTGCTTGACAATCCCGGCGCGCGTGCCGTGCTGGCATTGGAGGCGGAAGGCATTACCGAATATGAGGCCTATAGCGACCTTATTTCCGGCGCTCACACCTATGCGGGTTATCGGAGCGGGAATATCGAGAAGGGCACTTATGATTGGGGGCAGTCAGCGATATTCGCAGGCGAGACAATGCCCGTCGCGGCGATTTTCGATGAGCTGCTGGACGATGCCGTGGCGGCGACGGACCGGATGCGGGAGCTGTGCGCATGGATGTAGTGGCTAACGGCCTTCTGATCCCGGAGGGGCCTGTGGCGCTGTCCGACGGATCGGCTCTGGTGGTCGAAGTGGGCGCCGGACGCCTCAGCCGTGTATGGCCAGACGGCAGGATCGGGCTGGTCGCCGATCTGGGCGGCGGTCCCAACGGGGCGGCGATCGGCCCCGACGGCGCTGTCTATGTGTGCAACAATGGCGGCGGTTTCGACTGTGCGCTCCGCGACGGTCACTTATCCATCGCCTATGCGCCTGACCGGCACGTCGGCGGTTCGATCCAGCGCGTCGATCTGGCAAGCGGCGTGGCGACCAGCCTCTACACCCAGGCCGATGGCCAGCCGCTGCTGGCGCCAAACGATATCGTCTTCGACGTGGCGGGAGGATTCTGGTTCACGGACCATGGCACGAGCACAAAGGAGGGCAAGACCTATGGAGGCCTCTATTATGCCCTTCCGAACGGTAGCGCCATCCACCAGGTCCGGTCGGGCCTGCTCTCGCCCAATGGCATCGGCCTGTCCCCCGACGGTCGCTGGCTCTATTGGGCCGATACGCTGAGCAGCCGGCTCTGGCGTGCGGAAATCGTCGGCCCCGGCCGGCTGCGCGATTATGGCGGTTCGCCGGGGGATGTCGTCGCGACGGGCGCTGGACATATCATGTTCGACAGCCTCGCGGTGGAGGCAGATGGCCGGATCTGCATCGGTTCCATCGTGCGTGGCGGGATCACCATCGTCGATCCGCTGACCGGCGCATGCGATCATATGCCGATCGACGACGCGATGGTCACGAATATCGCATTTGGCGGCGAGGATGGCCGGGACGTCTGGATCACGGCGGCGGGGACAGGCCGGTTGCTGCGGGGCCGGTGGCCCCGGCCGGGCCTGCCGCTGGCCTTCGCGGCATGAGCCACTCGACAAATTTTCGTCCCTGGTCTAGCGCGGATGCCATGACAGCCGACGATCATGCGATGGACCGGCCCGTCGAGCCCCTGCAACTGGAAGTCAGTGACGCACGCTCGCGCATCCTCGATGCCGCGGCGCATCTGTTCCGACGGGAAGGTTTCTCCGGTACGTCGATGGACGCCATCGCGGCGTTGGCGCGCATGTCGAAACGCACGCTATATGCCAGCTTTCCGGACAAGCGGGCCGTGCTGGAAGCGGTGCTTCAGCAGTTCATCGCCCGCCGCTTCTTCCTGATCGAGCGCGTCAGCCGCGACGCGGTGAGCGATGAGGCGTTACTGACGCGGATGGTGGGTGCCCTCCACGCCATGGCCACGGACGAGGATGCGCTTGCCATGTATCGGCTGCTCGTGGCACAGGCGACGAACCTGCCGGCCCTTGCATCGGATGCGAACCGCAACGGGTTGATGCAGGTCCAGGCCATGCTGCGCCAGCCGCTTCGCAACTGCGGTGTGCGTGATCCGGATATGGCTGCCCGCCTCCTTTACGATCTCGCCGTTCTCGCACCGATGCACCGCTTGCTGGTCGGTATGGAGGATATGCCCATGGACACCGTCGCCATCGTCCACATGGTTCTTCAGGGAATGAAAGGAATGTGACGCAGGATCGCGCTCCGATGGACAGGCGGGAACGGCTGGCGCTGACGCTTGGTGCGGCGGTGGCCGATCGTCAGCCCTGGACGCGATTCCTGCGCCTATGTTGCGATCTCGTCGGATTGTCTTACGCGAACCTTATTTTCCGCCGGGGGCCGAGCCGGTCCGTGGACGCCGAATTTTCCGCTGGCGGCACCGTCACTCCCGCGATGAAACAGCGTTATCGCAGTCAGTTCGCGATGGTCGATCCGGTCCATTATTTCGCGATGGAGCCGGGCCGCGTCTATCGCCTGCCCGAATTGCTGCGTACGGGGCGGGCGAGCGACCATCCCTATTATCAGGGCTTTCTCGCGCCGGCGGGGATCGGCCATATGCTGAGCGCCCGCATCGTCGAAGAGGAGGGGGAGACGGCCTGGCTGAGCTGGTGCCGCGACGCGGGGCGGGCGGATTTTCAGGATGAGGACGTCGCCCTGTTCCGGTCCCTTCTGCCGCATGTCGCCGTGGCGCTTCGCAGCTTCGTGCTGATCGACCGGCAGCGGGTGCAGGCCGCAATCGCGCGGCATGTTTCCACGCGGTTCGACATGGCGGCTGTCGCCCTGACCGCAAGCGGCAAGATAGTGGGCGTCGGCCCACTCGCTGCTTCGCTGCTGACGCGGAACGGCGGCGTCACCATCAGCCAGGACGGCTATTTGCGGGTAGGCGATGCCGCCGGACAGCGTCGCCTGTCCGATGCGATCGCCCTGGTCCTGGCAAGCGGTCACAGCCGCGCGCTGCTCGTCGATTTGGCCGGGGAACGTATCGAGATGCTGCTGGTGCCTTTCGGCGCGCAGGAGGGATATGGCGCCGCCCGGCCCGACCTTGTGCTTTATCTGCGTCGAGAGCGGGAGGCGAGCGGGGCGGGGAGCGACGTGCGGCAAAGTCTGGGCGCGATGTTCGGCCTGACCCCGGTCGAAGCGGACATCGCGCTCGGCCTCGCCGCCGGTCGGACGATGACCGCGGTGGCCGGGGATCTCCATCTTTCCGAACATACGGTGCGCAGCTATTCCAAGGCCATCTATGCCAAGCTGGGCGTGAAACGGCAGGTCGATCTGGTCCGTATGCTGCTGCTCAGCGTCGCACAGCTTGCCTGACGCGCCCATGGCAGGGCCGCCACATAGGTGCAGCGGAGGAAAACCCACAAATGGGGGGTGCGGGGCGTCATATCGCGCAGCAAGGTCATGGATGCGCAGACACAGGAGAGGCAAGCATGACATATCGTATCAATCCCCTTGGCGAAGAACTGGGATTCGGCCGTGAGGTTGTCGGGTTGACGCCAGGAGATATTGAGCGGGAAGCGGTTCGGCACGAATTGCGCGAACATTGGCTGAACGACGGCCTGCTGGTCTTTCGCGATAGCGAAGTGACCCCCGATTTCCAGATCGCGCTCAGCCAGGTCTTCGGGGAGCTGGAAATCCATCCGGTACGCGAACTGGTGACGGAGGGTACGCCCGAACTCATCACCCTGGTTTCCGATCAGGACAAGGAAGGGCTGTTCGAAGTGGACGGGAAGCCATCCATCGCCTTCCTGCCATGGCATTCGGACCTGGTCTTCACCGACCGGATCAACCATGGCGGGGTGCTGACCGCACAAAGGATTTCAAGCTGGGGCGGCCAGACCGGCTTCATCGATCAGGTCCAGGCCTACGCCCTGTTGCCCGAAGACCTGAAGGCGCGGATCGAGAATCTGGAGATCGTGTATCAGCTCACCGTCAATCCGGGCTATTCGCGCTACGGCACGAAGAGCCGGGTGCGCACGATCCGCATGAGCGATTTCGAGAAGTCGGTGGGGCCGCGTCTTGACACCGACTTCCCGCCGGTCGTGCATCCGATGGTCTTCACGCAGCCCGATACCGGGCGCAAGGTGCTCAACATCTCGCCTTTCGGCGCTCTCCATATTTTGGGGCAGGATGACGCGGAAGGGCATGCGTTGCTGCAAAGGCTTGTCGATCATCTGGTCGCCTGCCCCGCCTATTATCATGGCTGGAAACCGTCCGAGATGCTGCTGTGGGACAATTGGCGCATGGTCCATTGCGTGACCGGCGCGGCGCCTGACGAGGTCCGGATCATGCAGCGCACCACCATCATGGGCGATTATGGACTGGGCCGGAAGCTGCGCATGGAGGAGGCTGCATGAACGAACCCTGGTTGCCGCTGGTCCCGGAGGATGTCACTGCGCAATGGCTGAGCGACGCTTTGGCGCCGCGCTATCCCGGAACGCGGGTGGAGCGGATCGACATCAGCGAGATTCTCTGGGGCACGGGCACCAAGATGATGGCGACGGCGGCCTATAATGATGCCGGGCGGGTCCATGGGTTGCCGCGGGCGCTCTGCATCAAGGCGGGCCTGGCGGAGCACCGGGAACTGGTGAAATTCTGCTACCAGACGGAAGCGCGCTTCTTCGCGGAACTGGCGCCCCGCCTGACGCTGGGGCTGCCGCACATCCTCTATGCAGCGGCGAATGCCGATCAGGGGATGGTGGTCATGGAGGATCTGAGGCCGGCGGGCGCCCATATCTGCCGTGTGCAGCAGCCCCTGACCCGCGATCAGGCGGCGGCTTTTCTCGACGATCTGGCCGCGTTGCACGCTTGCTGGTGGGACAGTCCGGCGCTGGAGGATCATGGCGATCTCGGCTGGCTGATGCGCCACGATCCATTGCCGGACGAAGCCTGGGGCGATTTCGGACGCGGTCAGCTCCAGCCCGAGACATGGGCGCATTATATGGGGCTGCCCCGGTCGCTCGGGATTCCGGCGGCTTGCCGCGACCGGGAGAGGATTCATGCGGCGCTGCAGCAATTGCGCCGTTTCGGGGAGCAGGGGCCGCGTTGCGTGATCCATGGTGACGCGCATCTGGGCAATATGTATTTGACCCGCGAGGGCCGGCCGGGCTTCCTCGACTGGCAGACCACGCGTCGCGGCCATTGGGCGCAGGACGTGACCTATTTCTACATCTCCGCGCTCGATCCGCTGGACCGGCGGGCTTGGGAGAAGGATCTGGTCGCGGGCTATCTGGCCGCGCTGGCCCGCCATGGCGTCGCCAATCCGCCGTCGGAGGAAGAGGCGTGGCGCGCCATTCGCGCGCATATCGTCTATGGCCTGTTCTACTGGATGGTGAATCCGGTCGAATGGCAGGCGGAGGAGAATAACGCCGCCACCGCGCCGCGCTTCGGCTGGGCGGCGGTCGATCACGCCGCCCCGCCGCTTGGTCCCCTTTAGGCTGGATCGGGCGTCCGCACGAAGCGGTTCTGGATCGAGCCGAACAGATAGTCGCGGTTCGCCTGTTCGTCGAACGCATCGAGCGTCCAGCCGTCGGGATGGATGCTGGTGCGGATCGCTTCGGGTTCGGGGATCAGGGCCACTTCATCGCCCTGGATGTAGAAGTCCCGCCCGCTGACATGGGCGGCGGCGTCGGTGCACAGCCAGACGACCAGAGCGGCGACATGGGCGGGCAGGGCCGTCATGCGCGGCTGTGCCATCGGCTTGTTCCACAGCAGCGGAATGCCGAGCCGCGCCGATTCAGCGATGGTCTCGTCGATTTCCGGCGTATGCGTGCCCGTCAGGTGCGACACCGGGCGGATCAGATTGGCGCGAATGCCGAATTCCCCCAGGTCGCGCGCAATCGTGCGGGTGAAGCCCAGAAGGCCTTCCTTGGCGGCGGAATAATTGGCCATGCCCCAATGACCGAAGCCCGACGGCGATCCCGTATTGACGATAACGCCGGACCGCTGCGCGATCATATGCGCCGCCGCCGCGCGGCAGGTGAAGAAGCTCGACGTCAGGCTGACGTCCATGCAGAGGTTCCAGTCCTGGTCCGTCATCCGGTCTATCCGCGCCGGGCGCACGATCCCCGCATTGTTGACCAGAATGTCGATCCGGCCGAAGGCTTCGATGGCCGCCTGCACCGCCGCCTCGCCGCCCTCGCGGGTCGCCACGCTGGAACATTGGCCGATCGCCTCGCCGCCCGCGTCGCGTATCTCCTGCGCCACGGCCTCGGCCAGCGACGCGTCACCGCTCTCCGTGCCATAGGGGCCACCGCCCAGATCGTTGACCACGACCTTCGCGCCCTGCTCCGCCAGCAGCATCGCTTCGGCCCGGCCGATATTGCGGCCCGCGCCGGTCACGACGGCGACCTTGCCCTTCAGTCTCTGCATATTCCAGCTCCCGTTAATTGTGCCGGGAGAGTAGCCGCTGGCATCTTAAGACCCTAATCACTGACGTGATGATTGCGCCTGACGCGCTTCCCGACGATGCCCGGCTTCGCCACAAGATCACCGCCAACGGAGCGCGGCGATGATCCTGACCGAATGAAGGAGATGCAAGGGTGAAGGCGATCGTGATCAACCGCCATGGCGGCCCGGAGGTGTTGGAGCCTGCCGATTTGCCGCCGCCGCAGCCTCAGCCAGGGGAAGCGCTGGTGCGCATCCTGGCGGCGGCCGTCAATCCGGCGGACGGCAAATGGCGGGCGGGCCTGTTCGAAAGCTTCGCGCCTGTCGGTTTCCCTCATATTCTGGGCTATGACGTGGCGGGCGAAGTCATCGGCGGGGAGGGCTTTGCGCCCGGCGCTCGCGTCTTCGGCATGCTCGATCCGTTCCGCAAGGGCGGCTATGCCGAACAGGTCGCGGTGGCCGCCGATCATCTGGCGCTGGTGCCCGATGGCCTCGATCTGCCGACCGCCGCCGCGATCCCGACCGCTGGCCTGACCGGCTTGCAGATGGTCGAACGCGGGTTGGACCTTCAGGCCGGTCAGAGGCTGATGCTGACGGGTGCGCTGGGTGCCGTCGGCCGTTTCGCGCTGTTCGCGGCGAAGGAGCGGGGCGCCCATGTGACCGCCGCCGTCCGCGCCGCCCATGTCGAGGCTGTCCGCGCATTGGGCGCCGACGATGTGATCGCCCTGGGCGAGGAGGATTGGACCGGCGCGCCCTTCGACCATGTCATCGACACGGTGGGCGGCGAAGCGGTTGGCGCGCTTTGCCGGCGCCTGAAGCCCGGCGGCCGGGTGCTGACCGCCGCCACCACGCCGATCCCCCGCGACGGATTGCCGTCTGCGCCGGAATTTTTCGCCGTCGTCCCGAGCGGTGCCGATGCCGCTCGTCTGGCCGCCGCCGTCGCGCAGGGCAGGATCGCCGTGCCCATCGCCCGCATCCTGCCGCTCGATCAGGCAGCGGCAGCGCAGCGGCTGGTCGATGCGGGCGGATTGAACGGCAAGGTCATCCTGACGAACTGAAAATCCTGGCGACAGGATGGTCTTCAGCGTCGCATCAACCGGCCAGCGCAGCCAGCGCCGATGCCTTTTGCGCCAGCGCCCCGCGCATATCCTCGCCCACCGGCAGGCGCAGCGGCAGCGTTTCGCCGTCCAGCGCCGTCAATATCGCCTCCGCGACCGCTTCCGGCGGGCTGGCGGCGGTGGCGTAATAGCCGTCCAGCACCGCCTTGCCCTGCCCCGACAGAAAGCCGTAATCGGCAATGCGGACCTGCGCCTCGCGGGTGCCATGGCTGATGAAGCGGGTGGCGATCGCGCCCGGTTCGACCAGCATGGCGCGGATGCCAAAGGCCGCGACCTCCAGCGCCAGCGTCTCGGTCAGCCCCTCCAGCGCGAATTTGCTGGCGCAGTAAGCGCCAAGACCCGGCGTGCCGGTCAAACCGCAGCCCGACGACAATTGAACGATCGTGCCCGATCCCCGCGAGCGGAAATGCGGCAGCAGCGCCTGGGTCAACGCCCAGGGGCCGAAGAAATTGACCTCGAACAGTCGGCGCGCATCATCCAGATCGACTTCTTCGACCGCGCCGAACAGGCTCTGCCCGGCATTGTTGACCAATATGTCCACCGGCCCGGCGGCCAGCGTTTCGCTCGCAAGCCTCGCGATTTGCGCGGCGTCGCTCATGTCCGCGACGATGCCCTTGGCGCGGCCCGCGCCCTCCGCTTCAAACGCGGCGATCGCTTGTGCGTCGCGGGCGGTGCCGATGACATGGTCGCCCTGCGTCAAAGCGGCTTTCGCCAGCGCCGCGCCGATGCCGCTTGAAATGCCCGTGATCAGCCAGCGCCTCATACCCATCCTCCTCGACTGCTCGCCCCGGCGTCTCAGAAAAGCGCGATGTCGGCAATTGGCGGGGCGGGGAGCGCATAAACACCACATCCTTGATGCCTGACCGGATCGACCAGATGCCGGCCGCCGTTCAGCCTTCTATCCCCCGCAGGAACAATGCGACCACGCGGGCCGCCCATCGCCGCCGAAACCCTGCATCCGTAAAGTCGTCGGTCAGGAGGAAGCGCAGCCCGCCATTGGCCAGATTGATGAAGTGCAGGGCCAGTTCGGCAGGATCGTCGACCCTGTATCCCGCTTCGCGCAAATGCGTGAGATAGGCGGTGATCGGCGCCACCGTGTCAGCGATATGGCCGTGCAGGCGCATGGCTATGTCGGGGAAGCGTTCCTTCGCGGCGATGGCGAGCCGGAGCAGGGCGATCCGTTCCGCCTCCGCCACTTCGCCGGCGATGCGCAGGGCGAAGTCCATCAGCACGTCGGCGGGTTCCCGCCCGGCGACCGCGATGTCGCGGACATCGCTGCGCATGGATGCGACGCTGTGGAGCGCGACGGCCTCGAACAGCGCGGCCTTGTTGCCGAAACGGGCATAGATGGTCGCCTTGCTGACCCTGGCCGCGTCGGCGATATGGTCCATGCTCGCCCCCGCAAAGCCGTGCGTCAGGAATGCGCGGGCCGCCGCGTCGATCAGTTCGGCCTCCCGCACGGGCGCATCCGCATTTGTCGGCCTGCCCCGGCGCGGTCTTGCGATGTTGTCGTCCGGCACGCTTGCTCCGATAAAATAAAACTATACCGTTCATTTTAATTCATGCGATTCGGTCGCGCAAGGGCGATCGGGGAGAGGACCAATGAAACGCATCATCCGTTTGCGCGGGCCGCGATCGGCCCTGGCCGCATCGGCGCCCGAATGGGCCAAGGCGCAGGGCTGGGCCACAGCCGCCGAGCGGATCGTCGTGCATGTGGGACTGGAGGCTCCGGTCGATGATGGTGGCGCGGCGGTGCCGCCGGTCTATGACGCGGTGATCGAACTTTGGTCCGATGCTCCATGCGATGCGGACAGCCTTCGATCCGACTGGGAACAGGTGGAGGTTCGTTCCTCCACGCAGATCATCGGCAAGCCTTCGGAATATCCGCTTGCGGTCGGCATTTCGCCGGGGCTTTCGCAGCTTTCCTTCATCCGCGCCATCGAAGGCCTCCCGCGAACGGAGGTGGAGCGGCACTGGGGCGAGCATATTCCGCTGGCCTGCGAAATCCATGTCGGCATGAACCGCTATGTGCAGGATCGGCTTTCGCCGCCCGATCCATGGTTCGGCATGGCCCATCTTCATTTTCCAAGCGAGGCGGCGCTGCGCGACGGGTTGTTCCGGAGCGCGGAGGACATCGCCGTTATCACGGCGGACGTTGCCGAGTTCGTCAGCGATTACGCGACCATGGTCGCCATCGAGCATATCGTGAAAGCATAGGAGAGACGGGCATGGACCTTGGATTGGCAGGCAAGCGCGCGTTGGTGACGGGCAGCAGTTCCGGCATCGGCGCGGGGATAGCGCGGCTATTGGCGGCGGAAGGCTGCGCCGTGGTGGTGCATGGTCGCGATGCCGGAAAGGCGCATGGCGTGGCCGACTCCATCGGCGGCAACGCCAGCGTGGCGATCGGTGACCTTTCCGACAATGCGGGCGCGGATGCGGTCGCGGCGGCAGCGGGGGAGATCGACATATTGGTGAACAACGCAGGCGGAGCGGTGGGCACGTCGGCCATGCATTGGACGGAGGTGGACGAAGCGGGTTGGGAGGGCACCTATCAACTCAACGCCATTGCCGCCGCCCGCATGATCCGGCGCCTTCTGCCGGCGATGCAGGCGAAGGGGTGGGGCCGCATCATCAACATCGCCAGCGCCGCGGCCACGCAGCCCATCGCATTCGGTCCGGATTATGGCGCGGCCAAGGCAGCCATGCTGAACATGACCGTCAGTCTGGCGAAGGCGTTGGGGCCGTGCGGCGTCACCGCGAACAGCGTCAGCCCCGGCATGATTCTGACCCCGGCGGTCGAGGCCTGGTTGGGCAGGCTCAAGCAGAATATGGGCTGGGGCGACATTTCGCTGGAGGAAGCGGAAGCGCGCGCCGCGCGCGAGTTGACGCCGATTCCCGTCGGTCGCATCGGCCGGGTCGAGGAGATCGCCCATGCCGTTTGCATGATCGCCAGCCCGCATGCCGGTTACATGACCGGTGCGAATGTGCGCGTGGACGGCGGCCAGGTGCAGGGCGTGAACTGAACCTTGCGCGCAGGTTCATCGAATAGCCGATCTTTCCTCCGTTCGATGGCTTCCGCCGGGTGATGGGATAGGATCAGGCCCGCTTCCGTTCGCGGACATGATCGCCTGATCATGGGGATGAAGGCGCGGACCCAGAACAGACCTTAAGAAGAGGAAAATATGACGGATTTACGCTTCGACGGCCGCGTGGCGATCGTCACGGGCGCGGGCAATGGCCTGGGCAGGGATTATGCGCTGGAGCTTGCCCGGCGCGGCGCGAAGGTCGTGGTCAACGATCTGGGCGGCAGCGGATCGGGGCAGGGGGAATCGCATAATGCGGCGGACCTTGTGGTGCAGGAAATTCGCGACGCGGGCGGGGAAGCGGTCGCCAATTATGACAGCGTGTCGACCCGGCAGGGGGGCGCGGCCATCGTTCAGACTGCCCTCGACGCCTTCGGCAAGGTCGACATCTGCATCAACAACGCGGGCTTCCTGCGCAATGCCCGGTTCGAGGATCTGACCGACGGGCAGATCGATGCGATCATCGACGTGCATCTGAAGGGGGCGATCTACGTCGCCCAGCCCGCCTATAAGGCGATGCGCCGGAACGGTTATGGCCGGTTCCTTTTCACCGGCTCGGCATCCGCGATGTTCGGCCATGCCTGGCAGGCCAATTACG
This sequence comes from Sphingobium sp. LB126, assembly GCF_002795205.1. Taxonomy (NCBI): domain Bacteria; kingdom Pseudomonadati; phylum Pseudomonadota; class Alphaproteobacteria; order Sphingomonadales; family Sphingobiaceae; genus Sphingobium; species Sphingobium sp. LB126. The sequence continues at coordinate 403,368 of NZ_NETV01000002.1, forward strand.
CGGCGGCCAAGGGCGGGCTCATGGGCCTCAGCCATATCGTCGCGATCGAGGGATCGGCCTATGGCATCACGTCGAACCTGCTGCTGCCCACGGCGCAATCGCGATTGGCGGCGGAAATGGATGCCGGTTTCATGGAAATTCCCGCCTTTGCGGAAGCGGTGCAGGGCGCCGATTATGCCGCGAGCGAGGGCCGTGTCGAAGTGCGCTTCAACACGCCGCTTGCCGTCTATCTGGTCAGCGAACAATGCACCTCCACCCATGGCATCTATTCGCAGAATAGCGGGCGTTATGCCAAGGTGCGCATCTGCGCCGCGGACGGTTGGGTCGCGCCGATGGGAGTGACGCCGCCTGCCGTGGAGGATATTGCCGCTCATTGGAGCAGCATCTCGGACGGCGCCATCGCCCATGAACCGCTGACCGTCTATGATGAGTTCACCGCCGTCGCGAAGGCGGCGCGGCGCCAGGGGCTGATCTGAACGGAACAAGTCCGGCCCGGCCGTGGCGGGCCGGGCATCGGCTTATCGATCGCTATAGGGTCCGCCCATGAATTCGCGGTCGAACCGCTGATGCAGGTCGCCCAGCAGACGGGAAAGCGTCTGCTGGTCGGCAGCGCTGAGTTGGCGGAAGAAGCGGACCAGCTTCGATTGCGCGGCTATGTCGACGATCGCCCGCTCGATCAGCGCGCGGCCCCTCGGCGTCAGGAACAGATCGAAGGCGCGACGGTCTTCCGGATTGCGGCGCCTTTCCAGCAGGCCGTCTTTTTCCAGCCGCGCTATCCTGGTCGAGATCACGGCATCGGACACATAGAGGGTGGAGGCGAGATCAGTTGCCCGATGAGGGATGTCCTGGTCGATCGCCAGCGTGCCGAGCAGGTCGAGATCGGCGAAACTATATCCCAGCTTGCCAGCGATGCTGTCGAGATCGGTCGTGACCAGATGCCCGACCGTGAAGAAATGCCAGAGCGGGCCGAAATGCTCGCTCGCCATGTCGGGCATATGGCGGGCATAGAAGGAACGGCCGGCATTGAGTTGGTCAACAGGCTTGCGAGGCATGATATTCGCGCTGTCCTCCTACGCGTAGGGAAGCGATTGGCCGTGGTTCAGGGCCAGCACAGGTCGAGACGGAGCACGCCGTTGACCATGCCCGTCGCCAGCACCGGCTTCGTTCCGGCCTTGATGCGGAAATCCGGAATGCGGCTCAGCCATTCCTGAAGGAAAATGCGGACTTCCCGCCGCGCCAGGACTGCCCCAGGGCAGGCATGGGGGCCATTTCCGAACGCCGCATGCACCGGCTTTTCCCGGTTGAAATCCACGACGAGTGGATTTTCGTTCACGCGGTCGTCCATGCCAACCCACAGATTGGCGGGCAGGATACGGTCACCCGCCCGGAAGTTCACACCTCCATATTCAAAGTCTTCGACGATCACGCGTGCTGTATTGGCAAGTCCATGGCGGCGAATCATTTCTTCGATGGCGTGCTTGACGAAATCTTCGTCATCAAGCCGTTCGACAAGCTGTCTGCGATGGCCGGGGTTCATTGCCAGGAATCGGGCAATGAACCCGATCATTCCGGCCACGGTGTCCAATCCGCCGAACAGCACCAGTGTCGAATAGCTGACGGCCTCCATCTCGGAGATTCGGCCGTCACCGACATTCACATTGACCAGCTTGCTAAGCAGGTCGTCTCCGGGATTTTCCCGGCGGGCGCGGATCTTGTCCAGCAGATACCCGCCCATCTCCTGCTGCGCGTTCAGCCGGATCTCGGCTGTATGACCCCGCACCGAACGTTCCGCGATCGGCAGCAGGCGATTCTTGTCGGATATGGGCAGGTCCACCAGTTCCAGGAAGACGTGGATGGGGAGAATCTTCGCGAAATCCTCGATGAATTCGCATTCGCCCTGCGGCAGGACGCGCTCTATCGCCTCTATCGCGACGTCGCGCACCTTGCTTTCGAGTTCCGACACGATCGCCGGCATCAGCGACTGCATCAACGGACGCCGGTATCGCGCATGTTCGGGCGGGTCCATCTCCAGCGGAATCTGGCGCGGCGTGCCCTTCGGCATGGGGGGCAGGACGATATGCTTGTGCGAGAAATGATGATAGTCGCGCTGCATCGCGATAATGTCTTGGCCCCGGGTCGCAACCCAGTGACCGCCATTGTGCGGCGTCCAGAAAATGTCGGGATTGGCCTGCTGGATCGCCGCATAAGCGGCCTGCACATCCTCTGCCGATCCGGGAACATCGTAGATGTTGAAATCACGCTCCAGCGCGGCCGGTACATGGTCGGGACGCGGCGCCAACTCGCCTTCGGGCACGCTTGTCATGTCAGCGCTCATTTTCTGTTTCCCTCTCCGAAACTGTCTTGACCCTAGGGAGGGGCGCGGCAAGGGCGGCGCCCGTCGATGGGCCAGGATTTCACAGATGCGATGGGTCGCGCGGCTCCTGCCGTTCGCCTCCCCTTCAATCCTCCGGCGCGATTGCGACGCGCAGGCCGTCCAGCTCCGCCGTGAGGGGGATCTGGCAGGACAATCGCGAATGTTCGTCGCGATGCTCCGAACTGTCGAGAAGGTCGCTTTCATCCTCGCTGATCGCGGGCAACAGGCCGATGAAGGCCGGATCGACCTTCACATGGCAGGTGGCGCAAGAGCAGCAGCCCCCGCAAAGCGCCAGCATTTCGTCGATCCCGGCATCGCGGATCGCTTCCATCAAGGACAATCCGGTTTCGGCGGCAATTTCCTTTTCCGCGCCATCGCGGGTCGTGACGATCACATTTGGCATATAGGGTCCCTTGAATGAAGATCAGTCGCCGAAGCGGACATGGAGATGCTTGGGCACCCGCATCATCGATCCGCGAATTTCGGGTCGCGGCTTGTCCGGGTCGAAGCGCAGATTGGGCAGGTTATCCAGCACCGCGTGCAGCGCGCGGGTCATCTCCACCCGCGCCAGATGCTGGCCGACGCAGATATGCGGCCCGCGAGAGAAGGAGAAATGCGCCTTGCGCTCGCGGAATATGTCGAACTTGTCGGGATCGGGGAAGATCGCCGGGTCGCGATTGGCCGCGCCCGCCACCACGTCGAGCAGCGATCCGGCCGGAATCTCCACGCCGCCGAGCACCACATCCACCTTCGCCATGCGAAGCTGCACGGCCACGGGACCGTCCCAGCGCAGCGCTTCCTCGATCGCGACGGGGATGAGCTTGCGGTCCGCCCGGATGGCGTCGAGCTGTTCGGGATTCTCCAGCAGCGCGGTCAACAGCACGCTGGTCCCGCGATAGGTGGTGTCGCCCGCCGCGTTCATCAATTGTCGCAGGAAGGAGATCAGCACCAGGGGCGGCAGATAATCGCCGTCCACTTCGGTATTGGCGAGCAGGCTGACCAGATCGTCGCCGGGATTGCGCCGCCGTTCCTCGACAAGGGCGGTGAAATATTCGCCTAGCTTGCGGGATGCCTCCTGCGCCTTGTCGATGTGCATATAGTCGGTCTGGCCAATGGCCAGCCGCTGGAAAGTGCGGACATCCGATTCCGGCAGGTCAAGCTGCTGATAGATGACTTCGAAAGGATAGAGCAGCGTGAATTGTTCGATGAGGTCGGCGCGGCCGGTGTTCACGAACTTGTCCATCAACTTGTGAACCACCGGATCGACGATGGTTTCGCCCCATGTTTTCACATATTGGGGCAGGAATATCTTCTGGAAGATCTTCCGCCAGCGGCCATGTTCGGGATTGTCCATGACGCTGATGCTGCCCTGGCCGAACGTCTCGCCGATGTTGAACTTATAGCCATGGTTGGAGAAGCGGTCGGTGTCGGTCAGGACCGTCAATATCTCGTCCGAACCGACGACCGTGAACATCCTGCGATCGGGATAGGTGGCGGATTGCAGGCCCATTTTCGGGCGGTAGTCGCCCTCCAGAACCGGGGCTTGCGCCCGCCATTTCGCGATCTCCGGATAGGGGTCCAGCGTATCTCCGAAATTGATGTCGTCCGCGCTGAACGGATCGTAGCTCGGATCGTCATATTCCTGAATCTTGACGGCGGTTTCCATGGCCGGAATCTCTCCTATGCAGTATATGCTACATAAGTCCGCCTGCCGGTGCTGTCAATCGAGCGGTGGCCCCACCAGCGACTGGGCGATCAATTGCTCCAGCACGTCCAGCACGGCTTCACGGCCCGGCGGGTCGGGAAAGAGCGCGTCGCGCAGGATCACGCTGGCGGCGATCATGCCAAAGCCCAGCCGCACGCCGATACCCAGGTCGAAAGGCGGATCGATCCCTGCGAGCGCATAGCGCCGGCGGACCTGATCGACCGACTGTTCGAAAAAGGGAGCAAGTCCGCGCAAACCCGGCGCCGCATCTTCGCCAGCGCTCGGTGGTCCGGCGAGGAGGGCACGGAACATCGCCTCATTGCCCTCGAACAATTCATAGACCTGCCGGGTGAAGCGGCGCGTCTCCGCCTGTCGGGGGAATGGAGCGGTGGGATCGGGATGCAGTTCCACGAAGTCCGCCATCAGCGTGTGGAACGGCGCGATCACCACCTCATTGAACAGCCCGGCCTTGTCGCGATAATAGCGGAACAGCAAGGTTTCGCTGACATCGGCCAGACGCGCGATTTCCCGCGTCGTGGTGCCGCCATAGCCGCGCTCCGCGAACAATTGCCGCGCCGCGTCGCAGATGCGCTGGACCACGTCCTCGCGCGTACGCCGCCGCCGCCGCACGCGCCCGCCATCTTCGGCGGAGGCGGTTTCGTCTGTCAGGATTTTAGCGATTGCGCTCCTCCAAGATCATGTCTGCCGCATTCCAGGCCGACGCCATGATCGGCCCGTTGGTATTGGCCGAAACCATCGTAGGCATGATCGATCCATCCATGACGCGCAAGCCGTCCACGCCCTTCACGCGCAGTTTTTCGTCCAGGACCGCATCGGCGAAATCCCCCATGCGGCAGGTTCCGCAGGCATGATAGCCTGCCTGGCCGATCTGGCGGAAGGCGGAGAGGATTTCATCGTCGGTCTGGAGCGAACGGGTCGGCTCCCGCTCTCCCGCGATCATCGGGGCGATGGCGGGACGGGACATCCAGTCGCGCAGATAGCGGTGCATCGCCACGGTGACCGCGCAATCATAGGGATCGGTAAGGTAGCCCGCCCGAATTTTGGCCGGAGCCATAGGGTCGGCTGCCGTGATCCGCACCGACCCTTCACTGCGTGAACGCAGGGGATAGCCGAACAGGGTGATGCTGTGCGCCGGATCGATGGCCATATTGCCCTTTGCATCCGGTGCCGCGACGGCGGGCGACAGCAGGATTTCGATGTCGGGCGTCTCCGCTTCCGGCAGCACGGTCGCAAAGGCGCCGACATTGCCATATCCCGCCGCCATCGGCCCGGTGCGAGTGAGATAATAGCGCAGCACGTTGCCGATCAGTTTCAGGCCCGCCAGATCCTTGTTCTGACTATGCGGAACGGCAAGGTCATAGACCATCGAAAGCAGGCGATGTTCCAGCATATGTTCGCCCACGCCCCGATTGTCGGCAACGACGGGGATGCCAAGATCGCGCAGCAGTTCGGCAGAGCCGACGCCCGAGCGCTGAAGGATTTGCGGCGACATCAGCGCGCCGGCGCTGACGATGATTTCGCGCCCGCTTGCGAAGTCCTGGGCCGCCCCGTTCACATTGGCGCGAACGCCGGTTGCGCGGCGGTCGGTGAACAGGATCTTGTCGACAATCGCGCCGGTGACGACGCGCAGATTGGTCCTGCCGCGCGCGCGCTTGAGGAAGGCTTGCGCCGCACTCTGCCGCTTGCCCTTCCATATGGTGCGCGGGGTATAGCCGACGCCGGCACGGCCAGACCGGTTGAGGTCGGTAACACGCGGCACGCCCATCTGTTCACCCGCTGCGATGAAGGCTTCGGTCAGCGGGTCACGTATCGGCTCGACCGAGATGCGGAGAGGACCGTCGCCGCCGCGCACCTCGTCGCCGCCCAGCTCGTGGCCTTCCATCGCGCGGAAGGCCGCGCCGATCCTGTTCCATCCCCAGCCCTTGGCGCCAAGGGCTTCCCACCCGTCATAATCTTCGGGCTGACCACGGAAATACATCATGCCGTTGACCGAGGACGAGCCGCCCAGCATCTTGCCGCGTATCCAGGTTTCCGGGGGAATGGCTTCATGCCCTTCGGTCTGGAAATACCAGACATGCCGGGGGTCGGTGTAGAGCTTCGCGGCGCCGCGCGGCATGTGGATGAAGGGGTTGCGGTCGTCCGGCCCTGCCTCCAGCAACAGCACGCTGTTCGCCGGATTTTCCGACAGGCGGTCCGCCAGCACGCATCCGGCGGAGCCGCCGCCGACGATGATATAGTCGTAAGTCATCACAGGGCCGCCCGGATCACATCGCCGATGATGGTGCGGCTGTCTTCTGCGATATCGATCGTATCGAACATGCGGTTGTGGCAGATGCCGACGGCCAATTTGGTTTCAGGGTCCGCCCAGCCGATATTGCCGCCCATGCCCGGATGGCAGAGCGCGCGCATGTTGCGAGGTGCGGAGACCGGAGGGTTTTCCGCGCCGCCCAGCCAGAAGCCCGACCAGGCGATGGGCACGACCATGCCGAAGAAGACGGGATCGGCATCCTCGAAATGCGGGCGCGGGGCGGCGAAGCTGGCGACGCGTTCCTCCGACAGCAGGCGCACGCCGTTGAACTGCCCGCCATTGGCCAGCATCGCCCAGAAGCGGGCGTTGCTCCGCGCGCTAAAGATGCCGCCGACGGCCGGAATGCACGCGCGGCGCACATAGGGCCGCTCGAACGGATCGGGCATCAGGTCGACGACCAGCGGCTGCGCCTCCCGCATCATATTATTGTCGGGAGCGACATAGACGGCGGCGGCGTCCAGCTTGGCGATGCGTGGCTCGACGGAATCGGGGATGCCCATCCACAGATCGGCGGCGCCCAGCGGGTCCGCTATCTCCTCCTTGATGAACTGGCCGAACGGGCGGCGTTTCGGATCGGTCCGGCGTACGACCTCGCCCACCATCCAGCCGAAGGTCATCGACTGGTAGGAGGAACGGCTGCCGGCGGGATAGACCCCCTCCATCTCCGCGATGCGGCGGCACATCCAGTCCCAGTTGGTCATCAGTTCGGGCGTCACGTCCGGCGGCATGCGCAGCACGCCGGAGACATGGGACAGGATGTGGCGGATGGTGACGTCCCCCTTTCCGGCCTGGGCAAATTCGGGCCAGTAGGTGGCGACGGGCGCATCATAGTCCACCAGGCCCCTTTCGGCCTGGATATGCAGGGCGGTGGCGGTCACGGCCTTCGACACGGAATAGACGTTGAACAACGTGTCGCCATCGACCGGCCTGCCGGTGGTCGCGTCAGCGAGGCCCGACCAGCAATCGACAATCTGTTCCTCGCCCAGCCAAGCGCTGACCTGAATGCCGATTTCCTTGCCCTCCGCGACAAGCCGGTCCAGCATCTCCTGCACCGCGTCGTTGACCTTCGTCATCCTTCCAATCGCCTTTCCTGCTTGCCATGGCGTCGACGCCAGCTATCAAGTGTGTGCTTGATAGCACGGAAAAGGACGAGGGAAAGAGAGATGGGCCAGGCGTTCGAAAATATCATAATGACGCACGATGACGGGATCGTCGAATTGCGCATCCACCATCGCGGCGGCTCGGCCAAATGGGCGCTCTGGGGTGGCCTGCACAAGGAATTGGGCATTGCCTTCGCGCACATCGCTGCCGATCCCGACGCCCGAGTGCTGCTGATCACCGGCACGGGCGACACATTCTGTGCTGAGTTCGACATGGATTGCGACATGCCGCAAATGGGCGGCGCAAGCTGGGATGTGATCTTCCGGGAGGGCAGGGCGCTGCTCAATAATCTGTTGGCCATAGAGATACCGGTCGTGGCCGCCGTCAATGGACCCGCTTTCATCCATGCGGAGATCGCGCTGCTGGCCGATGTCGTGCTGGCGGCGGAGGGTGCTGCCTTCGCCGATAAGCCGCACGCTCTTGCCGGTGTGGTGCCGGGCGATGGCGTGCACAGCATATGGCCGATGCTGCTGGGGCCGAATCGTGGCCGTTATTTCCTGATGACGGGGCAAGAGATCTGCGCGCAGGAGGCCCTGACGCTGGGACTGGTAGGCGAAATACTGTCACCTGACGTCCTGATGTCCCGCGCGCGCGAACTGGCCCGTACGATCGCGACCCGGCCGGCGGTCGCCAATCGCTATACCCGTATCCTGCTCACCCGCGATATCAGGGCGCGATTGGCGACTGAACTGGATCAAGGCCTGGCAATGGAGGGCATGGCGATCCTTGCGGCCATGCAAGGACAGGCCTGAGCCGCTCTTCGCTCATCCGGAGAAGAGGTCAGTCGGAATCGCTCAGACAATCCAACTCAGATGGAGCGATTCCATGGAATTCACCAGTCCCGTGGTCATCTTCGGCGGCTTGCCGGGGGTGAGCCGGAAATCGGGGATACGGGCCAGCCATTCTTCCAGAAAGATGCGGATTTCGCGCCGGGCCAGATTGTTGCCGATGCAAGTATGTACCCCGGTGCCGAAGGCCAGATGCCGCCGTCCCTTGCGGGTGAAGTCGAGCGTCATCGGATCGGGATTGATCGTCTCGTCCAAGCCGGCAGCTGGAAAGATGCCCACTATCATGTCGCCCTTGCGAAGTTCGGCACCGCCCAGGCTGGTGTCTTCACGCGCGATGCGACCCAGATTGCTCGTCCCGAACCGGCGAGCGATCTCCTCCGGCGCATCATTCATATAGTCCGGATTTTCGATCAGTTCCCGCCGCTTTTCGGGATGCTGTGCAAGGTAGCAAGCGGCAAAGCTGGTCATCGACACCACGGTATCGAGGCCGCCGCCGACGACAACCAGGCTCATGCTGAAGATTTCCTCGTCCGTCATCTTCCGACCGCCGACATCCGCCTGAAGCATCGAACTGATAAGGTCGTCCTGCGGCTGTTTCTTGCGCAATTCTATATGATAGCGAACATAATCCGAGACTTCGGACCAGGCTTGTGGAGACTTGGGATGAGTCGGCTTCGACATGTAGATCGCGAGCCCGCGTAGATAGGAATAGTCTTCCTCCGGCAAGTTGACGAGCGTGAGAAAGGCGACGATGGGCATCGTCCCGGCAAAATCCTCGACGAACTCGCATTCGCCCTGCGGCCTGATCCGCTCGATAATCTCGACGGCGGCCCTGCGTGCCCGGTCCGTGGCCGCGGCCAGCATCCTGGGAGTGAAGGCCGGCATCAGCAATTTGCGGAACTTCATATGATCCGGCGGGTCGAGTTGCACCGGCAGTTGCAGCGGCAAGGTGCTGCGGGGCAGGAAGGGTTCGGAACTGGAGAATGCTGCGAATTCCCGCAGCATGCGTTCAATCTCATTATAGCGTGTCGCGATCCAGTGCCCGCCATGATGCGGCGTCCAAAAGACCGGTGGATTGCTGTCCTGCACAGTCTTCCAGAGCGCATGAACGTCGTGCGTCGTCCGTCCTTCAATGCCCGGTGGGGCATAGATATCGATATCCCGCACCAAATCGGGGGGAACATGACTCGGAACGGCCTGCGCGACTTGCGGCATCGGAATATCCTCCCACCTGCGCCCTGCATTCCTGGCGCTCCCCACACTTATAGGTACTTTATAGGACCTATAATGTTGTGACGCAAGTCTTCACAGGCCCATCATATCCGCAGACACCACTATTGAGAGAAAGGTTCGCGATGAAATCGTGCGTGAAATCTTCCTTCTCTGCCACAGTCGATAAATCATATTCATGATCGTTGGGATCAAAGGGCTGTGTGCCCCTCCTCCTCTCCGCCGCGCCCACGGGCACTATGACGATGAAAGCCCGGTCTCTTCTCCCATCATGTTGCATGCATATATTGTGTAGTAATCACTACATTGATAACGGGATGCCGATCAAATCCATAAATCAGGGAGATTCGAATGAGAGGGTGCAGCAGGACTTTTCACGGCATGCTTTTGGGTTGCAGCGTTCTGGCGGGTGTTCCGGCAGCAGCCATGGCGCAGCAGCCGGGTGCAGCGGACGCGCGCCCAGCGAATGACGACATCGTCGTCACCGCCCGCCGACGCGAAGAACGTCTGCAGGATGTTCCGGTCGCGGTGACGGCGCTGGGCGCAGCCGCGATCGAGCGGCAGGGCGTCGTCAGCGTGCAGGATATCCGCCGTATTGCGCCCTCCACCAATGTCAGCCAGAGCGCGGGCGGTGGCCGCCAGATCCCGCTCTTCACCATCCGTGGCCAGCGCCAGGGCGACACCCTGGCTTCGGTCGATCCTTCGGTCGGCATCTATATCGGCGATCAGCTGTTCAAGCGCACTTTCGGTGTCGACCAGGTGGCCTTCGACCTCGCCTCGGTCGAAGTGCTGAAGGGTGCCCAAGGTACGCTGTTCGGTCTCAACGTGACGGGCGGCAACATCATATTCCGCCCCGCACTGCCGACTGACGACTTCGGGGCTTCGGTGATGGTCGGCATCGGCAATTTCGACGATCGAAAGATCGAGGGTTATGTCAATATTCCGCTTGGCGAAGGCGCGGCGCTGCGTGTGGCGGGACGTTATGAGAAGCGCGACGGCTATATCCGCGTTACCCGGCGCGACGGTGCCGATATGCCCCGGCCTGAGTTCAAGGACGGGCAGCAGACATATAGCCCAGGCGGTAGGCGGGAGGATGCGCAGGACCTCGATGGTGGTGCGTTCCGGATATCGCTGAAGCTGAATCCCACGGACAATCTCGAATCCGTCTTCTCGGGCAACTACATGCGCTCCGGCACGAACGGCTCGGGCTTTCGGATGACCGAATTCGTTTCACCGAGCACTTTGACCGCGCTGCAAACGCTGCCGGTCGTGCAGGCCGCTTATGACGACAGCCAGGCCCTTGGATTCTACGAAGCGCGATCCAATGTTCGTTCCTATGCGAAGACGTCGCCTGCCTGGAACATCACCAATACGACCAGTTATCATATAAGTGATGCCGTCACGCTCAAGAACATCATCGGATATCGTCGTTACAAGACCAAAAACTTCGAAAATATCGACGGATCCGATCTCCGATACATGGAATATGGCACCAATCAGAATGGCCGAGAATTTTCCGAGGAATTCCAGATCGTTGGTACGACCGATGAACTCGACTGGATCGTCGGGGCCTATTATATGCAAGAAAAGGTTCGGGCCTTTTCCAACTCGATCTCACTTCTCGCACCCTCGTTCGATGCGTTTCAGACACCCTATAACGTGTTCGAGAATGTGAAGAACAGGACCAAGTCGGTCTTCGGGTCCGCCACACAGAAGCTGGACAATATAACCGGGGGCCTGTCGCTGACTTTGGGCGGTCGCTATACCTGGGACACGCGCCAGGCGGAATATGGCACCATTTACCTCATCGGTCAGCCGGGCCAATATTGCGGTTTCGGAGCCGATGTCGCCGCCGCACCGGGCAATCCCTATGATTTCGATCCAGCGACATGTCTGGTGAACAGGAAGAAGACATTCTCCAAATTCACCTATACCGCGACCCTGGACTGGAAGGTCAGCCAGGATCTGCTGGTCTATTTCTCCAATCGAAAGGGTTATCGCGCCGGCGGATGGGGCACGCGCGCGCAGTCGGCGGCACAATTGGTCCCGTTCAATCCGGACACGGTCGTCGATTTCGAACTGGGCGCGAAATATAATCACCGTTTCGGCAATGGCGGATCGGTGACGGTCAACGCCGCGCTTTATCGGTCGAATTATTCCGATATCCAGCGGCTCGTCCCCTACCAGGATCCGGTCACGAAGCTGGTCTTCACCAATGTCGTCAACGCGGCCAATGCGCGCATCCAGGGATTTGAACTGGAAACCACGTTGCGGCCGAACCGGTTCATCGAATTGAGCGGCTTTCTGTCGCACACCGACCCCAAATATAAGAGATTCGACATCTTCGACTCCGCGACCGGCACGACGCAGAACGTCGCCGCGGTGGCCGACTTCTCGGGCGTGTCGCGCTGGCAATATGGGCTGACCGGTCGGTTGTCGTCGGAACTGGGTTCGATCGCGGAGGAAGGCGCCGTGCAGCTCACCTGGTATCACCAGTCGAAGTTCAATATCCAGGATCGGCCCTACAGGTCGCTCTATGGCGTGACGCCGGGCTATGGCTTGCTGAACGGACGCGTGGAGTTGAACAAGATATCCGGCCAGAACATCAACGCAGCCTTTTTCGTCAATAACCTGCTCGACAGGAAATATGAGGTGGCAAATTATTCGTTGGAGCGTGAGATCGGCTTCTCCTCCCGGCTGGTAGGCGCTCCGCGCATGTATGGGCTGGAAGTGCGCTTCACATATTGATCTGTGAAGCATGAGCCATGAAGGGATCGGCTGGTGACCGGCGGTCCCTTCCACTCATGTCGCCCATCCTGTTGCAGATGGGCCTCTGTCATCGATGCTGTGATCGCTTTCCCCAAGCTCTTGTCGTCGCATCATGGGCGGCATTAGCGCTGTGCGCCTTTCCACCGGTGGCAACAGGATGACGAACATGCGCGAAGACAGGAAAAAGGCGTTCCGAAATGCCTTGGGCAATTTTGCGACAGGCGTGACGATCGTCACGACGCGCGATGAGCATGGTCGACCGGTCGGGCTGACCGCCAGCAGCTTCAACAGCGTCTCGCTCGATCCGCCCATGGTGTTGTGGAGCCTTGCGCTGGAAAGTCCGAACATGGCCGCCTTTCGGCGGGCGAGTGGATGGGCGGTCCATATCTTGTCGGCGGATCAGGAAGAGCTGTCCAATCGTTTCGCGACGCGCGGGATAGACAAGTTCGCCGGTCTGGACATCCAGGATGGGCCGGAGGGAGCGCCCTTCATCGCCAACTGCGCTGCGCGTTTCGGATGTCGTCCGACGTTCGAATATGATGGGGGCGACCATGCGATCTTCGTGGGGGAAGTGATCGACTTTGTTCATAGCGAGCGTGCGCCGCTGCTATTTCATGGCGGCAAATATGGCCAGGTCGCCGCAAAGGCGCCGGCGGTTCGTCCGGACCGGATCGATCAGGACGGCGCGTTCGGCCGCTATTTCATCGGTCACCTGCTTCATCGCGCCCATAATGCGGCCTTTGCCGAATTGCGGCGGGAATATCGGCGCAGAGGCTTGCGATCCTCCGAATATACGGTTCTCGTTTCGCTCGGCCTGGGCGATGGGTGCACGCGAGACGCGTTGCTCGCCCGCGCCGCGAATGGCGGGGTCGACCTGCCCCTGGAGGCGATCGAACAGCTTTTGGCGCGCGGCCATCTCGTGACCGAAGGCGAAATGCTTCACCTTAGCGCGGCAGGGCGCCAGATGCTGACGGAATTGATGGCGGTTGCCCAGGCGGTCCAACTGCATTTCGAAGACAGCCTGACCCTGGCCGAAATGACGCAGTTGAACCACCTGCTTCGGCGCCTGTCGGAGGTCGCGCCAAGGGGCCGTCATTGACGGCACCCGTCGACGCTTCCCCGCAACAGGGCAGCGGTTTCAGGAGACGCGGTAGCCGCCGTCGACGGTCAGATGATGGCCGGTGATATAGCTTGCCGCATCGCTGGCGAGGAACAGGATGGCGCGGGCCTGCTCGATGGGATCGGAAATCCGGCCCAACGGGATGCGGCCGGGCGCGGTCATGGGGCCGCGCATCTGTATTTCGCTTCCCATCCTTTTCGCGCCGCCGCTCGCCGTCCCGCCGGGCTGGATCGAGTTGACACGTATTCCATGTTCGGCGAACTCGACGGCGGCAGCGCGGGTCATCGCATCGACGCCGGCCTTGGCGGAATCATAATGGGTGTTGTTGAAGATCGTCGGATGATCGGCGCTTACCGACGACACGTTGACGATGGCGCCGCCGCTGTCCTGATCGCGCATGATCTTGATGGCCTCCCGCATCATCAGGAAGGTGCCGCGCGTGGTGACGGCGTGCATGATGTCCCATTCCGACGCCGGCATCGTCATGGTGTCCGCCTTGCGCCGGTAGGCAGCGACATTCGCCAGCACATCGACGCCGCCGAACAGCGCTTTCGCCCGGTCGAAGGTGGCGATGACCTGCGCTTCATCCGAGATGTCGCAGACGGTGTAGGGGGACTGGCATGCCTCTGCCGCCTCGCTGACGGCGTCCGGGTCTATATCGACGAAAAGAACGCGAGCGCCCACCTGTGTGAACAGCGTGGCAGTCGCCTTGCCGATACCGGACCCTGCGCCGGTGACGATGGCGGACTTGCCTGCAAGGCCGAAGACGGAAAGTGGAGAAAGATCGGACATTGGGGGCTCCCGGGATGTGGATGGGTGGAAGGGGCGGGGATCAGCGCTGCCCGGCGGGATCCCAGACGAGCGGAAGGCGCAGGACGGCGTTCACCATGCCTGCGCCGAAAGTCGGCCGGTCAGTGGGATCAAGGGCGAAGTCGGGAATTCGTGCCAGCCACTCCTCCAGGAAAATCCGCATTTCACTGCGGGCGAGCGTCGCGCCGGGGCAGCGATGCGGTCCATTGCCGAACGCGGCATAGTTGCGTTCAAGAGCGGGACGCTCCCAATCCGCCTCCATCGGATTGGCGAATTTGCGTTCGTCCATCCCGTGCAGCAGAGGGCGAATGTAGATGCGGTCGCCGGCGCGGAAGGTGACACCGCCATGTTCGACGTCGCGGGTCACGACGCGCGCGGTTGATGACGGCGCGAACATGCGCAGAAGTTCGTCGACCGCGTTGGCGATCCATTCGGGGCGTTCGACAAGCTCGCGGCGCTTCGCGGGATTTTCGGCAAGGAACTTGGCAGCAAAGCCGAGCGAGGATGCAACGGTATCGAGACCGCCGAACATGAGGTTGCTCGTGATGCTGAGCAGGTCTTCCCGTGCTATGGCATTGCCGCCCACCTGCGCCATGACGACGGCGCTCAGAAGATCGTTCCCCGGCCTGGCCCTGCGTGCTTCGATGACATCTTCAAGATAGGCATTCATGGCGAGGGCAGCGGCGGTCCGGTCTTCCGGCTTTTTCGGGCGGACCGACATTTCGGTCCATTCCAGAAGCTGATCCAGCTGATCCAGCGGCTGGTCCACCATTTTCATGAAGATCGTGATGGGCAGTTTCATCGAGAAATCATTGATGAACTCGCAGCGTCCATCTGCCTTGAAGCCTTCGATCAGGGCGATGGCCAGTTGACGCGCTTCGTCCTGAAGGGCCTTGATCGCACGGGGCGTGAAGAACTGGTTCAGGATCGAACGGTAACGCGCATGTTCCGGCGGGTCCATTTCTATGGGCAGAAGCCGGGGGCGATCGGCATGTTCGGGCAGCACGATCCGCTGCATGGAAAAAGGATCGTGATGCTTCTGCATATATTCGATGTCATCTGCGCGGGTAACGATCCAATGCCCGCGATTATGGGGTGTCCAAATGATATCCGGTCCATCGTGAAGCTGTTTCCACGCAGCGTTCAGATTGTCTTCGCCACCGGGCGGTCGCGTGAAGTCCCAGTCTACGACGAGAGCGTCGGGTACATGATCCGGCTTGGGCGCTAGCTGCATTTCGGACATCGTCATCTCTCCCGGTCTTCGATTTATGTGATCGCGTACAGAGCGGCCGCGTTGCCGTATAAAATGGCCTGGCGATCCCGGTCGCAAAGCCCGGACAGCACATCGAGATAGGCGCCTACCAGTATGCCGAGATCGCAATGCGCGGCATCGACAGGAAAATTGGTCTCGAACAGGCACCGACCGGGCCCGAAGCGATCAATCAGATGGTCGAGCCAGGGCGCGATATCCTCGGCCAGCGCATCGCGCGTCCAGCGCTCCAGTCCACGCGCCTTTCGCCGGGCATCGACCGCGGTTCCCGGTGTCACGAGGCCGCCGATCTTCACCGCGACATTGGGCCGATCGGCAAGCGCGGCCATGGCGTCCCGCCATTCCCCTTCGACCGCGACACCCGCATGGCGGCCGGATGCCAACGGCGTGCCGGCATGGTCCAGAATGAAGGTGCAGCCGGGCACCGCCATGGCCAACTCTTCCAACTCGCCTATTTGCGGATGATAGAGCCAGGTTTCGAACAAAAGGTCGCGGTCAGCGAGAATATGCGCGGCATCCCGCATCTCGCGCCGCGCAAGCATGCCCCGCGATGTTTGCAGCACGGCATAGTTCAACGAACCATCCTCATCCCACGCCACCGATCGGCGGACGGCGCGAAGCCGCCCGTTCGCCGCATCCCTATGGGCGTCCACCACCGTCGCGAAGGAGGCTTCGTTCGCCAACGGATCGGCGAAGGCGATGATCCCGGAGGCGAAGCGGATGGTGGATGCCGCATGCCGTTCAGCCATGCGCGCGGCGAACCGCGTTTCCCCGGTGGAAGCGAGGGAGGACGGCAGTCGCATGTCATAGGCCGTCATGCATTCGGCAAAGACGGTCGCGACGATCGGCAGATCGGTGTCGGCGGCCATCGCCTGATAATGTTCCGGCCGAAACGGCGTGGCGCGCCTTTCGTCCGCATCCCAGAAATGCTGATGCGCATCCAGGATGCGGTCGACCGCGCTCTCCTCATCCGTCATCGCCGAGGGCCTGGTCATCAGACATCCCAGACCAGAGGCAGGGAATCGACGCCGTTGACCGAACCCGAATGGGTGACGGGCGGCCGTTCCGGATCGAGCCGGAAATCGGGCATCGCCTTCAGCCATTCCTCCAGAAACACCTGGATCTCGGCACGGGCGAGAGGACTGCCGACGCATTTGTGGGGGCCGTTGCCGAACGTGTGATGTTCGGGGTTGCGATCGAAATCGATCTCCATCGGCCTGTCGTAGAGGCGGTCGTCCATGCTGGACATGGAGATCGGCACCATGACCATCTCGTCCTTTCGGAAGGTCGCGCCCTTATATTCCAAGTCGCGCAGGATCAGGCGTCCCGTATTGGAAAGCCCGAACCGGCGCAGAAACTCTTCCGTGGCCTTGGGAATGATCGCGGGTTCATCGATCAGTCTCTGGCGTTGATGCCTATTCCGCGCGAGGTAACGCGTGATGAACGACAACATGTTGGCGACGGTGTCGAGACCGCCGAAAAAGACCAGGACGGCCATACCGATGACTTCATAATCGCCCTGGAAGCGCGAATTTTTTCGCCAGCCGGCAATCCTGCTGAGCAGATCGTCGCCGGGATTGGCAGCGCGTTCGTCAAGCACTTTTTGAAGATAGGCGACCACCTTTTCCTGAGCGCCGAGCTTCACCTTCGAATCCGTGGCGGTCATGAAGGTGACGCCCCATTCGACGAACTGTTCGCGCTGATCGAGCGGCAGATCGACAATTCCCAGGAACATCGTGACCGGCATGACCCGCGCGAAATCGTTGACGAATTCGCATTTTCCCTGCGGTTTGATCTGTTCGATCAGGTTGCGGGTCAGCGCGACCGCATCTTCGCGCATCCGGGAGACGCGGCTGGGCGTGAAGAAAGGGTTGAGGATGGCGCGATACCGGGCATGAAGCGGCGGATCGACAGTCAGTGGCGGCATGCGGATGGGCGAAGATCCACGGGGGATCGTGAACACTTCATGGCTGAAGATCTCGAAATTTTCCTGCACGAACCTGATGTCTTCGCCGCGCGTCACGATCCAGTGACCGCCATTGCAGGGCGTCCACACGATGTCCGGGCCATCATGCAGTCTTTTCCATGCGGTATAGACATCGCCTTCCTCCATGCCCGCAGGATGCAGATAGTCGAAGTCGGTCACCAGTTCGGGCGGCACGTGGTCGGGCACCTGCACCCGACCATAGAGCGCCTGATGCTGCGCATAGATGTCGACCATATCCGTGTCGGCCATCCCTATTTTCCCTTCAATTATGGGGCACGTCGTCATAGATCGACGTCGCTGCTCCGGTCAGATAGACGAATTCGCTGTAAATCCCGGTTTGGGCACGCGTGTCGGCGTAGATATAGTTGAGCTGGCCATCCATCACGGCTCCCCGCATCGGCGTCGCCCACCCTGCCTCCTCGATGCGCCTGTTGATCTCATCCCATATGGCGGCGTCGGCCACGCGAAAGCCGTGATGATGCAGTCGGACGGCAGATGGTTCTTCGGGCACATAGGCCGTGTAGATGTCGGGCGCGCCCGCGCTGACCTGGATGAGTTCCAGCATGGTGGAGCCTACCCAGGCATGGGCGGCGTCCATGGTCGGCGAGGAGCGCTTGCGACGGAAGTGTTTCACGCCGAAGCGCTTCCCCAGCGCCTCCGTGGCCCGGTCGAGATCGCGGGCGACAAAGCCCATTTGGTAGAAGCCGTCGAACAGGGTGGTCATGGAGCCGTTCCTCACGCGATCTGGAAGCCGCCATCGACGACGATCGCCTGGCCGTTGATGTAACGGCCGGCGGCGGAGGCCAACATCAGCGCGACCGGGGCGACGTCTTCCGGCGTGCCATGGCCCATGGGAAAGCGCTCCGGCTGCATGCCGGGTCCTGTAGGAGGCATGGGGCAGCCTGCGGGAAAGGGGTCGGAGGGGATGGCGCCGACCAGGATGGCGTTCGACGCGATTCCGTCCGCTGCACAATCCAGCGCGAACTGGCGGGTGAGGGCGTTCGTCCCGGCTCGCGAAGATCCATAGGCGTAATTGCCATGCAGCACCGGATGGACCGAGCCGATGGTCGACAGGTTGATAAGGCGGCCGCCGCGCCCGTGCACCCGCATCGTCCTGACGGCTTGCCGCATCAGCAGGAATGCGCCCCGAACATTGGTCGCATGCACGCGGTCCCATTCGTCCATGCTGAGCTCATCCAGCGGCCAGGGGCCGGTAACGACGGCGCCGTTCACCAATATATCGAGTTCCGGCGTGCCATCGAACAGGGCCTTCACCCCTTCTTCCGACAATTCCGGCTCCTGCGCATGGACGACTACGGCGCCCGCCGTTTCGAACAGGGACGCTATCGCGTGCGGCACCTTGCCCGCACCGACGATCAGGGCATTCTTGCCCGATAGTCCGTATAGCGAATCCAGCATCAGGGCATTCCTCTCGGCATGTTTTTCTGGTTTTTCGTTGTCTGGTCGTGAGATATAAGAAACATGTCTTATTGCAAGCTGCCCTATGTCGGAAAGGGGTGGTGAGCCGCTTCCATCGCTTATGTGATGGGTTTCATCGGCCGACGCCCGTGCCGACATCTTTCCATGGCGTTGCAATATCGCGACGTTGAGCGGATAGCGGAGCGAGCCACAGCAAGAGCGAAAGAGCGGTTCCAGTCATGAATGATCTTCCTGCCCAACCCTTCAAGGGCACGGCCCTCGCCCTGGTAGAGGCGGCGGAAAGGCTGTTCGGGGAGCATGGGATCGAAAATGTGTCGCTGCGCCAGATCAGGCTGGAAGCCAATGCCGCCAATAATTCCGCCGTCAGCTATCATTTCAACGATCGGGAAAAACTGGTGCGCGCGATCTGGGCACACCGCCTGCCCGCGCTCGACGCACGGCGGCGGGAGATGATGGATCTCATCCGCGCCGAAGGGCGGGAGACGGATGCCGCAGCGGTGCTTGGCGCGCTGGTCCTGCCCAATTACGAGCTTCGCGACGCGCAGGACGTCCATCGCTACGCCGCGTTTTTCCGCCATGCGTTACGGTGGAGGGAGGGCGCCGAGATTCGCAATTCCCAGCTTTATTCGACGCCCGCCAGCGGCGAGGCCATGGCGTTATACTTCGCCCTGCGGCCTGACGTGTCGCCGAACCTGCTCAGTTACCGCCTGCGGCATGGGACATGCACCTTTTTCGACATGATTTTCGAGCGCGACAAGAATGTGGCCGAAGGCCTTGCGGTCATGCCCGAAAGGGAATTTCTTGCCGAAGGTCTCGGCATGCTCGAAGCCATTTGCCTTCGTCCAGCACCCTCCTGTTAAGATAAGCCGATCCTCCCGCCTGGGCGTCCTTGCGAGCCATGGATCGCATAGGCGATCATTTCGGCATGGATTGGCGCTGCCGCTCTCTCCTCTCTAAGAGACGTGTCTCATATTAAGTCGCATGTCTTATATGTCATGTGGCGCAAATGATGAGTGCGAAAAGGGAGAGGATATGCTGAAAAGGACATTATATCTGGCCGGGATTTCGCTGCCCGGTCTTCTGACGGGTCTTGCTGTGCCCGCGCTGGCGCAGGATGGCGTTGCGGAAATCATCGTCACCGCCCAGAAGCGCGCCGAAAATCTTCAGGACGTGCCGATTGCCGTCAGCGCTTATTCGAGCGAGGCGCTCGAAGCCCGAGGCGCGACCGGCTTGACCGCCCTGTTCCAGTCGCCACCGCCAGGGGTGGTGATGCAACCTTTTGCGGGCAGCCAGAGCATGCTGATCGTCGACATGCGCGGCGTCACCAATGCTGATCCGGGCCAGGGCACGGTGGAACTGGGCACCGCCGTCTATATCGATGACGTTTATCTGGGCCGGGCCCAGGGCATGGGTGCCGAACTGGTGGACCCTGAGCGGATCGAGATATTGCGCGGGCCGCAGGGCACGCTGTTCGGCCGCAACGCCGAAGGCGGCGCAATCCGCATCGTCACGAAGAAACCCACCGGCATATTCGGTGGCGACGGCAAGGTGACGATCGGCAATTTCGACCAGCGCCGTTACGAGGCCCATCTCAACCTGCCGGAAATCGCGGGTTTTTCGATCAAGCTGGACTATCTCAATTCCAGTCATGGCGGATGGACCAAGAATGGGCCGCGCGTCGCGCGGATCGCTCGACAGGATGATTTCGGCACATTTGACGGCGAAGGGTATCGCGCCAGCGTGCGGTGGCAGCCGACCTCCGCGATCACCGTCGACTATGCCTATGACCATAGCGTGACCAAGGACACGCGCGACTATAATGTGCTGGTCCGCCCGCCGCTGATCGACCCGAACGGGCGTACGATCCTGCCGCTCGCCACGCTGACGGGTGCGCGTCCCCTGACGGACCGGATCGACCGTCGCACCGACACGGCATGGACATCGCTCTACAATGCGCCTTTACGCACCGAATCGTCCGGCCATATGCTTCAGGCGGGATGGGAACTCAGCGATGCACTCACGCTGCGGTCGATCACCGCCTTCCGCAAGACCGACGAGGAGGGGGGCAATCAGCTTGGCGGCGCTTTCAGCCTGACGAAATTCCCTGCTGCCCGCTCCGCCAGCATCCTGTTTCCGCGGCTGGGCGGGACCAGCCTCGGGATCGATCCCGCAACGCCGATCTGGGGCATTTCGGGCGTGACCTCGTACAACAAGGTCAAGCAGAAGCAGGAGAGCCAGGAATTCCAACTTGTCGGCAGCCTGCCCGAAATCGAGTTCGTCCTGGGCGCCTATTATTTTCATGAAAAGGTGCAGGATACCCGTCAGACGCTGCTCAGCATCGTCTATACCGATCCCACTTTCACCCAGGCGCTGGGGGTCAATCCGTTCTCGGTCGGCAGCGCGGGCGCGGGCCTTAATTCCCAAAGCGCCGAATCCACCTCCTATGCCGGTTTCGCACAGGCGACATGGTCGCCGGATTTCGCGGATAATCGGCTGCATCTGACGGGGGGCCTGCGCTACACGGATGACAAGAAGACCTTCGATCGCACCATGTCCAACGGCGTTTCGACAGCGATCATCGGCGCGCCGTTCCGGGAGAGGGGGCCGCTATGCCCAGGCCTATCGCGCCGGCGGCGTGTCGGTACGCTCGCCCTTGTTCAAGCCCTTTGGCGCGGAGGTGAACAAGTCCTTCGAAATCGGCCTGAAAAGCGACCTGATCGAGCGCCGTCTGCGCGTCAACGCGGCGCTGTTCGAAAACCGTATCCACAACCGCCAGATCACCAGTCAACTTGATCCGACCGGCGATCCGGCGATCACCGATACGCTCAACGCTGCGGGCGTCACCCGCATCCGCGGCGGCGAACTGGAGATCGTTGCGGCTCCTGCCCGTGGGCTTCAGGTTTCCGCGACCTACGCCTATCTGCATGGCAAGCGCCCCGGCAGCTATTTCATCATCGATCCCAATGCCGAATTGCGCATCCAGAGCCTGCCGAAACATGCGGTCACGCTCGCGATCGACTATAGCCTGCCCCTTGGCATCGGCGATCTGGCCTTCCATGGCGATTATGCCATGGCCAGCGACACGTCGGGCACGGGGCGCGTAGCCTTCGGCGCCTTCGCCTATGACATCCGCCGCGACGTCGCCAATGCACGCATCGCATTGCAGAATGTCGAAGTGGGACCCGCGAAGTGGCGGCTCGCGCTGTTCGCCAAGAACATCTTCGACACCGCCTATCCTGTCTTCACCGCGCCGGGGGCCAATGCGGTCCTTTCGCCTCCCAGAACCTATGGGGTCGAACTGGGGGCCAGCTTCTGACGTGATCCATCCGGCGCGCGGCTTCTCCTCGGGGAGCCGCGCGCTCGTCTTTGCAGGATAGTGCCATGACAACCGCCGCTCAGGAATGGAAAAGGCATTGGCGGACCCTTGCCACCTCCTCCTTGGGGGTCGCGACCGGCTTCTCCATGCTGCAATTCAATGCCAGCATCTTCATACAGCCCTGGCAGGAAAGTTTCGGATGGTCGCGGGGAGAAATCGCCGCCGCCCATAACGGGATGATCCTGACCGCGATCCTCTCCCCTTTTGCGGGGGCGCTGCTCGATCGCCATGGCGTGCGCCGTCCGTTGCTGGTGGCGATGGCGCTGACAGGTGTCGCCTATCTGGCCATGACGCAGCTTGGTGGATCGCTGGTTCAATTCTATGCGACCTATCTTGCGCTGCAGGTCATCGGCATCTTCACGACTGGCCTTGCATTCACCCGCATCGTCGCTGCGCGCTTCGTCAAGTCGCGTGGCCTTGCATTGGCATGCACGCGGGTCGGCATATCGATCCTGGGTATATTCCTGCCCGCTACGCTGCACGCCCTTGTCGAGCGGGAGGGATGGCAGGCGGGTTTCTACCTGCTTGCGGGCATCGTCCTGCTGGTCGGCCTGCCGGTCTGCTGGATCGGCATCCGCGATCTTCCGCGGGCGGCCGCGCCTGAAAGGTCGCAAGCGTGTTCGGAGGATAAAGAGAGCTATCTGGGGCTGCTGCGGCGCGAACCGCGCGTCCTGCTGCTGTGCCTCTGCGCGGGTTTCGGCTATGCGCCGTTATCGACCCTGCTCAGCCAGTTCCAGCCGCTGCTGACCGCCCTCGACATCGCGCCGGCCGATGCGGCGATGTTGACCGGCGTGCTGGCGGGGTCGGTGTTGATCGGCACGTTGGTTTCGGGAACGCTGATCGATCGTGTCTGGGCGCCCGCGATCGCATGCCTGTTCAGCCTGGGGCCGATATTGGGCTGCCTGCTCATGTTGCAGGGGAGCCTGACATTCCCCATGGCGCTGATCTCGGCGGTGCTGATCGGCGCAGCGCAGGGCGCGGAGATCGACATCGTCGCCTATATGGCCGCGCGCTATTTCGGCATGCGGCATTATTCCGCCATCTATGGCAGCACCATCACCGTCATGACGCTGATGGCCGTGGCGGGGCAGGTCGGCATCGGCTTCCTGTACGACCGCTTCGGTAATTATCACGTTGCCCTGATCGCTGTGATCGGCGGGCTTGCGGCCTCCATATTCCTCTACCTGTTGATGGGCCGTTACCCGCAGCAGGTAGAAGTTGAACCGGAACGGCCCGCAAGGCCCATCGCCGGAGAAGCCGCCGCCTGATCGTCCGCGCCATTTGATCCACAAATGGCGCGGAAAAGCCATGCTTAGTCCCAGGCGACCGGCAGTTCGCGCTGTCCCCAATATATCCAGCTATTGATCCGCTCGGGACTTCCGGTCAGGCGGAGATGGGGCAAACGCTCGACCAGCTTGCGCAGACCGACCTGTGCCTCCAGCCGGGCGATCGGCGCACCCAGGCAGAAATGAACGCCATAGCCGAAGGACAGATGCCGCTTCACCTGATTGAGTGGCCGATCCATGACGAAGCTGTCGGGATCAGGAAAGATGTCCGGATCGCGATTGGCGCCCATCATGGAGAACATCAGCTTGCTGCGTTCGGGCAACTGCGCGCCATGCATCTGCACCGGGCACAGGCTGGTGCGGAAATGGGAGTTGATCGGCGGGTCGAAGCGCAAGCTTTCCTCGATCACATTCTCCACCAGATGCGGCTCGGCTTTCAACCGTTCCCAGCGTTCGGGGACTTCCAGCAACCGCCAGACGACGTTGGTAAGAAGGCTGGTGGTCGTCTCCTGCCCCCCGGTCAGCAGCGCGGTGCAAATCTGGAACAATTCCATGTCGTTGAAACGCCGTCCTTCCACACGGCTGACAAGGCCAAGGGAGATATAATCGAACGGCAGCACCGTCCCCCAATGGTCGTGGGTGGGTTCATCGATGCCCGCATCGCGCAACATTTGCTTGCGCGCTTCGATAAGGCCCATGAAATGCGGCTGAATCTCCGCGATCAGCGTCTGTTCGGCGCTTGGGTTCTTGTCATTGAACAGCAGCGATTGCAATTCGTCCGCCCAGCGCTTGTAATCCGCGTAGAGCGCCTGATCCGCTCCCAGCATGAAACACATGGTCCGCGCGGGAAGCGGCAGGCAGAAGAGATCGTGGAAATTGCCCTCCTTATCGGCGCGCTTTTCAAGTCCGGAGACCAGATCTTCCGCGATCGCCTCCACCTCCGGCAGATAATAGCGCATCCGGGCCGGCGTCATCCCCTTGCGCAGGGCGGCGATATATTCGAGGTGGAAGGGCGGATCGGTCAATATCCCGAAGTCGCTGAACGTTTCCCAGTCCATGGGTGCGTCGCCCCATTTGAACGACCATGTGGGATTGTCGGATAATATCTTGTCTCGAATTTCCTTGTAGTCGCTGGTGATGTAGAATTGATAATCATCGCCCTTATAATGATAGAAGGGGCACTGCCTGGCGAGCGCCGAATAGGCGGGACCGGGATTGCGAACCGTATCCGGATCGAGCGGATCGAAGACATGGTCCGCCGCTGTTTTCAGTCGGCGCCCTTCCGGCTCCTGTATCCTCGTTTCTGTGATCTCGGTCATCCCATCCTCCGTCATGATGTCGAGCCGGAGCATAAGGGCTGCGGTTCCCGCGTTGAACGAAAAGTATTTTAGGGGCCTAACTATCGGAACATGTCGTCCCGGCGGGCGCACACGACTATGTCGGCGGGCGTCAGTCCCGTTGCTTGGGATAGCGGCCCATCATCAGGTAAACGCCGCCCGCCGCCATGAAGCTGGCGGCAATGACCAGCAGGGCAGCATCGTAATTGCCGTACCGGTCGAAGGCGACCCCGAGCATGGATGCTCCGACCGCACTGGAGAAGGCGATGAAGAAGACTGTCATGCCATAGATGGTCGAGAAGGACCGGATGCCGAAATAGCGCGCCACCATATAGGCGACCACGTCGATCTCCGCGCCCAGACCGAGGCCGATCAACAGGATGGCGAGGCTGGCCATCGGGCCATCGACCGCGCCGTGCCACGCCAGCAGGCAGGTGCCGGCAGCCGATCCGCAGGCGAAGAGAAAGGCGATGCCCGGCGCCCAGAAGCGATCGACCAGGCTGCCGGTGACGATCGCCCCGGCGAAACTCGCAATCCCCGCCATGCCCACCAGCGCGGCGGCGGCGTCGGCCTCAACGCCCTTGCTGATCAGCAGCGGCTGAAGCTGCGTCATGATCGCGGTGGCCGGCGCGTAACCGAGCCCGGCGCCCAGGCACAGCAGCCACACGCGCCGCTCCCGCAGCAAGTGTAACCATGTCGGCAGATCGGAATCGTGCCGTGCCGTGGTTGCAGATGTGCGGGAATCGCCGATCCAGAACCACACGACGGGCAATGCGATGATCAACACCAGCAAGGCTTCTGTCACATAGCCGGCGCGCCAGCCGAAACGCGCGATGATGGCGAAAAGGATGGTGGGCAAGGCCGCGCTGGCGAGCGCCAGGCCGCTGCGTGCGATCGCCAGGGAAACGCCCCGCGAACGGACGAAGGACTGGCTGACCACGCGGGAGCAGGTGAGACCGCTGGCAGACAGGCCGATGACGCCGGCAAGGACGCTGAGCATGTAGAACAGCGCGAGGGCGCCGTTCATCGACGCCAGGCCCAGATAGGTGAGGATCGACAGGACCATGCCGCAGAGCATGATGCGGCGTGCCCCGAACCGGTCCACTGCGCGACCCACGAAAGGCGCTGCGAAGGCGACGACCAGGGATGAATAATGGGCGAAAGCAATCTGGCCGCGCGACCAGCCGAATGCTTCCTGCAAAGGCAGGACAAACAGGCTGGAAAGCGCCTGGTAGGCGCCGTGGGACAAGCCGATGGTTATGAACGCGGCAAACCCTATCCGCCAGTTCAAGCGCCATTCCTCTATGGCATCTTGCCAGCGATGGTCCTCGTTTCGCGTACCGCCCTGGCCCCCGTCGCCAATATCCCGCGCCTTTTCAGTCATGCCAGGGCCTCTCCAATCATCGTTCAATGACTGACTGGCAGTATGCCCTGGAGCGGGTCAATCATCGCACCTTGCACATCACATGTGCGGTGCCCTGAATTCAGTGAATAAATGTGGTTTGAGATCGATCGGTGCGGTGTCTTCCACGCGAATGATTATCCGGACCTTGGCCCCCGCCGATCATCAAAACGGGCCTTGCCAAGCCTCTTTCGAAAATTCCTGTGGTTCAGTCCTGATGGAAACCGGTCCGTCCAGCGAGGGTAAGGATCGAATCATTCTGCGGTGCGTGGGCGCGGCTGCACAGCACATCGCGATAGTGCCGTTCGAGCGGATTATTGCGGGTGAGACCCGGATTTCCGGTGGCCTCAACCGCCAGGGCCACGGCGTCGATGGCATTGCCAGTGATGATATATTTGAGCAGCAGCGTTTCCGATGCAGGCGGGGGGGCTCCTGCTTCGGTCCGTCGCACCAGGTCCTGCAACAGGATGCGATTGTTCAACAGGAGCGCATCGATGCGGCCCAGCAATTCCTGATAGCGATAGAGCGTCGACAGGGGCGCGCCCAGATTGGAGGGCACCCTGGTGCGGGCGAACCGGGCGAACCAATCACGGCCCTGTTGCGCCACCGCGTCGTACAGGCTACCCAAAAGGCTCACCATCCAGGCGGTCTGAACCGAATTTTCTCCGTTCCATTCGGCCGGGCGACGCAGGTCCACCGCATGGTCGAACGGGATGGCCACGTCTTCCAGAATGACATCATGGCTGCCGCTCGCGCGCATCCCTGCATGGTTCCAGGTTTCCTCGATGCGAATGCCGGGGCTGTTGCCGGGCACGAGGAAATGGCCGACATGGGGGTCGTCGCCTTCGGTGCGGCCCCATATGAGCATATAGCTCAGGATCGGGCTTCCTGTGGAGAAGAGCTTGTGGCCGGAAATGCGCCAGCCATCACCATCGCGCCGTGCCGTGGTGACGGGTAGACCGCCGCGTGAAGGCGTGCCAAGTTCTGGTTCTACCCGTAGCGCATTCACGAGCGCTCCCCGCGAGACCGCCTCGGCCTCGATATGTCGGCGCAGATGTCCGGGCCAGCGATCCTTTTCAACGCCGACATGTATCAGATACTGCATGATGAGGACGAGTGCCGTTGAAGGATCGCCCTTGGCAATCTCCGCCACGACACGGCTGGTCTCGGAAAGTCCTCCTCCCAGGCCGCCTTTTTCGGGAGCAATGGTCAGAGCCAACAGCCCGTACTCATGGAGTGCGGAAAAGTTTTCGAAAGGAAAGGAAGCATCGCGGTCATGTTCGGCAGAAGTCTTCGCGAAACCCTCTCGCAAAGTGGCCAGGATTTCGTCTGACACCGGGGTGTGACTCAGATTGGGAGCTGTAGCCATTATTCGTCCAGCATTGTGTTGGGGAAAAGATTGAACACGGATATCACCGCTACCGACCGGCTTCGCAGGGAAGCCGGCAGCGAGGTAGAGCAGCTACGCCTCCGACGTGGATGATGGTCACCGGCCTTCTCCCTGGCAATGATCTGAACCGCATGGACGCCACCCATGGCAGCATCGCGGCAGGGAAACAAATAAATTATCTACTATATCAGTTGAGAAATATTTAGATGTTGAGACGGGGCGTGTCGTATATCCATCTCCCTCCTGTCGGGGCCGCCATCGGCTCCGAGGGCGGCAGCATCTTGGCCGGAGTAGACAGGCATGGTTATCGCAGATTGTATCGCGAATTTCGTCGATAGGTCATTTTGGCCCAGCGATGGGCGCGCCGCCTGGGGGAATTGACATGTCCTTGATCATCGCCAGCCAGCTGGAACCCGATTTCAATCACAGCCTGGGCCTGCATCCTTCCGGTCCGACCCTGATCGATGTGGCGGAGGATGAGCCGTGGACCGCCGCGAACGAGGCGGACATATTGCTGGTGCGACCTTCCCTGGCCTGGCGGCAATCCTCGCAGGTGCGGCCCAAAATATGGCCGGGGCGGCTCAAATGGGTCTATAGCGCTTCGGCGGGCGTGGATTTCTATCCCGGCTGGTTGCTGGACGCGCCGCTAGTCACTTGCGGTCGCGGCGTCGCTTCGGAGGAGATCGCCGATTATGTGATCGCCGCTATTTACGCCCATGCCAAGAATCTGGAGGCAGCGACGGTCCGTTCCCGTGATCAATGGGTTCCTCGTCCGCTGGGCCGGGTTTCGGGAACGACCATCGGTATCGTCGGCCTGGGCGCGATCGGCGCGGCGGTGGCGCGGCGCGGTCTGGCGCTGGGCGCGCAGGTCGTCGGGCTGCGGCGGAGCGGCGCGCAATCGGGCATTAGCGGAGTGCAGCATGTCGGCGATCTCGAAACGCTGGTGTCGGCGTCGGACCATATCGTCGTCGCCGTGCCCGGCACGCCGGAAACCCGCCATCTCTTCAATGAAGCGCTGTTCGCTCGGATCAAGCCGGGTGCGCATCTCATCAATGTGGCACGGGGCTCGGTGATCAATCAGGAAGCCCTGATCGATGCATTGGATCGGGAACGGCTGGGCTTCGCGACCCTGGATGTCACCGATCCGGAGCCGCTGCCCGAAGGCCACGCACTCTACAGTCATCCGCGGGTGCGACTGACGCCACATATTTCGAGCAACTACAATCTCATCCGCCACCGGTTGCTGGAAAAGGTGAATGACGATCTGTCTCGCTTCGTTCGTGGCGAAAAGCCCAGCGACATCGTCGATCCGGCACGGGGCTATTGAGTTTCAGAGCGTCTGAACCGTTTCCCGCGCGAGTTCGGCGAGACGATGCGCCGCCTTGTCCAGCTTATCGCCCGCGCGCAATATGGCGGCGACGCGTGGCAATTGCGGTAGCCTTTCATGTTCGAGCGCCTCGCTATCGCCCAGGAACAGATGGGTGCGGCAGGTGACGCCAAGCCCCGCGCCCACTGCCGCCTTCAGCGTCGCCAGATTGGGGGTCTCCACTGCGATCCGCCATTGCAGCCCACTATCCTCCAGCGCCCGGATGGCGGCTTCGCGGAACCGGCATGGCTCCTCCAGCACGGCGAGCGGAATCACGTCCCGCTCGACAAGCGCCGCTTCGCCATACCAGCTCATCGGCGCGATGGTCACGGCATGCGGATCGTTGGGTGCGGCAAAGCCCAGCAAAATGTCGAGCTCGCGGCGATCCAGCAGAGTCTGCAACTCCGCGGTTCCAGCGACGCGGGCATAGATTTGCGCATCGGGGTGCAGTTCGGAAAAACGCGACAGGAGTCCGCTGAGCAGGCTGTCGGCAAAGTCCTGCACCATGCCTATGCGCGCCGGTCCGGCAAAACGGCCTGCACTGACCGCCGCGACGGCCTCATCATGCAGCAGCAGCACGCGCCGCGCATAATCGAGCAGCACTTCCCCTGCCGAGGTCAGGTTCAACCGTCGCCCCTCCCGAAGGAACAGCGTCTGCTGCACCAGTTCCTCCAGTCGCTTGATTTGGAGGCTGAGCGCGGACTGGGTCACGAACACCTGCTCGGATGCGTTCAGCATCGACCCCGTATCGACGATGGCAACAAAGCTGCGCAAGAGATTGGTAGGCAGATTGACCGGCATGGAAACCTCATGAGGGAAAAGCGCAGCCGATCCGAGGCCGGGCATGGAGTCGCGCTCTTATCATCAATACAAATATATCAATCAAAATAGTAGAGATTTAAAGCGGGCAGAAAAATCTTGGTCCGAACGATCGAAGCCCACAAACCCGCCATTTTCTGCGATCGATAGAGCGTCATTTGCGCCGGATCGCCGCTTATCAGCGTCGCTCATAGATGGAGCGATAAAAACTCAATTGAATTGGTAGAGAATTCATGTTGGGCTTTTCCTCATTACCAAGAGGACGAGTTGATGACGGTTTTGGCAGCGGGCAAGCGCAGTTCCGGATATTCCGGCGTTCGGAGATTTTCCCTCGCACGCTTCGGTGGACGCTGGTTGTCGCCCGTCATCCTGCTGCTGCTCTGGGAGTTGGGATCGCGCAGCGGCCTTATCCCCGAACGTACCTTGGCCGCGCCTTCTGCGGTGATCGGCACGTTGGCCCAAATGCTGCTGTCGGGCGAATTGCCCTCGAACCTGCTGGTGTCATTTGCCCGCGTCGCGGTGGGGTTGCTGATAGGGGTGGGGCTTGGCCTGGGGCTCGGTCTCGTCTCAGGACTGTCCCGCACCGGGGAGTTGGCGGTCGATCCGCTGATGCAGATCAAAAGGACCATTCCCGTGCTGGCGCTGACGCCGTTGTTCATCGTCTGGTTCGGGATCGGGGAAACGCCCAAGATCGCGCTTATCGCCTTCGCGGCAGTCTTTCCCGTCTATCTCAACCTCTATAGCGGCATCCGGGGTGTCGACCTGCGCTTGCTGGATGCGGCGAAAAGCTTCGGGCTCAGCCGCTGGGAACAGATCTGGCATGTCATTCTGCCGTCCGCGCTGCCCTCGCTGTTGGTGGGGCTGCGTTATGCGCTGTCGGTTGCCATCCTGGTCCTCGTCGTGGCGGAGCAGATCAACGCATCGGCCGGCCTTGGTTATCTCATCAACAATGCCCGCGATTTCATGCGGACGGACATCATCGTCGTCTGCCTCATGGTCTACGCCATTCTCGGCCTTGGCGCCGACTGGCTGGTCCGCGCCATCGAAGCCCGCGCCCTTATCTGGCGCCCCAGCATAGTGGAGCAATAAGCATGGACGCCCGTCTCGGATTTTCCGCCCTGCAAAGTGCCGCCCATCACCGCGATCTTCCGCACCCTGAGCCGGTGGTGAGGCTGCGCGGTTTCGTCCGCCGCTTCGGCGCCAACACGATCATCGACGGTCTGGATCTGGACATCGCGCCGGGCGAATTCATTGCGCTCCTGGGCCGTTCCGGTTCCGGCAAGACAACCTTGTTGCGCACGCTCGCTGGTCTCGATGAGATACGTGGACAGGACGTCGAAGTCCCCGACTCGCGCGCAGTCGTGTTTCAGGATGCACGTCTGCTGCCCTGGAAGCCGGTATGGAAGAATGTGGCCCTGGGTCTCAAGGGCGACCGGGTGCGCGACCGAAGCGAGGCGGCGCTCAAGGAAGTCGGGCTTGGCCATCGGCTCGACGCCTGGCCGCTGACGCTCTCCGGCGGAGAAGCGCAGCGCGTCGCGCTTGCCCGTGCGCTGGTGCGCGAACCCAAGCTGCTGCTGCTTGATGAACCCTTTGCCGCGCTGGATGCGCTGACACGCTACAGGATGCATGAACTCGTCCTGTCGCTCTGGCGCGCGCACCGGCCTGCCGTGTTGATCGTGACCCATGATGTGGAGGAAGCGATCGCGCTCGCTGACCGGGTGCTGGTGCTCGACAAGGGGCGCATCGTAGCGCAGGAGCGGATTGCGGCTCCGCGGGGGGAACGGTCCGGTCTTTCGGGGCATCTGCGGGAAAAGCTGCTCTCCCATCTCGGTGGCGATGATGATCATGGCGCCGCTGTCCTGCCCTTCGCGCCGATCGCGGAGGCCGCCGAATGAATGCCGTCGCGACGATAAGTCGGCCTGCCGACGGCGCCGCCGACATCGCGCGTCTGCGCGGCTTCGTCACCGCTTTTGCCGATCTGGTGGCGGCGACGCGCGATGAAGGGGCGATATTGGAGAGTGGCCGCGCCCTGTTGAGCCGGCTGATCGCCAGGGACGACTGGCTGCCGGAGCAATTCACTCGCCCGCATCCCGAGCGCTACCAGCAATATCTGTTGCATTGCGACAGCCGCGAGCGCTTCAGCGTCGTCAGTTTTGTCTGGGGACCCGGCCAGTCCACGCCGGTCCACGATCATACGGTTTGGGGTTTGGTCGGCATTTTGCGCGGGGTCGAGAAGGTCGAGCGCTTC
This sequence comes from Sphingobium sp. LB126, assembly GCF_002795205.1. NCBI lineage: Bacteria > Pseudomonadati > Pseudomonadota > Alphaproteobacteria > Sphingomonadales > Sphingobiaceae > Sphingobium > Sphingobium sp. LB126. Next base: position 435,575 of record NZ_NETV01000002.1, read on the forward strand.
CGCCGGTCGCCCGACGGTCGATTGATCGCGCATGGTGAGCAATATCTTCGTGAGGGCGAAGTCGACGCCGTATCCCCCCGCATCGGGGACATCCATCGCGTGACCAACGGCCTTGTGGATCGGCCGTCGATCAGCATCCATGTCTACGGCGCCAATATCGGCGCGGTCGAGCGGGCGACCTATGCTGCCGACGGGACCGCCAAAAGCTTCATATCGGGTTACGCCAACGGCGTGATCCCCAACCTCTGGGACAGATCGAGAAACGCATGACCACCGATACGCTGGAACGCATTCAGCTTGCCACGCCGCAGGATATCCGTCGCGCCTTGCTGGTGGGCAGTGAGATTGCCCTGATCGACGTGCGCGAGGAGCATGAATTCGCGCAGGGCCATCCTTTGTTCGCCGCTCAGATTCCGCTGCGCCGGATCGATGAGGAAGCACGTTGGCGCATTCCCCGGCCGGATACGCCGATCGTCGTCTATGACAATGGTGAAGGGCTGGCGCGCAAGGCGGCCGTGCGGTTCGAGGGGCTGGGCTATACCGACGTCCGCGAACTGGAGGGCGGCCTCGATGGCTGGCGCACTGCGGGCTATGAGCTGTTCGAGGATGTGAACAGCTATTCCAAGGCCTTTGGCGAGTTGGTCGAGCATCGCCGCCATACGCCCAGCCTGGCGGCGGAAGAGGTGCAGGCGCTGATCAGGGAAAAGGCCGATATCGCGATCCTCGACGCTCGTCGTTACGACGAATATAACACGATGAGCATCCCGACCGGCACCAGCGTTCCCGGCGCGGAACTGGTGCTGCGCGCCCGGTCCATCGCGCCTGATCCCGATACCACGATCATCGTCAATTGTGCGGGCCGGACCCGGTCGATCATCGGCACCCAGTCGCTGGTCAATGCCGGTTTGCCCAACCCGATCTTCGCCCTGCGCAACGGTACGATCGGCTGGACGCTGGCGGGACAGGAACTGGAGACCGGCCAGACCCGCGTCGCGCCGGAGATCGACAATCGCTCTGCCGAGGATGCCCGCGCCCATGCTCGCGATGTTGCCTATCGCGCTGGGGTGAAGCGCATCGGATGGGACGAACTGGAGGCGTTGAAGGCTGACGAGGCACGTACCCTCTATCTTTACGATGTACGCCAGCCGCGTGAATATGAAAGCGGTCATCTGCCTGGCTTCCGCAATGCACAAGGTGGTCAACTCGTTCAGGAAACCGACCATAATGCCCCGGTACGGGGCGCGCGCATCGTCGTCACCGATGACATTGGCCCGCGCGCCGATATGACTGCCTCCTGGCTCGCGCAACTGGGGTGGGAGGTGTTCGTACTCGATGTCGACTGGGCCACGGTAGCGCTGGAAAAAGGACCAGATGGTGCCCCCAGTCCGCGCGGGCCGGAGGGCCGCTACAAGCGCCCCTATGAAGGAACGGACAACAAGGCGGCGGCCATGCAGGCCTATCTCGACTGGGAATATGGCCTTGTCGCTCAACTGGAGCGCGACGGCACTCACGGCTTTTTCGTGATCTGAATTGAGAGGTTACCATGAGCGTCAAATTTATCGGCTATATCGGCTTCAATAATGCCTCTGAAACCCAGGCGGCCGTACGAAGCCGTGTCCTCGACAAGGATTATGTCGAGGCATCAGCCAAGGCCCAGGAAGAGGGGGGCTTCGACCGGGTATTGATACCCTTCAGTTCCAACAGCCCGGAAAGCCAGATCGTTGCAGCCCATGCGGCGGCCATTACCTCGACCCTGGGTTTCCTGGTGGCGCATCGGCCCGGCTTCACCCAGCCGACCGTTGCCGCACGGCAACTGGCGACGCTGGATCAGTTGTCGGGCGGGCGTGTGGCGGTCCACATCATCACAGGTGGCGCCGACGATGAAATGGCGCGGGACGGCGATACCAGGAGCGTGAAGGCGGAACGATACGCCCGCACTGACGAATATCTTACCATCCTGCGGCAGGAATGGACGGCGGCCAGGCCATTCGACCATCAGGGCAGATTCTACGACGTGAAGCAGGCGTTCAGCGCCATCAAGCCCGACAATCTACCGGTTTTCTTCGGCGGTTCGTCGCCCGAAGCGATCGAGGTTGCGGGGCAGCATGCCGATGTCTACGCCCTTTGGGGCGAAACGCTGGAGGCGGTGCAGGATACTGTCCGGCAGGTGCGCCGGTCGGCGGCGCGTTTCGGTCGCGATCCCGGCTTCTCCCTTTCATTGCGGCCTGTGATCGCGGACACGGAAGAGGCGGCGTGGAAGCGCGCGGCCGAGATCGAAGATCAGGTGCGCGAAAACCGGATCGCCGCTGGACTGCCGCTGACCGGCCACCGTCCGCCCAATGCCGGATCGCTTCGCCTGCTCGAAACGGCGCGCGTCAATCGGCAGGACAAGCGGCTGTGGACCGGCGTTGCGGCCCTGACGGGTGCGGCCGGCAACAGCACGGGACTGGTCGGTACGCCCGAGCAGGTGGCGGACGCGATGCTCGATTATTATGATATCGGTATCGACCATTTCCTGATCCGCGGCTTCGATCCGTTGGGCGACTCCATCCTCTATGGCCGGGAACTTCTCCCTGTCGTGCGGCGTAAGGTCGCCGATCGGGAAAAGAACGGTCTGGCGTTGGCGGGCTGAAATGGCGAAAAACAGGGGCGCGATCATCGCGGTGATACTGGTTGCGGCGGCGGGCTTTGGTCTCGCCGCCGCGAAATTTGGCGGCAGCGATGATCGGGTGCTGCGCGTTGCCAACCAGAAGGGGCAGGTCAAATCCATGATGATCGCCTCGGGTGTTCTCAATGATGCGCCTTATACGGTCGAGTGGTCGGAATTTCCGGCAGCCCAGCCCTTGCTGGAGGCGTTGGGTGGCGGTGCGGCGGATCTCGGCCTGGCGGCCGACGCGCCCTTCATCTTCGCCTATCAAAGCGGTAGCCCGATCAAGGCCATCGGGGTGCAGGCGCCCGCTGCCCAGGCTGCGGAGGCGCTGGCCATATTGGTGAAGGACGGCTCGCCCGCGCGGTCGATACAGAATCTGATCGGCAAATCGATCGCCACCACGCGTGGATCGATCGGTCATCATCTGCTGCTTCAGGCGCTCGAACGGGCGCATATCCCGGCGGACAGGGTGCGCGTCACTTTCCTGTCGCCCGGCGATGCCAAGGCCGCCTTCGACAGCGGCGCGATCGACGCCTGGTCCACCTGGACGCCCTATACGAATGTGGCGATCAAGGAAGGCGCACGCGTGGTGGTCGATGCGAAGGATTACGGCCTGCCCAATTATATCGACATTGCCTATGCCGACTCCATCGGATCGAAGCGCGCCTTGCTTGCGGATTTTCTCCGGAGGGAGGCAAGGGCCGTCGACTGGGCGCGGGCGCATCCGGATGAGTTCGCGCAGGTTCTGGCGAAGGAAACCGGTCTGCCGCTCGACATCGCGCGCGCAAGTTTCGACCGCAACAACCGTGTGTCGCAACCCATCGACGGCAAGATCATCGCACACGAACAGGACATTACCCACCGCTTCCAGAAGGCCGGCTTGATTGATGGCAAGCGGGTGGTCGCCGATGCCTTCGATCCCGACTTCGGTAAAGGCGGGTAAAGCTGAATTTCGTCCCTATATAGAATAAATTAAATTCAAATATATTCATAGATGTAATGGTAAAGTCATTTCTCATCAATTTGATAGTAAATAGATGATCCCCATGTGATGGGGGATATGCCATGAACAATGAAAACTATTTTCTGTGCTCGACTGCAATTGCGATCGTCTTACTGACGACTGTTCCCTTGTTCGCGCAAACCGCCGCAGCAACTGAGGGCGTTGCGGCGGAAGCTGCCGACGATGCTGGCGCCATTATCGTGACGGGCGTGCGCGGTGCACCGCGTACCGTGGCGGAAAGTCCTGCGCCGATCGACGTCGTGAGCGCGGAGAAATTGCAGGCCACCGGCTCGGCCGAGTTCGGTGAAGCCCTGTCCAAGCTGCTGCCTTCGCTCAATTTCGGCGCGACCCATGCGGGCGTGTTCTCGATCGGGCGTCCGGTCACCAATCGCGGCCTTGCGCCCGCCTATACGCTGGTGCTGGTCAACGGCAAGCGGCGGCACAACGGCGCTTTCCTCAACAATTCGACCGCCGATACATCTGGCGCGAACCCGGTCGACATCGACCTCATCCCCACCAGCGCGATCAACCGGATCGAGGTGCTGAAGGACAGCGCCGCCGCCCAATATGGCACCGACGCCATAGCCGGGGTCATCAACATCCAATTGGCCGAGAAGGAAGGGCTGAGCGGCGATTTCACCTATGGCACGCTCTATAACGCGAATGGCAAGCCGGATAGCTGGAAGGGCACGATCCGTTACGGCACGAAGATCGGTGACGGCGGCTTCCTGACCCTGAGCGGCGACATTCGCAAGCGCGGCGGCGCCTGGTGGAACCTGCCCGCGACCGATACGAACATCTATGGCCTGCCCGCCAACCGCACGGTCGATCAGGTAGTGGCGACCAGCGGCCTGACCCGTGATCAGGTGCTGGTCAATGTCGCCCAGGCCAATGCCCGCAACGCGCAATGGAGCCGCGACGGCGCGCATAATGGCGACCCGCAGATCAAGGCGGTCAACCTTTCCTATAATGCGGAACTGCCGGTGACGGAGAATGCCACCCTCTACAGCTTCGGCACCTATGGCGAGCGCGACGCCCAGATCGGCAATAATTTCCGCCGTCCCAACAGCACCGCCAATTTCACCGCACTTTTCCCGGACGGCTATTATCCCCTCAACAATATCGACGAGAATGATTTCCAGTTCGTCGGCGGTTTGAGGGGCGTACTCTGGGGCTGGGACTATGATGTCAGTTCCTCTTTCGGCCGCAACTATAGTCATCAATATTCGAAATTGTCGGTCCGTCCCTCGCTCGGGGCGAACAGTCCGACAAGCTGGCCCAATCTCGCCAATTTCGAGTTCCGGCAATGGACTCACAATGTCGATCTTCACCGCGAAGTCGAAATCGGTCTGGCCAGGCCGCTGCAAATCTCCGTCGGCGGCGAATATCGGCTCGATCGCTTCCGGACCTTCGCGGGCGATCCGCTGGCTTATCAACCGGCGACCTATCGTTTCCAGCCCGGCGACCAGCAATATGACTGGAATGTCGGCGTCACCGCCTCGCCCGTGGTGCAGGGGGCGATCGTGCTGTCGCCCGCTGATGAGGCTGATATCGGCCGCAAAGTCTATGCGGGCTATGTCGACCTTGGCATCTATCCGCTCGATGCATGGTATATCGGCGCTGCGGTCCGCGCCGAACATTATAGCGACGGTTCCGGAAGCCCGGTCGGCCTGAAGCTCAACAGCCGCTATGAGATCAGCCCTGCCTTCGCCATTCGCGGCACGGTCGGCACCGGCTTCCGCGCGCCATCGCTGACGCAGATCGGCTACGCGCAGACCGATGGGCGAACCTCCTCCTTCTTCAATGCGCAGACCGGCCAGACGGAATTGCGGCCGACCGTCGCGAAATTGGTGACGGCGGATTCCGCCGTCGGCCAGTTGCTGGGCGCCAAGCCGCTCAAGGCGGAGAAGACCTGGAATGCCGGACTGGGCTTCGTCTTCACGCCTGCGCCGTTCCTGTCGGTGACGCTCGACGGCTATTATATCCGCATCAAGAACCGGATCGAGCGCACCGGCCGTTTGTTCGGACCTGGAATTTCCGCCATTCTTGCGACCAACGGCCTGTCGGACATCGAGCAGGCCGAATATTTCATCAACGCCGCCGACACCACGACCAAGGGTTTCGATCTGGTCGCTGACTATTCCAAAAACCTTGGCGATCTGGGCAAGCTAGGCCTGACTTTCGCATTCAACTATTCGAAGACGAAGGTGACGGATGTCGTCGCTACCCCGTCGCAACTCTTCGGTCCCACCGGCGCGTCGCTGCTGGGTGCGGGGTCGGTCTTCTTCGGCGGCGACAAGATCGGTGAATTGGAAGTGCTCCAGCCACATACGAAGCTGGTCAGCACGCTCAACTGGAGCAAGGGCATTTTCGGCTTCAGCCTCACCGCCACCCGCTACGGCAAATATACGCAGCGCACGGCGGCGGGCGACGACCGGCATTTCGGCGCGAAGATCATCACCGACGCCAGCATCAGCGCGAAGGTGACGCAGTTCGCCACGCTTTCGGCCGGCGCCACCAACCTGTTCGACGTCCGCCCCGAAACCAACGGGCCGGGCAATCCCCAGACGGGCCAAGGCTATTATGGTCCATCCCCCTTCAATCCCGCGGGCGGATATTATTATGGACGGATCGCGCTTGCTTTCTGATCGCCGGACCTTCCTGGCCGGGGCGGCGGCCCTCAGCCTGACCGCTTGCGCGGGGAAGGGCGGTCGCACCAGGCTGGTGCTGGGCGATCAGGTCCACCTCCTTCAGTCGAAAGCAGAGGCGGCGGGTGCCCTGAACGACCTGCCCTATGATGTGGAATGGGCCAATTTCGCCGGCGCCGCGCCGCTGCTGGAGGCGCTCAACGCCGGGGCGGTCGACACCGCTCCGGCGGGCGACCTGCCGGTCGTGCTGGCGGCATCGGCGGGCGTGCCGCTGAAGATCATCGCAGGCTCGATCTCCTCGACCAAGGACATTGGCATCATCGTTCCCGGCGGCTCTCCGATCCGGTCGGTCGCGGGCCTTGCGGGCAAGCGCGTGATCGTGTCGAGCGCGCGGGGCAGCATATCCCATTATCTGCTGCTCGAAGCGCTCAAGGAAACGAAGCTCGACCGGCGAAAGGTCGACATCGGCTTCATGCTGCCCAATGACGCTGCCGCTGCCTTCGCCGCCGGGCAGATAGAGGCATGGGCGACCTTCGGCACCTATCAGATCGCGGCGGAACAACGCGGCGCGCGCGTGTTGCGCGATGGGGAGGGTATCAATAGCGGCCTGACCCTGATCGCCGCCTCCCAGACCGCACTCGACGATCCGGCGAAGCGCGAAGCCCTGCGGGATGTCCTCACCCGCCTCCGCAAGGCGAGCCTATGGTCGCGGGCGCATCCCGCCGACTATGCCCGCCTTTTCGCGCGGCAGACGAAGGTTGACCCGAAGCTTGCCGCCTTGATCGTAGAACGGCAGAACCCGCTGCTCATCGCACCCGATGCGGCGGTGGTGAAGACGTTGCAACGGGTGGTCGACCGCTTCCATGCCGATGGTGAACTGCCCGCCCATATCGATGTCGCCTCCATCGTCGATCCGGGGATATTCCCCGCATGAGCAGCGCCAATCCATTTATCAGCAATTCTCATTGGGCGGCGCCCTGCCGCTTCCCTAAAATCCCGCGCAAAGGAGCAGCGCCATGGCCACAGTCTTGAAGGACGACCGTTTCCGCCAGTCGGGGATCAGCGAAGCGGAATGGAAGGTCCGCGTCGATCTTGCCGCTTTCTATCGCCTGTCCGCCCTCTATGGCTGGGACGATTTCATCTATACCCATATCTCCGCCCGCGCGCCGGGGCCGGAGCATCATTTCCTGATCAACCCCTTCGGCCTGATGTTCGATGAGATCACGGCGTCCAGTCTGGTCAAGGTGGACCTGGACGGCAATGTCATCGGGGAAAATGATTACGGCATCAACTATGCCGGCTATGTGATCCACAGCGCGATCCACGGCGCGCGGGAAGATGCCCATTATATCGCCCATTTCCACAGCGCCGATGGCGTGGCGGTGTCGGCACATGCCGAAGGGCTGCTGCCGCTCAACCAGCGCGCCCTCGCGCTGATCCCTGGTCTGTCCTATCATGACTATGAAGGCGTGGCGCTCAACCTGGATGAGCGGGAGCGGCTGGTAGCCGATCTTGGCAATACCAAGGTCATGCTGCTGCGCAATCACGGCACGCTGGCATTGGGATCGACGCCGGGCGAGGCGTTCAGCGGCATCTATCATCTGGAGGAAGCGTGCAAGGCACAGGTCCGCAGCCTTGCCGTCGGCCGCGACAATGTGCTGATCGCCCCCGAAGCCGCGCAGGAGGAAGTCCGACGCCAGATGAATCGGGACCGCAAGCCGGTGGAGGGCGCCCGATCGCATTACGACCTCGTCTGGGAGGCCGCGCTCCGCAAGGCGCAGCGCCAATCCCCCGGATTCGACGCCTGAGGAAAGCTTTCGGCATTCTGCTATGGCAAAGGCATCCGAGGCGTGGGCATTCTCCTAACAGTTGCCCATGCTTTCGCATGCGGCCGATATGCTGTCGGCCGGTGATCTAATCGGATAGTAATTGGTTGTCGGAGTTTTGGCGGCGCAATCCGGCAAAGCCTGTCGGGCGTGATGGGACGAATGCCAGCCTTGTCTCTGACTACAGCCAGGCATATTTGAAACCGACAGCAAATTTTCCCGGTCGTCGAGGGAAAGCCTCGACCAGATCAGCAATTCTCGTGATTGTCAGGGCAAGTCTCATTGGCGGACGCTGGTCGCGATCGCCAGAACGGGGTGTGCACGGTGAAGGAGATCATCATGGCCACCATAGCCAATGAAACACTCAAATCCCGCTATGCTGCCTTGCAGGCGGAGCGGGAGAGAAGCTGGTCCCCGGCCCAGCTTGAGGGCAACAAAAGGCAACGCACCCAGTTGCTGGAGCGCTTCGATCCCGCTGCCGTAGCTCAGCCCGGCGACGTCCTGTCGCCCCTGTCCTTCGCGGAGGTGGATGGCGGCACATTGAGGCTGGATGATCTCACCGCGGAAGGCCCGGCGCTGTTCGTCTTCTTCCGCTTCGCGGGCTGTCCGGCCTGCAACATCGCCTTGCCTTATTATGCCGAAAGATTGTTCCCTGCCCTCAGGCAGCGGCATATTCCGCTTGTGGCGCTCAGCCCCCAGCTATCCCATCTGTTGCGAGACATAAAGGTCCGGCACGATCTGCCCTTCCCGGTCGCGACCGATGCCGATAATGGCCTGGCGCGGTTGCTGCATATCAGTTTCGAGCCAGACCATCGTCCGTCGCCGCCCCCATCCGGCTGGATCGGTGAAGTGACGGGCACGGGGAGCTGGGAATTGCCCCAACCCGCTTTCCTCCTGGTTGGCCCCGGCCGCGTCGTGCGCTGGTTGCAGGTCAGCCCCGACTGGGTGGACCGGCCGGAAGCGGACGCCGTCCTCGACCAAATCGATCGAAATGGCGGGTAAAGCGATACAGCCGCTTTGAACGGAAAGGTCTGGGGCCGGTCGTTCCTTGGGGATTGATCGGCCCTATCATTCTTCTTTCGTGAGTGTCGGTCAGCGACGTACGGCTTAGTGCAGCAGCGGAGAGTGGCCAACAGCCGTGCAAATGCCCCATGCTGCCTCCCTGCGAGCTGCGATTTTGCCACCGATGACCCAGCAAGTTCGGGGCGGTCCTCCCGTCTATCACTCGGCAGCAATGGCGGGCGGGACCTCCGGCTTGCGTGCATAGCGGTTTTCGGGGACCGGAAGACCCAGATGCTCGCGGAAGGTGGTGCCTTCATAATCGGTGCGGAACAGGCCGCGCGCCTGAAGGATCGGGATCACCTTGTCGACGAACAGATCGAGCTGTCCGGGAAGGGGTTCGAAGAAGACAAAGCCGTCGGCTGCGCCGCCTTCGAACCATTGCTGCAAACGATCCGCCACGGTCTCGGGCGAGCCGATGAAGACACCGCGCGGCGTCGCCAGGCGTTCCGCCGTCTGACGCAGCGTCAGATTTTCCGCTCGCACCATGGCCAGGACCTTTTGCGATGCGCTTTGCTGGCTGTTGAATCCGATATGTTCGACATCGGGAAAGGGCCCGTCGAGATCATATTGGCGGAAATCATGATCGTTGAAGGTCCGGGACAGGAAGCCGAGGCCGGTGTCGATCGATTCCAGTGCCGCCAACTCGCGATAACGCGCTTCCGCATCCTCGTCCGTCTCCCCCACGATGGGCGCAATGCCTGGCAGGATGAACAACAGGTCGGGATTCCGGCCAAAGCTTCTGGCCCTGGCTTTCACATCGGCATAATAGGCCTGTCCGGCCGTCTCGTCTTCGGCGTGGGTGAAGATGACCTCCGCCTGTTTCGCCGCGAAATTGCGTCCGTCGTCCGAGGCGCCCGCCTGAAAGATGACCGGCTGCCCCTGCGGAGTCCGCTTGATGTTGAGCGGACCGCGCACCTGGAAGAATTCGCCCTTGTGGTCGAGGCGGTGGAGCCGCTCGGGATCGACGAATTGGCCGCTTTCCTTGTCCGCGACATGGGCGCCATCCTCCCAGCTGTCCCACAGGCCCTGAACCACGTCGAGATATTCACTGGCGATGCGATAGCGCAGGGCATGGGGCGGATGTTCGGTCTTGCTGAAATTGGCGGCGGTATCGCCCAGCCAGGAGGTCACGATGTTCCATCCTGCCCGTCCGCCACTTAGATGATCGAGCGAGGCGAATTGGCGCGCGACGTTGAATGGCTCGGAATAGCTGACGGTCAGCGTCGCCACCAGTCCGATACGGGATGTCGTGGCCGCTAGCGCGGATAGGATGGTGATCGGCTCGAAGCGGTTCAGATAATGCGGGCTGGACTTTTCCGTGATCGACAAGCTGTCGGCGACGAAGAGGAAGTCGAATTTGCCGCGCTCGGCCGTTGCAGCCTGCTTCTGATAGAGGGCGAGGCTGGTGCTGGCGTTGACATCACGGTCGGGGTGGCGCCAGTCGTTCCATGTGCGGCCCACGCCGTGCAGGATGAAACCGAGTTTGATATGGCGTTGCTGGGACATGATGATTCTCGCTGGATAGAGCCGATGCGAGAAATTTAGTGGCCGCCATGCACCTCGACTAATGCGCTTTGGTCGCCCTCCTATGATTTGGTCTCAACTCGTCGGGCAGATGCCGCCATTGCGAGTGCTCCTACGCCATCCCCTTCATATCTTCGAAGAACAACTCCCGACCGTCGGAAAGCCCGCCAAGATCGCCACCACAGCCCCCATGCGGAAGCGCGTCGTTACCGCGAACGTACTGCCCAAGGTTGATCGAAGCAGATCGCAAACCGCTCTAATGATCGTTTCTGGCCGACGATTTCTTGACCTTCCTGATCTGGCGGATGCCCAGGAAGACGGCAGCGATCGTGACGGGAAATAGCGCCAGATCGACCCAGCCGGGCAGATGAAGGCCCTGATGCTCCAGCGCTTCCCGGAGATGGTGCCACAGACCCAGCGCATAATAGCTGATGGCCACCACGGACAGCCCTTCGACCGTATGTTGCAGGCGCAGTTGCAATCCGGTGCGGCGATCCATCGATGCCAGCAAATCCCGGTTGCGCCGGGCCAGCGCAGTGTCCACACGGGTCCGCAGAAGGGCGCTGGTCCATGCCACGCGCTGGGCAAGGTCCTCCTGGCGCCGGGTGAAGGCATCGCAAGTGCGCATGGCCGGCAGCAGCCTGCGCTCGGTGAAATCGTCAAGCGAGCGATAGCCCCGGACGGGAAGCACACCGAGGCGGCGGATGCGATCGCGGCAGATTTCGGCATAGGCCTCCGTCGCGCTCATGCGGTAGCGGGTGCGCGCGACGATCTCGGCGAGTTCAGCGCTGAGCGAGGTGAGGTGCTCCAATGCCTGATCGTCATCGGCATCCTTTTGCGCCAGGCGGGTGGTGATGGCAGTCAATCGCTGTTCCAGCCCCGTCAGCAGCGGGGTGGCCCGTTGCGCCTCGGGCAGACCGAGCAGGGCGATCTTCCGGTAATTGCCCAATTCCTGCAACCGTTGCACGAGTTGAGAGCTTTCGCCACCCTGCAACCCCTTGTCATGGATGAGCAGCCGGCCGAAGCCGTCGCTGTGCAGGCGGAAGTCGCCCCAGATGCGCGCCTGGCCGTCGGCGACATCGGAGATGATGAGGTCGTCGGTGGCGAAATGCGCAGCGATGCTAGCGAAGGGTGGCTCGTCCTTGACCAGGGAGATATGGGTCGAGCGGATCACTTGGCCGGGGAACGCAGCTATCCAGCGCGCCACGTCGCCAAATGGCGCAAGATCGAACAGCGACCCGCCCTCGACCGGAGCGAGAAAGCTGTAAGTCATGAATTCCGTGTGGCGCTCCCAGGAAAAATGAAGATCGCCGATATGGTCCGTGAAGAAACGATCGCCAGGATTGAGCGTGGGAAATCGTTCGGCAAGAAGGACAAGACTGTCCCGGGCCTGCGCTTCATCGACCAGCAATACGAATTGCAGGGCGATTGCCGGTGCATCGAAGCGGGGCAGGCCGCGAATATGCATTTCCCGGGACAGAGAGGCGCGCAGCGGATGATCGCGCTGGCTGAGCGTACCGGCCGGATCGGCCGTGCTGCTGGTCATGTCGTCCATGGACCGTTCTTTGCTTCGGCATGATTGCGGTAAAAAGTCCGGGCCTGCCCCAACCGTCGTCCTTCCTTTATCGTTGCGGGATGGGGATTGGCAATCCGTACCGCTCGGAAGGATGCAGCCGCCTATTTCGAGGCCATGCTGATCGCGCTGCCGAGGCGATGTTCCTATCCGTTGCCCTTTTAGAGAATTTCCAGTGCCACCGCAGTGGCTTCACCGCCGCCGATGCATAGTGCCGCAACGCCTTTCCTGAGGCCGCGCGCCTTCAATGCGGCGATCAGCGTGGCGATGATCCGCGCGCCGCTGGCGCCAATGGGATGGCCAAGGGCGGTGGCGCCGCCATTGACGTTGATCTTGTCATGCGGAATGTCGAGGTCGCGCATTGCGATCATGGCGACGGTGGCGAAGGCCTCGTTGACTTCATAGAGGTCGACGTCGCTGGCGGACCAGCCGGCCTTTTCCAGCGCCTTGCGGATCGCGAAGACCGGGGCGGTGGTGAACAGCGCAGGCGCATGGGCATGGGCGGCGGTGGCTACGATGCGGGCTTCCCTCGCCAGGCCCAGCTTTTCCGCCACGTCGGCGCGGGTCAGCACCAAAGCTGCCGCACCGTCCGAAATCGAGGCGGAGGAGGCGGCGGTGATGGCGCCATCCTTGGCGAAGGCAGGTTTCAACGAAGGGATTTTCTCGGGCTTCGCATTGCCGGGTTGTTCGTCGGTATCGATCTGGATTTCTCCACTGCGGGTCTTGACCGTGACGGGCACGACTTCGCCTGCAAAGGCACCGCTGTCGATGGCCGCCTTGGCGCGGGCGAGACTCTCCATCGCATAGGCATCCATTTCCGCACGGGTGAACTGATAGTCGCGCGCCGTATCCTCGGCAAAGGCACCCATGGGCTTGCCGCGGTCATAGGCGTCCTCAAGCCCATCCATCATCATCGTATCGATGATCCGGTCGTGACCGATGCGCGCGCCGGACCGGTGCTTGGGGAGGGCATAGGGAGCATTGGTCATGCTCTCCATGCCGCCCGCGATGACGATATCGACGGAACCTGCGGCAATCGCTTCGGCGGCCATGATCGCGGCCTGCATGCCCGATCCGCACATCTTGTTGACGGTCGTGGCCTCGACCGACTGCGGCAGGCCCGCGGCCAACGCGGCCTGACGCGCGGGAGCCTGACCCAAGGCGGCGGGCAGGACGCAGCCCATATAGATGCGCTCTATGGCTTCCGGCGCGGCGCCCGAGCGCTCGACGGCTGCCTTGACCGCGACCGCGCCCAATTCGGTGGCGCTTACGCCGGAGAAAGCGCCCTGAAACCCGCCCATGGGGGTGCGGGCGTAGCCGGCGATGATGACGTCGTTCATATGTCTCTCCTCGAAGCGTATTTTACCGGGCCCTCATTTACAGGGCCCTGGCGATGACCAGCCGCTGTATGTCCGATGTGCCTTCATAAATCTGGCAGACGCGCACGTCGCGATAGATTTTGGCGAGGCCGAATTCCTCCAGATAGCCATAGCCGCCCAAGGTCTGGATCGCGCCCGATACGACCGCCTCCGCGGTTTCGGAGGCGAAGAGCTTGGCCATGGAGGCCTGCGTCAGTGCCGGCTCACCTGCATCCTTCAAGGCAGCCGCGGACAGGACGAGTTGGCGCGCTGCCTCCAGCCGGGTGGCGAGATCCGCAAGGCGGAAACCGACCGCCTGATGCTGGATGATCGACTGGCCGAAACTGTTGCGGTCCTTGGCATAGGCGATAGCGATGTCGAGCGCGGCTTGCGCCATGCCCACGCTCTGCGCGGCGATGCCGATGCGTCCGGCTTCCAGATTGGAGAGGGCGATGCCATAGCCTGCCCCTTCCGCGCCAAGACGAAGGTCATCCTCCAGGAACAGATTCTCGAACCGGATGGCGCAGGTGTCGGATGCACCTTGGCCGAGCTTGTGCTCGACCTTGTCGACGCCATAGCCGGGACGGTCGGTGGGGACGAGGAAGGCGCTGATACCGCGCTTGCCCGCCGCTGCATCGGTGACGGCATAGACGATGGCGAGGCGAGCGATCTTCCCCGAAGTGATGAACTGCTTGGCGCCGTTCAGACGGTAGCCGCCGGGCACTGTTTCGGCGCGGGTGCGGATGGCGGACGCGTCCGACCCGGCATCCGCTTCGGTAAGGGCGAAGGCGCCGATGGCGCGGCCCGATAGCAGGTCGGGAAGGAAGCGGGCCCGTTGTTCCGCCGTGCCATCCTTCAGCAGGCCCGAGACAATCAGGCTGTTCTGGATCGAGAGGATGGTGGATAGCGCGCCATCGGCAGCCGCGATTTCCATCAGCGCAAGCGCATAGGAGACATAATCCGCGCCAGCGCCGCCAATGTCCTCCGGTGCGGTCATGCCCATCAACCCGAGTTGCGCGATCCGTTCGAACAATTCTGCCGGATAGCCGCCTTCCGCTTCGAATGTCGCGCTGTGAGGACGAATTTCGCTCTGGGCGAAATCGCGAACCATGTCGCGGATGGCAGTTTGTGTTTCGGTCAGCATCCGAGCGCTCTCTCCGGGTCAAAATATTGGAACGGCAAGCCGCTCGGCTAAGGGTATCAGAAGGGCGGTAGCGTGTGTTGCCAAGTTTGCGGCAAAATTCCAGGGGATTCGGTAATATCTTTCATGGAAGGATCGTTGACAGAGATTTTGACGATGAAGGGCGATCTGGACAAAACGGGATACCCACATTCCCGAAATCTCAAGGTTGCGCAATTGCCCGAAATCGGCGCCGGCTATCTGATGGCCGGTGGGCGGATTTTATGCTCCATGCGTGACCATCATCCCAACCTGCCGACGATGATTACCCGGATCGAGGGTATCTCCCATATCCAGTCGAGCGTCATCCTCAAGTCGTTCGGCGGTGATGGCACCACAGCCTGATCAACGGTCACCGTCAGGGGCAGAGCCACGGCGATTGGGCATATCGATCTTGCCATCTTTTGACTTTTCCGCCTGACAGCCCAGATGCCGTTCGAGGAGGAGCAGCAGCGTCAGCACCAGCAGGGCGATCGCCGATCCGGCCAGAACGATGACATATTGACCCGCTCCTGCCGTAATGCCGACCGCTGCGGCCATCCAGAGGCTGGCGGCGGTGGTCATGTTGCGGACGTCCCTGCCGCGCACGAAGATCAAGCCTCCAGCAATGAAGCCTATGGCCTGAGCCAGTCCCTGCACGACGCGGATGGGGTCGCCATCGGGGTGGCTTTCGGCAAGTTCCAGCGCCGAGAGGGTGAGCATGGCGGAACTCAGCGACACCAGGCCATGGGTGCGCAAACCTGCATCATGGCCGTGGCGCTCGCGCTCGAAACCCAGGGCAAGGCCGAGCAGCGTCGCAAGTCCGAGGCGAATGAGCGTGATACCGAGATCGTTGGCCAACATGGCCATATTACCCGTGAAGGGCGGAGGCGTTCCCTGGGTAACGTGTCGATTCGTTCAGGGCCGTTCAGTCGGCATCAGACGGGATGTGCACGATCAACTGATTGACGCGCAGGTCATTTTCCGCCGTGCAGGCGAAAAGCTCGCAGAGCCATTCCATCCAATGAGCCAGTAAAATCATGGCTCCTCTCCCCATATTATTAAAGGGATTTTAGCAGAATGCGACGCGCAGAAAAAGGGGTATCAGCAGCCTCGCAGTCCCCTTGCGATGCAAGGCGTTGGCCTCTATCAGGCGGGTTGCGACAGGTTCCCCGCAAGGGGATGAAAAGGGAAGTCGGGTGAGGCCCGCGCTGCCCCTGCAACTGTAAGCGGCGAGCCATCCGGCCATCATGCCATTGGGACGTTCAAGTCCCGAGAAGGCGGTCGGACAGCATCGACCCGTGAGCCAGGAGACCTGCCTGACGCAGTCGTTCTTCGACCGGACAGGGTGTGCCGGACGGACGGGGTTTCCCTCGCTGAGCGACAGCCATTGCCTTGCCGGTTCGGCCGCGCGGGGAGCGCATGCCTGTGCGCCTTCCCCCCGCCGTCTTTCCGGTGAGCTGTTTGCCGTCCGGTTGGAGGAGCGAGGATGATTGATTTTGGGAAGCGGCGCTGATGTTGCATGCCGTGGGAAGCGGGGCTTCGGTGGTGGTCTGTTCGACCTGCCGCCTGTCGACGGAGAGCCGGGAGGATACAAAGGGGCGGCGCGGAGGTGCGCTGCTGGCTGAGGCGATCGCGGCCGTTCGGGCAAGCGATCCGGTCTATGAGGGAGTGGCGGTGCAGGAAATGCCATGCCTCTTCGCCTGTCAGCGGCATTGCACCGTGCATGTCCGGGGACCGGGGAAGATAGGCTATGTGCTGGGCGATTTCACGCCCGGCGAGGCTGCCGCGCGGGCGATACTGGATTATGCCGTGCGGCATGCGCAAAGCGAGGAAGGCGTGGTGCGCTATGCCGACTGGCCCCAGGGGGTGAAGGGGCATTTCATCGTCCGCACCCCGCCAGAAGGCTTTGTCTGTTCATGATCCATTTTGACGACAAGGCAGCCTTTGCCGCGGCATTGACGGATTTGCCGATGCCCGATGCGGCGGCTTTGGAAACGGCGGCCCGGCGGCAGGCGATGCTGACCAAGCCCGCAGGGTCGCTCGGACGGCTGGAGGAGATCGCGCTTTTCATGGCCGGCTGGCAGGGACGGGAAAGCCCTTGTGCGGAACGGATCCGGGCGGTCATCTTCGCGGGCAATCATGGCGTTGCAGCGCGAGGCGTGAGTGCTTTCCCCACGGAAGTGACGGCGCAGATGGTGACGAATTTCCATAATGGCGGGGCTGCTATCAACGCGCTGGCGGGGATGTGCGGTGCGGAATTATCCGTTGTGGCGCTCGATCTGGAACGGCCGACGGGCGATATTTGCGTGGGCCCAGCCATGAGCGAAGCGGAATGCCTGAACGCCCTTAATGCGGGTGCTGCGGCGGTCGATCCTGCGCTCGACCTGCTGCTGCTGGGCGAGATGGGGATTGCCAATACGACGCCGGCGGCGGCGCTGTGTGCAAAGGCTTTCGGCGGAACGGCGGAGCTTTGGGTCGGGCGCGGCACGGGCGTCGATACGCATGGGCTGACACGCAAGACAGAGGCCGTACAACTGGCGCTGGCATTGCATGACGATGCCTGCGGCGATGCCTTCGAGACGCTGCGGCGGCTTGGCGGGCGGGAGATTGCGGCGATGGCGGGCGCGGTGCTGGCGGCGCGCATCGTGCGTGTGCCGGTGATGCTGGACGGATTTATCGGATGCGCGGCGATAGCGCCGCTCGCGAAGGAAGCGCCTGCGATCACCGGGCATTGTCTGGCGGGGCATGTATCTGCCGAAGCGGGGCATGGACGGCTGCTGGCAGCCTTGGGGCTCGTGCCGTTGCTGAATCTCCACATGCGGCTAGGCGAAGGGAGCGGCGCGGCGGTCGCGGCGCAGATCGTGCGTTCGGCGCTTGCGGCGCACGGCGGCATGGCGACCTTTGCCGAGGCGACGGTGGCCCAGGCGTTGTGACTCCCTTCATACTCCATCTGATGCGCCATGGCGCACCGCAGCTTGCGGGGCGACTGCTGGGGCATCTGGATGCGCCGCCCGAAGCGGACGGGATCGAGGCCTGTGTCGCGCGGGCGCGCGGGCTGGACTTTGCACGGGTGGTGACGTCGGATCTGTCGCGCGCAATGGCGCCGGGCGCGATCATCGCGGATGAGCGGGGCCTCTCGCACAGCGTCGATGCGCGATGGCGGGAACTGTATTTCGGATGGTGGGAGGGGGCCGATCCCGCTGCCTTGCCGGGCGAAGCGCTCGCGCGTTTCTGGGACGATCCGGAAGTTTTCCCACCGCCGGGGGGCGAGCGTTGGTCCGATCTTCAGGCGCGGATATCGGCGGCGCTGGCCGATCTGACCGGTCCGGCGCTGGTGATCTGCCATGCGGGCGCGATGCGGGCGGCACTGGCGGTGCTGTGCGGGTTCGACCTACGGCAAGGGTGGGCGATCGATTTCCCCTATGGAGCATTGCTCAGCCTGCGCGTCTGGCCAGGGAAGCCGCTATCGGGCCAGATCACGGGGCTGGTGGCATGAAGCGGCTGGTGCTTGCGTTGCAATTGATGACCCGTCTGCCCCTGCCGTCGATCGAAGCCGACGAGGTGGATTTTGCCGGAGCGATCGGCTGGTGTCCGGCAGCGGGCATGGTCGTGGGCTTGGCCGTGGCCGGGATGGCGTGCCTCGGGCTTCGCGTCGATCCGTGGGTGGGCGCTTTGTCGGGGCTCGTGGCCTGGGTCGCCGTGACGGGTGCGCTGCATCTGGATGGGTTGGGCGATATAGCCGACGGCGCCGGCGCGGCGCACGGCTACAGGGATGGCGACAGCGACCAGGATAGGGCGCGGCTCCTGACGGTGCTCGCCGACCCGCATATCGGCAGCTTCGGCGTCGTTGCCATCGTCCTGCAATTGCTGGCGAAGCTGGTGTTGCTACGGTTCTGGCTGGAGGTTTTTCCGCCCTGGATGATGGTTCCGCTGGCGATGACGGCGCGGATCGGGCCGCTGGTCTGGACGCGCTGCTTGCCTTCTCTGCATGAAGGACTGGCAGACCGGTTCCGTGCAGGGTGGCGAGCAGGCCCTCTCATTCTTTGGGCCGCCCTGGGGCTGTTATGCGGCATCCGTGCGCCGGGCTTGCTGGCATGGATCGTCATGATCCCGCTTTGGGGATGGTGGCTGCGTCGGCGGATCGGCGGGATTTCCGGCGACGGGCATGGCGCAGGCATCGAATTGCTGGAAAGTGGATTGTTGCTCATCATGCTGGTGTCGCGATGAGTGGCTTTACCTGGCATGGCGGGCGGCTGGCGGAGGCGCGCGTGCATTATGGCGGGGAGGATTGGATCGACCTGTCGACGGGGATCAGTCCGCTGGTTTGGCCTGGGGTGGAGGGGATCGCGCCCGATTGGTGCAGATTGCCGGAGCCGAGCGAACTCGCGGCGCTCGAAAGGGCGGCGGCGGCGCATTTCGGAGTCGAACCGGATCATGTCTGCACGCTTCCGGGAAGCGAAATGGGACTGCGGCTGGTCGGGCGGATATTTGATATGCCGGGTCGCTGGCTGGTGCCGAGTTACCGCACCCATGGGGAGGCTTTTGCCGACGGATTGCCCATGGAGACCTGGAATGGCGCAGCGGAGAGGCTGGCATTGTTGCTGGCCAATCCGAACAATCCCGACGGCAGGGTGTTGGCGCCGGACCGGTTGAAGCCATGGCTGGCGGCGCTGGAGCAGGCCGGGGGGTGGCTGATCATCGACGAAGCCTATGCCGATGCCGTGCCTTCATCCAGCCTGGCGCGTGAAGTCGGCGACAACCGGCGGCTGATCCTGCTGCGATCCTTCGGAAAGTTTTTCGGTCTGGCGGGGGTCAGGCTGGGTTTCCTGGTCGGGCCGCGGACGATTGTCTCCCAAGCCCGGAAAATGGTGGGGGAATGGCCGGTTTCGGCGGCGGCGATCGCCTTCGGGCGGGCGGCCTATCGGGACCGGCAATGGATCGATGGGACGATCGAAGCTCTCGGAATGCGGGCGGCGGCTCTGGATGCCGTTCTGGCGCGGCATGGCCTGAGGGCGTGGGGGGAATGTCCGCTGTTTCGTCTGGTGGACTGCGAGGATGGGTTCGCCTTGTTCGAACATCTGGCGCGGCAAGCGATCCTGACGCGGCCTTTCGAGGAAAATCGGCGCTGGTTGCGGCTGGGATTGCCGGGCGACGAAGCGGCATTGGCGCGGCTCGACAAGGCGTTGGCGAGTGGCTGAGCCGGTAGCTTTGACGGCGCTGATATTGGATGCGGCGCTGGGCTGGCCGGGCCGGCTTCATGAACGGATCGGGCACCCGGTCGGGGGCTTTGCGCGAATCATCGACGGGGTGGAGCGGCGATGGAACAGGACAGAGGGCAGCGATCTTGCCCGGCGCTGGGCGGGGATCGGTTTGCTGGCGACATTGCTGGTCATGGCCGGGGGCATCGGCGCGGCCATGGAGTGGGGTATTCGGCATTGGGCCGGAGATTTCGCCTGGCCATGGTTGGCCCTGGCGGCCTGGCCTGGCTTGGCGCAGCGCAGCCTTTACGCGCATGTGGTGCCGGTGACGCGCGCTCTGGCGGCGGGTGATCTGGACGCGGCGCGGCGGACGGTGGGCTGGATCGTCGGCCGCGATACGGCGGTGCTGGACGAGGCGGGGGTTGCAAGGGCGGGCATTGAAAGTCTGGCCGAGAGTTTTTGCGACGGCGTCGTGGCGCCGCTTTTCTGGTTGCTGATGTTCGGACTGCCAGGCCTATGGGCCTATAAGGCGGTGAATACGGCGGACAGTCTGGTCGGGCACAAGGAGGCGCCCTTTACCGATTTTGGTTGGGCCGCGGCACGGTTCGACGATTTGCTCAACTGGGTTCCGGCGCGGTTGGCGGGGTTTTTGCTCTGTATCGCGGGCTGTGGTGGCTGGGCCGTGCTGTGGCGCGATCATAGGTGCCATGCCTCGCCCAATGCGGGTTGGCCGGAGGCGGCCATGGCGGGCGCCCTGGCGGTCCGCCTGGGCGGGCCGACGCGGTATGACGGGGTGCCGCACGACAAGCCATGGATGGGAGAGGGAAGAGAGGCGGACGTTCGGGCGATGCGGGCCGGGCTGCGCGTCTACCTTCGGGCCTGTCTGATGCTCTGGTTGTTGGCGGCATTGTGGGAAGGGATGGGGCGATGACCTTGCTGGTGCTGGGCGGAGCGCGTTCGGGCAAGAGCCGCTATGCGCAGGAGCGTTGCGAGGCAGTGCCGGGAAGGCTTGTCTATATTGCAACGGCGCAGGCGTTCGATTCGGAAATGACAGAGCGGATCGCGCGCCATCGGGGCGAGCGAGGGGCGCGCTGGTCGACCATCGAGGCACCCCTGGATCTGGCGGGCGCGATCGGGGAAGCCGCGGATCAGGGGGATGCGATCCTGATCGATTGCCTGACCTTATGGCTGTCCAACCTGCTCCTGGCGGGGACGGATATGGCGACGGCACGCGCAGGATTGATCGATGGCGTGGCCGCATGCCCCGTGCCCGTCATATCGGTGGCCAATGAAGTGGGCTTCGGCATCGTGCCGGATAATGCGCTGGCGCGGCGCTTTCGGGACGAGGCAGGATGGCTCAACCAGGACATGGCGGCGCTTTGCCGGGAGGTCGTGCTGGTGGCGGCCGGGTTGCCCTTGACCCTCAAGGCTTGATGTTGCGCCATGGGGCGCAATCTTGGTTCGGACGTGGTCGGTGTGGGATCCGCCGGTCCAAGGCCGGACCGAGGAAATAGTCCGGAATTGCGCCGATTTTACGCCAAAGTTCCCCCAAAGTTCACAGTGTATGCGCGCGCGTGCCTGGGCGCGCGTAGGCGTGACGGCGCGATGTGTCGGACGTTTCAAAGAGCGATGCGGGATAATCCTGTGCGTGCGAAATAGGACAGCGAAATCCTTTTCCTTTGGAGAGATAGGATGCTTTTTTGAAGGCTGTGGCCGTTGGGCCACGCATGATCCTTGGCTGATCATGGGACTTAGGGCGGCGGTGAAGGCAGAGTCTGAAACCGACCAGTTGTTGCCGTTGAAAGTGCTGGTTCCGTTTCCAATTAGCGGACAATTGTTGGGTCTACCGAGGCATTCGATTTTCGTTGTGGTGCGGGCCATTTTGGGGGCAAGCATCAAAGATGCGAACAGCTATATTATTTTTTGCGCTTATGGCGATCGGTGGATGCAGTCATCCCTCCGATCGGTACGCACGGAGCTTCGTTGCGTGGGACGCTCGTTCTGATGCCGAAAATGTGGCCGGTGAGCGGTGCAGCCACAGGTATAGGCTAATCGCAGGTCGGTCGGGATTTCTCAGTGACGACTACGAGTGCCTGACGACTTCACTTTTTTCGGGGCAACCTGCATCACTGCCAACGGAATCAGCGGCGGCGAACGGATATGCTTCTTACCAGGACAACATCTGCAAGAGTCTAATAGATGTCTGCGACGGCGTTACGTCGAACACATTTCGCCCGGATGAAGTGAAAAAGTTGGCTTGCCGCCCTGCGGTCCAAGGTGTTGCTCGGTGCACCTTTGAGATACGGGATCACGCTTGCAAGGCGCAGTTTATCCATTCGCCTTCGTCGGTTGACGGCTGGGCGGTGGCGTTCCGAAATCGTGTTCCAAAGGGACCGGATGTGATTTGCAAGTAGCCCCCTGATAGGCAGCTTCTACCTTATGTCGAGAGCGAAGCGGACGGTCTGAAATCCACCCAAATTACTCAGTTCAGCGAGTCTTGAATTTGTCCAGGCCGCCCGGTCAGCAAGCTGCCAGGTCTGCGCAGTCCTCTCCCTACAGGGAGAGGGATAAAGGAATGTCCGCCTTCCGTCCTTTTACCTCATGGGTCCTGAAAATCGGCGCCGATGACACGGTATAGCTGGATATGATTCCGGACCAGCGCCAGATCGGTCGCGATCGCGCTTTGCCGGGCGTTGTAGAGGTTGCGCTGGCTGGTCAGGCTGTTGAGGAAGGTGTCGATGCCTGCTCTGTAGCGCTCCTCGGCCAGGGCGTAGCTGCGCTGGCTGGCAAGCACCAGCCGTTGCTGGGCCGCCTGTTGGTCGTCGATCGTGCCTTCGCGGGCCAGGGCGTCGGATACTTCCCGGAACGCCGTCTGGATCGCCTTTTCATATCGGGCGAGAGTGAGGTCGCGCTGCGCCTTGCTGTAGTCGAGATTGCCGCGCGCGCCGCCGCCGAAGATCGGCAGGCTCGCGGACGGCGCGGCGGACCAGGCAAAACCGCCGCCGGTGAAGAGCGAGGACAGGGCCGAACTGGCGACGCCGATGGCGGCGGTGAGGCTGATTTTCGGGAACATCGCCGCGCGGGCCGCGCCGATATCGGCATTGGCGGCCTTGAGCTGATGTTCGGCCTCCAGCACGTCCGGGCGCTGGAGCAGCACGTCGGAGGAGAGGCCTGCGGGCACCTTCGCGATGGTGCCGGTCAGGCTTTCCAGCGATTGCGGGAGCAGGGCATCCTCCACCGGCGCGCCGGCCAGCAGGTCGAGCGCGTTCCTGTCCTGCGCGACCTGCGTGACATTGGCGGCGATGTCGCTGCGTGCCTGTTCCACGATGGTCTCGGCCTGATGGACGTCGAGCTTGCCCCTCAGCCCGGCACCGTTCAGCGAACGGGTGAGGGCGAGGGAGCGTTCGGCGCTGGCCAGGGTCTGGCGGGACAGGGCCAGCAATTCCTGATCGGCGGCGAGGGTGGCATAGGCGCTGGCCGTTTCCGCGATCAGGGCGATGCGGGTGGCGCGGGCCCCTTCCTCGGTCGCCAGATAGGATTCAAGGGCCGATCGGCTCAGATTCTTCACACGGCCGAACAGGTCGATCTCGAACGCGCTGAAGCCGATGTCGGCGCTGTAGCTGTCCTGTCGATTGTCGTTGCGCCGGGAAAAGTTGGCGGATGCCTC
Source organism: Sphingobium sp. LB126 (assembly GCF_002795205.1). Classification (NCBI taxonomy): domain Bacteria; kingdom Pseudomonadati; phylum Pseudomonadota; class Alphaproteobacteria; order Sphingomonadales; family Sphingobiaceae; genus Sphingobium; species Sphingobium sp. LB126. The sequence goes on from NZ_NETV01000002.1 coordinate 459,246, forward strand.
GCCCGTGACGGCGGGAAGCTGGGCGGCGCGCTGGATCCGATATTGGGCGCGGGCCGCCTCGATGGTGGCCAGCGCGGCGCGCAGGTCGCGATTATCGGCGAGCGCGCGGTCGATCACGGTCCGGAGGCGCGGGTCGCCCACCAGCGCCGTCCAGGGCAGGCCGGGTCTTTCCGTGGCCGCCGCCGGAACATAGGCGGGGCCGCTGGGGAAGCTGGCGGGCACGGGGGGCGCCGGACGGACATAATGGGGCGCCATGTCGCAGGCCGACAGAGCGGTCATGGCGCCGAGGGTGAGGAACGCGCGCTTCATGCCGGGACCTCCTCGGCGGAGGTGGGGGCAGGCGGCTGTTGCTTGCGGTTGAAGATGCGCATGATCGTCAGGAAGAAGAGCGGAACGTAGAAGATGGCGAGTATGGTCGCGGTCAGCATGCCGCCGATGACCGCCGTGCCGATGGCGACGCGGCTTTGCGCACCTGCCCCCGTGGCGATGGCGAGCGGGATGACGCCCGCGATGAAGGCCAGCGAGGTCATCAGGATCGGGCGGAAGCGCAGGCGCGCCGCCTCCAGCGCGGCCGCCATGGCATCCTTCCCTTGCAGATAGGCCAGTTCGGCAAACTCCACGATCAGGATCGCATTCTTGGCGGCAAGGCCCATGGTCGTGAGCAGGCCGACCTGGAAATAGATGTTGTTTTCCAACCCCCTCAGCGTCACCGCCAGCACCGCGCCGATCAGGCCGAGCGGGATGACCAGCAGTACCGCGAGCGGGATCGACCAGCTTTCGTAGAGCGCGGCGAGGCAGAGGAACACGACCAGCACGGAGAGGCCATAGAGCAGCGGTGCCTGCCCGCCGGAAAGCTGTTCCTGATAGGAGAGGCCGCTCCACGCATAGCTGGTGCCTGCCGGGAGTTGCCGTTGCAGCTTCACCATCTCGTCCATCGCTTCGCCCGAACTGGCGCCGGGTGCGGCCTGACCCTGGAGTTCATAGGAGGACAGGCCGTTATAGCGCGACAGGGTGGTCGGCCCCATCGTCCAATGGGCGGTGGCGAAGGCGGAGAAGGGCACCATCTCGCCCGTCGCGGCGGACCGCACCTGCCAGTTGTCGAGATCGGTCGGCAGCGCGCGGAACGGCGCGTCCGCCTGCATATAGACGCGCTTCACCCGGCCGCGGTCGACGAAATCGTTGATATAGGTGCTGCCCCAGGCGGCGCTCAGCACATTGTTGACGCTGCTTTGGGTGAGGCCCAGCACGGCGAGCTTTTCGGAGTCGATGTCGATCTTGAGCTGGGGCGTATCCTCCAGCGTGGCGGCGCGCACGCCCGCAAGTTTGGGACTGTCGGCCGCGGCCTTCATGAGCTGGTTGCGCAGCGCGAGGAAGCGTTCCCGGCTGAGGCCGCCGCTGTTGAGCAGTTCGAAGGTGAAGCCGTTGGACTGGCCAAGGCCGCGAATGGGCGGAGGGGTCATGGCCAGCGCCTTGGCATCGCGGATCGCGGCCAGTTGCTTGGTGGCGCGGTTGGCGATCATCGTCGCGCTGTTGGCGAAGCCCTTGCGCTGGTCCCAGGGCGCGAGGTTGATGAAGCCCTGCGCCGTATTCTCGCCCTGGCCGGCGAAGCTGAAACCCTGGGCGAAGAAGAGGAAGGAGACATTGTCCTTCTCATCGCTCATGAAATAATTCTGGATGCTCTCCATCGCGGCCGAGGTGCGGGAGGATTTGGCGCCCGCGGGCAGCGTGACCTGAACCATGACCTGGCCCTGATCCTCCACCGGCAGGAAGCTGGTAGGCAGGCGGACGAACAGCAGCCAGAGCAGGGCGAGCACGACGGCATAGCCGATCCAGAAGAAGGTCCGGCGAGCGATGAAGCCGTTGAGCCGCGTCATATAGCCGTGCGTGACGCGTTCGAACCAGCGGTTGAATTTGCCGGTCCAGCCGCGTTCGCGATGTTCGTTGGCGACGGGTTTGAGGATCGTGGCGCAAAGCGCGGGAGAGAGGATCAGCGCCACCAGCACCGAAAGCAGCATCGAGGACACGATGGTGATCGAGAATTGCCGGTAGATGACGCCGGTCGATCCGCCGAAAAAGGCCATGGGCAGCAATACGGCGGACAGGACGAGCGCGATGCCGACCAGCGCGCTGCCGATCTCCTCCATCGATTTGATCGTGGCGTCGCGGGGCGAAAGCCCCTCTTCCTCCATGAGACGTTCGACATTCTCGACCACGACGATGGCATCGTCGACCAGCAGGCCGATGGCGAGTACCATGCCGAACAGCGTCATGGTGTTGATCGAATAGCCGAACAGCGCCAGCACGCCGAAGGTGCCGAGCAGCACCACCGGCACGGCGATGGCGGGCACCAGCGTCGCGCGCCAGCTTTGCAGGAAGACGAACATCACGACGACGACCAGGCCGACGGCCTCGATCAGCGTCTGCACGACTTCCTCGACCGACAGCTTGATGAAGGGCGTGGTGTCGCGCGGATAGACGATGGTGTAGCCGTGCGGCAGGTGGGTGGAGAGCGCCTCCACCCTGGCCTTGACCAGTTCGGCGGTCTTGAGCGCGTCGGCGCCGGGCGCGAGCTGGATCGCCATGCCTGACGCGGGATGGCCGTTGAGGCGCGCCGACGAGCTATAGCTTTCATTGCCCAGTTCGACCCGCGCCACGTCGGACAGGTGGACGACCGAGCCGTCGTTCTGGGTCTTGACGACGATGTTGCGGAACTGTTCGGGCGTTTGCAGCCGCGCCTGGGCGGTCACGGTCGCGTTGATCTGCTGCCCTACGGGGGCGGGATCGGCGCCGATCTGGCCGGCTGAAACCTCTATGTTCTGGGCGGCGATGGCGCTTTGCACGTCGGACGGCATCAGCTTGACGGTGGCGAGCTTATAGGGGTCGAGCCAGATGCGCATCGCATATTGCGAACCGAAGATCTGGGACGATCCGACGCCGTCGATACGAGCGAGCGAATCCTGGAAATTGTTGACCAGATAGTCGGCGATGTCGGTCTGCGACGCGGTGTCGGTCTTGTCATAGAGGCCGACCAGCATCAGGAAGTCGGTCTGCGACTTGGTGACGGTCAGCCCTTGCTGCTGCACGGCATTGGGCAGGCGGCTCAAGGCCTGCTGCACCTTGTTCTGCACCTGCACCTGGGCGGTGTCGGGGTCGGTGCCCTTCTTGAAGGTGACGGTGATCCGCGCCTGGCCGTTGGCAGTCGAGGAGGAGGAGAAATACATCAGGCCATCGATGCCGGTGAGCTGCTGCTCGATGACCTGGGTGACGCTGGTTTCGACGGTTTCGGCCGAGGCGCCGGGATAGTTGGCGCTGATATTGACCGAGGGCGGGGCGATGTCCGGATATTGCGCGATCGGCAGGGTCAGCATCGCGCCGAGGCCCGCCATCATGATGCCGATGGCGATGACCCAGGCGAAGATCGGCCGTTCGATGAAAAAGCGGCTGAGCAAGGTCCGGCTCCCTTACTTCGCGTTCTGGTTGATGGCGACGGGCTTGACGGTGTCGCCCGGCTGTACCTTGTCGGTGCCCTCCACGATCAGGCGGTCGCCCTTCTTCAGGCCGCCGGTGATCAGCCATTTGTCGCCCACCGCCTGCGCGGCGGTGACGATGCGGCGTTCGACCTTGCCGGACCTGTCCACGATCAGCGCGGTGGCATTGCCCTTGGGGTCGCGGCTGATGCCCTGTTGCGGCGCCAATATGGCATTGGGGACGACCGACTGCGGGGCGACGACGCGGACGAACATGCCGGGCAGCAGCAGGCTGTCGGGATTGGGGAAGCGGGCGCGCAGGGTGACGGTGCCGCTGTTGGGATCGACGATCGGTTCGGCGAATTCGATGCGGCCTTCCAGCGGATAGTCGGTGCCGTCGTCCAGCTTCAGGCGGATGGTCGCGCTGGCGGGCAGCGCGTTGCCGGCGGCGAGCGCCCGGCGCAACTGGAGCAACCTGGCGCTGGACTGGGTGATGTCGACGAAGATCGGGTCAAGCTGCTGGATGGTGGCGAGCGCCGTTGCCTGGCTGGCCGTCACCAGTGCGCCCGGCGTGACGGAGGAGCGGCCGATACGCCCGCTGATCGGGGCGCGGACCTGCGTGAAGTTGAGGTTGATGCCGGTCGTCTGGAGCGTGGCGCGGGCCTGCTGCACGGCGGCGGCGGCCTGGCGCGCGGTGGCGATCACATCGTCGCGGTCCTGCGCGCTCACCGCTTCGCTCGCGCCGAGCGTGCGGTAGCGTGCGGCCTTTGCCTGTGCGGCGGCGGCGGTCGCCTGCGCGCTGGCCAGCGTCGCCTGGGCCTCGTCGCGGGAGGCGCGGTAGAGCGAGGGGTCGATCTGGTAGAGCGGCTGGCCCGCCTTCACGAAGGAGCCTTCGGTGAAGAGGCGTTTCTGGACGACGCCGGCGACCTGGGGCCGGACCTCGGACATCATGGTCGAGGCGGTGCGGCCGGGCAATTCGGTGGAGACCGTCACATTCTCCGTCGCCAGCGTCACCACGCCGACCTCCACCGGACCCTTTTTCGGGGCTTCCCTGTGTCCGCAGGCGGCGATCAGGACGCAAAGCGCGAGCGGCGCGGTTCGGAAGGCGGAGAGGCGGCTGGGCATGGTCGGCGGGTGGGTCCAAGGCTTGAGACGAGGGATCTTCGCCCGGCGCAGGGGGAGGGGAGGGACGCGCCGGGCGAAGGTCGGCTCCCACACGGGGCGCCGACCTTGCCCTCATGATCTTTTGGCATGATGCATGGTAGCGCGACTTATTGTCCCGATGGTTCAATCTGTAGCGGATTGTATCTTTATGTATCTGCGCGGGCCGTGAGCGCAGACTTGGGACGAAAATGCGGTTAGGACAGGGTCATGCCCGATCCGTCCCGTCCACCCTGCGTGATTGTCGTCGATGACGATGAGGATATCCGGGACCTGATCGTCGGTCAGCTTGCCCAGGAACATTATGAGGTGTCGGCGGCGGGGAGCCTTTCGGAGCTGGACGCCGCCATGGCGGCGCGGACGATCGACTTGATCGTGCTCGACCTCAACCTTCCCGATGGCGACGGGTTGTCGCTGTGCCGCGACCTGCGCGCGCAAGGCAGCGCGACGCAGATCATCATGGTGACGGCGCGGGGCAGCGCCATCGACCGGGTGTTGGGACTGGAGCTGGGCGCCGACGATTATCTGACCAAGCCATTCGAGCCGCGCGAGTTGCTGGTGCGCATCCGCAACCTGCTGCGCCGGTCGCGCGGGGAGGACAGGGCGCGGCAGAAGACGGCGCGGATCGCCCGCTTCGGATCCTGGCGGCTGGATTTGTTCCAGCGCCGCCTGATCGCTGACGATGATCGCCTGATCATGCTGTCCTCCGCCGAATTCCGGCTGCTGTCGCGCTTCATCGAGGAACCCAATGTGGTACTGTCGCGCGAGGAGCTGGTGCCCGAACGACGGGCGACGGCCGCCTTCGACCGCTCGATCGACCTTCAGGTCAGCCGATTGCGGCAGAAGCTGGCCGGGGATTCAGGGGACGGGCCTGGCGGCGGCCTGATCCTGACGGTACGCGGCGAGGGCTATGTCCTGGCCAGCACGGTGATCTACGAATGACCGCGGCATGATGGTTCCGGTCCCGGCGCGGGCGCGCAATTTCCTCCGGTCGCTGGTGGGGCAGATCTTCCTGTTGCTGACGGTCGGCATGACGGCCGCCGCCGCGGCGGCGCTGGGCGTGGCGGAGCAGACCCGCCATCTCGATTTCGAGCGTTGGCGCCTGCAACGCGTGGTGGCGAGCGCGGTCGACATCGCCCAGCGCCTGACCCATGATCCCGAACGGATCGAGGCGATGCTGAGCGACCAGCAGATCATGGGGGCGAGAATGGCCCCCCCCGGCATCGCCCTGACCGATCCCGATCCGGCGTTGGCGGATGCATTGGAAGCACGCTTCGGTCCGGATTCCCATCCGGAAGCGGGGCAGGTGCCGGTCGGGCTGTGCTTTCCCGCCACGAAGATGGACCCCAACAACCGAGCCGCCGGGCTGATCGGGGCGCCGCGTCCCGATTGCTGGGTTGTCCGCTTCACCGATGGCACGGGCGAGCGGCGGTCGCTGGCGCTATATCTGCCGCATCTGGTGAAACCGCCCAGCACGCTGGCCAAACCCGTCTATCTGTTGCTGATCGTGCTGTCGTCGGCCGGACTGGCGATCGTCGTCGCACGGTTCGTCGCCAAGCCGCTGCGGCGGCTGGAACTGGCGGCCGAGGCCTTTTCGGTGTCGCTGGATGCCGAGGAAATTCCCGAGCGCGGGCCGGAGGAGGTCCGCGCGGCGCTTTCCACCTTCAACCTGATGCAGCGCCGGGTCAGGGCGGGCTTTGCCGAGCGGACGCAGTTGCTGGCGGCGATCAGCCATGACCTGCAAACGCCGCTCACCCGGCTTCGGCTGCGGCTGGAACTGGTGGAAAATGAGGAATTGCGGGCGCGGCTGTTGCAGGATCATCAGGCGATGCAGACACTGGTGCGCGAGGGGCTGGACCTGGCGGCCAGCACGGAGGCGCAGGAGGATTGGTCCGTCATCGACATCGATTCGCTGCTGACCAGCATGGTGGAGGATGCGCAGGAACTGGGATCGCGGGTGCGTTTCCTGTCGGGCTGCGGCGGCACCGTCAGGGTCAAGCCCAATGCCTTGACCCGCTGCATCAGCAATCTGCTGACCAATGCGGTCAAATATGGCGGCGGCGCGGACATAAGCTGTTCGCGCCAGGCGGGGCGCGTGCTGATCGAGGTGCGCGACCATGGACCGGGCATTCCGCCCGATCAATTGGATAAGATGTTCGAGCCCTTCACCCGCGGCGCCGCGGGCCAGCCGGGCGGGCGGTCGGGAACCGGCATCGGCCTGACCATCGCCCGGTCGCTGGCGCTGAGTTTCAAGGCGTCGGTGCGGCTGGCGAACGCGCCGGAAGGCGGGCTGGCCGCGACGATCGATATGAAGGCCTGAGGGAACTTCGGCCGGGTCGAGGCGATTGTCTCCTTTACCCTCTTTCCTCTTGCGGCCTGAGGTGACACTATGAGTCCAATCGCGGCGGGGGATCGTCGCGCCGATTTTAAGATGCTGCACGACGGTGGCGTGATCATGATGGTGTCGCCCGCCTGATCGATAGTCGTGCATGAGCCGGAAATGCACTTGCGTGGCCGGATGAGTATCGTGCGTTCTTGTGATAGAACTTGTCCGATTAAATTTTTGACAGTTTTGGATTTTTCCGGTCGCAAGTCTCTATTTGGCTGTTTTTACAGTGCATATGCGTCTATATTCAATTCCATGGCTGCTTTAGCGGGAGTCGCCAGTGACAAAGAATGAGTTGTTTTCCAGCTTTACGCGGAAATATGACGATCGGCGCCAGGCCGAAATGTCCGTCGAAGACTATCTGCTCGGATGTCGCAACGATCCCTTGATGCATGCGTCGGCGCCGGAACGGTTGTTGGCGGCGATCGGCGAGCCGGAGATCATCGATACCTCGCGCGACCAGCGGCTGGGCCGGATCTTCATGAACCGGACGATCCGGCGCTACAGGAGCTTCACCAATTTCTACGGCATGGAAGGGACGATCGAACATATCGTCAGTTTCCTGCGCCATGCCAGCCAGGGCTTGGAGGAGCGCAAGCAGATCCTCTACCTGCTGGGGCCGGTCGGCGGCGGCAAATCCTCCCTGGCGGAGCGGCTGAAGGCGTTGATGGAGGTCCATCCCATCTATGTGCTGAAGGCGGGGGAGGAGATCAGCCCGATCTTCGAAAGCCCGCTGGCGCTGTTCGACGCGGAAACCCATGGCGACTTCATCGAGGAGAATTACGCCATTCCCCGCCGACGGCTGACCGGCATGATCAGCCCCTGGTGCCGCAAGCGGCTGGACGAGTTTGGCGGCGACATTTCGAAGTTCAAGGTCGTCAAGATGATGCCGTCGCGCATGCGGCAGGTGGCGATCGCCAAGACCGAGCCGGGGGACGAGAACAACCAGGACATCAGTTCGCTGGTCGGGAAGGTCGACATCCGCAAGCTGGAGATGCTCTCGCAGAACGATCCCGATGCCTACAGCTATTCCGGCGGCCTCAACCGGGCGAACCAGGGGATGCTGGAATTCGTCGAGATGTTCAAGGCGCCGATCAAGATGCTCCACCCGTTGCTGACCGCGACGCAGGAGGGCAATTATATCGGCACGGAGAATATCGGCGCCATTCCCTTTACCGGGATCATCATGGCTCATTCCAATGAATCGGAATGGGCGAATTTCAAGAACAACAAGAATAACGAAGCCTTCATCGACCGTATCTATGTCATCAAGGTTCCTTATTCCCTTCAGGCGACCGAAGAACGGCATGTCTACGAGAAATTGCTGAGGGAATCCGACCTCAGCAAGGCGCCATGTGCCCCGGGGACGCTGGACATGCTGGCGCGCTTTTCCGTGCTGACGCGGCTGCGCGAGCATGAGAACAGCAATCTCTATTCCAAGATGCGCGTCTATGACGGGGAAATGCTGCGGGAGATCGATCCCAGGGCCAAGAGCATCCAGGAATATCGCGATGCCGCCGGCGTGGATGAGGGCATGGCGGGCATTTCCACCCGTTTCGCCTTCAAGGCGCTGTCGGCGACCTTCAATCATGACACCAATGAGATCGCGGCCGATCCTGTCCACCTCATGTACGTGCTGGAAGGCATGGTGCGGCAGGAGCAGTTCCCGGCCGAGGTCGAGTCCCGCTATCTGGAGTTCATCAAGGGCGAACTGGCGCCGCGCTATGCCGAGTTCATCGGCAATGAGATTCAGAAGGCCTATCTCGAATCCTATAATGATTATGGCCAGAACCTCTTCGACCGCTATGTCGCCTATGCCGATGCGTGGATCGAGGATCTGGACTTCAAGGACCCCGATACCGGCCAGTTGCTCGACCGGGACGTCATCAACCAGGAGCTGACCAAGACCGAAAAGCCGGCCGGCATCGCCAATCCTAAGGATTTCCGGAACGAGGTGGTAAAGTTCGCCCTGCGCATGCGGGCCAGCAATGACGGGCGCAACCCGAGCTGGACCAGTTACGAGAAAATCCGCGAGGTGATCGAGAAGCGGATGTTCAGCCAGGTCGAGGATCTGCTGCCGGTCATCAGCTTCGGGTCGAAGAAGGACGGCGACACCGCCAGCAAGCATGACGAATTCGTCGCGCGGATGATCGAAAGAGGCTATACTGAGCGGCAGGTAAGGCGGCTTGTCGAATGGTATATCCGCGTCAAGCAGGCCGGTTGATGGAGGGCGATTGAGCCCCATGCACATAGTCGACAGACGGTTGAACCCGGGGGGCAAGAGCCTGGTCAACAGGCAGCGCTTCCTGCGGAGGGCAAGGGCCTATGTGCAGCAGGCGGTGCGCGACAGCCTGAAGGACCGCAGCATCAAGGACTTGGACAAGGAAGGCCAGGTCACGATCCAGCGCGACGCCATCCACGAACCGACGCTGCATCGCGCATCGCAGGGCGGCAATCGCGAGCGCGTCTTTCCCGGCAATCACGACTATATGGAGGGCGACCGGATCAAGCGGCCCGATGGTGGGCAGGGGTCGGGTTCGCAGGCCGGACAGGGCGAGGGGAATGACGATTTCCAGTTCGCGTTGAGCCGGGAGGAGTTTCTGGGCCTGTTTCTGGACGATCTGGAACTGCCCGACCTTGCCAAGCGGCGGCTGATCGGCGGGGCGGTCGACGGGATCAGGCGGGCGGGCTATTCGGTGGTCGGCAATCCGTCCAATCTTTCCGTCCCGCGCACCATGCAGCGGGCGATGTCGCGGCGCATTGCGCTGCGGCGGCCCAAGGGCAGCGATCTTGAACGGATCGAGCGGGAGATTGCGGAGATCGAGGCGCGCGCCCCGCCCTTGCCCGACGATGCGGTAAGGCTGGAGGCATTGCGGGAGGAGCGCGCCCATATCGTCCGGCGGCGCAATCTGATCGCCTATATCGATCCGGTCGACCTGCGTTACCGGCGGTTCGAAAATGTGCCCAAGCCGGTGGCGCAGGCGGTGATGTTCTGCCTGATGGACGTGTCCGGTTCCATGACGGAGCATATGAAGGACCTCGCCAAGCGCTTCTTCGCCTTGCTCCATCTGTTCCTCTCGCGCTGCTACGAGCATGTCGAGGTGGTGTTCATCCACCATACCGACCGCGCGGCGGAGGTGGACGAGCAGACCTTCTTCTACAGCACGGTGACGGGCGGGACGCTGGTGTCGAGCGCGCTCGACAAGCTGCTGGAGGTGGTCAAGGAACGCTATCGGCCCGACGACTGGAACATCTATGTCGCGCAGGCATCGGATGGCGACACCATGCAGTCGGACAATGGCCGCGTAGTCAGCCTGATGCAGAATGAAATCCTGCCGATGTGCCAATATGTCGCCTATCTGGAGGTCGGGCGGGAGGAGTTCGCCGATATAGAGACGGTCGGGACGATGACCGGCCTGTGGCAGGCCTATGCGCCCGTGTCCGAGGCCAACCGCAATTTCGTGATGCGCAAGGTGCATCACCGCCGGGAAATCTACCCGGTCTTCCGTGAACTGTTCCAGCGCAAGGGTGTGGCGGAGCGGACGGCATGACGGGCAAACATGCGAAAGCGCCGCTGTTCACCGGGAGCGATTGGGACTTTTCGCTGATCAACCGCATCTACGACACGATCGAGCCAATCGCGCTCAAGGAAATGAAGCTGGATATCTATCCCAACCAGATAGAGGTCATCAGCGCGGAGCAGATGCTGGATGCCTATTCCTCCATCGGCATGCCGCTCTTCTACAAGCATTGGTCTTTCGGCAAGCAGTTCGTCACCAATGAAATGATGTACCGCAAGGGGCTGCGCGGGCTGGCTTATGAACTGGTGATCAACTCCGATCCCTGCATCAACTATCTGATGCAGGAAAACAGTGCGACGATGCAGACGTTGGTCATCGCCCATGCGGCCTTCGGCCATAATCATTTCTTCAAGAATAATTATGTCTTCAAGCAATGGACCGATGCGGAGGGGATTCTCGATTATCTGGAGTTCGCCAAACGCTATATCGCCGAGTGCGAGGAGCGGCATGGCCAGTTGGCGGTCGAGCGGGTGCTGGATGCCGCCCATGCGCTGATGAACCAGGGGGTGCACCGCTATCCGCGCATCCGGCCCCGCGACCTGAAGAGCGAGGCGGCCCGGGAAGCGGAACGGCAGGCCTATCGCGACCGCATCTACGACGATCTGTGGCGCACGGTGCCGGGGGGCGCGCGCGCGGATGCGGTGCCCAATGAGGCGCGGCGCGCGGCCCTCGGCCTGCCGCAGGAGAATATCCTCTATTTCCTGGAAAAGACCGGCCCTCGGTTGCAAAGCTGGCAGCGGGAGGTGTTGCGCATCGTCCGGCTGATCGCGCAATATTTCTATCCCCAGCGTCAGACCAAGGCGATGAATGAGGGGTGCGCGACCTACACCCATTATCGGATCATGACCGCGCTGCACGAACGCGGGTGGATCACCGACGGCGCCTTCATGGAATTCCTGTCGTCGCATACCAATGTCGTCTACCAACCCACTTATGATTCAGGACATTTTGGCAGGTTCAATCCCTATGCGCTGGGGTTCGGCATCATGTCCGACATCGAGCGCATCTGCCTGGAGCCGACGGCAGAGGACCGCGAATGGTTCGGGGAGATCGCCGGATCGGGCGATCCGGTGGAGGTGCTCAAGGACATCTGGGCCAATTATCGCGACGAAAGCTTCGTGTCGCAGTTCCTCAGCCCGCATCTGATCCGGCAATGGCGGCTGTTCAAGATCATCGACCGCAGCGGCGAGTCGGAATTGCGGGTGGATGCGATCCACGACGAGCGGGGATACCGCCGGATCAGAAGGGCGCTGGCGCGGGAATATGATATCGGGCGGCAAGAGCCGGATATCCAGGTGGTGGACGTGGACCTGGCCGGGGACCGGAAGCTGATCGTCGAACATGGCGTGGTGGACGGGGTTCAACTGGACCCGAACGATGCGGCTATGGTCTTGCAAAACCTGGCGAATCTCTGGGGCTATGAGGTGGTGTTGAAGGAAGTCGACGCCGAACAGCGCAAGGAGCTGAAGAGCCATGGTGCACAGCCGCAGGAGGGCTGGTTGCGCTGAACCGGTATGGGTGGCCGATGGGTGCCGCCCACCAAGAAGATTCCATTTTCAATCGGACGGCGGACAGGCTAAGTTACGGGCCGATTTTACCGGTCCAGGCTCGTTTCTGGCGTTTTGGCAAAGCGGCAGGGCGAACCCAATCCGGCAGCAGGCAGGAGTTCGATTCATGACGAATGCTCTTACGCGTGAAGAGTGTCTTGAGCGGGCGAAAATGCATGAGCAGTTGGCGGCGACGACCGCTGACGCTTCTGCACGCATGATGCACCACGCCATGGCCGCGGAATTTCGCCGCCGGGCTGAGACCGGAGCCGATGACGGCATCAGGCAGGCGGTCAGCAGACCCATGATGGAACTGGTCCCCAACGTCGCCTGACGGTGTGACGGGTCGCCGCGCAGGCGCCCCGGGTCCACTCGATCTTGTGCAGCCGCTTCCGCGCGCGTGGCTTGCCGCGCGCCTAATCGCGTCGGCGCAGCAGATAGATGTCCATGATCCAGCCATGCTCCCGCCGGAGCGCGGCGCGATGGTCGATGATCTCCGCGCTGACGGCGGCCAGCGGGCCATGGGCAAGCGCCTGCTGCGGCATACCGAGATAGGCGCCCCACCATATGTCGATCCCTTCGGGCGGCAGGGTTTGGAAAGCGCAATGGCCGTCCAGCATGATCACCAGGCTGTCGGTGCATTCCGGCCAGCCCTTCTCGCGCAGGCGGCGTCCCGTGGTGATCAGCACGGGTTCGGCCAGGTCGTTGAGGCAGATGCCATGGGCTGCGGTCAGCGCCTGGATGCTGGTGATGCCGGGGATGACCCGGACCTGCATGCCCGGCAGGCGTTCGGCTATGCGCAGGCTGCTGTCGTAAAGTGAGGGATCGCCCCAGACCAGCAGCGCCAAGGTCCCGCCCTGCGGCAGATGGCGGGTTATCTGCTCCTGCCAGAGCGCCGCGATGGCGTCGTGCCAGTCGAGTACGGCATCGACATAGGCGGGCAGGTCGGCGCGGCCGGGCATGTCGAATTCCACCAGCTTGACCGGCCGGGTCAGCACCTCCGCGCAGATGGCGCGGCGCAGGTCGATGAGGTCCGATTTCGCCTCGCCCTTGCGCGGCAGGAGGATCAGGTCGGCCTTGTTCATGGCCTTGATCGCCGCGCGGGTCAGATGGTCGGGATTGCCCGTGCCGATGCCGATCAGGTTCAAGCGGATCATGTTGCGCAAGCCTGGGCGATGAGATGGAAGAAACCGCCGGTGACGCGGCCGCGATGCGATCCCGTGGATGCGACGGCCTTGCCCTCCGCATCGGTGACGGCGGCGAGCGGGCTGTCGGGCTGGGCAAGGATCGTGGCATAGTGGAATTCATGGCCGTTGAGCATTGCGCCCGCGGCAAATCCGCCCATCGGCGCGAGCAGCCGGGCACGGCGATAGCCCAGATGCAGGCGGCGCTGCGCGAAGCTGGTGACGAGGCCGAGCAGGCCCGCCATGGCATGGCTTTCACCCCGCGCGTCGATCAGGGATTCGCCCAGCACCATATAGCCGCCGCACTCGCCATGAACGGGACGGGTTTCGGCGTGACGGCGAAGCGCCGAGAGGAAACGATCCGCCTGGGCGATGCGTCCGGCGTGAAGTTCGGGATAGCCGCCGGGAAGCCAGACGACATCGGCCATTGCGTCCGGCTCTTCGTTCGCAAGGGGAGAAAAAGGCCGTATTTCCGCGCCCGCCGCGCGCCAGCCCGACAGCAGGTGGGCGTAGGTGAAGGAAAAGGCGGCGTCTTGCGCCAGGGCGATGCGCTGACCGGGGGGCGGGCAGGCAAGGGCGAGGGCATCGTCCCGGCGGGGGCGGGCCCCGGCGGCCCCGGCAGCGCGGCGGATGGCGGCCAGGTCGACATGGGCGGCGACATGTCCAGCCATGCGGTCGATGACGGCATCGGGGTCGGCATGCTCGGCGGCCTGCACCAGCCCCAGATGGCGTTCGGGCAGGCCGAGTTCCTCCAGCCGGGGGATCGCGCCGAGGACGGCTATGCCCGCCTCCGCCATGGCCGCGCGGATCGGCCTTTCGTGACGTTCGCTGGCAAGGCGGTTGAGGATGACCCCGGCGATCATGATGTCGGGGCGCAGGCTGCGGAAGCCCTGGGCAATGGCGGCGGCGGATTGGCTCTGGCCGGAAACGTCCATGACTAGAATGACCGGCCAGCCCAGGGCGGCGGCGATATCGGCGCTGGAGCCGTTGCCGCTTTCCCCCTGTGCCGGGGCGCCGTCGAACAGGCCCATCACGCCTTCCGCGACGATCAGGTCCGCATCGTCGGCATGACCGGCGATCGCGCCGACCAGCGGACGGGGCATGGCCCAGCTGTCGAGGTTGAAGGACGGGCGGCGGGCGGCGGCCCGCTGGAAGGCGGAGTCGATATAGTCGGGGCCGGCCTTGAAGGGCTGCACGCGCAAGCCGTTGCGGGCGAAGGCGCGCAGCAGGCCGAGAGTCACGACCGTCTTGCCCGACCCGGAACGCGGCGCGGCGATGAGGATGCCGGGGGTCATGGTTTGCCGACGAACGGGGAATCGGCGCTGGACGGGCGGAAGCGGCGATCATAGCCGGGGGCGTAAAGGCTGCTTTCCGCGAAATCCGCATTGTCGAGGACCGGGCCGATCAGGATGAGGGCCGTGCGCTCCGGCCCGTCGGCGGCGGCGCCCTCGACCGTGGCGAGGGTGGCCCGAACGATCTGCTGGTCGGGCCAGCTGGCGCGCCAGACGATGGCTACCGGACAGGCGCCGCCATAATGGGGGATGAGGTCCGCCACCACCCCGGCCAGATTGTGGATCGACAGATGGATGGCAAGGGTCGCGCCGGTGGCGCCGAAGGCGGTCAGGCTTTCGCCGGGTGGCATGGAACTGGCGCGGCCGGCCGTGCGGGTGAGGATCAGCGACTGGCCGATTTCGGGCAGGGTGAGTTCAGCCTCCAGCGCGGCGGCGGCGGCGGCGAAGGAGGGGACGCCAGGCGTGACGGTATAGGGGATGCCGAGCGCCTTCAGGCGGCGGACCTGTTCGCCCATGGCGGACCAGATCGAGAGGTCGCCGGAATGGAGGCGGGCGATGTCATGGCCTGCATCATGGGCTTCGCTGATGGTGGCGATGATCTCATCCAGTGTCAGCGAGGCCGTGTTCACGATCAGGGCGCTGGGCGGGCAATGGTCGAGCAGCGCGGCGGGAACCAGCGAACCGGCATGGAGACAGACCGGGCAGCGCGCGATCAGGTCGCGGCCGCGCAGGGTGATGAGGTCGGGCGCGCCGGGTCCTGCGCCGATGAAATGGACGGTCATGCGGGAACTCCTTCGGCAAGGGCGCAGGTGGCGAGGTGATCGCGCGAGATGGCGCGGGGCGCGAGCAGGCGGGCACCGGGGCCGGCCGCGGCAAGGGCTGCGGCTTCGGCGACGCTGCCGGTGCCGTGGGCGGCAAGGCTTTGCCGCGAGCGGGTGAGGGTGGTCTGACGTGTCATCCGATCGGGCGCGACCGTGATGAGAGGCAGGGACAGATGGTCCGCGAAAGGTGTGAGCTGCGTGGATTTCCGGTCCAGCGTCGCCAGCGCGGCAATGGCGGTGCCGCCGCCCGTCGCGGCTTCCAACGCCGACTGGAATGAGGCTAGGGTCGCGTTCGCACGGAAACCAAAGCCGGCGACGATCACAGGATGACGCTCCACTGCACCAGCGGATAGGCGGCCCGCCAGCCATGGCGGCTGCCAAGCGGGACGGCCTGTGCCAGTTCGATACGGAGAAGATCGCCGCCCTTGCGGCCATGCCATCGGGCCAGCAGCGCTTCGGATTCCAGCGTGACCGCATTGGCGACGAGGCGGGTCGGGCCGCCCGGAAGGGCGTACAGGGTTTCGAGCAGCGCTTCGCTTAAGCCTCCACCGATGAAGAGCGCGTCCGGGCGGGTGCGGTCGCGTAGGATATCCGGGGCCTCGCCCTCGATCACGGTCAGGCGGTCGGCGCCCAGCGCGGAGGCGTTGCCGCGGGCGCGGGCGGCGCGGGCGGGATCGGCCTCGAAGGCGAGGGCCTGCGTTGCGGGATGGGAGAGCAGCCACTCGATCGCGATCGAACCCGAACCCGTGCCTATGTCCCACAATGTTTCGCCCGGACGGGGCGCCAGGGCCGACAGGGTGAGGGCGCGGGCGGGGCGTTTGGTGAGCTGGCCGTCATGGTCGAACCAGTCGTCGGCCAGGCCGCTGGCGCGGGGAAGCGTCCGGCCTTCGCCCGCAATGCCGAGGCCGACCGTGACCGGGTGAGCGATATCCGTGAAGTCGATGCCGTTGGCGGGGACCGTGCGGATGCGTTCGCGCGGGCCGCCAAGGGCCTCCAGCACATGGAGCGTCGAAGGGCCGAAGCCGCTGTCCGTCAGATAGGCGGCGAGGTCCGCGACCGCCCGGCCGTCCCGCAGCAGGATGAGGATGCGGCGGCCGGGGACGAGACTGGGGCGCAGACGTTGTAGAGGCGCGGCGTGGAGACCATGGCATTCCACCTCCTGTAGCGGCCAGCCGAGGCGCGCGGCGGCGAGGGCGAAGGTGGAGGGTGCGGGATAGGCCGTCCATTCCCCTGGCAAGAGGTGCCGGGTGATGCTGGCACCCGCGCCGAACCAGAAGGGATCGCCTGAGGCGAGCATCACCGTGGGCCGGCCCCGGCGGGCCAGCAGCGCGGCGATGCCGTCATCGAACGGGACTGGCCAGCTTAGATGTTCGGCCCTAAGGGGAGGCAGCAGGCTCAGGTGGCGGGGCGATCCGGCAACGAAGGTCGCCGCTTCCATTGCCTGACGGGCGGCGTGGGACAGACCGTCGGGGCCATCCTCCCCGATGCCGATGATCATCAGCCAGGGATCGGGAGTTTCAGTCATGGCCCATATCCTCATATTGGGTGGGACCACCGAGGCGAGCGCGCTCGCCAGGGCATTGGCGGAGCGAGGCGCGCGGGCGGTGCTGAGCTATGCCGGGCGGACGGAAAAGCCGCGTCCGCAGCCGGTGCCGGTGCGGGTCGGCGGCTTTGGCGGGATCGCGGGCCTGGTCGAATATCTGCGCCGGGAGGGCGTGACCCATCTGGTGGACGCGACCCATCCCTTTGCCGCGACGATGAGCGGCCATGCCGTTGCCGCGGCGCGCGAAGCCGGGGTGGCGCATATCATGCTGACCCGTCCCGGCTGGGTCGCGGCGGAGGGGGACCGCTGGACCCATGTGGCCGATCTGGAGGGGGCCGTGGCGGCTCTCGCGGGACCTGGGCGGCGCGTGATGCTGGCTTTGGGGCGGATGCATGCCGATGCCTTCACCGTTCGGCCGCAGCATCATTATCTGCTGCGCTTCGTGGACGTGCCGGACGAATTGCCGGTCCTGCCGCGACATGATCTGGTCGTGGATCGCGGGCCGTTCACCGTCGAGGGCGACATGGCCCTGATGCGCGCGCATGGGATCGATCTGGTCATATCCAAAAATGCGGGCGGTAGCGGGGCGGAGGCGAAGCTGATCGCCGCACGGCGGCTGGGGCTGCCTGTCCTGATGATCGACAGGCCCCCTTGCCCCGTGGCGCGGATGACCCATGCGGTTGCGGACGTGCTGGACTGGCTGGATCATGCGGCCGAACGCGGGGTGTAGAGGATGGGCGGGCCGGACCGTTCGATCAGGCGGGTTCGGCTGGAACCGAGGATGACCATCGTGCGCATGTCGGCCATGTCCGGCCTGGCCTGCCCCAGGGGAAGGATGCGCAGATTTTCCTCCGGCGTGGAGACGGCGCGGGCGAAGAGTATCGGGCGGGTGTCGCCGCATTCTTCCCGCAGGATTTGGAGGGCGCGGGCGAAGCCGTCCGGGCGGGACCGCGAGCGCGGATTGTAGAAGGCCATGGCGAAATCCGCCTGCGCGGCGAGGCGTAGACGGCGTTCGATCAGCGACCACGGCTTCAGATTGTCGGACAGGTTGATGGCGCAGAAATCATGGCCGAGCGGCGCGCCCGCCCTTGCGGCGGCGGCGAACATGGCGGTGATGCCGGGGAGAACGCGGATGTCGAGGGCGCGCCACTCCTCCGGTCCCGCTTCGAGCGCTTCGAACAGGGCGGAGGCCATGGCGAAGACGCCAGGGTCGCCGGAGGATACGACCGCCACGCGCCTTCCCTGGGCGGCGAGGGTCAATGCATGGGCGGCGCGGTCCAGTTCGACGCGGTTGTCCGTGGCGTGGAGCGTCAGGCCGGGGCGCTGGGCGATGCGGGCGACATAGGGGATATAGCCGATGACGTCGGTCGCCTCCGCCAGCGCGTCCGATACTTCCGGCGTGACGAGCGCGGCCGCGCCGGGGCCGAGACCTGCTATGGCGATCCATCCGCTCATGGGCGGCGGCCCTGCCCATGGATCAACAGGATCGAGAAATAGGCGGTGACGCCGGCCGCTTCGGCCAGGGGCGTGATGCGCTGATCGGCCATGGTCGCATATTCGACCAGCCAGGCGCAGTCCTGTTTGCCGGCAGCCTCTACGGCGCGGCGGAGCTTGGGGAGGTTGCGGCCGATCTTCATCACGACCAGCGCATTGGTGTCGTGGATACGGCGGACCAGTTCCTCTTCGGGGAGGGTCGCCATCAGCACGGTCATCACATCGTCGCCCCAACTGATCGGCGCGCCGCTGGCGGTCCACGCGCCCGACATGCCGGTGATGCCGGGGACGATGCTGACCGGCGCGGCGAGGCGGCTGTGCAGGTGCATGAAGCTGCCGTAGAAGAAGGGGTCGCCTTCGCAGAGGACCACGACATCCTCACCGCTGGCGGATAGGCCGTCGAGATGCGCGGTGCAACCGGCGTAGAAGCTGGATAGAAGGTCGTTGTAGCGGGGGTCGGTCAGCGGGATTTCCGTCGTCACCGGATATTCCATCGGATATTCGACGACATCATGACGCAACATGCCCTCCACGGTCCGGCGGGCATGGCCGGATTTACCCTTCTTGCGGAAATAGGCAATGTGGCGGGCTTCGCGGATCAGGCGGTCGGCGCGGACGCTCATCAGGTCCTGCGCGCCGGGGCCGAGGCCGACGCCGTGGATGGTACCTTGGGTCATTCCGCCGGGCTCGCTATCGCATTGATCGCCGCGACCGTGATGGCGCTGCCGCCCAGGCGGCCCTCCACGATGCAGCAGGGAACGGTTCGGCTCCGCCAGAGCGCCTGTTTGGATTCCGCCGCCCCTACGAAGCCCACGGGGCAGCCGATGATCGCGGCGGGTCGCGGGCAGGCGGGATCTTCCAGCATGTTCAGCAGATGGAAAAGCGCCGTCGGGGCGTTGCCGATGGCGACCAGCGCGCCCGCAAGGTGCGGACGCCACAGTTCGAGCGCGGCGGCGGAGCGGGTGTTGGACATGCGTGCCGCCAGCACCGGAACCGCCGCATCGTTCAGGGTGCAGAGGATGGGATTGGCGGCGGGCAGGCGTTTGACGGTGATGCCTTCCGACACCATGCGTGCGTCGCAGAGGATCGGCGCGCCTGCCTCCAGCGCGGCGATGGCGGCAGGCGCGAAGCTGGGGGAAAAGCGGATATGCGGCGCAAGGGCGACCAGTCCTGCCGCATGGATCATGCGGACGGCGATGCGCTCCTCCTCTTTCGAGAAGTGGGCGAGATCGGCCTCCGCGCGGATGGTGCGGAAGGACTCGCGGTAGATGGCGGCGCCGTCGGTTTCGTAGCTATGGGGCATCAGGGGCTTCCGAAGAGGGCGAGTATCTGGTCGGGGGCGAGGTCCCTCTTTTCCGGGGGCGATCCGGCGCGGGCCTGGCGGGCGAGGTCGAAGCGGCCCTGTCGCCCGGTGAGGACGATTTGGGCGGGCCGGGGACGGGCGCAGCCCTTGGCGCAACCCGAAATATGGAGCGGGCCCTTCACATGGGGTGCGAGCCGGGCGGCAAGGGCGCGCGTGGCGACGCTGGCCTGCGGGCAGGCGGGAGCGCCGGGGCAGGCGTCGACGCGGAGCAGCGGGTCGGTGGCAGCGTGACCGGGGCTGGTCGTGCCGCCTTCGGCGATCAGGCCCCGCCACGGGGTGAGGCGCAAAGCGATGACGCCCGGCTGTCCGGCCAGTGCAGCGAGGCTGTCGGCATCGATCTGGCCGAAGGGGATGCCGTGAAAGGGACCGGGGGCCTGCGCCAGCAGCCGTTCGAGCGGACGGGAGGGGGCGGGTTCGGCGGCCGGGCCCGGGGGCAGCGGCGCCTGGTGCCGGGCCATGCGGCCGGAGGCGATGCCGCCGGTTTCCAGGAACCAGCGGACAAGCACGATCAGGTCTTGCGCGGCGGTCTGGACGCTGGTGGGCATGCCATGGGGGCGGCCCTCCGCGCGGAGCAGCAGCGTCCCGCCTTCGCTGCGTTCGAAGCGGAAATCGGCAGGGACGAAGCCTAGGGCGGGCGCCGGACCGGCGTCGATCGCGACCCCGATCTTGGGAGGCAGGTGGGGAAGATCGTCCAGACGAGAGAGCAGGGCCCGGGCGATGCTGTCCGTATCGTCGCCGGGGGACCAGTCGGGGGCGAGGAGGAAATTGCGGCGGGCTTCGCGGGCTGGATCGGGATCGGTCAGGCCGAGGGCGATGAGGTGCCGAAGCAACGGGCGATGGCTTTGTTTCGTCACGCCGCGGATTTGCAGCCCTGACCGGTTGGTGAGGTCGAGCAATCCATTGCCGTGACGGTGGGCGGCCTTTGCCATATCGATGGCCTGCGCGGCGGTCAGGCGGCCCAGCGGGGGACGCACCCGCACCAGCAGGCCGTCGCCCGCCATCATTGGGCGCCATGCCGTCGGACACCAGCCGCGAATGGCGGCGGCATGAGCGCTTGGCGCGTCTGGCACTGGACTTCACCTCCCACGTCGCAACGACGACTGGAGGATGCTTTCCACCAGCCGCTTATCCGTCGCTCGTGCGGAGAACCGAGCCGTGACCATCCCCTGGACCATGGCTAGAGCGACCCTTGCGTTCGGCAGGTCTCCTGGCTTGCGGGTCATAGCCTTGGCAGGGGCCTTCCCGGATTGCTCCAGTGGCTGGCCGTCCCGATCACGGGGCGTCCGTCCTTGCCTTGCTCGCCGCTCACAGTTGCAGGGACAGCCACGGATTAGGGAGTTTCCTCCCGCACCGCGTTCCCATTTAAGCCCCTTTCGGGGGCACCGACGCGATCGATGGAGCGGGCGCAGCCCGATCCGGATGCGGTTCATAAGCGCAGAGCGGTGGAAAGGGAAGTGGGCTTCTGCCCACCCACGGAAGGAGGATCAGCGCTTGACGATCGCGGAATGCCAGTCTGTGCGATGTTCCCAACCGCGCCGTTCGAGTTCCGGCGTCGCCTCCTCGCTCTGCGGATAGCCCAGGCACAGCAGGCCGAGGCAGCGCCAGTTTTCCGGAATGGCGAGCATCGCGTCCACCGTGGGCCGGTCCAGGATCGATACCCAGCCCATGCCGATGCCCCGCGTACGGGCGGCAAGCCAGATGGTATGGATCGCCATCACGCAGCTATAGCGCCGTGCTTCGGGCATGGTGATCGCGCCGAGGCGGTGGCCGGTTTCGGTCCCTTCGTCGCAATAGACGGCGAACAATATGGGCGCTTCACGCAGGCCGTGCAGTTTCAGGCTGCGGTAGAGCCTGTCTTCGTCGCCCTCATAGATGCTGCCAGCCTTGGCGATCTGGGCATCGACATGGGTGGCGAGTTGCTCGCGCAAGGCAGGGGTTTCGATCCGGACGAAACGCCACGGTTGGGACAGGCCGACCGAAGGGGCGCTGTGGGCGAGGGCAAGGAGCCGCTCCACCTCCCCCTCGTCCAGCGGATCGGTCAGGAAATGGCGCACGTCGCGGCGCAGGTGGACCAGTTCCTCGAAGGCGGCGATGTCGAAGGCGGTGCGGGTCAGAATTCGATTCCTGCCTGGGCCTTCACGCCGCTGCGGAAGGGATGTTTGACGAGGGTCATTTCGGTGACGAGATCGGCAGCCTCTATCAACGCATCGGGCGCGTTGCGGCCGGTGATGAGGACATGTTTCATGGCGCTTCTGGCGGTCACGGCTTCCAGCACCTCTTCGACCGGCAGATAGTCGTAACGCAGGACGATATTGAGTTCATCGGCAAGGACCATATCATAGGCCGGATCGGCAATCATCCGCTTTACCTCGTCCCACGCCTCGCGGGCGAGGGCGATGTCGCGGGTGCGGTCCTGCGTGTTCCAGGTGAAGCCTTCGCCCATGGGCTTGAATTCGACATTCTCCGGAAACGCGTCGAAGACGGTTTTTTCTCCGCTGGTCATGGCGCCCTTCACGAACTGGACGACGCCGACCTTTTTGCCATGGCCGATGGCGCGCACGACCATGCCGAGTGCGGCGGTCGTCTTGCCCTTGCCCTTGCCGGTGTGGACGATCAGCAGGCCCTTTTCCTGCGTCTTGGTCGCCATGATCTTGTCATGGGCGGCCTGTTTCTTCTTCATCTTCTCGGCATGTTGTTCGGGCGTGCGTTCGATCATGTCAGGCGTCCTTGAGTTGGGTGAGGAGCATGGCGGCGCTGTTCGACCGGGGTTTCCACAGGCGCCGGTCGAGCGCTTCATGGAGGCGGGCGGCGGTTTCGCGCAGGGCGGCGGGGTTAGCCTCCGCCATGAAGGCGCGGACGGTTTCGTCCTCGATGAAGGCGGCGTGGACGGCGTCGAAATGATGGTCCTTCACCGCATGGGTGGTGGCGGCGAAGGCGAAGAGATAATCGACCGAGGCGGCGATCTCGAACGCGCCCTTGTAACCGTGACGCATCATGCCCGCGATCCATTTGGGGTTGGTGACGCGGGCACGGACGATGCGGCCGATCTCATCCTCCAGCGTGCGGATGACGGGGCGTTCGGGGCGGCTGTGGTCGTTATGGTAGCTGAGCGGCTTCTTGCCCGAGAGATGCTCGACGGCGGCGGCGATCCCACCCTCGAACTGGTAATAATCGTCGCTGTCGAGCAGGTCATGCTCGCGATTGTCCTGATTCTGGATCAGGGCGTCGGCCTGGGTCAATCGTTGCGAAAAGGGACTGCGTTCGGCATCGCCCTCGGCCCCGCCGCCATAGGCATAGCTGCCCCAGTCGAGATAGACATTGGCCAGGTCGGCGCGGTCGTGCCAGATTTTCTCGTCGATCATCGCCTGTAGGCCCGCGCCATAGGCGCCGGGTTTCGAGCCGAAGATGCGGGCACCTGCGCGGCGCTGGGCGGTCTTTTCGGGCGTGCCTTCCGCGATCAGGGCGGCGGTTTCGGTGCGGTGGCGGGCGGCGGCGGGATTATCCTCCTCCGTTTCCTCCAGCGCCATGACGGCGCGGGCGGCGCTGTCGAGCAGGTCGATCTGCTCCGGGAAAGCGTCGCGGAAGGAACCCGAGACGCGGACGGTGACGTCGATGCGCGGGCGGTTCAGTTCGGCGATCTTCATGACCTCGAAGCCGATGACGCGGCCCGAGGCCCAATCCCAGCGCGGGCGGACGCCCATGAGCGCGAGGGCCTGGGCGATGTCGTCGCCGCCGGTGCGCATATTGGCGGTGCCCCAGGCGGACAGGGCGATGGCGCGGGGATAGGCCCCCTCGCGCTGGAGATAGTCCTGCACGATGAGGTCGGCGGAGCGTTGGCCAAGATTCCAGGCGGCGACCGTGGGGACGGCGCGGGTGTCGACCGAATAGAAGTTGCGGCCGGTGGGGAGGACGTCTGGGCGGCCCCTTGTGGGCGCTCCGGAGGGGCCGGGGGGGACGAACTGGCCGTTGAGGGCTTTGAGCAGCGCGGTTTTTTCGGCCGCTCCGCAGGCGTCGACGCGGGGGGCGAGGTCTTGCTCGATCACAGTGAGGACTGCCGCGGTCCGGGGGCCTGGGATGCCTCCCCGTCCTTTGCCGTCATCCCCGCGCAGGCGGGGATGACGATGTTCTAATTGGTCCAGCAGCTGGATCGCGTAGAGTTCGAGCCGTTCTACCGTGTCGCCGGTGGTGCGCCATGAGGCTTCGGTGAGGTTCTGGAGGGGGGCGGGACGCGGACCCGCCCAGGGCGTGCCCATGGTGCAGTCGAGCGGGTCGAAATTCAGCACCAAGTCATCCGCCAGCGCGCGGAGGAGGGACTGCTGGCCTGCATCGTCCATGCCTCTGGGACAGCGGGCGAGGGCGATGAGAAGATCGCGGCGGAGGGCGCCCCCCGGGCTCAGGGTGAAGATATGCAGGCCATCACGAATCTGCATTTCCTTGAGGTTGCACAGATAGTTGTCGATTGCAGCTAAGGCATCGTCTCCGCTTCCTTCCGTGCCCGCATCCTTGTCGATGCCTTGCGAGGCGGCGAGGGCGAGAATGTCCTTGCGCAGTGTTTCCAGGCGCCGCGGGTCCATGCCGGCGGCGAGATAATATTCGTCGACCAGCGCCTCCAGTTCCTTGAGTGGGCCATAGGTTTCGGCGCGGGTCAGCGGCGGCGTCAGATGATCGATGATGCAGGCGCCGATGCGGCGCTTGGCCTGGGTGCCTTCGCCGGGATCGTTGACGATGAAGGGGTAGATTTGCGGGATCGGTCCGGCGCAGATTTCGGGGAAGCATTGTTCCGAAAGTGCGATCGCCTTGCCCGGAAGCCATTCGAGATTGCCGTGCTTGCCGACATGGACGACGGCATGGGCGCCAAACACCTGCGCCAGCCAGATGTGGAAGGCGAGATAGGCGTGGGGCGGCGGCAGGGCCGGGTCGTGATAGCTGCTCTTCGGGTCGATATGATAGCCGCGCGAGGGCTGGACTGCGACCGCGATGTTGCCGAAGCGGTGGACGGGCAGGTGGAAGGCGCCGTCGCGGAAGAAGGGGTCGGTTTCCGGAGGGCCCCAGCGGGTCGTGATGGCGTCCTGGGCGGTTTGGGGCAGGGCGGCGAAGGCGGCGCGGTAATCTGCGAGGGGGAGGGATGGAAAGGGTGACGACAGGTTCAGCTCGGATGGGGGAGGAGTGGGTTTGGTCAGGTTGTTGGTCGTGCCGGCGGTCAGGTGGCGCATCAGGGCAGTGCCATCGGTTGGCGCGTCGGCGGTGGCGTAGCCGGATTCCGCCAGGGCATTCAGGATCGCGGCGGCGCTGGCCGGGGTGTCGAGGCCGACGCCGTTGCCGACGCGGCCATCCTTGTTTGGGTAATTGGCCAGGATCAGGGCAATGCGGCGGTCAGTGGTCGGAGTTTGACGGATTTTTGACCAATTTGCAGTGAGTTGAGAGACAAAGCTAACACGATCCGCCAGCACGCGGGGGACGATGATATTGCATTCGGTTCGCTCATCGAAGCGGGCGGAGGCCTTGAAGGCGACGGCGCGGGTGAAGAGGCGGCCATCCACCTCTGGGAGCGCGATGTGCATGGCGAGGTCGCGGGGGCCGAGACCCCGGGCGCTTGCTTCCCAAGCGCCCTGTTCCGCGCCGGCGAAGATGGTCTGGAGGATCGGGCAGTCCGCTTGTTCAAGGATTGAGGGCGTGCGGGGTTCTCCCGGTGCGCTGGCGGCGAAGGCGGTGGCGTTGAGGATGACATCCGGCGGGGCCTCGCGCATCAGGCCCTGGAGGAAGTCCCTGGCGAAAGGTTCGCGCAGCGCCCGGATGTGGACGGGGAGGACGTTGAGGCCCGCGGCTTCGAGACCGACGATCATTGCATCGACCGCTTCGAGCGTCCCGGCGATCAACAGGGCACGGTAGAAGAGAAACAGGGTCGTGGGCCGGCCTGCCGTCCAGCGGGCCTTCACCTGCGCCAGCGTAGGACGGTCGGTGCCCGGGAGGTAGAGGCCCGCGTCGGCCACGGGGACAGGAGCATCGGGCGCGCCGGCGTCAAAGCCGGCCAGACGGGCGGCGGTCTTGAGGAAGGCGACGGCATTGGGAATGCCGCCCTGCCGGAGATAGTCGCGGAGACGATCGCAAGTTTCGGCGGGCAGGGTCGAGGCGGCTTGCAGATCGGGATCGTCTTCGCGGCCATCGGCTATGGCGGCGAAGGCGATGCCCTTTTCGCGTGCCATATTGGCAATTTCATCAATGCCATAGGGCCAATAGCTTTTACCCCCTAGCAGGATCACGCAGATGAATTTGGCGTGAGCGATCACCTTTTCGACATAGAGGTCGACGGAATAGGGATGCTTGAGCTGGAGGAGATTGGCGAGGCGGATCGTCGGGCCTGCCTCGCCCAGCCCCTCCGCCAGCGCATGGGCGGCGCTGGCGAAGCAGGCGAGTTCGCTGTCCGCCACGGTGAGCAGCACGATGTCGCCCGGCGACTGGCCGAGGTCGATCGCTTCGTCGCCATTGGAGACGGTGCCGGGCGTGGCGGTCAGCAGGTGCATCACGCGGGGACCGTCTGGGCGTCGAGCGCCGCTTCGATGGCCGCGCGGTCAAGGCCCGCCCGGCCGATCACGACAAGGCGGGAGGCGCGTTGCTCGCCTGGCTGCCATTGGCGGTCATAATGGTGCTGGATACGAGGGCCGACGGCCTGGACGACGAGGCGGGCGGGGCGGCCTGCGATCGCGAGGAAGCCTTTCACCCGCAACAGGTCGTGCGCGGCGATGACCTTTGCGAGCGTCGCCAGCACAGGCTCCGGATTGCCGAGTTCGCCCAGGTCGACGATGAAGCTTTCGAAATCGTCATGGTCGTGATCCTCCTCATTGTCGTGATGGGAGGGGCGGGCGTCGATCTGCTCCTCAACGCCTAAGTCGAGGCCGAGCAATATGGCGGGGTCGATCGCGCCCTTCGCCGTACGGATGATGCCGACGCCGCGACGGGTTTGCGGGCCTAAATCGCGTTCCAGCGTGGCGAGAGTATCGGCGTCCACCAGATCGGTCTTGTTGAGCAGGACGAGGTCGGCGCAGGCGAGCTGGTCCTCGAACAGTTCCTCGATCGGGCTGTCATGGTCGAGCGTCGGATCTGCGGCGCGGGCGGCCGTCAGGGCGGCTTCGTCATGGGCGAAACGGCCCGCCGCCAGCGCTTCGGCGTCGATCAGGGCGATCACGCCGTCGACCGTGGCGCGGGTCCGGATGTCGGGCCATTGGAACGCCTTCACCAGCGGCTTGGGCAGCGCCAAGCCGGAGGTTTCGATGATGATGTGGTCGGGCGGCGTCGGGCGGTCGAGCAGGCGCTGCATGGTCGGCAGGAAATCGTCCGCAACGGTGCAGCAGATGCAGCCGTTCGCCAGTTCGATGATGTCCTCGTCCGGGCAGGCTTCGTCGCCGCAGCCCTGTACCAGTGCGCCGTCGACGCCGACGTCCCCGAATTCGTTGATGATGAGGGCGAGGCGGCGGCCGCCCGCATGTTCGATCAGGTGACGGATCAGCGTCGTCTTTCCGGCGCCGAGGAAACCGGTGATGACGGTAGCGGGAACCTTGTTCATGCGGGATTTCCTTGGGGTTCGAGGGTGACTTCGATCTCGTCGAAGCCTTTCCAGCGGTAGATGATCCAGCTTGCCAGCCAGCAGGCGGCGAACAGGCCGATGATGATGAAGCCGAGGCTGTTGAAATGTTCGCCAAGGTCGGCGGCAAGGGTCCAGATGCCGCCGGTGAGGCCGAGCTTGTCGCCCAGCAGTGCGGTTGCCTCGATTCCGCCGATGAGGAGGGCGACCAGTGCCGAGACCAGGGTGATGGTGATGTTGTAATAGAGTTTGCGGATCGGCTTCACGAACGCCCATTGATAGGCGCCCATCATCAGCGCCCCGTCCGCCGTGTCGATCAGCGCCATGCCCGCCGCGAAGAGCAGCGGGAAGATGAGGACGGTGGAGATGGAAAGGCCGCTCGCCGCCTGTCCTGCGGACAGGCCGAGAATGGCGACTTCGGTGGCCGTGTCGAAGCCGAGGCCGAAGAGAAAGCCGAGCGGGGCCATGTGCCAGCTTTGCCTCACCAGCCGGAAAAGCGGACGGAAGATGCGGGCGAGGAAGCCGCGATTGCCGAGGAGAATATCCATGTCTTCATAGATATGGGCGCCGCCGCTACGGACATGGTTGAAGGTCTTCAGAACCGATCTCAGGATGATCAGGTTCATCGCCGCGATGGTGAAGAGGAAGGTGGCGGACACGATCGTCGCGATGGTGCCGCCGATCGCGCCCACGGCCTCGACGCGGGTCAGCGCATTGGCGGCAATGGCGATCGCGACGGCGGCGATCAGGACGATGCCGCTATGGCCGATGGCGAACCAGAAGCCGACCGTCAGCGGGCGCTGGCCGTCCTGCATCAGCTTGCGGGTCACATTGTCGATGGCGGCGATATGATCGGCATCGACGGCATGGCGCAGGCCGAGGCTCCAGGCGAGAAGCGCGGTGCCCAGCATGACCGTGTTGCCGGCGAAGACGATGAAGGCCCAAAGCCAGGCGGCCAGATTCGCGGCGATCAGGGCGGCGAACATGCTCGTCGCGCGACCGCGTGGGAGGCGCGGCGGGACCAGCGCATTGGAAAAGAATGTCATCGGGATCGATCCCCGTAGGCGTCGGCGAAACCGGACGGAAGCTGCCTTCATGCCGGGCGGACGCGCTTGCACCCGGCATGCGGACAGCAGCTCCCGCTGCGTGAAGCGTCGCTCAGACGGAGTACCGTGCCGCGGCCATCCCCTGGACCAAGGCAAGAGCGACCAGACGCAGGCAGGTTTCCTGGCTCGCGGGTCATAGCTTGACACATGGCCTTCCCAGGCCTCGCAGGATTTAGCGTCCGGCCCAGTGGCTGATCCTCTGGCATTTCAGAGAATCGATATGCGTCTCGCTCGCCGCTTACAGTTGCAGGGACAGCCGCGGATTCATCACCGCATTCCCTATTAAGTCCCCTCGCGAGGACACCGGCGCGATCAGTGAAAGCCGGCCGAAGCCAACCTTCGCCCGACTGCATAAAGGCTGATGCGCAGGATGGGAAGGGGGTGCCGGCATCGGGTCGACTTGCCGGATGCGCGGCGGGTGACGCTGACGGTGGAAATGCAAGGGATGCGGACCGGCGGCGCGCTGGAGAAGGCGCGGGGCGGACCGGCGGGGAGCGCGCCGCGTCAAAACGGACGCAGCCGTGCGCTCTGCTTCCTTGTTATCGCATCATGCGCAAAACCGGATTGCGCGCACGATGCTCCAGATTGGGATACGGCCTTCGAAGGCGCGTGATATTGACTCGTTCAATGCATCTCCGCCTTCAGCCGGTCGACCAGTTTTTCGATCTCCCAGGGTTCCAGCACCCAGGTCCGGGTCTTGCGGCCTTCGCGGTGGACGGGTTGGGTCAGCAGGACACGCGCCTGCTCCTTGGCATGGGGCTTGAAGATGGCGAAATGCTGGGCGCAATCGCGGATCGTGCCGATGATCGGCGCCTTGCCGTCAAGGTCGATCATGGTGGCGGGCTGGTCCCAGGGGATGTTGAGCATGCAATATTCCTGTTGTTGAAAGTCAGCGACCCGGTTCGCGAATGATGCAGCGGAACCCGATATGGCTGGTCGAACTGTCCACCGCCTGCGGATGGCGGGCGGCGGGGCGGTAGCGCTGGCAATAGCTTGGCGCGCAGAGATGGGAACCGCCCTTGAGCACTTTTCGCGGCATGGGCACATGGGGATTGGCGGGGTCCAGGCTTTCGCGCTTCGTACCCCCGCGCGGATTGGCGGGAACGCAGCAACTGCCCTTCGCCTTGCGCTCTGGCCTGGGCTGGGCATACCAGTCGGTCGTCCATTCCCAGACATTGCCGATCATGTCGTAGAGGTCATAGCCATTGGGCGCATAGGTCCGGACCGGCGAAGTCCGTTCATAGCCGTCCTCCAGCAAATTGCTGTACGGAAACAGACCCTGCCAGTAATTGGCGAGCATGGCACCCCGAGGCGCCAGTTCATCGCCCCAGGCATAGTCCGCGCCGTCCAGGCCGCCGCGCGCGGCGAATTCCCATTCCGCCTCGGTCGGCAGCGTCTTGCCCGCCCATTTGGCATAGGCCTCCGCATCCTGGAACACGACATGGACCACGGGATGATCCCATAGCGCATCGAGATCGCTGTCGGGTCCGTGGGGATGACGCCAGTCGGTGCCGAAGCTGAAATGCCACCATTGGCTGAAGTCGTGGAGGTCGACGGGCATCGCCGTCCGCTGGAACAGCAGCGATCCGGCCCGCGCCATTTCGGGCGGCATGCCCGGATAATCCTTCGGGTCGGGCGCGATCTCGGCAAAGGTGCGATAGCCGGTGGCCTCGACGAATTCCGCGAACTGGCGGTTGGTGACGGGCGTTTCGTCGATCCAGAAGCTGTCCACGCGGACCTGCCGGACCGGAGCTTCTTCCGGATAGAAGCGGTCGGAGCCCATGGCGAAGGCACCGCCTTCGATAAAGCGCATATCCTGCGTGATGCTGGTCCCGGTGTCGATCATCGGGCGACCATAGCGGCGGATCGGCCGGGTGTATCGGGCAAAAATAGGACGCCGGAAGCGGCAAGGCTCCCGGCGTCCTCATGGGCTGAGCGTCTAGAGCATCGTGCGCAAAAGTGGGAACCGGCTTTGCGCTTAAACGATGCGACAACAAAAACTTAGAGCGCGCGACTTGGGTATGATCTAACGCAGCGCGCTCTAGAAATCCTTGCGGACGGTCACGCCGATCTTGCGCGGGGTGCCGATATTATAGCCGAGCCGTCCCCGGCCGCCCCGTTCGCGGTCCAGCGAATAGAGCGCGTTTTCGTCGAACAGATTGTTGACGTAGAGCGTGACCGACAGGCCGCTGTCCCAGCTTACGCCCGTCGACAGGTTGACCAGATTATAGGCGCCAAGCTTGTAGGAGCCGAAGTTGAAGGCGCCGGTGCCATAGGCTCCGGTGGCCGGGTCATAATAGATGGAGTTGGGGAAGCTGCCCGAGCCTGGTTCCTGATCGGCAAGCTGGGTATAGCGATCACCCACATGCTGGAAGCTGGCGGTGAAGGACCAGTCGGTTTCCGCAGCGACCTCCATCGTATAGGTCGCCGCAGCCGCCATCTGGAATTTCGGCACGGTAGGCAGGCGGTTGCCCTTGCGGATGCCCGCGACGATCGCGCCGCCCGCGTCGGTGACGTTGCTGTCGATCTTCGAGTCGATATAGCTGCCGCTGAGCGACAGGTCGAGATTGGGGGAGAGGCGGGCGCTCAGTTCCGCTTCCAGGCCTGTCGTATGCGCCTTGGGTACGTTGAAGAGAACGCGGGATGAGCAACTGCCCGCATCCGCCGTGACCTGGAGGTTCTTGATTTCGTTGTGGAAGACCGCGGCATTCAAGGTGATGCCGCTGCCCGACGCCTTGACCCCGGCCTCATAGTTCCACAGCGTCTCGTCGTCGAAAGTCGGGCGGTTGCCGTAAGTGGCCGCGTCCGGCCCGGTCGCGCCGCCGTTGCAGAGCGGCAGGTTCAACGGATCGTTGACACCACCCAGGCGGAAGCCCTTTGACGCCTGGACGTTGAAGGTCAGGTCGCGATTGGCCTCATAGCTGGCGATGAAGCGCGGGGAGAAGCCGGTCGATCCGGTCTTGTCCCCCACCCGGTTGTCCCCATTGGAGAAAACGCCGCCGGTTTTGAAGTCACGCTCTTCCTTGAAGTCGTAATAGCGGCCGCCGGCGGTCAGCTTGAACTGGCCGATCTTGTAGCTTGCCTCGCCAAAGGCAGCATATTGTTTGATGATATAGGGGATGTCGGCGTTATAGGGCGAGTTGAGCGGGAAGCCGTTGGCCGCTCCGGCCGACGTTCCAGCGCCCAGCGCCGCGTCGACGATGGCATCATAGCCTGGTGTTGGCAGACGCTGCTCATATGTGCGGTCGACATGGCTGTAGAAGCCGCCCAAGACCCATTGGAGCGGTCCGTTGCCGGTCGAGGCGAGGCGCAATTCCTGCGTCCATTGCTTGAGCTTGGTCGTATCGCGCAGATTTGACGGCAGGTTGGCGAGCGCGGGTGCTGCACCCAGCGACAATATGAAGGGCGTGACCGACACCGATCCGGTCAGGGCAGAGGCATCGCGGCTGACCAGGATGTCGCGGTGGATGTAGGTGGTTATCGAGGTCAGCGCGACGTCGGAGCCGATATCGATATTCGCCGTGAAATCCGCCAAGGTCGTCTTGTCGCGGAATTCCTCGCGCAGCTTCAGATATTGGGTGCGTTCGGGCAGGATATCGAGCGGGTTGATCAACTTGTTATAATAGAGGTGATAGCTGTCTTCCCGGTTGAAGCCGTTGGTCCTGATATCCTGATAGATGATGCGCGGGGTCAGCTTGATGCCCGGCGCGGGTTCCCAGAGCAGGCTGAGGCGCCCGCCATAACGGCGGCCGTCATTGATATTCTTGCCCGCGGCGGGGCCGATGGCATCGATGAAGCCGGCATAATGCTCGCCATAGCCCACGGCGCGGATCGCTGCCGTCTCGCCCAGCGGCAGGTTGATCGCGCCCTTGCCCGAATAGCCGACATCGCCGCCCTTGAGGACGTTGACGCCGCCCTCCACCGTGCCTTCGGTCTGGCCGAGCTTGGGCTGTTTGGTGATGTAGCGCACGGTGCCGCCTTCGGAACCCGATCCGAAAAGCGTGCCCTGCGGCCCGCGCAGCGTTTCCACGCGGTCAAGGTCGAACAGGTCGAAATCGGGCGTGAACAGCGACATGGAGATGACGGATTCGTCGAGATAGACGCCGACCTGTTCCTTGACGCCCGGCTGGTCGCGCACGACCTGGCCCGCCGACACGCCGCGCACGGACACCTGGCTTTGGCCCGGCCCCAGATTCTGGACGGTCAGGCCGGCGACGCTGCGCGAGACATCCTCGATCGAGGTGGCGCCCATGCGCTGCATCGCCTCGGCGGTCTGCGCGTTGATAGAGAAGGGAACGTTCTGGATGGATTCATTGCGCTTCGTCGCGGTGACGATGATCTCGTTGCCGGACCAGTCGGAGCCGGCACCCGTTTGTTGGGCAAGGGCGCCGGTGGATATCGCCGTCATTGCCAGAACAAGGCATGAAGCGGACAGGCGATAGACGGAATTCTTGCGTGGAAATTGCTTCATTGCATCCTCCCTTTAGTGAACATCCTGTTATTTTTATTCCAAAGTGATCGGCATTTATCTTCCATTGCCGATGAATATTCACTCGTTGCTAATCTAAATCAGCTCTTTTGCACGTTGCAATGAAAATTGCGCGATGGAGATCGAATCTTACCAAACTGTCACTTCCTTGCCGCACCTTCCTCTCAGGCCGCCATTTCATCTTGCGACGCACCATGGGGCAGGGTTATGACGGCCACGACGATGCTAAGGGGGGTTTTGCAAGGACTGATCCTGCAAGGCCGAGGGGATAAGCCTTTGAGCGCTGTGGGGAAGATCATTTGCGGGCTGGCCGCTACGGGCGTCCTGAGCCTGTCGGTTGGGGTGCGGGCGCAGGCGAGCGATCCGTTGTTGCAGGACAGTTTCCGTGTCGGCAGCGAAGGCGGGGCGCTATGTCAGGCACAGAGCGCGACAGGCGATCCGGCGGCGCGGACCATGTTCGATCGCGCCTGGACGCTGGTATGCCGCGACGCGGCGCGCCCGGTTGGACAGGTCTATGCGCTGAGGCAGGGATCGGCCGATCCGGATACGGGACTGCTGGATCGGCTCAATGCTTCCCGCAAGGTGGCGGTGGAATGCAGCGCGGCCGGCAGCGCCACCTTGCCGCAGATCGGCGCGGCATTGATCCGCAACTGCACCGGGTCGCTCGGCGCCTATCGCATCGTCACGGTGAAGCGGGGCAAGACGCTTTATGCCGTGCAAGGCTATGCCGCCTATGCCAGCGCGCTCGACCTGGGATTGCGATCCGTCATGGCGGGGCGGATCGTGCCGGGAAAGGTCGATATCGCCACGGTCGGCAACAACGACACCGGTTTCGCGCGATTGCAGGCGGCGACACTCGATCCGCAGATCGTGATGGCAGAGGGCTACAGGCGGAACGCCTCAGGCAATTATGCCGAGGCGGCGGAATTTTTCGACAGCCTGACCGACCGTCTGGCGCGCGACCCCGATGCCCATCGGCTGACCCCGGCGGAACGAACCAACCGGGCGCATGAATATCTGGTCAATCGCGGGTTGCAATTGTCCAATCTGGGGCTGTTCGATCAGGCCGATGCCGCCTTTGCCAAGGCCCGTGCCGTGGCGACGGGCGATGCTGTCCAGTTGAGGCTGCGCCGGAATTTCGAGGCGATGCACCATATCAACCAGCGGGATCTGCAAGGCGCATTGGCGATATTGGATCGTCCGCTGACAGGCAGCGGCAATGGGCTGGAGCAAGGCGACGAGGTCGTCACGCTGACGCCGGAAGTCGCGGCGGAGATGAGCAGCGGCGTATCGCAGGCGCGGGCGCTGGGCGTGCGGCAGGATACGGTGCTGACGCCGGTCGAGCGGGCAGCGATCATCGATGCGCAGGCGCAGCAGTTGCGCGGCACGATCCTGCGCCTGTCGGGACAGCCGGGGCCTGCGCGCGAGGTGCTGGGCAAGGCATTGGCGAGCGCGGTGGCGATCCGCGACGGGCGCGTGACATCGATCACCCGGCTGCGGGCGCAATTGCTGGGCGAGATCGGGCTGACGTTCGAGGCGGAAGGGAGTTTCGGACAGGCGGAGAGCCAACTCGACCAGTCGGTTGCCTTGCTGGGCGCGCAATATCCCGAGACGGTGGCGTTGAACGGAGCGCGGGCGCGGTTGGGCGCATTCCTTGTGCGGCGGGGACGCAGCGAGGATGCGTTGCAGGTCTATCGCGGCATCATGGCCTCGGCCCTGGGCAATCGCGCGACGCTGACCGGCATGGCGAACCAGTTGCAGCCCTATTTCGCACTGCTGGCGCGGGACATCCCGCAGCGGCCGGAACTGGCGGCCGACCTCTTCACGGCATCCCAGATGCTGGTGCGGCCGGGCGCCGCCGATACGTTGGAGCAACTCAGTCGCGAACTGTCCGCGGGAGACGGCGAGGCGGCGCGACTGTTCCGCCAGTCGGTTTCCCTGTCGCGCGATATCGAACGCGGACGGATCGCGCTGGCGCAACTGCGGCAGGCGGCCGAGACGGATGCGACGCTGGGGCAGCAGGTCGCGCAAGCGCAGGCGGAAGTCGATCAGCTCGCCACCGATCAGGCGAATACGCTGGCGGCGCTGGCGGCCTATCCGCAATATCGGGCGGTCAGTCCGCAAGTGCTGACGCTGGCGGAGATGCAGGCGACGCTGAAGCCAGGCGAAGGCTATTTCAAATTGGCGCAACTGGGTGACGCACTCTATGCGCTGTGGATCGACGGCGCTGGCGCGACCGGCTACCGGCTGGCGGCCGGCGCTGGCGACGTGGCGCAGAAGGTGGCGGCGCTGCGCGAGACGATTTCCATCGACGTGAACGGCGCGCAGACCACCTATGCGCTGGACGTGCCGATGGCGCGCAGCCTCTATCTCGATCTTTTCGGGCCGGTGGAACCGCGGCTGGCAGCGGTGCGGCACCTGATCTTCGAGCCGGACGGCGCCATGTTGCAACTGCCGGTCAACCTGCTGATCGCCGGGCAAAAGGGCGTCGATGCCTATCAGGCTCGGGTCGCGCAGGGCGGCGACGAGTTCGATTTTCGCGGGATCGAATGGCTGGGGCGCGACCATGCGGTGAGCACGGCCCTCTCGGCGCGCGCCTTCCGCGACGCGCGGGCGGCAGCGCCGTCCAACGCGGCGCAGAGCTATATCGGTTTCGGGGACAATGCGCCGCTCGCGGGGCCCAGGCTGACGGCATCGACCCGTGGCGTGCTGGCGGACGCTGGTGCGGACGATTGCGGCTGGTCGCCCATGCAGTGGAACCGGCCGATACCGGCGACCGAATTGCGGGAAGCGGCGCAGGCGATCGGCGGGCAGGGCAGCGAACTGGTGACCGGTGCGGCCTTCACCGACGAAGCCGTCACGGGGCGGCGCGATCTCGACAGTTTCCGTATCCTGCATTTCGCCACCCACGGGCTGGTGACGCCGCCGCATCCGGGCTGCCCGGCCCGGCCCGCGCTGCTCACAAGCTTTGCTCCGGACAAGGCTTCGGATGGGCTGTTGCAGTTCGGCGAGATTTTCGACCTGCGGTTGAATGCCGATCTGGTCGTGCTGTCGGCTTGCGATACGGCGGGTGCAGCGGGCGTGGAGACGACGCGTGCGGCGGGCCTTTCGGGCGGCGGCGGGGCACTGGACGGGCTGGTGCGTGCCTTCATCGGCGCGGGCAGCCGGTCGGTGATTGCCAGCCACTGGCCCGCGCCGGAGGATTATCATGCGACCGAAAGGCTGATGGCCGGCCTGTTCGCGGCCGCGCCCGACCAGCCGGTGGCGGAGGCGCTGCGGCAGGCGCAGGTGAAGCTGATGGACGATCCGGAAACCTCCCATCCCTTCTACTGGTCCGGCTTCGCGATCATCGGTGATGGTGCGCGTCCGCTGATCGCGCGTCGCTGATCGCCATGATGAGCGGCTTGTGGCGACGCGGTGCGCGAGTGGTTCGCGATGCCGGGCGCTGGCGGCTGGCCTCGACGCTGATCGTGTTGCTGCTGGCGTTGTTCGTGGCCGGCTGGGACTGGAACCGGCCGCTGGACGGCGTGTCCTCACAGCGGGAAATTCCGACCGCCGATGCCGAACGCGGGCTGTACGATTGGCGGGCGGCCACTTTCGCGCCGCGCGTGGCGCAGGACCCGCGCATATTGATGGTGGTCTATGACGACCAGACGTTGATCGCGACCCGGAAACGCTCTCCGTTGGACCGGGGGCTGCTTGCAAGGGCGCTGCGCAATATCGATGCGATGGGCGCGAAGTCGATCGGCATCGATATATTGTTCGACCAGCCGCAGGATGAGGATGCCGAACTGCTCGCCGCGCTGCACGCGATGCGCACGCCGGTCTGGCTGGGCTATGCCAATCTGGGCGACAATCGCGAACAGATCATCTTCGAGCAGCAGCAATTTCTCGACCGCTTCATGGCTCAGGCGCGGACGGATCGGGTGCACCCGGCCAGCATAAGGCTGGAAACCGATGCCGATAATGTCGCGCGAAGCTGGCCTGTTCCGACCAAGGGTCAGCCGCCGCTGCTGACCCTCGCGATGCAGCCTTCGCCGCCGTTCCGTGACTATCGGGGGGCGATCCGGTTCCGCTTGCCGCTCGCTCATGTGGATGGGTCGGAGGCGCCCGTGATCCCTAGCCTTCAGATCGATTTGCTGGCCGATCCCGCCATGGCGCCGGCCCTGGCATCGATGGTGCGCGGCCGCCATGTGCTGATCGGTGGAGACATCGTCGATATCGACCAGTTCGAAACGCCGTTGTCGGGGCGTCAGGCGCGATCGACCATGATCGGGCTGGAGGTGCATGCGACGATGCTGGCCCAATTGCTGGACGGCGCGAAGCTGCCCGCCGTGCCGGAGGGTGCGCGCTGGTTGGCGGCGCTGGCGGTGATCCTGGCCGCGGCGATCACCAGCCTGGCCGAATTGCGCTGGTTCACCCTGCTGCCGGCGCTGGCGGTGCAGGCGGGCGCGATCGCCGGGTTGCCGGTCTGGTTGCAGGCGCGGGGCTGGGATACCAAGGGGCTGCCCGCGGTCGGCTGGGTGCTTGGCTGGGTCTTGGCCTTTACCGCCATCGGGGTGACGGCGCGGGCGGTGACGTCGCAACAGCGCCGGTTCGCGCAAGCCGCGTTGGGCAAATATCTGCCGCGCGATATTGCCGCGCAAATCCTGGCCGAGCCTGAAAAACTGGCGCTTCACGGCGAGAAGCGGCCGATCTTCACCCTGTTCACCGATCTGGAAGGCTTCACCAAGCTCAGCCATGCCATCGCCCCCGAAATGGTGGCGCAACTGCTCAACCGCTATCTCGACATGCTGAGCGACGTGGTCCTGTCGCATGGCGGGACCATCGACAAATTCGTGGGCGACGCGGTGGTCGCCTTCTGGGGTGCGCCGATCGCGCGGTCCGACGACGGGCGCAATGCGGCGCTGGCGGCCTATGCCATGTGGCAGGCGGGGGAGGCTTTCCGCCGGAACCTGCCGCCCGGCGTGCCGCCGATCGGGCGGACCCGTGTGGGGCTGCATCATGGCGAGGCGATCGTCGGCAATTTCGGCGGGGAGGGCCGTATTCAATATACCGCGCTGGGCGACAGCATGAATACGGCCTCCCGTCTGGAAGCGGCGAACAAGGCGCTGGAAACCAATGTGCTGGCAAGCCGGGATGCGATGGAGCGGTCGGGACTGGACTGGTGGCGGCCGATGGGACGGGTCCGGCTGCGCGGACGAGCGACACCGGTGGATCTGTTCGAGCCGGCGCCGGATTTCCCGGTCGGGGATCGGGCGGAACTGGCGGAGATATTGGAGGCATTCGATGCGGAGGATGGCGCAGCGCGGGCCGAGGCCATGAAACGTCTTCAAATGCTGGTTAACCATCATCCGGAGGATGCGGCGCTCGCCAATCTGCTCTATCGTTGCGAATATATCGGGGAAGGAGGAATTTATGGCCTTGGCTAGGATCGCCGCGCGTGGGACTGCGGCAGGATGGGCGCTGGCAGGGTTGATCCTGGCGGTTTTCGGCACGTCGGCTTCGGCCGAAACCATGGTGGTCCGGGCGAGCGGTCCGTCGGCCGCGACCTATCGGCCCGGCAGCAAGCTCGCCGACGGCGGGATGGTCGCGCTCAAGGCCGGCGATGTGGTGACGCTGCTCGATGCGAAGGGCACGCGGACCCTGCGCGGGCCGGGCAGCTTCAGCGTGAGCGCCGCGGCAAGCGCTGCGCCCGCCAATGGAGTCATGCTTTCCGCGCTGCTCGATACCAAGCGGGTAAGGCGGGCGCGTACCGGGGCGGTACGGGGCAATGTCAGCGAAAAAGCTGCCGCGGCGCCCCGCCGTCCGAATTTGTGGATGGTCGATCTGGCCCAGCCGGGACCTTTCTGCGTGGCCGATCCGGCGGCGGTGCGGCTGTGGCGTGCCGATGCGGCCAACGCGGCAACGGTGCGGATCAGCGGCAACGGCGTCAATGCCAGCGCATCCTTCGCCGCGGGCGAGGCCGTGGCGGCATGGCCCGCTGCCGCTCCGATCCGCGAAGGTGCGGCCTATCATCTGGGCGATGGCGCCCGGAGCGCCGAGATCCGCTTCGCCCTGCTGGGCACGGCGGCGGCGCTGGACGGCGTGGCGGCCGGCCTGATCGCCCATCAGTGTGCGGCGCAGCTCGACCTTCTGGTCGACACGGCGGCGCTGGCGGATGGTATGGCGCGAAATTGACGGCCATGGCGCTTGTGGGCGCGTGGACGCGCTGATAACGCGCTCGGAACGGTCGCAAAAGGAGTGGGGGGTGACAGGCCGAAAGGGCCGGCGCCTGCCAAGAAGGACAGGGTAGGGACAAGGCGGCTTCAGGGACGAGCCTGCCGGACGGTTTGGGGACGTCTATGCGCGATAAGGGGTTGGCCAGGACAACGGGGCTGAAGCGCCTGGCTTTGGCGGCGACGATGCTGATGCCGGTGGCGGCCCTGGCGCAGGTCGCGCCGCGCGCGCCGACGCGTGAGGAACTGACTCGCGGCCAATTGCCCGGCGATGCGGCGCGGGAAGGCAACCGGCTGAGCGTGGTGGGCGGAGTCGAGCGGGCGCCCTGTCCGCTGGCCGATCCGCGCTATGCCAATGTCACCGTGAATTTTGCCGATGTGCAGTTCGACGGCCTGCGTGTCGTCGATCCCGCAGCCCTGAAGGACAGTTGGAACGATCTGGCTGGCCGGGACGTGCCAATCGCCAGCCTGTGCGAAGTCCGCGACCGGGTGGCGACGGCCTTGCGCACCATGGGCTATCTGGCGGCCGTGCAGGTGCCGCCCCAGCGCATCGGGAAGGGCGGGACGGTTCGC
Source organism: Sphingobium sp. LB126 (assembly GCF_002795205.1). Classification (NCBI taxonomy): domain Bacteria; kingdom Pseudomonadati; phylum Pseudomonadota; class Alphaproteobacteria; order Sphingomonadales; family Sphingobiaceae; genus Sphingobium; species Sphingobium sp. LB126. The sequence continues at coordinate 499,050 of NZ_NETV01000002.1, forward strand.
TTCGACATCTTCATGGCGAAGTTGGTCGCGATCGAGATCCGCGGCAATGCCGGGTATAGCGAGAAGCTGACCGCTGCGCATATGGAGGCGCTGAAGGGGCAGCCGGTGTTCAATGTGCGCGAGGCGGAGCGCCATCTGCTGCTGGCACGCGACCTGCCGGGCTATGATGTGCGATTGGCATTGCGGCCGGCGGGGACTGCGCCCGGCGAAGTCGTCGGTGAGGTGCAGGTGGTGCGGCAACGCGTCGAGATGGACGTCAATGTCCAGAATCTCGGCAGCAACGCGGTCGGGCGTTTCGGCGGGCTGGCGCGGGTGCGTTTCAACGACATGACCGGCATGGGTGACAGCACGGTCTTCAGTATCTTCAACACCGCGCAGCCCAGCGAACAGACCGTGCTCCAGGTCGGACACAGTATGGCGCTCGGCCATGACGGGCTGCGGCTGTCGGGTGACCTGACCTATGCGTGGAGCAAGCCGGGCATAGCCGGGGCGCCCCTGTCCTCCGAAACACTGATCGCGACGGCGGCGCTCAGCTATCCGCTGGTGCGGCGGCAGGTGCATACGCTGCTGGCCACGGGGGGGCTAGACGTTGTGAACCAGGATCTGCGGTTCGGCACGGGCGGGGTGAAGGTGCCGCTGTCGCGCGACCGCATCCGCGTCCTGTTCCTGCGGCTGGAGGGGGAGGTGATCGATCCCGACAGCATCGTCAGCACCACCGGCTATTCGGGGATCGAACCGAAATGGCGGATCGGCGGAGCGATGGAGGTGCGGCAGGGTGTGAGCGCGCTGAGCGCCAGTGAGGCTTGTGGTCCCGCCGCCGCGAATTGCGCCTATCCCGCCATTCCGATCAGCCAGCTGGATGGCGATCCGTCCGCCTTCGTCCTGCGGGCGAGCGCGCTGGCGGAATATCGGCCGGTGCCGGACGTCACCTTCTCGCTCGCGTCCAGGGCGCAATATAGTCCGGATATATTGCTGTCCTACGAGCAGATGAGCGCCGGCAACTATACGGTCGGGCGCGGCTATGACCCCGGCATATTGACCGGCGACAGCGGTGTCGGCATCGCGGCGGAACTGCGTTACGGCAGGATCACGCCCAAGGGACCGGGTGCCGTCGCCCTCCAGCCCTTCGTCTTTTTCGATGGCGCATGGATGTGGCATCAAAGCGCCAATTATGCCGGGCTCGATCCGCAGAAGCTGTATTCGGCGGGCGGCGGCGTCCGTGTCACATGGTCCAACCATGCGCGGCTTGACCTGACGGCGGCCACGCCGCTGCGCAAGGCCGGATTCCAGACGGAGCGGGGCGATACACGCCTGCTCTTTTCGTTCACCACGCAGCTCGTGCCGTGGAGGCGTTGATGATGAACAGATCCCCCGCAAGGCTGCTGCGTGGTTGCGCCAGCGTGATTGCGTTCGCCGCCGCGTGGAGCGCCCCGTCCCATGCGCAGACCGGATTCCAGGGCACGCCTTCCGTCATAACGGGATCGGCATCCATCAATCCCGGCCGCGACACCATCACGGTGAATACGGCCGAAACCGTCATCAACTGGACACCGAGCGATACCAGCGGAACAGGCGTCGTCGATTTCCTGCCAGCCGGAAACGCCGCACAGTTCCAGACCAATGTGAGCGTGCCGTTCAGCGATTACACGGTCCTCAATCGTATCCTGCCGGTCGATGGCGGCGGCCTGCCGGTATCACGCATCGTGGCGCTCAACGGCACGGTCCAGTCCAGCCTGTTCGGCAGCACGGGCGGGAAGATCTGGTTCTACGCGCCCGGCGGCATCATCGCGGGGCCGAGCAGCGTCTTCAATGTCGGATCGCTGGTGCTGACCAGCAACGACATCGATACGACCGGCGGACTTTACGGCAGCAATGGCGAAATCCGCTTCCGCGGCGCGGCGGGCAGCACGTCCGCAGTCGAAGTGCAGGCTGGCGCGCAGATCAATGCGCTGGCGGCAGGCAGCTATGTCGCCCTGGTCGCGCCGCGCGTGGTGCAGGCGGGCACCGTCAATGTCGACGGTTCGGTCGCCTATGTGGGAGCGGAGCAAGCGGACGTCCGTATCAACAGCGGGTTGTTCGACATCACGATCACGGCCGGGACGGGCGATGCCAACGGCGTGGTGCATAGCGGCACGACGACGGGCCCCGGCTCCAGCGGCATCGGAGATTCGCAGCGCATCTACATGGTCGCGGTGCCCAAGAACAACGCCCTGACCATGTTGTTGTCCGGCTCCATGGGATATACGCCGGCCGTTTCCGCGACCTCCGACGATAACGGGGTCGTGCTTTCCGCCGGCTTCGATGTCGCGGGTGGCTTTGCCGATTTCGCCCCCAGCGGCACCCAGGGTGGCAATGCCAGCGGGCATATACTGGTCCAGTCCGGATCGGGGACGCCCACTCATTTCCTGAACAGCGTCACGGCATCGGCCGAGAATGGCATCGCCCTGAACGCGGCCCAGTTCGGGTCGATCGTCGCGGATGGCGACATGATCCTGACCGCGAGGAACGGGGCGAAAGGTGGCACGATCGACCTGCTGACCTTTGGCGGGACCGGCGATGCTGCGACCAACGGGCAGATCAGCATTGCGGGCAGCCTGGGATTGAACGCCAATGGCCTTGGCAATGCCGGGGTGAGTGCGCCGCCTTTGATCGGGGAAGACGCCAATGGAGGCTCGATCAATCTGATCGCCACGGGCGGGTTGATCCAGGCGGCATCGCTGAACGCCAGCGCATCGGGCTATGCCGGTTTCGGCAGCGACCGTTCGGGCAATGCCACCGGCGGCGCGATCACCTTGTCTGCGCTCACCGCGGCAGGGCCCAGCGGGGCGGAGGGCGGCACGCTGCGCTTTGGCAGTACGACGCTGGACGCGTCGGCGGCCATGGGCTTCCAGTCTCCGGCGCCGCCGATCGACGGCGGCAATGCCATGGGCGGCAGCATCATGCTGACAGGCACGGCCGGGGTGGCCAGCATCGGCGCGACCGGCGGCCTCGACCTGGGGGCCGTGACCCTCTCGGCGCTGGCGACGGGGGGTGACGCTGGTGCAGGTCTGGCGGGCAGCGCGACAGGTGGCAATATCGGCCTGATCCTGTCCAGTGGCACGCATTCATGGTCGACTCTTGATGCCGATGTGTCCGCGACGGCGGGTTCCGCGGGCGACGGCGGCCGTTTCGGCGGGGTAACGCCGGGTGCGACCGGAATCGATATCGACGTCGGCGGGACCGGCAGCCTCGTCATCAGTGGCGGCGTATCGCTTTATGCGGACGCCGCCGGGGCGGGCGGCCTGGCATCGGGCGCGACCTTGCGGGGCGGACGAATCGCGGTGGCCGCGCATGACGGGGGAAGCCTGAGCATCGCCCAAAGCCTGTATGCGACCGCCAATGCAAGAGGTTATTCGGGGGATTCCCTGGCGCTTCCGGCGCCGGGTACGCCTGATGCGATCGGCGGGACGATCAGCATCGGCGCGGCGGGCGGCAGTTTCAGCGCGGCCGATCTTTCCGTCTATGCCAATGGATCGGCAGGGGGCGCACCGGGCGCAGCGGGCAATGGAACCGGGGGCAATATTACCCTGTCCGCCAGCATGTCCGGCGGACAGCGGGGCAGCTTCTCGCTCGATTGCACGAGTTTCTTTTGCGAGGCCTCCGCCAATGGCGACGGCGGCTACGGGCTCAATGGTGGCAATGGGACGGGTGGCACGATCCTGCTCTATGCCGCAGATGCCGATTTTTCCGCCTTGGGCGATTTGCAGATGCACGCCGAAGGCCATGGCGGGGGAACCGCCTATGACGGACTGCCCGGCCGCGGCGGCGATGGACTGGGCGGCAGCGTGACGGTGGAGAGCCGTGCCGGAACCGGCGTGATGACCTTTGGCAATCTCTCCTTGTCGGCGTCCGGCACCTCGGTGCCTTCCATCGAGGGGATCAGCTTCAACGACGGCGATGGCGGCAACGGCACGGGCGGCACGGTGAACCTCAACGTGCTGGGCGGCAGCCTGACCGCCGGCATGGTCGATGTGCAGGCCGCCGGTTTTGGCGGGGCGTCGGCCATGAATTGCCCGAGTCCGATCTGCGAGGGTGGGGGGACAACGCCCTTCCGTGCGGGCAACGGACTTGGCGGAACGGCCGGATTCCTGATTTCAGGTGGCACGGCGACCATCGGGACGCTGACCATCGGTGCTTCCGGGTCGGGCGGCGCGGCCGATGGGATGGACGTCGCCCCGTCAGCGGCGGCACTGGCCGGAACCGGGCAAGGCGGCACCGCACGGATGGAATCGCGTGGTGGCGACTTGCAGATCACGACGCTGGATATCGATGCGAGCGGCTTTGGCGGCGAAGGCATGGCCTATTACGCTCCCAACGGTGCCAATGGCGGGACCGGCACAGGCGGTAATGCCGGATTGCTGATGACCGCGGGCAGCAGCGGGCAAGTGCGGGTCGATGGCGGCGTGACCGTTCAGGCCCTGGGCAATGGCGGCAATGGCGGCCAGAACGGTTTCGATGACCAGGGCCTTTACAGTGCCGGCGCGGGTGGTGGCGGGACCGGCGGCACGGTCGACGTGACGTTGGCGGGCGGCATGCTCACAACCCCGTTCCTGTCAGTGTTGGCCGTGGGCACGGGCGGCAACGGAGGCAGCGACAACAATGGCGGCGCGGCGGGTGACGGCGCGGGCGGCACGGCGCGCTTTTCCTATCTGAACGAAGGCCATCTCATCGGCGATGTCACGATCAAGGCCGACGGGCTGGGCGGTCAGGCGGGCAGCAGCCGCATCTTCATCGGCTATGACAGCAATTTCAAGCCGATCTACGACAATGGCAATGGCAGCGGCGGCGCGGGCGGCGACGGTGCGGGCGGCAATGCCGCCATGCTGGTCGACGTCGATCCGGCCTTCACGACCCTGATCGTCAGCGCGGATGGCATCGGCAGCACCGGCGGTAACGGGGTGACGGGCAGTGACGGGGGCGTGGGCACGGGCGGTATCGCGGCGCTCAACCTGGCCTTCGGCGCGACCGCGGTGAGCGATACGTTGAGCGTGACCGCCAATGGCCTGGGCGGCCTGGGCGGTTCGGGCTATGACGATGTCGGCGGGCGTGGAGGCGATGCCTTTGGCGGATCGGCTACCCTTGCCCTGTCGGGGACATCGACCGTGCTGGATGCGGGCGATATCGCTGTGTTGGCCCAAGCGCTGGGCGGAATGGGCGGCGCTGGCGGATTACGCAGCGGTTCCGGGCTTGCCGGGGCCGCGGGCGGCCATGCGACCGGCGGCAATGCCTTGTTCGACATCAGCGCGGGTGCGACGGCGGTCCTGGGCGCCGCGTTGCGGATCAGCGGCGATGCGACGGGCGGCGCTGGGGCGCCGGGCACGGCCGGGGCGCTGGGCGGCGCTGGCGGAGCAGGAGGCAATGCGAGCGCGGGATCCGCCACCTGGCGCATCGACGGCGCGCATCTTGGCTTTGCAACGGGTCTGCCCAGAACGCCAGGCTATACCATAACGGCGGTCGGTCAGGGCGGCATGGGCGCCGATGGCAGCGCGGGGAGCAATGCGGGCCTGAGTGGCGGCACGGGCGGTCGCGGCGGCGATGGCCAGGGAGGCACCGCGGCCTTCCAGGCCAATGATGGCGATTATGCGCTGGGCGGTCTAGACCTGCTGGCCGATGGGTCGGGAGGGGTCGGCGGTACTGGCGGAAACGGACCGGCAGGCGCGTCGGCGGCGGGTCTGGCTGGTCTTGGCGCGGGTGGCGCGGCCAGCTTCGTCAATGGCGATGGCGGCACGCTGATGCCGGGGGCTCAGCGGCTGATCGACGCGCTCACCATGCGTGCCAGCGGCACGACGGGCGGACGCGTGACCTTTGCCGACAACAGTATGGCGGTCAATGGTGGACTGCGCGTCAGCGGATCGGTTGGGCTGGTCAGCGCGGGTGCGCCGGTGGCGGGCTTTTCCGGCATCTCCGTCAGTGCGGCCAACAGGGTGCAGATCGGCGGCAACGCTGATTTCACGAGCGACGGTCCGCTCGCCTTCGCCTTTGCGGGGATAGGCGGTGTGGCGGTGACGGGGGCACTGACAGGCACGTCGGGAACGAATATCGCCCTCAGCCATAGTGGCCGACCGGCAGGGAGCGACAGCCTGTCTGCCGACAGCATCCTGTTCACCACTCCGGGGGATGTCAGCCTGCTTTCCGCCGGATCGCTGCGGGCGGTCAACAGCCTGACGATCCTGAGCCAAGGTGGCAATATCAACCTCGCCAGCGGCAGCGTGCTGGATGCAGGCACCGACTTGCGGCTTTATGCGCTGGGCAGCCTCGATGGCGCGGGCGCCAGCGTGGCAGCGGGCGGAGCTGTGGCGATCGGCCTGGGAAGCGCGGGTGATATCCTGCTGGGCAATCTGACCTCCGGCGGGTTGTTGGATCAGGCCGATGCCAGCGGCAATGCGCTGGGCACAGGCGGTATAGCGATCGGCGGCGATTTCGCCGTCAGCGGACAATTGAGCATCGGTGCGGGCAGTGGAACCATCTCCGCCGCCAGCATCGTTATCGGCACATTGCTGGCGGACAGCCAGTCGCTGACTGCAAGCAGCGGCGGGATACGGGTCGGCAATGCCGCCCTGACCGGACTGTTGCAGCTTCGTGCGCTGAATGGTCTGGCGCAGTTGACCGGGCAGGTGACGGCCGGGTCCATCGATATCGCCGCCGACGGCATCGCCAGCAATGGCCTTGGCGCATTGACGGGCGATCTGCTGCTGCAATCCGGCACCAGTCTTACGGTCACGAATGCGCAGGCGGCGGGTGCCATCGGGATGACCGCCAGCACGGGTGGTCTCACGATCGGCAATGCCATCGCGGGCGGCAATCTGAGCCTGACAGGGCTTGGGATCAGCGCCCAGCGGCTTGGCGCGGGCGGGCAGAGCCTGTTGAATGCCGGGACGGGTGTGCTGAGCGTGGCTGACATCGCCTCCACCGGGGCTATCACCGCAAATGGTGCAGCCGTGAGCCTGGGTGCGGGCGGCGCCATGATCATCGCGCAGGCCACGGCCACTGCGGGGGCATTGACGCTGGATGCAGGCGGTGATCTGAGCATCGCCAATGCCTCTGCCACTGGGCCGATGACTGTGAACGCCGGCGGCCTGGCGAATATTACAGGGACGCTCGGCGCTCCGACGATCGCCATTGCGTCCGGCGACATCGCTATCGGCAACGCCGCGCAGATCGGCAGCCTCAGCGGCACGACCAGCATCGGCTTCCGGTCGGTGAATGGGCAGCAACCGGCCTATATCGGCGGCGGCGATGTGACGGGAGCCTATAGCCTGTCGGCGGCGGAACTGGCGCGGGCGGCGGCGGGCAATATCGCCATCGATGCGCCGTCGCGCGGGACTGCGACGCCCGATCTGATCGTCCAGGACCTGACCTTGGGCGCGGCCAATCTTGCCAGCGGGGGGACGCTGAGCATCGGTACGGGCGGGCGCCTCAGAGTGCAGGGTGCGCTGCGGCTGACCGGACGGTCGGGACAGGGCGGGCTCGCATTGTCGGCGGGACAGGCATTGGAAATCATCGCCGGCCCCGGACTGATCGATATCAGCGATGTGAATGGCGGTCTGGCGGGCGTATTGTCGTTAAGCGCCCCCAGCGTCATCGCGGCCACCCTGTCGGCACTGTCGGATGTGGCGGCCACACCGACCCTGAATGGCCGGGAATTGCGGCTGGCGCAGAATGACGGACTGGTGAGCGATGCGGGAACGTTGCGTGCCGGGACGATCAGCGTCGATGTGAGCGATGCCTTCTATATCCAGAATAGCGGCATTTCGAACCTTTTCACCGACCGGCGCGGGTTTACGGCCGACCGATTGCTGATCGCATCTCAGGGGACGAGGCCGCAAATCGCCATCAACGGCCAGCTTGTCCGCTCGACCGGCGGTTTTGCGACCGGGCTGGAGACCATTCCGCTGGTGGCGATCGCCGGAGGCTTCGCTCCGGGTTCGAAGATCAACGGCTGCCTTATCGGGGGGGCTTGTTTCGCCTCGACGCTGGAAAATCGCGATACTCTGGATGCGGTGCTCGATCCCTCGGTGGCGGTGGGACGCATCTTCACCTTGTCCCTGATCGAACTGCGCGACATCATCGCCCAGGGTTATCCGCCGCTGATCGACGAGCCGGTGACGGGCGCGGGCAATGAGGATCTGTGGGAGCGGTCCTGCGGCAGCGCGGACGAACCGGGCTGTGGCGACAATGACAAACGCTGATGCGCGGCCACAGGCAAAACGGGATTGAAACAACGGGTTGAACCCGTAGAGAGAAGCGCACGGTTGGACGCTACGGATAGGGCGTCCGAATCACCGGCACGGGGGCGTGACGAATGGGGGGCGGTAAGGGCAGGGTGATCAGCAGCTCCTTCGGCGGCGTGGCATTGGCTGTCATGCTGTTGGGGGTGTTGCTGCTGTGGGGCTTGCCCGGCGGCGGATCAGGCGTGGCGGATGCGGCTTCGTCAGCCCGGACCTATGTCGGGGTTGCTTCCTGCGCCGGATCGACCTGCCATGGCCGGATGGAAGGCGACGGCAAGGTCGTGCGCCAGGACGAACTGATGCGCTGGCAGGAGCCTTCGACGCCGGGTGGAGCGCACAGCCGGGCCTTTGCGGTGTTGAACGGCGCGCGCGGGCGGCAGATCGCGGCGACCCTGGGGTTGGGCGATGCGGCGTCGGCGCCCGCCTGTCTGGGGTGCCATTCGACCCCGGCGGCGGCGCGCGGCACGCGCTTTCTGGCGCAGGACGGCGTGGGCTGCGAAGCCTGTCACGGTGCGGCGAGCGGGTGGATCGCATCGCACTATGCGGTCGGTGCGAGCCATGCCGCCAATGTCGCGGCAGGCATGACCCCGCTCGACCGGCCACAGGCGCGGGCGTCTGTCTGCCTCGATTGCCATTTCGGCAGCGCGCGGGACGGGCAGTTCGTCACGCACCGGATCATGGCGGCAGGGCATCCCCGCATCTCCTTCGAACTGGACCTCTTCTCGTCGATGCAGGCGCATCATGACGAGGATGCCGACTATGCGCAGCGCAAGGGACGGACCGACAGCCTGAGGCTATGGGCCGTAGGACAGGCCATGGCGGTGGAACGGGCGCTGACGCTCTATACGGGAGCGAAGGGGACGGAGGGGACCTTCCCCGAATTCTATTTCTTCGACTGCCAGAGCTGCCATCGCCGCATCTATGACCAGGCCGAGCGCAGCAAGACGTGGGAAGCCAATCCGGGACGGCCGATTCCGGCGGGCATGCCGCCCTTCAATGACGAGAATATGATCATGCTGTCGGCGGCGGCCCGCGTGGCTGCGCCGGGGTTGGCGGGGCGGTTCGATGCCGACAGCCGGTCTTTCCACGCGGCGATCGCGCAGGATCGGACGGCGGCCGTCGCAGCGGCGGCCAAGCTGGCCCAGAGCGCCCGTGCGCTGGCCGACATTTTCGCCGCGAACGGGATACGGGGCGATATGGCCTTCGCCATCGTGCGCGAGATTTCCGGCAGCGCGATATCGGCGCGCTTCACGGATTATGAAGGGTCGGTACAGGCGGTGATGGCGATCGACACGCTGCTCAACAGTCTGGTGAAGTCAGGGCGCGTGACGGTTGGCGCCGCGGCGGGAATCCGGGCGGACGTCAATCGCGCCTATGCGGCGGTCAAGGAACCGAACGGCTATCGGCCGGGTGATTTCCGTTCCGCCCTGGGTAGCGCGGCGCGCAGCATCGGGGCGCTCCAGTGAAGGGCCGGCCTCTGAGCGCGCTGGCAGCGAGCGCAGCGCTGATCCTCTCCTCCTGTGGCGGTGGCGGAGGCGGCGGGGGCAGCAGCACGCCGACGCCCGGGCCGACGCCCACGCCCACCAGCCTCTATGCGGTCCCCGCGCAGGAAGCTCTGACGGTGGCCGATGTCGAAACGGTGGTGGCGCATGCCGTGGCGGAAGCCAGTGCGCGCAATCTGCCCGCCGTGATCGCGGTAACGGACCGTGTGGGCAATGTCCTCGCGATATTCCGCATGACCGGCGCGCGGGCGACCGCGACCACCAGCGCCGCGCCCAATGGCGACAATATCGACGCGCAGAACCTGACCGTCCCGGCGGAAGCGGGCGCGATCGCCAAGGCCATTACCGGCGCCTATCTGTCGAGCGGTGGCAATGCCTTTTCCACACGCACGGCGAGCATGATCGTGCAGCAGCACTTCCCGCCCGCGCCGACCACGGCGGGGCTGGAGAGCGGGCCGCTCTTCGGCGTGCAGTTCAGCCAGTTGCCTTGTTCGGACCTCTCCGCCCGCTTCGTGTCATCGGGGACGATGGCGATGATCGGGCCGAAGCGTTCGCCGTTGGGGCTGGCGGCCGATCCCGGCGGCTTTCCGCTCTACAAAAATGGTGTGGTGGTCGGCGGCATCGGCGTGATGGCGGACGGGGTCTATGGCTCCGACACCAATGTCCTCGACGACGACAATGACCCGGAGGAATATATCGCTCTTGCCGGGACGCTGGGTTTCGAAGCGCCCGAAGGCATTCGCGCCAATCGCATCACCGTGGACGGCACATCGCTGCGCTATTCCGACGCTGCCTATGGCGGCTTGCTGGCGACAGGCGCGGTCAGTTTCGCCGCGATCAACGGCAGCAGGGGGGCGTTGGTCGCCGTGCGCGGCTATTATGGCGATCCTGCGCCGATGATCATTGCCGGGGCCGCCTATGGCACGGAGGCGTCGGGTGTCCGTCCCGCGCGGACCAGCGAGTTCTCCAAGACCGACGCCTTCGTCCTGACCGACGGGTCGGGCAATGACCGCTTTCCCATCCGTGCCGGGACCGATGCAGGCGATGTGGCTCAGCCGCTGACGGTGGCGGAAGTGACCGCGATCCTGGAGGAAGCCTTCACCATCATGAGCCGGGCGCGGGCGCAGATTCGCCAGCCGCTCGACAGCCGGGCGCAGGTGACGATCAGTCTGGTCGACACCCGCGGGCAGGCGCTGGGCATCGTCCGTTCGCCCGACGCACCGATTTTCGGCACCGATGTCAGCTTGCAGAAGGCGCGGACCGCGGCCTTCTTCTCCGGCTCCCATGCGGGTCCCGACCTGCTGGCAAGCAGCAGCGCCGATGTGGCGGCTTTTGTGGGGAAGGCGCGCACCTTCCTCAACGATCCCTCCGCTCTGACGGGGCGCCATGCGTTCAGCGACCGGGCAAACGGCAATCTGTCGCGCCCCTATTTCCCGGATGGTGAGGTCGGACGGCCCAACGGCCCATTTTCGCGCCCCATCGCGCAGTTCAATCCCTTTTCGACCGGGTTGCAGTCGGCGCTGGTGGTGGGCGATCTTGCCGCGCATCTGGCCTATGTGACCGGCGCCAGCGCGACCGACACGCCCCAGCGTTGCTCTGCGGTGCCGACCGTCTCCCATCAGAACCGGGTGCAGAACGGCATCCAGATATTCCCCGGTTCCGTGCCCATCTATCGCGGCAATGTGCTGGTGGGCGGGATCGGCGTGTCGGGTGACGGCATCGATCAGGACGACATGATCAGCTTCCTCGGGCTCCACAATGGCGGGGTGCGCGTGGGCGGGATCGGCAATGCGCCCGCCGCGATCCGCTCCGACCAGATCGTCGTCGACCTGGGCAATGCGACCGTGCGGCTGCGTTATGTGAGTTGCCCGTTCGCGCCCTTCCTCGACAGCGCGTCGCAAAATGTCTGCGCGGGGTTGTAGGATATGGGCCTGCCCTCGTTCCTGCCCTTGCTCGCGCTGGCCCAGCCGGGGGAGCCGGTGCCGCCACCGCCGCCGGAAAACTGGCAGGAGATACTGGACGTCGACCAACAGTCCATCGAGGGCCGCCGCCGTCCCGGCTATGAAGCGCCGCTGCCCGAAGCGGTGACACAGGATAATAAGGGCGCCGTCCGCGCGCCGCCGCCCGAAGCCTTTCCGACCGATCAGGTGCCGATCCCCGATCGCTGGCGGTTGATCGAAAGCCTGGGCGTGGTCAAGGAGCGCTGGTTCGATCCCTATCATCAGAACACGCTGAAGGGCGACCGGCCGATCGACCGCGAAAAGGTGAAGTGGCTGCCGATCAAGGGGGACGACTGGTTCTTCGTCGCCAATGCCGTGAGCGATACGGTGCTGGAGCCGCGCACTTTCCCGATCCCGGTCGGCGTCCAGACGACGGAGCGGCCCGGCAGCATCGATGTGTTCGGCAAGGATGCCAGCTATGTGCTGAGCCAGACCTTCATCGGCGGCGTGGCATTGATCAAGGGGGCCACCGCCTTCAAGCCGCCGGAGATCGAATATCGGCTGACGTTGGCGCTCAATGTCAATCATGTGAATGTGCCCGAACGGCGCGTGCTGTTCGTCGAGCCGTCCAGACCCTCCCACCGCACCGACCATTTTCTGGGCGTGCAGGAAGCCTTTGTCGACTATCACCTCGCCAACACGTCGGACCGTTATGATTTCCGGTCGCTGCGTATCGGTATCCAGCCCTTCCAGTCGGATTTTCGCGGCTTCCTGTTCAATGATCAGCAGTTGGGAATCCGGCTGTTCGGCAATCGTGACAATAATCGCTTTCAATTCAATCTCGCGGCGTTCTGGCGGTTGGAGAAGGACACCAATAGCGGGCTGAATTCGGTCGTGCAGTCGCCGCGCAACGACTGGCTATTCGTCGCCAATCTCTACCGGCAGGATTTCCTGATTCCCGGCCTCACCAGTCAGATCACGGCCGTCTACAATATGAACCGCGAAAAACGGGACGTGGAGATTGACGATAATGGCTTTCCGGTCCGTCCGGCGCTGCTCGGCGACTTGCGGGGGCGGGAATATGATGTCGTCTATCTCGGCTATAATGCCGACGGACGGATCGGGCGGATGAACCTGACGGCGTCGCTTTACGGCGCGCTGGGGGAGGACCGGAACAGTTTCTTCACATCGAAGCCCGCGCGGATCAGGGCTTTCTTCGCCGCGGCGGAGGCGAGTTACGACAAGGATTGGATGCGTTTCCGCCTGTCGGGGCTTTATGCCAGCGGCGATGGCGACCCTTATGACAATCGCGAAAATGGTTTCGACGCGATCTTCGAGAATCCGGTCTTCGCCGGCGCCGACACCAGCTATTGGATCAGGCAGTCCATTCCTTTCGCCGGGGGCGGGCGCGTCATCGGGATCAACGGCCGCAACGGCCTGTTGAATTCGCTGCGATCCTCGAAGGAGCAGGGGCAGTCGAACTTCAACAATCCCGGCACGATGTTGCTGGGGGCGGGGGCGGACTTCGATCTGATGCCGCAATTGCGCCTGTCGGCCAATGCCAATCATCTCTGGTTCCAGAATACGGCGACGCTGCAGGCGCTGCGCAATGAGGGCAGCATTCCCAAATCGATCGGATGGGACTTGTCGACCGCCGCGATCTGGCGGCCCAGGGCGACGCAGAATATCGTCTTCCGCCTGTCGGGCGCGACATTGCTGCCGGGCGCGGGTTTCCGCGACCTCTTCACCAACAACCAGGGCAACCGGAATTATTATTCGGTGCTCGCCAACCTGATCCTGAGCTATTGATGCGCGCGCTCCTTGCCTTCCTGCTGTTGATCGTCGCCGCATTGACGGTGCCGGTGGTCATGCTCCAGGCCTCCGACGCGGAAAAGCCGGTCGAGCGCCATTACACTGCTGCGCCGCCCGCGCCGATGAGCCAGACAGCCGATCAGGTCGCGGCGAAATCCGATGGCTGCTATAGTTGCCACACCAAAACCGACGAACCGTCCATGCATGCCACGCCGGCGGTGATGCTGGGCTGCACGGACTGCCATGGCGGCAACGCGGCGGTGCGGGGCGACCCGGCGATGGGTTTCGACGATCCCGCCTATGTCGCCGCGCGGGAAAAGGCGCATGTGCTGCCGCGCTATCCCAAGAGCTGGCACTATCCCTCCTCCGCCAATCCTCAGCGCAGCTACACTCTGCTCAACCGCGAAGCGCCGGAATTCGTGCGTTTCGTCAACCCCAGCGACTATCGTGTGGCGCGGGAAGCCTGCGGATCATGCCATATGCAGGTGATCGAGGCGGCCGAACGCTCGCTGATGGCGTCGGGCGCCATGCTGTGGGGCGGGGCGGCCTATAATAACGGCATCGTTCCCTACAAGAATTACATTTTCGGGGAGGCCTATACCAAGGACGGCAAGCCCGCGAAGATCGTCTCCCCCGGCAGCCCGCCCGGCACGTTGACCGCCGAGCAGAAGGCGCGCGGTGCGCTCTCGGAACTGTATCCGCTGCCCACATGGCAGGTGATCCCGCCCGGCGACGTATTCCGCGTGTTCGAGCGCGGTGGGCGCAACATCAATACGCAGTTCCCGGAGATCGGCCTTCCCAATCCCACCGGATCGATCCAGCGGCTGGAGGAGCCGGGGCGGCCCGACCTCAAGCAATCCAATCGCGGCCCCGGCACCGGGCTGCGCGTCGCGATCCCGGCGCTCAACATCCACAAGACCCGCCTCAACGACCCCTATATGTGGTTCATGGGCACCAACGACCAGCCGGGCGATTATCGCCATTCGGGCTGTTCGGGTTGCCATGTCGTCTATGCCAACGACCGCGAACCGCGCCACAGCCTGATCTATGCGCAATATGGCCGCGATGGGCAGACCGCCACGGTCGATCCCACCATTGCCGGCAAGATCAGCCATGGCGGGTTGAAGGGGCCGCATGGCGAAACGGTGGCGCCTGATCATCCGGTGGGCGCAGTCAAGGAAAGCGGCCATCCGATCCGCCATGCCTTCACCCGCGCGATCCCGACCGCCCAGTGCATGAATTGCCACATGCACCAGCCCAACATCTTCCTGAACAGCTATCTGGGCTATACCATGTGGGACTATGAGTCCGATGCGCCGTTGATGTGGCCGGAAAAGCAGAAATATCCGACTGCTGCCGAGGTGCACCAGACGCTGGAGCGCAATCCCGAAGGCGCCAGTCCGCGCGGCAAATGGTCGGATCTGGAATTCCTGCGCAACGTCTATGATCTGAACGACAAGGCGAAGGATACGCAGTTCGCGGATTATCATGGCCATGGCTGGAACTTCCGCGGCGTGTTCAAGCGCGACCGCGAGGGCAATCTGCTCGACGCGGACGGCAAGATCGTGTCGCCCGAAGACCCGGAAAAATGGCGCAAGAAGGGCGAGGACAAATTCGTTCCGGTCGGCACCAATCCGGGCAAGACCGTGCACCTTATGGACATTCACGCCGAAAAGGGGCTGCAATGCGCCGATTGCCATTTCGCGCAGGACAGCCATGGCAACGGCTTCATCTACGGCGAGGTGGCCAATGCGATCGAGATCGGCTGCAAGGATTGCCACGGGACCGCGGACGCCTATCCGACGTTGCTGACCTCCGGTCCGGCCGCGCCGCCCAAGGGGACGAACCTCGCGCTGCTCCGCAACCCGGATGGCAAACGGCGCTTCGAATGGTATTATGACGCCAGCGGGCGGCAGCGGCTGATCCAGCGTTCCATCGTCGATCCCAAGCTGGAGTGGGAAGTGTCGCTGGTGAAGGATTCGGTCGATCCGGCCAATCCGCATTTCAACGCAAAGGCCGCCCGCGCCAAGTTGATGAGCCGGTCAGGCGCGGAGGATGGCAGCTTTGCTTTCGGTCCGGGTGTTGCGAAGGAAGATCGCGCCCATGGCGATGACAGCATGGCCTGCTTCACCTGCCACCTCAGCTGGACGACCAGTTGCGGTGGCTGCCACCTGCCGATCGAGGCGAACTGGAAGACGTCGCTGCACCATTATGACGGGGAGGAGACGCGCAACTTCGCGACTTACAATCCGCAGGTGGCGCGGGACGAGATGTTCCAGCTCGGCAAGCATATGACTACCAAGGGCAATGAAACCGCCCCGGTGCGATCGACATCGGCGCTGGTCCTGTCCTCGACCAATATCAATCGCGAGCGCATCTATATTCAGCAGCCGCCGGTGTCCGGCATCGGTTTCTCGTCCCAGGCCTTCGCGCCGCATTTCCCGCATACGGTGCGCCGGACCGAGACGAAGACCTGTAGCGATTGCCATTTGTCGGTGAAGGACGACAATAATGCGATCATGTCGCAACTCCTGTTGCTCGGCACCAATTTCGTGAATTTCGTGGGCCTGAATGCCTGGACCGGCCTGGAAGGCGGGTTCGAGGCGATCCGCGTCACCGAATGGGACGAACCGCAGGCGGTGATCGGCAGCTATCTCCAGAAATATGCCTATCCCGATTATTGGAGGCTGCATGTCGATCAGAACAAGCGGGAGTTGAAGGACTGGGTACGCGGCAAATATTTCGACAGGAAGGCTTCGGGCGAGACCCATGCCGTCGAGGAATTCCGCAATGTGGTGAAAAGCACGGCGGATCGCGTCGGCTGCCTGCAACTGCGCGGCGAATATATGTATGTGGCCGAAGGGAAGGGCGGTTTCCGCGTCTATGACGTGGCGTCGATCGCCAACAAGGGTTTTTCCGAACCGATCGTGAGCGGGCCTTTCTCGAAACTCGGCCATAATACGGGCGTGCCGTCGAAGAACGCGACCTGCATGGCGCTGCCGACCAACCAGCCGATCAATCCGCTGCGCAACACCAGGGAACTGCGAGAGATCAACCAGGAGCAGCCTTTCCTGGCCGTCTACAGCTATGCGGCGGTGACGGACAGTGTCGAGGGCCTGATCATGGTCAATATCGAGACCATGGCCGATGGGGAGTTCCGCAACAATTTCCTGAAGCGGGCCGTCACATGGAACCCCAATGGCGTGTTGAATGGGGCGCGGCATATCCAGTTGGCCGGGCAGATCGCCTATATCACGGCGGATGTCGGGCTCGTGGTGGTCGATCTGGCCGATCCGCTGCACCCGCGCCTTGCCGCCGTCCGTCCGATGAAGGATGCGCGGGCGAGCGCGATCCAGTTCCGCTATCTCTGGGTGACGGACGCGGAGGGGTTGAAGCTGTTCGACGTGACGCGCCTTGCTGATCCCGTAGCGGTTCCGTCCGCGACGGTGCCGCTGGCCGACGCGCGGCGCGTCTATCTGGCGCGTACCTATGCCTATGTCGCCGCCAAGGCAGAGGGGTTGGCGATCGTCGACATCACCAATCCACTACGGCCCAAAGTCTATGCCAAGGAGACGTTCGGCGGTCAGATGACCGATGTGGAGGATGTGATCGTCGGCACGACCAATGCCTCGCTGTTCGCCTATGTTGCGGATGGACGGAATGGCATGAAAGTCCTCCAGCTTACCAGCCCGGCGAGTCAGCCCAATTTCTATGGCTTCTCACCTGCACCCAAGCCGGAACTGATCGCCTGGGCACGGACGCCCTCGCCGGCAGTGGCGCTATCCAAGGGGCTGGACCGCGACCGGGCGGTGGACGAGACGGGCGGGCAGATCGCGGTGTTCGGGCGATTGGGATCGCGGCCCTTCACCCGGCCGGAGATGGAGCGGCTGTTCCTGAATTCGAGGGGAATTCCCTACAAGGTCAGCGACGAGGTGGACATGAAGGGGTGGCGGCCGCCCCTGAAGGCACCGCTCGGCCTGTAGGTCATGGGTGACGAAGGTGATGCGACAGAGGTGCGGAAAGGCATCGGTTCCTGACAGGGCCGCCGGGAATGCGGGGGCGTTTCAGGAATGACCCTCGATCGCAAATCCTGCCAGCATCTCGGCAAGGGCTTCGATCTCTCCATCGCCCTGATCGAGCACGGCGCTCAGGGCTTT
Source organism: Sphingobium sp. LB126 (assembly GCF_002795205.1). Taxonomy (NCBI): domain Bacteria; kingdom Pseudomonadati; phylum Pseudomonadota; class Alphaproteobacteria; order Sphingomonadales; family Sphingobiaceae; genus Sphingobium; species Sphingobium sp. LB126. The sequence goes on from NZ_NETV01000002.1 coordinate 516,728, forward strand.
TTCAACCTTGGCGGCAACGAAACGGGATGGTCCGGCATAGGCGAGTGACCAACCCAGGAACCGTCGATGGTCGAACGGCCCATAGGCTATCGTATGGATCGCCTCGTGCCGCGCATCCCGGCTGATGCTCTGCTTGAGCTCCGCGATCGCCGCCGGAGAGCCTTCGAGATATTGCGTGAATTTCTGGCCGGTGAAAAGCAAGGCGCCGGTTACGCGGAGCGACCGATTGCGAGGCAGCGAAACCTCTACAATCTCCTGGATACCTTCGTTGGTTTTGCGGGCGTCCAACCGGCTTGTGCTGATGTAGAACCATCTGTGGAGCATCGCGCCATTATGACGATTGTAAAATTATGAGTAAAGGCGAGGCGCATGGTGGGGACCATTTTTATGCGCCTCGCCTCCCCCACTTGACCGCCTCTTCGGGGGAAGAAGCGATTGATCGAACAAGGCTTTTCTGCCTGAAAGGGGTGAATGATCGACCTATGTCGATGTTGTAAAAATACGACACTCCGCTGGGTGAGATCGTTATTTATGGAACATTATAGAATTGTTCCGCACTGACGGAGCAAGACTATGTTTTCACCGAACAAATCTGAGTTCCGGTCCGACGGGCCAATCGAAGAACAGCGTCGGCATCCTCGTAAGGCGGTCTTCAAATCCGCACTAATCTATCCCGTGTTGAGCAGAGCCTGCCTGTCTGTCACCAATGTTTCCCCGCATGGCATAAGCGGGCGGGCGGCGCTCACGCTCGGCTTGCGGGAGCAGGTGCATGTCGGCTTTGACGACACCAACTTCATCACGGCCGAAGTTCGCTGGACCAACGGGCAGCAAGTCGGCCTTATGGTCGAAGACCCTCTTCTCTGGGTGACGGGGAATGACTCCCTGCTCGAACGCCTGAGCGACAGCCATCATCCCAGGGAAAGCCGCGTCGTGGTCAATATTTCCGCCACGCTGGTCACATCCGCGCCCGTCATGGTCGGAACCATCCGAAACATGTCGGAAGAGGGCATGATGATCGAATCTTCCGGCCTGAGGGAGGGAACGAGGCTGCTGGTGAAAAGCCGCGGTAGAAGTACCCGGATGGGCCGCGTACAATGGGCGACCGATCACATGGCCGGTGTCTTTTTTGAAGGAGGCGTTTAAAAAAAGTTAACCATGTCTGGAACCTAATTTCCTTAACCACGTTATGGGGGCAGGGAAATTATATATGTAGGTCGCAATGAGGACAAAATGTCCCGTCTACATTGTAATTGGGGAGGCGCCTCTCGCCGTCATCTGGTGTCGATGCTGCGGTCGCACGGCCATGTCCCGACCCCTTTCTCCACCGGAACCGATTTTCTTGAAGCGAGCCATTTCCTCCATCCGGGCATTGCGGTTCTCGACGTCCATCTGCCCGACATGCCTGGCCTCCTCACCCTTCAGGAATTACTTTCCAGACGGCGCGATATTCCCATCATCATGACGTCCACGGGCGCGGACATTCGCGTTGCCGTGCAAACGATAAAAAAGGGTGCGGACGACTTTGTCGAGCAACCCGTCGATGACCAGATTCTTCTGGAAACCATCGACAATACCGCTTTGCTTCTGGAGGAGAGAATCGATCTGCAGAAGGAAAAGATTCGCGTCGAAATCTTCCTCGACAGACTTAGCAAAAGAGAATTTGACGTCTTGAAAGAGCTTGCCAACCATGACGACAATTACAGTGTCGCAAAGAAGCTCAATTTGACGGTAAGGTCGATAGAAACCTATCGCTCGCGCATCATGCGGAAATGCGGGACGTCCAAATTTGCCGATGCCGTCTCCATGTGCCGAGGATATATATCATAGGGGAGCCTGGTATTCTCTTGGTCGCAAACGATCGATCCCACTATGTCCGGCCAATCGTTATCTGGCGCACAGGCCTTGCGGTGACGCCTATATGAGCAGAAATATGGTCAGGAGGTGCGGCAAGGAGTGGGAGCAGGGAGAAGATCACGACCCATGATCCCATATTTGCCGATACCGCTCCCCGCGACAGCCGAGGATGCGTGGGTGGCGATGATCGCCGCGCAATCCATCCCCGCCGGCCGCCCCCGCTTGCGATATGCCGGAGCGATCGATCTGATAATGGAATCAGATCGATCGCTCCGTTTCTTTGTTTTACTGCGATTTCTTGACCGTCAAATGATGCCATCGGACGGGAATTCGCCCTATTGCGAGGCCGACCGAATATAGGCGATGACGTTCTGGCGGTCCGCCGGCTGCTTCAGCCCGCCGAACGGCATCCGGTTGCCCGGAAAATTCTGAGACGGGGCAGCCAGAAAGGCGTCCAGCGTCGCGTCGTTCCATGGCCGGGCGGCCTTCGTCATGGCCGGGGAAAAGCGGAAATCGGCCAGGCTGCCCGACTTGCGGCCGAACAGCTTGTAGAGATTGGGTCCGATGGTGGATTTTCCGCTGGCATCGATCCGGTGACAGGCCTGGCATTGCGCGAAGACCTGTTTTCCCTTTACCGGATCGCCCGCCGCAAAGGCATTTCCGGTGGAAATCGCGACAAGAAAAGTGACGGCTGACAGGGACGCTAAAGATCGCTTCATGGGACAATTCCATTTGGAGGATGGGAGGAAAGGATGGGGGTGAGAATTGAGCTGCCGCGCATCTTTCACCCGATCGAGCGGGCAATGGATTTCAGGATGCCGCCGCCCAGAAAATAGCGTTTCTCCATCATCGTATCGATCCGGCAGAGCGTTTCGAACGACAGGGATGATCCGTCGGCCCGATCCACCCGGACCGTGACAGGCCCTAGCGGTTCCAGATCGGCCAGATCGAGGATGGTGAAACGATCGCTGTGACACAGCCCCAGACTGTGGCGGTCCTCGCCCGGCATGAACTGGAGCGGCAACACGCCCATGCCGACAAGGTTCGCGCGATGAATCCGCTCGAAACTCTCCGCGATCACGACGCGGACACCAATCGCCGCCGTTCCCTTCGCGGCCCAGTCGCGGGCCGACCCGGTGCCATATTCCTTGCCCGCGACGATGACGAGGGGGATGCCGTCCTGACAGAAACGCAGGGCCGCATCATGGATGGGCATGACCTGTCCTTGATGGAGCGTCATGCCGCCTTCGATGCCTGGCACCATCTCGTTGCGGATGCGGACATTGGCGAAGGTGCCGCGCACCATCACCTCATGATTGCCGCGCCGCGTGCCATAGGAATTGAAATCCTCCGGCGCGACATCCAGCGCGCGCAGATAATGACCGGCGGGGCTGTCGACCGCGATCTGCCCCACCGGGGAGATATGGTCCGTGGTGATCGAATCGCCCAATATCGCGATGGGTGCCGCCCGGAGCACATCGTCTGGCGGCGTCGGTTCGGGGGACATGCCGTCGAAGAAGTCCGGGCGGGCGATATAGGTCGACCCTGCCTGCCAGGGGAAACGCTCCGCCGCGTCCGCCGGAAGGTCGGACCAGCGGGCATCGCCGGTGAAGACATCGCCCGCCAGCGCTGAAAAGCCCGCCCGGGTGACGAAGCGGGCGACAAGGTCCGCCACTTCGCCGGCACTGGGCCAGATGTCGCGCAGATGGACCGGCCTGCCGTCGGCGTCGGCGCCTAGCGGTTCGGTCATGATGTCGCGGGCCGTGGTGCCCAGCAGCGCATAGGCGACGACAAGCGCGGGCGAGGCGAGATAATTGGCCCGGACCAGCGGCGAGATGCGGCCTTCGAAATTGCGGTTGCCCGACAATATGGCGGAGGTGACGAGGCGGTTGTCCGTGATCGCCGCCGCGATATCATCCGCCAGCGGCCCGGAATTGCCGACGCATGTGGCGCAGCCATAGCCGACAAGGTGGAAGCCCAGCGCATCGAGATCGTCCTGAAGCCTGGCGCGCTTCAGATAGTCGCTGACCACCCGGCTGCCCGGCGCGAAGGACCGTTTGACCCAGGGTTTGCAGGACAGGCCCATGGCCCTGGCCTTGCGCGCGAGAAGCCCGGCGGTGATGACCGAAACCGGGTTTGACGTGTTGGTGCAACTGGTGATCGCGGCGATGACGATGTCGCCATGGCCAAGGTCGAAATCTCTGCCTTTGACCGGGTGGCGGTCCGCTGCGCCCGCTGTCACGCCGAAGCCGGGCAGCGCGTCGGCGAAGCCTGTCGCCAGCGCCGGCAGATCGACCCGGTCCTGCGGACGGCGCGGTCCGGCGAGCGACGGGACGATGGCCGACAGGTCCAGTTCGACCAGATCGTCATAGCTCGGTTCGGGGTCGGCCGGGTCGCGCCACAGATCCTGCGCCCGTGCATAGGCTTCGACGAGGGTCACAAGCGCCTCGTCCCGGCCGGTCAGCCGCAGATAGGCGATGGTCTGCCTGTCGATCGGGAAATAGCCGCAGGTCGCGCCATATTCGGGCGCCATATTGGCCAGCGTCGCCCGGTCCGCGACCGGCAGCGTTTCCAGCCCCGGCCCGCAAAATTCGACGAAGCGCCCGACCACGCCCCTGGCGCGCAACAATTGGGTGACGCGCAGCACCAGATCGGTGGCAGTCGTGCCTTCGGGCAGGGCGCCGGTCAGCCGCACGCCTGTCACCTGGGGGCGCAGCATGGATACGGGATGGCCCAGCATCGCCGCCTCCGCCTCTATGCCGCCCACGCCCCAGCCCAGCACGCCAAGACCGTTGACCATGGTGGTATGGCTGTCGGTGCCGACGCAACTGTCGGGATAGAGCAGCGGCATGGCTTCGCCGTCCTGCTCGCTCCACACCACGCGCGCGATATTCTCGATATTGATCTGATGGCAGATGCCCTGACCGGGCGGTACGACATGGAAATTGTCGAGCGAGCGCGCGCCCCAGCGCAGAAAGGCATAGCGTTCCGCGTTGCGCGCATAATCCAGCGCAAGATTGCGTTCGAAGGCGTCCGCGCTTCCCGCATGGTCGACCATCACCGAATGGTCGATCACCAGATGCACCGGGATGGCCGGGTTCACGGCTTTGGGCGACTTGCCCAGGGCGGGCATGGCGTCGCGCATGGCGGCCAGATCGGCGAGGCAGGCGGTGCCGGAGAAATCCTGCATCAAAACGCGGGCGGGATAGAATTGGATCTCCCGCGCCGCGCCCGCAGCGGGCGCCGCGAACGCCTCTATATCCGCCGCGCCGATATGGAGCCCGTCCTCCTTGCGCAGCATATTTTCCAGCAGCACGCGCAGCGAATAGGGCATGTGCCGCAGGCTGCCGAACCGGGCCTCGGCTCGTTTCAACGAATAATAGGCATAATCCTGACCCCCCAGGTGCAGCGTGGCGCGCGTGTCGAAGCTGTTCATTCCCGATGTCATGGCGATCCTCAGGCCGTCGTGCGCAGGGCGCTGCGCAATGCCGCGAGATTGCCGCCCGTCTTGACCTTGCCGGGCAGGGGGTGGCCGACGATCTGCTCCGCCATGGCGGCGCATTCGATCAGCGCATCCAGGTCGATGCCGGTTTCGATGCCCATTTCATGGCACATCAGCACCAGATCCTCGGTGCAGACATTGCCCGCCGCGCCCGCATGTTTGGCGAAGGGGCAGCCGCCAAGGCCAGCCACCGCCGCGTCGAAATGGGCGACGCCCATCTCCAGCCCGGCATAGGCATTGGCAAGGCCCATGCCCCGCGTGTCGTGCAGGTGGAGCGATATGGCGACGTCCGGATTGGCACCCCGCACCGCGCCGACGACGCGCTTGATCTTTTCCGGCGTGGCCCAGGCCATGGTGTCGCCCAGACCGATGATCTTCAGATCCTCGCCCTGATCCGCCGCGATCCGCCGCATCGTGCCGACCAGTTCGACCACATAGGCGGGATCGACATCGCCTTCGAAATTGCAGCCGAAGGCGGCCGTGACGAAACCGGTGGTGATGGGCACGTCATGCGCCTGATAGAGGCGGATGAGATCGGGCTGCGCGGCCAGTTGCTCTTCGGGCGTGCGGTTCTGGTTGCGCTTCAGAAATGCCCTGGAGGCGTAGAGGGTCAGCTTCCCCTCCATATGCAGGCGCTTGCTCTCCAGCGCGCGGAGGAAGCCCTGCTGGTTCAGCCAGAGGCCGGTATAATGCACGCCTGGAATCGGCGTGATTCCGGCCACGATCGCTTCTGCATCGGCCATGCCCGGAACCCGTTTGGGATTGACAAAGGATACGATCTGAATGTGTTTAAGCCCTGTCTGCGACAATGCATTGACCAGGCCGATCTTATGGGACGTGGGAATAGCGGCGGATTCGATTTGAAATCCCTCTCTCGGACCTTCCTCCTTGATATGGATTTCCTTGGGCAGATCATTCATTTCCTGTCTCCGCATGGAATGAAGGCTCGACAATGGCTTTTGCTTCACTAATAAGAATATTGTTCTGATAGTCGGAACCAAGAGGGGTGACGTGACGAAGCGCGATCAAGAAGAAGGCCAAAGCAACTCCAAATCGGGCGTCGCTGCTGTCGACCGTGCTTTCACCATATTGGGGGCATTCACCCATGAGCAGCCGGTGCAGTCGCTTGCCGAACTGGCGCGCAACACCGGGCTTTACAAGAGCACGATCCTGCGCCTGCTGGGATCGCTGGAGGGCTTTGGCTATATCCGCCAGATGGCAGACGGCAATTACCAGCTCGGGCCGAAGCTGGCCGAACTGTCGTCCATCTTCCAGGATGCGTTCGACCTGCGCGACTATGTCGAGCCGGCGCTCAAGGACGTGGTGAACCAGACCCATGAAGGCGTGTCCTTCCTGGTCCGGGACGGCGACACCCAATTGTGCCTGTTCCGGCAGGACGGCCGCCATGCGGTGCGCGATTATCATATCCGCGTCGGCACGCGGCTCAATCTGGACAGCGGCGCTTCCGCGCGGATTTTCCGCCATCTGAGCAATCCCGCCAGGCTGCCCAACCCGCTGCCGCGTTATTATGCGATTTCGCGGGGCGAGGTGAACGGCGAAATGGCGGCGATTTCCGCACCCGTCTTTGGCGCCCGCAACGAACTGGTGGGCGCGCTTCAGATTTCCAGCCCGATCGCGCGCTTCACCGACGATCATGTGGAAATGCTGAAATCGGTCGACACCGAAGCCAGCGTGAGGCTGTCGATTTCGCTGGGTCTCGATCCCCGGCAATTTTCGTCGGATCTGGAAGCCCTGCACGATTGAAGGCGCTCTCCTCTGTTCCCCTGTCCGGAAGGACGGACAGGGGGTGGGGGCGCGCCGTCCCGATGGGGCGGCGCGGGTCGCCGAAGCGCCGGTCACACCACCCTCTGTTCGCGCAGCGCCGTTAGCTCCGCCTCGTCGAGGCCGAATTCACCGTAGATTTCCGCATTATGCTCACCCAGCAGCGGCGGCGCGTGACGCGCGCCCGGTTCGCTGTCGTTGAAGCGATAGCCGCCGCGCACCACCCGGACGCTGTCCAGTCCGCCATGGGCATAGGGTATTTCCTGCACAAGCCGCCGCGACTGAACCTGCTCGGATGCCAGGATTTCCGGAATGGTCAGCACCCGTCCGCTCGGGACGCCCGCTTCGTTGAGCAGCGTTTCCCATTCCAGCGCGGGGCGGGCGCGCAGGGCGGTGTTGACCTCCGCATTCAATGCCTCGCGATGGGCCTTGCGATCCTCGCGCCCGGCAAAGCGGCTGTCGGTGATCAGATCCTCGCGGCCGATCAGGCGGCAGAGCGTCTCGAACTGCTCCTGCTTGTTCGCCGCGATGTTGAGCGGGCCGTCGGCCGCGGTGAACACACCCGATGGGGCCGCCGTCATATTCTGGTTGCCGATGGGGCGCGGCTCCACCCCTGCGAGCAGATAGTTGGACACCGCCCAGCCGAGCGCGGACAGGGTGGAATCCAGCATCGACACATCGATGAACCGTCCCTTGCCGCTGTCCTTGCGGGCATAGAGCGCGGAAACGACGGCGAAGGCGGCCGACAGCCCGCCCAGAGTGTCGCACAGCGGATAGCCCACCCGCAACGGCGCGCTGTCCTTGTCGCCGGTGATGCTCATCACGCCCGACATGCCCTGCACGATCTGGTCATAGGCGGGATTGCCGCGCATCGGCCCATCCTGCCCGAAACCGGAAATGGCGCAGAAGACAAGGCCCGGATTGATGGCGCTCAGCACGTCATAGCCAAGGCCCAGCCGGTCCATCACGCCGGGACGGAAATTTTCCACCAGCACATCGGCGGTGGCGACGAGCTGCTTGAACAGTTCGCGCCCCTCCGGCGTCTTGAGGTTCAGCGAGACGGACTTCTTCCCCGCATTCTGCGCGAGGAAGGAAGTCCCCAGCATCTGCCGGTTGAGGTCGGACGAAGCGCCAAGCTGGCGGGCGAGGTCGCCCCCCTGCGGATTCTCGACCTTGACGACCTCTGCGCCCAGCATCGCCATCTGATAGGTGCAATAGGGACCGGACAGGATATTGGTCAGGTCCAGCACCCTGATGCCCGACAGCAGGTCGGCCGGCGGAAGGGAAGACGCTGCGCTCATCAGATTTCCGCTGTCAGCACGTCGTAGCGATAGAGCCAGTCATAGCGATCGGTGATCGGATCGCGGCTCCATTCGCTTTCCATATAGGTGATGGCGCCTTCTTCGGTCGCCAGCGCCTTTTCATGGAAGCGCCCGGTATTCTCGCGCGCACCCTGCACCATCTTGGTGGTGCGTTCGACGCGGGCGCCCTCATAATGCTGCAAGGCTGTTTCCGCATCGTCGAAGCCGTCGAGGCAACGGCCCAGAATGACGCCGTCCTCGATCGACATCACCGCGCCCTGCGCCAGGAAGGGCAGGGTGGCGTGGCAGGCGTCGCCCAGCAGGGAAACCCGGCCCTGGCCCCAGGTCTGGCGCGGCTTGCGCTCCATGAACGCCCATTTCATCAGCGTGGGGGCGGTCTGGATCAGCGTCTGCACATCCTCGTGCCAGCCGGCGAAGTCGCGGGCGCATTCTTCCTTCGACCCTTCGACGCGCCAGCTTTCCACCTGCCAGTCATTGCGCTCGATGGTGCCGATCATGTTCATCAGCTTGCCGCCGCGCAGCGGATAATTGACCATGTGTCCGCCCGGCCCGATCCAGGTGGAGCCGACCATCTCCTGCATATGCCTGGGCAACGTCTCCATCGGAATGACCGAGCGCCAGGCGACCAGGCCATAGAATTGCGGCGCGTCGTCGCCCCAAAGTTGCTGGCGGATCGTCGACTTGACGCCATCGGCGCCGATCAGCACGTCACCCGTCGCGACCGTCCCATTGGCAAGGAGCAGGCGCACGCCATCGTCGTCCTGCTCGAAGCCCGTGACGGTGGCGTCGAGATGGATCGAGTCCGGGGAGATCGCCTTTACGCCGTCCACCAGCGCGCCCAGCAGGTCCGGACGGTAGATGGTGAGATAGGGATAGCCGTAGCGTTCGATGGCGGAATCGCCCAGATCGAACATCGGCCAGGCCTTGCCCGTGTTCCAGAGGCGGAATTCCTTGCGCTTGGGCGCGCAGGAGGCGGCGCGCAACTGTTCGAACACGCCCAGCGCATCGAGCGCGCGCGAACCGTTGGGGCTGATCTGCACGCCTGCGCCGACCTCGCCCAGTTCGGGCGCCTGCTCGTACACTTCGACCTCAAAGCCCCGGCGCAGCAGCGCGAGCGCGGCCGACATGCCGCCAATGCCCCCGCCGGCGATGAGTATCTTCTTGGGCTTGCTCACTTCATGCTCTCCTCATGGGAAATTTCAGATGGCCAGATCGGGTCGGCCATTTCAAAAAGTCTGGGTTCTCAACCAGCCGAAGGCGTCCATCGCTGGCGCATCTGACACTTTCAGCAACACGGCATTCTCGCTCGCGCGATGGCGGTAGGGCCGCCATGCGGGCACGCAGACGGTGTCGCCGAAATTCCAGGCGAAGCGCTGGCCGTCGATTTCCGTCTCGCCGCTGCCGCGCACCACCGCGTAGATGATGTTGGCGGTCGTGCGACTGAGGCCTGTCGGCTTGCCCGCATCGAGCTGCTGCATGTCGAGCCGGATGGTCTTGAGCGCCGGATCGCCAAGCTGGACGGAGGCATGGGCATCGACATGGCCGTTGCCGCGATCCGCCTCCAGCCGGGCCAGCGTGTCTTCCCAGCGGAAGGCGAGCGCCCCGCCCTCGCTGGGCGTGCTTTCCTTTTCCAGTCCTTCGGGATGCGGTTCGAAGAACATGGGTTCCAGCAGATGCACCAGCGGAACGTCCAGAAAGTCCATCCAGTAGCAGTCGTCCTTGCCCACATTGTCGTGCGAATGCCATGCCCAGTTGGGCGTCAGCAGCACGTCGCCGGGACGCATCTCGACCCGTTGGCCGTCCACCACCGTATAGGTGCCGCGCCCTTCCAGGATCAGGCGAAGCGCGTTGGGGGTGTGCCGGTGGGCGCGAGCGATCTCGCCCGGCTTGACCAGCTGATAGGCGGCCACCAGCGTCCGAACGGTGGGATAGATGTTCCCTTCCGCCGGATTGAACATGGTGAGGTTGCGCCGTTCGGCCTTGTCCGTGCCGATCAGGTGGCCTGCGGCCTCCAGGATCGGTTTCACCTCGCTGTAGCGCCACTGGAAGGGCAGGAAATTCGCCACCGGCTCCCGCCACAGGGCAGGACGGGTGCGATGCCAGCCGCCTTCCATGTTGAGGTCGGTGAAGGCCGCGTATAGCGCCTCCAGAGACTGAATATTCGCTGCCATCGGATCAGTTCTGCTTGATGATCGGCGGGACATAGGCCTGAGCGAAGACTTCGGTCGCGCCTTCGCTGCCCTGCACGACATCCACGGTCATTTCGCCGACATTTTCGATCCAGATGCGAACCTTGTCGCCGTCGACGATCGGACCCACGCCTTCGGGCGTGCCGCTAGCGATGATGTCGCCGGGCTGGAGCGTCATGACCGCCGAAGCGGTTTCGATCATGCCGGGAATGTCGAGTACCAGGTCGCGGGTGTTGGCCGACTGGCGCAGTTCGTCGCCCACCCACAGCTTGAAGTCGAGCTGTTCGGCGTCGCCCACCTCGTCGGCAGTCGCGATCCAGGGGCCGACCGGGCAGAAACTGTCATAGGCCTTCCGGAAGACGCGCTCCTCGCGGCCGCGCACCACCATGTCCATCAGACAGGCGTAGCCGAACACATAATCCTTCCAGTCTTCGCGCTTAACCCCGCGCGCGGTGCGGCCGATGATGATGCCCAGTTCGGCTTCGTGATGGACCTCGCGGCCCGGCACATTGGGCAGCACCACCGGGTCGGCGGGGCCGGAAAGCGAGGAATTGGGCTTCAGGAAGAAACCCTGATTGGTGGCGCGGTAGCCCGCCTGCATTTCCTTGCCATGGGCATGGTAGTTCACCGGATAGGCGATGATCTTGTTCGGCCATGGCACCGGCGTTTCCAACCGGACGGAGGCGAGGGGAAGCCGCTCGCCCGCAGCCGCCGCCGCTTCGATGGCGGGACGCAGTTCAGCGAAATCGCGGATCAGGCGCACCGGCCCGACCGGGGGCCATTCGCCTGGAGCGATGCCGCAAGCCTCAGTCACGTCGACGATCTCGTCCCCCAGGACGACACCGATCCTACCTCCGTCGAAACGAGCAATTTTCACCGCGATCTCCACTGTATTCTGTCTGATAGAATATAGTTCTATTTTATTATGCGAGGCGTACAGGAGTCAAGGCCGAGCACGCCGATTTGCTGCATTTTTGAAAAGAAAAAAGGGCGGAAATCCGCCCTTTTCCCAATCTGAGGCCGGGCGCGGATGCCGATGCACCCACGCCCCGGAACGCTCAGGCGACCTTTGGCTCTTGCCTTTAGAAATTGGCGCGCAGGCGAACGCCATAGACGCGCGGTGCCGCGATCGTCGCGGCGAAGAAGCCGCCAATGGCCGGGATCTGATCGCCGCCGGTATAGACCGCCTTCTTGGTCAGGTTCTGGACGAAGGCATCCACCGTGAACCGATCTTCCGGCGCCGTGTAAGTCGCGTTCAGATTGACCAGCGCGTAGCCGCCGGCATGCGCGTTCGGCACGAAGGACGCGTGCAGCCAGCGACTCGAAGCGAAGGTCATGTTCGCGCCCAGGTCCAGATGACCGCCATTGCCGACATTGAAGCTGTGCGTATAGCCCGCGCTGCCCGTCCATTCGGGCGAACGTGCCATCTGGAAGCCAGAACAGTCGACGCTGTAATTGGCCGTGCCCGAAATCGGGCTGAAAGCGCATCCGGTCGACGGAGCCGTGGTATAGGCGGTCCAGATGAACTCACCATAGCGCGCCTTGTTATATTCTACCGCGAAGTTCAGCGTATCGGCGTCCGTGACCTTTGCAATCACATCCAGATTCGCGCCCTTGGAGGTCGCCTTGCCTGCATTGATGATGGTGGACACGCTGCGACCATTGCGGCCCAGCCGCTGTAGGCTCTGCTGAAGATTGTTATACTTCCAGTAGAAGAGTTCCAGATTGGCCTGCAAACGCCCGTCGAAGAAGCGGTTCTTGGTGCCGGCCGTGAAGGCGGTGATGGTTTCCGCCTTATAGGGTTCGACATCCGCCACGGTCTGGCCACCTGACTTGAAGCCGGTCGATACGGTTCCATAGATCATACTGCGCGGCGCGATATTATATTCGAAGCCCGCCCGATAGTTGATCCGGTCATCCTTCAGACTGGTGTTGATGTTCAGCGACGATGCACAGGGCGTCGTGACAGTCGCCGAGCAAGCCGTGGACGGATAGCGCGGCAGCAGGAACTGCTTACCATCGATGATGGAACGCTTTTCATTGGTGTAGCGCAGGCCACCGATCAGCTTGAAACCATCGAACAGTTCATAGCTCAACTGACCGAAGGCGGCATAGCTCTTGGTCTTGAGCAAAGCCGAATAGGCAAGGGCGACGGTCGCCAGGTCGACGGTCGATGCATTGGTCTGATTCTCGTCGAAATAGAACAGGCCCAGCGTGTAGGTCAGCGGGCTGCCGCCATTGTCGATCAGACGGGCTTCCAGCGATTTCGCCTTGGACACCTGGCCTTCGTCGGTCAGCGCGGAAACCGTGCTGTACATGATGCCGGGATAATTTTTGGCCCGCATGCTCACATGCTGATAGGCCGGGACGACCGTCAGCGTGGCGAAGCCCAGATTGACGTCGGCCTGCGCGTGCAGATTGTAGGCGTCGATATTCTGATAGCTGTCGGAAGAATCGTAGCGGCGCGGGGCCCGCAGAAGGGCGAGCCGCTTGTTCAGTTCCGGAACAACGCTGGTCCATTCATTGTCGGGCAGGTCGGGACCGCCCAGGGGCGTGCTCGCGCTGGGATTGTAGGACACATTGCCGGGGCCGCGGCCGCCCAGATGCTGATAGCTGCCCCAGAGCCGCAGGGAGAAGGCGTCGCTCGGCTTGAAGAGCAGTTGGAGACGAGCGGACTGGTGCTTGTCGTCATCCGAACCGTCCGAAATATAGCCGTCTCGCGACACAATCTGGCCGGAAGCACGAAGGGCGATGGTATCGCTGATCGGGAGGTTGACCGCTGCCTCGCTGCTGACGCCCGAATAATTCTGGATGCCGAGCTGAACATAGCCGCCGCGCTCGCCCAGCTTGGGCGTCGCGGGAATGACGTTCAGCGCGCCGCCGCTCGAATTGCGGCCATAGAGCGTGCCCTGCGGACCCTTCAGCACTTCGACGCGTTCAATGTCGAAGAAGGACCCGCCAAAGGACTGGGACCGGGCGACATAGACGCCGTCGAGGTTGAGCGACACCGACGGATCGCTGAGCGGCGTCGTGGTCGGCGTACCCGCGCCGCGGATATAGACCTGCGTGGCCGTACCGCCCTGGGCGATCTGCACGCCGGGGGCGATCCTCGCTATGTCGGTTGCCTGCGACACGCCTGCCTTGCGCAGGGAATCGGCGGAAAGGACTTCGATGGACAGCGGCAGGCGTTGCGCGCTTTCCGAACGGCGCTGCGCGGTGACGACGATATCGCCAAGGCCGCCCTGGGATGCTTGTTCGGTTGCCGATTCGGCAACGGCGGCGGGCTGGGTGGCGGCTTGTGCCGCGCTCTCCTGCGCCCACACCGCTGCGGGCATCAGCGCGCTGGCCGCGATGCCGGCAAGCAGTGAAGAATAAAGCGAATTCCGGTGCATTAAGCTCCCTCCTGAAAGATTCCGTGATTAACGGAACGGTGATGTACGGCGCCACCGCCAACCATTCTTATTATCGTTCCGTATGTCAGAACGGCATTCTCTTTTTATAACCATCTTTGATACCGGTCAAGTCGGCCCGAAAACTCTTGCTCGATTGTTGCCGATTGGCCGCAGTAAGGCGGCGGCTGCCGGGCGGGGATGACCATTCTCTCCCTTGACCTTCGAAAAAATAGAACATAATTCTCTCTACCGGAACCATGACATCGATAGAGCTGCGTTGACGCCCATCGCGCCCAGCTTCGTCGCCTGATAGGAGAAGAGGATGACCAGCTTTCCCAACACCCCCAGCTTCACCGGCTTCAATACGCCGTCACGGGTGGAAGCCGATGTGCAGGACCTGAATGTCGTCGGCACGGTGCCTGCGGAAATGGACGGCGCCTTCTATCGCGTGCAGCCCGAACATCAGTTCCCGCCGCTGCTGGGCGACGACATCGCCTTCAACGGCGACGGCATGATCAGCATGTTCCGGATCAAGGGCGGCAAGGTCGATTTCCATCAGCGTTGGGCAAAGACCGACAAGTGGAAATTGGAAAATGAAGCGGGCCGCGCGCTGTTCGGCGCCTACCGCAATCCGCTGACCGACGACGAGTCGGTCAAGGGCAGGATTCGCGGCACGGCGAACACCAACGCCTATATTCATGGCGGCAAGCTCTATGGCCTGAAGGAGGACTCGCCCGCGCTGGCGATGGATCCGGCGACGCTGGAAACCGAAGGTTACACGGATTTCGGCGGCAAGATGAAGGGCGAGACCTTCACCGCCCATCCCAAGACCGATCCCGTCACCGGCAATATGTGCGGCTTCGGCTATGCGTCGAAGGGCATATTGACCCGCGACATGACCTATTACGAGATTTCGCCGCAGGGCGAACTTCTGTACGATATCTGGTTCGAAACGCCCTATTATTGCATGATGCATGACTTCGCCATCACCGAAGACTATGCACTCTTCTCCGTCATGCCGATGACAAGCAGCTGGGAACGGCTGAAAGCGGGCAAGCCCCATTTCGGGTTCGATACGTCCATGCCCAGCCACCTCGCGGTCGTGCCGCGTAAGCCCGGCACCGCGGCTGACGAGATTCGCTGGTTCAAGGGCGAAAGCTGCTTCACCGCCCATGTCATGAACGCCTATCAGGAAGGGTCGAAACTGATCCTCGACATGCCGGTGGCGCAGAACAACATGATGCCCTTCTTCCCGGACATCAACGACAAGCCCTTCGATCCCATGGCGGGCCGCACCTTCCTGACGCGCTGGACCGTCGACCTCAGCCAGAATGAGGAGGAATATCGCAGCGAGCGCCTGTCCGATATGATCGGCGAATTCCCCCGCTATGACGAGCGTTACACGGGCCGCAAATATCGCTATGGCTGGATGGTCGTGATCGATCCCTCGCAGCCGGTCGAACTCAAGGGCGGCAGCGCGGGCGGATGGGTGATGAACACGCTCGGCATGGTCGATCTGGAGACCGGAGAGGAGCAGAAATATTGGGTCGGGCCGACCTCCAGCATTCAGGAACCCTGTTTCGTGCCCCGTTCCAAGGATGCGCCGGAAGGGGACGGCTGGATCGTCATGGTCTGCAACCGGCTGGACACCCACGGCAGCGACCTGCTGATCTTCGAGGCGACCCGCATTGCCGACGGTCCGATCGCGACCGTCAATATTCCGGTGCGGCTGCGTTTCGGCCTGCACGGCAACTGGGCCAGCGCCGAAGATCTGAAGGTGCTGGAAAATATCTGACTTGCGGCCTGGCCCGGCCGCTGGAAGCGGTCCGGGCCCCGCATAGCGTAGCAGGATGATATGACCTCTCTCACTCCCCGGAATGTCAGCGCCGCCGCCTTCGCCAAGGCCATCGACCGCTTCGGCGCGGCGATCGGAAAGCAATGGGTGCTGACCAGCGACGAGGATCGCGCCACCTATCTCGATCCTTACGCGATGGGCGATGGCATGGACCATGAGTCGTCCGCCGTCCTCGCCCCTGCGTCAGCGGAAGAAGTGCAGGCGCTGGTGCGCATCGCCAATGAGCATAAGGTGCCGCTGTGGCCGGTCGGCCGGGGCAAGAATTTCGGCTATGGCGCTGCTGCTCCGGCGATGCGGGGCAATGTCATCCTGGATTTGAGCCGGATGAACCGCATCCTCGATGTCGACGAAAAATTCGCCCATTGCCTGCTGGAGCCGGGGGTCAGCTATTTCGACCTCTATAATCACCTCAAGGACAATAATATCCCGCTGTGGATGTCGGTGCCGGGCAATAGCTGGGGCAGCGTCGTCGGCAATGCGCTGGATCGCGGCATCGGCTACACGCCCTATGGCGACCATACCGAAACCCTCTGCGGGCTGGAGGTCGTTCTGCCGGACGGCGACATGGTCCGCACCGGAATGGGCGCACAGGCGAACAGCAAGGTGTGGCAGGCCTATCATTACGGCTATGGCCCCGGCTGGGACCAGATGTTCGTCCAGTCCAATCTGGGCGTCGTGACCAAGGCGGGCCTGTGGCTCCAGCCCGAACCGGAAATGACGGCGAAGATCACGCTCGCCCTCCCCAATTTCGAGGATGCGAGCTGGGCGCTCGACATATTGACCGAACTGCGCCGCCGCGACGTCATCCAGCATAATATCGTCTTCGGCAGCCCGGTGCGCGCCGCATCCGTCCAGTCGCAGCGCAAGGACTGGTATGACGGCCCCGGCGCGCTGCCGGATTCGGCCAGCGAAGAAATGATGAAGAAGCTGAACCTTGGCTGGTGGAACACGAAACTGTTCCTGTTCGGCTATGCGGGCGCGGTGCAGGCGCATGTGAAGCTGATCCGCGACCTGTTCGAACCGAAACTCGGCAAGAAGATCGACTTCGAAATCTGGCAGAAGGGTGATCCGGTGGAAAAGTCCGCGCGCGGCATTCCCTCGACGCTCGCGCTGCAATCGGTGAACTGGTATGGCGGCCGCGGCGGGCATTTGAGTTTCGCGCCGGTCATGCCGCCGGACGGCAAGCTGATCCTCGACTATGCCAAGCGCACCAAGCGTCTCTATGACGAGGTCGGCCATGATTATTATGCCAGCTTCACCATCGGCAAGCGGCATATCAACAATGTCAGCCTGATCCTCTACGACCGCGACGATGCCGACATGACGGCGCGCGTGGACAAGCTGTACCGTACCCTCGTCGCGCGCGCGGCGGCGGACGGTTACGCCGAATATCGCGGACATATCAGTTATATGGACATCGTCGCCGACACGTTCGACTTCAACAACGGCGCCATTACCCGGCTCAACGACCGGGTGAAGAAGGCGCTCGATCCCAACAACATCATCGCGCCGGGCCGCAACGGCATCGGCCGGGAAGGGGCGAAGGCATGATGCGGCGTAACGGGTCCTTCTGGGCGACGACGGGCACCATGGCGCTCGCCCTGACGGCACTGGTCGCCTGCGCGCGGCCGGATGGCGGGGAAAAGGCCGATGCGGCCACAGTGGAGCCTTCGGCCAGCGCCATGTCGCCCGGCGAAAAGCTTTATCGCCAGGAATGCGGCTTCTGCCATATCGGCCATAATACCGGCACCATCATGCTGGAGCGGCGGCTGGGCGAAGGGCAGGGCGAACTCGCCAAGCGCACCGACCTCGACGCCGATTTCGTCGTCAGCGTGGCGCGCAACGGTCTGATGAGCATGCCGCCCATTTCCCGTGTGGAGGTGACGGACGAGGAACTGAAGCTGATCGCCGGCTATCTGGCCCGCAACAACAAGGCCGGGGAGGCCGCCAAGTGATCACGCGGCGGCGCCTGATCGGGACGATGGGGGGCGGGGCGGTCCTGTCCGCCGTGACCCTGCCCGAGGGGCTGTTCGCGGCGGTGCGCCCGCCCTTTCGCGCCGTCTGCGACAGGCGGCTGGAAGGCGGACGGTCGCTGCATGACGCCGCCCGCGCGGCCGGTTGCGACGTGGCCGATCCGCAGGGGGAAATGGTCCGCCTGTTCCACGGCGATTGCGCTGCATGGCTGGCCTCGGACGTGCCGGTGGTCGGCTATACGAGCTGGTCGGACTATCACATGATGGGTGAACTGGCGCGTTCGGCTGGTCGCCGGATGACACAGGGCGCCATGATAGGCCGTGACCGCGACAGCCGCGAACTTGTGCTGGGCCGGGACAACAGGATGACGCTGCGGATGCGCGGTCTGCTCGACCAGAGCTGTGCCGGTTGCACGCAGGGCGGGATCGCCTGGATCGTCGAGAGCTGATCCCAGGAGCTTATAGTCGCGGGATGTGATGCGGCCGATCTGATCCAGTCAGATCGGCCGCTTTTTCATGGCTGCTGCTTGAAGGGCAAACCGATCCGCCGAGTCACATCAGCACAAAAAAAGGCCGCTCCTAAGAGCGGCCTTTCCTGTATCGCAGGGGATGAAGGGGCGATCAGGCGCCCTTGTACCCCACCCAATATTTGGGCTTGAACGTCAGCGCGAGGGCGCTGGCGACAAGAGCGGTGACGATCACGCCGATGAACGGCACGGTATAGCCGCCGGTCATGTCATAGCCGAGGCCAATCAGGCCGATGCCCGTCGCCGCGCCCAGGTGGAAAGCGGCCATCAGGAAGGCGATGGTCTGCGCCACCGGGCGCAGGCCGAACATATGCTTCGCCAGGATGGGTTGCTGCACCACGACGCCGCCCTGGGCAAGGCCACGGAACAGGGTGAAGGTGATGAATGTCACAGGGCCAGCGACCGGGAAGGCCAGTGCGACGGCGACGGCGCACAACAGCCAGCACAGCGCCACGCCGCGCGTGGAAATGCGGTCGAACACCCAACCGAAGGCGATCTTGCCGAGCGCGGAGATCACCATGACCATCGTGAAGCCGAGCGCCGCCATATATTTGCTGAGGTCCGCATGGTGCGACAGGAACAGCGCGGTATGTTCGTTGATGCCGTTACTGAAGGCGCCCGATGCGAACACCGCGGCCAGCAGCACATAGAAGCGCGGCGAACGCAGCATAAGGTTGAAATCCTCGCCCGGAGGCGGTCCCGCGACAGCAGGCGCGGCGTGCTGCGTGCTGCCCTTTGGCGGGTCGATCTCGTCGGACGTGTAGCCATAGACTTCCGGCGATTCATGGGCGAGCAGCGCCACCAGCGTGGTCAGCACCACCAGCACGACCAGACCGGCAAGACCCGAAGTGACATGCCAGCCATATTGCTGGACCAGATAGGTGGTCGTCAGCGGAATGATCGCACCCGCGACGGCACCGCCCAGCAGCGCCGTGCCGGTGATCGAACCCAGCCGCGCCGAAAACCAGCGGGCCAGCGTCACCTGGAAGGCGATGTTGCAGTTGATGCTGAAAAAGCCCGACAGCGCCGCCGCGCCATAATAAATGGGCAGGGTCTTGGCGAAATAGAGCAGGCAGGTCGAAAGGCCGATGGCGGCCAGCGACACGATATAGACCCGCTTCAGCCCGAATTTGATGAACATCGGCCCGACCAGCAGGCCGGTCAGCGCGGACACCAGCGACTTGATCACCATGAAGTTGGTGGTCTGGCCCAAGGTCCAGCCGGTATCCTTGGCGATGCTGTCATACATGACCGGCATCATCATGGAGATGCCCGCCAAAGCGAAACCCCATACCAGGAAGCTGGCGACGACATTCAGATAGGCATATCGCCGCACGGTGGCGATGGGCAGCCTGGCAGTTGTGGACACGTCAGTGACCCTTTCGATCTCGGGCGTCTCGCCTTCGGTGGATTGAAGGAATATCCGAAGCCGGATATTCGCTCCGACGGGCCATACCGCGCGGAATGCAGGCGCCATCCGAGTCGTCTTGCTGCGCGACCCTTTGAGACATCCTTATCCTAACGGTTCCGTCTGTCAGAACTTCGTTCCCTTTTATGCGCGATTCGTTTGCGCACTGTCAAATGATTTTGCCCTCGACGGGCATGAATGCCCAGGAAATCCGCCGTTTTTCAAGGTCTCATTTTCCATCTTGCGCCCCTGCTCCTTAACGAATACATATGTATTCATCAAACGATTTTCGCTTCAGGAGTAGGGTGAATGGCAGTTCGCAACGGGCAGCAATATCTTGCGGGTCTGAATGACGACCGCGTCGTCTGGCTGGGAGACAAAAAGGTCGATGTGCTGAACGAGCCCAAATTCCAGGGTTCGCTGAACGGCATGGCCCGCTATTTCGACTATCAGATCGAACATGCCGACGACTGCATCGTCGACGATCCCGAAAGGCGCGACGAAAAGATGAGCGCCAGCCTGATCGTACCGCGCTCGAAGGAAGACCTTCAAATCCGTCACCGTGCGCTCGACCGTTTCGCGCGCTATAGCTACGGCATGTTGGGTCGCACGCCTGACTATGTGAACGTGGTTCTGTCGGGCCATGTCGCCCGCCGCGACATCTGGGAAAAGGGCGATCTGGTCTATCATGACCGCCTGACGAAATTCCACCGCGAAGTCATCGAGGGTGACCTTTCGCTGACGCACGCCATCGCTCATGCCAACATCGACAAGGGCACGGGCGATCTGGCTGGCATGAATGCAGACCTTACCCTGCATGTCGTCAAGCGCACCGAAAGCGGCGTCGTGGTACGCGGCGGCAAGATGCTCGCAACGCTCGGGCCGTTCTCCGACGAATTCTATGTCTATCCTTCATCACCGATTCCGAGTGGTGCTGAAGACTATGCACTCTGCTTCTCTGTGCCGTCGAACACCAAGGGTCTTACCATGTTCTGCCGCGACCATTATGGCGTGCAGGCGAGCGTGGCCGACGCGCCCTTCTCCTCGCGCTTCGACGAGCAGGACGTGTTCGTGGTCTTCGACGATGTCGAGGTGCCCTATGAGCGGCTGTTCATCGACGGCAATCTGGACGTCTACAACAATGTGACGCGCGGCGTCTCGCCGGGCAACACGCTGCAACAGACCGCGATCCGCGCAATGGTGAAGCTGGAATTCGCTTACGATCTGTGCACGCTGATGGCGCGCATCACCAACAGCGAGGGCCGTTCCGACGTGGCCGCCATGCTGGGCGAAATCCACACCTATATGAAGCTCACCAAGTCGGCGATCACCGCCGCTGAAGCCAATGCCCATGAATGGGGCACCTCGGGGGCCTTCTTCCCCCATGGCGATCTGGCGGTCTTGCGCTCGATCATGCCGGAATGGATGGTCCGGGTGAACCAGATCATCTGCGCGTTGGGGTCGCACAACATGCTGGCGACGCCGTCGATGGACCTGTTCGAAAATCCCGAAGTGGGCGACATGCTGCGCCGCTACCTGCCGGGCGCGAACGACATCCCGGCGGAGGAACGCGCCCAGATCATGCGCACCGCGCGCGATTTCGCCATCTCCTCGCTGGGCGGGCGCGTCGAGCTCTATGAAATGTTCTATCTGGGCAGCCTCAACCGCGCCCGCGCAGGCGACCATATGGTGGCCCAGCGCAACGGCTTCGGCGGTCAGGTCAAGGAATTCCTGGCCAAGTCGGGCGTCGGCCGCAAGTAAGAAGAACAGGTGCAGCCGGGCGGCCTTCACGCCGCCCGGCTGCATGAGGAGTGGAGTGACCCATGGCATCAACTGCATATTTCGAGCGTCTGAACCCGCTTGACGGGACGGTCGCCAGCCGTTCGCCGCGCGCGACCGTGGCCGACGCCATCGCCGCGGCCGACCGCGCTGCCGCCGCGCTTTCCCAATGGTCGGCGCTTGGCCCCAATGCCCGCCGCGCCGTACTGAACCGGGCGGCCGATGCGCTCGACGCCCGCGCCGACGCGCTGGTCGATGCGATGAAGACCGAAATCGGCGCGACCGAGGGCTGGGCGCGCTTCAACGCGACGCTGGCCGTCGGCATGGTCCGTGAGGCCGCCGCGCTGACCACCCAGATCGGCGGAGAGGTGATCCCCTCCGACAAGCCCGGTTGCCTCGCCATGGCGGTTCGCGAACGGGCGGGTGTGGTGCTGGGCATCGCGCCGTGGAACGCGCCGATCATCCTGGGCGTCCGCGCCATCGCCGTGCCGCTCGCCTGCGGCAACACGGTGATATTGAAGGCATCGGAAACCTGCCCGCGCACGCACAGCCTGATCATCGAGGCCTTTGCCGAGGCGGGCTTCCCCGAAGGCGCGGTCAACAGCGTCACCAACGCGCCGGAGGATGCGGGTGACATCGTCGGCGCCCTCATCGACCATCCGGCCGTCCGCCGGATCAACTTCACCGGTTCCACCCATGTCGGCCGGATCATCGCCAAGCGGGCCGCCGAACATCTGAAGCCCGTTCTGCTCGAACTGGGGGGCAAGGCGCCCTTCGTCGTGCTGGACGATGCCGATCTGGACGAAGCGGTGAAGGCCGCCGCCTTCGGCGCCTTCATGAATCAGGGCCAGATCTGCATGTCGACCGAAAGGATCATCCTGGTCGACGCCATCGCCGACGCCTTTGCCGAGAAATTCGCGGCCAAGGCGGCAACGCTCGTCGCGGGCGACCCGCGTGAGGGCAAGACGCCGCTCGGCTCGGTGGTCGACATCAAGACGGTGAACCATGTCAACGCGCTGATCGACGATGCGCTCGCCAAGGGTGCGCGCTTACTGTCGGGGGCCAAGGGAACGGGCGTGCTGATGTCCGCCACCGTCATCGACGGCGTGACGCCGGAAATGAACCTCTATCGCGACGAGAGCTTCGGCCCGGTCGTCGCCATCATTCGCGCAAAGGACGAGGCGGACGCGATCCGCATCGCCAATGACAGCGAATATGGCCTGTCCGCCGCCGTCTTCACCGGCGACGCCGCGCGCGGCCTGCGCGTTGCGCGCCAGATCCGGTCGGGCATCTGCCATGTCAACGGCCCGACCGTGCATGACGAGGCGCAAATGCCCTTCGGCGGCGTCGGCGCGTCGGGCTATGGCCGTTTCGGGGGCAAGGCGGGGATCGACAGCTTCACCGAACTGCGCTGGATCACGGTGGAGACCCAGTCGGGCCATTTCCCGATCTGAACGATAAAGACGCGCGAGAGGAGTATCGAGGGATGAGCCACCCCGCGCTCACGCAGGATCATCCGATATTGGACGATTTCCGCCAGGCCATGCGCCGGGTGGCGAGCGGGGTCGCGCTCGTCACCACCGGCGACGTTGAGGGCAACCGCTTCGGCATTGCGATGACGGCGTTCATGTCATTGAGCTTCGATCCTCCCTCGCTGGTCATCGCGGTCAATCGCACGGCCTTGATTCACAAGCCGTTGCTTGCCAACGGCGCGTTCTGCGTCAATGTGCTGTCCGACAGTCAGGAGGCGCTGTGCCAGGACTTCGTGTCCCGCGCTTCGCACGACCGCTTCGGTGCGGGCGAATGGCTGGCGGACGAACGGGGGATTCCCTATCTTCCCGGCGCGCTTTCCAATATTTTCTGCGCCGTCGGTTCCCGCCAGTCGTCCGGATCGCACGATGTGATCGTCGGCCTGGCGAGCAGGGTGGCCAATCGTGATGAAATATCGCCGCTGCTCTTCGTCGATGGCCGATATGGCGCTATGGCCGGGTCATGAACAAGTCAGACAGCAGCGCGGCGGCAGCCGCCAATGGAAGCAGGGGACGAGGCGCGTCGGAGCGCGGCGGGGAAAGCAGCCGCGAGCGTTTCCTGGACGCCGCCGATCAACTGTTCATCCGCGAAGGCTATGACCGCTGCACCATCCGCGCGATCAGCGCCGCGGCGGGCACAAGCCTTGCGGTGCTCAGCCGCCATTGGGACAACAAGCAGCAATTGTTCGAGGAGGTGTTCAAGCGCCATTTCGACCCGATCCATTCGGCGCAGAACGCCCGTTTCGATGCGCTTGAGGCAAAGGGCGAACCGGCCCTGCGCGCCATATTGGAGGCTTTTTTCAGCCCGGCGCTGGCGGGCAATATCGGTCCGCTGGAACAGCGCACCAGCCATCTCGTCTATTGCCGCGCCTTGATGGACCCTTCGCCGGAGGCGCGGGCGATCGCCCGGCCGCTGGTGCGGGCGACGCGTTCGCGGCTGATCCGGCTGCTGCGCACGGCTCTGCCCCATCTTGACGAGACCCGTTTCTTCCTCGCCATGTCCACCGTGCTCGGCGCCTATATCTATCCGCAGGTCAACGGGCCACGGCTGGCAGAAATCATGGATGTCGAATTCGGCAAGATCGACTGGGCCAGCGCCGCGCTCATCATCCCCCATTTTCTGGAGGCCGGCCTGCGCGCGGACAGCGCCACCCGGACACCTCTTGAGAGGCAGATGTGACATACACCATCGCCACCACCGAAGAGATCGTCGAGGAGGCGCGGCAGGGCCGGATGTTCATCCTGGTCGATGACGAGGATCGCGAAAATGAGGGCGATCTGGTCATCCCGGCGCAGATGGTGACGCCCGAAAAGATCAGCTTCATGGCGACCCATGGGCGCGGGTTGATCTGTCTCGCGCTGAGCCGGGAGCGGGTGGAGGCGCTGGGCCTCACGCCCATGAGCCGCACCAACGGCACGCAATATGAAACCGCCTTCACCGTCTCCATCGAGGCGAAGGAAGGGGTGACGACCGGCATTTCCGCTGCCGACCGCGCCCGTACCATCGCCACGGCGATCGACGGGACCAAGGGTGCGGCGGACATCGTGACGCCTGGCCATGTCTTCCCATTGATCGCCCGCGACGGCGGCGTGATGGTGCGCGCCGGCCATACCGAGGCATCGGTCGATATCGCCCGGATGGCAGGGCTGAATCCGTCCGGTGTGATCTGCGAGATCATGAACGATGACGGCAGCATGGCGCGGCTGGACGACCTCATCGGCTTTGCCGAACGTCACGGGCTGAAGATCGGCACGATCCGCGACCTCATCCATTATCGCCGCCGCTTCGACAAGGTCGTCGAGCAGGTCGCGCAGTCCACCCTGCATTCCGATTTTGGCGGCGAATTCACGATCAAGGTCTATCGCAGCACGGTCGACGGCGTGGAAAGCGTGGTGCTGCAAAAGGGCGAGATCGACGATGGCGAACCCGTGCTGGTCCGCGTCCATGGCAGCCTGCCGCTCTACGACCTGTTCGGCATGAGCGGCCCGCGCAGCCGCCTGTTGCAGCGTTGCATGGAGGAAATCGGGTGCGAGGGCAGGGGCGTCATCGTGCTGGTGCGCACATCGACATCGGATCATATTTCCCGCGCGGTCGAAACGGGCGATCATGTGTCGGAAATGGAGCTGCGCCATTATGGCACCGGCGCGCAGATATTGGCCGACCTTGGCGTGCAGAAGATGGTGCTGCTGACGACGCTGCGTCGCCATATCGTCGGGCTGGAAGGGTTCGGCCTGGAAATCGTGGGGGAACGGACCCTATCGGGTGACGCCTGATCGTCCCCTCCCTATCTGCGACAAGAAGAGGATATAATGACAGCCTATCCGCAACTCCACATGATGATCGACGGAGAACGCGTCGCAGCCGGGGACCGCGCCACGCACCGGGTGATCAATCCCGCGACGGGCGAGACCCTGGGCGAACTGCCGCTGGCGACCGCCGCGGATCTCGACCGGGCGCTGGAAGCCGCGCAGCACGGCTTCCGCCGCTGGCGCAATTCCTCCGCGCAGGAACGCGCCGCCGTGCTGCAAGGGGCCGCGCGCCTGCTGATGGAACGGGCCGATACGATAGCCCGCATCGCCACGATGGAGGAAGGCAAGACCGTCGCGGAGGCAAAGGCGGAGGTCGGCATGGTCGCCGGTCTTTTCAACTTCTATGCCGGCGAATGCCAGCGCATCTACGGCCGCACCCTGGTCCGCCCGGCGGGCCTACGCTCCATCGTGACGAAGGAGCCGGTCGGCCCGGTCGCCGCCTTCGCGCCGTGGAATTTTCCGTTGTCCAATCCCGGCCGCAAGTTGGGCGCGCCGATTGCCGCGGGTTGTTCGGTCATCCTCAAATCGGCGGAGGAAACCCCGGCCTCCGCGCTGGGCGTGCTCCAGTGCCTGCTGGACGCGGGCCTGCCCGGCGATGTGGCACAGGCGGTGTTCGGCGTTCCAGATGAGGTGTCCCGTCACCTGCTCGCCAGCCCGATCATCCGCAAGCTGAGCTTCACCGGATCGACCGTCATCGGCCGTCATCTGCTGAAACTGGCGGCCGACGACCTCAAGCGCACGACGATGGAACTGGGCGGCCACGGCCCGGTGCTGGTGTTCGACGATGTCGACACCGGCCGGGTGCTTGACGCGATGGTGCCGCACAAGTTCCGCAATGCCGGTCAGGTCTGCGTCGCGCCCACCCGCTTCATCGTTCAGCAGGACATATTCGACGACTTCGTCCAGGGCTTTGCCGAGCGCGCCGCAGCGCTGAAGGTCGGCAACGGCCTGGACCCGGACGTCCGCATGGGACCGCTCGCCAATCCGCGCCGTCCCGACGCCATGGAAAAGATGGTCGCCGACGCGGTGGCCCGCGGCGCGAAGCTCCACACTGGCGGCGAACGGCTGGGCAATCAGGGCTTTTTCTACGCGCCCACGGTCCTGTCCAATGTTCCGCTCGATGCGGAGATCATGAACGAGGAACCCTTCGGGCCGGTCGCCATCCTCAACCCCTATGTGGGTGAGGAAGAGATGATCGCAGAGGCCAATCGCCTGCCCTATGGTCTTGCCGCCTATAACTGGACCGACAATGCCGCCCGCCAGCGCCGTCTGGCCCGCGAACTGGAGGCGGGCATGATCACGATCAACAACATCTCGGTCGGCGCGCCCGACTCGCCCTTCGGCGGGGTCAAATGGTCCGGCCATGGCTCCGAGGACGGGCCCGAAGGGATCGAGGCGTGCCTCGTGACCAAGGCCGTTCACGAAGCCTGAGTAACATAGAAGGGGGTGCATTCCAGACGAAATGCACCCCCTTCCTGTATCTATGCCCAAGGCTGGCGGCTTGACGAAGGGGCTCGGCCGGTCCGGCGCGCTTTTCCCTTGTCACGACACCGGATCAGCGATGTCGCGATATTTCCCCAGCGCTTCATACCAAGTCGCTGAGATGCTGACGCATCACGACTTGGAAATGCTCAAGCGCCGCGCAGACTTTGCCAATCAGCCATTGCGCATGAACGCCGCGAAAAAGGCATAGAGTCGGTCGATCCCGTCCAGCGGCAGGACATGCGCGACATATTGGTCCGGTCGCACAACCACCATCGCGCCCCGCGCACGGTCGATGCCGCGTCGGTCGTAAATGTCCCCTTCCGGCCCTGCTGCCGCGCAGAAGATCTTTTCATAGTCATGCAGGCCGTATCGACCCTTTTTCGGCCGGAGGATCGCGGGCATGCGATCGATGCGCAGCGCGTCGCGCGGCTGTTGGAACACAGCGCGTATGTCGAGGAAGGCGTCCGGGTCCTCGCCTTCCCGCGTATAGAGCCGCAGCGGCGAGTTTGCGTCCCGCGCCAGCCGGGCGCAAAGACGGGCCACGGGCGAATCCGCGACACCCTCATCCTCCTTGCCTGCGAAGAGGAACAAGCGCCACCGGCCGTCCGCCTTGATTTCATGTCCAAGGTGCAGCGGCTTGCCGTCCGCCAGCCGTTCGACCGGCGCGGAGTGGAAACGGGTGCCGATCTCGAAGCCCGTGGCGAGCGGCTGGTCATCGGCCGTGCCGGTGAGCTGCGAGGGTGAATAGCGCGTCGCCGTACCAGCGGTGAACCGGCCCTGCCGGATGAAATATCGCCTGAACTCCTCCGGATCGATCCCGCCCTCGTCATTTTCCGAGGTTTTGGGCTTTTCGCTGAACATCGCCGCCCATTCACGGTCGAAGTCGATCAATTCCCGGGCGATCGTCTGCCGTTCGGCCGAATAGCTGTGAAGAAGCTCGGGCCTGGCCTTGCCGGAGAGCACGGCGGCGAGTTTCCAGCCAAGGTTGAATGCGTCCTGCATGGACACGTTCATGCCCTGACCCGCCTTCGGACTATGCGTATGGCAGGCGTCGCCTGCAATGAAGATGCGCGGGGTAGTACCGGCAGGATCATCGTCGCGCACGTCGTCGAACTTGTCGGTCAGTCGCTGACCGATCTGATAGCAGGACCACCAGGCAACTTCCTTCACCTCCAGGCTGAATGGTTTGATGATGCGCTGCGCTGCCGCGACCAACTGCTCGATGGTGATGGTCTTTTCGGTGATGCGCTGGTTCTCGTTGAGCGCGTCCAGCTCGACATAGAAGCGCGTCAGATAGCCGCCTTCGCGCGGGATGATGAGGATGCTGCCTTCCTCGGCCGACTGGATCGCCGCTTTGTGCCGGACATCGGGAAAGTCGGTGACGGCAAGCACATCCATCACGCCCCAGGCATGGTTGGCGGAATCGCCGTCGAGCGTGCGGCCGATCAACTGCCGCACGGCGCTGCGCGCGCCGTCGCATCCGACGACATAGCGGGCGCGGACGGTTTCGGTGCCCAGGACCGTGCCATCATCATCGATCCGTTCGATCGTCGCCGTCACCGGATAATCCGGATCGGCGGCATCGTCGCGTACCAGATTGACGAGCTGACGGCTGTAATAGGGCACCAGGCGGCGCGGCGAATTGGCCATGATGCGCAGATAGCGGTCATGGACGCGCGCCTGGTTCAAGATGATGTGGGGCTTTTCCGAAAGCCCTTCCTCCACGTCGCGCACGCGTCCGCTCCGGACGATGCCGCCCCTGGCGTCCGGCTTCCAGAAGGTGACTTCGTTGACCCAATAGCCTTCATTCTCGATCTCGTCGGCGAAACCGAAGGCCTCGAACATTTCCATGGTGCGGCAGGCAATGCCGTCCGCCTGACCATGGGTCAGCGGGCCGCCCTTGCGCTCGATGATCATCGTGCGGATATCGGGGAAGGCGGAAAGCTGGGCCGCCAGCGTCAGCCCGGCCGGGCCGCAGCCGACGATCAGCACATCGACTGCGTCTGGAACGGTTTTCGGGTCAAGGATGGTGGCGGCAGCCTCGGTATAGGAGGGGTCGCCCGGTCGGAAGCCGTTTAGGTGAAACTGCATGTTCGATCCTGCTATATGATATGCGTGGGGAGGCGGGGCGGTATCAGGCCGTCTCTTCGACGACGCCGCTTTCGATATGTCCCAGACCCTCGATTTCGATGCGGACGCGGTCGCCGGCTTTCAGGAATTCGGGCTTGCCCGCATTGGGCGGCGGCGATCCGGTCAGGATCATGTCGCCGGGCCGCAGTTCGAAGAAGCCGGAGAGATAGCTGATCAGCTTGGGCAGCTTGAACACGGCCTCCGACGTATTGGCCGAGGTGCGGAGGTCGCCGTTCAAATACTGGCGCACTTCCAGATCGTGCGGATCGGCGATCTCGTCGCGCGTGGTGATCCACGGGCCTGAAGGCGCGAAGCTGTCGAAGGTCTTGGCCATGGCGTAGGGACCGGGCGATCCGACGATCACCTGCAACCGATGGCTGAAGGCGGTGACGTCGTTCACGATGGTATAGCCTGCGACATGGGACAGCGCGTCTTGCTCCGCGATGTGGCGGCCGCGCTTGCCGATGATGGCGGTCATTTCCGGTTCGACCACGATATCGCCCGCTATGCGCGGCAGGATGATGTCGGACGTGGGGCCTGTTATGGCGCTGTCGAACTTGGAGAAGAATACGGGCTGGTCCGGCAGCTTCGCCATCGCGGGATTCAGATAATTAACCCAACTGCACAGGATTTTCGAGGGATCGGCAATGGGTGCAAGCAGGCTCACATCGCCCAGAGGCTGCCGCGCCTCAGCTGGCGCCGCCCGCGCAATGGCTTCCAGTTCGGCCAAGGCCTCACCGCCCAGCGTCAGCAGCGTCCGCGTGTCGCCCGGAGCGAAGCGCTCCGCCAGCTCGGGCGCGGCCCAGTGCAGATCGACGACGGTCTCGTTCAGGACGATGCCGCTGCGTTCAGCCCCCTGATGCTCGAAACGGCAAATCCTCATGATAATCCTCCCGCTATTATGAACATGTTTTCGATGGATTGAGGGATGGTCGATGAAAGGCCTACCCCTTGTACCCATAAAGCTTGCTGGCGTTGTCGAACAGGATCGCCGCCTGCATCTCCTGACTGAGACCCGAGAGGGCGGCGCAGGCCTTCTCCACCATCTTCAGATAATCGCCACGCGTCTGACCAATGTCCGATCCCCATATCAGCCGGTCATGGCCGAAGCGGGAAACGGCCTCGTCGACAAAGGCGGCCGGGTCGGGCGCGCAATCGAAATTGATCGTCGACATCTTCATGACGGCATTGGGGCAGTCGGCCAGCGCGCCGCTTTGTTCGACAAAGGGTTCACCGATGGAGAGTCCCTGTTCCTTTAACCACAGCTGTTCGATATGCGCCGGATGAGCGCCGCCGACATGGTCGATCACGAAGGTCGCGTCGCGAAATTCACGGGTCAGGCGCACGACTTCGGGCAGCACGGCATCGCGCTGCACATGCAGGACATGGACGCAGATCGGGATGTCGAGATCGGCCGCCGCGCGAAAGGAGGCCTGCGCTTCATCCGATACCAGCCAGTCGAGCGCGGCGCTGGGGAAACCCGGCGAGACGTAACGGACACCCGCCGCGCCGCGGTCGCGCACAAGGCCGCGCAGCGTGTCGGGCGTCGCGGGATCGGCGGAGTTGAGGACGACGACGGCGCGCAGATCCCGCGGGTGCTCCTTCGAACAGTCGAGAATATAGCTATTGTCATAGCCATAGACATGCGCGCGCTGCACGGCGCAGGTGGAGACCACGCCGGCTTGCGCCGCAAGTGCCAGAAAAACCTCCTTGCTGTTCGGATTGTCGAACTCTCCGGGAGCAAGCACGCCCCTGAGCGGACGTGGCGGATATGCGTCCTGATCCGGCGTGACGAGATGGGCGTGGGTGTCGAATATAGGCTGTTTCTGAGTCATGCCTGATTTATTGTCCTACAATCCATTTTCGTCAACTGCTCTTTTGCGGAATCCTGCTGCCGTGATGAAATTCACCTGTTCCGGAGCAATATTCGGTATCCCGGAATGAAAAAAAACGCGACCTCGGATGAGGTCGCGCTTCAATTATTATCCATGATGGAAGGCGTTTATGGCATTCAGCGAAACAGCGTCTTCAACTCGTTGAGGCAATCGGCCGTCGGTTCATCGGTCGTGGGTCGGAAAAGTGGCTTGAAGGACTTGATATAGCCGACACCCATAAGGGCAAGAATGACGAGGATCACTGTTGCCGTCGCAAAGCTTTCCGCCCCTTTGTTCAGGAAATAGTTTATATAGGCGATGACGACTGCGGGGGGCACTGCCAGTACGATGCCGAGCGGCACGAAGCGGTGGGTGAGAAGCAGGATGCCGCTGACGATCTCTCCTCCCTTGATGAGATCGAACAGTCCGGTGTCGATCATGACGCGGATGAGTTGCGAGGTCAGGCTGTCGGATCCTGGCGGTTGCGGAAAGAAATGAACCCAGTGGTTCAGCCCGTGGATCAGGAACCACGCGCCGAAAAAGGTCTGTCCTGACAGCACCGCGACCCGGAACCAGTCCGTCTTCGCCGCAGCGTGGGGCGCTGCGCTGCCTGCTTGCATTATCGGTTGGGAACTCATGGCCTGTATCTTCCTCTGGAAAGCGCCGCTGCGCGGGTCAGGACTTCTTGCTGCGGAATTCGGAAATCTCGGCGATCTTGCCGCCTTCGACGCGATAGGCGACGGATATATTGCCGTTGACGCCGTCATCGTAGAATTCGACGATCATATTCTTGTCGGCAATTTCTTTCGTGACTTTCTGGTCTCCATTCTGCCTGAGCCAGGCGCGCACGGCGTCCCGCCCGGTGCCGCTGGGCAGTTGTGTCGCGACATCGGGCGCGACATATTCGGCGACGGCCTCATCCGGCCGCCCTTGTTGCCCGGCCAGGTCGCGGAAGCCGCGGACGATGTCCCTGGGCTTTGCCTGGGCGGCCTGCTGGGCGCGGACGACGGCGTAGTTGGCCTGCGCATTGCGCTCCTTGGTCAAGGTGATGGCAAAGACCAGTGCGCCTGCCGCCACGGCGGCGAGCAGTTTCTGAATGGCTGTCACAATCTCTCCCCAATATATTTTGTGGTGATGGTGGAGGCGCCGGTGCCGGCGCCCGCAATCGAGGGTGGGCGATCACGCACGGGGCGGAAGGTCCCAGGGCCTGGGCTTCTTCCAGGGCTGCGCATGATTGTCCCAGCGGTTGATGGTGAAGCGGCGGAACTTCCACCGGCCGTCTTCCTTCACGCAGTCATTGACGAAATAGCCGAGGCTGCGCACGCCCATCGTGACTTCCGCGGGGTAGGGCTTGGACGCAGGCGTGCCACGGAAATGCGTGGCGTAGCAATAGACGATACAGTTGCCGCCATCGCCCTCGAAACGGAACTGGCTGGCTTCGTGAAGCCAGTAATCGTCGGCCTTGTCGCGTATGTCGAGGAGATAGCGGAACCATTTGCGCATGGCGGCCTCGTCCCGGTGCCAGGTGCCATGGCCGATGACCATGCCATCCTTGGCGAAGAGGTCGATGAAACCCTGTTCGTCGCTGCAGTCATAGGCCCAGACATATTCGGTGTGCAGATCCTGAAGCCCGATGCGATCCTCGACCGTCAGCGGGCGGGCGACGGACCCCTTGGCTTGTGCCAGGCCAGGAACGGCAGCGGCTGCCCCCAGCATGCCCGTCGCGAGGAGGGCGGAACGTCTGTTCATTGGGGCGGCGGGGTCGGTCATACGGTCTCTCCTGTCATTTTCGATTTTGGCCGCTGGATGATGAGCAGCAGGATGGAGGCGCTGCAGAGCATGAAACCCAAAGCGATGATGAAGGCCATGCCACCGCCACTGCCATATTCCAGCGTGGCGGCAAGGCTGGCCGCCAGCGTCCCGAAGGCGAAGGTGGTGGCGCCGTAGAGCGCCGAGGTCGAGCCGGCCCGTAGCGGATCGACCGAAAGGGCGCCCGCCATGACATTGGCCTGGACGATGGCGGTGCTGGATACGCCGGCGAACAGCAGCAGCATGAGGAAAGGCAGGCCGCCGATCTGGGTCAGCGCGAACAGCAGGAACAGCGGCCCCATGATCGCGGCGCTTACTGCCGATCGGCGCAGGACGGTTTCCACGTCGCGACTTTTCAGCATATGGCGGTTGGACTGGTTGGCGATCAGCAGCCCGACCGCATTGGCGCCAAAGGCCAGCGAGAAGGCAAAGGGGTTCAGGCCATAGCCCTTCATCAACACCGTCGCCGAATTGGCGATATAGGTGAACAGGCAGGCGCTGTTACCTGACGCGGCGAGCAGATAGCCAAGGATTCGCCGGTTGCCGAGCAGGGTGAGATAGGATCGTAGCGGGCTTTCGCTGCGGGACTGGCTTTCGGCCGCCGCCGATCGGGTTTCCGGCAGGAAGGCAAGCTGGCACACCAGAACGACAAGGGCAAATCCGCCCATCACCTGGAAGATGGAGCGCCAGTCGCCGAATTTCGTGACCAAGGTTCCCAGCATCGGCGCCAATATGGGCGCAATGCTACCCACCAGCGCGAGCAGGGAGAAGGTGCGTGCCGCTTCCCTGAGGTCGAGGCAGTCGCGGACGATGGCGCGGCCCGCAACCGTTGCGGCGCAGGCGCCGAAAGCCTGGGTCACGCGCGCGAGCATCAGCAGGAGGAAGCTGTCGCACAGCGCGGCGGCGACGGATGCCGCGATGAACAGGATGAGGCCGCCCGCGATCACTGGCTTGCGCCCATGGCGGTCGGATAGCGGTCCGGCGAAGAGCTGGCCGAAGGCGACGCCAAAGAAGAAGGCGGAAATGGAGTAGCTTGCCGCGCTCATGCCAACGCCCAGATCGTCGGCGAGGCCCGGCATTGCCGGAAGATACATGTCGACAGCCATTGGTGTGAGCGCCGCAAAACTGGCGAGCAGCAGGATCCGCTGGGTGGGAAGCGCCGTCATGACCGGAGCGCGGCTCCGCCCGCAGGGTGCGGAGCGGCTGGTTTGCCCTCCTGCATCTTCATATATTCGGGGTCCTGCGGCAGGAACACCTTGAACGTGCTCCACGGCAGCAACCACTGGTCGACCACCGCCAGCAGCCATCCCGTCGATGTGACGCCAAGGAACAGGGACAGCACGGCCAGCGCGACCATGGCGCGCCGTTTGAATCGCGTGCCGGCGCTCATGCGGCGAACCTCGGGTTGGCGCGCCATGCCAGCATGGGGCGGTATTGGTCGAAATAGGCGAACATCAGAAAGGCCTGCATCACCAGGACCGCGCCGCCAAAATAGATGGCGTCGAGCAACTTGGCGAAAATATGGGCGTTGGATGCGTGGCCGGTGGCCCAGGCCACGATGTCCTTCCAGATCAACGCGTCGGTGATGAAGGTCATGAATGTCACCGGCACCGCCACCACGAGCATCAACGCGACGAAGCGGTTGGTGATGAGGGCAAGGCCGAGCGCCAGTTCAATGCATTTCGCCGCGCCGAACATCCAGCCGGAATCCAGCATGACGCGGACGATCTCCGCCTTTACCGGCAGGCCGGGCGGGTCGAACATGTTGGGGAAGGGCAGGATCTTGATCCACCAGTTGATGCCGTGCAGCATGCACTGGATGCCGAGCAACCAGCGGATACATAGTGTCGACGCCTGCAGGAAGCCTTCGCTCTTCGCGTCGGCCAGGTCATTTTCCGATGTCATCTGCGGTCCTGGATTGAAGGGGTCATGCGCTCGGGACGCGCTTTCGACGCGGGGGTACGGGCGAGCGCAGCGCCCCCCGACAGGAACAGCGCTATGAAGGTCAGCGCGATCATCCCCATCATCAGCATGAAGAAGGTGGAGGTTCCGAACATCTCGAACACCCGCGCTCCGATGAAGGCGCCGACAATGGCACCGACCCGCCCGCAGGTCGCCGAAAAACCGACGCCGGTGGCGCGAACGGCGGGATCGAAGCTGCCTGCGGCATGGGCATAAAGGCTGGTCATCGCACCGTTGAACATGAAACCTGCGGCAGCGATGATGCCGTAGAAGAAGATATAGCCGCCACTGGCCTCGACGGAGGCCGGCGAGGTGGGCAGGGCGACGACGATCGTCATGACCATGAGGATCGCACCCGCCGTAAAGCCCATGGCGACGCGGCGCGTGTCGTGCGCCGACATGAGCAGGCCGGCATGGAGCGTGGCGGCGATGCCCGCAAGACTGAATGTCGACAATGCGCTGCTCGCAATCTCGACCGAGAAACCGCCGCTCTTGAGCAGCGAGGGCATCCAGTTCAGCACCAGTGTCAGCGCGAGATAGGCTGAAAAGAAGGCAATGAAGATGGAGATGGTGAGGCGACGATGTTCCCCTTTGAACAGGGCGCGGGGTGTGGCCTTCGCAGGCTGAGAGGAAGCCGAGGCGCCGCCTCCTCCCTGCCGTTCCGCGGCGCGCGCGAGGAAGGCCGGGGATTCGGGCAGGCCGAAATAGCCGATGACGGCAATGAGGAGGGGAATGAGCCCGAAGAGGATATACATGCTCTCCCAGCCGAAGCGCGGGATGGCGAGCGCGGCACATCCGCCCGCCGCCGCGATGCCGAGCGGATTGGCGAGGATGCAGAGCGACACGCCGACGGCTCGGAGACGCGCGGGCAGCGTTTCGGACACCAGCGCCAGCGCCGGCGGCAGGCATCCCCCAAGACCGAGGCCCGCGACAAGACGCGCGAATGCGATCTCGCCGGTCGTCCTGGCCATCAGCGTCGCCAGCGTGAAAAGGCTGAACCACAGCACGCCCAGCAGGATCGTGGTGCGTCGGCCGATGCGGTCTGCGAGCATGCCGCCTGCCGTCGCGCCGATGGCAGCGCCCAGATGGCCGGCAGCCATCGCCATGCCGAAGGCCGATAGCGGCAGGCCCCATTGCTCCGATATGGCGGAAACGGTGACGCTCAATATCTGCATGTCGACGCCGTCCACTGTCAGCAGCAGGACGATGACGATCAGGAACAGAATTTGCGATCCGTCCAACCGGACCGGCCCTTCCGCATGATCGGCGTGAACGATGTCTGGTGCGTGCATGCTCTCTCCTCGAGGCGCACCGCAGCGATTTTTCGCTTCCCTGGCGGTTCGCTCTCCTGCTCGAAGATATCGTCCAACAATTTTTTGCTGTCAACAGCGATTGGCGCATGTTTCAGCTTTTTTGGTCCGGATTTTTGAACGGCTTCCAATTCTTTGGCAATTCTTTGGAACGTCGATAGAACCGGAATAATGTAAATGAATCTGGAAATTATGATGGAATAGCCATTGTCAATGTCCGCAATATCCGGCGAAACGGGAATCCGATCTGCTCAGGATGGAATGTTGGACAAAATATGCGATCACTACGCGCGGGGGCCTTGTTGCCGTCAACGCGATGCCCGACCGGATTCGCGCTGCGTCGCCATGAATGTACAGAATAATCCGCCGATCGCGAAGAGAGTGATGGCAATGGCATAGGGCAACAGAGTGCCGTCGAATGCCTGCCCCGCCCAACTGGCGAGCAGGGTTCCCGCCAGCATCGAACCGCTGCCCTGGATCGAGCTGGCGGTGGCCGCCTGTCGGCCCATATTTTCCATGGCGAGCGCCTGGAAGCAGGTGTTGCAGATGGAGGTGAGCGCGCTGATCGCCGCCTGGAAGGCGATGAAGCCGATGAGTCCGAAGGATCCCAGCGCAACCCATGCAAGCTGCGCCGCGCAGATGGTGGTCAGCAACAGCGTCGTGATGCGGCTCATCCGCATCAGCCCGACCCGTGTCACCAGCCTCGCGTTCACCATCGATCCAATGGCGATGACGGCGGCAACGAAGCCGAAGACCGGGGCCAGCAAGTCCTCGCGCTTCCACACCTGCTCGAATATCTGTTGTAGCGAGAGGAAGAAGGCGAATTGACCGGCAAAGCGGAAGGACATGGCGGTCGTGAACCAGGTGGATTGCCGGTCCTGCAAGACATGCTTCACGCCTTCCACCAACGACTTTGCCGACAATTTTCGCCGCATCGCGGGAGGGAGCGTTTCGGGCAGGCGGAAACAGATGATGAGGAAGGAGAGAATGCCAAAACCGGCAAAGGCAATGAATATCCACCGCCAGGACGCGACCGCCAGGATGAGCGTGCCGAGCGCCGGTCCCAATATAGGCGCGATGATGAAGGCCGTGGTCGCCATGCTCATCACCCGCGCCATCTGCGCGCCGCTATAAAGGTCGCGCACGGCGGCGTTGATGAGGACGCGGGTCATGCCGCCGGCCGCGCCCTGCAGAAAGCGCACGATCAGCATGACGGTCAGATCCTGCGCCGCCGCCGCCGCCAGGCTGAACGCCGCATAGCCGCCGACGGCGCCAAGCAGCAGGCCGCGTCGGCCCAGCGCGTCGGACACTATGCCGACCCCCGCCTGGCTGATCGCAAAACCGAACATGAAGGAACTGATTACATATTGGCGGTCATTGTCCCGCGTGACCGCCAGCGCCTCGCCAATGTCGGGCAGGGCCGGCAGGACGACATCGATGGCCAGCGTCACCAGCATCATCACGCTGGCCACGATGAACGGCAGCGACCTGCCCGGAGCGGCCGGCGCCGATGCCCGCATCGCCGCCATGCTCCGCGTCACCGCGTGGCCGAACGGGGGGTGAACCCGCCTGTCCTCCGGCCGATGGCGATGTTGAGGAGCGAAAGGCAAGCGGCGAGCGCGGCGATGACGAGCAGCGCGTTCTCCAGCCCGCGAAGGCCTGCCGACAATGCGAGTATGGCGAGGGGGCTGAGGAAATTGCCGAGGAAAAATGCCGTCTGCCACCCGCCGGTGCCGCGGCCGCGATCCTCGAAGGAGAGGTTGGCCATCAACGCGGTCAATATGGCGGGCAGGGTGATGCCGCAGCCGATGCTGGCGACGATGACGCCTCCGAGCGTCATGAAATAGCTGCCGTCGCCGATGAACAGACCCATGCCGATCGCCACCAGCGAGAAGGCCAGTGCCAGCACATGTTCCAGCGCGACCTTGCTGATGGCCTTGAACAGGAAGCCGCCCGCCGTCACCGCGGTGCCGCTGACTGCGGCCGTGAGGCCGATGAGGGTCGGGGAGTCGAGGCCGCGCCCGGTCAGCAGGAACGGCGTCTGGATGGGCACGATGAAGAAGATGAGGGCGGCCGGGAAACCGATGGCATAGAAGCGCCAGACGGACGCCCAGGGGAAGGGCTGCGTCGCCGGCCGGATCGTGGTTGCCGCACGTGCGCGCCGGGGTTCCCTGATCAGGAACAGGACCAGCGGGATGTAGATCAGCGCCATGCCGTAGACAAGGAAGGGCGCGCGCCAGCCCCATTCGCCCAGCAGGCCGCTCGCAAAGCCGAACAGGACCGAGGCCAGGCTGGCAATGCCTGTCTGGATGACCAGCCAATATTCGCGGCGGCTGCCCTTGAAATAATCGCCGATGAGCGTTGTCGAGGTCGTCATCACCCCCGCCTCTCCCAGCCCCACGCCGATGCGCGAGAAGATGATGTGATCGAGGCTGGCGAGGAAATAGGGGGCGATGCCGCAGAAGAAATAAATGGCGAGTGCCGCCAGCAGCACCGGCTTGCGGCCGACGCGTTCGATCAGGCGCCCGATGAAGGGGGCGGTGATCGTCACCACCAGCGCCGGGATCGTCAGCGCCAGCACGACCTTCGTCTCCGCCGCGGGATCGCCGGCGAAGGCGGCGAGCATGCGCGGCAGCACCGGCGCGATCAGCAGCGCGGCGGCAACGGCCAGGGTGGAGAGTATCGCGAGCAGCGCGCCCTGAAAGGCCGTGCCGGTGCCGCCCTCTTCATCGATGCCGGTCATGGGGAT
This sequence comes from Sphingobium sp. LB126, assembly GCF_002795205.1. Classification (NCBI taxonomy): domain Bacteria; kingdom Pseudomonadati; phylum Pseudomonadota; class Alphaproteobacteria; order Sphingomonadales; family Sphingobiaceae; genus Sphingobium; species Sphingobium sp. LB126. The sequence goes on from NZ_NETV01000002.1 coordinate 555,469, forward strand.
CTCCGGAGAAAGAAAGAACGGTCGCGCCGCATGATGGCGGCGCGGCCGGGACAGGCAGGGTTCAGGGGGTCGCGGCGACGGCCTGCGCCACCGCTTCGCCTGTCGGCGCCGCCGGTTCCGCCCGCATGACGAACATCGGCAGATAGTAGCGCAGGTAGAAGAGCATCAGCAGCGCCTGCGGCACGACCAGCAGCGCTCCGAAGACGATGCTGTTGGGGCTGACGATCAGGACGAAGTCGACCCAGGCGATCACCACCGTCAGCGGCAGCATCGCCGCCAGCGCCAGCGGTACGAAGCGGTTGAAGATCAGCATCAGCCCCGCCGCGACCTCGACGACCTTGACGCAACTGAACAGCCCCGATGCCACCAGTCCGTGCATCAGGTCGAGCGCGGTCTGGCTGTCGGGCATCTGCACAGGCAGGAACGGGAACCACATGTTGATCCCGTTGAAGAGCAGGAACACCCCCAGGAAGAGGCGTGTCACGGTCAGTAGGATGCGCATGCCCTTGTCTCCTTACGCCTTTTCATATTGCAATGCGCCGGCCAGCCGGGCGGGGACGGCCTTCCAGTCCTCGCTGTTCCGGACGACCTGATCATAGGACTGCGCGGCGGACATGTCCTCGACATGGAGCGCGGGCGGGTTTTCACCGGCCTCGAAACGCTTGAGTGCGTCGAGTAGCGTCTGGCGCAGGGTGACCACCGCTATGTCGGCGGCGACCAGATTTTCCGTGCTGCGGTCCCACGGCTCGGTCAGCGACACGGCCATGGCGACGTCTTCCACCTCGATCGCCGGCAGGCCGCTCCAGCTCCTGTCCATGATGCTGCGGTCCTGCTGCATATTGTCCGGCCAGGAAACGTTAACATTGCAGGTCTTTTCATCATAGACGGGCGGAACGAAGCCCAGGAACCGCGCGGCCCATTCGCGGTCGATCGGCTGGCTGTGGCTGTAGGCCATCTGGTAGGTCGCGGTACGCTTGTCGTCCATCGGCACTTCGAAGATCGCGATGGCGAAATCGGCATGGCCGGGGATGATGCGCATATTGGGCAGGATCGCCGGCACCTGCCGGGCATGGCGCGCGTCGGGATTGCCGGGAATGCCGCGGAAGGCGACGTAGCGATAGCCATAGGGCGTCCTTTCGACTTCATAGGTCGGCGCCAGGCTATCCCAGGCCGAAGGCCCCACATCCTCGCCGCGCAGCTTGGCTCCCCAGCTCGGACGCGCATCGTTGGTGTGCAGCATGCCGACATGCGAGCTGTCGACGCCGCCTTCCCACAGCACCAGATAGGGGGCGGCGGCATTGCCGCGGAACACGCTCTTGTTGCCGTCGGGCACCTGGTCGAAGTCGAAGGTGCGGAACGGCGGCTCCTGGTCGGCGGGGCCGATATAGGTCCAGATCAATCCGGAGGATTCGCGCACCGGAAAGGCGCGTGCTTTCTTGCGCTCGCGGAAGGCGCAGCTGTCATGGTTGGGCGTCTCCAATATCCTGCCGTCGCGGGCGAACTTCCAGCCATGGTAGATGCAGCGGATGCCGCCTTCCTCCACGCGCCCAAGGCCGAGTGAAACCCCACGATGCATGCAGTGGTCGTCGAGCACGCCGACCTTCCCTTCCGTGTCGCGGAACACGACAAAGCGTTCGCCCAGAAGCCAGGTGACGAGCGGTGCGCCATCGGGTGCGGCGACCTGCGCGGAGGTGGCGATGGGGTGCCAGTAGCGGCGCATGAAAGTCCCCATGGGCGTGCCGGCGCCCACACGGGTGAGGCGTTCGAATTGCTCGTTGTTCATCGCTGTTTCCTGAATATTAGGTCCGGGTTCAGAAGCGGTTCTGAAGAAATTCGTGGACCACATGGGCGAACTTGTCGGGATGCTCGATCATCGCCCAATGGCCGCAATGCGGCATGATGAAGCCGGTCGAGTTTTCCAGCAGCTCAAGGTAGCGATAGCCCATGGATACGGGGACGACCTTGTCATCCTTCCCGTTGACGACCAGCGTGCGATGCTTGACCCTGGCGATCTCCTCATCTTCTATCCACAGGCCGCCGCGTTCCTTGAGGATTTTCATGGTGGCGCCGAAAGCCTGGCGCTGCGCGGGCTGGAGGGAGAGGTCGAGCCGATACTGAATCAGCCTGTCGTCCTGCGGGAAGCCGTCGTGGGTCAGCGCCTCGACGATTCGCTTCATGCCGTTGAAGGTGAAATCATATTCGGTGAGCGCGCGCAGGACGCCGCCCATCGAGCGGTCGAGTCCGGCGCTGCCCATCAGCACGAGATTGCCGATAAGGTCGGGGCGGGCAATGGCGACGGCGAGCGAGGTGCGCCCGCCCATCGAATTGCCGACGATGTCCACCGGGCCAAGCTCCAGCGCCTCGATGAAGGCGATCAGCTGCTCGACGCGCGCTTCGGGAGTGTAGGCGAAATCGTCGGGCGAAGGAGCGTCCGTATGGCCGAAGCCGACCATGTCATAAGCGATCGTCCGATAATTGTGGGCAAGAAGGGGCATGCACAGATGCTCCCAATTGCCACGCGCGTCGGCGCCGGCGCCGCCGCCATGAACCAGCAGGAGCGGGCGGCCCGTGCCCATTTCGATATAATGAGTTGAATATCCAAGTGTTTTGACGAACTGGCTTTGCACGTCGCTCATCCGAGCCCTCTCCATCATTGTCTGATAATTTTTCCTCTTATTGTTCGACAATCTTGTCTTGTCAACCGATGCCCGACGTGGGAAATGCGTGATTGCGGAGCATTTGTGAATTTTTTGCGGTTGCAGCTCTGTCGATCTTGTCAAACAATGTTGTGACACGATATGGCTTAGGCGGGATCGGCACCTGCGGCCGCTTCTGCAAGATGATCATGAGGAGGCGGCAGCTCGGTACGCCCGGAACAGGAAAGAGGAAGACTTGTCTCAGAATCCAGCGAACGAAGACGGCGACATTCGCAAGACGGTAGCGGACATGGCCTATGATGCCATCGCCGAGCGGATCGCTTCAGCCGAATATGGCGCGCTGGAACGCATCACCGAAGCGCGGATCGTCGAGGAGTTCGGCGTCAGCCGCGGCGCGGCGCGCGAAGCGTTGAGCCGGCTGGCCGCCGACGGGCTGGTGGTGCTGGAGATCTACAAGGGCGCCGTGGTGCGGGCGATCAGCCGCAAGGATATGGCCGATTTCCTGGATGTGCGCGGGTTGTTCGAAGCCTATGCGGCGCAGCGGTCGGCCGGGCGCATCAATGAGGAAGGCGCGCGTGAGCGGGTGCATGAGGTACTGGAGCATTGCCGTCAACTGGAAGAGGCGCCCACGTCCGACGGCATGGTGGAAAATGATACGCTCTACCATTCGACCATCATGGACCTGTCGGGCAATTCGATCCTGCCCGCCGAATGGCGCCGCCTGCGTCGTTCCCGTTACCGCATACGCTTCATCGAATCGCTGAACAGGGACGAGATACTGGAAACCACGGCGCAGACCCGGGACATATTGCACGCGATTCTGGACGGCGACACGGAGCTGGCGGCAGAGCTTGCCACGCGCCACATCCGGCTGGTGAACAGCCGTATCCAGCGTATGCCGACCGAACAGTTCGACGCCATTTTCAATCCTCCCGCCCGCAAGAAGGGCCGGGCAGGCAAGAAAGATGGGGAGGGGGAGGGCGCACCGGCCAAGGCCCGCCGACCCCGCACCAAGGTGGCCTAGGGTGTGTGGGGAGCGTATTTCAAATCCATAAACCACACTAGAATCATATATTTGCTAGTGACCCTGATGAATCTGAAGTTCGTTCAACGCCTGCCCGACAATGTGACGAACTTCAGATTCAGGTCACTAGGTCCAATCGACATTGAGCCCTGACGGCCTGCAAGTGCTCAAGGCGAGTCGCGTGCCTCGCTTCGACCATTTTCGGCTCGTCCTCTTCTGAATGTCGATCGGCCCTGGAAGGCCGAGTCCCATTGCTGCGGACGGAACGCGCTTCATGCGCGTGCCGGGGACCTGTGCCCGCAGCGCATCCATGGAGAGAGATATGAAGGTAGACCAACTCGGATATCTGGCGTTCGATTTTCCCTCAGCGGCGATGGCGGACATGCGCACCCTGTTCCAGCATGTCATCGGCGCGGATGTCGTCGACGGCGAGGACGGATCGGTCCGGGTGCGGCTCGACGGCCGCGCTTTTCGCATCGACATGCGGCAGCAGGACGGTCTGGAAAGCGGCTACCGGGTCGCTGCGGTGGGCTGGGAAGTGGCCGACGGGCCCGCGCTCGACGCCCTCGTCGCCCGCGTGCGGGCGCGGGGGATTGAGGTGACGCAAGGCGATGCCGCTGCCTGCGAAGCGCGCAGCGCGGCAGCGCTGGTGCGTTTCACCGATCCCTTCGGCTTCCCGGTCGAATTTTTCGTCGACCGGCCGTTTGGCACCGACGAGCGGCTGTCCACGCGGTTTGTCTGCGGCTCCACCGATCGGGGCAAGTTCGGACTGGGCCATGTCGTGCAGATCACGCATGACCATTTGGCCGCGCTCGATTTCTATCGTGACGTTCTGGGCTTCGGCTTCAGCGACCGCATCACCTGGGACGCGGCCGACCTGTTCTTCCTTCATTGCAACAAGCGCCATCACAGTGTCGCGCTAGGCGGCGAGATATTCGGAATGAAGAGCGGCCAGATCGACCATTTCATGATCGAGGCGACAGCCAGGGAATATGTGGACGAAGCCTATGCGAAGCTCAAGGAGCATGGCTTTGCCGTGTCGCAGACGCTGGGCCAGCACACGAATGACGATGTCTATTCCTTCTACCTGATGGCGCCGGTCGGCTTTCGCGTCGAATTCGGCTTCGGCGGCAACATTGTGGACGATCCCGAACACTGGGTGGCGAAACAATATGATTCGCCCAGCCGCTGGGGACATGAACTGATGCATCCCTAGAGCGCGCTGCGTTAAATCGTACGCAAACCGCGCGCTCTAAGTTTTTGTTGTCGCATCGTTTTAAGCGCCAAACCGGTTCCCACTTTTGCGCACGATGCTCTAGACGAGGATGGGGATTGCGGGTTGAGCATTGGATCCAAGAGCGGAGGGCTTGCGCTCATGCATATCTATGTCGGCACCTTCACCGATGGATTCATGGGCGGGGCGCCGTCCGAAGGTCTTTACATCTTCGATTTCGACGGCGACGCGCTTCGGGCGAAGCCGGTGGGGATCGCGCGGGATGTCTTCAGCCCCTCCTATCTTGCTCTGGATGCAGCCGGGCGGCGCCTTTATGCGGCCGAGCGGCAATTGGACATCGACGACCGTACCACCGGGGCGATATCGGCCTGGTCGATCGCGGCGGACGGCGGGCTTGCACCACTCTGGAAGATCGCGTCCGGTGGCGCGAACTGCGCCCATATCAGCGTCGCGCCCGACGGGCGGTCGCTGGCGGTCGCCAATCCGCTGGGGCCGACAGTCGCGCTGTGCCGGTTGGGCGCGGACGGACGACCGGACGGGCCGCTGAGGATCGCGCGCCATGAAGGACGGGGCGCGCGGCCGCGCCAGGCCGAACCCTGGCCTCACAGCGCCTATTTCGATCGCGACGGCGCACGCCTGCTCGCCTGCGACCTCGCGCTCGACCGGATCTTCGTCTATCGCACGGATGCGCGGGGCATGGGCCTGCCGCCCGGCCCGCAGCCCTTCGCGCAGGTGCATTCGGGCGCTGGCGCGCGTCATATGGCCTGGTCCCGCGATGGCGCGACGGCCTATGTCGCCAATGAGCTGGACAGCACGCTGTCGGTCTTTGCCTATGATGGGGAGAGCGGCAGCCTGATCTGCAAGCAGACACTGCTGTCCGTCGCCGACGAGGCGCAGGCGGAGGGCAATCAGCCGGCCGAGATAATGGTCTCGCCCGATGGCCGCCATCTCTATGTCTCCAATCGCGGGGCGGACTGCATTTCGGTGCTGGCGATCGACGCTGTCACGGGCCGGCTGGCCCATGCCTCGCAGGCGCTGGTGCATGGCCGGGTGCCGCGCAACATCTGCCTCTCTCCCGATGGCCGCTTCGCCTTTGTCGCGAACCAGTTGAGCGGGCAGATCGGGCTTTATCGGGTGGACGGCGCGTCAGGCACGCTCGCCTATGCGGGCGTGCTGTGCGAGGTGCCCAATCCGTCCTGTATCGTGCTGTTCGATTCCGGTTTCGGCTGATGTTCCGTCTGGCCTGGGGCCTGATGTCCTTACGCCAGAGCGGTTTTCGATCTGATTGAATCAGATCGCCGCTCCAAGCCTTTTGTCTGCCGCGATGTCCTGACCAGCGATCGGTTCCGATCGCTTGGGCGGGAGAGGATGCCGCCGGGGCTGCGGATCGCAGCCCCGGCAAGCCGTCAGCGGCCGAAGACCCGGATGTCGTCGCCGTTGTAGAAACCCGGCATCTTCCAGCCGTTGATGTCATATTCGTCCATGCACTGTTCGGTCAGGTCCGCGAACCGCTTGGCATCGCCATTGGCAAGCGCGCGGAACAGCGGGCCCATCAGCACATCCTCATGACCGCCCAGATAGTTGCGTTCATACAGCTCGTGCCGGGCGCCGAATTCACTGCTGACCGAATCCCACAACAGCTTCATCGTCTTGGACCGTTCCTCCGCCGTGATGCCGTCCGATCCGCGCAGATAGACGTCCAGATAGGGGCGCAGCTCCTCATTCTGGAAGTCGACAGAATTGGAGTTCAGATAGATCAGGCTGGAGCTGGAGACCTTCTGCACGATGTCGCGCATGCGGGTGTAGATGTGCGGGCCAAGGCCGCGCAACGTCATGCCATAGGTTTCGTTGAAGGTGATATAGTCGCCATGCAGTTCGTCCGGATGGGCGATCATCGCGTCCGTCAACCCCTTGATGACGTTGCGGTACATGATGAGCTCGCCGATCAGCACCTGATTGGTCCGCATTTCATGCGTGCCGGCGATGCGCGACGCCTTCATCACCAGACCGATGATGAAGTCGAGCTTCACCTTCAGGCGGGTGAAGGCCTGGATGACGACGCGGCCGGTGGTGCGGGCATTCTGCATCAGCTTGTCGGACTTTTCGACATCGCCGTAGAAGAAGACGTTTTCCCACGGAATGAAGGCGTTGTCGAAGACGAGCACGGCGTCATTTTCATCGAGTCGGCTCGACAACGGATAGTCGAACGGGCTGCCGGTCGCCGCCGCCGCCAGTTCGTAGCTGTGGCGGCAGATCAGTTTCACGCCCGGCGTGTCCATCGGCGCGAAGAAGGCGAGCGCATATTCGCGCTTGCGCAGGGTGCCGCGGTTGCTGGCGCAGAAATTGGCCTGGGTCAGGGCCGATCCGGTCGCCACGACCTTCGCCCCGCGCACGACGATGCCCGCGTCGGTTTCCTTGACCGCATGGACGAACACGTCCTCCACTTCGTCCACCGGGCGGTTGCGGTCCACCGGCGGATTGACGATGGCGTGGTTCAGGAACAGCACCTCGTTCTGCGCCCTGGCATACCAGTTGCGGGCGGTATCGGCGAAGGGCGCGAAATGATCGGGATTGGCGCCGAACACGCCGGTGAACGACGCCTTGTAATCGGGGGTGCGGCCCATCCAGCCATAGACCATGCGCTGCCAATATTCGATGGCGTCGCGCGCATGGGCGAGGTCTTCCTTCGTCTTGGGCGCGCGGAAGAAGGCATGGGTGTAGCCGCCATTGCCGGTGTCGGTGGGGCAGGTCAGTATGTCCTTGCTCTCCGGCGCGTGCAGCGCATCATAGAGGCGCGCGACCGACTGGGCGGAATTGCGGAAGCAGGGATCGGTGGTCACGTCCTTGACGCGCTTGCCGTAGATCCAGATTTCGCGGCCGTCCTGGAGCGATTCCAGATATTCCTTGCCCGTGGGCGGGCGGCTTGCCTGCTTGGCAGATGCGTTGGCGGGACGGGGGTCTGTGTCGGTCATGTCATTGCCCTGGGCGCTGCTTTCCAAATTCATCTCTCTCTCCCAATATCTTGAATTATGTCTCAAGGATGCAGGTCGTTTTCATAGGCGAGGCCGTTGATCAGAACGTCGTGCGTCGGCTTGCTGATCGGCGCCAGTTCGCGCGCGATCGTCTGCCAGCTCTCACCGCCATCGCTGCTTATCAGCACTTCGCCGTCGGTCGTGCCGGCAAAGATGTCATAACCCCCGGAATGAGCGCACATGGACATCGCCTCGACATTGCTGCGGCCCTCCGGGAAGCCGGAGCGGGGCGCCCGCCACGACCTGCCGCCATCCTCGGAGATCATGACCGTCCCCCTGGCCGATTTCGCCTCCACCCAATAATAGGGAATGGCAAAGCCGCCGGACACGAACAGGCGCTGGTCGTCATTTGGTGCGAAAAGCAGTTGGTCGGGATAGCCGATGCGGAAATCGTCCCCGGTCAGCCGTTCCCAGGTCGATCCTCCATCGTGGCTGCAATAGATGCCAAGGCCGGTCGTGATATAGACTTCGTCGGCATTGCCGGGGCGCAGTAGGACCTGGTGGATGTCCTTGTAGACGAAATTCTCATAGTCGACGAATTCGTCCAGGTCGTTCCAGCTCTTGCCGCCGTCGGTGCTTTTCAGCAGCGCGCCCTGTTCGACGCCGGCATAGATGACATTGGCATCGCGGGGATCGACATAAAGCGTTTTCAGATGGGGCTGGTGCCCCGGCGCGGGAAAGCGCCACTGGTCGTGCATCGGCGCCGTGCGGATGCTGGCAATGTCTTCCCAGCTCGCCCCGCCATCGTCGCTGCGATACAGGCCCGCGGGCTGAGTGCCGACATAGATGCGCGTGCCGCCCTCATGCGGGTAGCAGCGCACCGAATAGGCGCCTTCTTCCCTCCAGCCAGGCGTCAGATCGTCCCAGCTTTGCCCGCCGTCGACCGAAGCCATCAAGCTGCCGGGCATGCAGGCGGCAAGCAGGCGCCCGGTGCCGGGTTCCACCGTCATGGCGGAAATATGGTTGCCGGACAGCATGTCCCGCACGCGGGTCCAGCTTCCGTCGCCTTCCCGCCGCAGCAAGGCAATACCGCTGGTGGTTGCGACGAACAGCTCGGTGACAGGAACGTCGGTCCGAAAATGGTTCCACCCGTTGGTGGAAAGGCAGGCAATGGTCATGAATCGCTCCAACATGGGGTTGCGCCAGGCCGCAAGCGGCCTGCGGCGAATCGTTGTCCTCAGACGAAATTGTTCGATTTGGCGGGCGGCAGGCCGAGCAGCGCGCGGCCGTAATTGGACGCGGCGATATCGTCGGTGAAGGCATAATGGGCGGCACCCGCATTCACATCCCTCAGCATGCGCTCCAGCGTGCCGTTCTGATAGATGGCGCTGCCGCCGCTACCCTCGAACAGACGGATGGTGGCATAGCGTGCCAGTTGCGGCGCGGCCGCCAGATCGCGCCGGAAGCGGGCGAGGACCAGAGGGTCGACCGCCGCAAACTCGACCGTGTCGACGGTCTTGAGGTCGTCGAGGATCAGGCTGTGCGCCGATGCGATGTCCTGATCGCTGTGGGAGAGGCGGCTATAGAGCGCGGCCATGGTCGCCAGCAGTTCATCATCCCATCCGGCGATGCGCTTCTTGACGCCGGTGAGAGCGGTCGTCAGCGCGCCGCGCGCGACGCCGAGCGGGGCACCCACGATGGCATAGGGCGCGATCGCGAAATAGGGCCAGGAAAAGACCGGGCCTTCCTCTGCCGCCGGACCGACGGCGGGACCGCCAAGATCCACGGCAAGCGCCGTCATTTCATCCGAAACGAAGACGTTGTCGATGACGATGGATCGGCTCTGCGTGCCGCGCATGCCAAGCGTATGCCAGTCGTCGAGCAGTTCCAACCGATCCTTGTCGATCATGCAGAAGGCGAGCTGGCCCGCGTTGGGACCGCTGTCGATGACGGCGTTGACGCCCACATATTTCGCATAGTCGACGCCGCTGCAAAAGCGCCCCTGGCCGCCGGTCAGCACATATCCGTCCTTGGCCGGAGTCGCCTTCCACGGTTCCGACAGGCGGAACACCACGGAGATATGCGATCCGGGCGTTCCCAATATCCGTTCCTGAACATGGACGGGAAAACGCGTGAGCATATGATTATGGCCGGTCATCACGCCATAGACCCATGCCGTCGAGCCGCAAACCGAACCGATTTCCGATACCACGGAAAAGAAAGCCCGCCATCCCAGCGCCGATCCGCCGAAGGCGCGCGGCGTCAATATGCCGAAAAGCCCGGCATTCTCCAGCGCGCGGATCGACTCTGCGGGAACGCGGCGATTCTGGTCGGTGTCCCGGGCAAACTCGGCGAAACGGGGCAGAAGCGCGCGGACCGCCGCCAGCGCCTCCTCGGTCGATTCCAGCCGAGGAGGGCCGTCACCGATGTCAGACAATCTGGCATCCCTCATGATTTCCGCTTTATGGATTCCCATCGACATTCCTCGCCTAGAAAGCTGGTAACTTTGTGTTGTCCGACAATCTTATGACATTTATCTCTTCGGTCAATAGGAGAAATCAGGCATTAAATCGCTGACATCGATCGGAGTTGGTAAATTTTGACGTTGAATGATTGACAATACCGGCGACGCAGAATATTCGATGAAAAGATGTCCGACAATATTGAAAGATCACCACTCTGATCCCGGCATGCGGGGTTGGGCTGAGGCGGCTGACAGATCGGACTGACTGAGAGGAGCCTTTGAAAGTGCAAAAGGCCGAAGACCTGGTGCGGGCGCGCATCGTGCAGAAGCGCCTGGAAGCCGACGATATAGTGAGTGTGCTGCTGCGCGGCGAGGGAAGTGGCCCGCTGCCGTCCCATGAAGCGGGCGCGCATATCGACCTTCACCTGGGCGAAGGCGTGATACGTCAATATTCGCTCTGTCCGTCATCGGGGAAAGATGGGGAATATGAAGTCGCGGTGCTGCGGGAACCACAGTCACGCGGCGGATCGAGGGCCGTGCACGACCTTCTCCAGGTCGGGCAAGTGATTGATATCAGTGTGCCGCGCAATCATTTCCCGCTGAAATCCTGCAAGGGCAAGGTTCTGCTCTTCGCCGGTGGCATCGGTATTACGCCGATCCTTGCCATGGCGGAGGAATGCGTACGGCGCGGACAGCCATTTTCCATGCATTATTGCGCCCGCTCGGCTGACCGCATGGCCTATGCGCGCCGCATCAGCGAAGGCGCGGTGGGTCCGCACTGCCAATTGCATTATGATGACGGGCCGGACAGCCAGAAGCTGGATCTCGCGGCCGTTCTTCAGGCTCCTGGCCCCGACGATGCCCTTTATGTCTGCGGCCCGGCCGGTTTCATCAACTGGGTGCTGGAAACGGCGGCGGCCAACGGCTGGACGGAGGCGCAGCTCAACCGGGAATTCTTCGCCGCGCCGGAAATCGATGCCGGCCAGGACAGCGCCTTCACCGTGCGGCTGGCCCGCACCGGCAGGGATGTGCAGGTCGCGCCCGGCGTGTCCATCGTCGAGGCACTCGATGCCGAAGGGGTGATGGTGCCGGTATCCTGTTCGGAAGGGATTTGCGGCATGTGCGTCGTGTCCGTGCTGGATGGCGAGCCTGAGCATCGGGACTTCGTGCTGAGCGCGGAGGAGCATGCCCGCAACGATTGCCTGACGGCCTGCTGTTCCAGGGCGAAGACCCCGGTTCTGGTCCTTGATCTCTAACAGGGGATGCCGCCGGTCGGCGGTTGTCCCGGACGAGGAGGATGTGAATGTCTCAATCGCAGTTTGAACCGGATGTCGGGATGTCGCTCAAGGTGGCGATGCGCCGTATGGCGAGCGCTGTTTCCATCGTGACGGCAGTGGATGCGGCCGGCGAGCGTGCGGCGATGACGGCAACGTCGGTGACGTCGCTGACGCTCGATCCGCCCTCCATGCTCGTATGTATCAACCGGAATGCCCGTATCCACCGCTTTCTGGAGGCAGCGGGCAATTTCTGCATCAACATCCTTGCCGCCGACCAGATCGTCCACGCCCAGGCCTGCGGCGGCGGGTCCGTGCCCGGTGAGCGGTTCGCCATTCCCGGTTGGGATGAGAAAGCCGGCATTCCCGTGCTGGACGGCGCGCAGGCGGCAATATTATGCCGGCAGAAAAGTCAGATGACTTTTGGGACGCACGATATCGTTATCGGCGAAGTCATGAAAGTTCTGATTGGAAATACGGATGTCGATCCCTTGCTTTATATCGACGGATCCTATGCCCGCGTAGGAGAGAAGATTTGAATCTCAATGTTTCACGGGAACAAATGAACATCAAAGCCACAAGGTCGCTCTAAAAATATATGATCGCAAAACGTCAATCACTCTATTTGTTCGTATAAATACCGATAAAAGTTCAACACAATCTTGCGCCGGAAAGCGGGCAGCGGGCATTTCTTGTCCCGATGCTACATACCCTGCGCATAAGGAGGAGATCTGAAAAGCCATGTTGCCTAATCCTTGTCATGCGCGCGTGCGGCGCGGCTTCCGGTCGATCGCGGTTTCATCGGCATCCCTGCTGGCGCTGGGGGGCATTCTGGCCCCGGCGGCAGCGCAGGAGGTGGCCCAAGCGCCCGAGCAGACTGGCCTGGGCGACATCGTCGTCACGGCACAGCGTTATGAGCAGCGCCTTCAGGACGCGCCGATCTCCATCGTCGCCGTGGGCGGCGAGCAGTTGGCGTCGATGGGCGTGGACAGCCTCAACGGCTTCGACACGTTCGTGCCCAACGTCACCATCGGGGGTACGTCGGGGCAGGGAAATTCTGTCGCCAACTTCGCCATTCGCGGCATCGGCGGCGCGCCGTCGGGATCGCTGACGCAGGAAAGCGCCGTCGGCGTCTATATCGACGACGTGCTTTATGCGCGCCCGAACGGCGCCTTGCTCGACCTGCTCGACATCGAGCGTATCGAAGTGCTGCGCGGGCCGCAGGGCACGTTGTTCGGCCGCAACACGGCCGGCGGCGCCATCCGCTATGTGACGAAGAAGCCGTCTGACCAGATCGAAGGCAATGTGCGCGCCGTCATCGGCTCATATGACCGCCGCGACTTCTCGGGCGTGCTGAACCTGCCGCTGGGCGACATCTTCGCCGCGCGCGTCTCCTTCTCCAGCAACGACCGCGACGGCTATGTGAAGCGCATCGTTGACGGCAACCGGCTGGGTTCGATCAATTCGCAGACCGGCCGCCTGCAACTGCGGGCGCGCCCGACCGACCGGCTCGACATCAATTTCTCCGTGGATACGATCAGGTCGAAGGATAATGGTTCGGCGACGATCGTCCCCAACTGGTCAGCATCCGACATTTTCACCGCGGGCCTGTACGGCGCGCAGGTCCCTGGCGGTCCTCCGGTCAACGTCGCGCTGGTAAATCAGATGCGCGCGCTGATGCCGGCATCGGTTTCGCGGTCCAATTATTGCGGGCAGGGCACTACGCTGGCGGCGCCTGTGGCGCTCAGCAGCGTCCTCGGCTGCATCCAGTCCGACATGGATTATTACCACAACCAGGGCGGCAAGAAGACCGTCTATGGCGGCGTGCCTGATGTGAGCAAGTTCGACAGTACCGGCCTGTCGCTCAGCCTGTCCTATGAGTTGTCCGATACCGTTACGCTGAATTCGATTTCCGGATACCGCAATTCCGATCAATATATATTCCAGGATTGGGACCGCACGCCGCTCCCGTTCATGCAGCAGGTCGACGAGAACAAGATCGAATATTTCACCCAGGAGTTTCAGGCTATCGGAACCGCCTTCGACAAGCGGCTGAAATGGCAGGCAGGTGTCTTCTATTATTGGGACGATGCGACAAATTATCGCCGGCGTTTCGATCCGACCGCGGGTGCCAACAGCGCGTCCGAGGGCACGATCGGCCTTGGCGCCATCGAGAACAAGTTCATCACGACCAAGAGCATCGCTGCGTACAGCCAGGGCACCTTTGAAATCACGGACCGGCTGAGCGCCACGGTCGGCATCCGCTGGACACAGGACAAGAAGGACTTCTCGACCTTCCGCGACGGGCGCGGCCGTGTCCTGGTGAACGGCGTGCTGACCCCGACCCAGCAGTCGCGCAAGGGCAAGTGGAGCAACTTCTCTCCCAAGGTCAGCATCGACTATAAGTGGACGCCCGACATCATGACCTATGCATCGGTGGCGCAGGGCTTCAAGGGCGGCGGCTTCAACGACACGCTGCAGACCACCTGCTCGACTTCGCCGCTGCCCTTCTGCGGCCTCAGCGAATATCAGGAAGAAAATCTGCTGACCTATGAAATCGGGTTCCGCTCGGAATTCTTCAACCATCGCCTGCGGTTCAACACGACCTTCTTCCAGACCAATTACAAGGATCAGCAGATCCAGCTGATCGACATGGGACCGCCGCCGCTGCAATATATCGTCAACGGGGATTCGACGGTAAAGGGTGTGGAAGTCGAACTCATGGCGGCGCCGGTCGATGGATTGGTGTTGCGCGGGGGCTTTGGCTATGTCGATGCCAAATATGACGATGCCATGATCGGTCTCAGCGGCAAAACAGCACTGACGCCGCAGACGCCCTATTTCCGTAGCCCCAAATATTCCTACACGCTGGGCGCGAACTATAGCTATGATCTCGGGGACTTCGGGGATCTATCCTTCGACCTGAACTATGGGTACAAGAGCAAGCAGGCGAGCTTCCCCAACCCGACCAACATGTCGATCCTGCCATCTTACGGTATTCTCAACGGACGGATCGAATTGAAGGCGGATGCCGGATGGACATTGGCGGTGGTCGGGACGAACCTCACCAATGAATATTATTTCACCAACGGCTTCAATCCCGGCGGACCGACGACCAAGGCGACACCGGGACTCCCCGGCGGGACGCACGACTTCCTGATGGGGTTTGAAATCCTCGACGTCGGTCGCCCGCGCGAGTTCGCGGTGGAACTGAAGTATAAATTCTAGAGCGGATTCCGATCTGATTGAATCAGATCGGCCGCTCCAAGTCTTTTATTTGCCGCGATTTCTTAACCGTCAGATGATGCCATCTGACTGGAAATCGCTCTAAAAGGACAGAAGAAATATTTAGGGCATGGAGTCGCTCCCGATGCGGGGCGGCTCCATGCTCTGCGTCTGTCCAGACGGGGAAGGGACATGGATTGCCGCTTGCATCATGCTCCCACGCTCAGGTCCGACATCGGCCTGCCGGGTTAAAGCGGCAAGCCCACATAATTTTCCGCGATCGTCGTCTGCGCCGCGGGAGAGGAAGCGATATAGTCGAGATCGGCCAGTTGGACACCTCGAAAAACCGGGTGATTTTGGTCTGATGGCGTAGGAAGGGGCACGCGGCGCTGATGAAAGGCACCGCTTCGGCGGCATTGGCGGGGTGATCGCCGTGTCGGCGGAGTTCTGGGCGCCAATTCCATGTCATGCAGGCGCAGCTCTGCCCTCGATCCAGGCGAGACGCTGGAAATTATAGACCAGGTTGGCCATGCCGATCTTGATCCTGGCGCGAGCGATGCCGATGGTGCGGACGACGAGGCCCATGCGGTGTTTCTGCCCGGCAAAGACATGCTCCACGGCGGCGCGGACCTTTGAGCGCCTTGCATTGGCCCTGGCTATCCGTTCGGGCAGCGGCCGCTTGGGCAGGCGCTTCTGGTGGATATTGCTGGTGAACATGCCCCTGGCGAGAAACGCCTCGTTCTTCTTGGATCGATAGGCGGTATCGGCCCAAACGCCTGAGGCGGTGTTCTCCTTGCTGATCAGATCGGGCAGTCGCGCGCCATCATGGGCATTGGCGGCGCTCGCATCCCAGGTGCGGATCAGTCCGTGGACCCGATCGATGCCGATATGGTTTTTATAGCCGAACATCGGGATGGCCAGATCGACCGGCTTTGTCGCCTTAGGATCGTCGCCTTCCCTGACCTTGGCTTTGGTATATTTGATCGACCAGCGCGCATCGCGGTCTTTCTGTCGGGTCTTGGCGGGGTTCCAGTCCTGAGGGATCCGGCCTTCCTTGATCGCCGCCTTCTCCTCCTGAGTATTGCGTTGCTTGGGCGCGGGCACGACGGTAGCGTCGATGATCTGCCCGCCCATGGCCAGATAGCCCCGATCCTTGAGAGCGGTATCGAAGCGCACGAACAGCCGGTCGATTGCTTTGGCCTTCACAAGCCGTTCGCGGAACAGCCAGACCGTGGTGGCATCGGGCACGGTGCCTTCCAGGCCAACGCCCAGGAAGCGCTGAAACGAAAGCCGGTCCTTGATCTGGAACTCGGTCGCCTCGTCGGACAGCGAATACAATGCCTGTAGAACCAGGATTTTGAACATCAGCACCGGATCGAACGGCGGTCGTCCGCCCTTGTTACGAGGGCCGCGTCGCAGCGCGGCCACCAGCGGTCCCCGGAATAGCTCGAAGTCCACCACGGCGGACAACCGTTCCAGGGGATCGCCCGCCGCGCTCAGCGCCTCGTATCGGTCCGAAAGATCAAAGAAACCCGGCTGTACTGCCATCTCTGCCTCCGCTGTCGCGTACGCGCAGTGAATCACCTCAAGCCGTCAGACGCCACCGGTTTTTCGAGGTGTCCAGTTGCATGCGCCGGTCGAACGCATCATTGTCGGGGAAGCGATGCATGAGCCGTGTAAGCTGCCAGGAGAAGCGCTCCGCCTTCCATATCCGTGCCAATGCCCGGTCCGAATAGCCTGCGATCGCGTCCGGGTCCGCCCGACGGAAGTAGCCGGTCAACGCTTCGGACAGATAATGGACGTCCGAAGCGGCCAGATTCAATCCCTTGGCCCCGGTAGGCGGGACGATGTGGGCGCTGTCGCCGGCCAATAGGAGCCGGCCGTGGCGCATCGGCTCGAATACGAAGGATCGAAGGGGAGCGATGGACTTTTCCAGCGCAGGCCCGCGCGTGATCCGGCCGCCTGCTTCCGGTCCAAGACGGACGGCCAGTTCGTCCCACAGCCGATCGTCGGGCCAATCCTCGATCTTCTGGTCGAGGGGCACTTGAATATAATAGCGGCTTCGCTTTTCGGATCGCATCGATGCCAGCGCAAAGCCGCGCTCATGATTGGCGTAGATCAGTTCATCGTCGCATGGGGGCACATCGGCAAGAATGCCCAGCCACCCGAAGGGATAGATTTTTTCATAGGTGCGGGCCGCGGCGGGAGGGATGGCAGCGCGGGATGGGCCGTGAAACCCGTCGCAGCCGCATATGAATTGTGCATCTATGCGACGCGGAGCACCGTCTTCAACAAAGGTAAGATAGGGCGCGTCGCTTGCCAGATCATGAAGTGCGACGTCCCTGGCACCATAGATGATCGGCAGGCCGCGCTCGGGCGCTGCATCCATCAGGTCGCGCGTCAGTTCCGTCTGGCCATAGACCATCACTTGCCGGCCGGTGAGCGCGGCTATGTCGATCCGGATCAGTCGTTGACCATCCGCCAGATGGAAGCCGCCATGAGGCAACCCGTCGCGGTGCATCCGTTCGCCAAGACCGATCCGGTCCATAAGGTCGGTCGTGGTGCGTTCAAGAACACCGGCGCGAATACGCGCGAGCACATAGTCGGCCGTGGCCCGCTCGACGATGACGACCTCCAGCCCCTCGGCCCGCAGCAAATGCCCCAGCAGGAGCCCCGCGGGGCCTGCGCCGACAATGGCGATCTGCGTTTTCATGGGCCATCTCCTCTCTGCTCCTCGATGTCGGCATGGTGGCGGGGATGCCGCTTGCAGACCATGGCCATCCCCGCTAATGATTTGGACGATCCAGCAGGTTTTCTACCCACTATGAGTGCAGCCGTTCCCGCCTTCTACCTTTATGGAGAACCGCAGCGTGCTGTCGAAGTCGGCTTTGTCCATGTGGAAAGCCTCGACGATCGGTCCCGGCCCAGCGAATGGACGATTCAGCCGCATGTGCATCGCGACCTCAACCACATCATTCTGATTGCCCAGGGCGGGGGAACGATGCGCGCGGACGGCAACACCCTTTCCTTTGATGCGCCCTGCCTGCTGCTGGTACCTCGCGGCATCATTCATGGTTTTACCTGGTTGCGGGAGTCCCGCGGTTGGGTGATGACGATTTCCGACAGCTACCTTCAGCATTTGCTGGAGCGCGATGAAGACCTCCAGCCTCTTTTTCGCGTCCCGCGCGCCGTCCCTTTGCCGCCAGCAGAGCTGAGCGAAGTGGAGGCGGATATCCAGCGCCTGGCACAGGAACTCGCCTGGTCGGGGCCGGGCCAGCGAGGCGCCATCGAGGCTCTGCTACTCGGCCTGATGGTTCAGGCATTGCGCCACGCTGCCCTGACGGAGGCTGGACCCAGAGCCGGTGGAAGGCAGGCGCGTCTGGTCGCGCGTCTGCGTGAACGCATCGAACTGCATTTTCGGCGGCGCGAACCTGTGGACGCCTATGCCCTGGCGCTGGGCGTCAGCGAGACTGCCCTGCGCCAGGCCTGTTCTCATGTCGCGGGCATGTCGCCGGCCGCCATGGTCGATGAACGCGCTTTGCTGGAAGCGCGGCGTCTGCTGCTCTATTCCAACCTGTCGATAGCGGAAATCGCCTATGCCGTTGGCTTTGACGATCCGGCCTATTTCTCGCGCTTCTTCGCTCGCCATCTCGACCGTCCGCCGCGAGACTGGCGTGCAGAGTACGGTTCCGCGCCGGGTTCATGAGATTGTTGGGGGAACGCAGGCGCGCGTCCCGCCCCATGGAAGACATGATCGCGGAGGCATTCATAATGCCGTCCACACCATCACCAGCCGATCATTACCGACTTCTTTTCGATAAAGGCTTCCACCCCCTCGCGGCCATTTTCCCGCCCTATGCCCGACTGTTTGAAGCCCCCGAAGGGCAGGGCGAATTCCATGCCGGACCCGTTCACCTTGACCGATCCGGCGCGCAGATAGCGCGCCATGGCATGGGCGGTCGAAAGGTCGCGGGTCCACACATAGGCGGACAGGCCATAGATGCTGTCATTGGCCTGCCGCGCCAGATTTTCCAGATTGTCGTCGGAAAAGCGCATGACTGAGAGGACCGGGCCGAAAATCTCCTCCCGCACGATCCGCATGTCGGGGCGGGTGTCGACGAAGATCGTCGGCTTGACGAAATAGCCCGGCTCGTCCGGCGCGCTGCCCCCGGTCGCGATCTGCGCGCCCTCGGCCTCCCCGGCGGCGATATAGCCCATGACCCGTTCCTTCTGCCCTGCCGAAATCAGCGGACCCAGCGCGACGCCGGGCTGGTCGCCGGGGCCGACCATCAGCTTTTCGGCAAAGTCGACCAGGCCGGTGACGAAGCGGTCGAAGACAGAGTCATGCAGGAACAGGCGGGAACCCGCCGCGCAGACCTGCCCGCTATTGCCGAAAATGCCCATGGCAACGGCAGGGATGGCCTTTTCCAGATCGGCGTCGGGGAAAACCAGCACCGCCGACTTGCCGCCCAGTTCCAGGGAAACCCGCGTCAGCCTGCCCGCGGTTTCGCGCAGGATCGACTGGCCGGTCGCGGTGGAGCCGGTGAAGGAAATCTTGTCGACGCCCGGATGACGCACCAGCGCCGCGCCTGCCTGCGCGCCAAGGCCGGTGACGACATTGAGGCAGCCATCGGGAAAGCCCGCTTCCTGCACCAGCTCGGCCAGGCGCAGGCCCGACATGGGGGCCAGTTCGGCGGGTTTCAGCACCACCGTGCAGCCCGCCGCCAGCGCCGCTGACACCTTGTTGCAGGTGATGGCGAAAGGCGCGTTCCACGGCACGATCAGCGCCGCGACGCCCAGCGGCTCGCGGCTGGTATAGCCGTGCCAGCGTCCGGGCACGGAAACGGGTGCTTCCTCCCCCGTCATCCGGCGTGCCCAGCCCGCATTATAGCGGATCGCGCTGATCGCGGAGCCCACCGCCATCATGCGGGCAGGGGCGAAGGGCATGCCATTGTCCAGCGTCTCGATGGCGGCCAGTTCATCGCGGTCCCGCTCGACAAGGTCGGCCAGACGCAGCAGCAGCCTCTCCCGTTCCGCGGCGGGCATGCGCGTCCATTCGGCGCTTTCGAACCGCTGGCGCGCAGCCGCGACCGCCCGGTCGACTTCCGCTTCGCCGCCTGCGGCGATGCTGCCGATCGGCTGCTCGGTCGCGGGATTGACGACAGCGATCGGTTCGCCCGATCCCGCTTCCCATAAGCCATTGATGAAATGGCCGAAGGGACGGGCGATGCGCGCCCGCGCCTGCTCGAAAATCGCCGCGTTCCCCGTGCTCTCCATCATCCTCTTTCCTAATATTCTGAAATTATGCGGCGCGACCCAATATCAGGTCCGACGCCTTCTCGCCGATCATGACGGCTGCGGCATTGGTGTTGGCCCCCACCAGGAAGGGCATGATCGACGCATCGGCCACGCGCAGCCCGTCAATGCCCCGGACGCGCAATTGCGGGTCGACCACGGCATGGGCGTCGGTGCCCATCGTGCAGGTGCCGACCGGATGGTGGACGATGCCGGTCAGTTCCGCCTTCATCGCGTCCAGATCGGCATCGCTGGTCTTGTCCGCGCCGGGCAGAACTTCGCGTTCCAGATAGCGGGCAATCGGCCCGTCCGAATAGATTTTGCGCGAAATGGCGAGGCCTTTTTTCAGCGTCGTCCAGTCATTCTCATTTTGCAGCAGGTTGAACTCGATGCGGGGCGCGGATCGCGGATCGGCGCTTTTCAGCGTTACCGTTCCGCGGCTTGCGGGCCGCAGCAGGCAGATGGAATTGAAGAAGCAGTCCTTCTTGGGCTTGGCGATGCCGGGGAACCAGATATTGGCATCCACGCGGACAGGGCTGACCATGATCTGGAGGTCGGGGCGTTCCAGTCCTTCTTCCGAACGCGCCAGGATACAGGACGATGCGATCTGGTTGGCGAAGGTTCCGGTGCCGGTCAGATACCAGCGTAGGAAGGAAATCGTCGCCCGATCGAAGCGCAGTTCCCGCGCGAAGCTATGCGGCGGCGCCGCATCATATTGATGCGCTAGGCGGACATGTTCCTGAAGATTGGAACCGATGCCCGCCAGATCGTGCACGACATTGATACCATGTCCGGAAAGTTGCGCACCCGGTCCCACACCCGACAGCATCAGCAGATGGGGCGAACCATAGGTGCCCGCGCTCAGAATGACTTCATGGCTGGCGCTGGCGGTTCGTATCATGCCATCGCGTTCGAAACTGACGCCCGACGCGCGACGGCCCTGGAACAGGATGCGATGCACCTGCGCCCCGGTCAGGATGGTGAGGTTCGGCCGGGATCGCACCGGATCGAGATAGGCACGGGCCGATCCACAGCGGCGGCCATTGCGCAGCGCCACCTGAACGTCCGAACAGCCCTCGTTGCTGGCCCCGTCATAATCCGGATTATAATCATAGCCGCACAGGGCCGCCGATGCGCGGATTTCCTCCGCCATCAGCTTGCGCGTGTCGACGGGCTCCACCCGGATTGGCCCATCGTTGCCGCGCCATTCATTGCCGCCGCTCCAATGGTCCTCCGACCGTTTGAAATAGGGCAGGACGTCCTGATAGCTCCAGCCGGTGCAGCCATGGGCCGCCCATTCGTCGAAATCGGCCGGATGGCCACGGAAATGGACCATGCCGTTGATGGAGGATGACCCTCCCAGCATCCGGCCACGCGGAACCGGCAACCGGCGGCCGCCGATATGGGTCTGCGGTTCGGATTCATAACCCCAGGTCAGCTTGGGATTCCGCAGCGCCTGGAGGAAGCCCACGGGCATCTGCACATAGGGGTGGCTGGCCTCTCCGCCAGCCTCCAGCAACAGAACGCGGTTCGCCGGATTGGCGCTCAGCCGATTGGCCAGCACGGAACCTGCCGAACCCGCGCCGATGATGATGAAGTCAAATTCCATGATCAAGTCTGAAGCTCTTTCGAGGAAAGCGATTGTTCTATTTAACAGAACGATATTCTGAAAAATTACTGGGATGGAGCATCATTGTCAATGGAGCGCGAAAAGGCCGAAAACATGCCGCGCATAATGTCATAGGGCTTCACGACCCAAAATGCGGATGAGGCCGGTGCTGCGGAATAACGTCCGGTCTGGGGCGCATCGATGGGGCATCCGCCTTTCGGAAGGATCGAAAGGAACGGGTACAACCCAGGCCGTCGCGAAGCGCCGCGATGTCTGTCGGTTTCTGCCGATCAGGGGTGAGCGCTTCTCACCTCATGGTGGAAGCACCCGATTATCTTTATTCGCCGGGCCAGTAGAGGCGCATGGGATTGTCGATAAGCAGCTTGCGTTGCAACTCGATGGTCGGCGCGATGCGGGGGATCATGTCGACCAGCGCGCCATCGTCGGGAATGGCCTTTTCCATGTTCGGGTGCGGCCAGTCGGTCCCCCAGAGTACGCGATCCGGATAGTCCGCCACCAGCGGCGCGACCGAACGCGCAAAATCGTCCCAGGGCGCGCCGTTGGGATCAAGCCGGTCGGGACAGGTCACCTTGGTCCAGATGTCATCGCGGCTGTCGAGCAGCCTGCGGAACGCCCGCATGTCTGCGCCGTCCGGACCCTGGCTGACGTCGGGCCGGCCCATATGGTCGATCACGATCAGCGTCGGGATGGCGTCGAGGAAGGGACGCATTTCCTCCAATATATCCGCTTCGAAATAGACCACGACATGCCAGCCGAGCGGCTGGATGCGTTTTGCGATTTCCAGGAACTTGTCCTTGGGTGCGTCGTCGACCAGCCGCTTCAGGAAATTGAAACGCACCCCGCGCATGGCGCCTTCGTGCAGCTTTTCCAGTTCCGCATCGGTGATGGCGGGATCGACCACGGCAACGCCGCGCGCCTTGCCGTCGGAACGCACAATGGCGTCCAGCGTCGCGCTGTTGTCGGTGCCATGGCAACTGGCCTGAACGATGACGTTGCGGGCGAAACCCAGCCGGTCGCGCAGCGCGAACAGCATGTCCGGGCCAGCGTCTTCGGGAAGATATTTGGCCTTGGGGCTGAAGGGGAACTGCGCCATGGGACCGAACACATGGCAATGCGCGTCGACCGCGCCCGGCGGAGGGGTAAAGGTCGGGATAGAGGGATTGCCGTGCCAGGAGACGATGCGGGCGGTGTCTTGGGCACTCATACGAAAACCTCTCCATCCATCAATTTGCGCGCCGTGCGCAGCATGGCCGCACTCGTCACCGCGCCGCTTTCATCCAGTTCCATGACGCAAGTGGTCTCGCCCGTCGGATGCTCGACCGAAAGGGTCTTGCGGCGGCCGCGGGGAATGCTGGCCACTTCGGCGGCGGGCGATCCGTCGATCAGGCAGGCGGTGGCGACGCTGACCGCGCCCAGCACGCCGATCGAGGCGTGGGCGCGATGCGGGATGAAGCTGCGTACCGTGACCGCTCCGCCATTCCTGGGTGGTGCGACCAGCATCATCTTGGGGACGGACTTTTCCCTGACGTCGCCCAGGTTCATCCGTTCTCCCACGGCGAGGCGGATCGCCTCGATCCGGGCCTTGAGCCCGAGGTCATTGTCCAGCGTCTCGCGATCCTCATAACCGCTGATCCCGACATCCTGCGCCTTCATGACGACGCAGGGCATGCCATTGTCGATCAGCGTGACGCGCACGCCCTCCACCTCGTCGCAGGCATTGCCGGTGGGGAGCAGCGCGCCGCAGGACGAACCGGCGGTGTCGCGGAACTCCAATGGGATCGGCGCGGCGGAACCGGGCACGCCATCAATCTTCGCTTCCCCGTCATAGCAAACCCTGCCGCCGGGCGTTTCGACCGTCGCAATGGCGATCTGCCCGGTATTTTCCATGAAGATGGCGACGCGGGTTTCGCCGTCCCGTGCCGCGACCAGTCCGCGTTCGATGGCGAAGGGGCCGACTCCGGCCAGGATATTGCCGCAATTCTGCGCGTCGCTGACAATGGCCTGGTCGACGAAGACCTGGAGAAAAAGATAGTCGACGTCGACGCCTTCCCGCTGCGATTTCCTGACCACGGCGACCTTGCTGGTCAGCGGGTCGGCGCCGCCCATGCCGTCGATCTGGCGCGGATCTGGCGACCCCATGATGCGCAGCAGGAAGGCGTCGCGCGCAGCCGCGTCGGCTGGCAGGTCTTCGCCCAGGAAATAGCCGCCCTTGGACGTGCCGCCGCGCATCCACATGACGCGGGCGCTGGCGTGCGGGGCGGAATCAGACATATTTCAGTCCCATTTCCTCAAGGCGCGGGCGCATATTGTAGATGTCGAGGCCCAGTTCCCCTGAAGCCAGACGCACGCGCTTGGCTTCCTCCGCAGCCTCCCGGGCCTGCGCCTTCTCCAGCACCGCGGCAGCATTCGCGCGCGGTACGACGCACACGCCGTCATCGTCCGCGATCACCACGTCGCCGGGATTGACCAGCGCATTGGCGCAGACGACCGGGATATTGACGCTGCCCAGCGTCGCCTTGATCGTGCCCTGCGCGTGGATGGCCTTCGACCAGACGGGGAAGTTCATCTGCTTCAAATCCCGCACGTCGCGTACACCGGCATCGATGATCAGGCCACGGCAGCCGCGTGCCTGCGCCGAGGTCGCCAGAAGATCGCCGAAATAGCCATCGGTGCAGGGACTGGTCGGCGCGAGCAGGAGGACATCGCCTTCCTTCAGTTGCTCGATCGCCACATGGACCATCCAGTTGTCACCCGGAGGCGCCGAAATCGTGACCGCGCTGCCCGCGATCCTCGCGCCGGTGTAGATCGGGCGCATGGTGGGGGCCAGCAGGCCCGTGCGGCCCTGCGCCTCATGTACGGTGGCGACGCCGCATTTCGCAAGGCCGTCGACAACGGAAAGGCTCGCCCGTTCGATATTCTGGACAACGATGCCGGACATGATCCTGCTCCCATGGAATAAAGTTGATTTCCCATGACGCAGCGGAGCGGTCCGGCCAAATCCGTTCTATGCGGCACCCATAAATTTTTGCTAATCATACTATATGTCCGCCGACCAGTTGAATATCCGCCACCTTGCCGCCATGGCCGCCGTCGTCGAACGGGGCAGCGTCTCGTTGGGCGCTCGCGCGGTGAATCTGACGCAGCCCGCCGTCACCCAGGGCATCGCCAAGCTGGAGGCGCAATTGGGCTTGCCCCTGTTCGAACGGCAACCCGGCGGCATGGTCCCGACCGAGGCGGCGCTGGTGTTGGCGCCGCGTGTCGATGCGGCGCTGCGCCTGATCGGCAGCAAACGGGTGACCGCGGCGCAGATCCGTGCATTCGTCACCCTCGCGCGGACGGGCAGCTACCCGGCGGCGGCGGCGGAAGCGGGCGTGACCGAACCCTCGCTGCATCGGGCGGTGGGCGATCTGGGGCTGGCCATGGGCTACAGGCTGGCCGACCGGCGCGGCCGGGGGCTGGTGCTGACCCGCCAGGGCGCGGCGTTGGCGCGCCGGCTGCGGCTGGCGCTGGCGGAGCTACGGTCGGGATTGGAGGATATAGCCGATATAAGGGGGCAGGAGAGCGGACGGATCGTGATCGGCGCCATGCCGCTGTCGCGCGCGCGGCTGTTGCCTGCCGCCATCGCGGGTTTCCGTGCCGATTTTCCGCAGGTCGACATCAGCGTTCATGAAGGGTCTCATGCGGAGCTTGTCGCGCCGCTGCGCGATGGCGAGGTCGACATGATGATCGGCGCGCTGCGCGATCCCTCCATCGGCCAGGATCTGGTGCAAAAACCCCTGTTCGAAGACCGGCCGATCATCATCGGCCGTGCGGGGCATCCGCTTGCGGACGGATGGCTTCCTGACGATCTGCGCCGCTTTCCCTGGATACTCCCGCCCGAAGGCGCGCCGCTGCGCCAGTTGTGGCGGCGCATGTTCGATGCTCTGGACATCGAACCGCCCCCGGTGCCGATCGAATGCGGGTCGGTCATGACGATCCGGCAATTGCTTCTGGGCGGCGATTATCTGACGTTGCTGTCGGTCGACCAACTGGCACTGGAACTGAAGGTGGGGGTGGTGATCGAAATCGGTTCCGCGCCGGGATCGGTCAGCCGGACCATCGGCATCACCACACGGGCCGACTGGCGTCCGACGCGCCTGCAAAGCCGTTTCCTGGATGCCGTGGAAAAGGAAAGCAGGAACATATATTCGTAAATTCTTATAGCGGACACATGGATTCGATTGGCGCGTTTGCAGGCGCTGCGCCATGTCGCCGTCCATGGAGCAGGAAGTCGGTCTGATTGGTTTTGGCGAAGCAGGCGCCACCTTTGCCCTGGCGGGCGAATGGCGCGAACGCGCCCATGCGTTCGACTGCAAGACGGACGATCCCGCCGATCGCGAAGCGATGCTGGCGGCTTATGCCGCTGCCCAAGTATCGGGCGCGGCGCTTCTGGAACAAGCCTTGTCGGGTGTCGGCCTCGTGCTTTCGCTGGTGACCGCGGACCAGGCGCTCGCCGTGGCGGAGAAGGCTGCTTCATGCCTCCCGGCCGGAGCGCTCTATTGCGACATGAACAGCGTGGCGCCACAGACCAAGCAGCAGGCCGCGCGCCTCATCGAGGCGGCGGGCGGCCATTATGTCGATGTCGCGGTGATGGCACCGGTCAACCCGGCGCGCCTGTCCGTCCCCCTGCTGCTGAGCGGGCCTGAGGCGGCGGAGGCCGGGCGACACCTGGCGGCTTTGGGCTTTGCCAGGACGCGGTTGGTGGGTGAAGCCGTCGGTCGCGCCTCTTCGATCAAGATGATCCGATCGGTCATGGTGAAGGGCATGGAGGCGCTGACCGCCGAATGCGTCCTTGCCGCGGAGGCCGCTGGCGTGCGCGAGGAGGTGCTCGCCTCCCTCGATGCCAGTGAAAAGGCGCAGTCCTGGGAAGATCGCGCGGACTATAATCTGGACCGCATGCTGGTCCACGGCCTGCGCCGTGCCGCCGAGATGGAAGAGGTGGTCCGGACGCTTGAAGGGTTCGGCACCGGCGCCGCGATGAGCCGGGGCACGGTGGCACGGCAGCGTGGGATGGGCATGCTGGGCGTCAAGACGCCGCGGGAGGGGCTGAGCGCGAAGATCAGCCAGATCATTCAATCGAACGCACGAAAGGCAGATGCCGCATGAGCCTGATCATTGACTGTCACGGCCATTATACGGTGCTCCCCAAGGGGCATGACGCGTGGCGCGAGGAACAGAAAGCCGCGTTCAAGGCTGGCGTTCCGGCCCCGGCCTATCCTGAGATCAGCGACGATGAAATCCGCGACACGATAGAGTCCAACCAGTTGCGTCTGATCAAGGAGCGCGGCGCGGACCTGACGATATTTTCCCCGCGCGCTTCGGCGATGGCCCCGCATGTCGGCGACGCCGCCATGGCGAAGGAATGGGCGATCCGCTGCAACGACCTGATCGCCCGCGTCGTGGCGATGTTCCCCGAAACCTTCGCCGGGGTGTGCATGCTGCCGCAATCGCCGCAGGCCGACATGGCGAACAGCATCGCGGAGCTGGAACGCTGCGTGGGGCTGGGCTTCATCGGCTGCAACCTCAATCCCGATCCGGGTGGCGGCCATTTCCGGCATCCGCCGCTGACCGACCGTTACTGGTATCCCTTCTATGAGAAGATGGTCGAGTTGGACGTGCCGGCGATGATCCATGTGTCGGGAAGCTGCAACCCAGCAATGCACGCCACCGGCGGCTATTATATCGCCGCCGACACCATAGCCTTCATGCAGTTGCTGGAAGGCGACCTGTTCGCGGACTTCCCGACGCTGCGCTTCATCATTCCGCATGGCGGCGGCGCCGTGCCCTATCATTGGGGACGCTACCGGGGGCTGGCGGACATGCTCAAGAAACCCAGCCTTGATATGCACCTCATGAACAACATCTTCTTCGACACCTGCGTCTATCACCAGCCTGGCATCGACCTGCTGGCCGACGTCATCGACAACAAGAACATCCTGTTCGGGTCGGAAATGGTCGGCGCGGTGCGCGGGATCGATCCGACCACGGGCCATTATTTCGACGATACCAAGCGCTACGTCGACGCGCTCGACATCAGCGACGCGGAGCGGCACGCCATTTTCGAAGGCAATGCCCGCCGCGTCTTCCCGCGTCTCGACGCGCAGTTGAAGGCGAGGGGCCTGTGAGCATCGACATTCACGAATATCTGGCCGAGTTCGACGATATTCCCGGCACCCGCGTCTATACCGCGAAACGGGCGCGTCAGGGCTATTGGATGAACCAGTTCGCGATGAGCCTGATGAAGGCGGAAAACCGAGAACGGTGGAAGGCGGACGAACGCGCCTATATCGACGAATGGCCGATGAGCGAGGCGCAGAAACAGGCTATATTGGATCGCGACTATAATCGCTGCCTCGATCTGGGTGGGAACATCTATTTTCTGGCGAAGGTCTTTTCGACCGATGGCCTCAGTTTCTTGCAGGCGGTCGGCACGATGACCGGCATGACGCCCGAAGACTATCAGGCGATGATGATAGCCGGCGGCCGTTCCCCGCAAGGCGTTCGTTCGATCAGGGAGAAGCGTTGATGGCTCGCATTACCGCCGGGGTCGCCACCAGCCATGTGCCCGCCATCGGCGCGGCCATGGATCTGGTCAAGACCGCCGAACCTTATTGGCAGCCCGTATTCGCGGGCTATGACTGGTCGCGGCGCTGGATAGCGCAGGAAAAGCCCGATGTCGTGATCCTGGTCTATAACGATCATGCCTCGGCCTTCGACATGAAGATCATTCCCACCTTCGCCATCGGCTGCGGCGAACGCTACAAGCCCGCGGACGAAGGCTGGGGCCCCCGCCCGGTTCCCGATGTGGAGGGCCATGCCGACCTCGCCTGGCATATCGCCCAGAGCTTGATCCTCGACGAGTTCGACATGACCATCATCAACGAGATGGATGTCGACCATGGCCTGACCGTGCCGATGAGCCTGATGTTCGGCCAGCCCGAGCAATGGCCGTGCAAGGTAATCCCGCTGGCGGTCAACGTCGTCACCTATCCGCCGCCGTCGGGCAACCGCTGCTGGCTGCTGGGCGAGGCGATTGCCCGCGCGGTGGAGAGCTTCCCCGAAGATCTGAACGTGCAGGTCTGGGGCACGGGCGGCATGAGCCATCAGTTGCAGGGGCCGCGCGCTGGTCTCATCAACAAGGAATGGGACAATCGTTTCCTCGACCTGATGAGCGATGACGATGGCGAGGCGCTGCGCGCCATTTCGCATATCGAATATCTGCGCGAAACCGGGTCCGAAGGTATCGAGATGGTGATGTGGCTGATCATGCGCGGCGCCTTGGGCAAGAAGGTGAGGCCGCTGCATCGCCATTATCATGTTCCCGCATCCAATACGGCGGTTGGGCATCTGGTGCTCGAACCCGTCCGCTAAGCTCGTTTCAAGGAGAACTCCCCATGCGCATTGCCCTCGCCGGCGCCGGTGCTTTCGGTGAAAAGCATCTAGACGGCCTCAAGAATATCGATGGCGTGACCGTCACCTCCCTCGTCGGCCGCAATCTGGAGCCGACCCAGACGGTTGCCGCCAAATATGGCATCGGCCATGCGACGACCGACCTCGATGAAACGCTCGCCCGCGAGGATGTCGACGCGGTCATTCTCTGTACGCCGACCCAGATGCATGCGCAGCAGGCCATCGCGTGCATGAATGCGGGCAAGCATGTTCAGGTCGAAATCCCCCTTGCAGACAGTTGGGCCGATGCACAGGCCGTGCTCGCCAAGCAGAAGGAAACCGGCCTTGTGTGCATGGTCGGGCACACCCGCCGCTTCAACCCGTCGCACCAATATGTCCATAATCTGATCCGCGCGGGCGAACTGACCATCCAGCAGATGGACGTCCAGACCTATTTCTTCCGCCGCAAGAATATCAATGCCAAGGGCGAACCGCGTAGCTGGACCGACCATCTGCTCTGGCACCACGCCGCGCATACCGTCGATCTCTTTGCCTATCAGGCGGGCAGGATCGTTGACGCGCACGCCATGCAGGGTCCGATCCATCCCGAACTTGGCATCGCCATGGATATGTCCATCCAGCTCAAGAGCGAGAGTGGCGCGATTTGCACCCTGTCCCTGAGCTTCAACAATGACGGGCCGCTCGGCACCTTCTTCCGCTATATCGGCGACAGCAGCACCTATATTGCCCGTTATGACGACCTGGTGAACGGCAAGGAAGAACCGATCGATGTCAGCAAGGTCGCTGTGTCGATGAACGGCATCGAACTTCAGGACCGTGAATTCATCGGCGCCATCCGCGAAGGCCGCGAACCCAATAG
The DNA here is from genome assembly GCF_002795205.1 of Sphingobium sp. LB126. Classification (NCBI taxonomy): domain Bacteria; kingdom Pseudomonadati; phylum Pseudomonadota; class Alphaproteobacteria; order Sphingomonadales; family Sphingobiaceae; genus Sphingobium; species Sphingobium sp. LB126. Next base: position 585,552 of record NZ_NETV01000002.1, read on the forward strand.
CAGCGTCGCCCAAGTATTCGACTGCTATCGCGTGCTCGGCGAACTGGAAAAACAACTCGCATAAGAGGGGCCGGCGAGCAGGGCGTTGTCCCTGCTCGCCGGCAAGGCAGTGTGCTTCGTGAGTTCCTTTTGCCTCGGCGCAAGGTCGGTCGAGCCAGCCTCTCGGCGATCGAGCTGCGCCGCATGAGTCCGTCCCGCGCCTATCTGCCAAAGGCCGAACCGGCCGATGCCGGGCGCCTGCTGCTCCACGCGTTCGATCTGGGCGTCACCTTTCGGTACGGCAGCGCTCCATGGCTTTGGCGCCCATGAAGAGCCGATCGGTCGAACGATCATGCATCGCCCTGCTGGTCGGGCGGCGCGGGGTACACATGACCGGCTGGAGGAAATGGCCGAGGGGGCGTGAAGGAGGGTTCAGGCCGGTCTTTCGTCGATCAGCATCCGCACCAACGGCTGCATGCCGGCGTCGAACTTGGCGAGCATGACATGATCGTCGGCCGTTTCGAAATGGGTGATGAGGCCATGGTCCGTCCAGCGATGCAGCGCATAGGCAGGTGGGTCCGCGACGATCATCGGGCGGTTGTCGGGGGTTTCGGGGTCCATGGGACGCATGTCGAGCGCCAGTTGTGGGGCGGTGGAGGAGCAGATCGCGATGGTCGTGCCGTTCCATGGCGCCGTGATCGCGCGATGGATATGGCCGCAGACGATCGCCTGAATGTTGGTCCGCCCGGCAATGGCGGCAGAAAAGCGCTGGACCCAGGGCTCTTCCGGATGCGTGTTCATCCAGTCTATGCCGACCTCGACAGGGGGGTGGTGCATGACGACCAATGTCGGCGTGGTGGCGTCCTCATCCAGCCGGGCGGTCAACCAGGCGGCGCGGCGTTCGCAAAAGGCGCCGCCATGGCGGTCCGGCTCCAGCGTGTCGAGCATGATGATCCGCCGTCCTTCCAGCGGGATCACATAGTGGAAGAAACCATCTTCCTGGGGGATATGAGGGAAATGCTGGGCGAAATGGGCTCGGTCGTCATGATTGCCCATGCAGGGCCAGACCGGGAAATCGCACTGGCTGAAGGCGTTGGCGAGGCGACGATAGCTGTCTGCATCGCCCCGGTCCGTCAGGTCGCCCGTTGCCAGGAGCAGGTCGGGCCGGTTCGGGCCATCGTTCAAGGCGCGCAGCACCTGGTCCAGCCGCTTGCGGTTGAATTCGGCGGGGTTGTCGGGATCGAACCCCAGATGGATATCCGTGACCTGTGCAATCAGCATGGCCTTGCTCCCCTTATATCTCTGGGCCGGTCTTGCGCGGTCTGTCTGCCTGATCCCGTCTGGCCGATCGGTCCGCGGGCGTCCGGGGCGCACCGTCGCCGATATGATAGCTGTGGCACATGGCGCAACCCGAAGGGACGTCCGCCTTCGCCTTTTCCCCGCCATGGCAGGTGCGGCAACTGTCGATGCCGGGCAGCAGCAATTGCCGGGCGTCGTGGGATTTGGGCGCGGCGTGGCAGCTCTCGCATTTCTCCGTCCGGTGCGCGGCATGGTCGAACCAGCCGTTCATCATATAACGCATCGGCTGATGCACCGGCAGCACCTGCCAGTTCGCATTGCCGTTGGCGCCGGGCGGAGTGACCGTGTGGCAATCGTAGCAGGCGCCCCCCTTCGAGAAGACCGCCCTGATGGCGTCGTCCGCGCGGGAAGGGCGGGCCGCAGCGGCGCCGAAATAGGCGTGATAAATCTGCCCCTGCGCATAGTCGCCGGGCCGCCGCCGCGCCATAGCGCCCAACGCAACCGGCTGGGCCGGGCCAGTCGAGCGATAATAGGCGCGCAGATCCGCGATCACCTGATCGGGCTGGCCGTGGCGCAAGGTGCGGACCGTGCCGCCGATCGTTTCGAAGGCCAGGCTGTGGCACATCTGGCAGTCGCGTTCCATCTCGACCGGCAGGAAGCGAACCCCGTCGGCGGTCGGCTTGTGGCAATCCTTGCAGGCGAGCGCGTCGCCGAAACCATATTGCGCCTTCATGGTGCGCGCCATCCTGGCGGCGCCGCCCGTGGCCGACAGGTGAATGTCGTGCGGGAATTTGAGACCGCTGTCGTCCATTGGTTTCGCATCGAGCGAGGCGCGGGTGAAGCGGGGGTGTTTGCCCGGCACCGTCTGAACGAGGGCCGAGAATTGCGGGTGACTGGTGCCGAAATCGGCTGCGTTGCCGAGTTTCGTATCCTTGAGACGATCCTTCAGCGTACCGTGGCAGTCGGCGCAGAAGGCTTGCGGAGCGGGCCGCATCGGCCCCGCGCCTTCATGTTCGCGATGGCAGTCGACGCAGGCGCCCTCGGGCGGCTTGCCGAAGGCCGATGCGACCCCCGCTAGGAATTTGCCGCCGAGCCCAGGTTCGGCGCGGGCCATGGTGATGCGGACGGCCGGGGCGTGGTCGTGGACATCCTGGTGACAGGTCTGGCAGGCATTGTCGCGAACCGAGACGAAGGCCTTCTGATGGCAGGTTTCGCAGCGGCCCTCGAGGGCGTGGTGGGCCTGGCTGAGCGGACCGGAGGACCAGGCCTTGTCGCCCACGACGGTATAGATGTTGCGCGTGTCGTTCGCCGGACGGCTGGCGTAGCTCCAGATCGGAATGGCGAGGAAGCCGATCAGGATCGCCAGCGCCATGCCCCATGCCGTCAGCCGCTTGGGCGGAGCGAGGCCCCGCAGGGAGAAGACCCTTGTCTCCTCCTTTTCCTCCGACGCCTCCGATACGGCGTCGACGCGGCGGATCGAGAGGATGGTGGCGCCATCCTCATCACGCGACACGGTGATGCGATGGCCGCCGAAGCGCAGTTCAGCACCCTTGGCGGGGTCGATTTCGGCGCGCAGGACCGTGCGGCCTTCAAGGTCGAAGCCCAGCGTGCCGGTGGCACGGACGCGGATGGTGCGTTCGTCGACCTGCTCGATCCGGGCATGGTCCGGTTCGAGCGCGAGGTCGGGAAGGTGGATGTCGTTTTCCGCGGACCGGCCGAGGGAGAGTTGCGCCTTTTCCAGCGTGGCGGCGCGGACGATTTCGCGGCCATCGGCGGTAAGGCTGATCTGACGTACCAGGAAGCTCATTGCATGCTCACCAGTAGAAGAAGACGCTGACGATGTGCGCGGTCAGCGCAGCCAGCAGGGCGAAGGTGGCGGGCACATGGACGTAGAGCCAGATTTCGAGCAGCGCCTTGAGCTTGAGATGCCGTCGCAGGCGTGCGAGCATCGCCTGCTTGCGTTCCAGCAGGGCGTCGATGCGTTCGAGCGGGTGGTTACTGGAATTTGGACCGGTGTCGGGCTGGTCGCCAGTCCATTGGCGGAGCGCGGCCTGCGCCCTGGCGGTGGCGCAGCGGGGGTAGCGGCCCGACAGGCGGTTAAGCAGGCTGCCGCCGAAGGGGTCCTGCTCCAGTGACTGGCGGACCAGCGCCGCTTTGTCGTGGGGCAAGGGTTGGGCGGCGTCGTGCAGTTGGCGGTCGATAGCGCGCACGGCGTCCAGCATCTGCACCTGCGTCATTTCGGCGCGGTTGTTGCTGAGCGCGGCGGGCAGGGTGGCATAGACGGTGATGCCGAACAGGCCCGACAGGATGACCAGCATCATCAGCGCATAGGCCAGGGTGTGGACGTTCCAGCCAAGCTGGAATCCCGTGTGCAGCGTGGCGATGACGATCAAGCTGAGGCCGAGATAGACGTGGGCGGAGGTCCAGGCCTTCAAGGACCAGCGGCCCCGCGTCATGGCCCGCTTGCGCAGGCCGAGCAGGGTCAGCCAGAGGATCAGCAGCACGCCGATCGTTCCCATGGTGTAGCCGTACCAGCTACCGCCATTATGGTGCGGCGTGACGTCGACCAGCATGTAACTGGCGATGGCGAGGACGCAGATCAGCGTCGCGATTTTCAGCCAGCGGAAACCGGCATGGCGCAGGAAACCGTCATGCAGCGCGTCTTTGGCGCGGTTGGGACCCTTGGTGCGACGGGTGGGAGCGGCTCTGGTTGCCATCAGTTTGCCTCCCGATCGAGGCGGGCGACGGTCAGGAAATCCTCTGGCGCGACGCGGATGGCGGCGCCGGTGGGGCAGGCGCGGACGCAGGCCGGGCCACCCTCGATACCGGAGCACATGTCGCATTTGATTGCCTTTTTCGGCTTTTCGACGCCCGGTTCCGCATTCTTGTACCGCCATTTCTTCGACGGTTCGCCGGGGCCGGGGCCTTGGCCGAAGAACATCCAGCTCAGCAGGCCGGGCTTCTTGGGTGGGACGCTGTCCATGCGGATCACGCCATAGGGGCAGTTGCGCTGGCAATTGCCGCAGCCGATGCAGGTCTCGTCGATGTAGACCTCGCCGTCCGGGCCGCGATGGATGGCGTTGGGCGGGCAGTCGGCCATGCAGTGCGGATGCTCGCAATGGCGGCAACTGGTAGGGACGTGGAGATGGGCGTAGGTGCGGCCCGCTTCGCGATCGAGGCGGGAAAGGCCGTCATGGCTGTCGGCGCAGGCCTTTTCGCAATTGTCGCAGCCCACGCACAGATGCTCGTCGATCAGCAGCACGTCGGTCGCTTCGCCGATGCCGTTGTCGACCAGGAATTTCGCCGTTTCCGAATACATGTCGACGACGGTCGAGAAGCTGTCCTTGCGGCTTTCGATGAAGGCGTTGACGTCCTGCCGGGCGGCCATGTCGCGGCGGGCGCGTTCCAGCAGGGCGGGCTTGGACGCCATCAGCCGGGCGAAGGCGTCGCCGTTCAGCTTGATGACTTCGGACTTGACCGTCGCCTTGACCGTGGCGGTACGGGCGCCGCCCGCGATGAGGGCCATTTCGCCCACATAGCTGCCTGCGGGCAGGTAGGAGAGGAAGACGTTCTTTCCTCCGATCTTCTTCTCCACGATCATCGATCCGACGCGAATGACGTAGATGTCGGTGCCGAGGTCGCCTTCCGTGATGACATGCTCGCCCGCCTTGACGGTCTGGATTTCCGCCGTGTCCAGCACTTCGGTGAGGTCCGCCGGGGTCAGGCCCGCGCCGAAGAGCTGCAGCAATTGCCGCTCGGTCGAGATGCGGGTGATGGCGCGCTTGGCCGGGGGGTTGGAGGACATGAGCTTCAGCGCCGCGGTGCGCGACACCTCCACCATGATCGAATCCGCGCCCGCCCGCACCGTCGCGCCCCGGCGGCGGCCGGAGATCAGACCGACTTCCCCGAAGATCGACCCCTGGTCGATGGGAACCTGGAGCGTGGGGCCGACCTCTACCAGCGCCTGTCCCTGCGCGACGCCGAACAGCGAGGAGCCGGGGTCATATTTCTCGAAGATCGCGTCGCCCTTGCGATAGGCGCGCACCTCGCTGTCGAGCATGAATTCGCGCATCTGAAGCGGCGAAAGCCCCTCTAGGATGGAGACGTTGGAACGCAGGAACTCCAGCCATTCATCGACGCTTTTCTTCTGGGGCAATTGCGCGAATTTGGCGGCCAATATGGGTTCGTCGGCGGGTTTCAGATCCTTGTTGCCGTTGATATACTCGACGACGTCATAGCCCTGGTTCATGCAATGCTTGATCAGCGGATAGCCCGCCAGAGCGCCGATCACGAAGATGCCGGGCGCGGTGCTTTCGAAGACCGGGGACAGTTTGGGGAAGGCGAGGCGATCGCCGCTGGTGAATTCGATGCCGCAGCTTTCCACGAAGGCACGGGGCGGGGCGGAGCCCATGCGGGCGATGATGCGGTCGCATTTCAGCTTCACCTCGCCGTCGCGGCTGTCGAGCGTGATATAGCCCGGCTCGATCTTCGCCGTGGTCGCCTCGGTCATGATGGTGAGACGGCCAGCCTCCGACGCGGCCATCAGCGCCTTGACATTGGCGGCCTTGGCGCTGGCGAATTCGGTGGATCGGTTGAGGATGGTGACGGCATTGCCCTGCGCCTCGTCTGCGGCTAGGCCGAGGGCGTTTTCTATGCCCGCGTCTCCTGTGCCGACCACGAAGATATGCTCGTCATTATAAGCAGCTGGATCATCCAGTTGATATTGGACATGAGGAAAGTCGGCGCCGGGCACGCGCATGAGGTTGGGGTTGCCCTGCGTGCCGATCGCCATGATCACGGCGTCGGCGATGACCTCCCGACCGTCGCTCAAGGTCAGGCGATAGGGCGGAGCGAGGCGCTGGATTTCCTTCGTGGCGGTGGTGCCGTCGCGCTTGCGCTCCACGATCTTCTGGACGCTGCCCGGGATGGGCTCACCGGTGCCGGTGATCGCCTCCACCTCCGCACGATAGGCCACGTTGATGCCCTGTTGTGCCGCCTGCGCGTTCCAGCGGTCGAGGATCGATTCGCGTTTTCCGGCCTCGAAATCGCAATCGGAACGCAGCACGAGCTGACTGGGCGTCGCCATCACATGCTTGCCCTTCTGATATTTGAAGATGGTGTCGGACAGATGGTCCGTCTTCTCGATCAGCAGGTGGGAAAGCCCCAGCCCGGCGGCACGCGCGGCCGCACTCAGACCCGCCGGCCCCGATCCGACGATCGCGATACGCACGCGGTCAGTCAAAGATTATCCCCCAAAATACCCCTGTGCTCCGGATGTTACCGGATGCCTGTCCCGGCCCCACTCTATCATTTCCGCAGCGTCACGCTAGAGAGGATCGGCGGGTAAAGATCGGGGAGAGCAAGAATAATGGGTTGGGGCTTTGGACGCGTCGTGCTGATGGGTGCGGTCGGCATTGCCGCCGTGTCGATCGGCTATAATATGATGCACACGCCCGATGAGGCGAAAGAGCCCGCGGCCCCGTCGCCCCTGATGAACGGGCAGGCGAGCGATCCGGAGGCGGTCATTCGGGGGCTTCAGGACAGGGTGGGGGCTAATCCCAACGATGCGGAGGGCTGGCAGAGGCTGGGCTGGGCCTATTTCGAGAACGGCCGCCATGCCGATGCGCTGCGCGCCTATCGCCATGCGACAAAGCTGGTGCCAGGCAATGCCACATTCTGGTCTTCGCTGGGCGAAGCGGGGTCGTGTCCGTCAATGTGGTGTAAATTCGGGTGTGGCCAGCGGGCGGCATTTTCAGGCGGCCTTTTGTGTAACCTGTAGCGGCTGAGCCTCCTCGATTGTTGGTGTGGCGAGCGCCGCCATGCCCTCGATCTGCATGTAGCGGTGCTGGAGCTGGTATTCGTCGTTTTGCTCGAGCAGGACGGCGCCGACGAGGCGGATGATGCTGTCCTCGTTGGGGAAGATGCCGACGACATCGGCGCGGCGCTTGACCTCCTTGTTCAGCCGTTCGAGCGGATTGGTGCTGTGGAGCTTGACCCGGTGCTGCTCAGGGAAGGTCATGTAGGCCAGCACGTCATGCTCGGCTTCATCCATGCAGGTGCCAAGCTTCGGCCAGCGGGCGCGCAGCTGGTCGGCGACCTGACGCCAGACCTGTGTCGCAGCGGCATGATCGGGCTGGAGGAAGACCTGACGGATGGCGGCGGCAACGACCGTGTTCTGCCCCTTGGGAACGTAGGCCAGCGCATTGCGCATGAAGTGGACGCGGCAGCGCTGCCAGGTGGCGCTGAGCACGCGGGTGATCGCGGCCTTGAGGCCCTCGTGGGCGTCCGAGATGACCAGCCTGACCCCCGTCAGCCCGCGGCGGGCGAGGTCCTTGAGGAAGTCCGACCAGAACACCTCGGCCTCCGAAGGGCCGATATGCAGGCCGACGATCTCGCGCTTGCCTTCGGTGTTGACGGCAACGGCGATTATCGCGGCAACGCTGACGATCCGGCCGCCCTGGCGCACCTTCAGGTAAGTGGCATCGAGCCAGAGATAGGGCCAGTCGCCTGCGAGCGGACGCTTGAGGAAGGCATGGACGCGCTCGTCGATGTCCTTGCACAGCTTCGAGACCGAGGATTTGGAGATGCCGGTCATGCCCATCGCCTGCACCAGATCATCGACGCGCCGGGTGCTGACGCCGGCGATCCATGCCTCCTGGATCACCGCGACCAAGGCCTTCTCCACCGTCTTGCGCGGCTCCAGGAAGCCCGGGAAGTATGCGCCGGTCCGCAGCTTGGGGATCTTCAGATTGAGCGTGCCGAGCCGGGTATCGAGGCTGCGGTCGCGGTAGCCGTTGCGCCAGGTCGTGCGCTCGCAGGAGCGCTCGTGCCGGGCGGCGCCGACCAGGCCCTCGACGTCGGCCTCCATGATGATCTGCAATACGCTCTCGGCAATGGTGCGCAGAAAATCTCCATCTCCGCTCTTCGCCAAAAGCTCGGCAAGCGGTAGTCTGTCTTCGGTCATCGGGATCAACTCCTTGGTTGGTGTGAAGTCTGGAAACTCCACCTTACCAATGAGCCCGGTGGCCACCGAGATCGAAATCGCATGGGGTGGGGCATGCCCCACCCCATGCGATCACCTCAATCTACACCAGAAATTACACCACGAGCGCGGACGCTAGCCGAAGCGGCGGTGATGGCGAGCGATCATGATCCGATGCCGCAGGAGGCGGCAGCCGCGTTCGACAAGGCGATCGCGATCGATCCCAAGGACCCCAGGGCGCGCTATTTCCTGGCGGTGCGAAAGGATCTGGCCAAGGATCATGAGGGCGCAATCCGGGACTGGCTGGCGCTGCTGGGCGACACGCCGCCGGGGGCACCGTGGGAGGCCGACCTGCGCCGGACCATCGAGCAGGTGGGGAAGATCAACAAGATCGACGTGGCCCCGCGATTGGCGGCGGTGAAGCCGGTCGCCCCCCATCCCCCCATGGGCGGCATGTCAGTGGCGGCGGCGGCAATTCCTGGGCCGAGCAGCGAGCAGATGCAGGCGGCCGCGCAGCTTCCCAAGGGGCAGCAGGATGCGATGGTGGAGGGAATGGTTTCGGGGCTCGAGGCCAAGCTGAAGGCGAATCCCGGCAATGTCGACGGCTGGATCATGCTGATGCGCAGCCGGATGACATTGGGCGAGACGGCCAAGGCGGCGGCGGCTTATGCGCAGGCGAAGGCGGCCAACCCGGCGCAGGCGGGACGGATCAGGGATGAGGCGCGGATTTTGGGGGTTCCGGGTGTTTGAGCGGACGTTCTATTGAACGCTTCCGATCCTGAGCAGGCGGCAGTTGCGGCTCGCCGCAGGATTTTTCTTCGCCGTTTGGACCGGGCTCCCTGTCGGCGCAGGAGCGCAAGGCGTTACTGGGTTTCGGCCCATGCCACAAATCGTAGCGGACCATGCTCCGTCGTTCCAAAGGGATAGCATGTCGTGAGCGCCAGCAACGCCCCTGCCGGATCGCGCGGATAGGCGAAACGATCCCAGCGCACGATCTGGAAGCCGGTGATGCGATAACGCCGCTTCCGTCCGTCGATGGACTGGACTTCGATCTCATCGCCCTTCCCCACCTTCTGCAGGAAGGCGAAATGAGTGTCTCGATGCGCCGCCATGACGCTGACGTGCGGATTGCCCAGGGGCATGAGCGTCGGACCGAAGGCCATGGCCTGTCCGGAACCGCCAGACAGCACGATCTCGCGGACGTCGAGGCGCGGTAGGGTGATGCGGGCGACGGGAGTCATATCGGCCCAAAACTAGGGCTTTACCGGGCGATGTTTCGACAAGCTCTGATCGAATGCGCGGTCGAGCAGGATTTGCGCGATCCATGCCTTGGCGGGGATCATCGCACCGTAGGCGATGAAGCACAGTCCGATGACGCAAAGGCCGATCAGCAGGGCGCGGGCGAGGGCGCCCCGCACGGCGCGCCCTCCTTTCATCACGGTCGTTATGACGGCGATCATGCCCGGACCTGCCGCTGCGCCCGGCGCAGGGCGAGGCCGCCAAGGCCGAGCGCCAGGAACAGCAGCCCCTGTCCGATCAACCCGACATAGCCGGTGGCGGTCTGGGGCAGGTCCATGGCTTCGGCTTCGCCCGCAGGCTGCACGCCACCCGGTTTTGCCGCCTTCGCCGCCTGTCCGCCGAACAGGACATCGAAATCCCAGCCGGCGGGAAGCAACAACGGCAGTTCCTCGCGGGTCAGGTTTACGCCTTCCGGACGCGCGGGGGTTTCGTCGATGGCGACCAGGCTGGTCTGGCTGGTGACGAGGCTGTAGGCGAGGCCGATCCGGGCAATGGCTTCATCGGTGGTGGCGTCATTGGTTTCGCCTGCCCAGCGTGCAGCCTCCACATCGGCGATGCGGCGATTGGCCCAGAGTTTGGCGACGGCGGGACTGTCGATCGCGTCCGACAGGTCGACGCTCTGCGACCAGGGTCTGCCGTCGATCAGGCCGGAGACGGTGAGCTTGCCTGACAGTCCCTCATTTTGGGCCTTGCCCTTGCCCAGCAACACCAGCGGTTCCCCGGCATAGAGATCGGGCAGGCGCCGCGGCGTCAGATCGAGGGGGGCGCCCTCCAAGCGGACCTTCAGGTCGCGCACCACCGGCGCCTTCAGGCGATCCAGCAGGGCGGTCATCTTCGCGGCGACATCCTCGCCCGAGCCGACATTGGTGAAGGTGCCACGCCCCGCTTCGGCCATGCGGCGCATCAGATATTGATTGGGCGCGGAGCCGATGCCGATCATGAAGATGCGGCTGCGTCCACCCTTCGCCGCAATGGTGGCCATCATCTCCTTTTCATTGGAGATGTTCCCGTCGGTCAGGAACAGCACCTGGCGGACATAATGGCTGTCATCGGGCGTGTTGTCCTCCAGCGCGGCGGTCAGGGCTGGCAGCATTTCGGTGCCGCCATCGGCCTCCAGCCCCTGAGTGAAGCGGCGACCCAGCGCGATCTGGTCGGGCGAGGCGGCGACGCTTTCGTGGAACAGCCGGGTCATGCTGTCGTCGAAGCGGATGATGTTGAACCGGTCCTGGGGGCGCAGCGTGCCGAGCGCGTAGAGCAGGCTGTCCTTGGCGGCGTCCATCGATGCGCCGCCCATGGAGCCGCTATTGTCGATCACGAAGGTCATGTCGCGCGGCGGCGCATCACGGTTCGCGGTCGTGGCTGGATCGCGGCGGGGCGGGGTGATGGCAGCCATCAGATAGGCCTCGCCCTCGTGCCGTTCGCGGAACAGGCCGATGGTGGGATCGGCATTGGCGGAGCGCCAGCGCAGTTCAAAATCGCGATCGGCGGGGACCTGGCCGTCGGCAAGGCGGATCGTCCGGGTTTCGGCGCCATCGCGGTCGATGGCGATGCGGTGGTAGGGGCTGATGAGATTGGCAGGTTTGAAGCCCGGGGCGAGATGGACGGTGATGGAGACCGGATTGATGCCCTTGCCCAGCGCGGGATGGGCGAGCGGGGCGCTGACATTGGCGGCGTCGGCAGCGGGCGTCTGCGCCGGGATGTAGCGGGTGCCGACCACCAGCGGCAGGCGCAGCGCATATTCGCCGCCCAGTTGCCGCACCGGCGCCTGATATTCGATGGCGATCAGCACGGTTTCGCCCGGTCCCACATTAGCAACGCTGTTGCGGAACAGGTTGGGCCGTTCGGATTCGACCAGCGCCGCTTTTTTGCCATCGTCACGCGCCTTTTCGTAAAGGGCGCGGGCTTCCTCGCGGCGTTTGATATGGCCGATGATGACACGCTGCCCGACCACCATCTTCAGGCTGTCGACCGCACCGTCGTCGGGCAGGGGATAGAGATAGCTTGCCTCCATCCACTGACTGCTGCCGTTGCGGAACGCCTGGGTGACGCGGACGCGGGCGATCTGGCCGCTGACGGTCACGTCCATGTCGGTGCCGAGGCGCATGGCTGGCATGGCGTTGGCCACCCCCTTGCCGCGCAGCATCAGCGTGCCGCTGCCGATCGCGTCGGGATCGGCCTCCACATCCGACGCGCAGAGGCGGTCGGTCAGGAAGATGAGGGCGAGGAGGCCGAGCATCAGTGTCAGGCCGAGCATCAGCCTGTGCCGTGACCGACGGGGGAGGGGAAAGGCGGGCATGGGTTCGCTCCTGTTCAAGGGAGCCTTTCCCATAGGGACCCGCCATGCCGGACAACCATCGGCAGACCATGCCGCTTTCCGCCGGAAGATGTGGAAGCGTCCGGGAAGACTTGACGGCTCGTCCGGTTTTGTGCGCATTTGTGCGGACTTGTGGGGAAGGGAAAGCATGGCGGATCAGGACGATGCGGTCGCGGCCCGTCTGCGCGAGGAACTGGCGCGGCGGCGCATGTCGCGCCAGGCGTTGGCGGACATGGCGCGGATCAGCCTCTCAACGCTGGAAAAGGCGCTGTCGGGCAGTCGCCCTTTCACGCTTTCCACCATCGTCCGGATCGAGGAAGTGCTGGGCGTGCCGTTGCGTTCAGCCCATCAGGCGGTGGGCGGCCGCGATCTCGCGCCGGAGCATATGGGCGCCTATAGCCGCGCCGCCGTGCACTGGATCGAACAGGATTATGTGACCTTGCGCGCCAGTTTCGGGACGCTGGGCGCGGTGATCGCCTATCGCACCCGTATCGCCTGGAATGAGGCGGCGGGGTATCTGAGTTTTGCGGAAGCCGACCGGGCCGATGGCGCCTTCGCCCAAACGGGCCATGTATCCATGCCCAATCTGTCGGGCCATATCTATCTGGCGACGAACGAATCCGGGCAGCATCGACTGATCATCCTCGGGCGGCCGACCCGCGACGGACAGATGTTCGGCCTGTTGACCACGCTTCAAGCCGGGGCGGGATCGCAGCTCGTGCCGGTAGCCTGTCCGGTGGCCTTCGTGCCACAGGCGCAATTGGCGGGTCTCGTCATGGGTGTGACGAGGCCGGACGATTCGATGTTCGGCACCTGCAAAGCCATTCTCGACCGGGCCTTGCAGGATGATTTCTGTCGTTGGCGTCAATAGGTCATTCCGGCGGCAGATGCCGTTTCAATCCAGGGGGGATCGGCCAGCTCCATTCTTCGTAAATCGCCGCGACGCTGCCGACCATGGTCGCCAGATGGGGCGAGTGATCGTCCTTCCGGTGGCTCATGATGATCGGCGAAACCGCCCTTTGGGCCAGTTCGCGGAATGCCAGATCGCGCCTGCCCATCAGGTGGATAGAGGAGGGGACGATGCAGATGCCGTCCTCCGCCGCCACCAGGCCGAGCGCGGTCTGCAATTCGCGCACCTCATGCACGGCGGCGGGGGCCACGCCATGGTCGTGCAGGAGCGACAGCACCTGATCGGCATAGCTGGGCCGGGGTTCGCGCGGGTAGACGATGACCGCTTCATCGGACAGGGCGGTAAGGTCGATCGGTCCGTCGTTACGGAGCAGCCGGTGGGCAAGGGGAAGGGCGGCGACCAGTTCCTCCTCGCGCAGCACTTCGCGTTCGATGGCGGAGTCCTCGAACCGCAGGCGCCCGAACCCGACGTCGATGCGGCCTTCCTTGAGCGCGGCCATCTGTTCGATGCTCATCATCTCGACGAGGTTGAGGTCGACATCGGGCGCCGCCTTCCGGAAATGGCGGATGATGTCGGGCAGGCGGGCAAAGAGTACCGATGGCACGAAGCCGACGACGAAGCGCGGGCGGTTGGCATTGACGAAACCGCGCATCGCCTCCTTCAACTCCTCCAATCGGCGCGTGACCTGGACGGCATGTTCGTAGAACAGGCGTCCGGCGTCTGTCAGAGTCATGGGGCGGGCGTCGCGGTCGAAGAGGGTGGCCCCGACCTCCTGCTCCAATTGCTGGATCTGTCGGCTGAGCGGCGGTTGAGCCATATGGAGCCGATCGGCCGCCCGGCTGAAATTACGCTCCGCCGCGACGGCGAGGAAATAGCGTAACTGGCGTATATCCATATATAATACCTTCAAGGTATGGAACTGGACCCAGTTAGTCTTTCACAGGTCAACCTTCAAGGCATATTCCTTCCACCGAAGGAGAGTATGCATGGATATGATCGATCGCATCGCCGGCGCCGTTGTCGAGGACCCGGCCAGGGGAATCTATCGCTGCCGCCGGGATGTCTTCACCGATCCCGCATTGTTCGACCTGGAAATGAAGCATATTTTCGAGGGTAATTGGGTGTTTCTGGCGCATGAAAGCCAGATTCCGGAGCCCAATGACTATTTCACGACCTGGATCGGCCGCAAACCCGTCGTCGTCACGCGCGACAAGGGCGGTGAACTTCATGCGCTGATCAATGCTTGTGCGCATCGCGGCGCGATGCTGTGCCGTCGGAAACATGGCAACAAAGGCAGCTTCACCTGTCCCTTCCACGGCTGGACCTTCAACAATGGCGGCAAGTTGCTGAAGGTGAAGGACGGTAAGACCGGCGACTATCCGGGCTCGTTCAACACCGAAGGGTCGCATGACATGACCCGGCTGGCGAAGTTCGAAAATTATCGCGGCTTCCTGTTCGGCAGCCTCAACGCTGACGTCCCCTCGCTGGAGGAGCATCTGGGCGGGGCACGAGCGGTGATCGACCAGATTGCCGATGCCGCGCCCGAAGGTCTGGAAGTGCTGCGTGGCAACAGTTCCTATACTTTCGACGGCAATTGGAAGTTGCAGATGGAAAATGGCGCCGACGGCTATCATGTCAGCTCTGTCCACTGGAATTATTCAGCGACCATGGGCCGCCGCAACTATGAGGCGGAAGGCACGCGCACGGTCGACGCCAATGGCTGGTCCAAGAGCGTCGGCGGCGTCTATGCCTTCGAGAACGGGCATATCCTGCTCTGGACCAATCTGCTCAATCCCGAAGTGCGGCCGATCCATGCGCATGCGCAGGAACTGGAGGCCCGGCTGGGCAGGGAGCGTGCGGCGCCGATCGTCGGCCAGACCCGTAATCTCTGCCTCTATCCCAATGTCTACCTGATGGACCAGTTTTCCACGCAGATCCGCGTCGTGCGGCCGATCAGCGTCGATAAGACCGAAGTCACCATCTACTGCTTCGCGCCCAAGGGGGAGAGCGCGGCCGAACGGACCCTGCGCATCCGCCAATATGAGGATTTCTTCAACGTCAGCGGCATGGGCACGCCGGACGATCTGGAGGAATTCCGCGCCTGCCAGACCGGCTATGCCGGGGCGGACGATCTGTGGAACGACCTGAGCCGCGGTGCGGTGCACTGGATCGATGGGCCGGATGAAAATGCGCTGGCTACAGGCTTGAAGCCGATCCTCAGCGGCGATCGCAGCGAGGATGAAGGGCTGTTCGTGCGCCAGCATGAATATTGGGCGCAGGCCTTGATCGCAGCGATCCGCCAGAGTGAAAGTGCCGAGCGGATGGGAGAAGCGGCATGAGCACGCTCGCCCGCATCACGCTGGAGCAGGTCGCGGCCTTTCTCTATCGCGAGGCCCGTCTTCTGGACGATCGCCAGTGGGAAGAATGGCTGGCCTGCTATTCGCCCGAGGCCATGTTCTGGATGCCGGCCTGGGACGATGACGACGAGTTGGTGGACGATCCGCACAGCCATATCTCGCTGATCTACTATCCCAATCGCGAAGGGTTGGAGGATCGGGTCTTCCGCATCAAGACCGAACGGTCGAGCGCCAGCATGCCCGAACCGCGCACCTGTCATTTCGTCAGCAATGTCGAAATCATCGGCCAGCAGGGCGAAACCGTCGATCTGCGCTTCAACTGGCAGACGCTCAGTCATCGCTACAAGAAGACGCAAAGTTTCTTCGGCACATCCTTCTACACGGTCGATTTCGGTGGGGAAACGCCCCTGATCACCTCGAAGAAGGTCGTTCTGAAGGACGATTATATCCACCAGGTCATCGACATCTACCACATCTGACCGGTGCTTTTGATCATCGCATTTTCCGGGCCGCTGACTCTCAGCCTGCTTGAAGATGTTCGGATGGGAGAGAAACCATGAGCTTTCGCATAGCCCTGAATTTCGAAGACGGCGCCACCCGCATCATCGATTGCAACGATGGCGAGAAGGTGCTGGACGCGGCCTATCGCCACAAGATCAACCTGCCGATGGACTGTTCCGACGGCGTGTGCGGCACCTGCAAATGCCATTGCGAGCAGGGCAGCTATGATCTGGGCGACGACTATATCGAGGACGCGCTCACCGAAGACGAGGCGGCGGAAGGCATGGTCCTCACCTGCCAGATGGTGCCGTCCTCCGACTGCGTGGTTCAGGTGCCGGTGCCGTCATCGGCCTGCAAGCTGGCACCCGCTGGGTTCGAGGCGGCCATTGCGTCCGTCGAACTGGTGTCGGACAGCACCATCCTCCTCAAGCTGGACCTGGACGATCCGGAAAAGCTGGCCTTCCTGCCCGGCCAATATGTGAACCTGGCCGTGCCCGGCACGGAAGAAAGCCGCGCCTACAGCTTCAGCTCCAGGCCGGGCGCGGAGCAGGCGAGCTTTCTTATCCGCAACGTTCCCGGCGGGCTGATGAGCGGCTGGCTGACGAGGCAGGCAAAGGGGGGCGACCGGATGCGCTTCGTCGGACCCAATGGCAGCTTCTTCCTGCGCGACGTCACCCGGCCGCTGGTCATGCTGGCGGGCGGGACCGGCCTCGCGCCGTTGCTTTCGATGCTGGAGGTGCTGGCCGATAGGGGCACCGACCAGCCGATCCGCCTGATCTATGGCGTGACCCATGACGGCGATCTGGTCGAGATCGAGCGGATCGAGGCACTGAGACGGCGGTTGCCGACGATGAGTTGGGCCGCCTGCGTCGCCGACGAGGCAAGCGCGCATCCGCTCAAGGGCTATGTCACCCATCATCTGACCGACGAGCATCTGAACGCGGGCGATTGCGACGTCTATCTGTGCGGCCCGCCGCCGATGGTCGAGGCGGTCAGGCAGTTCTTCAAGCAAAAGGGCGTGGAACCGGCCCACTTCCATTATGAGAAGTTCGCCGCCAGCGAGCCGGTGCCGGCATGATCTTCGCGGGACGCTTTGCGGGCAAGGCCATGGTCGTGACCGGCGCGGCGCAGGGGATTGGCCGGATGGTCGCCCTGCGTGCCGCTGCCGAGGGCGCCAGGGTGCTGCTGGTCGACCGGGCCGAATTCGTGGCCGATGTCGCGGCGGAAGCCGATGGCGAGGCATTCGGCTTCGTCGCCGATCTGGAGACATATGAAGGCGCGAGGGCCGCCATGGCGGCCGCGGGGGAGCGTTTCGGGGGCATCGACATCTTGATCAACAATGTCGGCGGGGCCATACGGATGCGACCCTATACCGCGTTCGAACCTGCGCAGATCGAGGCGGAGGTGCGCCGATCGCTCTTCCCGACGCTCTGGTGCTGTCATGCGGTGCTGCCCTATATGCTGGAGCACCGGAAGGGCACGATCGTCAACGTCTCCTCCAATGCCACGGGCGGGATCAACCGCGTGCCCTATTCGGCGGCCAAGGGCGGGGTGAACGCCATCACCCGGAGCCTGGCCATGGAATATGCGTCAGCTGGCATCCGCGTCGTCGCCACCGCGCCGGGCGGCACCGCTGCGCCCGAACGCCGCGTGCCGCGCAACCCGGACGGCAACAGCGCGCAGGAAGAGGCCTGGATGTCCGATGTGGTGGAGCAGGTCACGCAATCCAGCTTCATGAAGCGCTATGGCACGCTGGAGGAGCAGGCGGGGCCGATCCTGTTCCTGGCCTCGGACGAGGCGAGCTATGTCACCGGCAGCGTCCTGCCGGTCGCGGGCGGCGATCTGGGCTGAAGCTATTCCACGCTTCCGGCCCAGCCGGGGAGATGCGCCGCGTCCCGCGATCGCGCCAGCGTCAAGGCCTTGCCAAGACAGGCCTCGAACCCTTCGGCGAGGCGGGAGGACTTGATCCGCTGGCGCAGAAAATTGGCCCAGAGAAATTCGGAATAGAGAATATCCACCTTGGCATAGCCCCCAGCCCGCCGCAGTTCCCCTGCGAGCGAGCGATAAGGATCGTCCGTCAGCTTGCCGATATGCTTGGGCAACGCGTCATAGCCCTGCCGCCGTCCCTTTCCGTCGAAGGGGTGGAGCCAGTTGCGGTTGTCCATATAGGTCAGGAACGCGCTGGGCGTGAGATGCCCCAGATCGGCCACCACGCTGACCAGCACATGGACCACGCCCTCGTCATGCAGGGCGCGGGCGAGATGGTGATGATCGACCATCCAGCGCCGACCCTTCGGACCGATCACCACCGGGATCATGTGGCGGCCCAGGAAATCGGGCCGGTCGCGATCCGCGCGGACGCTCCATTCATGGCGTTTGCGCGCCACTTCGATCAGGCCGACGGTCATCTGGGTGGGGCGCAACTCGGCCAGTTCGACCGAATGCAGCAGGGGTTCGGGAATGACATGCGGCATCATCTTGCCTCCTGTTTGAGCGCCTGGACCGCGTCGTCGACGCTGTAGCTGCTGCGCGCGATCAGATCGGCAGCGCCCGCCGCCTGCATCAGGTCGCGGACATGATCGCGCACCCGCGCCAGTTGCAGCGTGATCCCTCTTGCCTTCATCAGCGTGTCGAATTCGATCAGGGCATCCAGCGCGGTGCTGTCGAGGTCGAAACTCTCCTCCAGGCTGAGGATCAGCTTGTGTCGGTCGGCTTGCACGCCCACCATCTCGACGACACGACCCAGCACCCGCTCCGCATTGGCGAAGAACAGCGGCTCGGCGGGACGCAGGATCATCATCCCCGGCGGGCTGACCGCATCGGGGTGACGAGCCATGTCGACATAATCATGTCCGGATGCCAATTGTCCCAACTGCCGCAGTTCCGGCGTTGCGAGCCGACGGATCAGCAGCGCCAACGACAAGGCAATGGCAAAGAGCATGCCGTTGAGCACGCCAAATATCAATACGCCCGCCGCCGCGCCCAGCGCCGCCACACCGTCCCGGCGGATGCGCCAGAGGCGGATCAGCGGTGCCGGATCGAGCGCATGGAGCAGCGCCGCCACGACCACCGCGGCCAGCACCGGTGCCGGCAAGCGGGCCACCAGAGGCATGGCCAGCATCACCAGCGCCGCGAGCGTGACGGCTGCCACCAGGCCGGTCCAACGGCTCTGCGCCCCTGCGGCCTCGGCCGCAGACCCGGCGGAAAAGCCTGCGCCGACAGGCATGCCCTGCACCATGGCGGCAGCGATATTGGCAAGGCCCAGCGCCGCCATTTCCCGGTTGGGCTCCACCTGGTCGCCGTGGCGCAGCGCCAAGGTGCGCATCGTGCCCCAGCTTTCGGCGAAGAGAATGAGGACGATGGGCGCCGCCAATTGCGCGACGCGGGACAATTGCTGCCAGCCCGGCCAGCGCATGCCTTCCCAATGGGGTATCAGGTCGATCATGCCCACGCTCGCCACGCCATGGCCGGGAAGATCGAACAACGCCGAGGCCGCAATACCGCCCGCAAGAACGAGGAAAGCGCCCGGAAGATGGGGCATGCGCCGCAACAGCAGCAGGGCGGCGAGGGCGGCAAGGGCCGTGAAGATGCTGGCGGCATGCCAGCTTCGTACGCTGCCCAGCAGGGCGAGCAGCAAGGTGCCGATGGTGGAACCATGCAGCGACAGGCCGACGGCGATCGGCCATTGCTTGACGATGATCGTGATCGCGAGGCCGAAGGCGAAACCGCGCAGCACGGGGCGCGAGATGAAACTGGCGAGGCCGCCCAGCCGGGCAGCCGCCATGACGCAGAACATCATGCCCACCATGATGATGATCAGGGTTGCGACGGTGCCGGTCGGTCCCGCGTCCGGCGGCAATGAGGCAAGCGCGGCCGCCAGGATTGCGGCGGAAGAAGAGGTGGGAGATATGATGGCGAAGCGGCTGCGTCCCAGGACCAGATAGGCGCAGGCGCCCGCCACCGCCGCCAGAATCGCGCGTTGGGGCGGCAGGCCCGCGATGCCGGCATAGGCAATGGCTTCAGGCAGCATGAGGCCCGCGATCGAAAGCCCGGCCATGGCGTCGCGCTTCTGCATGATCGGACGTTCCTCTGTGCAGCTTTGCCGCTCCGGTCAAAGCCCTGTTTTGCAAGCATCCGGGCAGTCAGCAAGCGCAGAAATGCGGAAGGCTGCGGGTACCGGCCCCCCGCCGGAAGGCGGCTTATCGCAGAAATGTTGCCCCGGCGCGGCAAGATGAGGGTAAATTTCCCATTATTCATTGTTAAACCACGGAATTTTCCGCAGTTGGAGAGGATGATGCGGTTCCCAAGGGAGGAATTGAATGGCGCATATCCTGGTTGCCGATGACGACGACCTCCTGGGCGAACTGGTCCGTTTCAAGCTGGAAGCGGCCGGGCATGACGTAACGATTCGGCAGGATGGCGCTTCCGCGCTTGAGGCGGCGCGCAGCGGGGGTGTCGACCTGCTGGTGTTGGATGCCATGATGCCGGTCATGTCCGGTGCGGACGTGCTGCGCGCAGTCACGCAGGAATTGCCGGATATTCCCGTCGTGATGCTGACCTCCCGGAAAGGGCAGGCGGATGTCATGGGCGCGCTGACGGCCGGGGCGCGGGATTATCTGACCAAGCCCTTCATCCCCGACGAACTGGTGATACGCGTCAACGCGATCCTCAAATCGGCCCGGGCGATGCAATGAGGGTGCTGTTCGCTTGCTCCTTGACGCTCGCGATGGCATCGGCGGCGCAGGCGGCGCCCGATAGTCCGCGCGCGGCGCAACTGGACGCGGCGGAGGCAGCGCTGGGACGGCGGGACGAAGGTGGGGCCATCGTTCTGCTGGAGCGGGCCGATGCCGATTTTCCCAATGATCCCCAAATCCTGCGTTTGCTGGGTACGGCCCATGCCCGTGCCGGGCACTATCCGCAGGCGATCGCCACGCTGAAGCACGCGCAGCAATTGGCGCCGACCGACAATGACATCGGCGCGGCGCTCGCCCGTGCCTATATATGGTCCGGCGACCGCGATGCCGCAGGGCGCGAGGTTGCGGCGATCGAGCAGCGATCGCCGCAGGATCCCGACGCCGCGGCCATTCGCCGTCAGCTCGACGCCAAGCCCGGCCCGCCCCCGCGCAGCCGTTTTGGCTTGGCCGCGGCCCAGGGCTTTTCCCATGTATCCTTCGACAATCGGCCGAGCCGGACATGGTCGACGACGACTTTGGCCATCTATGGCCGGGTCGGGGAGGGGACGACGTTGGCGCTGGCGGGAGAGCGGGAGGATCGTCAGAGCTTTGTCGATACACGCATCGAAGGGCGCATCGATCAGCGTATCGGCCCCAATCTGCGCGCCTACGCGGCCATTGCCGGGACACCGCATGCCGATTTCAGGGAAAAATGGAGCATCAGCGGTGGGATCGAGGCGGACATCCGCTCCTATGCCAGCCTGCTCGCGGACGTACGTCATGCCCAATATCGCGATGTGTCGGTGACGACGTTCCTGCCCGGTCTTCGCCTCAATGCCGCGAGGATCGGGGTGAGCGCCACGGTCCGGATGATCAACCTCTGGGACGAGCAGGGCACGCATCGCGCCGGTGTTTCCGGGCGGCTGGACGGCACGCTGCGCAGTGGCGCCACCCTCTATGCCGGTGCGGCGACCTATCCCGATACCGAAGCCGGCATCACCCGGCAGGTCCATTCGCTTTTCCTGGGAGGCACCGTGCCGATCGCCGAGCGGATCACGCTCCGGGCAGGTCTGGATTACGACCGCAGGCGATCCACCTACACGCGCAAGGGCGGGTCGGTCGGCCTGCAATTCGGATTCTGATCGTGACGACCATGCCGATCTCCGACCATGTCGCCCAGATCGCCATTTTCGTTTCCTTTTATGGCGCGCTGGGCATGGCGGCGCTGTTGCTGTTCCTTGTCATCCGTCGCGATCGAGCGGAGCGGGGCGAGGCGCAACGGGCCGCCCTGATCAAGGCTCTGATCCGCGAGATCATGGGTGGCGGGGAAGATGCACTGGCCAGCCCGGCCTTTCGCCGCGCGCGCACCGCCGACAAGCTGGCGGCGATTGGCCGCATGATCCAGTTGTTGCGTGGGGAGGATCGGAACAGGCTGATCGCGCTGGTGGAACGCGACGGCCTGTTGAAGAAGGCATTGCGCCGGACTCACAGTTCGCGACGCCGGGCCCAGGTGGACGCGATGCGCATGTTGGGCAGTATTGGCGGGACGCAAGCCGTCGAGGCGCTGATGGCCGTGCTGCATGAGGACCCCCATATCGATACCCGCCTGGAAGCCGCCTCGCTTCTGGCGCAGCTCGACGCCTTGCCCGCGCCGGAGAGTCTGATCGCGGATCTTTCGTTGCATGAAGCGCGGATCACGCCCCTGCATCGCACATTGTTCCGATTGATTGCGGTCAGCCATCCCGTTGAATTGCTGGCCCTCGGCCATTCCAGGCAATTACAGCCCGCCGTCCGCGCCTTGGTCATCGATGCGCTGGGGTGGACGGAGAATTTCGCGGCGTTGCCGTTGCTGGCGGCGGCGGCGGTCGATCCCCATCCGCCGGTGCGGCTTGCCGCGCTCGATTCCGCGACCCGGCTCGGCCATCCAGGCAGCGCGGGATGGATCATCCGCCTGCTGGACGATCCGGAACATCCGGTGCGTTCGCGCGCCATTCGAGCCTGCCAGATCATGAAGCTGTCCGCTGCCGTGCCGCTGCTGGCGGCGATGCGGAACGACCCTTCGCCCTGGGTGCGACTGCGCGCGCAGCAGGCGGTGCAGATGTTGCAGGTGGCGGCATGATGGACCGCATGCTTTCGGGGGCGGCCGATGTCGGCGTCGCGACACTGATCGCCATCGGCCTGCTTTGCTTCGTCGTCGTGACGGTCCGCAATCTGGTATCGACGATCCAACTGCTGCTGGCGGCCCGTATCTTCGTCACGCGGATCAAGCCGGCCAGCCGGTCCTACGATCTGTGGACCCGCTATGCCGATCTGGCGCTACCGGTGTCGGTGATCGCACCCTGTTATAATGAGGAGCTGTCGATCGCGGACAGCGTGCGTGCGCTGTTGGCGCTGGAATATCCCGATCATGAGGTGATATTGGTCAATGACGGTTCCAGCGATCGCACGCTGGCCGTACTGATCGAGGAATTCGACCTGCGCCCGATCGAACGGGAGCAATTGGCCGAGCTTCAGAAAACGCGGATCAACGGCATTTACGGGTCGGTACGCTACCCCAATCTGATCCTCGTCGACAAGCAGAACGGACGTAAAGCCGACGCCGTCAATGCCGGGCTGGGCTTTGCCGCCGCTCCGCTGGTGTGCGTGATCGACGCGGATTCGATCATCGAACCGGACGGCCTGCTGCGTGCCGCGGAACCCTTCATGACCGATGACGGATCGCTGATGGCGGTGGGCGGCGCGATCCGCATCGTCAACGGATCGGTGGTGGCGGGCGGTCATGTGCGCGAAATCCGCCTGCCGGGCAAATGGCTGCCGCGCTACCAGATACTGGAATATCTGCGCGCCTTCCTGACGGCGCGGATCGCCAATGCGCGGCTGGACATGCTGATGCTGATATCGGGTGCCTTCGGCATGTTCCGCCGGGCGACGCTGGTCGATATCGGCGGTTATCGCCACGACACGGTGGGTGAGGATCTGGAGGTCGTGACCCGTATCCATCGCCGCATGCGGGAGGAGAAAAAGCCTTATCGCATCGATTTCGTGCCGGAGATCGTCTGCTGGACCGACGCGCCGGAAAGCTGGACGGGCCTGCGCAACCAGCGGGCCCGCTGGGAACAGGGGGCGCTGGAGACGATCGTGGAGCATCGGCGCATGCTCGGCAATCCGCGCTATGGCCGGGTCGGCCTTGTCAGCATGCCGCTGATCGTGATCGAGGATGTGCTGGGGCCGCCCTGCGAGCTGTTGGGCTATCTGCTCATTCCGCTGCTCTGGCTGATGGGGGTGGAATCCGGAACGGTGGTGCTTGCCTTCTTCTCGCTGACGGTGCTGTTCGGCACGGCGCTCAGCCTGGGCACATTGGCGCTGGAGGAAGTGCAGTTGCGCCGCACGCCGCGGGCGCGCGACCTGGCGATGATCGGGATCGCCGCCGTCGTCGAGAATCTGGGCTACCGCCAGGCCAATCTGGTCTTCCGGCTCCATGGCATGTGGCGTTTCATCCGCAAGGACAACCGATGGGCCGCCGCCGGCCGTTCGGCCTTCGTGCGGCAATGAGGACGGTGCTCTTTTTCCTACTGGCGACGGCTGCGCCGCCCATGCTGGCCGGATGGCACCGCTTCGTCCTTTTCCGCGTCCATGGCTGGGACGAAGGCAGCAGGGAGACATCCGATGGATAGGAACGCGGACGGTCCGTCTCCCCCCTGGATGCCGGAAATGCTGGCACTTCAGGTGGCTGTGGCGGAATCCTTCGCCGATTTCCAGCAGATCATCGACGAAGTGGCCCGCCGCGCGTTGCGCATCATCCCTCTTGCGACAGGCGCCATTGTCGAGATGCGCGACGGCGAGGAAGTGGTCTATCGTGCCGCCAGCGGCACGTCGATCAGGCAGATCGGCCTGCGCCTGCGGTTGAGCGGCAGCCTGTCGGGGGTCTGCGTCGCGACGGGTGAAACCCAATTCTGCCACGACAGCGAAACCGATCCGCGCGTCGACCGCGATGCCTGCCGGAAGGTCGGCGTCCGATCCATGATGTTGGTGCCCTTGCCCTATCATGGCGAGACGGTCGGGGTGCTGAAGGTCTATTCCGATCAGTTGGCGGCCTTTTCCGGAGCCGATCTGGAGGTCGTGCGGCTGATGGCCGGCCCGATCGTCACCGGCTTTGCCAATGCGGCGCACAGCGATGCGGCGCGCCACTTCGCCGCGACCTTCGATCAGGCGGCGGTGGGCCTGGCCCATGCCTCGCCCGAGGGACGGTTCCTGCTGGTCAACGACCGGTTTTGCGAGATCGCGGGTTATGCGCGGGACGAACTGATCGGAACCGATTACCGGCAGATCACCCATCCCGCCGATTATGCGATCGATGCGCGACAGGTGGGCCGGCTACTGCTGGGCGAGATCAGCGAATTCGCCCATGAAAAACGCTATGTCCGCAAGGATGGCGGCGTCGTGTGGATCAACATGACCGTGTCGCTGGTACGGGATTCAGGGGGCGCCCCCGATTTCTTCGTCTGCGTGGTCGAGGACATATCGGCGCGGCATTCGGCGGAGATGGCGAGCGCGGCCAAGACCGGGTTCCTCGCCAATATGAGCCATGAGATCCGCACGC
The DNA here is from genome assembly GCF_002795205.1 of Sphingobium sp. LB126. Lineage (NCBI taxonomy): Bacteria > Pseudomonadati > Pseudomonadota > Alphaproteobacteria > Sphingomonadales > Sphingobiaceae > Sphingobium > Sphingobium sp. LB126. Next base: position 610,466 of record NZ_NETV01000002.1, read on the forward strand.
CGATGAACGGCATATTGGGCTTTGCCGACCTGCTGATGGGTGCGAAGCTGCCGCCCGAACAGCATCATCAGGTGAAGATGATCGCGGATTCCGGCCGGGCGATGATGCGGCTGCTGAACGACATACTGGACCTGTCCAAGGTGGAGGCAGGGCAGATGGAGATCGCGCATGAACCCTTCGACCTGGTCCATGCCCTGGACGCCTGCCTCAATCTGGTGCGGGAGAGCGCGGAGCAGAAGGGGCTCAAGCTGATCCGCGACCTGGCCGGGGACCTGCCCCGGATGATGCTGGGCGACGGGTTGCGGCTGCGCCAGATCGTCCTCAACCTGCTGGGCAATGCGATCAAGTTCACCGCCATGGGTCATGTGGCGCTGCGCGTGCACCGGGATGGCGCGGACCGGCTGGTGCTGATGGTGGAGGACAGCGGTCCCGGTATCGCCCCGGAGCGGCAGGCCGCCATTTTCGAGAAGTTCGTGCAGGCGGATGCGACCACCGCGGCCCATTATGGCGGCAGCGGCCTTGGCCTGGCAATCAGCGCCCAACTGGTGACGCTGATGAAGGGGGAACTGACGCTCGACAGCCGGTTGGGGCAGGGGAGCCGCTTCACCCTGCGTCTGCCCTTCGAGCAGGCGGAGGAGGGGGCCGTGCCTGTCCCCGCCCTGCCGCCGGTCGAGGGTGCGGCAATGCATTTCGACGATCTGCGCGTGCTGGTGGCGGAGGATCATGATGTCAACCAGGAACTGGTGCGCGCCCTGTTGGACCGGATCGGGTGTAGGACAACGATCGTTCCCGATGGGGGGGAGGCCGTCGCAGCCGTGTTGCGGGCTCGGGAGGATGGGATGCCCTATGACATCATACTCATGGACATGCAGATGCCGGTGATGGGCGGCCTTGGCGCCGCGCGCACGATCCGCGGGCATGGCGTCACGGCCGAGGAACTGCCGATCCTGGCATTGACCGCCAATGCCTTTGGCGAGGATGCGCATGCTTCGCTGAATGCCGGCATGCAGGCCCATCTGACCAAGCCGATCCGGTTGGCCGAGCTTCGCGAGGCGCTGGCGACATGGCTGCCGATGAAGACCGTGCGCGAAAGTCCGGCGGGCTTCGACCCGATCACCGAACGGCTGAGCGAACGCTTTCGCGAGCGGAAAGAGCAAACGCGCACCATATTGACAGCATTGCTGGATCAGCCGGCGCCTTCCCGCCAGGCATTGAAAGAAGCGGAAGAAGAATTGCACAAGATTGCCGGAACGGCGGGGATGTTCGGGGAGGTCCGGCTGGGGAGCGTGGCGGAGGCGGCCGAACAGGCGTTGAGGGAGAGGGGAGCGATGGATACCGTCATCGCAGGTAAGATCAGGGAGGTGATCGGGCTTTGCGGTTCCCCCGCTTGATCGGACGCATAGCCCCCATTCGGCATGACGGATCCGTTATGGGGTTACGACTTTCCCTGAACGGATATATTCTGGGTTCCCGGATTGGAGCCAGAGGCATGACCAACGAACCGTCCTCCCCGGTCTGCTATGCGACCGATGCAACCGATGCCTATATGGTCTATGCGGATCGTGACGAGATATTGTCGACGCTGAACATGCTGCTCGAAGCGGAACGGGCGGGCACCCGCGTGGCGCAGGGCAGCGGCAAATCGGCAACCCTGAGCGGCTATGCTCAACTGATGCGGGGCGTCCGCAAGGATGAGGCGCATTGGTGCGCCATGTTGACGCGCCAGATCCAGCGGCTGGGCGGAACGCCTTCGCGCAGGACAGGCGCCTTTCTGGACAAGGCGATGGCGATTCCAGCGCCGCTCGACCGGCTTGCCTTTCTCAACCGGGGGCAAGTCTGGGTGGTGCGGAAGCTGGACGAGTTGATGCCGCGGGTCCGGGACGCCGCGCTCCATGCGGACCTCAAGGATATGGCGGACAGGCATCGCGCGAATATCCGGTTGGCGGATGATTTTCTGGCACGATCGTCCGATGGCGCTTCAGGGTGAAAGCATCGCCATGATGGCCCGGCGTATCTGTTGCCGTCGGCGGGCCGGTTCATCGATATGGGCAAAGGCTTCCCGTCGCATCCGCCCCACCAGGAAACGCAGTGCCGCCCGGCTTGGCGGCTGTGCCGTGCCGATGCGGGCGACCAGAGCGGGGTAGGTCCACTTCATTTTCCGTTCCGTCCCGCGGAGATGTCGGGTTCGCTGGCGGAAATCCAAAGGAACAGCGCACCGCACAGGCCGCAGAGAGCGCTCAGCCGGACAAATTCGCTGTGGACCATGCCGCTCAGGAACAGGATCGACAGCAGGATCAGAATCAGGATCGCAGCCCAACCATGATGATGCAGGCGATCCGCGCTGATCATCGCCAGCCAACAGAGGAGCCCAGCGGTCAACGCGCTGCCGCCCACAAGGACAATGGATCGCAGGATGATGGCCATGACGAACATGGACGGCCTCCTCTTCTTCCGCTATTTATATCGTAATACGATATAAATGTCAAATGCCGGGTAGGCACGGCCCTGACCGCTCGGTAGTTGAGCAACCTTGGAGCGAGGCTTCGATCGAAGCGGAGGGTTCCCGAAACATGCGCATGCCCCTTTGCTGGGCTGCATATGATATATAATATCGTGGACGATTATTGAGGATGATGACGATGGAAGCCGCCGTCCTGGAGGATGAAGATTATGTGGCCCTGGCGGAATTCCGCTTCGCGCTGCGCCAGTTCCAGGCTTTCAGCGGCGAGCGGGCGGCGCAGGTCGGCCTGACGCCGCAGCAGCATCAGGCATTGCTGGCGCTACGCGCCGCGCCACCGGAAGATGCGACGGTAGGGTTCGTGGCGCGGCGCCTGTTGCTGAAGCCGCATAGCGCGACGGGGCTGGTCGACCGGCTGGAAAAGTTGGGCTTGGTGACACGCCATTCCATTGCCGCCGATCGCCGCCGGTCACAGTTGCAGTTGACGCCGCACGCCCTGGAATTGCTGGCCAGCCTGTCGGCAACGCACAGGGCCGAGATCAAGCGCCTTCGTCCACTGCTCCACGAATTGCTGGCCCGCTTCGCCTGATGTTCTTGCCCCGGGCGGTGAGACGGGACGCTCCTGACGGTCGCAGGCCGCCCCCGGCTTGCCGTGCGCGAGCCGCGTCCAGCAAAAGAACGAACTAAACCTTTGGCAGTTCCCGATAAAATCAGGAATCGGCGAGAAAATCCGCTACACATGCGCCAAACGCGATGGGTTGTTCGACATTGGCGAGGTGAGCGGCCTTGAGCATGGCAAGGCGGGAGCCTGCGATGGCTGTTGCGAGAGCGTTGCTGTGGGTTGGCGGTGTTGCGGGGTCGTGCGTTGCGCCGATGACGAGGGTGGGGGTTTGGATGAGGGCGACGGTGCGTCGCATGTCCATGTCGCGGATGGCGGCGCAGCAGCCGGCATAGCCCTGGGGGTCGGTGGCCTGGAGCATGGCGGCGATGGGGGCGATGGCATGCTGGCCGCTTTGGGCGAAGGCCTGGGTGAACCAGCGCTCGACCGAAGCCCTGGCGAGCGGGGCCATGCCCTGCTGGCGTACCAGGGCGATGCGCGCATCCCAGGCGTCGGGCGGTCCCATGAAGCTGGAGGTGTTGGCAAGGACCAGGCGGCGCAGCCGGTGCGGCTCGCGGATGCCGAGCCATTGCCCGACCATGCCGCCCAGCGACAGGCCGCAAAAATCGACCGTCGCGATGTCGAGCGCGTCGAGCAGTTCGATGACGTCGCGCCCCAGCCGGTCGATGGAATAGGCGCCCGCAGGGGCATCGGACGCGCCATGGCCGCGCTGGTCATAGCGCAGCACCCGGAAGCGGTGGGCCCATTGCTCCATCTGCGGCACCCACATGCCCATGTCGGTGCCCAGCGAGTTGGAGAGCAGGAGGATGGGAGCGCCTTCCGGTCCGTCGAAGCGCCAGGCGATGCGGCAGCCGTCGCCGGTGGTGATGAACGCCTTTTCCATCAGACCCGCTCCACCGCGGGCGCCGGCCCCCCATATGTCCCGATCTGCGGGTTCGGCTTGCCGGGATTGCCCGAGAACCCGAACCCGCCCGACATGATCATCATGCCGTCGAACGACAGTCCGTTCAGTGCGACCCGAGGGCTGTCGTGGATACAGGATGCCATGGAAAGCCTCTTCCCGCTTCAGGCCGCAGCGCGGATGCGGGACGAGAAGCCCTCGTCGCTGGCGACATCCGCCTTCTGGAGTTCGAAGTCGAAGGCGATGGTGGCGGTGTCGCCCTGCCGGTTGGGAACGGGCAGCAGGCCATCGCGCGTGGCGAAGGCGAAGTCGTCCGCGGCGAAGGGATCGTCGCCGAAGTTGATCTGCGTGGTCAGCGTGCGGTAGCCGGGCGCCTCGACGAAGAAATGGACATGGGCCGGACGGTTGCCGTGGCGGCCGAGCCCCTGCATCAGCCGGTCCGTGGCGCCCTGCGGCGGCACGCTGTAGCCGTTGGGCATCTTCGAATGGAAGGCGTAGCGCCCGTCGCTGCCGATGCGGATGCGGCGGCGGTTGTTGAACGGGGTCTGTTCGCGGGTCGGGTCGAAATGCGAATACCAGCCCTGGCTGTTGGCGTGCCAGACATGCAGGATCGCGCCTTCGACGGGCGCGCCGTCCGGTCCCTTGATCGTGCCGCTCATGAAGAGCGTGCCGGTGTCGTCGGCATCGTCGGTCAGGTTGACGTCGCCCTCCACCAGCGGCGCGCCCGCGACATAGAGCGGCCCTTCGATGGTGCGCGGGGTGCCGCCGGTCCTGCCGGCCTCGGCATCCCGGGCGTCCATCAGCAGGTCCATGAAATGTTCCAGCCCCACGCCCGGCACGATCAGGCCGAACTCCGCCGCGCCGTTCTGGAAATAGTGGATCGCGGCCCAGAACTCGCTCTCGCTCACCTCATGGCGCACGATCGTCTTCATCACCGCCTCGACCAGGTCGCGGGTGATCGCCTTGAGCCGCTTGTCGCCGCCCTGCGCGTCGACGCCGCTGGCGCGGTCGAGCAGGGCCTGTACCGGCGCGGATGCAACAAAATCTTCAGTCATCATGCCTCTCCAAAGGGTTGAATATCAGCGATCATCGTCATGCAGCGAGGAGGGATGGCGGCAGAGCGCCGTCACCTTCACCTCCATGAAGGGATAAAGCGGCAGGCCGGTCAGCAGGTCGTGGAGCTGCGCGTTGCTCTCCACATCGAAGATGCTGACATTGCTGTACTGGCCCACGACCCGCCAGATATGGCGCCAGGTCCCGGCCCGTTGCAGCTCCTGGAAGCGCGCCTTCTCGGCCGCCTTCAACGCTTCGAACCGGGCTGGATCATAATCCAGCGGGACACGCACATCCATTTCGACCTTGAAGAGCATGGGTCAGGCCATCCGTGCAGAGGGGAGGGAAATGGTGGTGCGCGCCGCGTCCCGGCGCAGGAAGGCGATCCGTTCCTCGTCCAGCGTCACGCCCAGGCCCGGGCCGTCCGGCACGCCCAGGCCGTAATCGGCATAGTCGAGCGGCTCGGCCAATATCTCCTCGGTCAGCAGCAGAGGGCCGAACAGTTCGGTGCCGAACGGCAGGGTGGGGAAGGTCGCGAAGACATGGGCCGATGCCGCCGTGCCCACCGCCGCTTCCAGCATCGTGCCGCCATAGACGGCGATCCCCGCCGCCTGCGCGATCGCCTGCACGTCCTTCGCCGCGTACAGCCCGCCCGACTGTTCGATCTTGACGGCGAAGACGTCGGCGGCGGCGGCGGTCGCATAGTCATAGGCGCTGGCGGGGCCCTGCAATGCCTCGTCCGCCATGATCGGGATCGGCGAGCGGGCGGCAAGACGCGCCATGCCCGCGCGGTTATGGCGCATGATCGGTTGTTCGACCAGGTCGCAGCCGGCATCGGCCAGCATCGCGACGCCCTGGCGCGCCACCGTCTCGTCCCACGCCATGTTGACGTCGACCCGCACGCTGGCCCGGTCGCCCAGCGCCCGCTTGATCGCCGCGACATGGGCCACATCCTCGCCCAGCGGCCGCTTGCCGATCTTGAGCTTGAACGCATTGTGACGACGGGAAGCGAGCATCGCCTCGGCCTCCTCGATATCGCGCCCGGTATCGCCGCTCGCCAGCGTCCAGAGCACCGGCAGCCGGTCCCGCACCCGACCGCCCAGCAGTTCGCTCACCGGAACGCCCAGCCGCTTGCCCTGCGCATCGAGCAGCGCGGTCTCCACCGCGCATTTGGCAAAGTGATTGCCCACCACATGCTTCCCGATCACGCCCATCAGCGACGCGATCCGGGTCGCATCCCCGGAACGCAACAGGGGATCGAAATAACGATCGATGGCAAGCTTGATACCCTCAGGGCTCTCCGGCCCATAGCTCAGCCCCCCAATCGTCGTCGCCTCGCCAACCCCCTCAATCCCGTCGCTGCAATGAAGCCGCACTAGGCAAACAACCTGCGCTTCCATCGTCGCCATCGCCAAAACATGCGGACGAACCGTAGGCACTTCCAATATATTCGTCTCAATACCCGTGATCGTGATGGAGGGGGGCATATGAATTCTCTCCGCTATCCGAAGCTGGAGAGTAATGAAGCTGTTCGATAAGGAAAAAGACTGTTTGAATCAGATACCATACCCAAAAGGTATCATAATGATTTTCGCTTCTCATTTTCGGGGTTAAGCGGCCTCTTTAGGCGTAGGCATGACATAGAATGTATTTAACATAATATATATTATCGATTTATGATATTCATCCTGGTGGATTCTAAATCGAAGTGCGAAATCCTTGGATTTATGAGGGTTTGATCCCCTTTCCAGGAAGGCACGCGATGAACGGCTATCAGCATGTAGGTTTAGATGATCGGCGGGAGATTTATCAGTTGATCGCGACTGGGCGGTCAGTGCGGCAGATTGCGGAAGCATTGGGACGTCATCCGGCAACGATCTATCGCGAGCTCAAGCGCAACCGGCACCTTGATGAGCATCCGCTGTTTCGTGGCTATTATCCCACGGTTGCCCAAGCCATAGCGCGCGGCCGTCGTGTGCGAGGCGGGAAGATCGCCCGCCAGCCGGAGCTCGCCGCTTACATCGCTGATCGCTTGTCGGCCGCCTGGTCGCCAGAACAGATTGCAGGCTACCTTCGACGTCATCGGGGCATGCGCGAGGCGGTGTGCCACGAAACCATCTACCAATATGTCTATGGACCTGATGGACGGCACCAAAAGCTGTGGCGCCATCTGCCCGTCGCCCGCCGTTCGCGCCGGCAACGCTACGGTCGAAAGCCGCGCGGTCTCCATATTCCCGTGGCCAACACGATCGGCGCACGGCCGCAGGAAATCGCCGATCGCAGCAGCTTCGGACATTGGGAAGGCGATCTCCTCATCTTCAGGCGAGAATATGGCAAAGCCAACCTCACCTCGCTGGTCGAACGCTGCAGCCGCTTCACTTTCCTTGCGCGTAATCCGAGCCGCCATTCTGCCGGTGTGATGGCCGGCATTGATCGGCATTTGCATGCTCTGCCCCCCTCCCTCCGACGCAGCATCACCTTCGATCGAGGCACGGAATTTGCCGCCTTTGCGACACTGCAAAACAGGCTCGGCATCACCAGTTACTTCTGCTTGCCGTCAGCGCCCTGGCAAAAAGGCTGCGTGGAAAATTGTAACGGACGGATCCGGCGCTTCCTACCCTCCGACACCGACATTGCACTGCTGTCGGACAAGGAGGTCCAGGCCGTTGCCGACCGCCTCAACAGCACACCGCGCAAGTGTCTAGGCTATCGCACTCCGCAGGAGGTCCTGGGAGAGCAGATCGCCCTCCTCAAGGCCGGATAAATTTGGCCATCCGGGGTGGGGCTCGCCCCACCCCGGATGAAATGCTACGCATCACGTTGGATGTCGCGCTTCAAATCGAAACCGCCCCTGCCGTTGAGATGATGGCATTAGGAGACGACCACTTCCACGGCTTTCCCCTTGCACATCGTCGATCCGCGCGGTAATACTGAACCATATGGTTCATCTTCCTTCGGCTCGGCTGGACGCCTCTTTCGCAGCCCTGTCGGATGCCACCCGACGCGGCGTTCTCGAACAGCTTGGGCATGCGGACTCTTCGATCACGGACCTGGCCACGAAGTTCCACATGACACTCACGGGCATGCAGAAGCATGTCGGCATCCTGGAGCAAACCGGATTCGTGGTCACGGAGAAGATTGGGCGCGTGAGGACGTGCAAGCTCGGCCCGCGGCGGCTGGCCGAAGAGATGGCCTGGATCGAAGAATATCGCCAGCGGTGGGCTTCACGCTTCGACGAGTTGGACAAGCTTGTCGAGGAACTGAAACAGAAGGAGAAGGTCGATGGACGCCAAAGGACAGGGTGATCCCATCCCTGAGAGGAACCCTATAACGGTAGAACGAAAGTCCGAGCGCGAACTGATCGTCAGACGGACCTTCAACGCCCCACCCAACATCCTGTTCGAGGCCTGGACCAAACCTGAATTGCTCAAACGCTGGTGGGCACCAAAGTCGTTTGGCGTGTCCTTCATTTCCTGCGAGGCCGATGTCCGCACCGGGGGCGCATATCGCTTCATATTTGGGCACGCGGCATCGGAAGAACCGATGGAATTCTTCGGAAGATATATCGAAGTCTCCCCATATTCCCGTCTCGTCTGGACCAATGATGAAGGCGGCGAAAACGGGGCCGTTACCACGGTGACCTTTGAAGAAAGGGATGGCCGGACACTGGTCGTCATGCACGATCTCTATCCGTCGAAGGAGGCCTGCGATGAGGCCATAGCTTCCGGCGGCACGAGTGGGTTCGGCGAGACGTTCGCGCAATTGGACGAGCTTCTCGCGATCGGCGATATGGGCGAATCGCAGGCATGATGGTTGCGGCGGCCGGATTCTACCGGCCTTCGCGCGACAATATCCGCCTTGCCTCTTCTGTGATCGTATATACCGCCTCCCGTTGAGCACCGCGATTGGGATGGTCGACCCGATAGCCCTGATAGTGCCTTCTGAGCAGGTCAGCCTTGACAAGATCGGACACCGCCCGGCTTACGCTCGTCCGCCCCGATCGGGTGATCCGGGCTTGCAACTGCGCGTCGATTTCCCGTTCCAGATCATGAGGATCGGCTGCCTCGCCCGCTTTCGACGTCACTTCGGACCTGACCGCCTCTATAAGTGCCAGACGGCGGCAATCGCGCTTCGCCAGAGGAGAGAGCGCAGAACATAGCCAATCGCGCACAGCCACCCTCCCCTGGTCGGTTGGGACATGCGGTCCAACTCTTCCATCCGTGCCCGCCTGCCGTGCTATCAAATCCAACACCAGAAGCGCGTATCGTGGTCGCCTGCTGATAGCGGAAATCCGATCCACCAACTCCGCCAAGCTGGTCAGCGGCGCTGTGATCCGTGTCGGCCGCGCGGGTGAATGTGGTTGTGAACGCGCCTGGCAACGCGATTGTTCGAAGAGATCGGCCTGATAGAACATATCAGGAATCTAGCATATACTGAGTCGGTGTGAATCCCTTTCCTTTCCTGCGCAACAGATAAAACCCAAGTGTCACTTTACCAGTGGGCCGCAATCTCAGGCCTAGGCAGATACCCAAATCATGTAGGAAACCTTCAGGTTGCTGCGACACCTCTCTTCGTTCAACCTCCCGTGTCACTTTACCGTGAAACGATGGTAAAGTGACACGGGAGGCACTTAATCGCCTTCATGGTCAATCTTCAGCGACGGCCGAACATGCCAGGTCGATCATATCGCAGCGGTCGGGCGTCACGCCGCCAGCGGTTCGAACTTCTCAAATTGTTGAGTGCTCGGACAATCGGCGCAGTCCCCGGCCGGATGAGCACGTTGATGCATCCTCAATTGCCGTGGCAAGGCGTCCAGATCTCCCGGATCGTGAAGATCATCGATCGAAATGTCGAAATGGTCCGGAATGAAACTGCATGGCGCGATGCGTCCAGCCTCATCGATGAACAAGAAGGTTTCCGCCACCCGGCAATCGGCGATGGGGAGCGATCGCCCAGCCACCGTATCCGCGATCCGTTGGAGATAACTCGTCCCTCCGACGAGGACCGTGCCGACGCGGTGAAGTTCCGTACGCAGCGGCGGCACCAGCCTGGTCAGCAGAGCGACATCGTCGGGACGGAGGCGATGGCCAGGGTAGAATTCGGGCCGGTCCCGCCCACCCAATTGATTGAAGCTGATTTCATCGACTCCCCAGCCGGCGAGAACGCGGCACAGAGCCGGGAATGCCGCGATATTGTCGCGCATCAACACCACATTCACGCGCACCTTCAGCCGAGCACCCGCTGCATCCCGTTCGGCCACCAATGCCGGCAGGGTCTGCGAAAGCTTGTCGAACGCACCCCACCAGCCGCGCATCGCATCGTGGAAGTCGGCCACGCCGTCGACGCTGACGGTAATCTCGCGATAATGTCTCACCAGTTGCGCACGGACACGCGGAGAACACAGTCGCGTACCGTTGGTCGTGAGACTGAGCCCGACACCCTGTTGCGCGGCCCGCTCGTCCAGTTTGTCGCGCGGCGTCCACAATAATGGCTCGCCGCCAAGCCAACTCAGCAAAACCTCCCGCCCATATTCCCGCCTCCACGCGCCCAGCAGATCAATGAACCGCGCAACCTGCACCGGATCGGCCTCTTCGCGCGCGATGCCCAGACGCTTGTCATAGGCACAGAATGGGCAAGCGAGATTGCAGTGGTTCGACACGCGCCACAGGATGATCATATCCCCTCCTCCAGCCCGACCGGTTTGCCGGCGAAGTCGGCTTCAATGACCTGCTCGATCGACCGGGCGATGCCGCAACTCAGTCCTTCCGGCACCTGGACGGCAAAGCCGCGTGCGACCAGGCCGTCGATCGCCCAGCGCACGCAATAATCGGCGGCGACGCCGATCACCGCCACGTCCCTTACCCCTGCCGTCATCAGCGTATCGAAGAATGCGTCACGCGCAATCTTGCCGCCCGTGGCGGCCGCTTCGATCACGCGATCCGGCTCCGCCCACATGTCGAACACGCCCTTTTCGAGACGGTAAACCGGGATTGCCGGATCGAGCGCGTCGGGATCGAGGACGTTCGCCCATCCGGGCGTGTCGCGCACGCAATGGAGTGGAAACTGTTCCGCCTCCGCCGAACCGGAATAAGCCTCGGCGGAATGAGTGTCGAAGGTGAACAACACCCCCTCCACCTCCCCTGACTCGAACGCAGCAAGCCAGGCGCGCATCGGCTCGATCAGCATTTCGGCGCCGGCGATGGAGAGTGCGCCATCCGCCCGCATGAAATCGGCCTGCGTATCCACCACCACGACAAAGCGCTTCATATCCGACTCTCCGATGTCGGCATTGACATAATCGCAATATGAATATAAGTAAAGCGCATGACGGATATAAGTGGTGATGCCGCATTTCTGAAAGAATATGACCCGACGGCCTATGACCGCCCGTCGATCACGGTCGACCTCGTGCTGCTGGGCATGCATCGTGGGCGATTGTCGGCGCTGCTCGTCAGGCGCGACCAAGCGCCGCAGGCCGGCTATTGGGCGTTGCCGGGAGGCTTCGTCGCGATGGATGAAAGCCTGGACGCCGCCGCAGCGCGCCTGCTCCACGACAAGGCGGGGCTGGATGAAGCGCATCTGGAACAACTCTATACTTTTGGAGCAGTGGATCGCGATCCGCGCATGCGGGTGATCACCATCGCCTATCTCGCCTTGCTGCGCGAAGATCGCATTGCCGCGGCTGCGGGTGGCGGACGAGTGACGGTCGCCGCGCTAGAAGGTGAGGCAGCCGAGGCGGTGAGCGAGGACGGAAAACCATTGCCACTCGCATTCGATCACCAGCATATCCTGGCGCTGGCGCGCGACCGATTGCGCGGCAAGATCGACTATTCGGATATCGCCTTTGCCTTGCTGCCGGATCGGTTCACCCTGCGGGCATTGCAGGACGTGCATGAGGCGGTGCTCGGCACGACGCTCAACAAACCCGCATTCCGCCGCCGCATGCTCGATCGCGGCCGGCTGGTAGCGACAGGCATGCGCGAGGAGGATGCATCGCACCGCCCCGCCGAACTATTCTCCCTCGCCGGTCCAGACCGTCCCTCATCCCGGAGCCATTGATGGTTTACACCGACATCGCGGCGCGCACCTATAATCATAGCTGGCGGCTCGACCCGATCGTGCGGAGCCTGCTCGACACCGATTTCTACAAACTGCTCATGCTACAGCTGATATGGCGGCGGCACCGCGACACGCACGCCACTTTCGCGTTGATCAACCGGACCAGGTCGGTTCGCCTCGCCGATGTCGTCGACGAGGGTGAACTGCGCGCGCAACTCGATCATGCGCGCACATTGCGGCTGGGCAAGAAGGAACTGATCTGGCTTGCGGGCAATAGCTTCTACGGCGAGACACGGATGTTCGAGCCCGATTTCCTCGCCTGGCTCGCCCACTTCCAGTTGCCCCCATATGAGTTGCGCAGGGTCGACGGCCAGTTCGAACTGCTGTTCGCGGGCCCCTGGACGCATACGACCATGTGGGAAATTCCCGCCCTGTCGATCGTCAATGAACTAAGGGCGCGCGCTGCGCTGCGCGGCAAGGGTCGCTTCACCCTGGACGTGCTCTACGCCCGTGCCAAGGCTGCGCTCTGGAACAAAGTGGAACGGCTGCGCGCCCTCCCCGACCTTGCCCTTTCCGATTTCGGCACGCGCCGACGGCACGGGTTCCTGTGGCAGCGCTGGTGTGTGGAGGCGCTCAAGGAAGGGCTCGGGCCGCGCTTCATCGGGACGTCCAACGTGCTGCTGGCGATGGATAGCGACCTGGAGGCGATCGGAACCAACGCTCATGAATTGCCGATGGTCGCCGCCGCGCTGGCAAAGGACGATGCGGCACTGGCGGCGGCCCCCTATGCCGTGCTCGATGAGTGGCGGCATGCCTATGGCGGCAACCTGCTGATCGCGCTGCCCGACGCCTTTGGCACGACCGCCTTCCTGCGCCACGCTCCAGATTGGATCGCCGACTGGACCGGCTTCCGCCCCGACAGCGCTCCGCCCATCGCCTCGGGTGAACAGATCATCCAGTGGTGGCGTGCGCATGGCCGCGACCCAAAGGAGAAGCTGCTGATCTTCTCGGATGGCATGGATGTGGACTCGATCGAGGCCACCTATCGCCATTTCCACGGCCGGGTTCGCCTGAGTTTCGGCTGGGGCACCAATCTCACCAACGACTTTCACGGTTGCGACCCGGAGGGCCTACCCGGCCTCGAACCGATCTCGCTCGTGTGCAAGGTGATCAGCGCCAATGGTCGTCCGGCGGTGAAGCTGTCCGACAATCCGGAAAAGGCGACCGGGACCGCGGAAGAAATCGCACGCTATATCCGCATTTTCGGGAATGCGGACAGAAATGCCGAGCCGGTCAAGGTCTGAGGGCAATCGGCCATCAAGGGCACGAAAAACTGTCGCTGATGCGCGGGCCTGCTCCGTAAGGGAGCAGGCCCGTCGATCAGGTCACATACGGACGCGCAGGCCCACCGACACCATGCGGCCGATCGGGTTCGACACAAAGCCGTTATAGCCCCATGCGCCGCCCAAAATGCCGTTGGTGTTGCCGTTGTAGAAGGGCGGATTCTTGTCGAAGATGTTCTGGGCGTCGATATAGACCTGCCACCCCCTGGCGAAGCTGTCGCCCTGGAATTCATATTGCAGATGCAGGTCGAACAGGTCGTTGGCCTTCACCTTGTCGCCGCCGCCGACCGGATTGCCGATAGAATTGACCGTGATCGGTATGACCGACGTGCTGATCCAGTTGTGGTAGGACCCGGTATGATTCCAGAACAGATCGGCTGACAATCCACCCTTTGTCCAACCGAACTGCGCGCGGTTCTTGAACTGGACCGACGGGAAGGTGGTGTTGTAACCGGATGTATTGAGAATACTGAATTCCGTGCCGCCACCGAAATTCTGCCGGAACTTCGTGAAATAGGTGAATCCGGTGCCGATGACGAAGCTGCCCAGTTCACCGATGTCGGAACGGTAACTGAACTGGCCGTCAATACCTTCGACCGTCAGGTTGAGTGCGTTGCGGCTGCTCTGGTCGATCAGGAAATAGACCTGCGGTGGGATCGCGCCGGAGACTGTCGCGCCATTGGCGATGTTGGCGAATTCATCGATCTGTGCCTGCGAACAGGTTTGCGGACAAATGGTCAGCAGATTGCGCAGCCCCGCCGAGTTCACGATCGCGCTCGGGCTGGGCGAGGAGACGCCTCCGATGAACTTGTTGTGGAAATAGGTGAAGGCGGCGGTGAAACCAGGCAGGAAGCGCGGTGCAAGATCGATGCCCGCGGACCAGCTCCGTCCCTTTTGCGGGGTCATGTTGGAAAAGCCGCCGCCAAGCTGCCGGCGCATCCCCTGGATCGCGGGCGTGCCGATGGTGCAGGTCGTGCTATTGCACTGGACGCCGGGAATATTCACCACGTCGGGATAATTGGCGATCGGCACGGCGATCTGCGTACCGTTCACGCCCACGCTGCCCGATGCATAGAGATAACCCTGGGTCGGATCGCCGATGACCGCTGTCGGCGGCGCCACGAAGGCACGGGAATAGTTGCCGCGCAACTTGACGCCTTCCACCGGCTCCCAGTTCGCTGCGAACTTCGGATTGGTGGTCGAGCCGACATCGCTGTAGCTGTCGTAGCGGCCGGAGATGCTGAGATCGAAGCTATGGACCAGCGGTACGCCCATATCCGGAGAGATGACCGGAATATAAAGTTCGGCATAGAGCGACTTCACATCGCGCTTGTAATTATAGACGCGGAAGTTTGAGCCTGTGGTGGTCGGTCCGGTATTGTTGGAGCCTGTGATCTTCTGCGTCTGTTCATACCAGAGATATTCGCCGCCGACCGCGATCTTGAGTTTGCCTGCGGGAAGATTGAACAGCGATCCGTTGAGGTCCAGCTTCATCTGGTTGAACGTGTTGTAGTTCGTATTCTCGCTGTTGTTCCGATAAAGCGAGCGGATGACGGCTTCCGAACTGCGGTTGGTGCCGTCGAACGCTCTCCAGACGTCGAGCGCATTGGCCGCTGTCAGAGGCAGGTTGAGGGCGATGACATTCTGGCCTGGAATGTCCGTCGCCGTGGTGCTGCCGCTGAGCTGCGCGGTGCCGTTCAGCGCCAGCAGGGCGCAGGCCGAGCAGAAGCCGTTGACGGTATTGAGCGCCGAACGGTTCCAGCCGAAGGCATCGCTGAACGTCAGCGTCCAGTCGTCATTGACATGATATTCGGCAACCGCCGTCGAATAGATCGAATCCGATTGCGATTCCTGTTCGCCATAATTGCCGTCGGGCAGCAGGGCAAGCCAGGTGACCGTCTGCTGGGTAGCGCCGGGCGCTCCGGCGGGAGCCTGATAGAAGGGATTGATCTGTCCACCACGGCCCGATCCGGGACCGAAGACGGTCGCATTGGTCAGGCCGCCTGGGCCTGAGGCATTATGCGTTTCCTGGCGGTTATAATTCAGCATCGCCGTGACGGTGAACTTGTCCGAAAAATCGTTCGTGACCTTGATCATCGCATTTGCGCGGAACTGCGACGGCAGCAGATTGGCGTAGACCGAATTATTGCACGGCGCATTGGCCTGCGTATTGGCGACGGTCGTGGTCGCACTGGGCGACAGGAACACACCGCTCACACCTGGTGCGATGATGGTCGCGGGGCTGCACTGATAGCTGTTCGTGTTGGTGCCGCCGACCGGACGGTAATCGCCCAGGCTGGAAAAACCGCGGTCCTTGTTCTTCAGTTCCGACTGGTCGGAATAGGAACCGGCGACATAGACGCCGCCCGTGTCCCACTTCTTGCCCCAGATGAAGTTGAAATTCTTATTGTGATAGCTGTCGGCAAAGCCCGCCTGCACATTCGCCTCGAAACCGTCGAAAGTCCGCCGGGTGATGAAGTTGACCACGCCAGCGACCGCGTCGGAACCGTACACGGACGATGCGCCGTCGGCGAGAACCTCGACCCGCTGGATCGCGCTTACCGGGATGATATTGGGGTCGGTCTGGGCGAATTGCGTGCCGCCGCCGGGCAGGCGCAGACCATCGAGGATCACCAGCGTGGTATTGGACGAAGAGCCCGCGAGGCTGTGGATCTGGGGCGAATAATAGGAATAGGCATTCTCACCCTGCGCTACCGAACCGGCGGTGGAAATGGACGGTACGGTGTTCACGAGCTGCGACACGTTGACCGGGGCGGTCTTCTCGATCGTGTCCTGGCCGACGGAAATCAGGTTCGACCCGACCGGCGCGACGCCGCGAATGGCGGAACCGGTGACGACGATGTCGGTATCGGTAACGGGTTGCGCGCTGCGTGGCGACGCGATCGTGGGGTTGTCCTGAGCGAGTACCGGCTGGCCGGCCACCATCACGGCGGCGATGGCAATAAGCGAACTGTTCAACCTTGCGGGCAGAATATCTCCCAACATCGTTCCTCTCCCTTTATATAGTGATCATATACTATAGGATTTTTCATTAAATTTATGGCATCCCGGAGGCTGAATCTCGCTCCGGGGTCGGTATGCATTCCGCGGAATGCTGGATCAGTGCGGTTGGAAGCTGTGCAGTCCGCGCGGATAGGGATTGATGGCGACCCGCGTGGCCATCTGGCCCGGCTGTCCGCCGAAGCTGGCCCTGTGCCAACGGCCTTGCGCAGCGGTCACCACATCGCCGGGCGACGCCGTGAAGAAGGGGATACCCTCGATCTGATAATCAATCTTGCCTTCCATGACGAACCAGAATTCGTCATAGCCGAAATGGAAATGGCCTAGATCGCTCGCGGGCGGCGTCTTCGTCGCAGGCCCCCGGATATTGTTCACGAACATATGATCGCCGGCGATGAACGCACCGGCCCGCTCCCCGCCGTTCACCACATCCTTGTAATAGTCGAGATAAGGGCGATCGGCCGGGCCATAACGGCCGTCCCCGCCCATCAGGGCAGCCTTCACATAGGTGAAGCCCGGTACATCCCTGGGTTTGTCCGGCGTCGTCGCGGTGAGATAGAGCGGCACGTCGCCCGCGCCATGCACCTCTAGCCACAGCGCCGGTTCATCCCCCACACTCTCCAGCGTGAAGGGTAACCGATAGGGGATATGGACCTCCCCCCCTTGACCGCGACGAACGGCTCCTGCCCCTTGATGCTCACGCGAAGCTGCCCGCCCCATATGATCAGTGCCGTGGCATTGTCGGCGTACATCAACGGTTCGGTTCGTTGGCCGGCCGCCATCTGGTGCCAGTCGGCCTCCAGATTATGGTTGCGGACAATCGGATGTATCCAGCTTTTCTGGCCTTTGTGCACCGCAAGAATGTCGGCGAGTTTCCACCAGGAACGGTTCGGCGCCTCGTAAGCACGCGGCGGCGTCCGCTTGGGCGACCAGGCGCTTTCCATGGGAGGACGGGCCGGCGGCCCGGAGGGCGACGCCGTCTGCGCAGCGGCGCCCCATATGAGTAAAGCAGGCGAACACAGACAGAATGCGGCCTTGATGAGCACCATCAATCCTCCCCTCGAGCAGACTTTTGTGTCTTGTAATTTATCATATAGGATATGATATGAGAGCATTAGTCAAACAAATTATGACGGGAAAAAGGAGAAGGGCGTGAAAAGCATATGGAAACTGGCCGTGACCGGCACGATCGCGTTGTTTCCACATCATGTCGCTCATGCCCAGGATGACCGGTGCGCACGCATAGACGAACCCTCCGCGCGCCTCGCCTGTTATGACAGGCAGTCGGGGCGCGCCGCACCGGACAGTCGACCGATTCCCCTTCCCACCCCTGCGAGTGCCGCGTCGGCGGCTACGATCGATGGCTATCAGGATCACCACGACGCTCTCAAAAGCCGCACCGATTTCGACAGCCGGTTGAAGACGGCGATCCCTCTGCGTCACGGCTATTACCGGTTGGAGCTGGAGGATGGCACCGCCTACGACACGACAACGGTGGGGCCGCCGCCATCGGTGGGCGCTGAGATTCACGTCCGCCGCACCCCTTTCGGCACCACCTTCTTCGACCTTGAGGGGCGCAAGCCCCTGACCGTCAGGCTGTCGCGCCGCCAATAGGCGTCATGCCGCCCTCGTCCACCGGCTGTTCAAGCAGCCGGTTCGGATCGACCACCATCCAGGCGAGCACCCCTGTCAACACCACCGCCGCACCAGCGACGAAAGCGGCGGTCCAGCCGAATTGCGCGGCGATCATCGGCGTCAACGTGGAGGTCAGCGCCCCGCCGATCTGGCAGCCCATGTTCATGAAGCCGGACACGACGCCGCTATGCGGGCCGGCAATGTCAGCCGTTACCGACCAGAAGGAGCTTTGCGAGAGGTAGATCGCGCCCGCGCCCCCAGCCAGGATCAGCACGGCGAGCGGCGCATTGTCGACCATCGATCCGCTGGCCAGAAACAGGCCGGTGAGGATGAAGGACAGGATGCCAAGGCCGGAACGGCCCCAGTAGAGGCCGTAACGCGCAGACACCCGGTCGTTGATGACGCCGCCGAGGAGACAGCCGAAGGTCATGCACAGAAAAGGCAGCATGGAGAAGACGGCGCTCGATTTGACATCAAGCTGCCGCGCTTCGGCAAGATAGATGAAGAACCAGCTGAAGAAGATCCAGATCACATAGCCGAACGCGAAATAGCTGATGAACAGACCCCAGACGTTGCGGCTGGAAAATATGGTGCTCCATGGGATAGGCCCGGCGGAAACCGCCTTGGCCGACGGCAGGCCCGCCTCGATATGCGCCAGTTCGGCGGCGTTGACGGAGGGATGCTCCTGCGGCCGGTCCCGAGCCAGCAAGTACCAGATGGCGGCGGCGGCAAGGCCCACGGCTGCGCAGACATAGAAGGATGCGCGCCAGCCGCCCCACAGGATGATGGCAGTGATCAGCGGCGGCGTGATGCCGGAACCCGCGCCCACGCCCGCGAATATCCATCCATTCGCCTTCCCCCTTTCCTGGGCGGGAATCCAGCGCGACAGGAATTGGTTGCCGCATGGATAGACGACCGATTCGCCAATGCCGAGCGCGAAGCGGGTCAGTGCCAGCAGCAGCAGCGCGCTGCGGCCCTCCGGATGGATGATCGCCGTCGCCGCGGTGAACAGGCCCCACCAGAGCAACGCACCGGTCAGGACGATGCGAGGACCATAGCGCGCCGCAAGCCAGCCCGCCGGCACCTGGAACAAGGCATAGCCGATCAGGAAGGCGCTGAAGACCCAGCCCAGCTCGATCTGGTCGATGCCGTATTCCTTCCGCATCTCGACACCCGCGACCGAAATGTTCGTGCGATCGAGAAAGGCGATGGCGCTGATGATGAACAACAGAAAGATCAGACCCAGCCTGACCCTGGAACGTGCGGTCCCCTTCATGACATCCCTCCGCTTTAGTGATCCATCAACAATATAGTATATGATTCTTGATGGGATGGATGTATGTGCGCATAAACAGACAAGAGCAAGCGTCGGAGAGGATGGGATGAGCAGGGGTTCGCCGCGCGCCGGACTGGTCGCAGCACTGATGGCCTTTTCAATGGCCGCCGCCGCGCAGGCCGCGCCGTCGCTGGCGGACCGCATCGGCCGCAGCGACCCCGACCACATGAGGGTGGCGACCGGCGTGCATGGCGGCGCAGGCACGATGCAATTCGGCCCGCTGCTCGGCGCGAACGCGCTCAGCACCAACCTCATCTTCCTGCACCGGGGCACCATCGCGCCGAAAAGCGGCATCGGCCAGCATTTCCACAATGATTGCGAGGAGATGTTCGTCATCCTCGACGGCGAGGCGGAATTCACGATCGACGGCCGCACTTCGCCTCTGGCCGGACCCGTCGGCGTGCCTGACCGCATGGGTCATGCCCATGGCATCTACAATCCGACCGACAAGCCCCTACAATGGCTGAACATCAACGTCGGCATGACGAAGAACTACGATAATTTCGATCTGGGCGACCCGCGCACCGGCGTGACGCTCGATCCCGTGCCGCAATTCATCACGATGCGACTGGACCGCTCTCTTCTGAGGCCGGCGGCAAACATTCTGCCCGATACTGCGGGTGCCGTCCTCTATCGCCGTGCCCTCGGCCCGACCGTCTTTTCCACGCCCTGGTCCTATGTGGACCATATCCTGTTGCCCGCAGGATCAAGCCTGGGTCGCCGGACGCAGGCCGATATGAGCGAGGTCTATTATATCATGTCCGGTTCCGGCGAAGTGTCGTTGGGCGAGGAGACGGTTCCGATCAAGGCGGGCGATGCCGTGCCCGTCGATCTGGGAGAGGCGCGAGCGATCCGCCAGACGGGCCGGCAACCCCTTGAACTGATGGTCATCGGTGTCGCCCGCGATCTGGCGGCAAAGGCCCGTTACCGTGCGGAGACCGACGCGCGCATCCAGCAACGCCGATAAGCTCGGGCCACGCACTTCCCCGCCAGTGGCGAGGCATCACAACGAGGAGAAAAAGCCATGAACAGGCGTCATTTGCTGAAAGGTCTCGCCCTGCTGGGCATCGGCACGAGCGTGGGGACGATCCGTGCCGGTGCGCAGGCCGCAACGCCCCCCGCACGCAAGCCCATCGTCCTTTATTGCGACCTCGCCGTCGATCCGGCGCGCGAACGGGAAATGCTGGATGCGTTCCACAATCACTTCAAGCCCGCCGCCGAAAGCTTCCGCGGACGCGGCTATATCGACCTCAAGATGCTGAAACTGCGGTCCGTGATTCAAGGTGGCCCCGCCCCCGCCTCCAGCATCAACTACCGCTTCCAGCTCACTTATGAGAGTGAGGAGCAGCGGCAGGTCTGGATCAGGTCCGATGTGCATGAAAAGAACTGGCCGCTGATCGAGAATACCGTGCTCAACAAGGATTATCTCGTCCTGCTGACCGACAGCGTCTGACGCATCCCAAGCGCCCATCCTCTATCTGCAACCCATTCATCAAAGGACCAGCCCATGTCGTCCCGTCTTCGCGCCACCCTGCTTGCGGCAGCGCTCTGTCATCTGAGTTGCGCCCCGCTGCTGGCGCAAAGCCCTGTTCCAGCCGCTTCGATCGAACGGCTCGACCCCGCACTCGACACCATCATCGCGCCGGGCACGTCGATCGAGCGCGTGGCGACCGGCTTCGGTTTCACCGAGGGGCCGTTATGGCATGAGGGGCGCCTCTGGTTTTCCGATGTGACCGGGGACAAGATGCGGGCCGTGGCCCCGGACGGAAAGGTCGAGGAACTGATCGCCAATTCGGGCGGCCTTCCCAATCCGCCCGCCGGGGCCAGCATCGGCTCCAACGGCATGGCCCCCGCCCCCGATGGCACGGTGCTGATGACCCAAATGGGTGCCCGCCGTATCGTGAAGGTGAGCAGGGACGGACGCCTGCACCCCTTTCTGTCGGAATATGACGGCAAGAGGCTGAACAGCCCCAACGACCTAGTCTATGATAAAAGCGGCGCATTGTGGTTCACAGACCCGCCCTTCGGCCTGTTCAACGGCCTGGACAAGGACCCGGCCAAGGAACTGCCGTTCAACGGCGTGTTCCGCTATGCGGACGGCAAGCTGACGCCCGTCATCACGGATATGAGCCTGCCCAACGGCATCGGCTTCTCGCCCGATTTCAAGACCCTCTATGTCGGCAATTACGGGCCGGAGATGGTCGTCCGCGCCTATCATGTGGGTCCGGACGGCGCCTTGTCCGCGCCGCGCGAACTGATCCGTTTTACCAGCGGTCGTGGCGGCCCGGACGGGCTGAAGGTCGATACGGCCGGCAATATCTGGATGACGGGGCCTGGGGGCATCCGCATCGTCACGCCGAAGGGCAAGATACTGGGGCAGATCAAGCTGCCGGAAACGGCCGCCAACCTCGCCTTCGCGGATGACGGCCACAGCGTCTACATCACCGGCAGCACCAGCATCTACCGCCTGCGCAGCAAGGTGAAGGGCATGCTGCCGCTCTACGCCGATGGGAAGTGAAGGCGCGGGAAACCCGGTATCGAAGGGTTGAGCGCGACCTCAGCCCTTTGATGTGCCATGTGCCCTTTCAACGGCCGCCTGCACTCGGCCCTGCGCCGGGTGCCGTGGCATAATATTTCGTCAGATAGGCGGTGATCGTCTTGATCTCTTCGGGTGACACCTCGGCCCCGCGATCCGCCATGCCCTGCACGGTCGTCGCCCACTCCGCGTCGCTCCGCCGCTTCTGGAAGACTTGCCCGATCGTGTGGCAGAAACCGCAGCGTTCGTTGATGAGGTCCAGACCAGGGCCAGGCGGCGGCGTGGCCGTAGCGACTGGCGCAGGTGCCTGCTGGGCCAGCGCGCCGGCCCCGATCAGGGGCAGGGCGAACGCCATGATCGTCAGTCCGATTTTGTGCATGTCATGTCCTCAAGGAAGCGCATAGGCCACAACCTCGTCGCTGGTGGCGGGTGAAAAGGCGAAGCCCCCTGTCGCCACGACGGCGACCATCTGCCGTTTACCCGCAGCATAGGTCATGGGCGTCCCGTAGCTCGAACCGGGCAGTTCGGTGGTCCAGAGCAGTCTGCCGGTCTTCGTTTCGAACGCGCGCAGGCGCTGATCCTTGGTCGCGCCGATGAAGGTCAGGCCGCCGGATGTCGTGAACGGCCCGCCTGCGCTGGTGATGCCCGCATGCTTGAGCGCCGGGTGGCCGGTATCGCCCAGCGGACGGCGCCACGCCACCGTGCCCTTCACCACATCCACCGCCACCAGTTCGCCCCATGGCGGCTTGTGGCAGGGAAATCCGCTCTCCATGTCCGCGAAATAAGCATAGCCGCCCTTCATGCCCCAGCTTCCGTCCGGCTGCTGTTCCAATTGCTGGGGGCTGGCGAGTTCGTTGAGGTTGATGATGTAGAGTCCCAGGCTGGGGTCGAACGCTCCCCCGCCCCAGTCGACGCCACCCAGGCTGCCGGGAAAGAAGTTGATCGCGCTGTCCGCGCGCAGCGGCTGGAACGGCTTGCTGGGGGTGATGTTCAGTCTCTTCACCAGCGCCTCGCACCGGGCCTTCAGTTCCGGCGTGACATCCAGAATGTCCTCGGCGTTGTAGGACAGGCGAGTCAGCGGCGGCGGCGCGACCGGCATCGGCTGGGTCGGCCAGGGCTGCTCGCCCGGAACATCGGTCTCGGTCGGAACCGGCATTTCGTGCACATCGAACAGCGGCTTGCCCGTCACGCGGTCGAGGATGAACATGATCGCGGTCTTGTTCATCGCCACCAATGCCGGGACCACCCGGCCGCCGCGCCTGATGTCGATCAGCGTCAGCGTCGGCAGGTCGAGGTCCCAAATGTCGTGATGGACCGTCTGGAAATGCCAGAGATATTTGCCG
Organism: Sphingobium sp. LB126; assembly: GCF_002795205.1. Taxonomy (NCBI): domain Bacteria; kingdom Pseudomonadati; phylum Pseudomonadota; class Alphaproteobacteria; order Sphingomonadales; family Sphingobiaceae; genus Sphingobium; species Sphingobium sp. LB126. Next base: position 633,770 of record NZ_NETV01000002.1, read on the forward strand.
GTCGCGGCTTCCACCGCGACCACCGAATTGGAATAGAGGTTGGTGCCCCTGCGGTCGGCACCCCAGCGGTCGAAGGTCGGTGCGCCGACGGGCAGATAGGCGATACCGCGTTTTTCATCGACCTGGACGAAGGTCCAGACATTGGTGCCCGACCGCGCTTTCGCGCTGTCCCCTTCCCATGTCTCTGCGCCCTTCTCTCCCGTCTGGGGGATGGTGTGGAAGGTCCAGACCAGCTTGCCTGTACGCGCGTCCCAGGCGCGCACATCGCCCGCAGCGCCCTTGACCGGCATTTCCTGAACCCGCGACCCGGTGATGACCAGATCCTTGTAGATGGCGGGCGGACTGCTCATGCCGAGCGGCGCGGCCTTCAGGCCGTTCATCACCTCGGGCGTCTTCATGTTGACGATCCCGGCCTCGCCGAAATCGGCGGCAGGCTGGCCGGTGGCGGCATCCAGCGCGATCAGCTTGCCCGATCGGGTGCCGAAGAAGATGCGCGCCCCTTTCCCCTTGCTGCCCGGCCAATAGGCGACGCCGCGCGTGGAGGGCTGGTCCCTGTTCGCCAGCGTATAGACCCAGCGCTCCTTACCCGTTGCCGCATCGAGCGCGACGACACGATTATAGGGAGTGGCAAGATACATGATGCCGCCGATCACCAGCGGCGTCGCCTCCGACGCGGAAAATCCCGTAGCAAATTTGGCGCGCATGCCGTCGGGCATCGGTCCTGTATCGACAGTCACCCCGGGCGGTCGCATATGATATACCCATGCCTGCTGTAATGTGCCCACATTCGCCGTCGTGATCTGCCTGAGTGGCGAGTGACGCGCACCGCCGGGATCGCGGCCATAGGCGGCCCAGTCGGCCTCGGTGGACGGCGCGGCCGTGGCTCCGCCGCCAAGCGTGCCTGCGGCGATGGAGATCATGGATGCCAGTGCCATGGACCGGCGGAACGGGGATGGAATTTTCAACGACATGCCTCTCCTGAAGGCGGGTCCGACCTTTCATCGACAAGCCCGGTTGTTCTTTTGTGACGAGGATGCTAGCAGAGGGTTAAATCATATACAATATGATCTGAGAGCGAAATTGGCGCCGCCTGAGGCGCATGAGGGAGAAGGAATATGGCGACGCTGCCGTTGGCCGGCATAAGGGTACTCGACATTTCGCAGGTCATGGCTGGCCCGTTCTGCTGCATGCTGCTGGGCGACATGGGCGCCGACGTCATCAAGATCGAGCCGCCGCAAACCGGCGATTCGACCCGCCATTCGATGGGTTTTCGCCTCAAGGGGGAAGATAGTCCCGGTTTCCTGGCACTCAATCGCAACAAGCGGAGCATTGCCCTGAACCTCAAGGACGAGGCCGATCGCGACGTGCTCTACGCGCTGGTGAAAAGCGCCGACGTGCTGGTGGAAAACGCCCGCCCCGGCGTCGCGGCGCGGCTCGGCATCGACTATGACAGGCTGGCGAAGATCAATCCACGCCTCGTCTATGCCAGCATCTCCGGCTTCGGCCAGACCGGCCCGTGGGCGCAACGCCCCGGCTTCGACCTGATCGCGCAGGCGATGTCGGGCATTTTGAGCTCCAACGGCTTTCCCGGCATGGAGCCGGCCAAGAACAGCATCGCGGTTGCGGATCTGGGGGCGGGTCTTTTCTCGGCCTATGCCATCCTTTCGGCCATCATCGGCCGGGAGAAAAGCGGGCAGGGCCAGTATATCGACGCCTCGCTGCTCGAAGCCGCGCTCGGCCTTTCGATCTGGGAGACGACGGAACTCTGGGGCACGGGCAAGCCCCCCGCCCCGATCGGTTCGGCCAACCGCATGTCCGCCCCCTATCAGGCGATGCAGGCTTCGGACGGCTGGTTCGTCATCGGCGCCGCCAATCAGGGGCTGTGGCTCACCTTCCTCAATGTCATCGGCCGGCCGGAGCTTCAGGACGATCCGCGCTATTCGACCAACGCCGCGCGCGTCGTCAACCGGGTCGCGCTGATCGAAGATCTGGCGCCGACCTTCCTCACCCGCACCCGGCAGCAATGGATCGACGCCCTGCTCTCGGCAGGCGTTCCCGCCGCACCGATCCTCGATTATGGCGAGGCGGTGACCAGCGAGCAGGCGGTCGCCCGCGACATGGTGATGCAGGTGCCACATCCGGTGGAGGGCGAATTCAAGGCGCTCGGTTTCCCGGTGAAGATGCGCGGCACGCCGCAGGAAGTTCGCCTGCCCCCTCCTCTGCTCAACGAGCATAGCGACCTGATCCGGCAGGAACTGGTGGAGAGGGGTCTGCTCGCCCCGCAAAAGGAAGCCGCGAAATGACCGAGGCGCGTCTGATCTACGAGAAGCGGGGAAACCAGGCCCATGTCCGCTTCGACAACCCCGCCGCGCATAATGCGCTGACCGGCGCGATGTGGCACGGCCTGCGCGATGCCGCGCGGGACATTGCGTCCGACCCCGCCATTCGCGTCGCCATATTCCGCGGCGTCGGCGGCAAGGCGTTCATATCCGGCACTGATATTTCCAAGTTCGCGGACTATGAGACCGGGCAACAGGGCGTCGATTATGAGCGCGACATCGATGAATGCATGGGCGCCATCGACGCCATCCCCTGCACCACCATCGCGGTGGTGGAGGGATGGGCCGTGGGCGGCGGCATCAACATCTCTTCCGCCTGCGATTTCCGCATCGCGACGCGCGATGCGCGCTTCGGATCGCCGATCGGACGGACGATCGGCAATTGCCTGTCTGCCGCCAGCCTGACCAGGATCGGCGCCGCCGTCGGCCTACAGCGGGCGAAACGGATGATATTGCTGGGCGAGATGCTGACGGCGGAGGAATTGCTTGCCAGCGGCTTCCTGTTGCGGATCGTGGAACGTGAGACGCTCGATGCGGAGGCCGGCGCGCTGGCGCAGCGGGCCGCCGAAAACGCGCCGCTCACCACCCGCGCGACCAAGGAAATGATCCGCCGCATGACCTTCGGCACGCTGCCCGATGTGGAGGATCTGATCGCAGAGGTTTATGGCAGCGCCGATTTCCGGCAGGGCGTGGCCGATTTCCTGGTACGGACGAAGAAGGTGCCGGACTGGACCGGCGCCTGAGTCGGGGCGGTCTCGCCGCCCTGCTTCATTCACCACATTTGCATGCTGGACCCGCCACGGATGGTTCGGGTTTTTGCGCCACGATCCTGACATTGGGCATCAGCGCCGCGTTCGGCGGCAGTGCCAGATCGCCGGCCGGAAAGCCGTTGGCTTCGAACATATAGGCTTCGATGTCCGCGACCTTTCGCCCGCCCAAACTTCCCGGCGCATTGAGCGGCATGGTCGTCTGGATGCGCGCGAACAGGTCGCCCGCGGACGTGTTGTTCCAATTGTTGAGGAAGGTCGGCCCGACCAGCGCCGGCGCGACATCGATCCCGGCGAGCGTGTCGCCATGGCAGGCCGCGCAATTTTCCGCATAGGCGATCTTGCCGCGTTCCGCCTGCTCCTGGCTATAGACGCCGGTCCAGACATGGCGCTCGGGCGCCTGCGCACGCGTCATGACCGCGCCGCCCAGAAGCAGCATCGCACCCGCCAGCCCATATCCCCGCTTCACCTTGCCCATCAAGCCACTCCCGGAAGTCGGAACGCCACCAGTTCGGCGCTGTAATTGCCGCCGCCGATGGCGACGACGATATATTGGCGGTTGTTCAGCATATAGGTCATCGGCGATCCGCTCTGCGGCGCGGGCATGTAGACCGCCCCTTTCTCCTCGCCGGTCGCCTTGTCATAGGCACGCAGCATCGCGCCCCTGATGCCATATTCATTGGTGTAGAAACCCGCCTCGCCACAGATCACCAAGCTCTTGGTGCAGAGCGGTCCCAGATTGCCCGCCCGGCCGGTGCGCGGAATCTTCAGTCCCTTCAACGCGGGATGGTTGCGGACATTGTCCGGCGTCTCGCCATGTGCGACCTGCCATTTGAGATCGCCCTTGCTGAGGTCGATCGCGGTGATGCGGCCATAGGGGGGCTTCAGCAGCGGCAGGCCCTGCACGAACAGAAATCCCGGGGGTGGGCCCGAACCCGGCTTCGCCGCGGGGGGCCGCATGAAAGGCGTGGGTGCGGTCGCGCCCATCGCCACCTGCGGGCGCACTTCGGAGCCTGCAATACCGTGCACCTGCGGAAATTCGGAGACGCTGGTGTCTTCGTTCGGGATGATCCCGATAACGGAAGGCTGGGTCTTCGAATAGACGAAGACGGTATGGCTTTCAGGATCGTAGCAGCCGCCGGGCCAGTTGGTCCCACCCTGGATCCCCGGGACGGAGATGGTGCCCCAACGCCCCGGCTTGCTGACCACAGGCGGCGTATAGAGCGGTCCGATCTTATACTGTTTCACCAGCTCCACCGCCTGCTTGCGCAGTTCCGGCGTGAAGTCGATGAGGTCGTCGATGCCGACGCCCTGTACGTCATAGGCGGGCGGCTTGGTCGGGAAGGGCTGGGTCCTGGCATACCATTCGCCCGGCACGTCGCCCGCCTCCACGGGGCGCTCGACGATAGGCCAGATCGGCTGTCCATTGGTGCGGTCGAGCACATAAAGGAAGCTTTGCTTGGTCGGCTGGGCCAGCGCCTTCACCGTCTTCCCGTTCACCGGAATATCGCACAGGATCGGCGCGCAAGGGATGTCGCGGTCCCACAGGCCATGGTGGACGAGTTGATAATGCCAGCGCCGTACGCCCGTCTCCAGGTCGAGGGCAACGAGCGACTCCCCGAACAGGGCGTTGCCGCGACGGAACATGCCCATCTCATCCCCGGTCGGCAGTTCCACCGGCACATAGACCAGTCCCAGTTCCTCGTCGGCCGACATTTCCGCCCAGACGCCGCCATTGCCCGCTTCGTCGGCATCGCCGTTCAGCCAGCTATCATAGCCATATTCGCCCTTTTTCGGGATGGTATGGAAGATCCACTTGCGCTTCCCCGTGCGGACATCGAAACCGCGCACATAGCCCTTCACATTCTTGCGCACCGCCGGCACGTCACCCGCCGTATGCGCCGCGCCGACCACGACGACATCACGGGCGATGAGGGGCGTCGCATGCAGGCCGACATCGGCGGTTTCGGGATCGATCTCCTGATCGAAATCCTTCTTGAGATCGACCACCCCGTCCACGCCGAAAGCGGGATCGGGAAGCCCGGTCGCCGCATCGAGCGAAACCAGCTGATAGCCGATGGTCACGAACAGGATGCGCTCCTGCTTACCGTCGGTCCAGTAGGAGCAGCCATGGCCCGAAAGCTGGCGCGGGGAGTTGAGTGCGCGTTGCCCCTCGTCCTTGCGGTACATCCAGAGCAGTTCGCCAGTCGCAGCGTCGATCGCCACGCAATCGCGGCGCGACCCGGCAGTCAGGAAGAGCCGTCCCTTGATCAGCAGCGGCGTCGGTTCGAACTGATATTCCTTGCGCGCGCCCAATATATCGGTCTTGAAGCTCCACGCGACCTGGAGGTCGCCGAAATTCTCGGCATTGATCTGATCGAGCGGCGAATAGCGCGTATTGGCCTGGTCGGCCGCATAATGGCGCCATTCGGTATCCGGCCCACCGGGCAGTTCCTGCGCCATCGCGCGCCGAACCGGGGCTGTCCCGATGGTCGCGGCGACCGCGACGGTCCCGCCCAACAGCCTGCGTCGGGTGATCTTGAACATCGCGCTTTCGGCCCCTTCCCTCTATCTTTTCCGCGCTGTCGAATGGCCGCGGCTTACCAGCTCACCGCGATATATTTGGCCTCGCAATATTCGAGCAGGCCATGATGTCCGCCTTCCCGACCAAGACCGCTTTGCTTGACCCCGCCGAAGGGGGCGGCCGCGTCGGACACGAGACCACGATTGATCGCTACCATACCCGCCTCGATACGCTCGGCCATTTGCAGGCCGCGTTTGAGATCGTCGGTGTAGACATAGGCGGCAAGGCCATATTCGGTCGCATTGGCGAGCGCCACCGCCTCCCCCGGGTCATCGAACGGGATCACCGCGGCGACCGGGCCGAACACTTCGGTCGTCAGTATCTCCGAACCGGGCTGGACATTCGCGATGACGGACGGCGGATAGAAGAAACCCACGCCAGCCGGTGCCTTTCCGCCCAGCTTCACCTGGGCTCCCCGTCGAACCGCATCCGCCACCAGATGCTCGATCTTCTCGATCGCCTGCTTGTTGATCATCGCACCGCACTGGGTCGCGCCCTCGATCCCGGGGCCCATCTTCATTGCGCCCATGCGTTCCACCAGCTTCGCGACGAACGCATCATGGATGCCGCGCTGGACATAGAAGCGGTTGGCCGCCGTACAGGCTTCCCCGGCATTGCGCATCTTGGCAATCATCGCGCCTTCGATCGCTTCGTCGATGTTCGCATCGTCCAGCACTAGGAAGGGCGCGTTGCCGCCCAGTTCCATGGACGAGCTGATGACCTGATCCGCTGCCTGGCGCAGTAGGATGCGCCCGACCTGGGTGGAGCCGGTGAAGGACAATTTGCGCACGCGCGGGTCATGCAGGATGTCGTTGCAGAGCGGCCCCGGATCGCTGGTGTTGACGACGTTGACGACGCCCGCCGGCACCCCGGCCCGGCGCATGATCTCCGCGACGGCCAGCGCCGTCAGCGGGGTTTCCTCGGCGGGCTTCAGAATGCAGGTGCAGCCTGCCGCCAGCGCCGGGGCGATCTTGCGCGTCGCCATGGCGGCCGGGAAGTTCCAGGGGGTGATCAGCAAGGCGATGCCGATCGGCTGATATTGCACCATGATCCGATTGGCGCCCGATGGGGAGACGGCCAGCTCACCATTGATGCGCACCGCCTCCTCCGCATACCAGCGGAAGAATTCGGCGGCATAGGCCACCTCGCCCCGGGCGTCGGACAGCGCCTTGCCGTTTTCCAGCGCGATGAGCTGCGCCAGCCATTCCTGCTCCGCCATCATGGCATGAAAGCAGGCGAGCAGGATGTCGGCGCGCTTGCGTGGCGCGGTCGCCGCCCATGCCGCTGACGCTGCAGCCGCGGCGTCCACGGCGGCCCTGCCCTCGGCGGAGCTTGCGTCCGCCACTGAAGTCAGCACCGTTTCGGTCGCCGGGTTGAGAATATCGATGCGCTTTCCGCTGGTGGCGGGCACCCATGCCTCACCGATCAGCAGGTCGGTCGGAATGGCGAAAGGACCGGCATGGCCGTCCGTCGTCGTGCAGGTGAAGCTTTCGGTTGTCATGGTGAGCCTTGTTCGAAAAGTCAGACGGATTTGAGCGCAGCCCGCTCGCCCGCGAAGGCGGCGTGCGTGATGCTCTGCATCGCCGGGAGATCGAGGGGACGAGGGTTGTTTTTGACCAGACGGGCGGCATTCAGCGCATTTTCCGCGACGAAATCCTGTTGGTCGGCCTTCAGGCCCAGCGCAGCAAGCGAGCGGGGAATGCCAACGCGACCGAGCAGGCCGGCGACCGCGTCGATGAAGGCCTGCGACATCTCTGCTTCCGGCGCGTCGGACAATTTGACGGCCCGCGCCAGTTCGGCAAAGGCCGGAATGCAGAAAGGCTGATTGAACTGCATGACATAGGGCAGCAGCGTCGCCACCCCATCGCCATGGGCAGTATGTGTCAGGTTGCCGACAGGATATTGCAAGGCGTGCGCTGCCGCGGTGCCTGCGGTACCAAAGGCGCAGCCCGCCGCCAGCGCGGCCAGCATCAGCCCTTCGCGCGCCTCGACATCACCGCCGTCACGATAGGCCCGTTCCAGGAACAGGAAGATATTGGCGACGGCAAGCCGGGCAAAATGGTCGGACAGCAGATTCTTGCCGACGAACACATGATCCTGCGTCAGCATGGGGTCGGCGGCGCGCGCCAGGGTGGTATAGGCCTCCACCGCGTGCGTCAGTGCGTCGGCGCCCGAACAGGCGGTCAGGGCGGGCGGACAGGTGATGGTCAGTTCCGGGTCGCAAATTGCGATCAGGGGAATGAGATGAGGGCTGGCGATACCGACCTTGGCGCCGCGTTCCTCGTCGGACACCACGGCGACGGGCGTCACTTCCGATCCTGTACCGGCGGTCGTCGGCATGGCGATCAGCGGCATGACCGGCCCGGGCACCGCGAATTCGCCATAATAGGACCGGATATCCCCACCGTGGGTCATCAGGACCGCAACCACCTTCGCCATGTCCATGGAACTGCCGCCGCCTATGCCGACCAAAAGATCGGGCGCGAAGCCGCGTACTTCCTCGACGCAGGCCTCGATCGATCCAAGCGGCAGGTCCGGGATCGTCCGGTCGAAGACATGGACATCCATGCCGTGGGCGTGCAGATCGGCCACCATGGCGTGGAATTCGGGCTGCGCCGCCTGCCGCTCGTCGGTGCAAAGCAGGGCGCGCTTGCCCAATGGGCTGGCAGCAGCGCCCAGCGCGTGGCGCTGTCCGCGCCCGAACAGGACGGAACGAGGGAGGCGAAGAGCGCCGAAAGCGGGAGGGGCGTCGCTCACTTCCTGCTACCATCCGCGCCATATTGTTTCAGATAGGCTATGATGTCAGCGCGATCCTGAGGCGCAGCCATGCCGGGGAAGACCATCTTCGTGCCGGGCACCAGCTTCGAGGGGCCCTGCAACAATTTGTCGATGCTGGCTTCGTCCCATTTGATACCGGATGCCTTGATCGCCGGAGAATAGCGATACCCCGCCTCCCCTCCTGCCATGCGGCCGACAACGCCGTTGAGCGCGGGACCAATCGAACCTGTCGGGTTCGGACCGACCTTGTGACAAACCGCACAACGCGCAAAAAGCTGCTGCCCGTGCGCCGGATTCCCCTTCGGCGCTGGGGCGGCGATCGCCGTGCCGGCAATGGCGGCACCGACGCCCATAGTGAATATCCAAGTCTTCACCTAAACAATCTCCTATCGAGCCCTGGAGCCGCAATGTTCCGCAAAAATCATGAGTATGTTCGTCCTTGGAAACTGCCGCGCGACATCACGCCTGCATTCCCTTCCCGTCGCGAAGCTTTCGCGAAGCATCGATCCGCAGGAACAATGCCGCCGCGATCAGGCACAGGACGGACAACACCGCAAAGGCCGCGAACCATCCGCTCATGCTGACGATATAACCGGTCACCGCGGCGGCCACCGCTGCGCCCATATTACCGAGCGTGTTCATGACCGCCGACACCGATCCCGCATATTCGCCGCCGATATCGAGCGTCACGGCCCAGGACACGCCGACGGTCAATTCCAGTCCGAACAAGGCTATGCAGAAGCACAATATGCTCGGCACCGGCTGGTCGATCGCCGCCGCCAGCGGGATCATCGCCGCCGCCATCAGGAAACCGACCACCGCCACGCCCCTGCGCGCCATCTTCAACCCGGCGCCGCGCTTCACCAGCAGGTCGGACACCCATCCACCCATCAGGTCGCCGACCACGCCCGCCATCAGCGGCAGGCTGGCGAACAGGCCCATCACGGCGATGTCGAACCCGCGCGCATCGTGCAGATATTTGGGAAACCAGGTCAGGAAGATGTTGATGCAATAGGCGTAGCAGAAATACATGGCCGACAGCACCCAGAGTTGCGAATTGGCGAGCAGGTGGCGCCACGGCACATTGACCCGCGCCCGCCCTTGACCAAGCGCGCCCTCGATCATGGCGAGCTCCGCCCCGTTTACCGAGGGATGCTCGCGCGGCGTGTCGCGATAGTAGCAGAACCACAAAGCCGCCCAGGCGATGCCGATCAGCGCGAACGCCAGAAACGGCATGCGCCAGCCGAACTGGACGATCAGCAGTGCGACGAAAACCGGCGTCACCGCCCCACCCAGCCGCGCACCCGCATGGGTGACGCCCTGCGCCCAGCCGCGTTCCGACGGCAGCATCCAGCGCGACAGCGACCGCGTCGCGATCGGAAACGCACCCGCCTCTCCCATGCCGAAGAGGAAGCGGCAGACCATCATCGATCCGGCCGACCAGGTCAGCGCCGTGGCGGCCGTGAAGGTCGACCACCACAAGACCACGCCGGTCAAGGCGCGACGCGGCCCGAACCTGTCGCCCAGCCAGCCGCCCGGAATCTGGAACAGCGCATAGGCGATCGAGAAGGACGCGAAAATCCAGCCCATCGTCACCGGCGAGAAGCCATATTCCTTCTCGATCACCGGCGCCGCCGTGGCGATCACGACACGGTCCATATAGGTGATGAGATAGGCCAGCACCGTCAGCCAAAGGACGGCATGGCGAGCACGCGTGGGACGCGCCACCCCGGCGGCCGTGTCGCGCCGTTCCATGAGGCTTGCCTCGCCGGTCACGGACGGCCTCCACAGGCATCATCCGCGCGGCCGATACAGGTCTGCCAGATCGTCGACACCTTGTTGCCCGCTATATAGACGGCATCGATGGCACGGCTATTGCGGATATCCGCAGTCGGATCACGACCCAGCACCAGCAGGTCGGCCCATTTGCCCGGCGCGACCGTGCCGATATCGTTGGCGCCCATGAACTCCGCATTGGCGCTGGTGGCGGCGGTGAGCGCCTGCATCGGCGTCAGGCCCGCCTTGACCATCAGTTCCAGCTCCCAATGCGCGAAATAGCCGGGAAAACGGGCCGTGGGACCACTGTCCGTACCCATGCCGTAGCGGATGCCAGCCTTCACCTCGCGCGCGAAATTGTCCATCGCATGTTGCAGGGTCGGCGCATATTTGGGGAAGTTCGGCGCCGCCGCCAGCTTCGCCGCCCGCTCCATACTGGCCAGTTCCTTCAACACCACGGGAGTCACCCCGCGCGCGAAAAACGGATCGTCCAGGAAAGGCAGCGTCTTGTAGGTGAAGGACGCTTCGCGGCTCAAGGTGGCGGCCATCTGCCACACGCCCTTCGCCTTCATCTGGCTGAGCAGCGCGTCGTCCACGGCACGGTCGCGCACCGAATGGGCAAAGGCATCCACCCCTTCCCGCGCCAGTTCGGCTGCATTGTCATAATAGAAGATATGGGCGACGGTCTTCTTGCCCTTCCTGTGCGCCTCATCGATCACCGCGCTGCTGATCTGCGGCGGCATGCGCTCTTCCAGCATGCCGAACTCGTCGTCGACCCACAGCTTGATAAGGTCGGCGCCATGGGAGGCTTCCTTGTCGACCATCGCCCGCGCTTCGCCGGGTGTCGCAACCGACTGGTCGAGGCCGGGGACACCGCCGTAGCTGCCCTTGAACACCACGCCCTGCCCCACGGTATAGACCCGCGACATCGCCGTACGGCCCTTGCGCATCTGCTGGATCGGGAAGATCAGGTCCTTCTCGGTGCCCAGCGTCTGGACGGCGGTGACGCCATAGGCGGCATAGATGCCGAGCTGCTTCTCGATATTCTCGGGCGTCTGATATTGGAGATTCTGGGTTATGCCGTCGACCAGCCCCAGATGGACATGGCTATCGATCAGGCCGGGCATCAGATATTTGCCCTTCAGCCTTTCGACCTTCGCGCCCGCCGGCACCTTGAGCTTCGCGGATGGCCCGACCCAGCTAATCCGCCCATCCGTCATGACGAGCGCCTGGTTTGTCGCCGGCGCCTTCCCCGTCCCATCGATCAGCGTGAAATCACGCAGCACCGTCGTTTCCGCGACCGCCGCCGGAAGTCCGGCAAGCATGGCGACGGTCAAACTGACGATTGAGAATCCGGCTTTCATGGCAGACCGCATATCCATCCTCTCCCAGATCTATTTCATATCCTATATGATCTGGTAAAATGGTGGTAAGTGGTCGACGCGGGTACGTCAAGTGACTTTCCCGCCTTCCCGAAACTCCGCAGACACTTGACTCGCGCGCCCGCGCCAGGCCGCGCGTTCAGCCGCGAGACGTGCCGTTCGCCCTGTCCATCCGCTGTTGCGAACATGTCAGATGATCGCGCACCGATTGTTCGGCCGCGGCGGGATCATGCGCCAGCAAAGCGGCGATGATGCGCTGGTGTTCCCGCGCCGCCACCTCGGGCGCATTGGGCTGCGCACTGTTCTGATAGAGCGAGCGGAAAATCTGGAGATGCGCGTGCAGCCGCTCAATCGTCTCCTCGATCAGGCGGTTTCCGCTACCCTTCGCGATCAGCCGATGGAGTTGAGCATCCGCCTCCGCGAAACGGGCATAGGCCTGCTCGTCGCGCTCGACGACCGCGTCCATGTCGGCCTGAATCGCCTGGAGGATGGACAGCGCCTCATCATCCATATGCTCGGCCGCGCACGCGGCGGCATAGGGCTCGATCAGCAAGCGCAGCGTATAGAGGTCGTGCACCTCCTCCGGCGTCATCTGCGGACTGGCGCGGTAGCCGACATTGGTCGTCTTGTAGACGAGCTTCTCCGCTTCGAGCTGGCTGAGCGCTTCGCGAATCGGCGTCTGCGAAATGCCCAGCTGCCGGGCGACAGTGTCGATCGGAATGCGCTCTCCCGGCGCGATCTTCACGGTCATCAACAAGGAGAGAAGATGGTCATAGGCGCGCTCCACCAGCGTAGGGCCTGAAGTGGAACGAGCCGGGAGAGCGTTGGCGCCCAGGGGCTGGGACATGTTTTGCAGATCGGACATCGTCTCGGCTTATAATGGAGAATGCAAAACATATAGGATATTTTCGTCCCCATTGCGACGACGCTGTTGCATTGGCGAGCATGACCGTTTCCGAGGCGCCGACCGTCGCCTGGAGGGTATGCATGCGGGAATGCCGCGGAACATGGTTCAGCGGCCTGTCCGGCAAGATCAGGTCGCGGTGCTGAGGCGCCCCAATTCTCCTTCCGCCCTCGCCTGCCGGCCATAGACTATTTCGAACAGTGGCCCCGCCATCATGGTGGTGACGATGGCCATCAGGACCAGCATCGAAAACAAGGCCGGTTCGATGATCCCCTTCTGTATTCCGATATTGATGATGATCAATTCCATCAGGCCGCGCGAGTTCATCAATGCGCCGATGCCCAGCGCCGTGCGATTGTCTTCGCCGGACATACGGGCGGCCGCATAGCAGGCCCCGAACTTGGCGAGGATGGAGGCGACCAATATGCCCAGCGCGATAAGCAGGAACGGCATGGAGTTGACCATGTCGAGGCGCGTGTTCAGGCCCGAATAAGTGAAGAACATGGGCAGCAATATGACCACCGCGATCGGCTCTACCTTCTTCTTCAACTCTTCGACGAACAGGCCTCGCGGCATGAACACACCCAGGATGAAGCCACCGAATATGCCGTGAATGCCGATCGCGTCCATGACGAAGGCCGACAGGCAGAAGAGCGCCAGGGTGATGGCCAGGATCGTCGTGCTCATCTCGCCCCGCGCCTCGACCGCGCGTCCCAGCGGAGCGAGCAGGCGCCGCCCGAACAGGATCAGGAAGGCGGCGTAGAGAAAAGCCCCGACGATCGCCACCACGGCGACCCCGCTGCCACCCCCGAACAGGGCGAGAACCACCGCCAGCACGCACCAGGAGGCCGCATCGTCGAACGCGCCGGCCGTCAGCGACAGCGTGCCCAGCGGACTGTCGGCAAGCCCCCGTTCGTTGATGATCCGCGCCAGCATCGGAAAAGCGGTCAGGGCGATGCAGGCGCCCATGAAAAGCGTCGCGCTGCCCTGGCCCAAGCCGTCCGCGAAGAGGCCCGGTACCTTCACCAGCCAGGGTGTGATCAGTATCGCGATGAGGAAGGGCGCAAGCAGCCCTGCCCCCGACACCATGGCCGCGTTCCGGACCTTCGACTGGAAATGGTCGAGCCTCAATGTCAGCCCTACCAGGAACATGTAGAGCGCCACGCCGAATTGCGCGCCGGCATAGAGCAGATTGCCGGTTTCCTTCGGAAAGATCGCCCCCTGGAGACCGGGGGCGATCAGCCCGAAGAGGGACGGCCCCAGGATCACGCCGGCGATCATCTCCCCCACCACCTGTGGTTGCGCGAGGAATTTCCGGCACAGCCAACCCACCCCCCTGCACGCCACGAGAATGAGCGCGAGTTGCAGGAAGAAATGGACGCTGAAATCGCCCGGAGAATAGCTGGACAGTTTCGCGCCGACCGGCGGCCCATGGGGCGCCAATATGTTCGTCAGCGAAGAAATAATGTCTCCAGCCATCCAGCCCTCCCATATTTATCATGGGAGCGCTACCACATTTGGATGGGATAGAGAAGCCTATCGTCCATCCAATCGCATATTGGCCCGGACATGGGCGGGGCATTTCGACTTTGGCGTTCCTGTTCCACACGCTGTCCCAGGGGAAATTTATTTGTGGGAGTTATTGACGGCCATGAGGGATCATATACGATCGTTGCGCCAACCAAATGCCATGGCGCACAACAGAATGAGGGGATTGAGAATGACCGGCACGGCGACGCATCGGGCATCGCGTTTGCGGCCGATCGCCCTGATTCTGCTGCCCCTGTGCGGCGCGGTACAGGCCCATGCGGCGCCTGCGCGATTCGAACAGTTCACTTATCAGGGGAAGGCCGCAGAACAGGCTCCGGTGCAGGCGGGTCAATATCGCAATCCGATCTTGTCGGGCTATTATCCCGACCCCTCGCTGACCCGCGTGGGTGACGACTATTATCTGGTCAATTCCTCTTTCGCTCACTTCCCCGGCCTGCCGGTCTTCAAATCGAAAGACTTGGTCCATTGGACCCAGATCGCCAACGCCATCAACCGCCCCGAACAACTCGACTTCACCGGCCGAAGGATATCGCAAGCGGTATTCGCGCCTGATATCAGCTGGCATGACGGCGTCTTCTACATCGTCAATACATGCGTCGAATGCCGGGGTAATTTCGTCATCACCGCGAAGGACCCCGCAGGACCATGGTCCAATCCGATCTGGCTGCCCTTCGAAGGTATCGACCCCTCCCTTTATTGGGAAGGCGACAAGGCCTATATCGTAAACAACCGCGCGCCAGAGGAAACACCCCGTTATGACGGACACCGCGCCATCTGGATTCAGGAATATGACTGGCGTGCCGGCAAGATGGTCGGGCCGAGCACGCAGATCGTCAATGGCGGCGTCGACATCGGGAAAAAGCCGGTCTGGATCGAGGGGCCGCATATCTTCCGCAAGGACGGCTATTATTATCTGACCGCGGCCGAAGGCGGGACAAGCGTCAATCATTCACAGGTCGTGTTCCGCGCGAAGGAATTGCGCGGCCCCTATCAGCCGTTCGAGGGCAATCCGATCCTTACCCAACGCGATCTGGACCCCGCCCGGCCCGATCCGATCGGCTCGGCGGGACATGCGAAACTCGTTCAGACCCGCAATGGCGACTGGTGGGCGAGCTTCCTGGCAGTGCGCCCCTATGCCGGGGATTTCTACAATATCGGACGGGAAACCTTCCTGCTGCCGGTCAAGTGGAAGGATGGCTGGCCAGTCATCCTGCCCAAAGGGGAGGCGATCCCGCATGTCGCCGAGGCGCCACGCCTGCCCACCGGGCCGCTGCCGGCGCTGCCCACCAGCGGCGACTTTTCCTATATCGACGAATTTGACGGCAAGACCCTCTCCATGCAGTGGATCGGCATCCGTACGCCGCACCACCCCTTTTATCGCCTGAGCGGCGGCGCGCTGGAACTGGAAAGCGGCGCGCCCATCGGCGACCTCAACGGCGTCCCGGCCTTCATCGGACGTCGGCAGCAACATGCCAATGCCACCATCTCCACCACCCTGCGCTACACGCCCGCCGGCAATGGCGACCGTGCCGGCCTTGCCGCCGTGCAAAGTGATCGCAACAACCTTTTCTTCGGGCTCACCCGGATCGAAGGGAGGCCGGTCGTCGCCCTTTACACGCGCGATCAGTCCGACACCGACAGCCTCATCGCATCCGCCCCTGTCGCCACGAGCGGACCTGTGACCCTGACCATCCGCATCACGGGCGGCACTATGGCTTTCGACTATGCCGTCGACGGGAAGGCCCGGACGCTCAAGACCGACCTCGACGCAACCCTGCTCAGCACGGAAAAGGCGGGCGGGTTCGTCGGCACCGTCATCGGCCCTTATCATTACACGCCCGCCTCCTGATCCGGAGAGACCATACATGTCCGGCTCTTTAGTGCTCCGCACCGGCCTTGCCATCGCGGCCCTGGCAGTCACTTCCGCCCTGCCCGCCCAGGTCTGGCGATCGGATCAGGGCGACGGCACCTATCGCAATCCGGTCCTGTTCGCCGACTATCCCGACCCGGATATCATCCGCGTGGGCGAGGATTTCTACTTCGCCACGACCACCTTCGCCAATGCACCCGGCATCACCATCCTGCATTCGAAGGACCTGGTGAACTGGCGGATCGCCAGCCATGTGATCAAACAGCTGGACGGCGATCCCCGCTATGATCTCAAGGAGGGCGGCGCCTATCGCCACGGCTTCTACGCGGCGAGCCTGCGCCACCATGACGGCCTCTTCACCATCGCGGTGACGCCGGTGGGGCACAAGACGCGCATCTACCGTGCGGCGCGGATCGAAGGACCCTGGACCTACAAGGAACTGGACATCGAGGCCTTCGACCCCGCGCTGTTCTTCGACGATGACGGGACGGCCTATATGGGCACCTCGGTCGGCACCGACGGGACGCTGACCCTGCTCACCCTCAACAAGGATCTGAGCGCCATCGCCGCCACGCGGCAGGCCTATTACAACAAGGGCGCTGAAGGATCGAAGATCATCCGGCACAATGGCTGGTATTATCTCTTCAATGCGATCCCGTCCAAGCTGGCGATGACCGTGTCCCGCTCCCGCAGTCTCTGGGGGCCGTGGGAAACCCGCCCCTCGATCGACGACAAGACCGGCGGACACCAGGGCGCGATCGTCGATCTGCCCGACGGGAGCTGGTACGGCTTCGTCATGGTCGATGCGGGCGCGATCGGCCGGATGACCAACATCAGCCCGATTTTCTGGAAGGACGAATGGCCGGTCTGGGGCACGCCGGACGCACCGGACCGGGTACCCGACCGATCGCCCAAGCCGATCCAGGGGCTCCCCTTCGCCGAACCGGATTCGTCCGACGACTTTTCCGGCCCGAGGCTCGGCCTGCAATGGCAATGGAACCATAATCCCGACGACAGCCGTTGGTCGCTGACGCAGCATCCCGGTTTCCTGCGCCTGCACGCGACGCAGGCCGACGTCATCTGGACCGCGCGCAACACGCTGACGCAGAAGGCGCAGGGGCCACGCGCCCGAGCTGTGGTGAAGCTCGACACCAGCGGCATCAGACCGGGTGATGTCTGCGGCTTCGGAAGCTTCGGCAAATATAGTGCGCAGCTTTCGGTCGTCGGCGGCCCGAAGGGCACCCGGGGCTTGCAGATGCAATTGACCGAATCCACCAGCGACGGCCCCCGCACGCAGCTTCGCGTACCAGCCCGGCCGATCGAGGGACGCGCGCTCTGGCTGCGCACCGACATGGATTTCGGAGCCCGGGAAGGACGGGTTGCGTACAGTCTCGATAACCGCCGCTGGACCGAATTGGGCGGGGCCTTCCCGCTCGCCTTCGACTGGCGCACCGGCACCTTCCAGGGGCAGCAACTCGCCTTATCTTGCTATAATCCGGAGCCGGGAGGCGGCTATCTGGATGTAGACAGCTTCACCCTCTCCGCCCTCCCCACAGGAGAAGGATCTTGAGCGTCAGCCGTCGCGAAGCCGCCGCGGCCCTTGCCACCGGCACACTCGCGCTCGCCGCCCCGCCGGGGCGCGGCAACGCCAGGAGCACGGCGTCCGCGTGCCCCCTCACCCTCTGGTATCGCCAACCCGCCGGGCAATGGACCGAGGCACTGCCCATCGGCAACGGTCGCCTGGGCGCGATGCTGTTCGGCGGACCGGCGCAGGAGCGATTGCAACTCAACGAGAGCAGCCTCTGGGCCGGCCAGCCCTATGATCCCGTCAACCCGCAGGCTGCGGCGATGCTGCCCAAGGTCCGCCCGCTCATCTTCGAGGGAAAAATCGCGGAGGCCGAAGCCTTGGCCAACGAAACGCTGATGGCCCGGCCGCTTGCGCAGATGCCCTATCAGACGCTGGGCGACCTGATGCTCGACTTTCCCGGCATCGGCGCCATCAGCGGTTACCGGCGCGACCTCGACCTCGACAAGGCCATGGCCACCGTCCGGTTCGCGGCGGGCAAGGTCCGGCATATGCGGCAGGTCGTGGCGTCCCCCGACCATCAGCTTATCGCCGTGCATCTGAGTGCGTCCGGGTCCGGCAGGCTCGATGTCGATATCGGCCTTCATTCTCCGCAGCGGGATGTGAATGTGGTGGCGGACGGGCCTTCCGGCCTGCTGATGACCGGGCGCAACGGCGCATCGAGCGGCATCGAGGGCGGTCTCCATTTTGCCGCACGCCTCTCCGCACGGTGGGAAGGCGGACGAGCCAGCCACTTGCCGGATGGAAGGCTGGGCCTGCGGGGAGCGAGCGCGGTGACGCTGCTGATCGCCATGGCCACCAGCTACCGGCGGTTCGATGACATTGGCGGCGATCCCATCGCCGCCACAGCCGCCACCATCTCCAGGGCGCACGGCCATGACTTCGCGCGCATCGCCGCCGACACCGCGGCAACGCATCAAAGGCTGTTTCGCCGCGTCGCCATCAACCTCGGCACATCGGCCGCCGCCGCCCGTCCCACGGACGAGCGCATTGCCGCATCACAGACGAACGACGATCCGGCGCTCGCCGCGCTCTATTTCCAATATGCCCGTTACCTGCTGATTTCATCGTCGCGACCGGGCGGTCAACCCGCCAATCTCCAGGGATTGTGGAATGACAGTCTGAACCCGCCCTGGGGTTCAAAATATACCATCAACATCAACAGCGAGATGAATTATTGGCCCGCTGAACCGACAGGACTTGCCGAATGCGTGACGCCGCTGATCGAAATGGTGCGGGAACTGGCCGTCACAGGTGCCAGGACTGCCCGGACCATGTATGGCGCGCGCGGCTGGGTCGCACATCACAATAGCGACCTCTGGCGCGCGACCGCACCGATCGACGGCGCGCAGTTCGGCCTGTGGCCCACGGGCGGCGCATGGTTGTGTACCCATTTATGGGACCATTATGATTATGGCCGGGACCGCGCTTATCTCGCCAGCATCTATCCGCTGATGGCGGGCGCGGCGCAATTTTTCCTCGACACGCTGCAACGCGACCCGGCAACCGGATGTCTCGTTACCAACCCGTCCATGAGCCCTGAAAATCCGCACGGCCATGGCGGCACCATCTGCGCCGGCCCGACGATGGACATGGCCATATTGCGCGACCTGTTCGGCCAGACGATCGAAGCCGCCACGATCCTTGGCATTGACGCAGCGCTGATCGGCGAAATGCGTGCCGCGCGCGAACGGCTGGCCCCTTACAGGATCGGCCGGCAGGGGCAGCTTCAGGAATGGCAGCGGGATTGGGATGCCGATGCACCGGAACAGAACCACCGGCACGTTTCGCACCTCTACGGCCTCCACCCTTCCCATCAGATCACGCCGGACGACACGCCCGAACTGGCAGCGGCTGCGCGCAGGACGCTGGAAATCCGCGGCGACCGGGCGACGGGCTGGGCCACCGCCTGGCGCATCAACCTCTGGGCGCGGCTGCGGGAGGGGGATCATGCCCATGCCATATTGCGCTTCCTGCTGGGACCGGAACGCACCTATCCCAATATGTTCGACGCCCATCCGCCCTTCCAGATCGACGGCAATTTCGGCGGCGCGGCGGGGATCGTCGAAATGTTGATGACCAGCCGTGGCGACCGTATCGACCTGCTGCCCGCCCTGCCGAGGGCCTGGCCCGACGGGCATATCCTCGGCCTGCGCGCACGAGGACGCTGCGGCGTCGACCTGCACTGGCTGGGCGGCCGACTGGACCGCGCAACGTTGCGCCCGGAACTGGATGGGGAAAGGACCATCCACCTCGGCGAACGCCACCGCACCTTCCAACTCAGGGCCGGAACCCCGCTCACCGTGACCGCGAAGGATCTTGCATGACGCCGCGCCGCCTTTTCCTTACCCTTGCCATGCTCTGCGCCGGCACCACCTTGTCCGCGCAGACCGTCGATCCGCTCGCGCCCACCGGCCGGTGGAGCGCCTATCAGGGCGGACGTGCCGAATTGCCACCCATGGGCTGGAACAGCTGGAACGCCTTCTTCACCGAGATCGACGAAGAAAAGCTGATGGGTTCGGCGCAGCGCATCCTCGACAGCGGCCTCGCCCGAAAGGGATATCGCTACATCAATATCGATGACGGCTGGTGGCTCAGGCGCCGGACCAGCGACGGCAGGCTGATGATCCGGTCGGAAAAATTCCCCTCCTCGCTGACGGCGCGTGGCGATCCCTCCTTCCGCCCCCTGACAGACCGGCTCCATGCCATGGGCTTCAAGGCGGGCATCTATTCCGACCTCGGCCGCAACATATGCTCGCAGGCCTATTCGAACGGGGAGGCTCAACTGCCCGAAGGCACGATGGCGGAACGGGAGGTCGGGCTTTACGGCCACAGCGATCAGGATATCCGTCTCTTTTTCGCCGATTGGGGCTTCGACGCGATCAAGGTCGACGGCTGCGGCATCCGCGCTTTCGCTGCCGATGCCGAGCGGGTCCGTAATGGGCAATATCGCGCCTTGTCGCCATTGATCGACCAGGCATCCACCACCCGGTCCGATATTCCGGCCGTCAAGGCGCTGTTCGCGGACATCAACCGGTCGCTTGCCCGTCACAATCCGGACGGCGACTATCTGCTTTCGCTCTGCATCTGGGGCAGCGCCGATGTCCGCGCCTGGGGCAAGGATGTCGGCAACATCTCACGCACCAGCGACGACATCTCGCCCGACTGGAGCCGGATGCTCACCAATTATGACAGCGCCGTGCGACGGGCACTCTATGCCCATCCCGGCTCGTGGAACGACCCCGACATGTTGTTCATCGGTGCCGGAGACTTTGACGAACGGCATCTCACCGAAGCGCGATCGCATTTCACGCTCTGGGCGATGATGAACGCACCCCTGCTGATCGGCGCCGACATGCGCAAGACGCCGCAACCGCTGCTCGATATCTTCGGCAATACCGGTCTTATCGCGATCAATCAGGACCCCGCGGGCAATCAGGCGGTCATCGCCTTCGACAGTGACAGCCTCCAGATACTCGTCAAGACATTGGCCAATGGGGACAAGGCGGTTGCTCTGTTCAACCGGGGAATCGCATCGGTGGATGCCGTGCTGACGGCCGATCATCTCAAATTGCGTCCGGACCGCCCAATCGCGCTCCTGGACCTTTGGACCGGAGCCACAAGCGGCTTCACGAAGGAAGTGAAGCTTCGCGTCGAGCCGCGTCAGACACTGGTTTTCCGTGCCTCGGGCGACCATGCGCTGGCTGATGGCCTCTATCTGTCGGAGCAGCCGGGCGGCGTCAATCCGGCGATCGATGGCGTCGTCCAGCCTCAGGCCGATCCCACCACCTATCGCTCCATCCCCGGCTGGCGCAGCACGCGCGGCATCGGGGAGCGGCCCATCTATGCGGGCTGGGGCGGCGCCATGGCGGACGCGACGCCCTATAACCAGCCGCTCATGATCGCAGGCCGGTCCTTCACCGCGGGCATCGGCATTCTCGCCAATTCGCGGCTGGAGGTGCGGAACACGGGTTTTGCGCGCTTCACTGCCCAGGTCGGGGTGGACGACAGCGCGGGGGACGGCGGTCAGTCCGTCCGCTTCTTCCTCTACGGCGACGGTCGGCCGCTGGCGAGCACGCCGCCCCTGCGGCGCGGTTCGGCCGCCTATGCCATGTCGGCCCCGGTGAAGGGAGTGGCGATCCTGGAACTGGTCGCCCGCGCAGAGGGCGTCACGGGCAATGCGGTGCCCGTGACCTGGGGGGAGGCTGCGCTGCGCCGCTGACCCTCGCCTCTTCCGTCAGTGTGCCGGTATGACCGGCAGTTCGAAGGAGCCGACCGGCAGGGGCGCCTCGTCATAAAGGTTGATGACCGGCGACTCCGCCCAGGCATGGCGTACCCGTACCGCCGGACGGCCGTCGCCAGCCAGCAGCACACGATTTCCTTCCGCCCGGCCGGGAACGAAACGGCAGCTTCCCACCGCGTCGCCGCACAATTCAAAGGCAATAGCCTGATCCGCACCGCGCGTGTGCAGACCGCCGGTGAGGCCCGTAAACTCGATCGCGATACCGCCATCCTTCATCGCGACCGCGCGCGCCGCCTGCGGCCCGGTGAGCGACACCGAATCGCCATAGGCAACCGCGCGCATGGCCCTCGCCAGACGGCGCCCCACCTCCTGCTTCTCGCCCGGATGGATGTCGAACGGATCGCCCAGATCGATGGCCGTGGCGAGACCGCCATGCGCATCCCGCGCCATCGCCTGATATTGCACATGGCGCATCGCCGCCCAGCCACTTTCCCCCGGCGCCGTCACAGGGGGCCCGTAAGCTGCAAGTTGCACCGCGACGAAGGGAAGATCAGGCGAGCCGAACTGGCGCCGCCAATCCGTCATCATCGCCTTCATGCGATCCGCATAGCCGGGCAGGTCGACGTCGGACTCGCCCTGATACCAGGCGACCCCCTTCAACCCGATCGCCCCCAATGGCGCGATCATGCCGTTATAGAGCGTGCCGGAACCCGTCGTGTCACCCCACGGCACACGCGGCGCACCCGCAGGCGACCTGGCCGCCACCGCATAGCGCCACCCGCCGCCCAGCGGCAGCTCCCCGCTTTGCCCCAACGCCAATTTCATGACATCGGCCGGGCCGGACAGTCCGCCATTGGCATAATTGTCCTGCACATTGACGATCAGCACGTTGCGCCCCGGCTTCAGCACGCCGGGCGGCACGTCGAACATGCTCGGTTGCCAGCTTCGCGCGCTCATCGCCACGGGCTTGCCGTTGATCCACACCCGCCCGACATCGTCCAGCAACCCGAGCGAGAGCGTAACCGCCTGCTTCGCCTGTGCGGCAGTCAGGTCGATTTCGCGACGGAACCAGACCATCCCGTTATAGTCTGCCAGTGCGGGCAAACCCCATTCTTCCCACGGGCCGATACGGGGGACATCCTGCCAGGCGATGCCGCTATCGGGTTGCCACGGTTCCTTGCCGACGGCGTCGCCCGTCTCCCTGCGCCACCATTTTTCCCAATCGGCGCTGGCCGCGCGCTCCGCCGCGAAAGGATCGCGTCCGTGGAGCGAAACCAGAGCCGATTGTGCCGCTTGACCGACGGCGGCCTGCGCCCGTGCGCCCATCCACGGGCTGATCCGCGACCCGCCCCAACTGCTGGCGATGGCACCGATCGGGACGCCCGCCGTCTTGCGCAATTCACGCGCCATATAATAGCAGGCGGCGGAGAAATCCGGTACACTGTCCGGCCCCGCGCGCCGCCAGGACGGGGCCTGTTTGAAGTCACGCAACGGATCGTCCGCGACCGCGCGCGGCACCAGCATCAGGCGCAACTGATCGTCGGCAGACGCTCTGATCTGTCCCACGGCATCCTGCGCATTCCGTACCTCCAGCTCCATATTGGACTGGCCCGAGCAGAGGAACACGTCGCCCACCGCAACATCCTGCGCGACGATGTTACCCGATGGCGCCTGCGCCTCCAGCAGCACCGGCCCCGCTGTGGCGAGCGGTTCGAACCGCGCTTCGAACCTCCCCTCCTTGTCTGCGCGGACCTGACGAACCTGACCGGCCAATGTCACCGTGACCGTTTCCCCCGAATCCGCTCGTCCCGTCACCGTCACCGGATGATCGCGCTGGATCACCGCATGATCCCCGAACATCGGGTCCAGACGCGGCGCTGCCAAGGCGGGCGGCGCGCTCAAAGCCAGGAGGCTTGCTGTCAGGCCAAGCTGGCAGGCTATCCGATGATGCGAAAACATGGGCCGTTCGTTCCTCCCTGTTGATGAGCAATCCTGTCCCGGACCGTTGGAAGCAGGGATAATCACTTTTGCGCATGCGACAACCGATTTTTGGTATCGCTACCATCTTCGGCGCAGAATGAATCTGCACGCCGCCTCGCAATCGAGACCATCCTGAAATCGCGATGGAGCCCGGCTGGCGCGTTCACGCTCAGCCACCACGCAGCAGCCGCATCACCAATGTTCGGATCCGACCATAATTGCCTTGCGCCAGCGGCCCCAGGACGCCGCGCTGCTCCGCTGGCAGATGCGCGAGCGGATGCCCGTTCGGACGGAACACATAATGATCGAAATAAGCGCGCCAGGCGGCCCGTTCAGGCTCCGGGCGCTCGGCCACGGCGATCATCGCCAGCAGCATGGCGGTATAGGGAGAATCGGGCCCTGCCGCGAATCCGTCCCACCAATAGTTGACGAGGATGTTGACGGGATCGAGTGCCTCCACCTGATGCCACCAGAGCTTGGGCAGGTATAGCGCGTCACCCGGTTCGAGATCGACGACGATCGCGCTCTCCCGTGCCGCCGCGAAACGGGGATAGGCCCGCTCGTCGGGCGCTCCGGCCGCCATCGAAACGGGCTGGCCGGAAAGCGTATGGTCGACCGGCCCGACATAAAGATCGCCGATAGCGGCAGGCGGATAAAGGGTGAAGCGCCGCCGCCCCGCGACGACGCAGGCCAGATTGTCATAGCTGTCATAATGGCAGGCAACCGTCGATCGGTTGCCGACCCATAGGCGCGGACGGACGTCGGCGCCGAGCAGAGCGCAGGGGTTTGCCTCCGCAAAGCCAGGAAAATAGGCATCTGTGGGCAATGATCCCAGATAGGCGGTTTCATCCCCGCTTCGCGCATTGCGCGTGATGCGGTTCAACGCATCGCCTATACTCGCCGTTTCCCGCGCGAAATTGAAGCCGCCCGGTCCTGTGCCATAATGATAGCGGCCGCCCAGTTCCGGCCCGCCGGAAAAATATTCGGCGCTCAAGCCAGCATCGAACCGGGCGATATAGGCAAGGACTTCAGTTCCGCCCTGACCGCTTGCCGTCACCGCCGGCCATGAGCCGACACATTCCCGGATAACCGCCGGCCTGCACGATTCCGCGAACAGGCGCAGATCGTCGGCGACCGCCATATCCCGCGCGGTAAATTCCTCGACCCGTCTTTCGATGTCCGACATGGGTCAAACCGGCATTGCCAGCCGCTCATTCCGGCGGCGCGCCATCAGTGCAATATGCTGGAGCGATCCGACCATCGCATAGGCGCATCGCATATGCCCTGCGCGAAACAGGTCAAGCGCGGTCGCATCGTCCAGATCGCCCAGGGCATCGAGGCTGATCGTGTAAAGCCCGTCGAGTCGCAGCCGCTCCCCATCGTCGAAGTTGAGCGTGATGTCGATCGGCTCGATCAGGCGGTGGGCCAGCATGGCCGCGATGAACTGGTCCGTAGCCTCCGCGCCGACCATCAAGCGGCCAAGCGCGTTCTGCACGGCCTTCAAAGACGCCGTCGGTGCGCCTTGCGCATCGAACAGCGATTCGCCCTCGCGGCCTGCAAAGCGGTCATGGGCGGAGTCGAGGGCGAGGTTCTCGCCCATGGCGAAAAAGCCCTCGCGATCCACCTCCAGCGGTCGGAATGCGGGACGGCCATCGGGCGAATCGATCAGGCATTCGCCCGTCTTGAAACCCATCAGGGCGCCCACATAGAAGGCGCCCGTTTCCGAATGTTTGGAAAACAGCATCGGGCAGGCGACGGCGGCCGCCGCGAATTCGCTGGTCACGATCCGGACGAAAGGCCCGATCTCCCGGCTGGAGCGCCGCATCCGCAATGCTGCGTGAATCTCCCCGTTCAGCAGTTCAACCCTTTCCATTTCCTCTCCTCTCCCGTCTTTTTCCCCCGGCCGCATCGCCCGCGTAACGGCTCGGCTTTTCTCCAGCAGGCGCCCCATCCTGACGGATATGGATTACACCTACAATTCCGCTTGATCATGCGTTTAGATAGCGCTACCATTTTCACCAGAAAAAAAGAAGAGCTGGGTGAGGATGATGAAATCCGCAGAAAAAATGCGGAGCAGATCACCCTGATCAAGAAAACATGATCGCCGCGGCAATGGTGCCGGGGCGTTCGGGCGAGATATTGTCTGAACAAGGGGAGGATCATGACGTATAGAGTGACCAAAGCCGACCGGGCGCGTGGCCGTGCCACGCTTGCCGCGACGGCAAGCCTGCTTGTCCTGGCGATTGCCGTTCCGGCCAGCGCCCAGGACGCCTCACAAGGCACCCCCGCATCGCGGACCAGTGAAGCCGACATCATCGTCACGGGCATTCGCGGATCCTTGCAACGCAACCTCGACATCAAGCGCGAGTCCTCAGGCGTCGTCGACGTCATTTCTTCGGAAGATATCGGCAAGTTTCCGGACTCCAACGTTGCCGCATCGCTCCAGCGCCTGCCTGGCGTATCGATCCAGCGTTCGGGTTCGCGCGGTGAACCGCAGGGTATTTCCGTTCGCGGTTTCGCCGGGGACTTCAACGAGACTCTGATCGACGGCCGCCGCATCTCGACGGCTTCGGGTGGTCGTTCGGTCGACTTCACCACGGTCGGCGCCGACTTTGTCGGCCAGCTCGCCGTATTCAAGACGCCCGACGTTTCGCTGTCCAGCAGTTCGATCGGCGCGACGCTCAACATTTCCTATCCCAAGCCCTTCGACAAGCCGGGCACCCGCATCGCGATGAGCGCCTCGGGTTCGGTGCAGGATGAATCGGGCAAGATCGTCCCGACGATCGGGGGTCTGTTCAGCACGACCTTCGCCGACGAAACGATGGGAATCTTGGTCGATGCCATCTACACGCGCCGCGACACGCAGACCAACCGTGTCTATGTGTCGGGCTGGCAGGGCGGCAAGTTCGCGCCATGTCAGTTGGCCGGCACGACAGCGACGATTTGCAATCCGGCCGATTCCGGCACCGATCCCACGCAGGTCAAGAGCGTGAACGGCTGGTATCAGCAGCAATATGGCGCCGACCAGCGCTATACCAAGGATGAGCGCATCGACGGCCGTATTGCCTTCCAGTGGCAGCCGTCCGACGACGTCCTGCTGACGATCGACGACAATTATTCCCGTCAGAAGGTCGTGACCGACATTGCGGGCTTCGGCATCTGGTTCAACCAGGGCGACCTGCGCAATGTCGAACTGGACTCGAACGGCACGACCGTCAACTTCCTCCAGGCGGGGTCCCCCACCGACTTCACGGCGGGCACAGACAAGAACATCCTCGAAACCAACCAGGTCGGCGCGAACATCAAATGGGACGCGACCGAAAATCTGACGATCGACGCCGACGCCAGCTACTCCAAGAGCCGGCTCAATCCCAACGGCCAGGTCAGCAGCGAAAATGCCGACATCGGCTATGGCGGCCTGCTCGGCACGTCCCTGGGCGTGCGGGTGACGGGCAACAGCAGCAACGCGTTCCCCGAATTGACTACCTATGGCCCCAATGGCGTCCAGTCGCGCTGGACCGATCAGGCCATTCTCGGCTCCCACGTCACCGTCCGGCAAGCGCAGAAGAACAGCGACGAAATCAAGCAGTTCCGCCTGGGCGCGACCTGGAAGCAGGACGACCTGACGGTCAAGATCGGCGCGCGCTATATGGAGGATGAGTTCTCGCTGGAGAACCGGAACACCTTCGCCAACAATTTCTGGCAGGCCTATGCCGGTTACGGCGCGCCTTCAGGCAGGACCAGCGGTGTGCCCATTCCGGCCAGCCTGATCCAGGGCACGATCGGCACCGGAAGCTGGATTCCCGGCTTCAAGGGCAACCTGCCGCCCGTGTTGCTCAACTATGATGCACGCGCCTATCAGCAATATCTGGAAGGGCTGTGGCAAGGGCCCGGAACGCCGGGATATAATAATGGTTGCTGCACCGGCTTCAACGGGACGATCGATCTCGCGCTCGATCCGGGTTCAGTTCAGAATATTCTGGAAAAGACCTGGTCCGCCTGGGTCAGCGTGAACTTCAAGACCGAAATCGCGGGCATGCCCTTCCACTTCAATGCCGGTGGCCGCGAAGAAATCACGAAGGTCATTTCAACCGGCATCGGCCGCCTGCCGACATCGATCGTAGGCAGCACGGCCGACCCGACGCTGTTGACGGTCGCCTTTACTGACGCGCAGCCCGTATCGACCAGCAGCAGCTATTCCTACTTCCTGCCTGCGCTGGACATGAAGCTGGAACTGACGCCCAATCTCCACCTGCGCTTCGACGCCTCGCGCACGTTGACCCGTCCGGCGCTCAACACGCTGACCCCGGTCCTCAACGTGGGCAGCGGCCAGCGCGTGGGCGCCCTGACCGCCACCGGCGGCAACCCGGCGCTCAAGCCTTATCTGGCGGACAATTTCGACCTCGCGGCCGAATGGTATTATCAGCGCAACTCCTATGCCGCGGTGAACTTCTTCATCAAGGACGTGTCGAACTTCATCGTCGCGGGTACGCAGCGCCAGACGATCAACAATGTGATCGATCCGTCGACGGGACAGCCGGCCGTGTTCACCGTGTCGCAGCGGGTCAATGGCCCCGAAGCGACGGTCAAGGGGGTCGAACTGGCATGGCAGCATGTGTTCGGCGACAGCGGTTTCGGCTTTAACGCCAACGCCACCTTCGTCGAAACCAACAAGCCCTATGACCGCAGCGACCTGTCGACCAGCGGCTTCGCCGTGACCGGCCTTGCGAATTCGGCGAACCTCGTGGCCTTCTATGACAAGAACGGCTTCGAGTTCCGGACGGCGGTCAACTGGCGCGACAAATATCTGCTCCAGTTCGGCCAGGCGCAGAACAACTCGGCCTTCGGCGCGGAGCCGACCTTCGTCAACTCCAGTCTTCAGATCGACCTCAGCACCAATATCAGGCTGACCGATCAGTTCAGCGTGTTCGGCGAAGCGCTCAACATCACCAACGAGACGTTGAGTACCCATGGCCGCTTCAGCAACCAGTTGCTGGACGTCTATGGATATGGCCGGCGCTTTACCGCCGGTGTTCGTTACCGCTTCTAGACTTCTCGCCCTGGAAGGGATGTCGGTTGACATCCCTTCCCTTTTCATGGGTAGTTTCTTCATGGTTCATCCCGTCCGTAACATCGTGATCGTCGGCGGCGGGACCGCCGGATGGCTGACCGCGGGGGTGATTGCCGCCCGTCATGGCAGCCGCCTCGGCAACGACTTCACCGTAACGCTGGTCGAGTCCCCCAACACGCCGATCATCGGGGTGGGCGAAGGGACTTGGCCGACGCTGCGGACCACCCTGTCGCGCATGGGGATTTCCGAAACCGACCTCTTCCGCGAATGCGACGCCGCCTTCAAGCAAGGGGCCCGCTTCGCCCGCTGGACGACGGGGGAACGGGACGACGGCTATTATCACCCCCTCATGCTGCCCCAGAATTTCGGGCAGGTGAACCTTGCCCCCCATTGGTTGGCGGGCGCAGGGGACGAAAGTTTCTGCGACAGCGTCTGTTCGCAGGGGCGCATCTGCGACGACGGCCTGGCCCCCAAGACCATCGCCACCGCCGAATATGATGCGCTCGCCAACTATGCCTATCATCTGGACGCGGGCAAGTTCGCGCCCTTCCTCCAACGCCATTGCTGCGAAAAGCTGGGCGTGCGCCATGTCCTGGCCGATGTCGAACAGGTGCTGATGAAGGAGGATGGCGACATCCGTGCCATCCGCACCACCCAGGCCGGCGAGATCGAGGGCGATCTGTTCGTCGATTGCACCGGATTCAAGGCGCTGCTGATCGAAGGCGCGATGAAGGTGCCCTTCAAGGATTGCAACGACATACTGTTTTGCGACACCGCGCTCGCGATGCAGGTGCCCTATGAGCGGCCCAACAGCCCGATGGCATCACACACCATCTCCACGGCGCAGAGCGCGGGCTGGATCTGGGACATCGGCCTGCCGACCCGGCGCGGCATCGGCCATGTCTATTCCAGCAACCATATTTCGGACGAAGAAGCGGAGCGCGAATTGCGCGCCTATATCGGTCCGCTGGCCGAGGGGCTCAGCGCACGGAAGATCGCGATCCGGTCCGGCCATCGCGAAACATTCTGGAAGGGCAATTGCGTTGCGGTGGGCCTGGCCGCCGGATTCCTGGAACCGCTCGAAGCCTCCGCCATCGTCCTCATCGAACTGTCGGCCAAGATCATCGCGGAGCAGATGCCCGCCTGCCGCGAGGTGATGGACATCATCGCCTCGCGCTTCAACGCGACGACCCATTATCGCTGGGGCCGCATCATCGATTTCCTGAAGCTCCATTATGCACTGACGAAGCGCACCGACAGCGATTTCTGGCGCGACAATGTGCGGGACGAGACCATGCCGGACCGGTTGAAGGAATTGATGCTGCTCTGGCGCTACCAGTCGCCCTGGTTCCTCGACGAGTTCGACCGGGTGGAGGAAGTGTTCCCCGCGGCAAGCTACCAATATGTGCTGTACGGCATGGGCTTCCGCACGGAGGTCGACCGCGCTGCCCTGGCGCGCGACACGCATCTGGCCGATCGCGCCCGGCGGGAGAACAGGAACATGACCGCGAAGCTTCGCGCGGGCCTGCCGCGCCATCGCGACCTGATCGACAAGATCGTGACCCACGGATTACAGCCGGTCTGACTGCCGCGATTTCATCTGCCTTCAGGCCAAGCCATTGGTCGCACGCGATTGCACTCATTATATGGTAGCGCTATCGAAACATGAATAACCAGAGAGGATCAGCATGCCCATGAAGTTGCGCGCATTGGAAACCCTGCCGCTTGCCATCGCATTGCTCACTGCGGGATGCCAGCAGTCGCAGCCGGCAAACGAGGCCCGACCGGCAAAGGAAACGAAACGCGACGCGTCCGAATATCTTTCGCAGCCGCTGGTGAAGGACATCTACACCGCCGACCCGTCCGCCCATGTTTGGAACGGGAAGATCTACGTCTATCCCAGCCATGACATTGACGGTCCGACGCCGGAGGACGATCTGGGCAGCCATTTCGAGATGCACGACTATCGCATCCTAGCGATGGACAGGATCGGCGGCCCCGTGACCATCGGCCCGGTGGCGCTCGACGTCAAGGACGTGCCCTGGGCGGACAAGCAGATGTGGGCGCCCGACGCCGCCTACAGGAACGGCACCTATTATCTCTATTTCCCGGCCAAGGACAAGGCGGGCGCCTTCCGCATCGGCGTCGCCACGTCAAAGGACCCGATGGGTCCGTTCAAGGCGCAGCCGCAGCCGATCAAGGGCAGCTATTCGATCGACCCCGCCGTCTTCACCGATGACGACGGGTCGAGCTACATGTATTTCGGCGGCATCTGGGGCGGCCAGCTTCAGCGCAATATCGACGGCAAATATGATCCCGATGGATCGAAGACCGACCTGGGCCAGGACGACAAGCCCGCGCTGGCGCCGCGCGTGGCGAAGCTGACCGGCGACATGCTGGAATTCACCGAAACGCCGCGGGCGGTCCAGATCCTCGATAAAAAGGGCAAGCCTTTGCTGGGCGGCGATCACGACCGCCGCTTCTTCGAGGCATCGTGGATGCACAAATATAAGGGCAAATATTATTTCAGCTATTCGACCGGCGACACCCATTATCTCGCCTATGCCGTCGGTGATTCTCCCTATGGGCCCTTCACCTATAAAGGCCGCATCCTGGAGCCGGTGGAAGGCTGGACCACGCATCATTCGATCGTCGAGTGGAACGGGAAATGGTGGCTCTTCTATGCCGACAGCCAATTGTCAGGCCAGACCCGCCTGCGCAACGTCAAGGTGACCGAGCTTCATTATAATCCGGACGGCACGATCCGCACCATCAATCCCTTCGTCGCCAAGGGCGCGAAGGACGGCGCCGCCCATTGAGCGCGCCGGGCGCGGGGGAAGTGCCATCCCCCGCGCCCTACCAACCCAGCATAAGAGAATAGGCGACGCCGAAACCGGCGTGCCGTTGGGGAGACAGACATGAAAACCGCTTCCGCCCTGCGCATGGCCGGCGCGATATTGTGCCTCACGACATCCGCGATCGCCCATGCGCAGGCCATGGATGTATGGACGGAGGCGAACGGCAAGGCACGTGCCATCGTCGACAGGCTGACGCTGGACGAAAAGGTCGCGCAACTTTTGAACGTCGCGCCCGCCATTCCGCGCCTCGACATCCCGGCCTATAATTGGTGGACAGAATCCCTGCACGGCGCGATCGGCGCGGTCCCCACCACCAATTTCCCCGAACCCATCGGCCTTGCCGCCACCTTCGACGCGCCGCTGATCGAACGGGTCGCCGCCACCATCAGCACCGAAGTCCGCGCATTGCACAGCCTGGGGCGGCAGACCGGACATATCGGCCGGATCGGCACCGGCCTCGACACCTGGTCGCCCAATATCAACATCTTCCGCGATCCGCGCTGGGGCCGAGGACAGGAAACCTATGGCGAAGACCCTTATCTGACCGCACGGATCGGCGTCGCCTTCATCCGGGGCATGCAGGGGGACAGTCCCGACCTGCCCCACGTGGTCGCCACGCCGAAGCATTTCGCGGTCCATAGCGGTCCGGAACCCAGCCGCCATACGGACAATATCTTCGCCACCCCGCACGATCTGGAGGATAGCTATCTCCCCGCCTTCCGCGCCGCCATAGTGGAGGGCAAGGCCGGATCGATCATGTGCGCCTATAACCGAGTCGACGGACAACCGGCCTGCGGCAGTCATATGCTGCTCCAGGATTATCTGCGCGGCGCCTGGGGCTTCAAGGGCTATGTCGTGTCCGATTGCGATGCCGTCGTCGATATTTACGACCATCATAAATATGCGCCCGACGCCGCGACCGGGGTCGCGGTGGCATTGCGCTATGGCGTCGACAACGAATGCAACAATGCGACGCTGGGTGGTCGTACCGATCTTGGCGACAGGTACAAGGATTCGCTGGCGCGCGGTCATATCAGCATGAATGACATCGACACGGCGCTCGTCCGGCTCTTTTCCGCGCGATACCGCAATGGCGACCTGGCAGGCCTGTCCTCCCGCAAACCCAATGCGACGCCGCCCGACGCGATCGGTACGCCCGATCATCAGGCCCTGGCCCTGGCTACGGCGGAAAAGAGCCTTGTCCTGCTCAAGAATGACGGCATCCTGCCGCTGAAGCCAGGCACGAAGATCGCCCTCGCCGGCCCGTTGGCGGATGCGACCCGCGTGCTGCGCGGCAATTATTCCTCCGCCAAGAGCGCGCCGCCCATTTCGGTCGCTGACGGCCTGAAGCAGGTGATGGGCGGGGGCGCCGTGACCGTCATCCCCTTCACCCCGTCGATCACCGACGGCGATCTCGTCCCCGGCACCGCGCTGCTGACGCCGGACGGGAAGCCCGGCATCAAGGCCGAATATTTCAACGTAGCGGGCAAGGACCGCTTCGCCACCAGGCCGGTGCTGACCCGCACTGAAACCAGCATCGTCTCACGCGCGGCCGAATTCAGGCAGGTATCGGACCGCCATCAGGTCCGCTGGAGCGGCTATCTGGTCGCACCGGAAACCGGCCTCTATCGCCTGGCCCTGACCGGGGTGACTGGCGACGTCTCGATCAACGGCAGACCGATCGTCTCCGCCAGTGAATATTCGCGCTGGGCCGAACCGCTCAAGCTGGTCGACGTCCGCATGACGAAGGGCGAACGCTTCGCCATCCGCCTCCAGGGCGAAAGCGGCGTCGCCGCTAGCCCGGCGATCTTCTGGAAACGTGTCACCGACGATCTGGACCGCGATCTGGCGGCGGGGACGAAGGACGCCGATGTCGTCGTGGCGGTGGTCGGCCTGACCTCCGACCTGGAGGGCGAGGAAATGCCCGTCAAGGTCGAGGGCTTCGATGGCGGCGACAAGACCACGCTGGACCTGCCCGCTGACCAGCGCGCCTTTCTGGAAAAGGCCAGGGCGCTCGGCAAGCCGCTGGTCGTCGTCGCCATGAACGGCAGCGCCATCGACCTGTCCTGGGCGAAGGACAATGCCGCCGCCATCGTCGAGGCCTGGTATCCCGGCCAGTCCGGCGGGCTTGCCGTCGGCAACGTCCTGTCGGGCAAGGCCGATCCGGGCGGGCGCCTGCCCGTCACCTTCTACCGGAGTGTGAACGACCTGCCGCCCTTCACCGACTATGGGATGGAAGGGCGCACCTATCGCTATTTCAAGGGCAAGCCGGTCTATCCCTTCGGCCATGGCCTCAGCTACACCAGCTTCCGCTATGCGCCGCTGGCGGTCGAGCCGGTGAACGGCTCGGTCGAAAACGGACTGCGGGTTCGCACCGCCGTCACGAACACGGGCGCGCGGGCGGGCGATGACATCGCGCAACTCTACATCACGCCACCGCGCTTCGAGGGCGCGCCGCGTATCGCCCTGCGCGGCTTCCAGCGGATAACGCTGAAGCCCGGAGAGACGAGGAATGTCGAGTTCACACTCAGTCCGCGCGACCTCAGCTTCGTCACCATGGCGGGTGAGCGGGGACTGATACCGGGCGACTATAGCCTGAGCGTCGGCAGCGGCCAGCCGGACGATGCCGTGCAGAGCCAGCAGGCCCGCTACAGCGTCGTCCGGATGGTCTCCCTCCCCAAATAAATTTCGCCCATTCTCCCGCCATTTTCCGAAGAGGACGGACATGATCAAGACCCTGCGCCGCACGACCGCCGCGCTGCTTCTATGCGCCAGCGCATGGGCGGCGACCACGGCCAACGCCGATACCGATGGCCGGCCGACCGCCGTCACCATCCATGCCGACAGGCCCGGCCCGGTCTATGACCGCCGTATCTTCACGCAATTTGCCGAGCATCTGGGCCATGGCATCTATGGCGGCCTGTGGGTCGGCAATGACCGGTCGATCCCCAACACCAACGGCTTCCGCAATGACGTCGTGGCGGCGCTGCGCAATCTGTCCGTGCCGGTCATCCGCTGGCCCGGCGGATGTTTCGCCGACGAATATCATTGGCGCGAGGGGATCGGGCCAAAGGCCCGGCGCCCCGTCAAGGTCAACACCAACTGGGGCGGCGTGACCGAGCCCAATAGCGTGGGCACCCACGAATATTTCGAACTGCTGCGGCAGGTGGGTGCTGAAGCCTATATCTCCGGCAATGTGGGTAACGGCACACCGCAGGAAATGGCGGAGTGGGTGGAATATATCACCGCGCCCGCGGGCAGCCTGGCCGATGAGCGCGCGAAGAACGGACACAAGCAACCCTGGGCGCTCCCAGCCTTCGGCATCGGCAACGAGTTGTGGGGATGCGGCGGCAATATGCGGCCCGAATATGCCGCTGACGTCACCAAGCGTTACGCCACCTTCATCAAGGTCCCCGCCGGCACCAAGACGGTGAAGATCGCGTCGGGCGCGAACGGAGACGATTATAACTGGACCGAGGTGATGATGCGCGAAGCGGGCAAGCATCTCGATGCGCTGTCGCTCCATTATTACACCCTGCCCCAGGGCGGATGGCCTCCCAAGGCCGATCCGGTCGATTTCGACGAGGCCGGCTGGGCGGACACGCTGGCGGCGACGTGGCGGATGGACGATCTGATTGCCGGTCACAGCAAGGTGATGGACAAATATGATCCGGCCAAGCGCGTGTTCCTGGCGGTCGACGAATGGGGCACCTGGTACGCGCCCGACCCCGGCACCAATCCCGGCTTCCTGCGGCAGCAGAATACGCTGCGCGATGCGCTGGTGGCTTCGATCCATCTCGACATTTTCGCCAAACATGCCGACCGCGTCCGCATGACCGCCATCGCGCAGATGGTGAACGTGCTCCAGGCGATGATCCTGACCGAAGGCAGGAAGATGGTGCTGACCCCCACCTACCATGTCTTCGAGATGTACAAGCCCTGGCAGGACGCGACGGTGCTGCCGATCGACATCGACACGCCCTGGTACAACAAGGACAGGTTCGTGATGCCCGCCATCAGCGGATCGGCGGTCCGGGCAAAGGACGGCAAGGTCCATGTCGGCCTGTCCAACCTCGATCCCAACCAGAGCAACATGGTCACGGTGAAGCTGGATGGGTTGAACGCGGCGAGCGTGTCGGGCCGCATCCTGACGGCCTCGGCGATCAATGCGCACAACAGCTTCGACGATCCGCAAGTCGTGAAGCCCGCCCCCTTCACCGGCGCGCAGATTGCAAACGGCGTGTTGACCGTCGCCCTGCCGCCCAAATCGGTGGTGGTGCTCGAACTGCGATAACGACCGACAATAACCGGAGGATGACATGAAGGATCTGTCTGCACGCAAGAGAGTATGGCGTTTCCCGGCCGCGCATATGATCGCGCTCGGTCTCGCCACCTGCACCCTCTCCCTGTCCGCACAGGGATGGGCACAGGACGACAGGATGACTCCCATCGCCGTTCCGGCCCAGCCCGACGCGATCGAACTGGGCACCGGCGCACTCCCCGGCGCCACAGCGAAGGAATCCTGGCACACCCAATATGGCAGCCGGTTCGCACGGAACGTGACGGTTGCGACGCTGACGCCTTTCCTGCCCGATCCGGCCAAGGCGTCGGGTGCGGCGGTCGTCGTGGCGCCGGGCGGCGGTTTCCGCACCCTTTCCATGGACAATGAGGGCTATGACGTCGCACGGGCGCTGGCCGCGCGAGGTGTCGCCGCCTTCGTACTCAAATATCGGTTGCGCCAGACACCCGCCGACATGGCGGGCTTCGAGCAGTCCATGAAGGAAATGTTCTCCGGCGCCGCACGCGCGCCCCTGCCCGTACCCAGTGCGGCGGCGAACGACCTTGCCCCGCAACTCGCCGATTCCACTGCCGCCTTCCGCCTGATCCGCACCCGTGCGGCGCAATGGCATGTCGACCCCGACCGGATCGGCATGATCGGCTTTTCCGCAGGCGCCATGTTGACCATGGCGACGACCCTGTCGACCAAGGAGGCGAAACCCGCCTTCATCGGAAATATCTATGGACCGCTGGGCAGCATGACGGTGCCGCAGGACGCGCCACCGATGTTCGCCGCGATCGCCGCCGACGATCCGCTGTTCGGCAATCGCGACTTCAAGCTGATCGACGACTGGCGCACGGCGCATCGGCCCGTGGAGTTCCACCTCTATGAGCAGGGTGGCCATGGTTTCGGCATGTATCCAAAGTCCACCACCAGCACCGGCTGGTTCGATGCCTTCGTGCGTTGGATCGACATGCACGGCATGCTTGGCCGCAAGCATCAACCGTGATGGGGGAAAGGCCCTAACCCACAGCGGATAACATTCCTCCGTTGCTCGCCGGAACATCCTCCAACCATCCATTGTTCCGGCGGGTGGGAGCCAGTAGAGATGGGCCATGAGTTTGCTCTCGGCAGCCCTTCTCGCGCTCGCGATCGTCCTGCTGCTGTTCGGAATCGCGACCGTCGTGGAAAGACGCGGTGGCCTGCCGCTCGGCCGCCATGATCTGCGCCACGGCGCCTATGCGCTCGCGCTGGGAGTCTATTGTTCGAGCTGGACCTTCTACGGCGCGGTCGGAAGCGCGGTACGCGACGGATGGCACTATCTGCCCATCTATCTCGCGCCCATCTGCCTGCTGATCGTCGCCCCCCGCTTCCTGCGCCGGCTTGCCGAGGCGGTCGCGCAGGAGCAGGCAACGACCGTATCCGACTTCATCGCCGCGCGCTTCGGTCATGATGTGGTCGTGGCGCGCCTCGTCACGGTCATCGCCTTGCTGGGAACGGTCCCCTATGTCGCGTTGCAATTCCGATCCATCGGGGCAGCGATCTCGATCGTGACGGGCCGTCCCGTCGCGACCCTGGCCATGCTGACCGCCGCCTGGCTATTGTCCCTGTTCGCCATGCTGTTCGGCGCCCGGCGGTTCGAACTGGCCGGGCGCAGCGAAGGCTTGGTCTATGCGATCGGCATCGAATCGCTGCTCAAGATCATTGCCCTGACGACGGTCGCGGTCTTCGCCCTCGTCCTGCTGGGTCAGGCAGACGCCACAGGCCTCACGCGGGGCATCGCCATTCTCTCGGCCAATTTTCGGCCGGAACGGCTGTCGATCGAGGTCGGCATCATCTTTCTCATCTCGCTCATGGCGGTGGTTGTCCTGCCGAGGCAATTCTACATGGGCCTGGTCGAGGCCCGCGAGCCGGGCGATCTCGTCGGTGCCCGCTGGGGACTGGCCGCCTATCTGGGCGCGATGGCGGTCATGGTGCTGCCGGTCGCGCTGGCGGGCGCAAGCCTGCTGCACAACGCACAGCCCGATCTCTACATGCTCCAACTGCCCGAAATGGAGGGACAGGGCATCATCCTTGCGCTCGCATTGCTGGGCGGGATCGCTGCTGCGGCATCGATGGTCGTCGTCGATTCGACCGCGCTTGCGACCATGGTTTCGAACGACCTCCTCTTTCCCACGTTGCTGGCGCGAGAGAATGGCGCGGAGGCCGGCGCAGGAACGCTCGGCCGCCGGATGCTTCTGGTGCGCCGCTTCTCGATCGTCGCCATCATCGTGGCGGCGCTCGCCTGGGCGCTGCTCGTTTCGGCCGAACAGTCGCTCGCCTCGATCGGGCTCGTCGCCTTCGCGGCCATGGCGCAGTTCACGCCGCACCTGATCCTCGCCACTTATGCGCCGGGGCGCGATGCCCTCGCGGCGCGGGCCAGCCTTGCCGTAGGGCTCATCATCTGGTTCTACACCCTCGCCCTGCCGCCCATCCTGCCTTCCGCCGGGCTGGCCGCGCTCGCGGGAAGCGCGCTCGACCCCCTGCGCCTGTTCGGCATCGGAGCCGCCTCTCCACTGGTCCATGGCGTGGCATGGAGCCTCGGCGCCAACCTTCTCGTCTTCGCGCTTGTCGCGGCACGCAAGGTGAAGGCGCCTGTCCTTCCGCGCCTCGGCAGCCAGCGTCCGATCACCGACCTTGCCGAACTCGCGCAGCTTGCCGCCAGCTTCATCGGTGAAGAGGAGGCGGCCCGGGAATTTCCGGCAGCGGCGCGCGGCACGCCGATCGACAGGCGTTCGGCGCAACGTGCACGCACGCTGATCGCCCGCGTAGTCGGCGCCTCATCGGCGCGCGCGCTCGTGACCTCGGCATTGGCGGGCGGGCAGATCAGCCTGTCCGACGTCACCCGGCTGCTCGGGGAACGCGGGCAATCGCTTCGCTTTTCGCGCGAGTTGTTGGCCGCGACCTTCGAGCATATCGATGCCGGCATCAGCGTCGTCGATGCCGACATGAACCTGATCGCCTGGAACAGCCAATATCTCGACCTGTTCGACTTTCCACCGGGCTTTCTTCGGGTGGGCGTGCCGATAGCGGAACTGATCCGCTATAATGGGAGACTGGGCGATTTCGGGACCGAGGATATCGAATTCCACGTCAGGAAGCGCTTGCGCCATATGCGCCGGGGGCTGCCGCACAGTTTCGAACGGCGGCGCAAGGACGGCCGCGTCATCAAGACGATTGGCGGCCCGATGCCGGGCGGCGGCTATGTGACCAGCTTCATCGACATTACCGAGGACGCGCGCATTCGCGATGAATTGGGCCGGACGCTGGCGGAACTGGAAACGCGCGTCGCGGACCGCACGCGAGAGCTTAGCGACACCAATTCGCGGCTCGCCGAAGCGACGCGGGACAAGACCCGTTTCCTTGCCGCCGCTAGCCACGATCTGCTCCAGCCGCTTCACGCCGCACGCCTGTTCACGGCCGCCCTGCAACGCGAGGTTGACGGAACGCCGCATATGCTGGCCAATCGCATCGAGGGCGCGATCATCGCGGCGGAGGCCCTGCTTCGCGCGCTTCTCGACATCAGCAAACTCGACGCCGGCGGGGTCGAACCCAAGCCTGAGCCGATCGATCTTCGCCCTTTTCTCACCAGCCTCGCGGACGGGTTCGCTCCCATGGCGAAGGAAAAGGGACTACGCCTGCGGACCGGCCCGTTGAGCGGTCATCTCGATACGGATCCCGGCCTGCTGCGATCGGTATTGCAGAATTTCGTGTCCAACGCCCTGCGCTACACGCAGCATGGCGGGGTCCTGATCGGCGTCAGACGCAAAGGCGGCATGGTCAGGATCGACATCGTCGACACCGGCATCGGCATAGCCGCCGACCAGATCGAAGCGATCTTCGGCGAGTTCACCCGCCTCGGCGCGCTGGATGTCGATGGATTGGGCCTTGGCCTGGCCCTCTCCCGCCGGATCGTCCGACTGATCGGCGGCAGCATCGAAGTGCATTCCGTTCCCGGAAAGGGCAGCCGGTTCAGCCTGCTCATGCCGGCCGGCACGGGGCAGGCCGCATCGGAATCCGCGCCCATCCTGGAGGTCCCCATACCGAAGGAAAGAAATCTGGCCGTGCTCGTGGTCGATGACGATCCGATGATCGTGGCGGCGACGCAGGCGCTGCTTTCCAGTCTCGGCCACCGGACCATGACTGCCGGAGATGGCGAGACCGCCCGACATTTGGCGCACGAAGCAGACGCCGCTTTGGTGGACTTCCAGCTTGGCGCGGACGAAGATGGCCTTGCCCTCATCGCGGCGTTACGCCGCGAACATCCGGGATTGCCCGCGGCGCTTGTCACGGCGGAGGATGAGGCGAACCTTGCCCCGCGGGCCGCCATGCTCGACATCGCCTTCATCGCCAAGCCCGCCGCGCCCGAAGCCATTTCGGCCTTCCTCGCCCGCGTCAGTGGTTGAGATCGAGCCCCAGCGAACGTGCCACCAACGCGGCCTGGGTGCGGTTCTGCACATTCAGCTTGCGCATGATCGTCGTCATATGCGCCTTGACCGTCGCCTCGCTGATCATGAGATTATGCGCGATCTCCTTGTTCAGCTTGCCGTTCAGCACTTCCAGAAGGACCTTCAACTGGGTCGGCGTCAGTGACGCGACCTCCTTCTGAACGGCATCTTCCGGCCGTTCCGGCGGAGCCGGAAGCCGGTGGCCGCCCATGGCGCGCGTGATCGCCGTCTCGATCGCAGGCAGGTCGCTATCCTTGGAGAGAAAGCCGACCGCACCCAGCGCCCGCGCTTCCTCCGCCGCCTTCGCGCCGTCGGCGCTCGAAACGACGAGGATCGGCACATCGGGCTGCTCGGCATGCAGGAGTGCAATGCCCGAATAGCCCACCGCGCCCGGCATCTTGAGGTCGAGCAGGATGAGGCGCAGGCCCGCCGCGCCGCCCGCCGCTCCCACGGCGGCGGCGAGCGTGCCCGCTTCGATGATGCTGGCTTGCGGAGCGACCTTCATCACCGCCACCGCCAGAGCCTGGCGGAAAAGCGGGTGGTCGTCCGCGATGAGAATCGTCTCTATTGCGCCTCTTCCATCCGTGGTCTGTTTGCCAGCAGATTATCGACCACGGCGGGATCGGCAAGCGTAGACGTGTCGCCGAGGCTGGAGACGTCGTTTTCCGCGATCTTCCTCAGGATGCGTCGCATGATCTTGCCAGACCGCGTCTTGGGCAGACCGGGTGCGAACTGCACCACGTCCGGCGAGGCGATCGGGCCGATTTCGCTGCGTACCCAGCGGATCAGTTCGCCACGCAGAGCATCGTCCGGCTCGACATCGGCATTGGTCGTGACATAGGCATAGATGCCCTGCCCCTTGACGTCGTGCGGCATGCCGACGACGGCGGCTTCGGCCACCTTGGGATGCGCGACCAAGGCGCTCTCGATTTCCGCTGTGCCCATGCGATGGCCGGACACGTTGATGACGTCGTCGATGCGGCCGGTGATCCAATAATAGCCGTCCTCGTCCCGCCGGCATCCGTCGCCGGTGAAATAGCGTCCCGGAAAGGTCGTGAAATAGGTCTGGAAGAAGCGGTCATGGTCGCCCCAGACGGTGCGCATCTGTCCCGGCCAGCTATCCGCGAGCACAAGACAGCCTTCCCCCGCCCCCTCGATCAGCCGCCCGTCGCCATCGACCAGTTCGGGCTTCACGCCGAACATGGGCAGCGTCGCGGAGCCGGGCTTCAATGCCGTGGCCCCCGGCAGCGGGCTGATCATCGCGCCGCCCGTCTCGGTCTGCCACCAGGTATCGACGATGGGGCAGCGGCCCTCGCCCACGACATGATGATACCATTCCCATGCCTCAGGGTTTATCGGTTCGCCGACGCTGCCGAGCAGCCGCAACGTCTTGCGGCTGGTCTTGCGCACCCATTCGTCCCCCTCCCGCATCAACGCGCGCAGGGCCGTGGGAGCGCCGTAGAAAATCTCCACGCCGAACTTGTCGACCACCTGCCAGAAGCGGGAGGCATCGGGGAAATTGGGCACGCCCTCGAACATCACGCTGGTCGCGCCGTTCATCAGCGGCCCATAGACGACATAGCTGTGACCCGTGACCCATCCGATATCGGCGGCGCACCAGTAGATCTGGCCGGGCCGGTAATCGAACACATATTCATGCGTCATCGCCGCCCACACGGCATAGCCGCCGGTCGTATGCAGCACGCCCTTGGGTTTGCCGGTCGAACCCGATGTGTACAGGATGAAAAGCGGGTCCTCGGCGCCCATTTCCTCCGGCTCGCACGTCGAAGGCTGGTCCTCGACCGCCGTGGCCCAGTCGATGTCGCGGCCTTCGACCATCGCCACCTCGGCCCCTGTACGCCGCAGCATGATGACCGTCTCGACATCGGGGCAATGGGCGAGTGCGGCATCGACATTGGCCTTGAGGGGAACCTTCTTGCCACCGCGCAACCCCTCATCGGCGGTCACGACGATGCGGCTCGAACAATCCTCGATACGCCCGGCGAGCGCTTCGGGAGAGAAACCGGCGAAGACGATCGAGTGGATGGCGCCGATGCGCGCGCAAGCCAGCATCGCCACCGCCGCTTCGGGCACCATGGGGAGGTAGAGGGTGACGCGATCCCCCCGCTTCACGCCCCGCGCCTTGAGCAGATTGGCGAAACGGCATACCGCTTCATGCAATTCGCGATAGCTGATGCGCCGCTCAGGCTCCGCCGGATCGTCGGGTTCCCAGAGGATCGCGATGGCATCGCCACGCTCAGCCAGATGACGATCCAGGCAATTGGCGGACAGATTGAGCGTACCGTCCGCGAACCAGCTTATACCGAAATCCTCCTCCGAAAAGCTCGTCGCCTTGACCTGGCTGAACGGCTGCATCCAGTCGAGACGCTGCGCCTCCTCCGCCCAAAAACGCTCCGGATCGGTGATCGAATGCGCATACATCTGCTGGTATCGCGCGGCGTCGACCAGCGCGTCGTTCGCCCACGGGTTGGGAACGGGATAAATGCCCTGGTCCATAATATAGCACTCCTCTCCTTGATCGCCACCGATCCGTGGGCGGCATTCTAGACGCCGCGCGATCGCATCGGACCCCCGACCAAAGTCGAATATCCCCGACCATGGTTCGGCTGTCGCATCGCCGCGGCATGCGCGATCCTCTCCCCAGCCGGAAAACAAACCGGTCCATGGAGAGGACAATGCCAAAGCCAAACGGACCATTTTTTCGCGTCCTGCTGGGAGCGACGGCACTCGCCGCACCCCAACTGGCCGGCGCGCAAGCCACGAAGGAGACGGAACTGGCGGCGCGTCTTGAGCGGCTGGAGAGCGAAGTCACCCAGCTTCGGACCGAACTCGCCGCCGCGCGCAACCAGCAGGACGAAACCGCGGCCACCGCCGCAAACGCCGTCCGCAAGAGCGACGAGACGTCCGCCCAAGTGACCAGGCTGGCGGATAGCACGCCCAAGCTCGGCTTCCGCTCGGGCAATACCAATGTCGTCCTGTCCGGCTATGTGAAGCTGCTCGCCAGCAGCGCGCGATACAGCGGCGGCGACGACCCGAGCAACACGCTCGGCCGCGACCTCTATCTGCCCCAGTCGGTCCCGGTCTTCAATCCCGCATTCCCGACGTCGCCTACCCGCGTCACCGACTTTTCCGCAAAGCAGACCCGCTTCTGGGTGGACGCCACCACAAAGCTCGGCAAGCATGCGCTCAAGGCCTATATCGAATTCGACTTCCAGGCCGCCCCCGGCACCCCGCAGGCGCTGGGCCAGGGGACGCAGCGCACGACCAACGCCTATGACCTCGCCATGCGGCGCGCCCTCATCCAGTTCGACCGCTGGACGTTCGGCCAGGATTTCACCAATTTCTCCAACCCGGCGGTTTTCCCCGAGAGCACGGATTATGTCGGCGGCGTCGACGGCCTGATCTTCGTGCGTCAGCCGATGGTGCGCTACAGCCTGCCGCTGAGCCACGGCCTGACCCTCCACCTGGCCGCCGAAAACCCGGAAACCGCTTCAGCGACGGTCGGAGCGCCCGCCCTCATCGAAAATGGCCAGGACCATGCACCCGACATGACCGGCCGCCTCGAATATGCTGGTGCATTCGGCTTCCTCAACCTCGCTGTGCTGGGCCGCCAATTGCGCGTCGACAATGCGAAGGCGGGCGCCGCCCACATCGTCGATTCCCGCGTCGGATGGGGCATCAGCACCTCCGGCAAGATTTTCCTGGATGACAAGCATGGCAGCGACATTCGCTTCCAGGCGACCTATGGTGAAGGGATCGGACGCTATCTCGGCCTGAACTTCGGGCCCGATGCGGTCCTCCAGACCAACGGGCAG
Organism: Sphingobium sp. LB126; assembly: GCF_002795205.1. Classification (NCBI taxonomy): domain Bacteria; kingdom Pseudomonadati; phylum Pseudomonadota; class Alphaproteobacteria; order Sphingomonadales; family Sphingobiaceae; genus Sphingobium; species Sphingobium sp. LB126. The sequence goes on from NZ_NETV01000002.1 coordinate 678,060, forward strand.
CTTGCGGGCGTCCGCAACCTCGCGCTGTTCGGTGCGGGCCGCTATGCGCTGAACGATCAGTGGCGCGTCAATCTGATCGCCAGCTATCAGCGCATCTTCTACGCCGACACGCTCGACCCGGCGACGACTGCGGGTATCGCCATGTTCAATCGTCAGGCATGGAGTGTCGCGGGCAACCTCTTCTATTCCCCGGTGAAGAATGTGGACCTCGGCATCGAGTACCGCCACGGCGAGCGCCGGCTCGTCAACGATCTCAACGGCCACGTCGATCGCTTCGACGTCGCGGCGAAATATAATTTCTGACAGGAGGGACTGTTATGGCTTCGACATATGACGGACTGCCAAAGCACCACCAGGCGACGCGAAGCGAGAAGCTGATCATCACCGCCAGCTCGCTCGGCACCGTGTTCGAATGGTATGATTTCTATCTCTACGGCCTGCTGACCGCGATCATCGCGGCGCAGTTCCTGACGGGTCTCAACCCGACGACCTCCTTCATCATGGCGCTGCTGATCTTCGCATCGGGGTTCATCGTCCGCCCCTTCGGCGCGATCGTCTTCGGCCGCATCGGGGACCTGTTCGGGCGGCGATACACGTTCATCATCACGCTGCTCGTCATGGGCCTCTCCACCTTCCTGGTGGGTTGCCTTCCCACCTACAAATCGGTCGGCGTCGCCGCGCCGATCATGCTGGTGGTGCTGCGCATGTTCCAGGGCCTGGCGCTGGGCGGCGAATATGGCGGCGCGGCGACCTATGTCGCGGAGCATGCGCCCCACAACAGACGCGGCTTCTACACGAGCTGGATTCAGATCACCGCGACCGCCGGCCTCGCCATGGCGCTGCTGATCGTCATCGGCGTCCGTTCGCCCATCACCGGCGTAGGCGAGGAAGCGTTCAAGGACTGGGGCTGGCGCATTCCCTATCTGGTCTCCGGCCTGTTCCTGATCGTCGGCCTGTGGCTGCGGCTGAAGCTGCATGAATCGCCCGTCTTCCAGAAGATGAAGGCGGAGGGCACCGGCTCCAAATCCCCGATCAAGGAAGCGTTCGGCCAGTGGAAGAACCTCAAGATCGTGTTCATCGCCTTTTTCGGCGCGATCGCGGGTCAGGCGGTGGTCTGGTATTGCGGCCAGCTCTATGCGCTGTTCTTCCTGGAAAAGATGCTGAAGATCGACGGCCTGACCGCCAACACGCTCATCATCGTCGCGCTGCTGATGGCTGCCCCCTTCTTCCTCTTCTTCGGCTGGCTGTCCGACCGGATCGGCCGCAAGCCCATCATCCTTTCGGGCTGCGCACTGGCCGCGCTGACCTTGTTCCCGGTCTTCCACATGCTCACCGACGCCGCCAATCCGGCGCTCGCCCGGGCACAGGCGGCCGCGCCCGTGACCGTGACCGCCAATCCGGCGGAATGCTCTTCGCAGTTCGATCCGGTCGGCGCGAACAAGTTTGACAAGACGAGTTGCGACATCGTCAAGAACGCGCTGGCCAAGGCGGGCGTGAACTACACCAATGTCGCCGCCGCGCCCGGTACCGTCGCGACGGTCGCCGTCGGTGATAAAAACTTCACCGCCCCCGATCCGTCCCGGCTTTCGGGTGAGGAGAAGAAAGCGGCCATCGCGGCCTTCACCGCCCAACTGATCGGCGCGCCCGCCACCCCGGCAAAGGCGGCCGAGGGCGACAAGCCCGCCGTCGCCGCCCAGCCGGCGGTCGAGGGGGAACTCGCCAGGGTCGGCTATCCCGGCAAGGCAAACCCGGCCGAGATCAACAAGCCGCTCGTCGTCGCCCTGCTCTTCTACCTCGTATTGCTGGTGACGATGGTTTACGGTCCGATCGCCGCGATGCTCGTGGAATTGTTCCCCAGCCGCATCCGCTACTCCTCCATGTCGCTGCCCTATCATATCGGCAACGGGTGGCTGGGCGGGCTGCTGCCGGCCATCGGCTTCGCGATGGTCGCGGCCACCGGCGACATCTATTACGGCCTCTGGTATCCGGTGGTGGTGGCTGCGGCGACCGTCGTCCTGGGGCTGATCTTCCTGCCCGAAACCTTCCGGCGGAATATCGACGCCTGAAGCAAGCCCGGCCGGCGCATCTCATCCCCCGCAGACACGGGATGGGACACGCCGGCGACAGGTCATGATGCTCCAGCGCGAACCGCTCCAAGCAGATCAGCGCGCGGCGGCCTTTCCCAATAGGGAGGGTCGCCAAAGCTTGTGCGCAGACTTTCGGCCAGAGCGCGGATCTTGGCCGTGGCTCCATGATCGCGCGGATAGGTAAGAAACAGTTCGGCGCCCTCGGCTTGCACGCCACAATCAATCTCGACCAGCGATCCGTTCGCGATCGCGTCATGCACGAAGAATGTCGGCAGCAGCGCTATGCCAAGCCCGGCGGCGGCGGCATCGCGCATGACCAGACCATTATTGACCCTCAGACTCGCTCGCGGGCGAACCACGGTCCAACCGGAAGGACCGCCAAAACGCCAATCACCGGCCCTGTTCGCGTATAATATACCCGCATGATATTCCAGTTCCGCCAGCGAGGCCGGACGCCCCGCCCGCTCAAGATATTCGGGAGCGGCCACGAGCAGGCGGCGGCTCGTCGCGAGGCGACGGGCAATGAGGCGGCCATCCCCGATCGCACCATGCCGCAACACAGCATCGAACCCCCCGGTGGCGGCGTCGACGAAGCTGTCATCCAGTTCCAGCGAAACCTCTATCTCGGGATGACCGCGAAGGAAGCTGGTCAAGGCGGGCGTGAGATGCAGGATACCGAAACCGACGGGAGCGGAAAGTCTGAGCGGTCCCGCCAATTTTCCGCTGGATGCCGCCAGTTCGGCCGAAGCCTCCTCGGCCTCGCGCAGGAGGCGCTGCGCCCGCGGCAGGAAGGTCTGGCCACTATTCGTCAGGGTCAGCTTGCGCGTCGAGCGCTGGATCAAGGTCGCGCCCAGCGTTCGTTCGAGTTCCGCCAGCCGTTCGCTCACCACTGATTTTGCAAGGCCCAGCCGCCGCGATGCCGCACTGATGGACCCCGCCTCAACGGTGGCGAAGAATGCAGCAACGCCGTCCAGCTTCATCATCGTTCGGGTTTTCCGTCTTCTACTTCCAGGATTTGCCGTCTAGTCCGAACGATGCGCGCACGTCATCTACAAGTCCAGAGAGCAACCGACTCTATCATCCTGATCGAAGGAGGCATGTATGAATGACTTCACCGGAAAGAATATCCTGATCCTCGGCGGTAGCCGGGGGATCGGCGCCGCCATCGTCCACCGCTTCGCCGCTGGCGGCGGCGGTGTGGCCTTCACCTATGCCGGTTCCCGCGATGCTGCCGAAGCACTCGCCGCGGAAACGGGGGCTGAAGCGATCCGGACGGACAGTGCCGATCGCGACGCGCTGATCGCCACCATCGCCGGTCGCGGCGCGCTGGATGTCATCGTCATCAACGCCGGAACGCTTGTGCTTGGCGATCCGCTGACGCTCGACCCGGACGATATCGACCGTATGATCGACATCAATGTGCGGGCACCCTATCACGCGGCGGTTGAAGCCGCCCGGCACATGAACGCCAATGGCCGTATCATCGTCATCGGTTCGGTGAACGGCGACCGGATGCCCTTTGCGGGCGGGGCCGCCTACGCCCTCACCAAAGCGGCGATGCAGGGCATGGTCCGCGGATTGGCACGGGATTTCGGTGATCGCGGCATTACCGTGAACAGCATCCAGCCGGGGCCGACCGACAGCGAGATGAACCCCGCGGAAGGGCCGATGGCCGCCACCATGCACGGTTTCATGGCGATCAAGCGCCATGCACGGCCGCAAGAGATCGCGGAACTCGCCGCCTATATCGCCGGGCCGAACGGCGCCATGATCACCGGTTCCATGCAGACGATCGACGGTGGTTTCGGCGCGTGACACGATAGCTGTCGCTTCGTCGGGCAAAGCAGGCAGAGAGCCGCAGGGGCATATCGAACAGGCCGTCGCGGCTCTCTGAAACAACAGTTCTCGGAGAATGGCATCGTAATGGAGTAGGATGAAAGTCCGTCGACCGCTCAGTCACTCGAAAGTCGCGATGCACTCCACTTCCAATGGCGCGCCCAGCGCCAGACCATCCGCCCCGAAGGCGCTGCGCGCCGGCAGGCGCTTGCCCTCGAAATAGGGGACGTACACGGCATTGAAGCGCGGCCAGTCTGCCATGTCATCCAGCATGACCGTGCACTTGACCACCTTGCCGAAATCGAGGCCATTATCCGCCAATATCTTGCCGATGGAATCCATCGCGTTTCTCACCGCCGCGTCGAAGCCTTCCTTGTGCGGGTCCATCCCGGCCGGAACCTGGCCGATCTGGCCGGACATGTAGAGCGTGTTGCCGACGCGCACCGACGGCGAAAAGGGCAGTTTGGCAGGAAGCGTCTGGGCAACGGCCGGCCCGGCGACGAGGAGGGCCAAAAGCGTGGCGATTTTCATCATGGCGTGTCTCCAATGACGGGTCGTTCGGAAAGAAAGGCATCGTCTCGTATCATTCCGCGCTGCCACCCGCTTTGGCGACGCGCTTGACGTCCGCTTCCGTAACCGGCTGGGCATAGCTGTTACCGAAATGAGTCCGGACATAGGTGATGACTGCCGCCATCTGCGCTGAGGAAAGCATGTCGCCCATCGGTGGCATCGCACCCTTGCCTTTCGTCACCACCGCGATCGGATAGGCGGGGTCGGCCAGCTGCTTGTCCTTCGCCAGGGCGGGAATGGCGCCGCCCCCACTGCCCATGGCATCTGGCATATGACAGGCGGCACAAATCTGCTTGTAGACCTTCTCGCCATCGGCCGCCTTGTTCTTTGCCTGCACGCCGCCCGGCGTATCGGCATGACCCGGCGCGGCGAGGAGGGCCAATAGCGGCGGGATGAGGATCAGGGCGCGGCGCAGGCTCATGCCGCCTGCGTCCGTTGGTGGATGCGCGTGATCGCGTCGAGGCCGGAGAGCAGCGATCCTTCCATCCAGCCGCCATAATAGCTGGCATGTTCGCCCGCCAGAACCACGCGGCCGTCAATGGCGACCAGATTCTGGTAATGCGCTGCCCGGTTCTCCTCGCTCCAGCGCGAAGTGCATCCCAATATCCAGGGCACGCGGCTCCAGGGGACGGAAACGCCGTTCAGAAACTCCTTGCGATATTGCGGATGGAAGATTTCACCCTGGGCCAGCGCCGCCTCGATCCGCTCCTGCGGGGTCATGCCGGTCAGTTCGAACGCCCCGGCATCGCGGGCGAAGGCACCCAGCAATACCGCCGGCCCGCTGGAGAAGAAGCGGTCATTGGGATAGGATAGCTGTGCGATCGGCTGGTCGGTGAAGCTGTGACCGCCATAGATATTATCGTCCTCCTCCCAGAATCGGCGCTTGAACTCCAGCCCCATCTTGAGCTGTCCCGCATAGGGCACCGCCTTCATCGCCGCCGCCAGTTTCGGCCCCACCTGCATCTCGACCTGGCTGATGATCGAGAGCGGAATGGTGCACACGCACCAATCGGCACTGACGCTGTTCATCTTGCCGCTGGGCACGTCCTTGTAGCTGACGGTCACGCCCTTTCCGTTCTGAGCGACCTTCGTGACTTTCGCATTATAGGTGATGAGCTTGCCGACCTGGGCAGCGAAGGCCTTGCCGATCATGTCCATGCCGCCCACAGGCTGGAACATCGTCGTCTGCATCACATAGTTGAAATAGAAGCTCATGGCCGTCCACACCTGCGGGTCGAGCACGTCGCCGAGCTTCGCAATCTGCGACGGCACGGGGGCGCCATCCACGCCGCCGCCCGGCGGGCGATCATATCCGCGCTGGGCGGAGACGGCGACGCTGCTGGTATAGGCCATATTGTCGTCGAGCACACCCCAATGCCGCAAAGCCTCCAGCAGCTTTTCCTTGTCCTCCGCGCTCACGCTGCCGTCCAGCACCTTGGCATTCGCCGCCTTCGCCAGCAGTTCGGAGGTATGTCCGCGGAAGTCGGTCGCCACCGCCTTGTAACGCTGCGGCTTGCCTCCGAAGGCCTCGCTCGAATGGATGAAGCCGTTATGATTGAGCTGAATGAACGGTTCGAGCGCGACGCCGAACTGCCTGCAATAATGCAGCAGGCAATTGTGATGGTGCGGAATGCGCCAGGGACCAGGGTTGATGTAATTGCCAGGTCCGAACTGTACCTTTTGAACGGCGCCGCTGCTTTCGGTGAAAGTGTCTCCGCCGCGCAATGTATAGTTGCGACCGCCCGGACGATCCTGAAACTCCAATATCTTGACCTGATACCCGGCCTTCTCCAGTTCATAGGCTGCGACCATGCCGGCCAAGCCCGCGCCCAGCACGACGACCGAGGCGCCGGGTCTTGCACCGGACAGAACGGGCGGGCCGCTAAATTGCGTTTCGGCGGCATGGCCCAGCGTGGTCATCGCCTGATACATGGCCGCGGCGCCGCCCATCTTTCCGATCAGGGTCAATAGCTGGCGGCGGCTGGGCTGCGTGACATCCTTCATGAAAACCCCCTGTAGACGGGAAGGAAATCGGACTGCGGTCGTTTCACCCATGGACCGCCATCCCGTGAACAGGCTCAGGGAGCCTTGGCGGCAATCGCCTCGATCTCGATCAGTTGCTGCGGCCGTGCGAGACCCGCGATCTGGAAGGCCGATCGCGTGGGAAGATTGGGTTGTTCGGCTGTGCCGAAGAACTTCTTATAGGCCCGCGTCATGCCGTCCCGGTCCATCTTCCCGCCGAGCGCCGGATCGCCCACTAGGAAGACGGTCAGCTTAACGACATCGCCCATGCCCAGCCCCATCTCCGCAAGCTGCGCTTTCATCTTGGTGAAGATGGACATCGCTTGCGCTTCAGTGTCGCCGAAAGCGCCGGGGCTTTCCACGTCCTTCGGATCGATCGGCGCACCGGTTGCACCCGACAGAAAATAGATGCTGCTGCCGGGCGGGACGACGGCAGCGCTGGCAATCATGGCACCAGGAGCCTGCTTGTGTTCGACCGTCGCCGCATGGGCGGCAAGGGGGAAAGACGTCAAAGCCGCCATCGCAATCCCGAAATGAGAAAATCTCAAAACCGACAAAGTCGTCATGACGTCCCCCTATTTCCCAAAGTGCCGATATTTGTACAAGGGGAACGATGAAGAGAGGGAAATCCGCCATTGCCGGGTCAGGACAGGGGAGTTGGATGGAACCGATATTTCATCGGCCCAGGCCGAGGGCGAGCAAAACCCCAGCCTTCCATTGCCCCAATTCCATCGCCTGGAAGGAACTTTCCCGATCCTAAAGCGTAACGCCCCCGTCGCATGCGGAAAAATCCGTGCGAAGGGGGGCTATCAATGATGTCACGGACTTGGGTTTCCGGGGGAGCGGCTTGTGTCGCCATGATCCTGCTGCCTCTGTCCGTGGGTCCAGCACAGGCCCAAAGCATCGAAGAACTGCGGGACATGCCGATCACCGCCCTGTCGAAGCTGGACGTCACCTCCGTCACGCGCTCGACGGCTTCATTGGCGGATGCCCCTGCCTCCATCTATGTCATCACCCACGACGACATCGTCCGGTCGGGCACATTGACGCTGCCGGGCATATTGCGGCTGGCCCCCAATCTTCAGGTCATGCGCGGCGGCCCCAACGATACGGTCGTCACCGCGCGGGGTCTCAGCGGCAATGACGCGGCGCAGAACTTCTCCAACAAACTGCTCGTCCTGATCGACGGCCGCAGCGTCTACTCCCCCCTCTATTCAGGGGTTTACTGGGACATGCCGGACATCCTGCCGGAGGATGTCGAGCGGATCGAGGTGATCTCCGGTCCCGGCGCGACTTTGTGGGGATCGAACGCGGTCAATGGCGTCATCAACATCATCACCCGCGATGCCGGCGCGTCGCAGGGCCTGTATGGAACGGGCGTCATCGGAAACCGCACCTATGATCTGGGCCTGCGCTATGGCGGTCATGCGAGCGGGACCGCCAGCTACCGCCTGTTCGTCAAGCGCCATGAAAATTTCGAAAGCGCATCGGGGCAGGATGACGGCAACCGCCGGACACAGGGCGGCTTCCGGTTCGACTGGAATTCGACGCCCGCCGATGCGCTGATGGTCCAGGGCGACGGCTATTTCGGATCCCGGTCGCAAGGTGCCGCCCCCGACGAGCATTTACATGGCTATGACCTTCTGACCCGCTGGCGCCACAACATGTCCTCCGGCGGCTCGCTGCAACTCCAGGCCTATTATGACCATAGCGCCCGCCGGATCGAGAAGGACGGAGGCCGTTTCGCCCTCGACACCTTCGATGTCGAGGGCCAGCACAGCTTCACGCTCGGTCAGTCCCATGCGATAGTCTGGGGCGGCGGCGCACGCCTGAACCGATATGTGATCAAGGATATTCCCGGTCTGGCATTCGTTCCCGACCGGCGCACCCTGTTCGTCGGCAATCTGTTTGCGCAGGACAGCATCGCCATCACCCCATCGCTGACGGGCACGATCGGTGCCAAGCTGGAACAGCGAACCTATGTAGACCTGACTTTCCTTCCGAGCGTCCGCCTGTCCTGGAAACCGGATGCGACAACATTGATCTGGGGCGCCATATCCCGTGCCGTGCGTTCGCCCACGCCCTTTGACGAAGATGCGGTGGAATCCATCGGCCAAACCGTTATCCTGACCGCCCTTTCCAGCTTCCGATCGGAAAAACTGACCGCCTATGAGCTGGGCACGCGCCTGATCGTTTCACCGGGCGCTTCGCTGTCGGTGTCGGGATTCTACAATGTCTATGACGATCTGAGGACGGTCGAGCCAGCGCCCGGCGGCTTCCTGCCGCTGCGTTGGGGCAATGGGATCAAGGGCGACAGCTATGGCCTGGACGCGTGGGCCGATATCCGACTGGCGAACTGGTGGCGATTGAAGCCCGGTTACAGCCTGCTCGTCCAGAAGTTCCGTTTCAAGGACGGCGCCGTACCCCTGTTGGGACTCTCCCAGGTCGGAAATGATCCGAAACATCGCGCGACTTTGCGGTCCTCCATGGATATCCGGCCGCAGGTGAAGGTCGATTTCGACCTGCGATATGTCAGCGCCCTGCCCGATCCGCACGTTCCGGCCTATGTCGAACTGGGCGCAAGGCTCGGCTGGCAGTTCGATGACCGGGCGGAACTGTCCGTTTCGGGTTTCAACCTGCTGCATCGCCAGCATCGGGAGCTTCCGGCTTCGCAGGCCATGCCGCTCGGCCGCAGCGTATTCGTGGCGCTTAAATGCACGATTTGAACCCTTTCACGTCCCAGCGGCGAAGGTTCGCTTCATGGTGCCTTCCGCTGTTCGCCTGGGTGATTTGCGGGGCAGGACCCGCCAGTTCGCCCACGGCGCTCGAACGTGCGATCCAGGCGAATTTCCTCTTCAAATTCGCGCCATTTGTGGAATGGCCGCCGGACGCATTTCCCGCCGCGGACAGGAAATTCATCATCTGCCTGGTGGGGGAAGATCCTTTCGGCTCGTTGCTCGAAGATGTCGTCCGGGACCAGAGAATGATGGGCCGTCCGGTCGTCATCCGTAAGGTCGGCGGCGAAGGCGGCCCGGCGGGATGCCACATCCTCTTTGCGGGATCCTCGACGGAGACCAATTACGCCCCTTTCACGGCAACCGAAGGACAGCCGGTCCTTACCGTGGCGGACAAGGCCGCCGGCCCTGGCGGCGCGATGATAGAATTTGTCAGGCAGAATGGCCGCGTGCGCTTCCAGATCAATGATGGCGCGGCCCGCGCCCATGGCCTCCGGATCAGTTCCAAATTGCTCGGCCTTGCAATCATGGTGGACAGGAAATGACGCAAGCTCCGGAAAACCGGCTCAGCATGGGCAACATCATCGGGCAGATGGCGACCCCTCTGTCTGCCGTTCTGATCGCCCTGTTCCTCCTGGCAGCTGGCCTTGCCGCGACCTTCCAGCTCGAACAGCTCGGCCGCCTGGAAAAGCTGCGTCAGGTCACCGTGCAAGCCCAAATTCTTGCCAGCGGGATCGCCGCCCCGCTGGCGTTCGAAGATGATGTCGCCTTGCGGGAATATCTGAATGCCCTCAAGACCGATCCGCAGATCGTCGCGGTCGCCGCCTATGATGGCCATGGCGATTTCGCCGCGGGATTCGCCCGGCCGCCCGCCAGGTTGCCGCCCCATTTCCCCAAGGGTGGCGAGAGCGCCAAACAGGAATCCTCCGCCAACTCCCTGATCGTGACCATCCCCGTCATGCAGGGCAGCACAAGGCTGGGTTCGGTCTATCTGCTTTCGACCGTCGACAGCCTGTCGCGCCGCCTGACACGCTATCTTGGCATTGCGGTTATCGTGGTGGCGGCTTCCGTGCTGATCGTGATGTTGACGGCTTCCTATTCATCCCTGCGCCATGCGCATCAGAAGCTGCAAGCGGAGATTGCGAGCCGGCAGCAGGCGGAAGAAGCCTTGCGTCAGTCACAGAAAATGGAAGCCATGGGACAGTTGACCGGCGGGGTCGCCCATGATTTCAACAACCTGCTGATGATCGCGTCCGGCGGCCTTGATTTGATGGAGCGTACCCACGACCAGGCCAGGCAGGAGAAATTGAAAGCCGGGATACGTCAGGCGCTCGATCGGGGTGCGAAGCTGACGCGCCAACTGCTCGCCTTTGCACGGCGCACGCCGCTCCACCCGGAAGTGATCGATCTGCGAGAGCGCATCAGGGGGATGGACGCGCTGCTGGAGCGTTCGCTGGGCGAAAGCATAGAGGTCGCGATGCACTTGCCCGCCGACCTCTGGCCTGTCGAACTGGATGCGTCGGAACTGGAAGTGGCGATCCTCAATATCGCGCTCAATGCGCGCGACGCGATGCCCCGGGGCGGCACGATCATCATCGAAGGCACGAATTTGCCCGGCGGCGACGATGCTCCCGACCAGGTACGGATCGCGGTGACGGACAGCGGGGTGGGTATTCCGGCCGATCTGGTCAACACGATCTTCGAACCCTTCTACACCACCAAGCCGGCGGGCCAGGGTACTGGCCTGGGCCTCAGTCAGGTCTATGGCTTCGTGCGGGCTTCGGGTGGCGAGGTCCTGGTGGACAGCATCGTTGGCAAGGGAACCGCCATCACCCTGCTGCTGCCTCGCTCCCTGCTCACGCCGAGCAAAACCGGCTTGCCGGCCGATCCGGTGGCTGCTTTGGGTAGACAACGCATTCTCCTGGTCGAGGATGACGACACGGTGGCGGATACGGTCGGCGGCATGCTGACCATTTTGGGCTATGAGGCCGAACGGGTCGGCAATGGGGACGATGCACTCCATCGGCTGGAGCGGGGAACCGACTTTTCGCTGGTCCTTTCGGACATGATCATGCCCGGCGATGTCAGCGGAATGGAACTGGCGCTATCGATCAGGAAACGGTGGCCACGCGTGGCGACGATGCTGATGACCGGCTATAGCGCAGCGGCCGCCTCCGCAGCGAAAGAAGGCGTGCCGTTGCTGGCAAAGCCGTTCACGATCCAGGACCTCTCGGTCCGACTGGCCATTGCACTGGATCAGACAGCGACCGGAAAGCCGTAATCCATGTCATCTGGCTACAGACAGATCAGCCGGTGAACAGCTCAGACATTCCATTCCGCAGTCCTGGCGATTTCACGCAGGATGAATTTCCGAACACGTCCTCCTCTCTATGCGGCGTCACTTTCCGGCCAAGAGATCAGTCCCGGCCGCTCGCCCCGATCCCCCGCTCGATCAGCCCATTGACGATGCCGGCAACCTCTTCGGCCGGACGGCTGTCGTCCCACACGCCAAAGCGCAAGCCCAGGAACACATTCATGCCCATGATCGCCCAGGCATGGACTTCATCCGGTTCGGCACCGACTTCCCCGCGCGCCGCCGCCTCCTGCAAACGGACCAATATGCGGGCAGCCGTGCTTTCATAATGATTGCGATAGGCCGCCTGGTCGACGAATTCCGCCTCGTCGATGATGCGGTATATTTCCTTGTGCCCGCGCGCGAATTCCAGAAAGCTGAGCAATCCCAGCCGCTCCGCGTCGATGCCGTCCCGGGCCTGCGCGATGCGCGGCGCGACATAGTCGCGGACCTGCCTGGACATATCCGCTACCAGGGCGCGGAAAATATCATCCTTGGTGTCGAAATAGGTATAGAAGCTGCCCAGCGCACAACCGGCCCGCCTGGTAATCCCGCTGATCGATCCTTCGTGAAACCCCTTCTCCCCAAACTCCTCGGCCGCCGCGGCCAACAGCGCCCGGCGGGTTCGCTCCCCTCGCGCGGTGCGTGGCGCCTTGTCCCTTTCGTCCCCTGATTGGGCCATCCTCCACCTCACATCTGTGTTCTTTTTGCCGCAGCCGGCGTGCTCGTGTCACGCGTCTTTAATTGAAGTTGAAAGTCGGTTCAACTTTCATTATCGAATCGGAATAACAGCTTCGCGACCCGTTTCACCGGGCGCCGTTTCAGGAGAGGAACCGTCCATGAAGGCTCATCATTCCCTGCGTATCGCCGCACTCGCCTCCGCCGCATGGGGCGGCGCCATCGCGCTTCCGGCCTTAGCGCAAAATGAAACGCCCGCCTTCGACAGTGGCAGCGAGATCATCGTCACCGCCCGCCGGCGGGAGGAGAATATCCTCGACGTGCCTGTGTCCGTCACCGCCATTTCAGCCGAAAGCATCGCCAAGCTCCAGGCGAACGACATGGCGGGCATCCAGGGGGCCGTGCCGAACGTCAATCTGGTTCAGGGACGCGGTTCCAGCTCCAATTCCAACTTCTTCATCCGCGGCATCGGCCAGCCCGACGCGCTCCAGACCTTCGACCCGGCGGTCGGCACCTATGTCGACGGGGTCTATTTCAGCCGCATCCAGGGCGCGCTGGTGAACCTGTTCGACGTGGAACGGGTGGAAGTGCTGCGCGGCCCCCAGGGTACGCTCTATGGGAAGAACACAATAGGTGGCGCAGTCAACATCGTCAGCCGCAAGCCCAGCACCACCGATTTCAAGGCGATGGGCAGCCTGACCTATGGCAGCTACGACACCTGGTTGGCGAACGGCTATGTGTCCGCGCCGCTGGTGCAGGACAAGCTCGCCCTCAGCATCGCGGGCGTCTATGACAAGCGCGACGGCACCGTCACCGATCCGCTGACCGATCGCAAATATAACGACCGCGACACCAAGGCAGGCCGCGCGATCCTGCGCGCCACCCCCAGCGAGCGCGTGGAACTGATCCTGTCGGGCGACTATACCCGTCAGCGGACGGCGCCGACGCTGGGCTATGGCACCGCGCCGCTCACCAACGTGCTTTACAACTCCGCCTTCCAGGTGATCGGGGTGCCGGTGGTGAAGCCCGCCTATCCCTATGGCAAATATGATTACAAGGCGTCGACCAGCCTGGCGCCGGGCCAGGGCCAGCGGCTCGACCATTGGGGCCTGTCCTTCACCGCCAATGTCGAGTTGAACGACGCGGTGACGCTGACCTCCATCACCGGCTACCGCAAGCTGCGCCCGGACTATTATATCGATTTCGACGCCACCGAACTGGAAGTGGCGGACGCTTTCGTCGGCGTGCACCAGAAACAGTTCAGCCAGGAATTGCAGCTTAAATATGACAGCGGGCCGTTGTCGGGCGTGTTCGGCCTTTATTATCTCAATGAGACGATCCGCTCCCATCAGGAAGCCTATGACGACAATTATCTCCAGGTGCAGCTCGCGCCCGGCGTCATCGTGCCGCTGCCCTTCACCCGCTATATCGACGACCATCAGAATGTAAAAAGCTACGCCGCCTTCGGGCAGATGAGCTATCAATTCACCGACAAGCTCTCGATCACGGCGGGCCTTCGCTATACCAAGGAACGCAAGCGCTATACCCGTTCGACCACCACGACGCTGGCGCCCACCCCCTTCCTCTTCCCCGCCAGCCTGCCCGCGCCCTATAACAGCCTCGACCATGTCGATTTCGACGCGTGGACGCCGATGGCGACGCTGTCCTACAAGCCGACCCGCGACACGCTGCTCTATGCGACCGTGTCGAAGGGTTTCAAATCGGGCGGCTTCAATGGCCGCGTCAACAGCCTGGGCGACGTGACCCAGGTCGTGGACGGCGTCACCACCATCGTCCCCTTTTTCAAGCCGGAAACGGTGTGGAGCTACGAAGCGGGCGCCAAGGGCAGCTTCCTGGGCGGCCGGGTCAACCTGTCCGCCGCCGCCTTCTATTCCGATTACAAGGATTTCCAGGCACGCGTCGGCGGCGGCGCGACCGGCATTGCGGGCGGCTCCTTCCCGGTCGTGAACGCCGGCAAGCTGCGCATCTGGGGCGTCGAGTTCGAGGCGTCGGTCAAGCCCGTGCGCAACCTGAACCTCGCCGCATCGGTCGGCTATCTCAATGCCGATTACAAGGAGTTCAACGACGGCCGCCGCGCGCCCACCTTCTCCTGCAATCCGACCGGCAATGCCATCACCTGCAAGCCGCCCTTCGCGCCGCCGATGACGATGCGGCTGGCTGCGGACTATACCATCCCGCTGGGCAGCGCGTCGCTGACCCTTGGCGGCGACATGCGCTTCGTCGACAAGCAATGGCTGTCGGTCGACAATCGTCCTGGCCTCTATGAGGACGGCTACACCATCGCCAACGCCTATGTTCAGGCCGATTTCGCGCAGGGCCGATATTATCTGCGCGGTGCGGTGAAGAACGCCTTCAAGGAACTGTACAAGACCGACGGCCAGGAATTTTCCAGCGTGGGCAATATCCAGACGGTCTATTATGGCGATCCGCGGACCTGGACGATCACTGCGGGCTTCCGCTTCTAAACGCAAAAAGGCATTGGCAGCGGCATGACGGAACAAGCGCAGGAAACAGCAAGCAAAGGCTATCGTGCGCTCGTCCTCGCCATGCTGCTGCTGGTCTATACCTTCAATTTCCTCGACCGGCAGATCCTCGGCATCCTTGCCGGGCCGATCAAGGCGGAACTGGGCCTCAGCGACACTCAGCTTGGCGCTCTGGGGGGCATCGCCTTCGCTTTGCTCTATTCGACGCTGGCCATTCCGCTCGCCCTGCTGGCCGACCGCACCAGTCGCACCTGGGTCATCACCGCGAGCCTCGCGGTCTGGAGCGGCTTCACCGCCCTGTGCGGCATGGCGGGCAGCTTTGCCCAGATGTTCCTGTTCCGCATCGGTGTCGGCGTCGGGGAAGCAGGCGGGGTCGCACCCTCCTATGCCGTCATCTCCGACTATTTCCCACAGCAGCAGCGCGCCCGTGCCCTTTCCATCTATTCGCTCGGCATTCCGCTGGGATCGGCCGGCGGCGTTCTTCTGGGTGGCTATATCGCGCAAACGGTGGAATGGCGGACGGCCTTCATCCTCGTCGGCCTGGCTGGCCTGCTGATCGCTCCCGTCTTCCGCCTCACCGTCCGGGAACCCGTGCGTCCGGCGGCGAAGAACGATGCTATCCCGGTCTCGGCGGTCTTCGGCATGTTGGCGGCCAAGCGTAGCTTCTGGCTGCTCGCATTGGGTGCGGCCTGTTCCTCGCTCTGCGGCTATGGCGTGGCCTTCTGGCTCCCCAGCCTGTTGATGCGCAGCTTCGGGCTGGACCTCATGGGCGCGGGCCAGTTCCTGGGCGCGCTGCTGCTGATCGGCGGGGTGGCGGGCGTACTGCTGGGCGGCTGGCTGGGGGATCGTCTGGGTGGGCGAGACAAGGCCGCCTATGCCTGGGTTCCCGCCGTCAGTTATATCGTCGGCATGCCGCTGTTCGTCATCGGCGTGCTGTCGGACAGTGTCACCTTGGCCTTCTGCCTGTTCCTGATCCCGCAAGCGCTGGTCTATGTCTGGCTGGGCCCCGTGCTGACCGCCGTCCAGCATCTCGTTCCAGCCCAGATGCGCGCCACGGCATCCGCAACCTTCCTGCTGATCAACAATCTGGTCGGCCTGGGCCTGGGGAGTTGGAGCGTCGGCGCCCTGTCCGACGCTTTGACGCCGCAGTTCGGCGGCGAAGCGCTGCGCTATGCGATCGTCGCGGCTCTCGTCTTCTACCTGTTGGCGGGCCTGTTCATGGCGCTTGCCGGAAAGGCGCTCCGCAAGGACTGGGTCACCGCCTGACGAGCGCTGCGCAACGAAAAAGCGAAACCACTTTGATATAGCTATTTCCGATAAATATCATTGATGATACATATGTATCATGATTTCGTCCGATACCAGCGTATGGCTGGCCCTGCTGCATCAGCTACCGGCCAAACCACCCTATCTGCGCGTAAAGATCTGGCGCCGATTGCAAGCCATCGGCGCCGTGCCACTCAAAAATGCGGTGCACCTCTTGCCCCATTCGGCGGAGTCTGAAGCAGCTTTCCGGGACCTGTTGGAGGAGATCAGCGGGAGCGGCGGAGAAGCGATAGTGATCGAGGCAAAATTGCTGGCCGGTCAGTCCGACAGCGATGTTCGCCTCCTGTTCGATACCGCGCGCGACGCCGATTATGACGAGATCGCTCAAGCGGCCCGGCGCCTGCTGGAGACGGGACCGGCGAGTGGGGCCGACATCGCAAAACTCCAAAAGCGGCTCGAAGAGGTGGGCAGGCTCGATTTTTTCGGCGCCCATGGCCGCCAGGAGGCCGAAGCCGCCCTCGCCGATCTGGACCGCCAGCGCTATCAGCATCCCGACATCGGCCGCAACGAACCGTCGCATATATCCGAACCGCTTGATTTGACAGGACGTACCTGGGTCACGCGCCGCGGCGTCCATGTCGACCGCATCGCCTGCGCCTGGCTGATCCGCCGCTTCATCGATCCCGACGCCCGCTTCAAATTCGTCGATGGCCGCCACTATGATCCGATCGGAGGCGAGTTCCGGTTCGACATGGTCGATGCCGAGTTCACCCATGAGGGCGACAGGTGCAGCTTCGAGATGCTGCTGCTCCGCGCCGACCTCACCGACGATCACGCACTGGTCGCCATTGGCGAGATCATCCATGAACTCGACATTGGCGACGGCAAATTCGTCCGTCCGGAGACCGCGGGCGTCGGTGCCATGCTCTCGGGCGTCTGCGCCTCGACCGACGACGATCTCCAACGCATTACCATGGCGAGCGAGGCGCTGAACCAGTTTCACGCCTTTTTCAGTAACAGGAAGTCAGACCGATGACGGCCAACGCCCCTTCCCTTGTCCCTTCAGATGCATCACCCAATGGCGATCATGGCATTTCCCTGGGGGAAGTGACCCGCGTCTGGGCACGGATAGCGGCGCTCAGCTTCGGCGGCCCGGCGGGGCAGATCGCGGTCATGCACCGTATCCTGGTCGAAGAGAAAAGATGGATCGGGGAAGAGCGCTTCCTGCACGCCTTGAATTATTGCATGTTGCTGCCCGGACCGGAGGCGCAGCAGCTCGCCGTCTATATCGGTTGGTTGCTGCACAAGACCAAGGGCGGGCTGATTGCCGGCGCGCTGTTCGTGCTGCCGGGGTTCCTCGCCATATTGGGCCTGAGTTACATCTATGTCCTCTTCGGCCATGTCTCACTGATCGAGGGGCTGTTCTTCGGCCTCAAGGCCGCCGTGCTGGCGGTGGTGGTGCAGGCTGTCGTGCGCGTGGGTTCGCGGGCGCTCAAGAATAATGTCATGCGCGGCATTGCGGCGGCTGCTTTCGTCTCGATCTTTTTTCTCGACGCACCTTTTCCGCTGATCGTGCTGGCTGCGGGGCTGATCGGCTATCTCGGCGGGCGCAGCGGCGTCCCCCAGTTCAGAGGTGGCGGCGGCCATGGCGCGGCGGGAGGCAATATCGTCCACGATCGCGAAACGGCGCTGGGCGAAGCCTTGCCGGATCATGCCAAACCCAATCTCGGCTGGTCGCTGCGGATATGCTCCATCCTGCTGCTACTCTGGCTGGGGCCGGTTCTGGCGCTGTTCCTGGTCCTGGGACCGGACGACGTTTTTTCACGCATCGCCACCTTCTTCAGCCAGATGGCTGTGGTCACATTCGGCGGGGCCTATGCGGTGTTGGCCTATGTGGCGCAGGAAGCGGTCGGCACCTTCGGCTGGCTGCGTCCCGGGGAGATGCTCGACGGCCTCGGCATGGCGGAAACCACGCCGGGACCGCTGATCATGGTGACGCAATTCGTCGGCTTCCTCGCGGCGTTTCGCGATGCCGGGCCGCTCCCCCCTCTGCTGGCCGCAACCCTGGGCGCGATCCTCACAACCTGGGTGACGTTCGTCCCCTGCTTCCTCTGGATCTTCGCGGGCGCCCCCTTCATCGAGCGGCTGCGTGGCAACAGGGCGCTGTCCTCCGCTCTGACCGCCATCACCGCGGCGGTGGTGGGCGTGATCCTCAATCTTGCCATCTGGTTCGCCATCCACACCCTGTTCGGGCAGATCAGGCCGATCGAGACGCCCACCGGATCGCTTGACATGCCGGTGCTGGCTTCGATCAACATTCCGGCGGCGTTGCTGTCGGCCGGTGCCATGATCGCGGTGTTCCGCTTCAAACTCGGCGTCCTCCCCGTATTGGCCGCGTCCGCCACGATCGGCGCCGTCTATATCCTCCTGATCTGAACAGACTGTGCGTCTTCAACATGGCAAGAAAGAAGGACCATCCCCGATGCATTGAAAAGCGCAGCGATCGGTTTCCGGCACTTTTCGCATCTATTTGGTCCAATTTGATAGATATCATAGGATTGAAGCTTGTTCTTTCGATCCAGAATTGCATCTCGTCAGCCTTTTTAAGGGGCGGGCGTGCGGATTCCACTTGAAGCTGCCATCGGTGCGGGAACCATCATCACGACGGCGAGCTATGCTTTGTTCAGTGCCGTCCGCCATCCGGCGGCGCTTGCCATGACAATAGGCAACGATGTGCCTCTCCGGTGGGTCGTTGCGACGCTGTTCCTGATCTTCACCCCGTCATTGTTCCTGCTGGGCGGATCGAGGGCCGCGCGCATCTGGGTATCCCTGATCATCATCATCGACACTGCATTGATGGTCACAATCGTGCGACATATCGGTCTGGAGGCCGCTTTGAAGACGATTCCCGCCAAACTCGCCGTCATGCATCTGTGCGGCATTGTCGCCCTGTGGATGCCGCGCAGCAATGCCTGGTTCAACGATCGGCCGGCGGATGCATGAAGACGGGCTGCGGCAGGGCGCTGCCGGTCTCAGATGGTGCTGCGGAACTGGCGGTTCTGCCGGAAGGCCCAGCGCAGCATATGGGCGATAGTGAAAGCACCGCCCCGGATCAGGGGGGAGGCCAGCGGACGGATCTGGAAGCCATGCAATCGCTTCGCCCAGAACGGCAATATATCGACGGCCGCCTGCATCAACAGGGCCTGCGCAGGTTTCATGGCGGTGGATGGCGCAGGTTGCGACAGGATCATGCGGGCAACATCGCGGGTGCGGGCATCGACCCTCAACTCCGGCAGGAATGATGTGATCAGTGCCTCTGCCTCGACGCGGCTTTCGGGCACCGTGTCGGCGCCGAGCGCGCGCGCGACCTGCGCCGCCTGGGCAAAATAGCTGTCCTGATCCGCGCCGCTCATTCCCGGCTCGGCGAAGGCGATCCAAGCGTCCAGGAAAGCCATGGCCTCACACACATGCACCCAGGCCAGCAGGCGCGGATCGTTGGCCGCGTAGCGCGTGCCATCGGGCAGGGCGCCCTTCACATGCCCATGCACGCGACGTACCCGATCGATGACCGCCTCCGCATCCGCGCGATCGCCGAAGGTGGTGACTGCGATAAAGCGTGCCGTACGCCGCAATCGCCCCACCATGTCACGGCGAAAACCGCTATGGTCCCACACGCCGGCCAGCGCCGCGGGATGGAGCATCTGAAGCAACAGCGCGGTGACGCCGCCGATCATCATCGTCGTCACATCGCCATGGACGCGCCAGATCACCGATTGGGGCGGGTAGAGGGCGTTATCCGAGCGGACGACTGGCTTTTCGCCGCGATCCCGATCGTTGAAGACGTCCTGAACTTGCCGGACCAGCATATGCCGCAGATGGCTGCTCGGCGGTAGAAGAAGCCCGTTGGCCATGATCAGAAGCCTTTC
Organism: Sphingobium sp. LB126; assembly: GCF_002795205.1. NCBI lineage: Bacteria > Pseudomonadati > Pseudomonadota > Alphaproteobacteria > Sphingomonadales > Sphingobiaceae > Sphingobium > Sphingobium sp. LB126. The sequence goes on from NZ_NETV01000002.1 coordinate 698,037, forward strand.
TCGGTAACGAACGGATGGAGGGGCGCATCGGTCGGTATCCGCTTGTCGGCGCCGGTGATGGCCGCCAGCGCCGCATCCAGGTCGGGATAGCGGAACAGGAAGCCGGTTCGGGCCGCGGCGGCCGGCAAAACCCGCTGCCCGCTCAGCAGCAATTCGTCCGCGAAACCGCCCAGCAACCGGCGTAGCGGCCAGGCGGGTACGGGCAGAATGGCAGGGCGATGCAAGGCCCGCCCCAAGGCTGCGGTGAAGATGCGATTGGTGACCGGCACCGGCGCAGTGCCGTTGACCGGACCGCCGATATCCGAGCGGGCGATGCAATGGACGATCAGGCGGACAAGATCGTCGCGGTGGATCCAGCTCATCCAATGCCGCCCGTCGCCGAAGCGGCCGCCCAGCCCATATTCGAACGGCGTCAACATTCGCGCCAGCATCCCGCCGCTGACGTCCAGCACGAGGCCGGTGCGCAGATAGACCGTACGCACGCCCAATCCCTCGGCGCGGCGGGCGGCACGCTCCCAGTTCAGGCAGACATGGCGCGAGAAGCACGGCCTACCCTCACTGTCTTCGCTCAGGCTCTCGTCGCCGCGAAGTCCATAGATGCCGATCGCCGATCCGCTGACCAGCACGACCGGCCGATGATGGAGCCGCTGCATCAGGCGAACGACATGCTGGGTCATGGCCATGCGTGAGCGGACGATGCGCTGGCGCTTGGCGCGGGTCCAGGGGCCGTTGGAGATCGGCTCGCCCGCCAGATTGACGATGGCATCGATAGGAGTATCGGATGCGATGGCGTCGAGACTGGTGACGATATGCACGGGGTTCGCGCCAAGCAGACGCAGAGCCTTGGCCCGGTCACGGGTCAGCACGGTGACATCGTGGCCCGTACTGGCCAGCGCCTCGACCAGGCGGCTGCCGACGAAACCGGTGCCGCCAGTCACCAGAACGGCTTTGCGCGCACCGAGCGCAGCGGCGAGCGGCGCGGGATCGGCCGGGACGAGGCGTGGACATCGACGCGCCGCCGCCAGATCGCGCAGGCCCGATACGAACACACCGAAGGCGGCAATGGCGCAGAACCAGCTCATGATACCGTAATGAACGGGCAAGATCGCGCTTGGCTCCCCTGCCCAGCCGGCCAGCACGGGGATCAGCATGGCGAGGATGACACCATAGTTGAGCGTCAGCAGGGTGTGAACGACCCGCTCGGTCGCGGGCAGATGGCGGGTACGGTCTTCCTCGACGAAATCCCAAAGGGTGATGAACAGTTCACCCGCCAGCAAAAGGATCAGCGCAATCGCCCAACCGCCCTGCGGCATGGTCCATCCGAGGCAGGCGAAGGCGAGCATATAGGCAAGGTTGCGCACGCCATGGAGGCGCAGCTCCATATCCTGACCCGGCCGCCAGGCGAGCCGTTCGGTTCCCTCATGATGATAGAAGGTGTCGAACGCGCCCATCATCATCTGAAGGGCGATGAATAGCCAGAGGGTGGTCGTCATGGCTGGTCCTCCTGTTGCCGGACTGGCTGGTCGTGGAAATGGCCGACTTGACGGATGATCTCGCCAAGCAGGCCGTGACGCAGGGACAGAGTGAAGGCGAACGCCCCTTCCCCCATGTCCTCATGATCGATGCTGAGAACGCCCGGGGCGATCCAGCGCGGCAGGCGCAATCGCAGCCGGCCGACGCAGAAGAAATAATGATGGCTGCAAAAACGGATACCGGTTTCGCTTGCCGCGACGGTCAGCGCGATACCGAATCCGGCGCCCAGATATTCCTCCAGACCGGTGGGGCCGGCGAACCGCTTGGCGCTGTGGATCACCTGGGGAAAGCCGCGCGGCCGGGCGTACATACGGGTCCAGACCTGCCCACCGCTGGCCCCATCCTCCGTCACCGTGACGACCGCCGCTATGCCGCCATCCCGGCCGAGCGGCAGCGGCGATCCGATCAGCCGACACGCCTGCGCCAGCAACCAGCCGAGAGGCCGCATCCGGCATGTCATCACCTGCCCCGCATAGCTCACCGATCCCCCGGGCAACAGACGCTTGGCGAACCGCGCCCGCACCGCCTGCGGCAGACTGTTCCATGCCTCCGCGCCAAGCAGCGCGCGGAAGCGCATATCTGGTATCTGATCGGCGCGTGGTCGGGGAAGGCCGTCGTCACCTATGCTCCGGATCGCTGCGCGCGCCATCTTCCCTTCCTCCAATATATTCGGTTATTTCTGTATCAAGAGAAATTATGGAATGAAGAAAAGCTATTCAGCTCCCTTCTTGCTCCCCTTCCCGCTGACGAACTTGAGTAGGCCCACGACCTTCGATCCCATGCGGATCAGCGTCATGATCTGGGCCGGCGGGACGTTCAGCATCTGCTGATACCAGCTTTCGACAATATTCATGAAGTCGTGCATCGAATGGAGGCGCTGGCGAACGGCGGAGCTGATCCGGGGATCGTCGGCATGCGCCATGGCGGCGCGGATCGCAGCCACCATGGGATCGATCTCTCGCTCCTTGCGGCCCTGCGCGACCTTGGTCGCCATCTGCCATAAATCGGTTTCCGCCTCATAATGATCGCGCCGATCCCCCAGCACCGGCACCCTCCAGGCCAACTTCCACGCGAGCAACTCGCGCAGACTGTTCGACACGTTGGAGCGTGCCATGCCGAGCTTGTCGGCGATATCCTCCGCCGTGAGCGGCCGATCTGACAGGAAAAGCAAGGCATGGATCTGCGCCACCGAACGGTTGACACCCCATTGCCCGCCCATGTCGCCCCAACGGAGCACGAATTGCTCCACAGCGGGAGGAAGGCTTTGCGATTCGTTAGATATTTCTGTCATGACAGAAATATCTAACGAGAATGGAGTGATGTCAATCGGAGATCACAATGGCTGAGCGGCGCTAATGCACGATCTTTTCGAGCGTGGGGATCAAGGCCCGGACCATTTCCATTCTCGGAACGACAGGCGCTTGGGGGTGTGCATTGACGACCGGTCCACCGCAGGCACCTGAGCAGAACAGGAATGGAATATCATATTGCTCCAAGTCGTCCGCCAACAGAGCGACATCCCCGTCGTGTAGATGGATGTCGAGTATGGCGGCCCAGGGAAAATGCATGGCAACCGCCGCGACGGCATCGCTAAGGCTGCTATATGGTCCATCCACCGCATAATGCGCATCTTCGAGCATGTCGGTGATGAGCGCGCCCAGGGCGGCGTCATCTTCAACCAGCAATATGGTGGGTTGCCCTGGCATCACTCAGGCCAGCCCGAAATGGGCGCGGTAGCGGGCGAAGCAACGCTCGCCGCATCGCAGACGGATCAAGGCGCCTTCCGCAATGGCTTTCGCACGGCGTGAATCCTCGGCCACCAATGGTTTGATGGCTTCGTCGTTCCAGTCGCGGCTATGCTTGATGTCGAGGACGGCATGCAAATCGAAATAGCGCCGTTGACTCGCCGTCAGCCCGATACGGCGCAGCGCACATGCTGTATGGGCGGACCGGGCCGGCGCCGTCAATTCGATAACGCCAAGTGCGCCGACGCTATGCCAGGCAAAGAAGCGTGAGCTAGCCATGGCCGTCATTGCGTTGGCGAGCGCGAGGCTTTCCCACACGGTCCGTTCGATACGAATGTCAAGGCCAAGAATATCGACCAGTTGGCCGAGCATGGGGCCGTGCATGCCCCGGACATTGCCCCGCCCCATCTCGTCCCAATAATTGCGGGCCAACTCCAATTTTGCTTTATCGGGCAACTTCACCTGGGTCATCGCCACCAGATCATCGAACCCAGCCTCGCCGGCGGCTTCCTGTCCCAAAAACCAGCGAATATCATTGATCGAGGCTTGGTCGGCCAGCCAGGGGAACAAACGATCCTGTTGGCCGGGGCCACTGTTTCTCAGTTCTTCGAACCATTCGATAAAGCCGTCGGGGTCCGTAGGAGCCTCAGTCGCCTCATCCGCGACCTCTCGGCGCAACTCTTCTATGAAGCCATGTTCCAGACGCTGCATACGCCGGTCGGCTTCGAACCTGGCCGCCGTCAATTCATCCGGGAAGTTCGGCGCCAACCGCTTCCGGTTCCATCTGCTCAGCTCTTCCTGAAAGTCCTGTTGAAGAAACTGCGATTGGAGCGAATTCCATAGAGTGGCCAAGACGGGTTCCTTTATATGCGTGGCTAAGAAATCCCCGTGAACCGAAAGTCGTTCCGCAAAAACATATTGATCGTGATCAAGTCTCGGACGTCGGCTCGCTGTTCATAATAGTGCCACACGATCGAAATCACGATGACCCAATATTGCGGTAGCCGCCCTTCAAATCCGGGGGGAGCACCATGTTCAAGACATTCTTCGCATTGCTGTTCGCGCTTTTGGCGGCACTCGCGCCTATCGGTACTGGCCGGATGGGACTGAAGGACCAGGCGGGCGCGGCAGAAACCGCGACGGGCGTACCGGGAGACAATGTGCTGTCGGTCATGACATATAATATCAAGGGTCTGCCCTGGCCGGTCGCGCTCGACCGGGCCGGCGCGCTGGATCGGATCGGCCAGCGGTTGGCGGCGATGCGTCGCGCCGCGCAGCAGCCGCACATCGTCCTGATGCAGGAGGTTTTCTCCTCCCAGGCCGCAGAGGTGGCCGCAATGGCCGGTTACCGGCATGTCATCATGGGTCCCGATACAGCCCTGCGCACAGCCACGACCATGGACGATGCGGACCGGCACTATATCGAGGATGGCCGCTGGGACCGGGGCGAAAATATGGGCAAGCCGTTGAACAGCGGTCTCATGATCCTGTCGGATTATCCGGTCCTTGGGATTGATCGGATGGCCTTCCCCGACTTTGCCTGCGCCGGTTTTGATTGCCTAGCCAACAAAGGCGTGTTGATCGCCCATCTGGACGTCCCTGGTATCGGACGGGTCAGCATCATCAATGCTCATCTGAACGCGCGCTCGGCGGCCATGGTGCCTGTCGCGCGATCGCAACAAGCCTTTGTACGGCAGGTCGATCTGATGGCACGCTTCGTTGTCCGGCACGTGCCGCGGGGACAAGCCATGATCCTGGGCGGCGATATGAATATCGGTGGCGACCTACAACGCCGGACCAGCTTCTTTACCGGCTTCAAGCGATCCGGTTTCTCCTTCGTCACCCCGGCTCTGGATGGTGCAAGCCAGGCGCTTGCACAAAGCTTGGCGGGCAAGGGTGATATGCAGAGGGACCTGCTTCACGCCGCTCGGCACGGCAAGGATTGGCTGTTCGCCCGCGACACAAGCGGCGCTGCCATGTCCGTTGCGAGCGCACTGGTGCCCTTCGGCAACGAAGTGGGCGGCGAACCGCTGTCCGATCATTTTGGTTATGTGATCGATTATGCCCCGCAGGGAAGGCATGAAAGGATCCACCTTGCCGAGCGCGGCGGGACTCGTCAGCCGGGAGCCCTTTGATGCGCGGCCGGTATTGCGGGCTCGCCGCGCCGCTCCTGTTGCTTGGCGGAACCGCCGAGGCACAGAGCGGCGATATGAACGCTACCTTTTCCCTTAAGCCAGGTCCACTACGCCCCATTTCGCGCACCCTGAACGACAGGAACATGCGTTCGCGATTTTACCGACTGGAAAAGGTCCTCGTCGACGATCGATCCCATGAAATGACGATGGTTTTCCGGCGTAAAAAGCAGCGGTTCAGTGGAGACCGGCTGGGCGGAAGGGATGAACCGGTTTCCACCGATGTCGTACCCCAAAGCCGAATGGTCCTGATGACCTTTGAAGATCGGATCCCGCTGACGGCGCAGCTGACCGCAAGGGCGGGGTTTCAGGGCATGAAGCTTAGTAATCGCGTCGCCAATGCCACTTCGCTGGACAATGATGAGCGCCTTCGCATGCGCGACTGGTTCATGCCACGCGCGACCGTCATCTGGAGCCCTAAGGCGAACGTCGACCTGATGATCGACTATAGGGAAAGCTTGACCGGCTATGGCGAGACCGGCCGGACCGGGCCGATGGCGATGACGAGGGAGGAATTTCGGGCATGGTCGCGCAATTTCCGGCCCGAACGGCACAGCCGCCTTCGTTTCGATGCCGAATGGCGACCGTCCACGGACCTCGACCTGGCCGTGACGGCTTTTCAGGGGCGCATCGATAATCGGATGCTGTTTATCGACCGTGGATATCTGCCGGTCAACGGCGGCTCGGCCAATCTTCAAGGCGCCACCATCAGCATCCGCCATCGCCTGTCGTCACGGTGGCACTGGTCGATGCGCTATGGTGCGACACAGCTTAACCGGACGGAAGGCGGCCGCGCCACCGAACAGGGTATGACGGTCCAGGCCGGTTGGAGCAGTGGGCCCTGGAGCGCATCGCTGAGCGGCACCAGAAGCAGCCAAGCTGCGCTGCTACACGAGGCCGCGGGATCGAGGGGGCCGATGCATATCGAAGGCGCGCTGCGGTACGAGATTGCCGGATTTGATCGCATGCCGCTCAACGTCTCGCTGCGCTTGACGGATTTAAGTCAACTCGCCGGCGATAAATTGTTGCGCCACGACCTTTCCGGAATTGCCCCTGCGACCGATCATGCGCGCGGGCTGATGCTGAATGTCGGCTGCAGCTGGTAGAAGCAGCCGGCATTTCGATGGAGGACGATATATGAAATGGCTTCTGCTCGCCGGTCTGAGCCTATCCGCGCCCACCCTCGCGCAGGAAGCGGGTTCTCTACCAGTCGCTCCTGTGAGCTTGCGCCTGCCCGCGCCCGAAGCCAATCAGGGCGCCGCGTCGGATGGCACCTTCGCCTATGCCATCGACAATGACAGGATCGGCAAATATCGCATCGATACCGGCAAGCGCGTAGCGCAGTGGAAGGGCGAGCGACGGCTGTTCCCCCACATGAACAGTTGTACCGTAGCCGGGCGGAAACTGGTATGCGCCGCGTCCAACTATCCCGCCGTGCCGCAGACCAGCGCGATCGAGTTTTTCGACACGACGACATTGCGTCATCTGCGAACGGTCAGCCTGGGCTTCGGCCCCGGATCACTGACGGTGCTTGATCGGCATGACGGCAAATGGTGGGCGGTATTCGCCAATTATGCCGGCAAGGGTGGAGAGCCGGGGCGCGACACACGCTACACATTGCTGGTTCGCATGGACGACGCCTTCCGCCAGGAAGCGGCCTGGACCTTTCCGGCGGAAGTCTTGGTCCGTTTCGCGCCTTATAGCTGTTCGGGCGCAAGCTGGAGCAAGGATGGCAGGCTATATGTGACCGGGCATGACCGTCCGGAAATGTATGAGCTGGCTTTGCCCGAAGCGGGATCGGTCCTGGAACTGCGCCGCACCGTCGGAATTGCGACGCCAGGCCAGGCGATCGATTGGGACCCCGTGCGTGGCGGGCGCCTCTGGTCGATCGACCGCGCGAAAAGCGAAATGATCGCAAGCGAAATCCCGCGCGATTAGAGTGATTGGCGGCGGGAAAGGATCATCGACGGCAGCCAAGCAACCGGGTCCACCCGACAAGATGGATCGCGCCGGGTTATTCTCCGCCAGTTCGACGACGCAACCAGGCTGTCATGGACCGGGATTACCAATGCCCTTTCGCCCGGCGGAAAGGACGACTCGCATGAATACATGTCCTCGCGATCGACGTGACGGACTTTCCGTCGTGCCTGGATCGCCCTTTCCGACCGTCTTGCAGATCTTCGGCTGAGGGAGGTTTACGACGGAAGCACAAGATCCGCTGTTCCGGATTCCGGTGCCCATCCAGGGCATTGGACCTGGCCTCATCTGGGGTCTGGACTTTTCGTCTGATGGCGCAACCAGCCCGGTCGGCGGCTGCGATGCGGAAATGACGGGTCACTTCCGTTGGCTCCACCTCAATCTGGCGGATCATGGCACAAGGCTGTGGATCGCCGAACATCCGGCCCTTTCGGCCCAGATTCGCGAATTGCTGCTCGCTTCGGAGACGCATCAGCGTGCGCTGGTGGACGGGGACCGCATCGGTTGCGTGTTGCACGATTTCGAACGCGATTTCGATGTCGCGGACACGCAGAGGATCGGCGCACTGCGGATCGCGCTGGCGCCTACGCTGATGCTGACGACACGGCTGCACCCGCTGCGGTCCGCCGACATCGCCCGCCATCGGCTGGAACGGGTCAATGTCGCGACCGGCCCGGCGCAGGCACTGGACCTGCTGGTAAGCGCGATCACCAGCAACATCTCCGACATTGCCCGATCCCTGAGCAATGATGTCCGACAGGCGGAGGACGCCTTTCTGGATGGGCACCATCCGCCAGCCGCCCGCGATCTCGTTCTGATCCGTCGCCGGCTGGCACAGATACACGGCCTGCTGTCCGGCATGCGCGGCGTGTTCCAGCGGCTGGAGGAGGATGAGGAATTGCCCGCCCATCTGCGGCCGATCGTGGAGAAGCTGGTGCAGCGGCTGCAATCGCTGGATGCCGACATATTGGAAGTACAGGGCCAGTTGCGGCTGCTGCGCGACGAGGTCGACATTCAGGCCGCGCAAAGGACCAACCAGAATCTCTATATCCTCTCGATCATCACCGCGCTGATGCTTCCCGCTACGCTGGTGACCGGTATATTCGGCATGAACACCGGCGGCATGCCGCTTGCCCAGGGCGCGCATGGGACGTTGGTGGCCAGCATGATCGCGACGGGTGCTGCGGGGATCACCTATTGGGTGCTGCGCTGGATGGGCTTCATGCGCCAATAGCGCGATTCGACGCCTTTTCCGAGACGGATCGGGACGATCACTTCCGCATTCCGACCGGTCCGACCAGATAAGGTTCCGAGTAGGAGGCGCCGATCGCCGGCTTCAGGCCTCCGCCATCACCATGGCCATTTGAGCAATGGCAGAATTGCGGAAACGGGGATCGTCGGTCACTTCGGCCCCCACCCAGTCGGGCAGATCGAACCGCTGGTCGACCGAACGCATTTCAACCTCCGCCAATATCAGTCCTTCCACCGGTCCATCGAACACGTCCACTTCCCAGGTCATTCCATCGTGGACGACGCGATAACGGACCTTCTCGATCACCTCGCTGACGCACAGCCGGTCGAGCATGTCCCTGGCATCGGCGAGCGGTATTTCATATTCGAATTCATCCCTAGCCAGCCCCGCACGCGCGCTCTTGACGGCGAGCCAGCCCCTGTCGCCGCAAATCCGGACGCGAACGCTCCCATGGCCGTCATGCGCGACATATCCCTGGCGCAAACGACGACCGGCATCGGCGCTGGCGCGCCATGCATCGTCGACGACGAGAAACTTCCGCTCGATTTCAACTGACATGGGCGTTCCATCGGAGGATCGCCGTCAGGTGGCGAACTGATCCACGTTAATTTATTCCCGCAATCAATGCGAGTCCATCCGTCGCACCCGGACGAGCATTCATCCCTCAAAGCCGGTCATGATGGCTTGACGCCCAACATGAGCGCTTTCCATGCGATCGAAATCATCCGACGGGCACGAAATCGCGGTAAAAGAAAGAGAGCGATCCGGTTCAAGATCCGTCTGCACACACCCAGGCATTGCTCGCCAAAACCGCATCGGGCCGCGCCAATACCACCAGCGGCAAGCCTGCCGAAGCCGCCCGCTCCGCTGCCAACCGCGTCGGTGCGGAAATCGTCACCAGCAACGGACAGTCGGCCAATACCGCCTTCTCGACCAGCTCATAGGAACAGCGCGAAGACAGCAATGCAAAGCCGCCCTGCCAATCGAGCCCTCGACGCCACATCGCCCCGATCAGCTTGTCGAAGGCATTATGCCTTCCGACATCCTCTCGGGCCAGCAGGATCGTCCCTTCGGCCGTCGCCAATGCTGCCGCATGGGCTGCGCCGGTTCGCGCGTTGAGCGGCTGGAAATCCTTGAGATGCTCCAGCGCCCGGAATATCGCAGCTCCGTCAGCGCGCGATCGCGTCGTCACGGACGGCAGGGGCCGGATCGCCTGCTCCAGATTCTCGACCCCGCAAATCCCGCAGGAGGACTCCGATGCCCGATGGCGTACCCGGCTCAGCAATGCTTCCGTTCGCCCTTCCGGCAAGGTCGCACGCGCAACGATGCCGTGCTCCATAGGATAGGCGTCGACATCGAACGGCGCATCCTCCCGACCTATCAACCGCTCCGCAAGCGCAAAACCCAGCACCAATTCTTCGACATCCGTGGGGGTCGCCATCAATACGGCATAACCGATGCCGTTGAATTCGATCGCGACCGGCACCTCCTCCGCCAGTTCGCGGGTCACGGGCCCGCCCCCGCCGTTCGGCTTCAACTGCGTGAATGGAAAGGCCGGTTGCGTCAAGGGACCGAGATCCGGCCGACGGCAGCCGCCGCAATCGCCGAAAATTGTTCCGGCCGGGTCCGCGTCAATGCCAGAATATGCTGTTTCATGGCCGGATCCCAGAAATCCCGGATATGGTCAGCGGTCGTCGTCACCGCCGCCTCCTCGCCTAGTGCCGCGACATTGCGCGCGATCTGGTTGACCATGTAGATCAGTCGATCCTCGGTCGACATGACATGATTTTCATCGCTCATGCGCCCGATCCTATTCGGCTGCTTCCAACGGCGCAATCCGCCTGCTGTGCCGCGCCTGTTCGGCATAGTCGCGCTGCCAGTCGCTCGGTCCGTTGGAGGGCATGACCTGCACGGCCGTCACCTTATATTCGGGGCAGTTTGTGGCCCAATCCGAATAGTCCGTGGTGATGACATTGGCCTGCGTATCGGGATGGTGGAAGGTCGTATAGACAACGCCCGGCGCCACCCGCTCCGTGATCAGCGCGCGCAGGCTCGTTTCGCCTGCCCGGCTCCTGAGCGACACCCAGTCGCCATCCTTGATCCCCCGATTCTCCGCATCGGTAGGGTGGATTTCCAGCCGGTCCTCCGAATGCCAGGCTTCGTTCGCCGTCCGTCGTGTCTGTGCGCCGACATTATATTGGCTGAGGATACGCCCGGTGGTCAGCAGCAGCGGGAAGCGCGGCCCCGTCTTCTCGTCGGTCGGCACATAGTCGGTGACGACGAACTTGCCCTTGCCGCGCACGAAACCGTCGATATGCATGGTCGGCGTCCCGTCCGGCGCAGCCTCATTGGCCGGCCATTGCAACGATCCTTCCACGTCTAGCCGGTCATAATGCACGCCCGCGAAGGTCGGGGTCAGCGCGGCGATCTCGTCCATGATCTGGGAGGGGTGGTCGTAGGTCCAGCCAAGGCCCATGGCGTTGGCCACCAACTGCACGATCTCCCAGTCCGCATAACCGTTGATCGGCGCCATCACCTTGCGCACGCGCTGGATACGCCGTTCGGCATTGGTGAAGGTCCCATCCTTCTCCAGGAAGGTCGAGCCCGGCAGGAAGACATGGGCATAGTTGGCGGTTTCGTTCAGAAACAAATCCTGCACGACCACGCATTCCATCGCCGCAAGGCCCGCCGCGACATGATGGGTGTTGGGGTCGGACTGAAGAATATCCTCACCCTGGATGAAGATGCCCTTGAACGTTCCGTCGGTTGCAGCATCCAGCATATTGGGGATGCGCAGGCCCGGCTCGGCATCGAGCGCCACGCCCCAGGCCTTTTCGAACATCGACCGAGTCGTATCGTCGGAGACATGGCGATAGCCGGAAAATTCATGCGGGAAGCTGCCCATGTCGCAGGCGCCCTGCACATTATTCTGCCCGCGCAGGGGGTTCACGCCTACGCCCTCGCGCCCGACATTGCCGGTCGCCATCGCCAGATTGGCGATCGCCATCACGGTCGAACTGCCCTGGCTGTGCTCGGTGACGCCCAGACCATAATAGATCGCGCCATTACCGCCGGTCGCATAGAGTCGGGCTGCCGCGCGCACTTCCTCCGCCTTCACGCCGGTCAGCGGCTCGATCGCTTCGGGCGAACGGCTGGGCTCTGCCACAAAGGCTGCCCAGTCCATGAATTCATCCCAGTCGCAACGTTCCCGGATAAAGGCTTCATCGAAGAGATTTTCCGTGACGATCACATGCGCCATCGCCGTCAGCATGGCGACGTTGGTGCCGGGCCGCAGCGGCAGATGATGATCGGCCTCCACATGGGGTGATTTCACCAGATCGATCCGGCGCGGATCGATGACGATGAGCTTCGCGCCCGGTTTTCCATCTTTGGGCCGCAGCCGCTTCTTCATCCGGCTGGCGAAGACGGGATGCCCGTCCGTCGGGTTCGCGCCGATCACCAGGATGACATCGGCCTGCATCACGCTGTCGAAATCCTGCGTTCCCGCCGAAGTGCCGAAGGTCGTCTTCAACCCATAGCCCGTCGGAGAGTGGCAGACGCGCGCGCAGGTATCGACATTGTTGTTGCCGAACCCCTGGCGGATCAGCTTCTGGACGAGGAACGTCTCCTCATTGGTGCAACGGCTCGACGTGATCCCGCCGATGCTCCGCGTCCCGTATTTCGACTGGATGCGTTTGAACTCGCTGGCGGTATGGGCAATCGCCTCCTCCCACGACACCTCGCGCCAGGGTTCCTCCACCGACGCGCGGATCATCGGGTTCAGGATGCGGTCGCGATGCTGGGCATAGCCCCAGGCGAAGCGGCCCTTGACGCAGCTATGCCCGCGATTGGCCTTGCCGTCCTTCCACGGCACCATGCGAACCAGTTCCTCGCCCCGCATCTCTGCGCGGAAGGTGCAGCCGACACCGCAATAGGCGCAGGTGGTGACGACCGCCCGATCCGGCGTCCCGACCTCCACCACCTTCTTCTCGGTCAGCGTCGCGGTCGGGCAAGCCTGGACGCAGGCGCCGCAGGACACGCATTCGGACGACAGGAAATCCTGCCCCTGGCTTGGCGAGACCTTGGAGTCGAAGCCGCGCCCCTCGATGGTCAGCGCGAATGTCCCCTGCACCTCGTCGCAGGCGCGCACGCAGCGCGAACAGACGATGCACTTGCTCGGATCGAAATCGAAATAGGGGTTCGACTGGTCCTTCGCCTGTCCCATATTGGTGGCGCCGTCATAGCCGTAGCGGACATCACGCAACCCCACCGCCCCGGCCTGATCCTGCAACTCGCAATCGCCATTGGCCGGGCAGGTCAGGCAGTCGAGCGGATGGTCGGAGATATAGAGTTCCATCACCCCACGCCGAAGCTGCTTCAGCCGTTCGCTCTGCGTGCGGACCACCATGCCCTCGGCAATCGGCGTGGTGCAGGAAGCGGGGTAGCCGTTGCGGCCTTCCACCTCGACCAGGCAGAGACGGCAGGAACCGAAACTCTCCACATTGTCGGTCGCGCAGAGCTTGGGGATCGAGCAGCCGGTGAATGACGCCGCGCGCATGATCGACGTGCCCTCCGGCATCGTTACCGTGTCGCCATCGATGGTCAGGGTCACGCTCTTGCCCGTGGCAATGGCGGGTGGCGTCCCATGATCGGTTTCGCGCGTATAGGTCATTCCGCAGCTTCCTTCACCGGAGCCGGAGCCCCAAAATCCTCGGGGAAATGGTCGAGTGCGCTCAACACCGGATAAGGTGTGAAGCCGCCCAGAGCGCAGAGCGATCCGTATTTCATCGTGTCGCACAGGTCGCGGAGCAGAGCGGTTTGCGCTTCCGGTCCGGTGTTGATCCGCGAAGGTGATCGCGAATTGAGCGCCTTTTTCAGAAAGGGTCCGACGGGAGGATCGGCCGGTGGCGGAGTGGTGTTGCGGGCGGCGATGATCCGGTCCATGACCTCGACCCCGCGCGTCGATCCTATTCGGCAAGGGGTGCATTTGCCGCAGCTTTCGACCGCGCAGAATTCCATGGCGAAGCGCGCCATATGGGCCATGTCGACCGTGTCGTCGAAGACGGTGATCCCGGCATGGCCGATCAATCCGCCCGCCTGGGCAAAGGCCTCATAGTCGAAGGGCAGGTCGAACATCGAGGGCGGGAAATAGGCGCCCAAAGGTCCGCCCACCTGCACCGCGCGGACCGGACGCCCGCTGGCGGTGCCGCCGCCGATGCCGTTCACCAGTTCGCCGAGCGTGATGCCGAAGCCGATCTCATAGAGGCCGCCATGCTTCACATTGCCCGCAAGCTGTACCGGCATGGTGCCGCGCGACCGGCCGAAGCCGACCGCCGCATAGGCCTGCGCCCCTTCAGACAAGATGAAAGGAACGGCCGCCAAGCTCAGGACATTGTTGATGACGGTCGGCTGACCGAACAGGCCCGCCAGCGCCGGCAGGGGCGGCTTGGCACGCACCTGTCCGCGCTTGCCCTCGATGCTGTCGAGCAGCGCCGTTTCCTCGCCGCAGACATAGGCGCCCGCCCCGACCCGCACTTCCAGGGTGAAGGGCGCGATGCGCAGGGCGGACAGTTCGATCGCCTCCTGCATGGTGGCGATCGCAAAGGGATATTCGCTGCGGATATAGATATAGCCATGATATGCTCCCACGGCGTGCCCGGCGATCGCCATCCCCTCGATCAGGCAGAGGGGATCGCCCTCCATCAGCATCCGGTCGGCGAAGGTTCCGCTGTCGCCTTCATCGGCATTGCAGACGATGAACTTCGCATCCGACGCCGCATCCAGCACCGTCTGCCATTTGATCCCGGTCGGAAAGCCGGCCCCGCCACGCCCGCGCAGGCCCGAAGCCTTGACCGCATCCACCACCGCCTGGGGCGCCATCGCCCGCGCCGCGTCCAGCCCGCGCCAGCCGCCATGCGCGGCATAATCCGCCATGTCCAGCGGATCGATCACGCCGCAGCGGGCGAAGGTGAAACGCTGCTGCCCCGCGAAAAAGGGCAAGGCCGCCACATCGCCCAGCCGCGCCGCATGGCTGCCGTCCAGCACCGCCGCGACATCGCCCGGCCCGACCGGTCCATAGCCGATCCGCGTCCCGTCCTGCTCCACCTCCACCAGTGGTTCGATGGAAAACAGGCCCCGGCTGCCGGTGCGCACGACCTCGCACCCGGCCGCTTCGAACGCGCGTGCCACTGCATCCGCGCCCAGGGCGACCGAAGCCATGTCCCGGCTGACATAAATACGCGTCATGCCGCAATCTCCCGCGCGATCCGGTCCAGCGCGGCGGCATCGACCCGCGCCACGGGCCGCCCGTCGACCAGCGCATTCGGCCCGACCGCGCAAAGCCCCAGGCAATAGACCGGCTCCAGCGTCACCTGCCCGTCACGCCGGGTTTCACCCATCGCGACGCCCAGCCGATCGGCCGCCGCCGCCTCCATCGCCGCGCCGCCCCGCGCCTGGCAGCTTTCCGCCCGGCACAGTTTCACCACATGCCGCCCGGCAGGCGCCCGCCGGAAATCATGGTAGAAGGTGACGACCCCATGCACGTCGGCACGGCTCAGGTTCAGCGCAGCGGCGATCGCGGGCACGGCCATGTCATCGACATAGCCTATCTCTTCCTGCAACCAGTGGAGCAGCGGCAACAGCCTGTCGCGCGTGCGCCCATGCGCGCTCGCCCAATCCTCCACCAACCGCGCCATATCCTCGGCACCGATACCCTGCTGCATCCGTTTCATTCTTTCCGAGCATTTTCTTTTCGCGCGTCATGCTGCGCCCGGCCACGCCCCGCGTCAAATCGAAGGCCGCCATGTTTGATAGAAATCATCTATCAAACATGGCGCGCCGGATCAGCGCTCGCTCGTGACGATCATGCCATCTTCGACCTTCACCGGCCAAGGCGTCAGCCCCGCCCCCGCGCAAGGCCCGCCGACGCAGGCGCCGTCGCCAATCCCGAACAGCGCGCCGTGCCAGCTACAGGCGATCAGATCGCCATCGGGCGTCAGATAGTCGTCGAGCCGCTGGGCCAGCGGCAGCCCCATATGCGGGCAGCGATCGACATAACCGTGCACCGCCCCTCCCCTGCGCACGACAAAGCCATGAAAGCGCCCTGCGCGCATCCGGATGACGAAATTGCGCGCGCTGCCGTCCGCGATGTTGTCGAGCGCCGCCAGGCGCACTCCCGCAGGCGTGGCGCTCAGCCGCGCCTCCTCGCTCATCGCGCCGGCTCGATCACCGCGCGGCATTCGCCAAAGCCGATCGAGACATAACCGTCCGCTTTCGCCACCGCCTTCAGCGCCAGTTCGTCGCCATCCTCCAGGAAGGCGCGTTCCTCCCCGGTCGGCAGGCTGATCCGGACCTTGCCGCCTTCGGTGAGTTCCATCAGGCTGCCATAGCCGTCCCGCGTCGCCGCCGACAGGGTCCCCGTTCCCAGCAGGTCGCCGGGATTGAGGTTGCAACCGTTGGAGGCATGGTGGGTCACGATCTGCTGCGCGGTCCAGTACATGCTGGACGCCGGGCCGTGCGACAGGCGCAGTGGGGCCAGACCCCTCTCCCGCATCGCCGCGCTGGACAGGGTGACTTCCAGATCGACGGACAGCGCGCCGCGTGCCTGATCGTCCTCATCCCAGAGATAGGGCAAGGGTTGCGGATCGCCCTCCGGCCGGGCGGGCTGGGCGATGCGGAAGGGCGCCATCGCCTCCGCCGTCACCACCCAGGGGGAGATGGTCGAGTGGAAATTCTTGGCGAGGAACGGCCCCAGGGGCACATATTCCCACGCCTGGAAATCGCGCGCCGACCAGTCGTTGAGCAGACAGAAGCCCGCAATATGGTCCACAGCCTCGCCGATCGGCACGGTGTCGCCCAGCGCATTGCCCGCGCCGATCCAGATGCCCAGTTCCAGCTCATAGTCCAGCCGCTGGCTTGGCCCGACCGTCGGCGCGTCGGCGTCCGGCGCCTTGCGCTGACCGCTCGGCCGCACCACCGGCACGCCCGAAGGCCGGATCGACGACGCCCGCCCATGATAGCCGATCGGCACATATTTATAATTGGGCAGCAGCGGATTGTCGGGCCGGAACAGCTTGCCGATATTGGTGGCGTGATGGATGCCGACATAGAAATCGGTATAGTCGCCGATCGCGGCGGGCAGGTGCATTTCGCAGTCCGCCGCGCGATGCAGCAGCGGTTCGATGACGGCCCGCTGCGTCGCATCGCTCAGCAGATCGCTCAACCGCCGGCGCAGCGCCGCCCGGTCCTGCGCGGGCAGCGCCATCAGGGCATTGAGCGTGCTCCCGCCCAGGGCCGCCGCCGCCTTTTCCGGCAGAAGCCCGGCCTTAGCCGCGCCCTTCAGGTCCCATATCCAGTCACCGATCGCCACCCCGGCCCGTACCTCGCCTCCAAACGGCGCGAAAATCCCATAGGGCAGGTTCTGCACCGGGAAGTCGGGATGCCCATCAGCCCCCCCGACCCAGCTCGACCGCGCCGGATCATGGGTTTCGTCCATCTGCGGAAAAGTCATGCCTCATCCCCCTTCGGCAATTGCGCCTTCTGAAAGCCCGTCCAGCAATCGTCATAATCAAGCTGGCCGAGCGGCGTTTCCATCGCGAACCGCGTCGGATGGAAGACGAAGCGGCTTTCGAACATGAAGGCCATGGTATCGGCGATCCTGTGCGGTTTCAGCTCCGCCCCGACGGCGCCCTCATAACTTGCCTTGTCCGGTCCGTGCCCCGACATGCAATTGTGGAGGGAAGCCCCGCCCGGCGCGAAGCCGCCCGCCTTGGCATCATAGACGCCGTGGATCAGGCCCATGAACTCGCTCATCACATTGCGGTGAAACCATGGCGGGCGAAATGTATCCTCCGCCACCATCCAGCGCGGCGGAAAGATCACGAAATCGCAATTGGCCGTCCCTGCCCGTCCGCTGGGGGACGTGAGCACGGTGAAGATCGAGGGATCGGGATGGTCGTAACTGACCGTATTGATCGTGTTGAACAGCCGCAGATCATAGCGGCAGGGCGCCAGATTGCCGTGCCAGGCCACGACGTCGAAGGGCGAATGGTCCTGGGTCGTCACCCATAGCCGCCCGGCGAATTTCTGGACGATCTCATGGGGGCTGTCATCATCCTCGAACCAGGCGGCCGGACTTTCGAAATCGCGCGGGTTGGCGAGCCCGTTGGAGCCGATCGGTCCCAGGTCGGGCAGGCGGAACAGGGCGCCGTAATTTTCGCAGACATAGCCCCGCGCACTTCCATCGGGCAGTTCCACCTTGAACCGCACGCCGCGCGGGATGAGGGCGATCTGCTCCGGCGCGACTGTCATCACCCCCATTTCCGTGACGATCCGCAACGCGCCCTGCTGCGGCACGATCAGCAATTCGCCGTCGGCATTATAGAAGGCGCGGCGCTCCATGGACTGGTTCACGGCATAGAGATGCACCGCCAGCCCCTCTCCCGCGCCCGGATCGCCCGCGCCGCAATAGCTGACCAATCCGTCGACGAAATCGGTCGCCTGCCGCGGCATCGGCAGCGGGTCCCAGCGCAGCCGGTTGGGCGTCGGCGGCACTTCGTCGAAAGGCCCGCTGCGCAGCAGGGTGTCGCTTTCATAAGGTCGATAGGCGGGATGATTGGCGGCCGGACGCAGCCGGTAGAGCCAGCTTCGCCGGTTGTCCGCGCGCGGCGCGGTGAAGGCCGCGCCGGAAAGCTGTTCGGCATAGAGGCCGAAGGGCACATGCTGCGGCGAGTTGCGCCCTTGCGGCAGCGCGCCCGCCACCGCCTCCGTCACGAAATGATTGCCGAAGCCGGCCATCATCGGATCGATCGTCTTGTCCACGTCCGGCTGCTCCCATTTGGTATCAATTGTTACCACTATAGCGCCTTGCGGAAGAAGTATCAAATGTTACTATTGGCCATGGTCACCAAAGCCCTGCGCCTTGACAGCTTCCTGCCCTATCGGCTGTCCTTCACCACCGCGCTGTTGAGCGACAGCATCGCGCAAAGCTATGAAACGCTGTTCGGCATCACCATCCCCGAATGGCGGATCATCGCCTGGGTCGCGGAAAAGGGCAGCATCACCCAGCAGCAGATCTGCGCCCAGACCCGGATGGACAAGGTGACGGTCAGCCGCGCCGCCATTGCGCTGACCGAACGAGGCCTGCTGGAGCGCCTGCCCCATGCGGAGGACCGACGTTCCCATCTGCTGGCGCTTACCGCGGAGGGCAAGGCGCTCCATGCCGCGATCGCGCCCAAGGCGCTGGAGATGGAAAGCCGCGTCTTTTCCCATTTCAGCAAGGCGGAGGTCGACGCTTTCCTGTCCATGCTCCGCCGGATCGACGCGATCGTGCTGGGCGAGGAAGGCGGCGAGTAATCGTCAATCGCGCTTCCGGCCGCTGATGTCCCGCGCGACGGCGAGCACGGCTTGCGCCAGCGGGCCGAGTGGCGCGCGGTCGGACACGATCACGCCGATCCGGGCGCCTTCATCCGCTTCGGGCAGGGCAAAGGTCCGCACCCAGTCCAGCCCGTCCAGCAGCACGGCATGGCTGTCCGGCACGATCGAGCAAAGCCGTCCCTGTCGCACCAGGGCGAACAGCGCGACATAGCTGTCCGCCGTCACGACCGGACGCAGCGCCAGTTCGCGTTCCCCGAGCCGCGCGTCCAATATCCGCCGGTTCTGCATCCCCTGGTGCAGCAGGCAGAGCGGCAGGCGCGCCACATCCTCCCAGCCCGGCGCCCGCTTTTCATCCAGCACGCCGCGCGCCGCCACGAGCATGTAGCGCTCGACATAGAGCGGCACCGCCAGCGCATGGGAGGGCGGCTCGAAATCCAGGTAGGTGAGCCCTGCATCCAGTTCGAACGCCGCCAGTTCCCGCTCGATCTGGCGCGAAGTCAACGCCCGGACGGAGATGTTCAGCGCCGGATGCCGCTCCAGCAGCGCCTCCACCAGAAAACCGATGGCCGGCATGGCCGCGGGGATCGCCCCCAGCCGCAATTCCCCTTGCAACGGCCCCGTGGCGACCGCCGCCGCCTGCAACAGATTGTCCGTCGCCGCCACCAGTTGCCGCGCCCAGGGAAGGATCGCCCGTCCCTCCTCGGTCAGCCCGGCATAGCGCCGGTTGCGCAGGATCAGCCGCTTGCCCAGTTGCGCTTCCAGCGCGGAAATGCCCGCCGACAGCGTAGGTTGCGACACATGACATGCCGCCGCCGCCCGCGCGAAATGCCCTTCCCTTTCCAGGGCGAGGAAATATTGGAGAAAACGGGTCTGCATCTTATGCGCTGATAGGATAAAGCGGTGGCCCATGAAAGCCGCCTTCGTCATGAACGCGGCTCTGGACGTCGGGGCATCGCTTCACTATATACCGCTCGGTATGGAATCGCAGACACAGGTAGCGCGGGGCCGCCCGCGGGAGTTCGATCCCGAAGAAGCGTTGAGCGCCGCGCTCACCGTCTTCTGGCGTCGCGGCTATGAAGGCGCTTCCATGGCGGAACTGACCGAAGCCATGGGTATCACCAAGCCCAGCCTGTACGCCTGTTTCGGCAACAAGGAATCGCTGTTCCGCAAGGCGCTCGACCTCTATGAGCGCGACAAGCTCTGCTATATGACGACCGCGCTGGAAGCGCCGACGGCCAAGGGGGTTGCCGAGCGGCTGCTGCGCGGGTCGCTGGCGATCCAGACGGGTACGACCGATCCCCATGGCTGCCTGGGCGTCATCAGCACGGTCGCCTGTGCGGTGCAGGCGGAATCGATCCGGGACGAGGTCATCGCGCGCCGGGCTTCGTCGGACGCCGCGCTTCTGGCCCGGCTGGAACGCGCGCGCGACGAGGGGGATTTTCCCGAGACGATAGCGCCGCAGGCGCTGGCCACCTATCTGTCGACCGTGATGCAGGGCATGGCGGTGCAGGCAAGCGCGGGAATGTCGCGCGGGCAGTTGGAGCAGTTCGTCGAAACGACGCTGGCTGTCTGGCCAGGCAAGTGACGGAAATCAGGTTTTTTTCGGAATAGATACCGAAAAAATACCAATCGGTATAAAAATATCTTGACCGCCTTCCGCCACCCCATTATATACCAGTCAGTAGTGAATGGACCTGTTCTACCGAAGGGGTCATCCGATGCGGACATTTTTAAAACGCTGTCGTCATTGACGACCTGAGGCGGCCAGCTCAACAGGGCGTGTCGCTTGCCTGATCATTATCCTATCGCTTGACGCGCAGCCGATCGGTCGCGCGGCGGAGAGGTTTTTTTCACGTTCGGCCGGGATGGCTCGCAGCGGACGGCACCATGTCGGCCCGATCCCCCGGTCTTGCCTCAATCACATCTTGCCTCAATCACAGGGGAACAGCCATGGCATTTCTGCAACTTGCCACGCTTGCCGAAGATGGCGGGGCGATTGGCATCGCAAGGACGGCAACCGCAGGTTTCGCGCCGGTCGAATGGCAGATCATCCGGCTCGCACGCCACGACGGACTGTCGTCGCTGCGGCCACCGGATCGCTGGGATCGGCTGAAGAGCTGGATCTTCGGGGAGCGCGCCAATCCCCGTCTCGCCAACAAGCGGCTGGAAAGCCTGCGCCGACTGGCGGTCGACGCCTGGCATCGTGGTTATGCCGTCCGCCCGTCTTTTCTGAAGGCCTTTCTCAGGGCCGGATTCAGCGAAGGCCAGCTTGAAACCCTGCTGGCCGCCATCAGCGCGGGCCGCCGCGCCTAGATCTTCATTCATTCGGTTTCACGCGCCAGCGACCAAGGCCGCACGCTTCGAAATCGCCGAGCTTCGCGGAGCTGACATCATGAACATGCATACCCCCATCGACGTCGACACCAAGTCGGCAACGCCCCTTGCCCGCTGGCGAAAGCGCCATGTTTCCCTGGCGGCTATCGCGCTCGCCATCGCCGGCGGCGTCACCTGGAAGCTGGTCGACAAGCCCGAGGCGCAGGCCGCCGCCACGCCGCTGGTCACGGTGGGCGTCGCCGCCCCCCTGTCCCGCGCGGTGACGCAATGGGACGATTATGTCGGCCGGTTCGCCCCCAGCCAGACCGTCGAAATCCGTCCGCGCGTGTCCGGTTCGGTTACCGCCATCCACTTCCGGGACGGCGACTATGTGAAGGCGGGACAATTGCTCTTCACGATCGACCAGCGCCCCTTCCTGGCCGCCCTGGCCGAAGCTCGCGCCAACACCGCCAGCGCCCGCAGCGCGCTCCTTCTCGCGCAGAACGACTATAGCCGCGTCCAGCGCCTGACCGGTGACGAAGCCGTTTCGGCGAGCGAGGTCGACTCCCTGCGGTCCCGCCTGCAAGCCGCGCAGGCCGCGCTGGCGGGTGCGCAGGCCCGCGAGCGGCAGCGCGCGCTCGACATGGAGTTCACGCAGGTCCGCGCGCCGATTTCAGGGCGCGTTTCGGACCGGCGGGTCGATGTCGGCAATCTCGTCTCCGCGGGCGAAGGGGCGGGCGCGACATTGCTGACCACGGTCAACAAGCTCGATCCCATCTATTTCAACTTCGACGCGTCCGAGGCGCTGTATTTGAAGTCGCAGCGCGACAAGGGTGCTGGCGGGGCGGTTGAGGTGCGGTTGCAGGATGAAGCGGATTATCTGCACAAGGGCCGTCTGGACTTCACCGACAACGGGCTGGACCCGCGTTCGGGCACGATCCGGGTGCGCGCCCTGTTCGACAATCCGGAGATGTTCCTGACGCCGGGGCTGTTCGGCAATATGCGGCTGGCCAATGGCGGCAAGGTCAACGCCCTGCTGGTTCCGGATGAGGCGATCCAGTCCGATCAGGCGCGCAAGACCGTGCTGGTGGTCGGGCGGGACGACAGCGTCGCGGCGAAGCCGGTGGAGCTGGGTCCGGTGGTCGACGGGCTGCGCATCATACGCGCAGGGCTAGCGCCCGGTGATCGGGTGATCGTGTCGAACATCCAGGCGGCTATGCCCGGCGCCAAGGTCGCGACAAGACCGGCGGCGATCAAGGCAAACCCGGCCCCGGTTGCGCCCGCTGATGCGGCGGCGCCGATCGCCGCGCAGGCAACCTTCGCGCACTGACTTCTAGCTCCTCCCCTTCAGGTTCATCAGAGGCACAAACTCTGATGAAGGGTTGGGGTGGGGGCATGGCCCATAGGTCGTGCCATCCGGCGAGCCCCCACCCCCAGCCCCTCCCCTGAAGGGGAGGGGAGAAAATAGCTGATCCGTGGTCTGGCGCCCCCTGCCTGATCGCGAACCCCTTTTCACGCCATCGAGGAATTCGTCCGATGCGCCTTTCCCGTTTCTTCATCGACCGGCCGATCTTTGCCGCCGTGATCGCGGTGGTCATCACCGTGATCGGCGCCATCGCCTTCGTCGGTCTGCCCGTATCGCAATATCCCGACATCGTGCCGCCCACGGTCACGGTCTCCGCCCAATATCCTGGCGCCTCCGCCGAGACTGTCGCGTCCACCGTCGCCGCGCCGATCGAGCAGGAGATCAACGGCGTCGACGACATGCTCTACCAGAGCAGTCAGTCGACCGGCGACGGCAAGGTCACGATCACCGTCACCTTCAAGGTCGGCACCGACCTCGACGCCGCGCAGGTGCTGGTCCAGAACCGTGTCGCCGTCGCCGTCCCGCGCCTGCCCGAAGAAGTGCAGCGGCTGGGCGTCGTCACGCGCAAGACGACCCCGGAATTCCTGATGGTCGTCAATCTCCAGTCGCCCGACGGCACGTTCGACCGCAACTATATCTCCAACTATGCGCTGACGCAGGTCCGCGACCGGCTCGCCAGGCTCGACGGCGTGGGCGACGTGCAGCTTTTCGGCTCACGCGACTATGCGATGCGCATCTGGATCGACCCCGACCGCGCCGCCGCGCTCAACCTGACGGCGGGCGAGATCGTGCAGGCCCTGCGCGCCCAGAATGTGCAGGTGTCCGCCGGTTCCATCGGCCAGCCGCCATATGACGCCGGTTCGCATGGGGGCGAAGCCTTCCAGCTCGGCGTCGAGATGCAGGGCCGCCTGACCGAACCGCAGCAGTTCTCCGACATCGTCATCCGCACCGATGCGGACGGCCGCCAGGTGCGCGTGGGCGACGTCGCCCGGGTCGAGCTGGGCGCGCAGGATTATGGCGTCAACACCTATCTGTCGAACAAGCCCACCGTCGTCATCGCGACGATGCAGCGCCCCGGCTCCAACGCGCTCGACGCGGCGGAGAAGGTGAAGGCGGAAATGGAGCAACTGTCCAAGCGCTTCCCCAAGGGGCTGGAATATAGCGTCATCTACAACCCGACCGAATTCATCAGCCAGTCCATCGACGCCGTCTATCACACGCTGTTCGAAGCGGTGATCCTGGTCGTCCTGGTCATCCTGGTCTTCCTCCAGAACTGGCGCGCGGCCGTCATCCCGATCATCGCCATCCCGGTTTCGCTGATCGGCACGGCGGCGATCCTCGCAGGGCTCGGCTATTCGCTCAACAACCTGTCGCTCTTCGGCATGGTCCTTGCCATCGGCATCGTCGTCGACGACGCCATCGTCGTTGTCGAGAATGTCGAGCGCAATATCGAACATGGCATGTCGCCGCTGGAGGCAGCCAGAACCTCCATGGATGAAGTTTCCACGGCGCTGATCGCCATCGTCCTCGTCCTGTGCGCAGTGTTCGTGCCGACCCTGTTCATCACCGGCATTTCCGGCGCCTTCTACCAGCAGTTCGCCGTCACCATCTCGACCGCGACGATCATTTCGCTGATCCTCTCGCTCACTTTGTCTCCGGCTGCGGCGGCGCTGTTGCTCAAGTCCAAACATGGTGCGCATGATCTGGACAACGCGCCACGCTGGCGCCGGATGGCGACGCAGGCGGCCGACCGTTTCAATCGCGGTTTCGACCGGCTGAGCGCTGGCTATGCCCGCCTCACCCGCTTCCTGGTCGCCCGGCCGAAGAAGATGCTGCTGACCTATTCGGGGCTGATCGCCGCCACCATCGCCCTGTTCTGGGTGACGCCGGGCGGCTTCATTCCCGCGCAGGATCAGGGCTATTTCCTCGCGGTCGTCCAGCTTCCCTCCGGCGCGTCGCTGGAGCGCACCGACAAGGTGACGCGGGAGGTCGCGGCGAAGATATTGCCGATCAAGGGGCTGCGCGGCGCGGTGATGTTCGCGGGCTTCCATGGTCCCTCGCAGACGCAGGCGCCCAACAGTGCCGCCATCTACTTCCCGTTCAAGACCTTCGCCGAACGCCGACAAGAAGGCGCCACCTATGCCGGCATCATGGAGCAGGCGAACAAGGCCGTCGCCGGTTACGACAAGGCGCGCATCCTGCTGATACCACCGCCGCTCATCCAGGGCATCGGGTCGGCGGGCGGCTATCGCCTGATGGTGCAGGATCGTGAGGATCATGGCTATGCCGAACTGAACAAGGTCGCGCAGGACTTCATCGCCAAGGCGAACCAGACGCCTGGTCTCAACATGGTCTACACCCTGTTCGACGTCGGCACGCCCCGTATCTATGCCGATG
Source organism: Sphingobium sp. LB126 (assembly GCF_002795205.1). Lineage (NCBI taxonomy): Bacteria > Pseudomonadati > Pseudomonadota > Alphaproteobacteria > Sphingomonadales > Sphingobiaceae > Sphingobium > Sphingobium sp. LB126. The sequence continues at coordinate 723,186 of NZ_NETV01000002.1, forward strand.
TGGACCGGCGCAAGGCCGACCTGCTGGGCGTGCCGCCGGAACGCGTGTTCGAAGCCATGCAGGTGTATCTCGGTTCCGCCTTCGTCAACGACTTCAACCTGCTGGGGCGCACCTATCGCGTCACCGCTCAGGCTGACGCGAACCATCGCGGCACGGTGGCGGACATCGCCAACTTGAAGACCCGGTCGAACAGCGGGCAGATGGTGCCGATCGGTTCCGTCTCGACCTTCAAGGACAAGACCGGGCCCTATCGCGTGGTGCGCTACAATCTGCTCCCGGCGGTGGAGATCGACGGTGATACGGCTCCGGGCTACAGCTCCGGCCAGTCGCTGGCGACCATGGAAAAGCTGGCCGATACCACCCTTCCCGCCGGTTATGGCAAGGAATGGACGGGGGTGGCGTATCAGCAGGTGATCGCGGGCAATACGGCGGGCATCGTCTTCGCCATGGCGGTCTTCTTCGTCTTCCTGGTGCTGGCGGCGCAATATGAAAGCCTGACGCTGCCGCTGTCGATCATCCTGATCGTGCCGATGTGCCTGTTCGCGGCCATGCTGGGCGTGAATTTGCGGGGCATGGACAATAATATCCTGACGCAGATCGGGCTGGTCGTGCTGATCGCGCTTGCGGCGAAGAACGCCATACTCGTGGTCGAATTCGCCAAGCAGGCCGAGGAAGAACAGGGCTTGTCGCCGGTCGACGCCGCCGTGCAGGCCGCGCAGACCCGGTTGCGTCCGATCCTGATGACCAGCTTCGCCTTCATCCTGGGCGCGGTGCCTCTGGTGATCGCGAGCGGAGCTGGCGCGGAATTGCGGCAGGCTTTGGGTACGGCTGTCTTCTTCGGCATGGCCGGTGTGACCGCCTTCGGCCTGCTTTTCACCCCCACTTTCTATGTCGTGTGCCGCGCATTGGGCGACCGCTTTTCCCGCAAGGGGAAGGGTCAGGCTCCCGCCGCGCTGCAACCCGCCGAATAAGGAACGGCATGATGATCAAGACACTCCTCCCCCTCCTGCTCGGTGCGTCAGCCCTGACCGCGTGCGCCGCGGGGCCGGATTATAAGGCTCCAGCCACTCCGGCCACTGCTGCCGGGGCCTTTATCGGCGCGGCCAGTCCGGCGGTCAGCATGGCGCAGGCCGACGAGCATTGGTGGCGCCTCTACAGCGATCCGGTGCTGGACGGGCTGGTGCAGGATGCGCTGAAGGCCAATAGCGACATCCGCGTGGCCGTCGCCCGGCTGGAAAAGGCCCGCGCCCAGTTGCGCGGCGCCCGTTCCGACAAGCTGCCGCAGACGACATTGAGCGGTTCGCCCAGCTATGGCCGGGCCTCCGCCGCCCAGTCGCTGCCGGGTGCCGATCGCGAGAACTGGACCGTCGATGCGGGGCTGAACGTCGCCTATGAGGTCGACCTGTTCGGCCGCGTCAAGCGCAGCATCGAAGCAGCTAGGGGCGACGCCAACGCCGCGTCGGCCGATGCCGACGCCGTGCGCGTGGCGGTGGTCGCGGACACGGTGCGCGCCTATGTCGACGCCACCAGTTCGGCAGAGCGGATCGCCGTGGCGCGGCAGACCGTAGCGCTGCTCGACAAAAGCATCCGCATCACCAATGCCCGGTTCGAGGTCGGCCGGTCCGACCGGCTGGACGTGATCCGGGTGACGGCGCTGCGCGATCAGCAGGCCGCGCAAATCCCCAGCCTGACCGCGGACCGGGACAGCGCGCTCTTCCGGCTGGCGACGCTGACCGGCCGCGCGCCGCAGGACCTGCCCGCGACCATCCGTGAACAGGAGCGGACGCCCGATCTCAACCAACCTATCCCGGTGGGCGATGGTCGCGCGCTGCTGGCTCGCCGTCCGGACGTACGCGCAGCCGAGCAGCGTCTGGCGGCCGATACGGCACGGATCGGCGTGGCGACGGCGGACCTTTATCCGCGCATCACCCTGGGCGGATCGATCGGCACGACGGCGGTCGGCGGCGGCGATATTTTCGGTGGCGGCCCTTTCCGCTGGCTGCTGGGGCCGCTCATCAATTGGGCCTTTCCCAACCAGGAGGCCAACCGCGCCCGCATAGCCGCTGCCAGGGCCGACGCCGACGGTTCGCTCGCGAGCTTCGATGGAACGGTCCTGCGCGCCCTGGAAGAAACCGAAACGGCGCTGTCGGTCTATGCCCATGCGCTGGAGCGCCGCGATACGCTGAAGGCCGCGCGCGAGGCCGCCGACCGGGCGGCACGCATCAGCCTTGCCCGGCAGCGCGAGGGACAGATCGACTTCCTGACGGTGCTGGATGCGCAACGCACCCTGGCCGCGGCGGAGAGCGACCTGGCGACAGCCAATCGCGCCGTGGCCTTCGCGCAGGTCGATCTGTTCAAGGCGCTGGGCGGGGGCTGGACGAACAGCTAGCTCTCTGCCGATGGTGGCGATGTTCGCCGGGCTGCGCTAGGGCGGGTGTCCCGATTCAGCCTGAAAGCCGATCCATGACCTCCTCCGCCGACCTTGCCGTTCGACTGCGCCGCGCGGATTTCAACCGCGCCCTGGCGGAAGCGGACCTGCGCGCGATCGGGCCGATCCTTGCGCCCGACGCCATTATGGTCACCGGCACGGACAGTGCGGTGATCGCCGGGCAAAAGGCGCAACTGGCGGTCTGGAAACGGGAATTCGCAGCGGCGGACCGGACCATCTATACCCGCACGCCGGAAACCATATTGGCCTCGCCCGTCGAACCCATCGCACTGGAACATGGCCGCTGGGAAGGGGTTGCCGCCGATTCCGGCGCTTTCCTCGCCTCCGGCAGCTACACCGCCAAATGGCGCCGGACAGGATCGAACTGGGTGATAGAGGCGGAGATCTACCTCACCCTCGCTTGAGGGCGATCGGCCTTCAGCCCCCAAGGCCTGCAAAGAGCACTGGCTGGCGCCTTCCGATGCCCACCTGTGCGCAAGGCGGCGGCATCTCCTCATCAAAGCTTGAAGAGGCGGGCCGGATGACCCAATTAGAGGGTAGATTCAGACCATGAGTGACCATGACCAGCAATCCCCTTCTTGCCGATCGCGACCTGCCCGATTTCGCGGCCATCCAGCCATCCCATGTCGTCCCCGCCATGGAGGAGGCGATCGCCGCCCACCGGGCAGCCGTCGCTCAGATCACGGCCGGCGGCACGGATGATTTCGACACGGTGATCCTGACGGCCGAGCGCGCCGATTTCCTGCTGTCGCGTACATGGTCGCCGGTGGGACATCTCGCCTCCGTCGCCGATACACCGGAATTGCGCGAGGCCCATGCGGCCGCCCAGGCGCTGATGACCGCCTATCTCATGGAAGCGGGCCAGAACCGCGCCCATCATGATGCCGTCGCCCGCGTCGCCGCCCGGCCGGATTTCGTCAATCTGCCTGTCGCCCGAAAGCGCGCGGTCGATCTCGCCCTGCGCGGTTTCCGCCTGGCAGGCGTCGCGCTGGAGGGGGAGGCGCGGCAGCGTTTCCTCGACATCGGTGTGGCCTTGAGCGACCTCAGCACCAGGTTCGGCAATGCCGTGCTCGACGCGACCGAGGCGTGGAGCGAGCATGTCACCGATGAAACAGCGCTCGCCGGGGTGCCCGACAGCGACAAGGCGATCCTGGCCGCTTATGCACGGGAAAAGGGATTGACCGGATGGCTCATCACCCTGCGCCAACCGAGCGTGCTGGCGATCCTGCTGCATGCGAAGGACCGCAAGCTGCGGGAGCGCGTATATCGCGCCTATAACACGCGCGCGTCCGATCAGGCGGACGACAGGAGCCATGACAATAGCGATCGGATCGACGCGATCCTGGCGCTGCGGCATGAGGCTGCGCGAATATTGGGCTTTGCCGACTCCGCTGCGCATTCGCTGGAAACCAAGATGGCGGCCGATGCCGACGAGGCGCTGGCCTTCCTTGCCGACCTGGCCCGTCGCGCCAGGCCGGTGGGCGAACGCGAGCTGGAGGAAGCGCGAACCTTCGCCACGGAACATCTGGACCTGGCCGACCTCCAGCCCTGGGACCTCTCCTATGTGGCCGAAGCCATGCGCCGTACCCTGCATGGCGTCGATCAGGAAGCGTTCAAGGCCTATTTCCCCCTGCCGCGTGTGCTGGCGGGAACGGAGGCGCTGATCGAACGGCTGTTCGGCGTTCGGCTGGCAAAGCGCGAGGGGGTTTCGACATGGCACCCGGACGTGCTGTTCTACGATGTGCGGGATGCCAGCGGGGAGGTGGTCGCCGGCGTCTATCTCGACCTCTACGCCCGCGCGGGCAAGCGTGGCGGCGCCTGGATGGACGTATGCCGTTCCCGCTTCCGCGATGCCGACCGTTTCCACCGGCCCATCGCCTATCTCACCACCAACTTCGCACCGCCTGCGGGCGACCATCCCTCGCTGGTCACGCATAATGACGTGGTGACGCTATTCCACGAATTCGGCCATGTGCTGCATCATCTGCTGACCGAGGTGGACCTGCCCTCCATTGGCGGCATCAGCGGCGTCGAATGGGATGCAGTGGAACTGCCCAGCCAGTTCATGGAGAATTTCGCCTGGGACAAGGACACGCTGATCGGCCTGTCGGGCCGTGTCGACACGGGCGAGCCGCTACCGGAAGCGATGTTCGACAGGTTGCTCGCCGCGCGCCAGTTTCAGGCGGGGCTTGCGATCCTGCGCCAGATCGAATTCGCGACCTTCGACCTGCTGCTCCACCGCGACTATGATCCGGCGAAGGGCGCGCAGGTCAATGCCATGCTGGACCAGGTCCGCGCCGCGGTCGCCGTGGTGCATCCGCCGGCATGGAACCGCTTTGCGCATGCCTTCAGCCATATTTTCGCAGGCGGCTATGCAGCGGGCTATTATTCCTATCTCTGGGCCGAACTGCTTTCTGCCGACGCGTTCGAGATTTTCGCCCATGGCGATATTCCCGGTGGTGGCGCGACGGCTTTCCGTCGCGAAATCCTTGCCGCGGGCGCCAGTCGTCCCGCTTCGGAAAATTTCCAGGCCTTTGCCGGGCGCGCGCCGGAGGTCGACGCGCTGCTGCGGATGCGAGGGTTGGCGGCTTAAGACGATAGGAGATGCGGTGGCACCGACCGCATCCGAAGGGTTGGCTGCCGGAGTCCGATACAACCCTCTCCCTATTGCGGTCGACAGAGGACGAAAACGGCGGACATCGGGATGCTGGTGTCAGGGAACCTCCCCGCCATGCCCCTGATTTCCCATCGGTCGTGACCTCGCATAACGCGCTGGTCGTGGTGTAACCCGGCTGATAAACCGGATGTCCCGCACCCGGAGCAGCAGTCGATGATCTTTGCCGATTTCCTTCGCAATCGTCGCCGCGAACAATTGTCCGCGTCGGATCTTGCCGCGCTCGAAGACAGCGTCTGGGATGTGCAAAAGACGCGCGCCCGCCAGCTCATCGCCCATGCCCGCCAACCGATCAGGATGAGCACCTATCTCATGGAGGGCTTCATCTGCCGTTATATGGACGATCGGAACGGCCTTCGTCAGCTCGTCGCCGTGCATGTCCCGGGGGACTTCGTCGATCTCCACGGCTATCCCCTGGGCCGGCTGGACCATGATGTGGCGACGCTGGGCGCATGCAAGATCGCGCTGGTTCCCCATGAAAGGCTGGATCGGTTGCTGATCGAACGGCCCAACCTGACCAAGCTGCTCTGGTTCAGCACTTTGCTGGACGCCGCCATGCACCGGGAATGGATTTTCCGTCTCGGTCGCCTGGACGCGGTCGCCCGGGTGGCGCATTTTTTCTGCGAGATCGAAGCGAAGCTGCGGGCCGTCGGACTGAGCGACGGGCAGCATTTCGCCTTCCCCCTCACCCAGGCGGATCTGGGGGAGGCCTGCGGCATGACATCGGTACATATCAACCGGATGCTGCGGGAATTGCGCGAGAGAAATCTGATGCAGGTCCAGCGGAACCGCGTCACCATCTCCGACCTTTCCGCGCTGCGCCGCCTCAGCGACTATGATCCCTCCTACCTGTTCATCGAAGGGTGAGGGAACCGTGCGCACCGGTTGCGCGTCCTTTGCAGCTGGAGGAACAAAGGAGAATCCATGCCCCGGGACGGCGTATTCGATCAGGCAGGTGAAGCCTATGCCGAAGAAGGACAAGTGATGCTGGACGGCCCGGACGGCGTCGCGGTGAGCCTGACGCCGGGAGCCGCTGAACAAACGGCAAGAGCATTGCTGCGCGCCGCATCGGATGCCCGGCGGCAGCTCGATGGAAGGGAACTGGAAAGTTAGCGATCGTGACGCATCAGTTTTCACTTTCGGGAGTTTTCACTTTCGGGTTCGCCGCATGACCCCTGATAAGTTAATCGAAATCAATCCAGCCTTTATTGGGCCCTGCCCAACCCCATGCTATTCGCCGATGCGCCTGCTCTGAAAGGAGAATGACGTGCCGACCTATTCGACCGACCAAGCGCTTGCGGGGGTAGATGGCCTTGACGACATTCTTTCCGGAGGGTTCACGCGGGGCCGCGTTTTTCTGCTGGAAGGCAGTCCGGGCACCGGCAAGACGACCATCGCGACGCAGTTTCTGATCGAGGGCGCCGCACAGGGCGAGCGGTGCCTTTACATCACCCTGTCGGAGACCGAGGACGAAATGCGCGAGAGCGCGCAATCGCATGGCTGGACATTGGCGGGGATCGATCTGTACGAACTGGTGCCGCCCGAAAGCCTGCTGGACGAACAGCAACAGCAGAGCCTGCTTTATTCATCCGATCTCGAATTGGGCGAAACCACGCGCCGGATCTTCGATGCGTTCGACCGGGTGAAACCGGACCGGGTGGTGTTGGACAGCCTGTCGGAAATCCGCCTCCTCGCGCAAAGCTCGCTGCGTTATCGTCGCCAGATCCTGGCGCTCAAGCATTTCTTCGCCACGCAGAAGGCAACGGTGCTGATGCTGGACGACCTGACCGCGGATGTCGCGGACAAGACCGTGCACAGCGTCGCCCATGGCGTGATCCGGCTGGAGGAACTGTCGCCCGGCTACGGACCGGAACGGCGACGGTTGCGCGTCATCAAATATCGCGGACGCAGCGTCCGTGGGGGCTTTCACGATTTCGTGATCGGACGCGGCGGCGTGCGCGTGTTCCCCCGGCTGGTGTCCGCCGAACATAAGTCCAGTTTTGTCCGCGACATCCTGAAAAGTGACTCCGACGAACTCGACGCCCTGCTGGGCGGCGGCATCGACAGGGGCTCCAGCGTCCTCGTGCTGGGACCGGCCGGCACCGGCAAATCCCTGCTCACCCTGATCTTCGCGTCGGCAGCGGTCGCGCGCGGCGAGAAAGCGGCCATGTTCGTGTTCGATGAGGAGATCGGCCTGCTCTTCAATCGGGCAAAGGGCCTGGGCATCGACATGCAAGCCATGACGGACGGCGGGAGCCTGACCGTAGAACAGGTGGATGCCGCCGAATTGTCGCCTGGGGAATTCTCCCAACGGGTGCGCCATTGCGTGGAACGCCATGGGGTGCGAACCGTCATCATCGATAGCCTGAACGGCTATCAGTCGGCCATGCCGGAGGAAAATGCCCTGGTCCTCCACATGCATGAATTGCTTCAATATCTGAATCGCCAGGGTGCCACGACCTTCCTGACGGTCGCGCAACATGGCCTGGTGGGCGACATGAAGTCTCCGGTCGACGTGACCTATCTTGCCGACACGGTCATCCTGTTGCGCTATTTCGAGGCGCTGGGCCGGGTACGGCGCGCCATGTCCGTCATCAAGAAGCGCACCGGGTCGCATGAAGACACTATTCGCGAATTCCGCATCGGCGAATATGGCATCCGTCTGGGCGAGCCTCTGGTCGGTTTCCAGGGCGTGCTGCGCGGCGTGCCGAACTTCATGGGAAGCGCGCCCGCGCTGCTCGAAGACGAGGCGTGATACCGCATCTCTCTGAAAGGGCGCTCATTCTTGCACCCGTCGGCCGCGACGCCGAAATTGCGGCGTCGATGCTGGCCGAGGCAGGGTTGCGATCGCAGATTTGCGATAGCCTGCATAGGCTGCTGGAGGGTATCGATCATGGCGCCGGTTTTGCGCTCGTCACCGAAGAGGCGTTGCAGAATCGCGACCTGCACCCGCTCTCCCACTGGTTGCAGAACCAGCCGGAATGGTCGGATTTCCCCTTCATCCTGCTCACGCATCGGGGCGGCGGGCTGGAGCGCAACCCTGCGGCCAGCCGCTATCTGGACATGCTGGGCAACGTCAATTTCCTGGAGCGCCCCTTTCATCCCACCACCTTGATCAGCCTGGCCCGATCGGCGCTGCGCGGCAGGCGCCGCCAATATGAGGCGCGGGCGCGGCTGGAGGAACTGCATCGCGGTGCCGAGAAATATCGGTCGCTGTTCAATTCGATCGATGCCGGCTTCTGCATCATCGAGATGATCTTCGACGCGGCAGGAAAGCCGATCGATTATCGTTTCATCGAAACCAACCCGGCCTTTTCGCGCCAGACGGGACTGACCGACGCCGTGGGCAAGACCATGCGGTCGCTGGTGCCGGAGCATGAACAACATTGGTTCGACATGTACGGCCAGGTCGCGCGGACGGGCGAAAGCGTCCGCTTCGAGGACGGAGCCGAGGCGCTGGGCGGATATTGGTACGACGTCTATGCCTTTCGCGTGGGCAACACCCCCGAGCCTCTGGTGGCGGTCCTGTTCAACGACATGACGGAAAGGCGGCGTATGGAGGCGGCGCTGCGTCAGAGCGAGGAAGGGCTCAGGACACTCAACGAGACCCTGGAAGAACGGGTGCAGCAACGGTCGAAAGAACTGGAAATGGCGCAAGAAGCCTTGCGTCAGTCGCAGAAGCTGGAGTCGATGGGCCAGTTGACGGGCGGCGTAGCCCATGATTTCAACAATCTGCTGACGCCGATCGTCGGCAGCCTCGATCTTCTCCACCGCCGCGGCCTGGGCACCGACCGGGAGCGGCGCCTGATCGAGGGCGCCCTGCAATCCGCCGACAGGGCCAAGATGCTGGTGCAAAGGCTGCTCGCCTTTGCGCGGCGGCAGCCGTTGCAACCCACCGCCATCAACATCGGCAATCTGGTGCGGGACATCAAGGACCTGATCGTCAGCACATCCGGCCCGCGCGTTCAGGTCGAACTGTCGATCGCGGACGATCTGCCTGCGGCCAGGGCCGACGCCAACCAGATCGAAATGGCCCTGTTGAACCTGGCGGTCAATGCGCGCGACGCCATGCCGGACGGAGGAACACTGAGGATCGCCGTCAGTCGCGAGATCGTCGGCGCGGACGATGACCTGCGTTTACGCCCGGGTCCTTATATCAAGCTGTCCGTCAAGGACAGCGGCATCGGCATGGATGAGGATATTGTCAAAAAGGCCATCGAACCCTTTTTCACGACCAAAGGCGTCGGTCAGGGAACCGGTCTCGGCTTGTCGATGGTCCATGGGCTCGTGGCCCAGCTTGGCGGCGGGCTGACGATCGAAAGCGCCGTTGGAGCGGGCACGACGATCAGCCTGCTGTTGCCGACCAGCGAGGCCGAGGTGGAAAAGGATTCCCCCGCGCCCGAACCGATCGCCGTCAAGCTGGACCATGGCACGGTGCTGGTGGTCGATGACGAGGATCTGGTGCGCGCCAGTACCGTCCATATGCTGCGGGAATTGGGCTATGATGTGCTGGAAGCCAATTCGGCCGAACGGGCTTTGTCGATCATGCAGGATGATCCGGGCGTCGACGTGCTTGTCACCGACCATCTGATGCCCGGCACGACCGGAATCGACCTGATCCAGCAGGCCAGACGGTTGAAGCCGGAAATCCGCGCCTTGCTGATTTCGGGCTACGCGGAAAACGCCGGCATTTCAGCGGAACAGCCGCGGTTGACCAAACCCTTCAAGCAGATCGATCTGGCCAAGAGCCTGGCCGAACTTTGACGTTCGGGCGGACGGCCTCCTTCATTCGCTCGCCTCATCCGGACCTCAGGGGCGGTCCATCTTCGCCCCCTTGCTTTGCCGCGCGCTTGGGACGATCCTCGCGACTCCGGCACACGACCTCCCGCGTGACCCAAGAGAGCAAGGAGAGGGACATGAAGGACAGCGGCAGCGGCTCGAAACTCATTGCGCTTGTCGGACCGGCAGGCGCAGGCAAGACAAGTCTGGCGGAAGCCATTCTCTTCGCGGCGGGCGCCATCCCCCGATTGGGCGCAGTCAGGCAGGGTAACAGCATCGGCGATGCCACCCCCGAAGCGCGGGCGCGCGGCGGTTCCACCGAATTGAACCTGATGCGGTTCCACTGGATGGACGACAATTACGTCCTGCTCGACATTCCCGGATCGCCCGGCTTTGCCGCCGACGGCAGGTTGGCACTGGCCACGGCCGATCTTGCGCTGGTCGTGATCGATCCCGACCCGGCGCGGGCACCGCAGGTCGAACCGGTGCTGCGTCAACTCGAGGCGCTGGGCGTGCCCCATGCGGTGTTCGTCAACAAGATCGATCAGGCACGCGGCACCATCGAGGAACTGCTGGAAGCCCTGCAACCGATGGGCGATGCGGCCTTCGTCGCCCGGCAGATTCCGATCCGGTCGGGCGAGCAGATTGACGGCTTCGTCGATCTGGCGCTGGAGCGGGCCTATCATTATCGCCCCGGCCAGCCGTCGGAACGCATCGCCATGCCCGCCAGCATCCAGGCGATCGAAGCGTCGGCACGCTTCCACATGCTGGAACAGCTCGCGGATCACGACGACATCCTGCTGGAACAGTTGTTGAGCGACGAAATCCCCGATCTCGACCTCGTCTTCGGCGATCTTACCAGGGAGATGGCGGCGGGGCAGGCAATCCCCCTCCTCTTCGGTTCCGCGCTCAACGGCTTTGGCGTGCGGCGGCTGCTCAAGATGTTGCGCCACGATACACCCGCCATGGAGGAGACCGCCAAAAGGCTGGGCATCGACGAAGGAACCGCACAGGTCTTCAAGATCATGAACGGCAGCACGGTCGGCCGCCTGGCCCTGCTGCGCCTGTTCGGCGGGCCCGCCGCCGAGGCCGCAGAGCTGACGGACGGCGAAGGCCGGTTGTTGCGCGCGGGCGCCCTCTTCGCCTTGCAGGGCCTTTCGGCCACCAAGCTCAAGGCGATCGAACGAGGCGATGTGGTCGGCGTCGCCAAGCTGGATGGCGTGCGTGCGGGGGATCGGCTGAGCATCACGGGCAAGCGGACCGCCGCCGCTCGACCCTGGGAAAAGGCCACGCTCAATTGTGCGCTCACCTTGTCGGTCCGGGACCACAAGGACGAGGTCCTGCTGTCCTCGGCCGTCGGCAAGCTGGTCGAGGAGGATGCGGGGCTCGACTGGTCGCCCGACGAATGGAGCCAGGACATGCTGATCCGCGGCGTGACCGACGAGCATCTGGCCATGGCGCTCGACCGGCTGAAGCGGCGCTATGGCGTCGACATCTCCACCCGCCCGCCCGCCACCGCCTATCGGGAGACGATCCGCAAGGCCGTTACCCAGCGCGGGCGGCACAAGAAGCAGTCGGGCGGCCATGGACAATTTGGCGATGTCGTGCTGGAGGTTCGCCCGCTGGATCGCGACCAGGGCTTCCAGTTCGGCGAACGGATCACCGGCGGCGCCATTCCCAAGCAGTGGATACCCGCCGTCGAGCTAGGCGTTCGCGATGCGATGATGAAGGGGCCGCTGGGTTTTCCCGTCGTCGACGTGGCGGTCACGTTGGTCGACGGATCCTTCCACAGTGTCGACAGTTCCGAACTGGCGTTCCGGCTGGCCGGGCGCCTCGCCATGGCGGAGGCACTCGCCGGCGGCACGCCCTATCTGCTGGAGCCCTTTGCACAGGTCTCCATCATGGCACCGGGCAGCGCTACGTCGCGGATCACCTCATCGCTGGCGGCCAAGCGAGGCCAGTTGCTGGGCATTGCACCGCGGGACGGCTGGTCGCGTTGGGACGTGATCGAGATGCTGCTGCCCGGCGCGGAACTCCATGGGCTGGAGGCGGAACTGCGGTCGCTGAGCCAGGGCATGGCGCATTTCGAGGCCGCATTCGATCATTTCGCGGAGGTCAATCCCAAGGCCGCGTCCGGCATCATCCAGAAACGGCTGGAACCCGCCTGACACGACACATCATTCCGCGTCCGGCTGGTTCTGCGGCGCGGCGCGGCTGAACGCATCGAGCGCCAGGCACGCCTGTTCCACCGCCAGCAGGCGCGGCCAGCGCAATTCGACCCCGAAGCGCCGTGCATTCCCCAGTTGCGGCACCAGAAAGATGTCGGCCAGCGTCACCTGATCGCCGAAGCAATAAGGCCCCTCCTCCCCCGCGATCAGCCGGTCGAAAGCCTCCAGCCCCTCGTCGATCACCTGCCTTGCCCAGTCCGTCACCTGTTCTTTGTTCAGGCCAAGGCCACGCAGCCGTTGGAGCACCTTCAGATTCTGGATCGGGTGGATGTCGCAGGCGATGAGCAGCGCAGCCGCCCGCACCCCGGCCCGGCGCAACGGATCGTCGGGCAACAGCTTGTGCCCGGCAATCGTCTCATCCAGATATTCGCAAATGGCGAGGCTCTGCGTCAGGACCGTCCCATCCACTTCCAGCGTGGGCACAAAGCCTTGCGGATTGAGCATCAGATAGTCCGGTGCCCGCTGCTCGCCCTTGAGCAGATGATGGAAGGCATCGGCATAGGCGACGCCCTTCAGGTTCAAGGCGATCCGCACCCGATAGGATGCGGTGGAACGGAAATAGCCATGGAGCACGGGTTCGGTCATGGCCGGAAATTAGGACGAAACAGGCACGCGAGCAAAGGCGATTCACTCGTCCTCGATCAGGATGCGCGCCGCCGCGCCTTCGCTATCGTCGAACTGCCCGTCGCGCAGCGCCCAGAAAAAGGCCGCCAGCCCCAGCAGCCCCAGGCCGAGCGCGATCGGGATCAACAGGCTGAGACCGGTCATTTCGCGGCTCCCTTCAAACGCAGCGCATTGGCGATGACGATCAGCGAACTGGTCGACATGGCCACCGCCGCCACCAACGGCGTCACCTTGCCCGCTATGGCCAGCGGCACCGCCAGCACATTATAGCCGATCGCCAGCGCGAAATTCTGCTTCACCACCGCGACCGTCCGCCGCGCCACATGGACCGTGACGGCCACGGGCGCCAGCCGGTCGCCCAGGAACACCGCATCCGCCGTCAACTGGCTCGCGTCGCTGGCGGAGGCGGGGGCCATGCTGGCATGGCCCGCCGCCAGCGCCGGGCCGTCATTCAACCCGTCGCCGACCATCAGCACCTTTTCGCCCTTGCCCTTCAACCGTCCGATCAGCGCCAGCTTGTCCGCCGGGCGCAAATGGCCGATGGCGGTGGTCCCGGTCATCCGGGCGATCTCCTCCAACGCATCGGGCCGGTCGCCGCTCGCGATCAGCGTCTTGATGCCCATGCCGCGCAGCACGTCGATGGTCTCGACCGCATCGGGCCGCAAGGCATCGGTGAAGGCGAGCAAGGTCGCCTGTTCGCCGCGCCGATATTCGCTCGCCAGACCGAACAGGTTGATCAGGCTGCGCGGGCGGGCAAGCGATACGGCCTCGCCCTGATAGTCGGCGAACACCCCTTCGCCCGGCAATTCGCGAAGGGCGTCGAGCGGCGCGGGCGTCACGCCCCTCGCTTCCAGCGCCTGGCGCAACGCGACACTCAACGGATGGCGCGAAGCACGCGAGAGACCAAGCAGGATCGCGCGGTCCTCGCGCCACAGGCGGCGCAAGCCCTGCGGCACCGGACGGCCGAGGGTCAAAGTGCCGGTCTTGTCGAACACCGCCTCGCTGATTTCGGACAACCGCTCCAGCGCCGATCCGTCCTTGACCAGCACCCCCCGCCGCATCAACGCGCCGCAGGCGACGATCTGCGCCGCCGGCACCGCCAGCCCCAAGGCGCAGGGACAGGTGATCAGCAGCACGGCAACCGCGATCAGCAGCGCCTGATGCACCCCGGCCCCCGCGATCATCCAACCCGCGAAGGACAAGGCCGCCAGCAGATGGACGCAGGGCGCATAGTAACGCGCCGCCCGGTCCGCCAGCCGGACATAGCGCGACTTGCCCTGCCCCGCCTCCTCCATCAGCCGGGCGATGTCGGCGATGACGGTGTCGGCGCCCGCCGCCGTCACCTCCACGGTGATCGGCCCGTCGACATTGAGCGCCCCTGCCTGCACCCTATCGCCGGGCTGCACCCGCACCGGCGCGCTTTCCCCGGTGAGGAAAGCGATGTCGAGACCGCTTTCCCCCGCCACGATCCGCCCGTCCGCCGCCAGCCGCTCGCCCGCCGCGACCAGCATGGTCATGCCCGGACGCAGGGCGTCGGCGGCGGTCCACCGGCTGCACCCATCCCGGTCCAGCACCAGCGCGCCCGGCGCGGTCTGCTTCAGCAGCGCCGCCACCCCGGCCCGCGCCCGCCCGCGCATCATGCTGTCGAGGCAGCGCCCGGCGAGCAGGAAGAAGAGCAGCATCACCGCCCCGTCGAACCAGGCATGTTCGCCGCCCGTGACGGTTTCGAACAGGCTCATCCCCGTCGTCAGCAGCACGCCGATGCTGATCGGCACGTCCATATTGGTCCGTCCCTGCCGCAGCGCCGCCCAGGCGGACCGGAAGAAGGGCTGGCCCGCATAGGCGACCGTCGGCAGCGCGATCAGGGCGGAAAGCCAGTGGAACATGGTCCGCGTCGGCCCCTCCGCGCCGGACCAGATCGACACCGACAACAGCATGATGTTCATCGCCGCAAAGCCCGCCACGGCGAGCGCCCGGACCAGCATCCGGTTCTCCGCCGCCGCGACGTCGATGCCGGGGTCTGCCAGCGGCTCCGCCTCGAAGCCGAGCGCGATGATGGCGGCCTTCAACTCGGGCGGCGTCAGCGCGGGATCGTGGCGGATCGCGACCCGCTTCGCGCCCATATTGACCCGCGCGGACTGGATGCCGGGCGTCAGCGGCAGGCCGTTTTCGATCTTGGACAGGCACCCCGCGCAATGGATGCCCGGAACGGCGAACAGGCTTTCCTTCGTCTCTATGGGTGTTTCTTCAACGAGCAGGGCTTGGCTGGCCATCAGTCGACCTCCCGCAGCAGATGTTCTTCGCCGCCGCCATGGCGGACGTCGAAACGGACCTGCCACCGCCCCGCAGGCAGGACACGGTCGCTCCTGTAAAGGCCCGGCTCGATTTCATGGAAGCGCAGGGCGATGTCCGCCGCCCGTCCCAGCGGATGCTGCGCCAGCGCGCTCATGTCCGCGCCGGTCACGTTCAGCTTCATCCGCACATGGCGCGCGGCATCCAGCGTCACCTCATCCCGCCAGCCCAGCTTCTGCTGCGCCCGCGCCTCCGCCAGCCAGCCGTTGAACTTCTGGCTGGCGACATAGCTGTTCTCGACCACCGTGCCACCGAAGGAGCGGACGGCAATGGTCGCCATCAGCATGTTGACGGCAATGACCACCGCGAAAAAAGCAACCAGTATCGCCGTCATGTGCCAGCCGGTGAAACGGCGTATGGGCTTGGGGACTGAAGTCATGGTTCAGGGCCTTTCGAAACGGGCGGGTTCGCTGACGTGGCCACCCTCGCGGTCCAGGGCGCGCAGGGTGAAATGGAAATCCGTCCGGGCCGGGCCGCCGGGCGGCAGCATCAGGAAGACGCGCAGCTTCGCCACGCTGTCGGCGGGCACGGTGGTCCGCACCGTCGTCGTCGCGGTTTCGCGCGATCCCGTATCGGTCCACATCCTCCCGCCGGGCAGGTCGATAAGGCCAACCTCCATCGCCCGGGGCCGCGCCTCCATATTACGCAGCTTGACCGTATAGGCGTTGCGGATCGCGCCGTCGGACAGGCGCACGAAGATCGGATTGCGATCCTGCTGCGCGCTGATCTCCAGCCGTTCGCGCGCGCCCAGCGCGAACAGCATGGCCGCGCCGATCCCCACCCAGACCGCGAAATAGGCGATGGTGCGGGGCCGTAGCAAGGTCTTCAGCACCGGGCGCGGCGGCGCGCCCTTCTGCTCCGCCTCGGCATCGTCCTGGGTGCAATAGTCGATCAGGCCGCGGGGCCGCCCGACCTGCGCCATCACCTTGTCGCAGGCGTCGATGCAGAGCGCGCAGGTGATGCAGCCGATCTGCGGCCCTTCGCGAATGTCGATGCCGGTCGGACAGACCGCGACGCACTGGTTGCAGTCGATGCAGTCGCCATATTCGGCGGGATGTGCCTCAGCCTTCTTCAGGCTGCCGCGCTTCTCCCCGCGCCAGTTCTTGTAGGTGACGACCAGCGACTTTTCATCCAGCATCGCCGTCTGGATGCGCGGCCAGGGGCACATGTAGATGCAGACCTGTTCGCGCATGAACCCACCCAGCACGAAGGTCGTCGCGGTCAGCACGAAGGTCGTCGCATAGGCGACGGGTGCGGCGGTCCCGGTCCAGAACTGCTGCTGCAATGTCGGCGCGTCCGCGAAATAGAATATCCATGCGCCGCCGGTTATGAATGCGATCCCCAGCCAGATCGACCATTTGACGAAACGCCGGGCGATCTTGGCCGCACTCCAGGGCGCCTTGGCGAGTTTCAACTGTGCGTTGCGGTCGCCATCGATGAAGCGCTCGACATGCTGGTAGAGGTCCGTCCACACGGTTTGCGGACAGGCATAGCCGCACCAGGCCCGCCCCACCGCCGAGGTGACGAGGAACAGTCCGATCCCCGCCATGATGAGCAGGCCCGCCACATAATAGAATTCCTGCGGCCAGATCTCGATCGCGAACATGTAGAAGCGGCGATGGGCGAGATCGACCAGCACCGCCTGATCGGGCGCATAAGGCCCCCGGTCCCAGCGCAGCCAGGGCGTCCCCCAGTAAATGGCCAGCGTCACCGCCATGATCGCCCATTTCAGGCGGCGGTAGAAGCCGTCCACCGCCTTGGGATAGACGCCCTTGCGCTTTTCGTAGAGCGAGGCGGAGCCGGACATCAGCATGGCTTAGCGGCCTGTCGCCACTGCGGCCGGGGGACTGGCTTCGCCACCGCCCAGACTGTGCACATAGGTTGCCAGCATGCGGATGGTCGCCTTGTCCAGCTTGTCATCCCAGCGCGGCATCACGCCATGGCGGCTGTTCCAGACGGTTTCGTGGATCGTCCCCGCATCGCCGCCATAGAGCCAGATCGCATCGGTCAGGTTGGGCGCGCCGAGTTCCCGGTTCCCCTTGCCCGCGGGGCCATGGCAGACCGCGCAATTGTCGGCAAAGACCTTGTCCCCCCGCCGCGATGCCGCACTTGGCCGGTCCTGCCCGCTGATCGTGCGGACATGCGCCACCACATCGTCGACCTGCGCCGCCGTCAGCAACTGATCCTTGCCGAAGGCAGGCATCAGCGACTGGCGCGTGGCATCATGGTTCGGGTTGCGGATGCCGTCGGTGATCGTCTTTTCGATCGTCGCCAGATCGCCGCCCCACAGCCAGTCGTCGTCATTGAGGTTGGGATAACCCTTGGACCCCGCCGCGCCCGATCCGTGGCACTGGACGCAATGGACGCGGAAGGCCGCCCGGCCGCCTTCGATCGCCTGCTGCATCAGTTCGGGGTGCCCCGGCAGCGCCGTGATCGGCGTATCGGCAATGGCCTTCCGGATCGGCGCGATCTGCCTTTCCCGCGCCGCCAGTTCCTTGTCCAGCGCGCCGCGGCTCGACCAGCCGAGCATGCCGCCGGTCGCCCGGTCGATCATCGGCCAGGCCGGATAGGCGATGGTGTAGCCGATCGCGAACAGGATCGTCGCGTAGAAGGTCCAGAGCCACCAGCGCGGCAGCGGCGTGTCCAGTTCCTGGATGCCGTCCCATTCATGATGCTTGATCTGCGTCCCGGTGGCGGGGTCGATGCGCTTTTCGTCAGCCATGGTCGGCCTCCGTTTGGTCTTCGAAGATGGCGCGCGCGGCTTCCGCGCTGCGCTGTCGCCCATGGGGCAGGAAGTGCCAGCCGATGAGGATCACATAGAGCACCCCCATGAACACCAGCCCCCAGCTATCGGCAAAGTGCCGCAAGGCGTCGTAGTTCATCTCTCCACCTCTTGCGGTTTCGCGCTCTCCACATCGACCAGCGTGCCCAGCATCTGGAGATAGGCGACCAGCGCATCCATCTCGGTCAGCTTGGCGGGATCGCCGTCGAAATCGCGGGCCTGCGCCTTGGGATAGCGTTTGATGAGGTCGCTGGCGTCGGCGTCGGGATCGGCCTGGGCCTTCAGGTCGTCATTGGCTTTGGCGATGTCGTCCTTCGTATAGGGAACGCCGACATCGTTGAGGGCAGTCAGATCCTTGCGCATGTCGGGCAGCTTGAGTTCGCGATCGGCCAGGAAGGCATAGCCCGGCATGATCGATTCCGGCACCACGGCGCGCGGGTCCTTCAGATGCTGGACATGCCATTCGTCCGAATATCTGCCGCCCACGCGGGCAAGGTCCGGCCCGGTGCGCTTCGATCCCCACTGGAAGGGATGGTCGTACATGCTCTCGGCGGCGAGGCTGTAATGGCCGTAGCGTTCCGTTTCGTCCCGGAAAGGACGGATCATCTGGCTGTGACAATTATAGCAGCCCTCGCGGATGTAGATATTCCGACCCGCCAGCTCCAGCGGTGTATAGGGACGCACGCCCTCCACCTTCTCGATCGTATTGTCGATCCAGAAGAGCGGCGCGATCTCCACTATGCCGCCGATGGCGACGACGATGAGAGACGCGATACCCAGCAGGGAGACATTCCGTTCCAGCCTGCCATGGTCGAAGAACTTGCCCTTGGTCTTGGTTTCCATGTCCGGTTACTCCCTCAGGCAGGCTGGTTGACGAGCGGCCGGTCGGCGGCGGCGTCATAGGCGGCGTCGTTCATCGGCTTTTCCTCGCGCAGCGGGCTGCCCGCGATGGTCCTGCCGATGTTCCAGGCCATGATGATCGCGCCGCTGAGGTACATGAGGCCCCCGGCCGCCCGGATCAGATACATGGGGAACATGGCGCTCACGACTTCGGAGAAGGCGTAGACGAGATAACCGTCGCTGCCATATTCGCGCCACATCAGGCCCTGCATGATGCCCGCGACCCACATCGACGCGGCGTAGAGGACGATGCCCACGGTCGCCAGCCAGAAGTGCCAGTTCACCAGGCGAAGGCTGTACAGCCGTTCCCGCTTCCACAATCTTGGCGTCAGATAATAGAGGCAGGCGAAAGTGATCAGCCCGTTCCAGCCCAGCGCACCACTATGCACATGGCCGATGGTCCAGTCGGTATAGTGGCTGAGACTGTTGACCGCCTTCACCGACATCATCGGACCTTCGAAGGTCGACATGCCGTAAAAGGCGAGCGCCATCACCATCATGCGGATGATCGGATCGGTGCGGATGCGGTCCCAGGCGCCGTTCAGCGTCATCAGGCCGTTGATCATCCCGCCCCAGCTCGGCATCCACAGCATGACCGAGAAGACCATGCCCAGCGTCTGCGCCCAGTCGGGCAGCGCGGTGTAATGAAGATGGTGCGGACCCGCCCAGATGTAGAGGAAGATCAGCGACCAGAAGTGGATGATCGACAGGCGGTAGCTGTAGACCGGCCGTTCCGCCTGTTTGGGCACGAAATAATACATCATGGCCAGGAAGCCGGCGGTCAGGAAGAAACCGACCGCATTATGCCCGTACCACCATTGGGTCAGCGCATCCTGCACGCCGGCGAACGCGCTGTAGCTCTTGGAGCCGAGCCAGCTCACCGGCATGGAAAGATTGTTGACGATGTGCAGCATCGCGATCGTCAGGATGAAGCTCAGGTAGAACCAGTTCGCCACATAGATATGCGGCTCGCTGCGGCGCAGGATGGTGCCGCCGAAGACGACCAGATAGGCGACCCAGACGATGGTCAGCCACAGGTCGACATACCATTCCGGCTCCGCATATTCGCGACCTTCGGTGATGCCCAGCAGATAGCCGGTCGCCGCGAGCACGATGAAAAGCTGGTATCCCCAGAAGACGAATCGCGCGAGCGCCGGAAAAGCCAATCGCGCCCGGCAGGTCCGCTGCACCACGTAGAAGCTGGTGGCGATCAGCGCATTGCCGCCGAAGGCGAAGATGACGGCGGACGTATGCAGCGGCCGCAGCCGCCCGAAGCTGGTATATTCGATCCCCAGATTGAGCGCCGGGAAGGCCAGTTGCAACGCGATATACAGCCCCGCCAAGAAACCCGCCAGGCCCCAGAAGACGGTCGCGATCACGCCCCAGCGGATCGGATCGTCGTCATATTTGTCCTGGCTTGCGGGCATCTTCAGCAGCCCGCGCGTGATTGCCTCATAATCGGCATGCCGCATCGTCAGCACCGCCACGGCCAGCGCAGCGGCGCACACGATCCCCATATGCACGGCAAAGCCGAAGTCCGCCGCCGCCAGCGCCGCCAGAAAGGCCAGCGTAGCGAGTGCGAACCAGCCACCCGTCTTCCAAACCAGTTGCTCCATTAGGATTCCCCGTCAAAGGCTTTGCGGCGTCCTTCGTCCGGGTGCCGCCCTTATGCATTGACCTCTGTCAAAGCGGGCGGCGCGGGTATGTAGGGGAATATCCGTATCGGGTGTTTTCGGACCTTCCGCTATCGGATTGCAAGCCGCCATACTGGACATCCGGATTTCTCGATGAGGCCCCATGAGAATAGTGATTGCAGCAGTTATAGGGGTTGCTTCGTTGGTCCTCACTCCGGCGAACGCCAGCGAAATTGAGGGACCTGGGCGGTTCTGCGGTTATTCACCGATAATCGACCTGATGCCTGGTAAAAAAGTCACGACTTTGGAAGGCGGCATACATGGAGGCGGTTTTCGCTGGGAAGGGGCTTTCGGCACGTTAGAGGTGTATGGAACAGGTTGGGCCAGTCGCCCCAAAGGCCGGATCGTTAAAAGCCGCTCAGCCGACAGTCCCGCAAGATTTGCCCAAAAAAGAGCGGAAGGCGGGTATCAGATCGCGATCTGGAACGGCTCGCACGGCGCTGCCTATTTCACCTCGCCAACGCCATTCACCCAATCTCAATTGAAGGCGATAGATCGCGTGGTGCTGTTTGAGGAGGGGCAATCCCCGTCAAACTGCAAATCGCGCACAATCTTCTCTTGGGAATAGCCACGGGTCACGGCAGATTCCGGCCACCGTTTCATCCGGTCCGGACATCTCGAAATGGCCAAAGCCTCTCCGTCACTCCCCCTCGGCCATGGCCTCCAGCCGGTCGGCGTCGACGATCCGCACCCCGCGCCGCCCCGCCAGCGCGATCAGGCCCATCCGCTTCAGATCGCCGATCTGGCGCGACACCGTCTCGATCGTCAGCCCCAGCACATCGGCGATCTGCTGCCGCGACAGGGGCAGTTCGATCACCCCGCCCCGATCCGCCGGCAGCCGATTGTGCATGTCGAGCAGCAATGTCGCGACCTTCTCCCGCGCGTTTTTCCGCCCTAACAGCAACATCCAGGCGCGGGTCCGGTCGAGATCGTCCAGCGTCCGCTGCAACAGACGATGCTCCAGCACCGGATGTTCCCGCGCAAAGCCGTCGAAGGCGCCCCTGGGATAAAGGCACAGCCGCGCATCGGTCAGCGCCGTGACGCTGTGCGGCGTCCGCGCGCCGAAGGGACGGCCGATAAAGTCGGAGGCATAGACGACGCCGACGATCTGCTCGCGCCCGTCGCCGGTGGAGGTGGACAGCTTCAGCGTCCCCTCGATCACATTGGCGACCAGCGTGCTGCTGTCGCCTTCCCACATCACCGTCTGCCCGGCCTGCAACGACACCCGTCGCCCGATCCGGTTCAACGCCCCGCGCTGCTGTTCGTCGAGGTCGGCGCAGATCGCCTGATCGCGCACCTCGCACCGATCGCAATATTGCCCGCCACAGCCCTTGCCCGACGGCGCACCCGCCATGACCAGGGCCGTATCATCCTGCGCCTTTTGCGCCAGATCAAATCGCATATCCATGCGCCGATCCATGCCGCGACAGCATGATGCGACCTATCCGTAATTGTCCCTATGGGCAGCGCACCCAAGCGGAAGCATGACAGATTTGGTGGAGAGCGGACGTTCTGTTTCGCGCTGTTTCGCGCTGATTTCCTTGCAGTACACCGTGCTCCTGCGAAGGCAGGAGCCCAGTTCCTACGGTGCGATGATCCACAAGCGGCGGAACTGGGTTCCTGCCTTCGCAGGAACACCGATGCGCTGAATGGCAGCTATTGGCCAATTCCGGCCGTCAGCCGACACCTCGTCAGAACTTCATCCCAACACCCACGCCGAAGACGAAGGGATCAAGCTCCAGCTTCACCCTCTGCACTCCGGCAGCGGCGGTCGACAGCCGCGCGGTGGTATCGATGTCGATATATTTGACGTCGAGATTGAGGAACATCCGATCATTAAGGTCGATGTCGACACCAACCTGCCCTGCCCAGCCGAAGCTGTCGGACATATGCACCTTGGTCGCGCCCACCGCGCCCTCCAGCGCATTCGACGCCTTCTCATTATAGAATAGCGTGTAGTTCACGCCCGCCCCGACATAGGGCCGGATCTTCCCTTCTGGCAGGAAATGATATTGCGCCGTCAGCGTCGGCGGCAGTACCCAGGTGGACGCAAGCCTGCCGATGCCCCCGGTCGTGCCGGTCCGGCCGCTCGCGCTATGCTTGGTGGTCGCGGCGATCAGCTCGAAACCGATATGGTCGGTCGCCATATAGGTGACGTCCACTTCCGGCATCACGCTGTTGTCGACCTTCACCTTCTCTCCCGGAAAGGCGGGCAGCACGCTTCCGCTCTTTTCGTTGGGCGCGACCATGATGCCGCGCAGCCGCACCAGCACATCGCCCTGCGCCGCCTGAGCGGGCGCGGCCAGAACGGCGCAACCGGCAGCCGCACCCAGCAGGATCGTCTTGATGGTCATGTCCTTGAAACTCCATCCCTGTTGTCTGTGCCGCCCTTCTGCCGCGCCGCGACATGCCTGGCATTGATCCTGCGCAAGCGGCGATTTGACCTGCCTCAATACCGGGCGCTGCCGCCCGAGCGATCAAGAGGCAGAAGATGACGGCGGCGGTGGGTGGAGCACCCGCCACCATCATCGCAGCACCGCGGGGAAGCCGTTCGACGAGCGGAGGCGCCGCGTTGACGATGGGGGAAAGGACAATGGGCGCTCTCGCCAGAAGTGACGCGCTCCTCGGCGATTGGGTTGATCCGTGCTTCTTCAAGGTCTACCGCACGAGAGCGCCGGCCACCCGGACGGTTTATCCTATTCGCATTGGTGCGCCGCGCAGGTGCGCAAACCAGTCGATAGGCGCGTCGCCCGTGGCAGAAGGAATCACGGGCAGGAGGAGATATGGTGCTCGCTCAGGATCGAAGTGAAGCGTGTTGATGCTATCGAATATCTCGGCCGGTCGATCCTTTTCGCTTCTGTGATAAAGCGACGATACGCCTCGCATCGTCGCCGACGATTGAGGCGCATAGTGAGGAGCATTCTCATAATCCTTGCCCCTAATCGTCAGCCCAATCCGATGTCCCTTCGGAACAACAATCGAAGTCGGCCAGATTTCCACATCGAGCTCGGCGATTTCGCCCGGCGTCAGTGGTTCGGCCTCACGATGGGCGTGATAGGGGCGATAGGGAAGCGAGCGCACGGGATCCAGCTTGCGATGTGACGCCCGCAGCCAGCCGAGTGTGAGCGGCTGTGCCGAATCGTTTGCTCCGATGAACAAGGTTTCGACACCGGCTGAATCGAACAGGCGGAACACGGCAAAAATGTCCGCGTCGGTCGTCTTCGAGGACACGAACAGCTTGAGTGCCAGCGGGCCGGTGATCTCAACATCTTCGTCGAAGGCCGGCATCAGGAAGGTCAACCCCTCCCCCATCGTTTCGTAGGAAAGCGGCGGCCCCGCCTGTGCCTCCCGCCTCAAAGTGAGATCAGGGCGAAGATAGTGGCGTTGCCAGTCGGTACGCGCCAGCGGCCATTCTTGCTCAGTTCGCGAGGCGAAGCGCTCACCGGGATGGCGGATCTTGAGATCGACCGGAGGCTGCTGGTCCCAGCCCGTGTCCTCACCCTTGAGAAACTGGCCGAAGAACGTCTTTTGATAGGCGATCGAATTGTCCAGATAGAAAGGCGCGACGTGGCTGTTGCCATGCACCCGCAGCCACTTCTTCTTCGTCCCGGCCGCCAGATAGCCTTCGATAGTTCCGCGAAGGTGGATCCCCGCACCACCCCAATTGGCGGCCGCGAGCAAGGGGACGTCGATCTTGGCAAAATCGGGCAAGCGCGAGCGATAGAAATCGTCGTCGAAGCGGTGTTCGAGCACCTGGTCCGGCAATTCGGTACGGTTCGCTCTCAGCGTCTCCTCATCCAATGTCTCGGGACCGGCGACCAGCGCTCCGGTGATCGCACTCCGCTTGCCGTTCCCGCCTTTGCCGTGCTGGACCGCGAGAACCTGTCCCGTATACCAGGGGCCGGACGAAATATCCGACACTATGCCGCCGTGGCGAAAAAGGTCGCGATAGAAGTCGGACCCACCCTCCCAAACACAAATGGCCGCCAGATGCGGCGGCTGCAACCCCGCCACCTGCCATTGGTTGATGGCGTAATAGGAAATGCCGATCAGGCCGACCTTCCCGTTGCTCCAGTCCTGCGTACCGGCCCATTCGATGCAATCATAATAATCCTGCGTCTCACGCGGCGACCAGAGGTCCATCACCCCTTGCGAAGTTCCAGCGCCCCTGGAGTCCACACGCATGCACACATAGCCGTCCGGAACCCACTTTTCGGGATCGATCGTCTCCCACGCCTGATAGCGGTTGCTGGACCCCTCCAGAACCTCGGGATACTCGTCCACCATCACTTGCCAGGCGGAAGCATAGGCCTCCTGACAGGAGAGGCCCTTGCCGTACGGGCCATGATTCAGCAGCACGGGATAGCGTCCCGGTCTGGCCGGTCGGAAAATGTCGGCGCGCAGGACAATGCCGTCGTCCATCGTAACGGGGACGTCCCAGTCTATGACCATGCCTTTGGGGGGAATGTCGTTCATTTCTCTCTCCTTAAAGTCGGCACGAAGCGCTGAGGCGGCGCCGGATGATGACTTACGATGGGGTTCCGATCATGAGAGGCACGCGCATCGATATCGGCAAATGAAAGTCCCTTCGTTTCGAAACCGATGAGGAATGCGAGGCCGCAAACGAAGTAACAGGCTGCGTAGAAGCCAAAGCCCGGAACGATAGCATCCAGTGTTGCCTCCGGGCTTATGACATTGGCCGATCCGGTAATCAGAGCGAGCGCCAACGGACCGATGATCTTGCCCATCGCTCCAAATCCATAGGCTGATCCCATGCCCGTCGCCCGGAGACGGGAAGGCCACACCTCCGCGCTATATGGCCCGACAATCGCATATCCCCCGTCCCCAACAAGCGCCCAAAGGATCAGCGACACCCATAGCAACGATACGCCACCCACCGTCGCGGAGTGTGCACAGGCTCCTATCAGCAGAGCGGTGGCAGCGCCGATTCCAACGATCAACCCAAGCGGGCGCCGGCCGAACCGCTCCACTACGGCCGAGAAGAACAGCCGGCCCACCAAGCCGGTAACCGAAACCGAAATCATCAGTTTGGCGGCACTCGCAGCGGGAATGGCCAGTTGCAGCGCCAATAAGGTGGGAGCCCATAGCAGGACTCCGTTTGCCGCTATCTGGTAGCTTAGCTGCGACAGCCAGGACGCTGCCAGCGCGCGCGGATGCCGGAAGAGTTCGAGAAAACGAGCTTTGGCCTCGATCGGCCGATAATGGAGGTCGGGCGCATCGGCAGGAGAGCATTCCAATGCCCAGGCGATCGAAGCCCGTGCTTCCTCCCATCGTCCCCGGGAGCAAAGCCAGAAAGGCGATTCCTTGATCCATGTCAGGAACGCGAATGCCAGCACCGCCAGCAACGCCCCCAGAGCAAAGAGACCGCGCCAGCCGATCAATGGCGTCAGAAACGCGCCCAAGACCGCTCCTGCAATGATCCCGATGCTGACGAACGAGGTGACCAGCCCCGCCATCTGGCCCCTGCGATGCGCTGGCATGAACTCCTGGACCAACGGCATCAAAACGGCGTACAGGCCACCCACGCTGACGCCGATCAAGAACCGGAACGCGGCGAGATAGACCCACCCCCGTTCGGGCGTGAAGGCAAGCGCTCCAGTGGCGAGGGCGAAAACCAGGACAGTCATGACAAGCACCGGGCGTCTGCCGATCCGATCGGCCAAATAGCCCCAGGAAAAGGCGCCCAGCGAGGTTCCGATGCCCGATGACGTCAGGATCAGGGCGGTCTCCCCAAATGTCAGCTTCCAAGGGATCACGACGAACGCGATGACAAAGGCGATCACATAATAGTCGAAACACTCGAGCGCAGTGATCATTGTCGCCGCGAAGACAAGCCGCCGCTGGTTTCCCGTGAGTGTCGTTCTATGGTCAAATGCGTCCAGCATCCAATGCTCCTTCGCAACCTCTCCGTCCGCGAGCCATGTTTTGATTT
Source organism: Sphingobium sp. LB126 (assembly GCF_002795205.1). Classification (NCBI taxonomy): domain Bacteria; kingdom Pseudomonadati; phylum Pseudomonadota; class Alphaproteobacteria; order Sphingomonadales; family Sphingobiaceae; genus Sphingobium; species Sphingobium sp. LB126. The sequence continues at coordinate 749,621 of NZ_NETV01000002.1, forward strand.
GCTCGCCAGCTCTTCGGCCTCAATTCACGCAAACCTCCCTATCGTGCGGGATGGGATCGCCGAAGCCGGTGATTGCGTGAGCCGATCGGCTGAGGTTCGAGCCTTCGGAATAGGGCTCGACCTTACGGAAGTCCCGTTCGGCTTAGACTCTCGATCAGGCCTTCGGTGTAGTTTGGCAGGGAGGATCGCGCCTGGGCCGTCACCACCTCGCCGTCGTCCGAAACCACTATGCGATCGGTGAAAGTGCCGCCGATCTCCACTCCGGCTGGAAAGCTGTCCACGAGCAACCTCCTCACTAAGGCCTGTGGACATTTAGGGGATTCCTTTTTCCGCGCGGATCGGATTCAAGACTGGCGAAGGGAGCGCCATCTTGGATCGACACGGATTAAGCGACGAGCAGTGGGAGCGGGTTCGCCCCGTGCTTCCCGGTAAAGTTGGGGACCGAGGCCGTTCGGCTGCAGACAATCGTAGATTTCTCGAAGCGGTCTTGTGGATTGCTGGGACCGGAGCGCCATGGAGAGATTTGCCGGAGAGCTTTGGCAACTGGAACTCCAGTTTCCGTCGTTTTCGTCGGTGGGCGGTGAAAGGGGTCTTCGACCTTCTGTTTGAGCAGTTATCGGGCGACCGTGACTTCGAATACGCCATGATCGACGGCACGATCGTCCGGGTCCACCAGCAGGGCGCCGGCGCAAGGGGGGGACTCATCGTCAGGCGATCGGACGGTCGCGCGGCGGTCTGACCACGAAGATCGTGGCGCTGGTAGATGCGCTGGGAAACCTGGCCCGTTTCGTTCTGCTTCCGGGCCAAAGTCACGACCTCGTCGGGGTGAGACCGCTGATCCAGGACGTCGAATTCGATATGTTCCTCGGCGACAAGGCGTTCGACGCTGATTGGTTGCGTACCGAACTGAACGAAAGGGGCGCTGTAGTGGTGATCCCTCCCAAATCGAACCGGAAGCAGAAGATCGACTGCGACTTCCATGCCTATCGCTGGAGGCATCTCGTCGAGAACTTCTTCTGCAGCCTCAAAACATTCCGGCGCATCGCTACCCGATACGAGAAAACTGATCAGAGCTACCGCGCCATGATCAACCTTGCGGCCCTGAAGATCGCTATGCGCTAAATGTCCACACGCCTTAATTCATTGTCAGCATAAGGGCCGCGAGCTATCCCACTAGGAGCATAAATTATATTTCTTCCATAGCCGTGGGGATATATCAGGTCAGAGTGACAGGATGGAGGACCTAGGCGGTTTCCACATCGCCAGGTCCGCCATAAGCCAGCCACCCGCCATCGACCGGCAGCAGCACGCCCGTCAGAAAACGGCTCCAATCCGACAGCAGAAAGGCGGCCGCTGCGCCCACTTCCTCCACCTCGCCGAGCCGTCCCATCGGCGTTCGCCGCTCAAGCCGACCGACATCGACCTTCCCCTCCGCGCTCAGGCGGTCGATCATGGGCGTGCGGATATAGGTGGGGGCGAGCGAATTGACGCGCACGCCCGCACCTGCCCATTCGCACGCCAGCGTTCGGGTCAACTGCGCGATCGCGGCCTTGGCGGGGCCATAGGCATGGCGCCTGGGTATGCCGGTCACTCCATTGACCGAGGATATGGTGACGATCGATCCGGACCCTTGCGCCAGCATGATCCTGCCGGCCGCCCGGCAAACAAGGAAGGTACCGCGCAGGTTGATATCGGTCACGCGCTGCCAGTCGGCTATGGCGACTTCCAGCGCCGGTGCGACGACATCGCTGACGCCGGCGCTGTTGAACACCCCGTCGATACCGCCAAGAAGGGCGTGAGCACTGGCCATCAATGCCTCACAGGCCGCCTCATCCACCACATCGACCTGTTGGCAACGGGCCGGCGCCAATTCGGACCATGCCTTGATCAGCGCCGGATGATCGCGGTCAGCCACGACAAGTTCCGCGCCCAGCCTTTGGAAAAGCTGCGCCGCACCCAGGCCGATACCGCTCGCCGCCCCGGTGACCACAATCCGTTTGCCCGAGAGCCATTCCGGCGACAATTGCGTTTCGCCCACCATCATGCGTTCCAATGGGCCATGGGCAGACCGGCGACCGGGCTGGCGAAGACTGGAATCCTGTTCGCGCGCAGGCCCCCGAGATAAACCTGATCCAGATTGGGTCCGCCGAATGTCACCGATGCCAGCCATGGACACAGCTTGCCGCCGGTCTTCATCAGCACATCGAAGGGCGGCGCATCGCCTCCCGCCACCGCAGCCTCTATCCTTGCGAGACCCTCGGGGTTGCCGTCTTCCAGCAGGGTGAGCACATCCCCCTGCGGCGTGATCGCGATCAACCGATCGGCAAAGATCATCGTGGCCCAGAGATTTCCGTAGGCATCGAAAGCGATGCCGTCGATAAAGCCGGACCCAAGACTGTCGGGACCATAGATTTCCCGTCCCGACAAGGATCCATCCGCCCCGACCCGCAGCCGGGTTACGCGGCGACGCGCGGTTTCCGCCACATAAAGCCATTCCTCCTGCTCGTCGAACCGGATCTCGTTCGTGAAAGCGAAACCGTCGGCCACGATCCTGGGGCCGCGTTCGTCCATCAGCGCGATGTAGCCGTCGGCGAGATCGGGGCGTAGCGCATCGTTCCAGGGGTTGGTTCGGGTGGAAACGGTCAGCCAGATGCGGCCGCGGCTGTCGGTCAGGACGAAATTGACCTTGCCCATCGGCTGGCCGTCGATGCTGTCGCAAAGCACCCGCGTCTTGCCCTCGCGGGTCATGCGTTCGAGCCGGTCGGTGCCGAAATTGGCGATCAATATGTCGCCATTGGGCGCGAACGCGAGACCATTGGGCAAAGTGCCGCCGAGCAGGCTTGCAGCCGCGTCGGCCTGCAAATCGAAATGCGCTTCGACCGACTGAAGGATCAGCTCCTGGCCCTGTCCCGGCACGATCTTCATGACCCCGCCACGGGCGTCGGCCGCCCACAATGTGCCATCGCGTTCGGCGAGAATGCATTCCGGGCGCTGAAGGTCGTGACCGACAAAGCGGGCCTTTTCCGGATCGAACTGCCACCCATGAAGGGGGTTGGGGCCCTTGCCCATTCGTATAAGCGTCATGCGGTCTTCCCAAGGCTCCAAGGGGACGCGCCGATCACGAAAGAGGCTTTGCCGCCTTGTTCGTCGCTCCCTCCACCCCTTAGAGCGGATTCCGATCTGATTGAATCAGATCGGAATCCGCTCTAAGTCTTTTATTTGCCGCGATTTCTTAACCGTCAGATGATGCCATCTGACTGGAAATCGCTCTAGTAGGCGACGCGGTCGCCGCCCTTCAGCGCCAAAATCTCCCGCGCTTCGGCGGGGCTGGCGGGCTCATGTCCCATTTCGCGCAGGATACGCACGATCTTGCCCACCTGCTCGGCGTTGGAGACTGCGAGCTTGCCGCGCTCGATGAACAGGCTGTCTTCCAGGCCCACGCGCACATGGCCGCCCATCAGCGCAGCCTGAGTGAGGAAAGGCATCTGGTGCCGGCCCGCCGCCAGAACAGACCATTGAAAGCTGTCGCGACCGAAGAGCCGGTCCGCAGTCTGCTTCATGAACATGAGATTGTCGAGATCGGGCCCGATGCCGCCCAGGATGCCGAATATCATCTGCACGAAGAAGCCGGGCTTGATCAGACCCCGATCGAGAAAATGGGCAAGGTTGTAAAGATGCCCGACGTCATAGCATTCATGCTCAAACCGGGTTCCGGCCTCGCGCATCGTCTCCAGGATATAGGCGATGTCGCGAAAGGTGTTGCGGAAGATGTAATCGTCCGAATTGACGACATAATCCTTTTCCCACGGATATTTCCATGCGCTGATCCGCTTTGCCGCAGGGAAAAAGGCGAAATTCAGCGAACCCATGTTGAGCGAGCACATTTCCGGCTGGAACCTGGCGGCGGCGGCAAGGCGCTCCTGCACGCTCATCGTCGCCGCCCCGCCGGTGGTGATGTTCACAACAGCGTCGGTGGCCTGCTTGATGGTGGGCAGAAAGCGCTGGTATATGTCGGGATCGCCGGTCGGACGGCCATCCTCCGGCACGCGGGCGTGCAGGTGAAGAATGGCGGCGCCCGCTTCTGCGGCCTCGATCGCCTGCGCGGCAATCTCCTCCGGCGTTATCGGCAAGGCATCGGACATCGTTGGCGTGTGCGCCGAACCGGTAACGGCGCAGGAGATGACCACTTTTGCCATCAGTCGTGTCCGATCGCGGCTTCGGCTGGCGCTTGCCCGTGCGTGATACGGTCAAGCGCCCGTCCCGTCCCGCCATCCTTGAAGACGCGCGCCATTTGCGGCGCGTTCTCGATGTCGCACACAAATGTTTCGATGCCTGTTATCGTCATGTAATTCCCCCGCCCATCGGGCCTGGATGCCATCGGCCTCATGCATCCAATCCTCCTCCCGACCATCCAACCGGAATATGGTGGTCGGGAAGAGGATCGGACTGGCCCCGCTCTTAGAAGTGGAACGTCGCTTCAACACCATAAGTCGCCGGTTCGCCAACGGCGGGTTCCGTGAAACCATAGTTCGTGAAATCGACGATATCGCGATAATATTTCTTATTGAAAATATTCTTGCCCCATAGCGCCACCTGCCATGTCTTCGTCTGCGATCCGATCGCGATCCGGGCATTTGACATCCAATATCCCGGCTGCTCGAACCGTGGATCATTATTCGGATAGAAGAAGACCTTCGTGCGATAGGAGGCGTCAAAGCTTCCGAACAGGGCGAGATTCGACGAAATGGGCGTGCTAGCGTCAAGACCAAGGGATGCGGTCAGTTTCGGCGCGCGGGCCAGCGTATTGCCGGTATAGTCATTTGCCGCCGACTCCGATCGATAATCGGTGAACTTGGCACTGAGCAGACCCAGGGAACCTCTGAACCTGACGTTCTTCGTGATGGCCAGGGCCGAACTTCCTTCCAGACCGTAAACCCGTGCGGTAGCCGCATTATCAAGCAACTGTTTGGGGATGCCCCCACCGGCGGGCTGCAACAGCGAATAGACCTGAAGATCCTTATAGTCATAATAGAAGCCCGACACGTTCAGTGTCAGCCGATGATCCGGCGTCTGATATTTCACGCCCGCTTCGTAGCTCGTGATCGTTTCGGGCGTAAACGTGGTCACCTCTGCCGGATCGAACACGACTCCGCCATTGACGCCACCGCTCTTGAAACCGCGCGAAACCGAGGCGTAGACCATCGCGTCGGGCGTGATCTGATAATTCGCTATGATGTCTCCGCTGACATTGCCGTTCGATATCTTTCCGGCGACATCCACAACGGGAACCGAAAAAGTCGGCTCCACCAGAGCTATGTTCTCGCTATAGGTCTTGCGCTCATAGGTATAGCGCAGGCCAGCCGTAAGCTTGAGCTTGTCGGTTATGGCATAATCGGCCCGTCCGAACGCGGCATACGCCCAATTTTTCTGATGGAAGAAGTGATCGGCGAACAGGATACCGAACGATGGATCAAATCCGAAGCTCGGCCTGAGCGCCCGAAGGCTGTCATATTGATTGTTATAATCCACCTTCTCGTAAAAATAGTAAGCCCCGATTATCCAGTTCAGTCTATCCCCACCGGGAGATGCAAGCCGCAGTTCCTGGGTGACCTGATGACTGGTTTGATCGTAAGTGAATTCAAGGCTTTCATTGGGTGAGCTATCCGTATCCTCGACCCGGGTAAGATGGACCCTGTTGTAGGCCGTGATGCTGCTCAGCTTTGCCCAATCGAAATCCTTGTCGATCGACAGGGAGCCGCCATAATTTTCGATGATCTCCCGCCCGACGCGATTGATGGCATTCGAACGCAGGTCAGGCGTGTCTCTATAGCCCAGAACGTCATAACATTCATAGGCGCGCTGCGCCTCCAGCGAACAGCTTTGCCCGGTCGCAGTCAAAGTTCCGCGCGACTTGAAGGTTGCGGTATGCGGGTTCGATCTACCGCCGTGCACATTCAGCACGAAACGCCAGTCGCTGGACGGCTCCCACTTCAAGATGCCCCGCCCGGCCCAGGTCCTGATGTCGTTTCCGGTGTCTTTGCCCGTCAGTCGATTGACCATATAGCCGTCCCGACGCTCCGCCGTGAACGCCACGCGGCCCGTCAGGGCGTCACCCGCCAAAGGCCCCGACAGCGCCGCTTCAACAAAGGCGTCGTCGAGATTGCCTCCGCGAACCGTAATATCGCCCGAGAGACGATCGGTCGGCATTTTGGAGAAATATTTGATTGCGCCAGCAGTCGTATTTCGCCCGTAGAGCGTCCCCTGCGGCCCGCTCAACACCTCCACCCGCTGAACGTCGAAGAGGTTGAATGCGATCGCATTTGTCGAAGCGATGTAAACATCGTCAATATATACGCCCACCGGACTGGCGGCATTGGGATTAAAATCCGCAGTACCAACGCCGCGGATGAAAATACGGGGGTTGGTATTGCTGTATGTCGAGGAAATCGTGACATTCGGCACGATCTGCGAAATCTCATTGCTCCTGGTAATACCCGAGCTGTTCAGCGACTCGCCGCCTATCACACTGATGGTGGCCGCTACCTTCTGAACATTTTCCGAGCGCCGGTTGGCGGTGACAATGATTTCACCGAGCTGCAAGCCGTCGGACTGGGCCGCTTCCCGCTGCATGCCGGTTTCAGTGGGCGGTGTTGATGCGCCTGACGTCTGGGCCGAGGCGGCGCCAGATAGGAAAACGGGCACGACGAGCGCCGCAGCTGATGCATAAAAACGTGGTTGCATATCCCCTCCCATTCAAAAGAGTTGCTCCCGACCTCCTGCGGTTTTTAAGGGGCGGGTCTTTTGTTTCGATTTGAATTCTACCGAGGTCTCGGCATATCATCGAGACGCGATCTTAGATGTTATCCATCTGATATCGAGATCGTTCAGGCTGGTGGCGACTGTGCCCGCTGGGTGGTGCGGGACGGTTTTCCTGAGAAGGTGGCCACCACCAATGCGGATCGCCGCCGTCGGCACCGATGGCCGGCGCGCGGTGCTGAGCGGGGCGACGACCATGTTCCACACTCGCGCACGGATGAGACTTGCACGCATGGTGACGCGCTAGAGCATCGTGCGCAAAAGTGGGAACCGGTTTGGCGCTTAAAACGATGCGACAACAAAAGCTTAGAGCGCTCGGCTTGCGTACGATTTAACGCAGCGCGCTCTAGTCTTTTGGCAACGTCGGTCTTACCTCAAGAATCCCCGCCGCCATAGCGTTGCTCCACGGTCGCCTTGAGCTGAGCATTCCAGTAGCGAAGAAAAGATTCCAGCTCTATCGTGTCCTTAGCAGGATCTTCTGCACCAAATATCGATTCGGAGTTCGTTAATCTGGTCCCGGTGCCGCTTGGCTCGAATTCCCACACATGTGTGCCGGTGAGGCCAGCAACGGCGCCCTGCCAGGCCAAGCGTCGGCCGGGTTCGACATCGACAAGCTTCGATGGAATTTCCATCCCCGCGGCACTAAAATCGGTCCCGGCGACACTCCAGTGAATGATGGAACCGGGAGCCAGAGGCCCTTCCAATCGCGCCGAGGTTATCGGCTCCATCCAGTCGACCCAACCGGCAATGTCGGTGAAGATCGCCCACACCTGATCCGGTGAGGCGCCGATTTCAATTTCAAGAACACACAGAACCGGTGCATCGCGATCGACAGAAACCATGACTTCACCTCGCCTAAGATTTGGAACATTCGGGAAATGCAGGGTGCGCCAACAGTGGCGTCACCTCAATGTTGCGCAAATAGGGAAACAGCGGCAACGCTTGCAGGTCGGACGCCAGCGCTTCATGCGACTCTGCATCGATGACGAAAACAGCACCACCGCAGTCCGCACGCCTCCACAATCCCATCAGCCGTCCCTCGGCCTTCCAAAGCCGGGCTTGGGCCGCGTCGCCGGCACCGATCTCGATCCGCTTGTCGCCGCCCCCTAATGCTTGCTGATCCGCGTAAAGCTTCACCAGATAGAGCATAAGTGCCTCTTGCCTAGAGCTTGCAGCCTTGCGTGGGCATCAGGCCGGGCGCGGAGTACGCGTTTGGGAAAGACGAAGTATGTACAGGCCCTGATTCTTGTCACTGATGTATATATATCCGCGCGAGTCTACCAGTACGTCTTCGGTTTGGGCGATTAGACCCGTCGTCGGCCAAGGACCACGCCGGTCTGTGGGATCTGGCGGGAGGAAATAGGCAATTTCCTTGGGTAGACGCTCGTCAGAAACATCGTAAACCCGCAGTCCTGCGTTGAAATATGTCAGGAAACAGATATTTTCATCATTCAGGAGAACATCCTGATATTGCCATTGGTGCTGGTTATGCGGCCCGAATCTGGCGCCTCGCTCGACGAAGTTTTTATAGGGAGCACCCGGAGGCGGCTCCGGCAGAGGGAATAGGGAAATCAGGCGGGGTTTTGCCTCATCGCTCACATCGACTATGCCGGCATAGCCCAGCGATCCGGCTCCATTCTCCAAAATCGCTTCAGAATTGACGATCACCAAAGGACGGTTCTGCAACGGCAGAGCCGTATGCACGGCAATATAATGCTCGAACGGCGGCGAGAAAGGAAGATCGCTCACCAGCTTCGGCGTCTTCTTGTCCGATATGTCCAGAATGACAAAGCCGCCCGCACTATAGGGCAAATAGGCGCGATCCCCCTTCACATAAGCACCGCCATGCAGAAGCGTTCCCGCCGAAACGCCCCCTTCCCCGCCGGCAAGCCACTGCCCTTCGCGCCACCAGCGCGAGACTTCCTTGGGGTTTGCGGGATCGGAGATGTCGACGATCTGCAAGATGTGACCATCATAGCCATCGGGCAAGCCCGTTGCGTAGACATAGTGGCCACCGTCATAATAATTGCGATGCGTTCCCGATCCGCCCGTCTTGAAAACGCCCAGTTGTTCAGGATTTTCAGGATCCTCCAGGTCCCAGATCGCAAAGCCCTCATGCTCCCACGGCCCCTCGTGGCCGCCGAGATAATCCGGGATCGCCTCCATCGCGGTGATCATCCTGCCGTCCGCGATTTGAATCTGGAACGTCATTGTATCCGCCGGGCCCGGGACATGCTTGATATAGCGATGCGAATTGGGATCAGTGATATCCAAGATCACGAAGCCCGGCTCCCAGAGCAAGGCGGCATAGAGGTACCAGCGTTCCCCAACCCGGTGAATCGCCATTTTGAATCCAGCTTTTCCATCGAGATCGGCATATCCGATCTGATCGATATTCCAGCTGATCGCCTCTTTCTGTGGGAACATGCATCTCTCCTGAACCACCCAAGCGGCTGCATGGCAGCGCGGCGTGGCGTGTTTCAGGATTTATCGGCCCACCCTGCCTTTATCGAGTGCCTGCCCGGCAACAGACTCATCTCATCTCAAGATAAAACGGTGCCGGTCCGCTGGGCTGCGATGAACCGAAACGCAACATCAAAACATCACACCGATGCTCTTAAGATTCTCGATTTCCTCCATGAGAATGTCGTAGACGCATGTGACGGCGTTGCTCGGAGTGGGGGTGACGCGACGGGCGATATAGCGCGTAAGCGTAAGATCGCTGAGGACTGTCGCATGCCATTCCGGATTATTCTTTTCCTCCAGCACCGCGGTTTCCGGCAGGAGCAGCGAGCCATAACCCAGCATCGCAAGAGATTTCATCAGGGACAGCGTATCCGCCTCCACCCTCACGTCCAGTGTGATGCGACTCTTCTTTGCCAGGGCCTCTATGTTACAGCGCTCCCGCTGAGGAAGATGAGACAGAATAAGCGGGACCCCCAGCGCTTGCTGCGTCGTGCAAGTTCCATAGGGCAACGGGTGCATGCCGGCGGGCGCCAAGAGGTAAAATTTCTCGCGCGCGAGCGGCTGGACGTCTATCCCGGATATGGGATCCGGGAAGGTGATGATCGCCAGGTCGAGACGACCTTTCACCAGGAGTTCCTGTAGTTCCGCAGTCATGGACTGCACCGGATCAATGTGCACGCCCGGATACAGCCTTTGCGCCTTTTTGAACAATAGCGGGAATAGGACATTTCCGTCTGATGGATGCGCTCCAAAGTTGACAGTTCCGACAACCTCGTCCGCGGCATCTCGAACAAGCGAACGAAGCGCCTCGGCATCGAGAAGGAGTTGATTTGCAGCATCCAACAAGCGCGTTCCCGCTCTCGTCAAACGGACACCCCGACCATCTCGGGCGAACAATGCCACCCCCAGATCTTCCTGTAATCTGGAGATCTGCCGGCTGAGTGCCGACTGAACGATATTCAGCCGGCCGGCAGCATCCGTGAAGCTGCTCAATTCGGCGACCGAGACGAAATAGCGGAGCTGCCTCAGATCCATCCCATAGCCTGCCGCGTCAATCTGCACCCGCCTCCCACAGCGATTTCCCAATCCCTCAAAAGCTTTCTCGTTGGATATGTTGCCAGGCGACGCGAATGCCTTTCGCCAGCCATGGCCGCAATACCCATCGGCGCGGCCTCGATTGTTAGCAGATCGGCGGAAGACGAACAATGATCTGCGACCCAGCCCCTTTGGCCGTTACCAACGCGTGCAGCCTGGCCTAGTCGATGGCTGTCGGTCGGCCGGCCTTTCAGCGGCTGGCGCAACAGGGACGAAATTTGCCTGCATCCGTCAACGCGGCCTGGCGCTATCGCGGACATTGACGACCATCATGCAAAAAAGCGCCCTGACCCGATCGGATCAGGGCGCAATCATGACGCATTACACCGCTTCCTGGGCCTTCAGCATGTCAAGAGCGACGTCGACGATCATGTCTTCCTGTCCGCCGACCATCTTGCGCCGGCCAAGTTCGACAAGTATCGCACGGGTATCGAGGCCATAATCGTCCGCCGCCTTTTCCGCATGGCGAAGGAAGGAGGAATAGACGCCGGCATAACCGAGCGCCAGCGTCTCTCGGTCGACGCGTACCGGCCTGTCCTGAAGCGGGCGAACGAGATCCTCCGCCGCATCCATCAACATCATGACGTCGCACCCGTGGTTCCAGCCCTTGCGATCAATCGCGGCGATGAACACTTCGAGCGGCGCATTGCCGGCGCCCGCCCCCATGCCCGCCAGGCTGGCGTCGATCCGCACGGCGCCTTCCTGCGCCGCGACGATCGAATTGGCGACGCCCAGCCCGAGATTGTGGTGCGCATGCATGCCGCGTTGCGTTTCGGGCTTCAGCACACGATCATAGGCCTGTAGGCGTTCGCGCACGCCGTCCATATCGAGCGCGCCGCCGCTGTCGGTGACATAGACGCATTGCGCGCCATAGCTCTCCATCAGCAAAGCCTGCTGCGCCAGTCCTTCGGCGTCGATCATATGGCTCATCATCAGGAAGCCCGAGACATCCATGCCGAGGTCGCGCGCTATGCCGATATGCTGCTTCGATACGTCCGCCTCTGTGCAGTGCGTCGCCACACGCACCGAGCGCACACCGATGTCGTAGGCGCGCCTCAGTTCCTCGACCGTGCCGACACCGGGCAGGATCAAGGTTGTCAGCACGCTGTTTTCCAGCACGTCTGCAACCGCCTCCAGCCATTCCCAGTCGGTATGCGCCCCGAACCCGTAGTTGAAGCTCATGCCGTTGAGGCCGTCGCCGTGAGCGACCTCGATCGCATCCACCCCGGCCTGGTCCAGCGCGGCGGCAATGGCACGAACATGATCGATGCCGTACATGTGCCGAACGGCGTGCATGCCGTCGCGCAGCGTCACGTCCTGGATATAAAGCTTCTCGCCCGATTCGACGTTGAACTTTGCCATTTTATCGTCTCCGTCAGGCGGCGGCAGCGGCCATGCGCCGCTCTGCCAGCAGTTCGCCGGTCGCCTTGGCGGCGGCGGTCATGATGTCGAGATTGCCGGAATAAGAGGGCAGATAGTCGCCCGCGCCTTCGACCTCGAGCAGGATCATCGTCTTGACGCCGGTGAACTCGCCCCGGCCGGGGATCTTCAGCTTGTTATTGTCGCCGAACCGCTCGAACTGCACTTCCTGCTTGAGCCGATATCCGGGAACATATTTCTGCACTTCGGCGACCATGTCCTGCACGGACCGGCGGATGGTCTCTTCGTCGGCGCCTTCGGACAGCGTGAAGACCGTATCGCGCATGATCATCGGCGGCTCTGCGGGATTGAGGATGATGATTGCCTTGCCCACCTCAGCGCCGCCGACCTTCTCGATGGCATTGGCGGTGGTGCGCGTGAACTCGTCGATATTGGCGCGTGTGCCGGGACCGGCAGAACGCGAGGACACCGACGCGACGATCTCCGCATAATGCACTTTTGCCACGCGGCTGACTGCCGCGACCATCGGGATCGTCGCCTGACCGCCGCATGTCACCATGTTGACGTTCGGCGATTCGAGGTTCGCGTGCATATTGACCGGCGGTACGGTGAACGGGCCAATCGCCGCAGGAGTGAGGTCGACCACCTGAATACCGTCCGCGCGCAGGGCTTCGTCATGCACCTTGTGCGCATAGGCGCTGGTCGCGTCGAACGCGATGCCGATCTCCGGATAGCAGGGCAGCTTCTTCAGTCCCTCGATGCCCTCGTGGGTCGTCGCGATACCGTGTTCGCGTGCCATCGCCAGGCCTTCGGATGCCGGATCGATGCCGACGACCGCGACAAGCTCCATATTCTGGGGATATTTGATCATCTTGATCATCAGATCGGTGCCGATATTGCCCGATCCGATAATCGCCGCCTTGATTTTATCGGTCATGATTTCGATCCATAAGTTAAAGAGCAGCTGCCGATGCCACCGATGTGGATCCGCACATGATCTCCGGGTGCAAGTGTCACCATCGGACCAAGCGCGCCCGACAGCAGGATGTCGCCCGCCCGCAGGGGTTCGCCGAGCTTCGCCAGCATCCGGGCGATCCAATGCACCGAATGATAGGGGTGGCCGAGGCACGCAGCGCCAGAACCCACCGATGCGACGGAGCCGTTCACTTCCGTCACCATGCCGCAGCTGTAAAGATCGAGTTCGGCATGCGGGAGGGGGTCGGTTCCAAGCACGAAAAAGGCCGAGGAGCCATTGTCCGCGACGGTATCGGCAAAGGTGATCTGCCAATCCGCGATACGGCTATCGACGATCTCGATAGAGGGAACCGCCTTGTCGATGGCGGCGATGACCGTCTCCAGCGATGCGTCTGGATCGTCAAGATCGCGGCCCATGATGAAAGCAATTTCCGCCTCGGCCTTGGGGTGGATGACCTGCGCCAGGTCGAGCACGCCTCCGTCAGGAATTTCCATGTCCGCGAACAAGGCGCCGAAATCGGGCTGATCGACACCGAGCTGCCGGCGGACCGAATCGGCCGTCAGGCCGATCTTGCGGCCGACAAGCTTTCGCCCCTCGGCTTCCCAATATTTGGTGTTTATGGCCTGCACGGCATAAGCACCCTCGGCATCAAGAGGGTCGAGGAAATCCCGCAGGGGAGCGATGGGAGGGCCGTGATACGCATCGCGCAGCATCCGTGCCACGAGGTCGAGGTTTCTGCTCATAGGAAAATCACTATGCAGCACTATGAGACAAGGGCAATCTCGCCTTGCCAAAACTTCCCACGATGCGGAATAAAGTCGCATGAGTCTCAGTCGGACATCGCCGCCCTTATCCGTCGACAAGTCCCTTGCCCTGCTCGTCCATGCTCTTGAGGGTGACTTTGCATCGATGTCAGCCTTGGCGTCCGCCGCGGGCCTACCTCTTTCAACGGCGCATCGGCTTTTGACGGGTCTTCAACAGGCGGGCTTCATCGTGCCCGTCAGCCGCGGTCGTTATATCAGCGGCCCGACGTTGCGGCGGCTGGCCCGCCCCGAGAACGAAACGAACAGGATCCTCGTGCAGATCGCTGCCCCGATCCTGGCAAAGCTATCGCGTCGCACCAGTCGCATCTGTCACCTGGGCGTGCTGGAAGATGGCATGATGACCTATCTGATCAAGGAGGGCGATGCCGAGGATCACGCCTTGTCGCGCCAAGGCATGCAACTGGAGGCATATTGCACCGGCCTGGGGAAAGCATTGCTTGCTCATATGCCCGAGCCCCAGCGCAATGATTATCTTTCATCCGGGACTTTCGTCGCTCTCACGCCTCACACGCTGACAACGCCTGAGGCGCTTTCGGCGGAGTTCGATCGCATCCGACGATCCGGTTATGCACTGGACGAGCAGGAAATCTTGCCGGGTTTGGTGTGCATAGCCGTGCCAATCCAACTGGAAGGGCGCGTGATCGCGGCGATCTCGTTGGTCGTGACGCACAAGGGAGGCCCCGTGCGTCCCCAGGCCTATTTCGCCCGTCTACGCGCGGCGGCAATCGAGATCGAACTTAGGCTGCAACCTTTTTCCGACATGTTGCAGCTCTAAGGTCTGTGGACAATAGGGATTTTCTTTTTGGCTGAGAAGTGATTCAAGCTCCTTTTGGGAGCGCGAACATGGACCCGAACCGTTTTGTTATCAGTGATGCGATGTGGGAACGACTTGAGGGGTTGCTTCCCGGCAAAGTGACAGACCGTGGTGTGACGGCGGCGGACACGCGCTTATTTCTGGAGGCAGTATTCTGGCGGGTTCGCGCGGGTCTGCCGTGGCGCGACCTTCCATCCGGGTTTGGCAATTGGAACAGCAACTTCCGCAGGTTTCGACGCTGGGCGCGCGATGGCGTGTTCGACCGGCTTTTCGAGGCTGTGTCGGACGATCCCGATATGGAATATGCGCTCATCGATGGCACGATTGTTTCCGTTCACCAGAAGGCGACCGGCGCTAAAGGGGGACTCACAATCAGGCCATCGGGAGATCGAAGGGTGGGCTGACGACCAAGATCATGGCTCTGGTCGATGCGCTGGGCAATCTGGTGCGTTTTGTTCTGATGCCGGGGCAACGCAACGATATCATGGGCGTCAGGCCGTTGATCGAGGGGCTGACGTTCGACGCCTTGCTCGCTGACAAGGCCTTTGACGCCGATTGGCTACGCACGGAACTCGCCGAACGAGAGGCGCAAGCCGTCATCCCGCCGCGCAAGCATCGCAAAGCTTGCATCGACTACGACGCCCAAATGTACAAATGGCGCCACCTCGTCGAAAACTACTTCGCCAAGATCAAGGAATTTCGTGGTATCGCAACCAGATACGACAAAACCGATGGCAGCTTCAAAGCCAACCTCAACCTAATCGCTACACTCATCGCTTGTCGGTAAATGTCCACAGACCTTAGTCGAGGTTTACACGACACGGCTGGGCCACAATCAATCGACGCCTTGGTCTCCCAAGTCACTTTGCGGCAAGCGCCGGCTCCGTTCAGGTTGCTGCGCTGCGACGGCCAGCCCCCGTGTCCCTATCCTGCACGTCCGACAACGCGGCTTCCGCCGCCGCCACATCACGGCGGTAGCGCTCGATCGCGCCCGCCTTGACCGGGCCGTAGCCGCGAACCTCGTCGGCCAATGCGAGCAGGCGCGCAACCGCTGCGTGGTTTCCAGGCGCGAGCGTCGTGAGCATGCGCTCGGCCAACGCCTCATATTCCGCGATCAGTGCGCGCTCGTCGCGTCGCTCGCCAGTACAGCCAAACGGATCGAGCCAGGTGCCGCGCAGGCGCTTCATGCGCGCCAGCACGCGCATTGCCGTCAGCATCCAGCGCCCGAACGCACACTTGGCGGGGCGGCCGCCCACGCCCGGCCGCGTGAAGATAGGCGGCGCAAGGTTGAAACTGATCTTCGCGCCGTCCTGGAACGTGCGCGCGATCTCGGCATGCAGTTCCGGCCGCGTCAGCAGGCGCGCGACCTCATACTCGTCCTTGTAGGCGAGCAGCTTTGCGTAGCTGCGCGCGAAGGTGCGGGCGATGGCTTCGTCCCCCGGCCGGATCGCGTGCTCGGCCGCCGCGACGCGCGCGACGAAAGCGCGGTAGCGTTCGGCCAGCGCCCGATCCTGATAGGCCTCCAGATGGGTGGCACGATGCACCATGATTTCGGCAAGCGTCTGCGGCGGGGCGGCGGAATCGCCGCGGCTTGCGGCGATGAGTTCGGGCAGGCGGTTCGGCTCGACCGCGTGGAGCCGGCCGAGCCGGAACGCCTTCAGATTGAAGTCGACCGCGACGCCGTTGAGGGTAATCGCTCGCTCGATCGCGGCGATGCCGACCGGCAACGATCCCTGCTGCGCGGCGATGCCGAGCAGGAACAGGTTGGTTCCCATCCTGTCGCCGAGGAAGGCGAGCGCAAGTTCGGAGGCGGGAACGGGCAGTAGATTCCCCTCGCCCGCTGCGCGCCTCAACCGGCCGAGCAGCAGGGTCGGATCCGCGGTTGCATCGCGGTCGAACTGGAAGGCGACGGTGGGTTCCACATCGGCGTTGGCGATCACCCGCGTGCGGCCGGCGCCGATCGTGTCGGCTGCTTCGGGCGCCACCGCCGCGACCACATCGAAGGCGAGGATCAGGTCGGCCTCGCCGCGCCCGACCCTTTGGGTGACGATGGTCGTGGGATCGCTGCCGATGCGGATATGGCTGTAGACCGCGCCATTCTTTTGACTGAGGCCGGTCATGTCGAACAGCGACATGGCCTTGCCTTCCAGATGCGCGGCCATGCCGATCAGCGCACCGACAGTGACCACGCCGGTGCCGCCAATGCCCGCCACCATCAGATTGAAGTCCCGGCCGCGCCGCGCAACCTCGGGTTCCGGCAGGGTTTCCAGTATCGATTCGTCGATCGCCAGCGCGTCGGGCTTGCGCGGCTCCGCTCCGCGAACGGTGATGAAGGACGGGCAAAAGCCGTTGAGGCAGCTGAAATCCTTGTTGCAGCTCGACTGGTCGATCGCGCGCTTGCGACCGAATGGCGTCTCGACCGGCACCAGGCTGACGCAAGTCGACTGAACCGAGCAGTCGCCGCATCCCTCGCAAACCTCCCTGGAGATGAACAGGCGCTGCGCCGGATCGGGAAAAGTGCCGCGCTTGCGCCGGCGCCGTTTTTCCGCCGCGCAGGTCTGCTCGTAGATCAGCACGGTGCATCCGGGCGTTTCGCGCAGCGCGCGCTGAATGTCGTCCAGCCGATCGCGGTGGAGGATTTCGACGTTCCGGGGGAAGCCGGCGTCGCCCCGATGGCGTGATGGCTCGTCGCTCGCGACGACGATCCGTTCGACGCCTTCATCGCGCACCTGCCGCGCGATCTGGGCCACCGAGATCGGCCCGTCCACGGGCTGGCCGCCCGTCATCGCGACCGCGTCGTTGTAAAGGATCTTGTAGGTGATATTGGCCCTGGCGGCGACGGCGGCGCGGATGGCGAGCAGCCCCGAATGATAATAGGTGCCGTCGCCCATGTTCTGGAAGATGTGCGGCGTTTCGGTGTAGGGCGCCAGGCCAAGCCAGTTGCCGCCCTCGCCGCCCATCTGGGTCGGCAACAGAGCCTGCTCCGGCCGCACGAAACTGACCATCGTGTGGCAGCCGATGCCGGTCATGCTGATGCTGCCGTCGGGCAACCGAGTAGACCGGTTGTGCGGACAGCCCGAACAGAAATAGGGCGTGCGCCGGGGCGCGGGTCCGCTGTTGCCGCCTCCGCCGGCCAACGCGTCGCGTGCCGCGCGCGTCGCGTCATCCAGCCGTCCGAGCCGCTCCAGCCGGCCGGCAATCGCGCGGGCGATGCTTACCGGATCGAGCGGATCGGTGGCCGAAAGGAGCGGCGCTTTGCTCTCATCGCGCTTGCCGATCACCAGCGGGCGATCGGCCTCGTTGATGAGGAGAGCGGCGAGCTGTTCCTCCAGGAAGGGGCGCTTCTCCTCCACGACGAGCAGGGTTTCGTGCCCACGCGCGAAGGCGGCGAGGCCATCGGGTTCCAGTGGCCAGATACATCCGACCTTGTAGAGTGAGATGCCGGTGGCCGCAGCCGCATGGTCGCCCAGCCCAAGGAGGGCGAGCGCTGCGCGCGTGTCGCCATAGGCCTTGCCCGCTGTGACGATGCCGAGCCTGCGCGTTTCGGCGGCGATCATGGGACGGTCGATGCCATTTGCGCGTATGAAGGCATGTACCAGCGGCAGCCGCCGCTCCACCACCACGCGCTCCTCGCCCAACGGGTCGAACGCCCCCTGGCGGCTATGCACCGCCGCGATCTCATCCTCGCCTAGCGGCGGCAGCACCGGCGCGAAATCATCCAGCGCCAGATCGACAGTTGCGGTCTGTTCCGCGACATCGTTGACGCACTTCATGGCCACCCAACTGCCCGAATAGCGCGAGAGCGCGAAGCCGAGCAGGCCGAATTCGAGTAACTCGGAGACGTCGGCGGGGTAGAGCGAGGGGATGAGGCTCGCCGCCATCGCCTGCTCGCTATGATGGGCGACGGTGGACGACTTGCCGGCATGATCATCGCCATAGAATAACAGCACGCCACCATTGCGGTGTGCGCCAGCGAAATTGCCATGCTTCAAGGCATCGCCCGAGCGGTCGACGCCCGGACCCTTACTGTACCAGGCGGCGAATACGCCTTCGACCTTGGGTCCGGGCACCTGATCGAACTGTTGTGTGCCACGGACCGCCGTCGCGGCGAGATCCTCGTTCACGCCCGGCTGGAACAGGATTCCAGCCGCCTTCAGCCTGTCTCCGATCGACCAGAGCGTCGTATCGACATTGCCTAGCGGCGAGCCCCGATAGCCGGTTATATAGCCGGCCGTGCGAAGCCCGGCCCGACGATCGAGCGCCGCTTGGGCTAGCAGAACCCTTGCGATAGCCTGGTTTCCATTCAAGACAACCCGGCCATTCTCGACGGTCCATTTGTCGTCCAGGCGGGCCGCTCGCAACTTGGCGGGGTCGATTGCACGCGTCAAAAAATCTCTCCCAACTTGTTTGATAGGGCATAGTCCAGACTCCGGCCCCGCCGCTGTCGCCTAGGCGACAAGGCAGCAAAACCGTGTATGTTGGAACGAGACCAATAGCGATTTGAGAAAGAGGATGTCTGCTTCCCCCTTTGATCTATTGCAGTGGCTTCCCGAGCGCGCGTGCGAAGCATTTCATGCCGCGGCCCGAAGCCGACATTTCAATCCCGGCGAACTGATTTACAGCCAAGGGGATCCTGGCAACCAGATGTATCGGCTGGTGTCGGGTGCTGTACGACTGTCGGTTGCCCGCTCGGACGGCCGTGAACTTCTATATCTGCTTTTCCAGCCGGGAGATTGCTTCGGCACGAGCAGCCTCGTCGATGGGGAGATGCGCCCGCAAACCGCCGAGGCGCATGAAGCGTGCGAGGTAGAGATGCTTGGTCGGGTAGGGTTTGGCCAACTGCGAAGCATGTATCGGGAATTTGATGACGCGCTCATTCGCCTGGCTACGCGTCACATGCGACTCCTGAGCGGGCTGTTCGCAGATGCCCATCTTGAGGCCATTTCCGCGCGTGTCGCCAGTCGCATCCTCGCCACGACGCGCAGCTTCGGCCGCCCAACATCCGCCGGCATCGCGCTGTCCGTCCCGCTGACGCAAAGCGAGTTGGCGCTTATGGTGGGGGATCACGTCAGACGGTCAACAAGGTGCTTCAGCAGTTTCAGGCCGATGGGCTGGTCACTTTGAGCGGAGGGCAGATAATCGTCCTTTCCACTGATCGGTTGCGATCGATGCTATCGTCGGAGTGATCCGCAGCCGGGCATGGCGCGGAGAAGCTGTTCCGACCCGCGCTCGATCAGATCATCTGCACTCGCTCTCGGACACGGCGGGGTCTTCACGGTCGACCACAATAGATTTTGTAACCCCGCACAGATTTTATGACAGCGGCATCACTTTACCAGGATTGAGTGTCGAACGCGGATCCAGGGCCCGCTTCAGCCTCACCATCGTGTCGATTTCCGCTTCGGTACGGCTGCAATGCAAATAGGAGCGCTTCTCCAAACCGATACCATGTTCGGCGGAAATGCTCCCGCCAATCGCTTCGAGCGGCAAATAAACCAGAGCATCGATCGCATCATGATGTCCGTGCTCGCCCGGTCGAATGACAAGGTGCAGATTACCGTCGGCGACATGCCCGAAAACGAACATTTTTGCATTTTGCAAATAAATATGCAGATTATCTTGCAGGCTATCAATATAGCTTTTCATATGCGTTTGCGGAAGACTGATATCATATAGTAAAATCGGATCTGATCCGGCACAAAGCGTGTCGATGTCGTCGCGAATCGCCCAAAATGAATTGGCTTGGCCGATATTCTGAGCAATAGAGGCATCGTCAATCAGCCCCCGCTCCCAGCCTGAGGTGACCACCTGGCTGATCAACGCGTCGGCACGATGCGATTCGATCTCGATTAAAACGTAAAGGGCGTGCGCGTTTTCCAGTGGAGACCGATGATTGCCTCGCCCAACCACGGCGTCGACGAACGAGGGCCACATGACTTCGTAACTTGAGAGCGCCCCGTCCGCCTCGGCTGCCGCAAGCGCGAACAGTTCGAGGACAGCATCGAAACTTGAAAGACCGATGAAAGCGGTTGCCTTGAGACCGGCATTCGGTCTCAGCCGGAGCACCGCCCGGGTAATGATTCCCAACGTCCCCTCGGACCCGACGAACATCTGCTTCAGATCAAATCCGGCGTTGTTTTTGATCAGTCGATTCATCGAACTCAACACGGTTCCGTCGGCGAGGACAACCTCAAGTCCGAGAACCTGATCGCGGGTCATGCCGTAACGAAGGACGGAATTGCCGCCTGCGTTAGTCGCGATCGTACCGCCGATGGTCGCCGACCCCCGCGCGCCCAGATCGACGGGATAGAGCAGATCCGCGGCGCTCGCCGCCTCTTGCACGGCTTGAAGGGTGGCGCCCGCTTCCACTTCGATTGTCAGCCCTGACCGTTCCACAGGACAGATCGTGGTCATTCGTTCGAGTGACAAGGCGATATCGCCGGGTCTTGTATAGGCACCCCCGGCAAGGCCGGTGCGGCCCCCTTGCGGGACGAGCGCGAGGCCATGACGATCGCAATAAGCGGCAATCATGGAAACCTGGCCGGTCGTCTCGGGGCGAACGACGCACAAGGCTTCCATCGCATGAGCCGGAAGGTAGCAGTCTAATCGCTGGCTGACCATTTCGCCCGTCAAAACATTTTGAACGCCGACGATTTTCGTCAAGTCCTCGACAATATTCATTTCGCTTAATTCCGAAGTGTGAGGGGGCATCGGACCACCTTATCGGCTATGCCGAATATCTCAAAGCGGGAATCCGGCCCGTCGACCGCGAACTCAGGACCGCGGCGCCGTCAATCTTGCATATCATTGATCGACACCCACCGAGTGGTCCGGCTTGATTGCTGGTGCATGATCGGCTTGACGTGATCGGGATTGGTGGACCAGAGCCATGAGGGACCCGGTGGCGGTATGATCCGAAGCCTTTCCACCGGCCAGCCCGGGTTCGACCAGCGTTTGCAGCAGTGCGCCCCAGACGCCCAGCTCCGCCAAGCGCCGGAAGCGGACATAGACCGAGTTCCATTTGCCGTAACGCTCATGCATGTCGCGCCGGTGGCACCGGACCCATAACCGCAGAGCTATTACGCATATATCAATTACTACTCTGGTGCGAACGGCGCCTCCTTGAGACGCTACTATAAGAATATTGCACATAAAGAGCGGCCGGATTGACCCGGCCCGAAGTCAGGGAGAGGTTCATGATGAACAATCGAAATCTCACAGTTACGCCTCGCGTCGCCAACCAAATATCCGCGCCCTCGTTGATCGCACTCGCGATCGCCTCCCTCGGCATCTGTCCGGCGGCGGCTCAGACCATGCCTTCATCGCCGGCTGATGTTCAACATTCGTCGGCGGACACACCGCCCGCTCAGTTGCTCAGCGACATTATCGTGACCGCGCAGCGACGATCGCAGCGATTGCAGGACATTCCGTTGGCGGTGACGGCTTTGTCCGCCGACGCCCTGGGCCGTACACCGGTCAGCAACGTCATGGACCTTCAGACCATGGCGCCGAACGTCAACATCTCGCTGCGTAGCGGGGCCGGCGTCGTCAGTATTCGCGGCATCGGCTATGACGTCATCACCGCCGGCGCGGACGGCAGTGTGGCAATACACAGCGACGGCGTCTATCAGTCGAGGCCCGCAGCTGCGCTTTCGGCGCTGTTCGACGTCGATCGGATCGAGATCGCGCGCGGTCCACAGGGCACCTTATATGGACGCAACGCGACAGGTGGCGCTGTCAACCTCATCTCCAGCAGGCCAACCAGCGAGCCCGAGGGTTATATCAATGCCTCGTACGGCAACTATAACGCGCTCTCGGTTGAGGGCGCCGTCAGCGGGCCGATTGCGGGCGACGTGCTGACTGCGCGCATTGCCGCCAAAGTCGAGGAGGCGGATGGCTTCGGCACCAACATCTACAACGGAAAAGGCATCGATGATTTGAAAAGCAGGGCGGTCCGGGGTTCGCTCAACTTTCGTCCTAACTCGACCGTCGATCTGCTTCTGGTCGGGGAGTATTTCAAGCGAGACGACAGTGCCGGCGCATTTCACATCGCCGGATGCGTGACCGCCACCTGTAACGCCTTTGCCGCAACCAATCGTGGCTACTCTCTCCCGGCCGATCCCCGGGACGTCGACGAGGACCAGCAGGCGGGTTACCGACCCGAACAGTCCAGCGTGCTGTTGACGGCGAAGGTGGAGCTGCCGTTCGCCGACTTGACCTCGATCAGCGGCTACCGCAACGGCAGCTCCTACTTCATAGCCGATCTCGACGGGACGGCGCAGCCTGGCGCCTTCATCACGCGCGAGGAGACCTACAGAACCTTCTCGCAGGAACTTCAACTCGGGCATAGCGGCGGGGCCGTCGATTGGATTGTGGGCGGCTATTACTTCCATGAGAAGAATTATGCTCGAGCGAACGGACACTTCCCGCTGTTCGCCGCCCCGACCGTATCGGTTTTTTTCCAGGGAGGCACGCAATTCACCGACGCTTACGCAGCCTTTGGCGAACTGAGCTACCACGTCACACCGACGCTGACACTGACGGTGGGCGGGCGCTACTCCAATGAGAAGCGGCGCTTGGAGAACGAGTTCACTTTCACCAACGGACCGGTCAACATGGTGGCGCGCCAGGCTGCCCCGACCGCAGCCATACCCTGCGTCACTTGTCAAGGGTTGCCGGACATGGTGAAGTTCAACGCCTTCACCCCCAAGTTCAGTGCGCAGTACAAGATCGATCCCCGCAAGATGCTTTATGTTACGGTTCAAAAGGGGTTCAAGAGTGGCGGCTTTGCAATTGGCGCCGTTACCCCCGCTTTCGCGCCCGAAACCATCTGGAGCTATGAGGCTGGCCTGAAGGCAGATTGGTTCGACCGAGCGTTGACCACGAATATCTCGGCCTATCACTACGACTACAAAAACCTGCAAGTCGGCCGGGTAGGCCCCTCTCTCGCGACTGTCATAGACAATGCGGCAACGGCCAAGGTTGATGGCGTTGAAGTGGAGTTCCGCCTGAAAGCCGGTGAGCATCTCAGCTTCGATGGCTTTGGCGCGTACAACCACGCTCGATTCACATCCTATCTTGCGTTCAATCCAAACGACCCGTCACAGGACCCGAACCAGGCGGGCCACCTTCTTTCCAACGCGCCGAAGTGGACCGCCAGAATTGGCGCGGAATATGGGGCAGATGCTGGCGACGGACGAGTAACCATACGTGGCGAGATCTTCACATCCTCCCGCGTTTTCTTTTCGCCTTACAACAATCTTCGTAACAGCCAGGCAGCCTATACGCTGGGCAATATGAGCCTGCGTTACGACGGTTCCGGTCCTTGGTCTGCCAGCATTTACGTGAACAATGTGACCGATCGCTTGGTACGGGCGGGCAGCTCTGTGGGAAATGTGTTCGTAGGGAGAGTCATCACGTTTTCCTACCTGCCGCCGCGGGTGTATGGCATCAAGGTTGGCAGGAAGTTCTGATCCCAATGAACGAAAGGAATCTCGGGCGCGAGAAGCAACAGCGCCCACATTCATCGCCCTTCCCCTCAACGCAACGAAGAGAAGGAGGTCGGCAACAGGAATTCGTTTCGCGCATCGGCTACAAGAACGCCGTTCCGCTCCGTTTCCGCCTTCTTCTCGATCCATTCCGGATCGGCTTGAAAGAGGGCCCAAAGCTTCTCTCGCTCGGCCAGGCTCTCCCAGTGCAACATGTAGGTCAGCGAATTGGCCGATTCTCCGACCAGCGTCGTCCAGAATCCGATCTGACGAATGCCGATCCGGGTCAGGATGGGCAGGGTGACGGTCTCGAACCGCGTGAGCAATGCGCCCAGCTTTCCAGGTGTCGCCTCATATATCCGCAGTTCGACTATCATGATCCAAATTCCTCCCGATCCATACCCTTGAGTCGCAGCATCGCGCGTGTTTCCTCCGGAGATGCTATGTCCAGGTCCAAGGCGTGCAGGATGTCCACGATCCGGCGAACCTGATCCGCGTTCGACTGTGCAAGCCGGCCGGGACCGGCCCACAGCGAATCTTCGATACCAACCCGCACGTTGCCGCCCATGGAGGCTGCCATCGTCGCGATCGGGAACTGGTTGCGTCCCGCCCCCAGCACCGACCAGTAATAGTCCTCACCGAACAGACGTTCGGCCGTGCGGCGCATATGGAGGACGTCTTCAGCATGCCGCCCGATGCCGCCCAGCAAGCCGAAGACAGACTGGATCAGCAGTGGCGGCTTGAGGATGCCCTTGTCGATGAAATAGGCCGCAGCGTACAGGTGGCTGATGTCATAGCACTCTATCTCGAAACATGTGCCGTTGTCGCTACATGATTCAAGGATGTACTGGATATCCTTGAATGTATTCCTGAACACCCAATCCTTAGATCCTTCGAGATAGGGGCGCTCCCAGTCGTGCTGGAACGTCTTGAACCGGTCCAGCATCGGGAAGATCCCGAAATTCATCGAGCCCATGTTGAGCGAGGCGACTTCCGGCTTGAGCTGGAGCACCGGTTGCAGGCGCTCCTCGACCGTCATGGTGAACGCGCCGCCGGTCGTGATGTTGATCACCACGTCGCTTTGGCGGCGGATCTCGGGCAGGAATTTCCGGAAGAGATCCGGATCCTGGCTCGGCTGTCCCGTCTCCGGATTTCGCGCATGGAGATGGACCACGGACGCCCCTGCCTTGGCGGCCGCCACAGCCTCTGCGGCGATCCGTTCGGGCGTCACCGGAAGATGGGGTGACATGCTTGGAGTATGAATTGACCCCGTGATGGCACAGGTCACGATGACTTTAGACTGGCGCGCCGCCATGACGCCTCTCCTTATTTCAAAGCAACGGGATTGATGGACGATCCGACCGCTTCCGACGTTCGAGTTGATCGAAAATCCGATTGAGGGATGGGTGTTCGTGCGACGGCATGGACGTGTCCGGGGCACCGCCCATCGCGGCGACACGGTCCAAGAGCTGCTCCGCGAAGGAGCCTCCGTCGAGATATTCGAACAGCATGGGCGGAAGACGCTTGCGGGCCGCATCCCGAAAGTCCTCGACGCTGGCAGGAGCGCGCATCAACGACCGCCGGAGACGTCCAGGATCGCGCCATGCACATAGCTCGACCGGTCTTCGAGAAGAAACAGCGCCGCCTCGGCCACCTCGTCGGCCTCTCCCGCACGGCCGAGGGGAATCCCCGGCTCCACCTTGGCGATCAACTCCTCGCCGCCGTGAATATCATGGATGGCGGTGCGTATCAGCCCCGGGCGTAGCGTGTTGATGCGAATGCCGTGGGGCGGCAATTCCTTGGCGAGCGCATGATTGAGCGAGTCGATCGCGCCCTTGCTCGCGGCATAATGCGCTTCTCTCACCATGCCGCCGTGGCGCGCGGCCGCCGACGACATCAGCACTATCGAGCCACCGTTGCCTCCATGCAATTTCGACATCGCCCGCGTCGCCGCCCCCACAGTGTACATCACGCCCAGAACGTTGATGCGGAACACTTCGTCGAGATGATCCTCATCGACATCTTCGATGCTGCGTGGCGCACCGCCGACGCCGGCATTGGCCACCACGCCATCAAGGCGGCCGAACGCCGCGCGCACTTGGTCAACGAGCGCGAAGACCGCCGATCTGTCAGCGGTGTCCGCCTGGATCGCGATCGCTTCGACGCCGGTCTCCACCGCGGCCTCGACCACCGCCTCTGCCTCTGCCCGGTTCTGTCGATAGCTGAAGGCTATGTTCCAGCCACGCGCCGCCGCCAACAGGACGATCGAACGCCCAAGGCCGCGATTGCCACCGGTCACCAACACACTGGGCTTTATCTTCATATCCATTCTTTCTGCTCGCTTGTTTTGTTTGCATGCGTGGAAAAACGGGCTGGTGAGGATGGGTGCCAGGTGAAGCCGCGAACACAGCCCCGGGAGCGGCAGATCGATCTGACAGACCCCGGACTGAGACCCTCGACCGCCCCCGCGGTGCAGTTTGGTGAGGAGGATCGCGCCTGGGCCGTCAGCTCTTCGCCGTCGTCCGAAACCATAATGCGATCGGTGAAAGTGCGCCGATCTCCAATCCGGCTGGAAAGCCGTCCACGAGCAACCTCCTCACTAATTCATTGTCAGCATAAGGGCCGCGAGCTATCCCACTAGGAGCATAAATTATATTTCTTCTATAGCCGTGGAGCTATATCGGTTCAGATCGACAGGAAGGAGGACATGTTGGAGCCCTCGCTCAATCTCCGCTCGTGGAGCCATTTTCTGACGATTGCTGAGGCGGGCAGCTTCACACGCGCCGCGCTCCAGCTTCGCATTGCCCAACCGGTGCTCAGTCGCGAGATGGCCGAGCTAGAGCGGCAAGTTGGGGCACGGTTGTTTTACCGACATGCGAGGGGGGTCAAACTTTCGCCGTCCGGCGACCAGTTTCGGGCACGTGCCAAGGACATCCTTAAGCAGATTGAGGAAACCCCGCGCGGACTTTCTGATGCCGACAATGAACCGGTTGGCACGCTCGCGGTCGGATTGCCTCCGTCGATGGCTGGCTTCATCACCAGTGAAGCGATAAAACTCTATCGTGCGCGCTATCCCTCCTCCCGATTGAACCTGTCCTTGCTGGAAGGCGAGGAATGCTATGAACGTCTGGTTGAACGCCATCTCGACTTGGCTGTCATAAGAAACCGGCCCGGCCAGCGTGGCGTCGATCTTGCTCCCTTGCTGACAGACCATATCGGCGTCTTCGGCGCCCATCGGTTGTTGGAAGGCATTCCGGACGTCATCGGCGTCACGGAACTGGCACAACTGCCCCTCATGCTCCCGCCACCTCCTTCGCTCGCCTACGATCTGCTCAGCAACGAGTTGACGCGCAACGGGTTGCGGCTGAATGTCATAATGGAAGGTAACCTATGGGCGATATTGGAATCGGTTCGCCAGGGCATGGGAGTGGGGGTAGCAATATTCTCGGAATGCGCGAAACCGATCTTCGATCCACAGATTGTCCGATTTGTTAAGATTGCCGTGCCGCCCGGCATATGGTCCATCGCGACCTTGGCATATCGGCCAAGCACGCCGGGGGCCAAGGCGTTTTCCAGCATACTCCGGGAGGTCGTCGACATGCTCCTGGCGTCGGACCAACCGGGCATTTCTGCGCCTCATGGTACAGCTAACCATGCCGACGGCAGTACGAACAATATGGCATAACTCGATCTGGCAAGTTGATGGGGTGCCTGTATGATCCATCGACTGTGCCCCCCGCAGGCTCGAAATTTTCACCGACAGGGGGCTGGAGCCATCACCAAGATCGCGCCGTTGCAGCTCGACCGCCTCCTCATGCCAATATCGTTCAGCGACTTTCGCGCGACTTGCGAGTTGGCTCCGCCGATTGCGCCAACGACCGCAATTTTCATCATGATAATCGTCTGCCGTTTTTCACGGGTCACTTCGGTAAAGGTTCGTTGAATCGACCAGCCTCGGAATTGATCATCCTTGGGTTGGCTCCATCCCAAGCCGCATTGACATCCGGCGATAAGGACGCCCCTCCATCATTCCCGCTTCTTCAACTGACCCCAAGGGACGCGAGAAACGATTCAGCGTTCCCAGAAAATACATCGTCCAAGACCTCGGACGAGAAGCCCTGCTCGCGCCACTCTTTCACGAGCCGTTCGTGGGTGAGCATCGGATAGTCAGCTGCGAAGAATATTTTTTTTCGTAGCCGTTTGCCAATTTCGCGCTTGAGTTCCTCCGAATAGTAGCGGGGCGACCAGCCGTGAAGCTCCATCCAGACGTTGGCCTTGTGCAACGCAATCGCGATCATCTCAGATTGCCATGGCCAAGCCACTCGAGCCGCGATCACATTCAGAGCAGGGTATCGGGCGGCGATGCGATCCACGTAGCGGGGATGGCAATCCTCAAGCGTGAGCCCCCCGCCGCCCCGGACGCCGACACCAGAGGCGGACATGCCTGTAAGCATCAACACCGGTCGGTTGGCGTCGATACACAAATTGATGCACTTTTCCCACGCCGCACTGTCAGGAAGCCCCGCTTTAGAGAATGGATAAAGTCCCATGCCGATCAAGCCTGGCCCGTCGCTCAGACAACGTTCCAGTTCCTTCACATGTCCCGCTTGTGTCGGATCGATACTGATCCAGTTACCGAGAACCACGTCCGGATATTTGCGAGCGAAATCGAATGCGTAGTCGTGTTGATCTCTCACGGCGCCGACATCCATCTTGTAGGTGTAGGCGAGATCCAGCATCACTTTGGCGTTGGCCCGCCGGAACTGGGCCGCCTGCTCCTCCTCGCTGACAAATTTCATGTCCCACTTGAAGTAATTGCGCGTGCCGTCTCGAGCTTCCGGATTGTCGAACGGGCTCCCTTTCCAACCCTGCTCAGTACCCCAGTGGGAATGAAAGTCAAAAACTCGCGGAGGAATGGTGCTCATGGGTAGTCCCTTCATTTATCTACCGCCGGATGACCTATCATCCCGTCTCGGCGCATTCGTCGCGAGGCGCGATGTCTCGAACGCGACCCTCGGGAGATGACGAGCGTCCCCGCCCGGATGATCAGACCGGCACTTCTTAACCGTTGGCTGCCGCCTTGCGACGACGCTCCACCTCATCGGCCAGTTCTCGCTTGACGACCTTGCCGGTGGGGCCGATCGGGAATTCAGAGAATATCTCAAGGTGTTGGGGAAGTTTATACTTCGCCACCTCACTCTTCATAAAGTCGATGACATCCTGCAATAGGATGTCGGAACCATCCTTCGGTATGACGCAGGCACAGACATTCTCGCCATAATAGTCGTCGTGAATGCCTATCATCGCGACGTCGGCAAGATGCGGATGCTTGATCAATATTTCTTCGAGTTCGCGGGGCCATATGTTCGCCCCGCCATGGATGATCATATCCTTCGATCGGCCCGAGATTGTCAGCCTTCCTGCCTGATCGATATAGCCGCGGTCTCCGGATCGGAACCAGCCGTCCGACGTCCAGCTCTCGGCGTTCTTGGCAGGATTACGATAATAGCCGACCATGATGGTGGGACCGGATTTCACGATCTCACCCTCGGTTCCGACCGGCACGTCGCGGTCATCGGGACCAAGAATTCGGACTTCCATAAAGGGGTAAGGCCGGCCGACCGTACCGACCCACTCCTGATAGGGCTCCGTCTCGTCCGTGCTCGAGGTCAAACCTACCTCGAGCATCCCGTAAATATCGATAACCGGGCAACCCAACCGCTCATTTGCCTCCCTGAGCACTTTCACGAGTGTGGATTGTCCTCCGGTCTGCACCAGGCGCAAACTGGAGAGATTCCTGTCGGCGAGGTTTTCATTCAGGATTGCAACGAGGGCGGTGGGCGGGGTCGTAAACGTTGTGATCCTGTATTTTTCAATGAGGTCCAAAGTGGCAGCGGGATTGAATCTGTCCATAAGAACGGCGTGCGCGCCAGCGAGAGCAGCGCAGACCACCGCAGAAAGCCCCATATTCAAGCCCACGGGCATCAGCACCAAAACATTGGCATCGCGGTCGATCTTGAGCACCTCCGCTGCGTGCTTGAGACAAAATAATGTCGTGTTTGTCGTATGCATCACCGCCTTGGGCTCTCCGGTGGTGCCGGAGGTGAACGCTATGCGCATAACCTCGTTAGCATCTCCGGGATGGTTAGGTTCGGGGTCGGCTAGGTCGCAGTCTCCACGAAGTTGATCGAGGGTAACCCAGCCGTCTCCAGCAGGCTTTGGCGGTGCTATGCCTAACGGAACGACGACGCTGTTCACCAAATGGGGAAGGCGATCCCGAAGATCATCGATCATCTCGACAAAGTCGAAATCCCGGAACCGATCCGGTACCACGAGCGTGTGCGCCTCCGAGAAGCGGAGGATGAACTCGACCTCGCCAGCGCGATAGTCCGGCGGATATTGGCAGAAGACGGCGCCCAGGCGAGCAACTGCGGCCAGCATGAATATGAACTCGATCCGGTTCGGAAGCTGAACCGAGACCACATGGCCTGCCCGAACCCCGCGGCGTGAAAGGCCGGAGGCGACTTCCCCGCTGATCCTCCACAGATCGCTCCATGTGACTTGCGATCGGACGTCGCTGTAGGCGATCTTGTCTGGAATCTCTCTCGCATTCTGCTGAAACACATCGGCCAATATTCTGTCGGTCCAGTAGCCAGCGGCCGTGTATTTCTCGATCAATTCTGGCGTGAGGATCGTGTCATTACGGGTGATCGTCATCGGTAACCTCTCCATTGAGTTCTCGCTGCCAAGCGAAGCTACAGGGAGCTAAATCTTTCGCGTAGCGCAGGCCCGCCAGCGCTGAAGCCGCTCTTCTCGATCGGCCTTGATCTCTATCGTTGGTCCACTCAATTCAGCCAGATCCTCAGAAGGGACATGGATATTATGATGGTAACGAACATTAGCATTCATATGACCATGTCGTCACCAATCCCTCGCCAACATGGCGCTATCCTGAATAGGCCGGTGCATCAATGGATTCTAATCGGAGCGAGGCCAACCTTCATTGACATCCCATCAATACAGAGAAACCAAATAATTTTGCGGCCGAATGGAATACCCACCATTGTGGCTCAACGAGTATATTCAGCATGCACCTGAACTGACTTATAAGTCAATATGTCATGACGCCGAAGTAGACGAACCTCCACGATCACGCCGATGAACAGCGGGGATCGAACCGTCTGGCCGACGGACATCGTGAATCGGGAGAAAAGGGGGGACGTCATCACATACGCTCAAAAGAAAATGCCGGGGAACGCGTCCCCGGCTTCTCGATCGGAGGAAGCGTGATTTAAAAGTGATATTTCACCTGAGCACCGACCGTGCGACCTTCGGCCATCGCCCGGCCTCTGTTCTGGGCCGTGACGGGCAGGATGAACGGCTCTTGACCGTCGTTCAAAATGTTCTTGCCATACACCGAAACCTCCAGTCCCGTCTTCGGCAAAGACAAGGTGAGGTTGGCCGTAAGATTATTGACGGTCGATGTGGGATTGAGATTCGCATCATCGCTGAAATTCCTGTCGCGATACGAGAAGTTCACCGTACCAGTCAGATGAGCGTTATCAGCAACATCGGTCGTATAGGTGCCACCGATGTTATAGTTCCACGGCGCCGCTCGGGTGGGCTTCAATGCATAATCGAGGCCATTGATCACACCATCGTTATTCAAATCATACTGAACGTTTTTATAGTCGATTCCAACATAGCCTACGTTGGCGTTAACACGAAAATGGCTATTGAGGATCAGCGTAAGTTCAGACTCGAATCCGTAGATATTTGCGTCCGTCGCGTTCTTCGTGAACTGCGTCACGCCAACAAGTTGGGTAAGTACGATGTCGCGCTGAAGCTTCTTAACGTCGCTGAAGAAGGCGGCGAAATTGAACCGTACCTTACGATCGAACAGGTCCGACTTCAAACCGGCTTCATATGACCACTGCACTTCCGGATCATATTCAGGTATCGAAGGCGAGCCATCGCGATTCGCCTGCTGCCGCACATTGTATCCGCCGCTGCGGACACCCTTGCTGGCTGTCGCATAAATCAGGACATCGTCATCCGGCTTGTAGTTGACGCCAAATTTGGGCGTGAATGACGGCCAACGCTTGCTTCCCACAAAGTCGGGATTGACGCACTGATAGATTGCGATGTTACAGTTGCCGCCGGGACCGGTTGCGACCTGATACGACAGGACGGCATCCTTCTTTTCCGAAGAATATCGACCGCCCAGGACCAGCGATAGCTTATCGGACGCATGATATTCGAGCTGGCTGAAGATTGCGTAGGCACTCTGCTTGATCGTACCGCCATATTCACGATGGCGACCATTAAAGTCACGCGCTTCGATATAGAGATATTTTTGCCAGAAATAATAAAGACCGACCGTTGCTTCAACTTTGCCAAAGGTCCCGGCATAACGGAGTTCTTCGCTGAACTGCTTTTGACGAAGGCCGATATGGCTATTGAAGAAATTGGTCGGCCCTCCATCGATGTCGGCCAGCGACTCGTTAAACACATGACGGTATCCCGCGATGTTGGTGATGACGCCGTCGCCAAACGGGACATTGATGTTGGTCTCCGACGTCGCGCTCTCCCAATCAAGGATCGTGAAGCCGGGCTCGTTGGCAGTGATCCTGAATCCTTGCGATTCTACGCCAGCCCCGACCGGCACCTGTTGAAACACAGCACCGTCACCGCGGGTTTTGCCGATTTCCCCAATGAAAGTCTGACTGAATCCACTCGAAGGTTCAATGACGAGGGTCGGACGCACAAACCATGTGCGCAGTTCTCCGACCTTACGGTTCAAGAAAGAGTTATGGTACCAGCCCTCATCCTTGTTGTAATAGCCGGCGACCTTGGCCTTTACCGCATCGCCAAGGATAGGTCCTCCAACACTGGCGGCTATATTATATTCGGGGCCGGTCTGAATGCTTGCCTGAGCGTTCACCTCGAACTTGTCGGTCGGACGCCGGGTACGGATCAGCACTGCACCACCGGTGACGTTCCGACCTTGAAGAGTTCCCTGCGGACCGCGAAGAATTTCGACGCCTTCAAGATCAAAGGTCTCGAGGTTGGTGCCGTATTGAGAACCAACGTAGACGCCGTCAATGAAAACGCCCGTCGCCGTTTCACTGCTGGGGTTGCCAGAGCTGGTGCCTAGGCCGCGCAGGTTGAACGAGGCGAAGCCGACAGCCAAACCATTTGTCCCCAGCATCACCCCCGGCGCACGGGTCGCAATGTCAGGAAGGCTCTGGAAGTGGGTTTCGGCAAGTTGCGCGGGCCCTAGGGCCGTGGCAGCGATCGGAACATCCTGCAACTTTTCGCCGCGGGACTTTTTCTGCGCGGTGACCACAATATCTTCCAGGCCCGCAGACCGCCTCGCGTCATCCGCGGCAGCGGAAGCTGCTCCCTGAGCATGGGCGGTGACCGAAAAGCCAGACGATGCAAGAATGGCGCACACAAGCGCGTGCTGCCCGACGTTCAGCAAATTCCATTTGGAACTCATCAATCCCTCCCCATTTTCGTAACCGGCCTCTTGCCGTATCACAAGCGTTCATCCCTCATATTGACTTCTAAGTCAATTGACTTTTACGTCAAATTCAAATGCGAGAAGCGAGCGGTTTTCCCGTACTTTTCAACGATCCGAAGAAGCCGATCGCCTGAATATCTTCGCCATTGGAAATCTTTCCAATGGGCGCAATCGGTTCATCGCCATAGCATCGGGGTAAATTGCCGGCCCTCGCCATCGACAGGCCCAGAGTCGATCCTGGTCTCGGCCGACAATTTCCCGCGGCAGACACAACCGCAAATTCGCATCCATCGCCGATCCCCGACCGCCAGCGAAAACCTTCATCGCATTAGCTGGCATGCGGTCGGGCATGGGCACGCTCACATAGATTCCGCTACCTCGGCCATTATCCTTGCGAGCTCCACGTCAGGAAAGTCTCTGGTTTGGCGTCATCCGCCCGCGCCTTCTCGATCAACGGCGCCAGAGTGTCTTTGACGAATTCTTCCATTGTCGTGCACAGCGCAGAACGATCATCGTGAAACTTTATGCGGCCATCGTTAAGAGCAGCCATCGTGTTGTTATCATAGACCCACCGATCGAGCGTTCCGAACCTTTCCCGGAATACCGTCTCGACCGCGCGATCATTCCTATCGACGAAGCGATAGCCCACTTCTCTGCCGATGGCCCGCGCGATAATTGCAGCGATCTCGTTGATCGAGTGATCGATGCCGAGTTGCCTTACGGTTCGGTGCTGGCCAGTCGGCGTCTCGAACTCCTTCGCCGCGATATCCGCGATGTCCTGGATCGCAACCCAGGGAATTTTGACGTCAGGGTCAAGCGACCACCCAATCTTGCCGTGCTGCGCGATCGAGTCGCTCCACCTGCCCAGATCCTCCATGAAGAAGCCACCTTGCAGATGCACCAGATCAATGTCGCGGAGCCGGTTAAGAATCTGATCCAGGATATGGAAGGGCTGGAAATGCCCAGTGTTTCCCGTAACTTCGGATCCCATTGCGGTCAGGCTGACGGCCAGTTTCACAGGGGAATCCCGAAGCGCGTCGAAAAAGCGAAGCGCTACCGCAGGGTAGTGTCCATGAAAATCCTCCGACTCCCAAAGGGTCTTGACCATCAAGAACGCAGCATCGGTGTCCTCGAAGAACTTGCCAAGCTCTCCATCACCGGTGTCGAAGCTGCCAAAGAACGGTTCTGCTCCTTTCGCGACGAGTGCGTCGAGGGCGGGCCCTCCTCTCGAAAGAGCTTTGACTGAATGGCCTTTGGCCAAGAGGTTCTCGGTGAGTTTGGCACCGATCCTGCCGGTCGCGCCGACCACGGCGATACGCATGGATGATCTCCTGAAGTTGCTGAACCATGTTTCTAAAGGATTGCATGATGAGTAAAAGTGGAGATAATGCCATATGATCTCAAAATCGGGCCAACTTTCGGATAAGCCGCGCCCTTGCAGTACCGCTATCGATCTGAGCCTCTCGCACGGACCGGCCATGGCAATCAGGGTGGACTTCGCCGACTATGAAGCCGAGGTGCCGCAGCACCAGCACCGGCAGGGTCAACTGATCTTGGCGCACCATGGCGCGGTTACCTGCAGAGCGGGAAATGGGGTCTGGATCGTTCCGCCCAACTGCGGAGTTTGGATACCCGGTGGCGTTCGCCACAGCAATCAGGTCACGTCCAATGCGCGCCTGACATATCTGTTTGTCGAGCCTGGCGCGGCCATGCTTCCGGCTGAATGCTGCACGCTTTCGGTATCGCCGATGCTTAGGGAGATGATACTCCGGGTAGCGGAACTATCAGAAAGTGATGCGCGCGACGCTCATGTCGATCGCCTCATGGGGGTCATGCTCGATGAACTCGCGCTGATGCCGCGTGAGAGGCTGGAGCTACCGGTATCTGACCATCCGAAGATCGCCTCGATTGCCGCGGCTCTTTTGGCAGACCCGAGCGACCGCCGTACCCTCGGCCAATGGGCTGAGCATGTCGCCGTCGGTGAGCGGTCGTTGAAGAGGCTCATGCTCCAACAGACAGGATTGAGCTTCGGCCGTTGGCGGCGCCAGCTCCATCTGGTCATCGCGCTGCGGGAACTTGCCGGCGGTGCAACAGTCCAGCAGGTGGCTGGCGACTTAGGGTACGAATCCACGACGGCCTTCATCGTCATGTTCAGGAAGGCGCTCGGGACCACGCCATCGCGCTACTTTGCCGATCGGCTTTTGAGCGCCGGGGTTACGTGAGATGTTGCCCATCCGAAAGATCGACGGCGACAATCCTAAGTCAACTTCCGCCTGAAGCCGGAGGACACCAGCCAACAGGCGCCCAGCACCGATCTTCGCGGACTGGGCCTGACGTGCGCCAAGAGACGTGCGCCCCTGCTTGTCACCGTTCGGAGATAGAGGCCGACTCCTTCATGATGGTCGTTTGAGGGAATGGCAACCTGCTGAGAGGCATGCCCCAAGGCAGCACGTTCGCTGGCGATCTCGTCGGAGGTTCGAGCGATGCCCCTTGCAATCGGCAGGTCGACCACCCTTCCGCCAAAGTAGCGCCAGAAGGCTAGTAGTCCGGCTACATACGCACCCGCACCGGTCGCCCGCCTCTGCTACCCTCGGGCGATGAGCGGAGGCCTTCGCGCTTCCGCCGCGCGCTCATTGTGAGCTCCCAACATCCGCCACTACCAATTCCATATTGACTTTGTTGTCCTGACATCTGAATATATCGTCAATTCGCGCTGGTGATGGTGATAAGGCGATCGCCCGTTCCAACATAACCGCAACTCGGACAGGCCTGCGGATGGCAGCAGTGCTCAACAGGGAATTGCCTGAAAATCGGAAGTGAGTTCTACAATTCAGCCTAAACGCAGCGCTTTGTATTCACGATTATTTCTGTGCGATCAGATTGCACGATGCTTAATCTGACGAGGGGAGAGAAATGGACCTGCAACTACTGGGAAAAACGGCGGTCGTTAACGGTGCGAGCCAGGGTATAGGCTTTGCCATCGCGCGCCGACTCGCCGCGGAGGGAACCGAGGTCCTCATCAGCGCGCGAAAGGAAGACGCGCTGGTGAGCGCGGCTAAGCAGATCAGTGAGGAGACAGGGCGAAAGGTTCGAACGGTTGTCGGCGACATTCGGATGCTGGACGGGTGCAACAATATTCTTGCCGCGGTTGAGGAAATGGGTGGCGTAGACATATTGGTCAACAATGACGGCGCTCCTCCGCTTGGGCCGGCGCTGGACTTTGACGACCTGCGCTGGAGCCGGGCGTTCGAACAGAATCTGATGAGTGTTGTGCGGATGTCCCGTGGGGTCGTCCCGGGGATGGTTGCCCGCGGCGGCGGAAGCATCGTGAACATCACCGCGCTGTGCACAATCCAGCCGATGCCCAACTTTGGGTTGTCGGTTTCCACCTGGGCGGGGGTGATCGGCCTCGCAAAGACGCTGTCCCTGGAACTCGGACCCAAGAATATTCGGGTCAACACTCTGTGTCCCGGGCTGGTCGAAACGCCCCGTGCCAATCTCACCGACGGGCCAGTCAGCAGCGGGCCGGGCAACGACGAATTGCAAGCGGCTTTGAAAGCGATTCCGCTCGGCCGGAAAGGTGACCCTGCGGAGATCGCCGCCGTGGCGACGTTCCTGGCCTCACCGCTCGCTTCCTATGTTACCGGCACGACGCTGGCCGTCGACGGCGGTGTCAGCAAGAACCTCCTGTAAAATTTTGCTTTCAGGAACTTGATTACCAACGGCTCGAATTGCAGCCGAAGGGTTCTGATTTAAAGGATTATCAGCAATGGCCGACGAAAAATTCACTTCAGTGGGTCTTCGTACGTTGATCACCCCGGACGGCGAACTGTTTCTCACGTTGGAAGAAGAGGTTATTGGAGACCTTTCACCCGACGAGGTCGTCATTCGGGTTGAGGCAAGCTCAATGAATCCAACGGACATCGGCCTCCTTTTGGGACCGGCTGATTTGTCGGGACTGGCGGCCTTCTCGCAAAATGGGCGTCCGGGGTTGCGCGCATCCATCCCCCCGAGCAGATGGTTTCCGTGGATTTGCAGCCGAGAATCGGCAAGTCGTTGCCCGTTGGCACCGAAGGTGCCGGTACGGTGGTTGCGGCGGGGGCGAATGCCGTCGAGTTGATCGGGAAGACAGTCAGCGCCATGGGCGGCGGAATGTACGCCCGCTTTCGACGCTTGAACGCTGCTCAATGCACGGTTCTTCCGACCGGCACGAGCGCACAAGACGCCGCCTCGATGTTTGTTAATCCGTTGACGGCCCTGTCCATGGTCGAGACTATGCGCCGCGAGGGGCACAATGCGCTTGTCCATACGGCCGCGGCTTCAAATTTGGGCCAGATGCTCAATCGCATCTGCATCAACGATGACATCCCCCTCGTAAATGTTGTCCGGTCCGAAGAGCAGGTCAAAAGCTTGCAGTCGATCGGAGCCAAATATGTGGTTAATTCGAGCGCGGAGTCGTTCTTTGAAGATCTGACGGCGGCTATCTCGGCGACGGGGGCAACATTGGCATTTGATGCCGTTGCCGGAGGAGCCATGTCGGATACTATTCTTCGCGCAATGGAAGCGGCCTTGGGCGCAAGTCAGGCTGCATTTAGTCGCTATGGAACATCGACCCTTAAGCAAGTTTATATTTATGGGTCGCTCAATCCTGAGCCGACTGTTCTGAGTCGGACCTATGGATCTTCGTGGGCAGTCGCCCGATATCTGGTGTTGAATGCTTTGCAAAAGTTCGGGGACGAGACGACGCGTGCACTGAAAGACAGAATTGTTCGCGAGCTATCCACGACCTTTGCCAGCAGTTACAAGGGGACGCTTTCGCTCAGCGATGTCGTCAACCCTGAATTCGCAAAGGAATATGCGAGGAAATCGACCGGCAGCAAATTCCTGGTCAACCCGTCACTTTGACCGACCGTCCGCGCCGCGCTCCGCCTTGGCTTTGCCTCGGTTTATAGCGACGATCGAATTGCGACACAAAGAGGGGAGGTTTCAACGATGAGAACGCGTATGGAGGAGCTACTTGGTGTCGAGCGGCTGACGTGCAAGTCGGCATGCATTACCGAGCATAGATCAGCCATCCATGCTCTTATTCGTTAATTGTAGCGGCTTGCAATGATGATCGCCCGGAACTGCAATAAATGGTAGTTTCCGGCCCACTTTGCGTGAGACGTTCAGGATCGCGAGGCTCACATTGTTTGAGACGCAAATCACATTGCGTGCGACGGACGCGAGATGTTCAGCGAGCGACGCAGGATTTCGGATACGGCGGGTCAGAGCGGCAATCCCGCCGCGCGCATGTCATCGGTGAGTTCGCGAGCACGAGCCGGATCAAGAGCGCCCCTGAGCAGCTTGCGGATTTCCGCCGGCTTCGCGTCGAACTGGTCGGCGAGGCTCTTCGTGTCGTATCCGTGGCGGGTGAGCTGGGGTTCGAGGTCGTCGATCTGGCGTGACAGCACGCCCTCGATGGTCGCGGCGTCGATCGGTTTCACGCTTGCGCCGAACCCCGCCTCGAACGCCCGGACAAGATGACGGCCGATCTGGAGCGGGGTCTTGAGCCTGGCGGCGAGCAAAATCGCGGCGTCCTCGGTCAGCGCGTCTTCCGGCTCGATCCCCGGGGATAGCGCGGTGCGCAATGCCCAGTCGATATAATCGCGCTGCCGGTCGCGTAGACCTCCGAACTCGAACACCGTGGTGCGGTCGCCGATTTCCTCCATGAGCGGGCGTTTCAGATCGTTACGCAGTTTCGGGTGGCCGACGAGGATCACGGCGAGTTGACCGCCGCCCTCGGTCACCAGTTCGACGAGGCGCTTGAGCGCGGTCAGCGTTTTGGGATGCAGGTCATGCGCATCATCGACGAACAGTGCGACGGGGCGCTTGGCTTTGCGGAACAGCTCCTGCAAATCGCGTTCGCGGCGCTCCGACTGGCTGGGGATCGAGACGGTCTTTTCAGACGACAGGTCGTAGAACAGGGCCGCAACCAGCAGCGGCACCGAGATCTTGGCCTTCTCAAGGCTGAGCGCACGCGACACGATCACGCGGCCCTCGCGCTCCAGTTCCTCGCGCAGTCGCCGCGTCAGCACGGTCTTGCCCGAGCCGATGGTGGCGGTGAGCGCGATCAGGCGCCCGCCCGTGATCGCTGTTTTCAGGTCATGGGTGAGCTGG
Organism: Sphingobium sp. LB126; assembly: GCF_002795205.1. NCBI lineage: Bacteria > Pseudomonadati > Pseudomonadota > Alphaproteobacteria > Sphingomonadales > Sphingobiaceae > Sphingobium > Sphingobium sp. LB126. The sequence continues at coordinate 789,165 of NZ_NETV01000002.1, forward strand.
GCGTGATGCTCGGTCTCGAAAAAGCCGAGATCGACCGGGGGGCGGTCCAGACCGTAATAGCGCATCACTTCGGTCTGCATCAGCCGCTCCGTCTATGGCCGGGCGGGAAGCGCCTGCGGATTTCGTCCATGACCTCGGGCCTGGACAGCGTGCGTGCCAGCAGCGCGTCGATGAATGCACGGTCCTCCTCGCACAGGCCGCCCAGCGGCAGGCGCAATTCCTCCGAGATCGCCATTCGCGCCCTGAGCGGGGTCGCAAAGGTCAGTTCGGCGGAAGGGTCCGGGTCGGCAAATGGCCGCACCGGTACGGCGACAGCCCCATCGGCAGGTTTGCGCGCGATCACCTTGATGTCGTCTTCACCCGTCAGGACCGAGCGGGGAATCCCGATCCTCGTCGCCAGTGCATCGACGCGGTCCGTGCGCACTTCGCGCCGGCTCTTGCGGTGCTTACGGTAGCGATGCAGCGGCACCGGCCCTCCGACCGGATCGAATGGCCCATATCGGTCCTCGCCATGCTCGACCCATAGTTCCTGGTCGAACAGCCCCCACCAGACGACGACCGTTTCGCCGACGACCTCAGGCGTGACCTCGTAGGTGACGCCCGCCACGGTCAGCCGGCAGTCGATGCCGACGGTTCGCCGCTCCGGCTCGCGCGCGAATGCGCAAAAGCGTTCCCAACTGCACATCGCGCGAATGCCGCCATCTGGCAGATGACCGAGCCAGTCGTCGATCCGGCTATGCGGCTCGCGGCGATGATCGCCGCTGTTATAGGTGGCAATGTAGCGGGCCAGCCAGCGATTGGCCTCTTCCTCGCTGGCCGGTTCGTGGAAGTGGTAGAGCGTCTCGTGGGCTTCCTTGACGGTGCGGAATGGCCGCTCGACCTTGCCCTTGGCGCGGGCGGTCGTGCGCCGCCCGTCCGAGCCTTTGGGCATGTGTGGGAAGGCATTGATCCCGAGGCATTCCATCACCCGTTTGAACACGGCCGACTTGCCGATCGGCCCACCATCGAGCTGGAGGTTGTCGGGGATACCCCCGAATGGATTATCCTCCTTGGGGGCCATGGCGCGATACAGGAAGCGCAAGCCCGCCTCGGCGTCCTCGCCATAGACCAGCCCATATTCCTGATAGACGACGCCCGACCGGTCATCGACCACCGAGAACAGCATAAGGGTCGGCGCGCCACTGCGATCGGGATCGATCCAGGTCGGTGCCTTCAACTGCTTGAGGTCCGACGGGCTCATGTCGAAATGCCACAGCATGTTCGATCGCTCTGCCTGATAGCGCACTGCCGCCGGCTCGCGTGTCATGCGCGCGGCGTCATACCCCAGTTGTCGCATGTGCCGGTTGAGTGTGGACGCCGCCACCCGTCCTGGCGGTAGCTTCACGAGACCACGGTCGGGGGTCTCGACGCCATGTTCGGTGACGATCTGGAGGATACGCCTGGTCGAAAGACGACGGCCCTGCCGATTGGTCGTGCGACTCTTCATTGCCGCGACGACCTCGCACCACCACTCGATCTCGTCTGCGGGCATGATGCGCGAAAGGCCTCGATCGGCGCGGTGTGCGTCCTTCGGACGCCGCTCACCGCGCAGCAGCCGGTAGAGGGTGGCGCGACTGATGCCGTAGAGTTCGGCTGTCGATGCCATCAGCGGTTGCCGCTCGGGATGCCGTGCCGGGAGTGTCGCCAGACGACGCCGGAGCGTCACGATCGCCTCGATAGGGACCGTGACGCCCACACCCATCACGCGGCCCGGTTCTGGACTGGCGGTCGCATCGGGATGGCGTCGAGCAACGCCTGCCCCGGAGCCTTGGGGCTGCCATCGCCGTTGACGTAGACATAGAGTGTCGTGGTCGTGATCCCGAGCCGCCTGGCGACATCGGCCGCGACGGCACCCCGATCGGACATCGCCGCCATCGCCATCGTCAGCGTCGCCCGGTTCATCTTGCGCGGCCGACCGCCCATACGACCACGCGCACGCGCTGCGGCAAGGCCGGCATGGGTGCGCTCGGCAATCAGCTCGCGCTCGAACTCGGCGAATGCCGCGAAGATGCCGAAGGCGAGACGGCCATTGGCGGACGTCGTGTCGATCTGCGCGCCGGCACCGGCCAGCACCTTCAACCCGATCCCGCGCGACCGGAGATCCTCGGCGGTCGTGACCAGGTGGCGCAGATCGCGGCCGAGCCGGTCGAGCTTCCAGATGACGAGCGTGTTGCCCGGTTGCAGCGCCTTCAGGCAGGCGGTGAGACCTGGCCGGGCATCGTGCCGGCCCGATGCCAGATCCTCGTAAATGCGGGACGGATCGATGCCGACCGCGAGCAGCGCGTCGCGCTGCGGCTCCAGCGTCTGCGTGCCGTCCGACTTCGACACCCGGATATAGCCGATGAGCAATCCACACCTCGCCAGAAAAGATGATCGGCATGGTGCAAGATTGCGCTGGTTTTCACAACGGGTTTCCTTGCCATTGGCGCGAGGTCGAGGCCGGCATCGCGCGACCGCGAGAAAACCGTCCGTTTTTCTTGCGGGGCAGGCGCCGGCTTCCGGCGATCAGGTGTCGCTACGGGGTTTCCATCCACGTCTGAATCCGTTCCGCCGTCGCCTTGAGCACCTGTTGCACCAAGGCCTGGGACGCGGGCGGCAAATCCGAGGACTGGAAGTCGGATACCAGTCGTGCGAGGTCGTCGGCCCAGCGGTGCATCATTTCCGTCAAGCGCCCGGCATGGTCGGCGTGGCCGCCATCAGCGGCTGCCTGAAGCTCGCGCTCCAGTTCGGCGGCGGCGTGCAGCACATGAACGAGTTTTGCCTTCAGCCGCTCCGGCAATTCAGGCAGCTCGCCATGGGGATGGTTGTCGGAGGCCAACATGGCCTGGTTGCGTTCGGACATCTCCTCCATGATCCGGGCATACCGCTCAAATCCCGGGAAACGGTCGCACAGGTCGCCCAGCGTCCTATCGCTGGCGGTGCCGTAGATACCGTGCAGGTCCTGCATGTGGCCGATCATATGATCGGCCAGGGCGATCCCGGTGATACCCTGTGCCTCAAGCTGGCGGACACGCAGGTTGATGGCGGCGGCAATCCGGCTCGCATCGATCATCTCGCATCCGTCCCTTCTATTGCAACTCTCGTGAATACGTCGCCTTCGATTGCAGGCAGCGCCGGATGATTGCAACGCTACCGTGCGGAGCAGACCATGCCCGTTGCGACATTGCTGCCGTCTCCGCGATCCTGCGCCGCGCGCTGAACATCTCGCGTCCGTCGCACGCAATGTGATTTGCGTCGCAACCAATGTGAGCCTGGCGACCCTGAACGTCTCACGCAATGTGAGCCGGAAACCGCCCTTTATTGCAGTTCCGGGCGATCATTATTGCAAGCCGCTACAGTTAATCCTACCCTCAGGAGGGCCTTAACGCTGTCACCAAGGACGGCGCAGGCTGCCGAAGGACCTGGAGTGTCTGGAGCGAGGGGTAAGAGAGGTAAGAATGAGCCGCTGGCACAACATTGAGGCCTTGAAGGGAAGTGCTCGAAGCGCCCTCCCCCGCCCTATATTTGATTATCTGGACGGCGGTGCCGAGGATGAGCTGGCGCTACGTCGGTCGAGTTCCGCCTTCGACCGGTACGAGTTGTTGCCCCGGATGCTGGTAGACGTATCGCACACTAGCACGGAAACCGAAATCTTCGGACGCCGCATACCCTTTCCGCTGATGCTCGCGCCAACGGGATTGACACGCCTGTTTCACAGGGATGCGGAACTTGCGGTTGCCCGGGCGGCCTCTGCCGCGGGGGTGCCTTATTGCCTATCCACCCTCGGTACCACCACGATTGAGGAATTTGGGCGCGCGCTTTCTGCGCCGAAATTGTTCCAGATCTATATCTTTAAAGATCGGGGACTAACCGAGGAATTTATCGAGCGTGCACGCGCCGAAGGTTATGATGGGCTCGTTTTGACCGTCGATACGCTCGTCGCCGGTAAGCGGGAGCGCGATATTGTAAATGGCCTTTCCCTTCCTCCCCGATTGACTCCACGAGGGTTCTGGGGATTTGCTATGCGGCCCAGTTGGTCCATTCCCGCGCTGTTCGGGCGGAAGTTCGACTTCGTCAATGTGGCTCATCGCGTTGCAGCACTGTCCGGCGACCCCATTTCGCTTCAGGATTATGTCAGCGGCCAGTTCGACCGCTCATTGACATGGAAGGACGTGGAGTGGTTGGCAGCCCGCTGGGGCGGTCCATTGGCGGTGAAGGGTATTCTACGCCTGGATGACGCAAAAAAGGCGGCCGACGCGGGCGTCGACACCGTCATGGTGTCAAACCACGGAGGACGGCAGCTAGAGTCCGCCGCCGCGCCAATCGATCAAGTCGCTGTTATCGCCGATGGTCTCGGCGGACGCATGAAGATCATATGCGATGGTGGTATTCGGCGAGGTTCGCATATCTTCAAGGCGCTGGCTTTGGGCGCCGACGCGGTTTCGATCGGCCGTCCCTACTTATACGGCCTCGCCGCAGGAGGTAGTCGAGGCGTAGAACGCGCGATCTCTCTCCTGCGAGAGGAATTTGAGCGGTGCATGATCCTGGGTGGCGCGAACAGCCTGGGAGACCTGAACCGGGAGATGATCAGGCCGTCTGCATCCACTTCGTAGATTCGACTGTGGTAGTGGTTGCCAAAGCAGAATGATGACGCGTGAAATCCGCGAAAATATAGGGAACGCCTTTATGAAGCGAGCCTTGAAGCCTGAGCGCGGTAACGCTGGATTTTAGTTAACTCTATGACTTGATGCATCTATTCTGGTGTTTGGCGGCCAGGATGGCAAGTCGGTCGCTTGGTCAGGAACGGCTTCGATTCCCAATCAATGTCTTTGCCGAAAACCGCTGAATTCACTGTCTTGCAGGGGAAGATATATGGACGGCTCGTGCCTGTGTGGTAAAATTACCCTGAGATTGACCGGTGAGCCGGAATTGCGGCTGGTCTGTCATTGTACCCACTGCCAGAAGCACACCGGTTCCGCATTTTCCCTGCTTTATGCCTATCCCCGTGAGCATGTCGAAATTAACGGCGTATTGCACCGTTACCCGGACTCAGGGGACAGTGGAAAGCCGGTGGATCGGCTTTTTTGTCCGAACTGCGGATCATCCGTAGCTGCGGACGCACACATCATGCCCGAACTGCTGTTCTTATATGGCGGTGCCTTGAATGATGGCGCCAACTTCTCCCCCGTGCGGGAAATCTTTTGTGACAGCGCTTTGCCTTGGGTCCATCTCGCGGGCCTGGAGCGCTTCGCGCGCTTGCCTTCCGAAGCCGGGCAGTGAAATTGCAGAAGTGAAATTGCAGAAAAGCCGTCGTCAACATCGCTGCACTCAATGGCCTCTGCCATTCACTGTGCGCAGCGCAAGCGCGCGCCATTCCAATTTTCCAGCCAATAATTCGCCACCGTCAGGCGCGGGCGCCCAGCGTTGGTTTCCATTAGACATCGGCGCCGGCACTGCGTGCTTTGCGTTTCGATGGAGACGCCACCGGTTTTTTGCGTGAGGCGGCGGCCCTCTTTCTGGGGCCGACCGGCTTCTCAACACGAGCGGTCGCGACCGCGCTGCGACTGAAAAATCCCAGGGGGGTCACCTGCATCGGATAGGGCGGAATAGGCGGATAAGGTGCCAGGTCTTCCGGACGCGTTGCGAGCGAGCGAGTTAACAGGTCCAGCATCTCGTCCGCGACGGCTTCGATGCTCAGACGACCATCGGGAGAATACCAGGCCGAGATGCCATTGATCGCGCTCATGATCGCATATACCGTGATTTTGGGATCGCAGGCGCGGATGCTTCCATCTTCGGCGCTTTCCTTCAAAAGACCGACAAGAGCAGCCTCCATCGCGTCACGTCTTGCCACCACGACGGCGCGATCCTCCGCGCGAAGCGCATTGACGTCGAAGGTGAGGCCACCAACTCCTGTCTGCCCATACATCCATATGATGAAGCATCTCAACAGGAGACGGAGCCGATCGATACCCTTGCCCCCAGCTTCGCTGGCGACCCGCGCGGCTTGTTCTCCAAGATCGAGTGAGATCTTGTGACATTCGAACAGGATTTCCTGCTTGTCCTTGACGTAATTGTAGAGCGTTCCCTTGGAGATTCCCAGTACCTTGGCAACCGCATCAAGGGAGGTGTTGTGGAAACCCTGCCGCGATATGATCCGCGCCGCCTCACGGATCACCGCGTAGCGCTTGTACGCCTGAATTTCTTCATTTGTCTGAAAGCCGTTTTCCCAACGAGGCATGTGCGACCTTTCGATTGCAAGAATATGCTGACTTGTCCGGTTCGATAAATAGGTGATACTTTCACGTCAATAGCACAGCCCTCTCGGCCAATTTCGATCCGGCACTCCTTTGGTAGAAATGTCATTTTTGCGATTCCCCTGACCGCAAATGCGCGATTCACGGGGCGCCGGCTGCGACGGATGCCGGCCGTGGATACCGATTGGCAGAAGAATCTCGAGCATTGGCTCGCGCCCTCGCCTTGGCGGATCAAAGAATTTGTTCAGCATGCGGCTGGACTGACGATAAAGTCAATATATTTTGGCATCCGAGTGGGCGAACCTCCACGGTCTTGACGATCAACCGCAGGGATCGAACCGTCCGACCGACCGGCATCCGGGCGTTTGATCCTTAAGCGATGCCCTGGAACCGCCGAGGCGGAACATGCGGCCGAAATTATGAACATCTCCGTCATAGACGATCTCCCCATCCATTCGGCTTACGCATTGAGCTTACTGAAGGCCTCTCCAGTGGCAGCCATCTCTTCCACGAGTGGCGCGGGCGCCCAGGCCCAGCCGTGACGCCCCGCGGCGAGCCTCGTCAGCCGCGCCAAAAGCTCCCGCGCGCCGATCTCGTCGGCTTGAAACATCGGCCCGCCTCGATCGCGCGCGAAGCCATAGCCGTGCAGGAAGACCATATCGACATCGACCGGTCGATAGGCGATCCCCTCTCCAACGATGCGCAGACCCTCATTGATAAGCGCCAGAAGACAGCGCTCGACGATCTCATCATCGCTGATCCTGCGGCGGGTGAGGCCAATCTCGGCGGAATGAGCCACGATGAGCGCCTCGATCTCGGGATCGGGTGTGGCTGTGCGCCCATCTTCATAGAGGTAAATCCCCTTACCGGTCTTCTGGCCAAACCGCCCTCGCTCGCAGATCCGATCGATGACCGTCGAATAAGGACGATCCGGTTGTTCCACCGCGCGGCGCTTGCGGATCGCCCAGCCGATATCCTGTCCTGCAAGGTCCATCGTACGGCACGGCCCCATGGCAAACCCCCAACGCTCCAGCGCGGCATCGATTTGCTGGGGAAGTGCGCCCTCCTCGAGCATGAAATACACTTGGCGGAGATATTCCTCGAACATGCGATTGCCGATGAAGCCGTCGCACACGCCCGAAACGACCGCGACCTTACCCATCCTCTTGCCCAGTGCCATCGCCGTCGCCAGCACGTCGGGCGCCGTATGCTCGCCCCGCACCACTTCCAGCAGGCGCATGATATTGGCTGGCGAAAAGAAATGCAGTCCCACAACATGCGAAGGGTCAGATACGGCCTGGGCGATTTCATCGAGGTTGAGCGTCGACGTGTTACTGGCCAGGATCGCCTCGGGCCGCACCAAAGCTTCTACGGCTTTGAATAGCTGACGCTTGATCGACACATCTTCAAACACGGCCTCGATGACGAGGTCGGCGTCAGCCAACTCGGCATAGGCCGTCGCGCCGGTGAGACGCGCGATCCGGGCGTCGGCCTCGGCCTGGTCGATGCGTCCTTTATCGACGTCGCGGGCGATGTTCCTGGTGATCGTCGCCATTGCCCGGGACAGGGTGTCCTCGCGCAGCTCTATCATGCTCACTTGAAGGCCTGCGTTCAGCAGGGCGATTGCGATTCCCGTGCCCATCGTGCCTCCGCCGATTATCGCCACCCGTTCGATCCGGCGGGGGGCGAGATCGCCCGGGATACCGGGGATATGCGCCACCGCCTGCTCGCCGGAAAAGGCGTGACGCAATCCGCGGGAAGCCTCGCTCGCCAGGAGCCTGTCGAATTCAAGCGCTTCATGCGCGAGGCCGGCGGCAAGATCGCCGGTGATTTGGGCGACGCTGCCGATGATCGCTTCGGCGGAACCAGACCGAGAGGGAGGTAACGCCGCCCGCGCGGCAATGACCGCGTCGGCGAGGTCCGCTGGCGGCGGAAGGCTTCCCGTCCGACGCATGGATAGGTCGGCATCAGGAGTGAACGCCGTCGCGGCGGCGACGACATCATCCTCAATGACTTCGTCGATCAGTCCCAATGCCGCCGCCTTCTGGGCGGAAATCGAATTCCCTGTCAGCATCATCCCGAGCGCCGGCCCGGCCCCGATCAGCCGCGGCAAACGCTGGGAGCCGCCTGCACCTGGCATCACGCCGAAATTGACTTCGTGCAGCCGAAAAAGCGCGTCTTTATGTGCGATCCGGTAATGGCCGGCCAGCGCGAATTCCAAGCCGCCACCAAATGCCGCGCCATGGATCGCCATGATCACCGGCTTGGTGGAAGCCTCGACTCTGGCGACAGCCTCCCGAAGCTCCACTGCTGTGGTTTCGTTTCCAGCCCCCTGGAGATCGGCTCCGCCCGAAAAGACACTGCCTGCCCCCGTCAGCACAATGGCGTGACAAGACATATCATTTGATGCCGCGTCAAGCGCGTCGATCAAGGCGCGCAGATGTCCGCCGGATGCCCCCAGCCTGTTGAGCGGCCCGTTCTCCATCGTGAGCAGAATGACGGCGCCATGGCGCGTCGTGGATATGGTCATGGCAACTCCGTTGCAGATCAGAATGCGTCGTGAGGCAGGAGGAACAGCGCTTCCGTCCCGGCCTTCAGCGCCGCGTCGCAGACTTTCGCTTCAGTCAGGACGTCGGACATAGAAGAGTATGAGTGAGTGTTTCGCCTGATGCGCCGTCATTCTGAGCCTCCATCGTCCGCCACAGCCAATTTCATATTGACTTCAATGTATGTATATCTGAATTTAACGTCAATTCAGTATGGACGAACGCGATAAGGCGATCACCCGTTCCAACATAATAGCGCCTCGGAGCGGCTTGCGGATGGCAGTCGTGCTCAAGAGCGAAGCATTTCAGACGATACCCACATGATCGGCGTTGGCATGAGGCGTTTCGGCAAGCCCCTCGTTCAGTCGGTGAAAAGCATCGTCGCCGAAGCCGTTACCGCGGCGCTCGGGTTAAACACGCTGTGCCCAGTCTGTTCGAAACCATCCCCGTACCAATCGCCCCGACGGCCAGCCGACAGCGCACGCAATAGGCTCCGAAATGGTTCCGCTCGGTCGAGAGGTGACCGCGCAGGTTCGGCCGAACGGCCGGGACGACCGCTGGTTCGCCCGCACCTTCATGTAGAATCTGACGAACAGCAACGCATCGCCGGCTTGTACGTGCCGACCAGCCGTCGGGCCTGTTCACGAGCATCTTCACGCAGCGACCCCGCCGCTACTGCATCGCGGTCGGCATGAATTTCCAGGCATGGGGACAAATTTCGAGGTGCCGGGAAACGAACCATTGCACATCTTCAAACCCTCCCTACGCGGAGCGTGGGGAGGAGGGCCGGCCTAACGCTGGTGGAAAAGAAGTTCCGGAGGTGATGGTCCCCCACCCTCTTTGCCGGACTTGAGGGCTTCGACATTCAGGCCATCGCTTACCTCAGCACGAAAAGCCGCACTTTGGAACGATACAATCTCCCGAACGGCCCGTTCGATATCGGTCGGATCGTAGAGGCCCTTGCTCAGATGGCGTATCCGAATGCCGCCGGTAATAGCGTACATCACCGCAGCGATCAACGACGCATAACGCCAATGAATGGCGTCGAGCGGGATGCCGGGCAAAGCCGCTACCAGCGCCTGGATGAACCGCCTGTCGACGGCGAGGAAATGCAGATTGTAAATCCGGCTATATGTTTCTCCGCCCTGAAAGTTGAGGATCGCCATGGTTCGCCGGCCATAAATTGAGCCATGCTGACCCCGGTCGAGGAAAGTCGGCCTTACAAAGGCTTCGACAATCTGCTCGATCAGCGGCGGCCTGCCCGGCCCATCGGCGCATTGAGACAATAATGTAAGCCGATGTTCCGCCACCTGCGGGGCTTCCCGGTCGGCCATGGCCGATACGAGATTTTCCTTGGAACCGAAATGATAGTTTATCGCGGCGACGTTGACCCCGGCTTCGCGCATGATCTCCTGCATGCTCACCGCATCTATACCCGTGCGGGCGAACAAGCGTGCCGCGACGTCCAATATCCGGTTCTTGGTGGATAGTGGCAATGCCTTTCCTGATTCGTCTGCTTCAGCCATCCTCATAGGATGGAGCGATCACCAATCGGGAACAACCATAAGTTGAAAGTCCCGGTTTCCGTGGATGACGGGGAAGGAAAACGGCCGGAGCAACGATCACATGTCAAACGTCCTGCGCTCCCCGCGTGTTGGCGATCGCCGTCAACCCTTCCAGCGCGAGGCCGAGGGGAAGTTCCCTTTGCAAAGATTCCTTCAACGGCTGCGCGAACAACATGCGCGAATAGCGCAGAGCGTCGATCGGCCGGGCCGCCAGTCCCGCCGCTATTTCCCTCGCCCGGTTCATCAGCATATCGGGTTCATGGATTTCGTGCACGACGCCAAAGGCGTGAGCCTGTTCGACGCTCAGCGTTTCTCCCGTCAGCAGATAATAATGCCCACGGCTTGGGCCCAGCAACATGTTCCATATGGCATGGCAGCCATCGCCGGGAACAACCCCGATCTTCATGTGCGGATCGCGGAATTTCACCGTCGGGGTGGCCAGGACGACATCGGCCAGTATCGGCAGTTCCGAATGGATGGTCGCAGGACCGTTGATCGCCGAGATCACCGGCACATCGATATCGAGCAGGTTCATGAACATCGCGCGGCTTTCGCGCATGATCCTGTGCCACGTCGCAAAATCGGATGGAACCTTCAGTTCGTTCCCATTGGGCTTGCGACAGAAATCCTCGCCGGTCCCCGTTAGAATGACGACCCGATTTTCAGGATCATCGCCAATCAGCCGAAAAGCCTCCCCCAGTTGCTCGTGGATGGAGCCGGGGTCCGCACCCCATTGGAGAGGACCGCCATCTGTGTGATAGCGTGCCTCCAGCACACCGCCCTCACGGGTCATCGCAATGTTTCGAAAAGCCTTGAAATAAGAAGCTTCTGTCATTTTTCCTACCATGGTAATTGCTTCACAAGTTGCCGGCCGAAACCGGCCACCCCGCGATCTTTCGCCCGACGACTACCAGACCGCCAGAGTGCGCACTTCTATGCTGGCCCGTGGCAGGGCATCGGCGGGCGTGGTCGGGTCCGCGAAGGCTGAATGGGGGCTAAACCGCGCTACCCCGTCGCGACGCGAATCGTAATTTTTCAGAAGCAGCGCTTCGTCAGGCATCATGTCGGGGACATAATACCATTTATGCGCCGGATTGAAGGCGACCGAATAGATTTCTCCGGCCGTTATTTTTCCATCCGCCGTCCGCAGCCCCTTGTCATTCGTGCGGGAAATCGATCGCGATACCATCAGGTCCTTGGGCTCTACCGTGCGGGCGTCGCAAAGTGCAAGGGGATGATCGCGCATCGGACCGTTGATGGGACGCCATACGTTGATGACCGCGAAGCGCCGCCCGCGAAGCCGTTCGGCATCTTCGCCCAATCGCTCCGCAAAACATTCCGGACCCGTCTCTTCCGTGAAATCGACATGAACGGTGCCGGCGGGCATGGTGATCCCGCCGGGCATGCGGCGCTGGGCTTCTTCGCCACGAAGGAAGGGAACGAAAACGCGTACTTCCGAAGCACCCGTATGCTTCTTGACGATATCGATCACCTGCGGATAATAATCTTGTTCGATTTGCGCTGGATCGTATATGTCGTCGACTGCTGGCGCAAACGGGATAAGTTGAAAGCCATGAACGTCGAGTTGCCCGACCGTGGCGCTTTTCCTCGCATCTCTTATAAACACATCATGCGGATCGAGTATCTGGTTTGAAGCAGGCATCCCTTCGGGCGGTTCTACAATATTATACGTATAGAGAGTCTCGTTAGCGGGAAGTATGTAATTCAAACTGGATTTCACTCCAGCCAACTCTCGCTCATCCATGGTCCCTCTCCTTTTTCAACACTGTTATCCATTTCAGGTCGTGTTTTATGGTCTTATCAATAACACATCCGCATGAAATTTTCGGATGCATGGTTTCATCGATGAAAGGAAAGGCATTTCCCTGCCGGGCCAATATGCTCAAAGTTGCATTTGGTATCCACGCAGTGATTGCGCTATCGCGATGAACCACGGGCAATCGTACAGCATGCGGAAAAAATCGAAAGCTCTTCAAAGAGCTTTTCCTCTGCCGAAGCCGCAACGCGAGATCATATCCGCGTATCGATAGGAAACAGGAAAATCATTTTATTACAATGAATTAATTTTATTTTCCTATGTTCAAGGACGGGTCTCACCTCAATATATCGCTGGCCGATCGATCCCTGCTCTGTAGCAATTTTCACATCCGCTTCGGGAAGGGCAGCTAGCAGAGAGATCGAACATATGAAGTCAGATATTTATACGGCGACGCGCGTGGGCGTCATCGGCGTGGGCGCGATGGGACGCCCGGTCGTTGATCGGTTGCACGGGCGCGGTTTCGACGTGGCCGTCCATGTCCGCAGGAACGAGATAAAAGCTGATCTGTCGGCGCAAGGCGTGACATTAGAGCCAGACATTGCATCGCTTTGCAAAGGACGCGATTTCATCATCGTCTATGTTTATTCGGAAGAGCAGACCCGCACACTATGCCTTGAAGATGGCCTGGTCGATGCAATGGACCGAGGCGCAATCCTCATCATTCACACGACGGTCGGCGCGAAGACCGTGCAGGACATTGGCGAACGCGCGCAATCGCGTGGCGTGAAAGTCGTCGACGCAGGCGGCGCCTGGGGTCCGTCCTACACCGCTCTTGGCGAGATGAACCTGATGGTGGGCGGCGATCCCGCTGACGTCGCGAAATGCATGCCAGTGTTCGCAACCTACGCATATCCCATTCATCATATCGGCCCACTCGGTTCCGGCATGAACATGAAGTTGATCAACAACGCCGTGCTGGGTGTCCACCTGCAATTGGCTTCCGAAGTTCTGCGTATTGCCCGCGATCTCGGCATGGATGGTCATCGACTTCTGCGCGGCCTGACATATTGCACCGGCGGCAGCACTGCCATGCGCTTCATGGAAACGGCTGTGACGGAGGAACGATTTTGGGAAGCGGGTGGGAGCTTCCTGTACAAGGATTTGAAGGTGGTGGAGGAATTCGCGGCGCAGCAGGAGTTGGATCTCGGCATGATCGGCAAGATGAACCAGCCACTGATCGAACGATTGGCCGAGGAATTCTCCTCACCTCACGCATGAATCCCGTCGCGGACTGATACAGGCGATACATCCGCGTGCCGCGTTCCGGCAACGTCCAGGGTCTTCCGATCATCGCGGCTTCCACGATGCCCGGGGGTTGGCTGCATCATATCCCGGCTTGGATATGGCAATATTTATCTTCTAATTTCAATATTTTAGAGTATTTAAAAAAGAAATTCCCGCCGGTTCGTCCATTATTCCCGCTAGCGCATCAAGCCTGCATGTGGCTGTAGCGACGGGAATAGAGACAGGAGCGGAGAGCGACATGACAAAATGGTTGACGACAACCGAGACGATTTGTTTCGCGATCAAGGACGGGGTTGCGCGGATCACCCTGAACCGCCCCGACCGCCGCAACGCGATCACCCAGCAGTTGCTGGTCGAACTTCGGTGTGCTCTGCTGGAAGCGGACGATCTCAAATCTGTTCATTGCGTTATCCTGGAGGGCGCAGGCAAGGATTTCTGCGCGGGTTACGACATTGGCGGCGGTTCCACCTACGAATCCCAGGTGAAGGCGGAAGCCGAGGGCGAAGAAGACGGTAATGCCTATCGCGACCTGGGCCTTGCCCGGTTCGACGACGATTGCTGGCAACTGGAACGGTGGATGGATCTGAAGATGACGATCTTCGATCTGCACAAGCCCGTCATCGCGAAGGTCCACGGCAACTGCCTCGCCGGAGGCACGGACATTGCCCTGCTGTGCGACATGATCATCGCGGCGGAAGACGCCCGCTTCGGCTTCCCGCCGGTCCGCGCCCATGGATCGCCGCTCAACAATATGTGGCTCTACCATCTGGGTCCGCAATGGGCGAAACGCGTGATCCTGACCGGCGACTGCCTGCTGGGGCGCGACGCCGCCCAACTCGGCCTTGCCCTTCTGGCGGTGCCCGCAGACGAGCTGGACGCGGAGGTCGATGAACTTGCCCGCCGTCTGGCAGCGATCGACACCGATCTGCTCTCGGCCAACAAGCGCATCATCAATCAGGGTCTTGAACTCATGGGCGCGCGCACCCTTCAACGCATGGCGCACGAAATGGATACCCGCGCCCACCATGCCCGCGCCAGAAACGGCTTCCGCAATGATGTCGCCACGCTGGGCCTCAAGGAAGCACTAAAGCGCCGCGACGCCCCCTTCGGAGACGGTAATATTCATCTGAAGCGCGGGTGAACGATCATGACCTTGCAGCCCAATTCCGCTGAAATCGCCTTCCGTGCCGAAGTTCGGGAATTCGTCCGAACCCATCTTCCGCCGGAAATAGCCGAAAGGTCGCGTACTTCGGTGCACGGCTTTCGTGACGACATGCTGGGCTGGACGAGGATATTGGCCAGCAAGGGCTGGTCGGTGGCCGGCTGGCCGGTAGAATATGGCGGGACGGACTGGACGCCCCTACAGCGCCATATCTTCGAAGAGGAATGCCTTCAGGCCGGCGCACCCATGAACAACATGCAGGCGATCAGCCTGGTCGGTCCGGTCATCTACACCTTCGGGTCGGAAGAGCAGAAGCGGACCTATCTGCCCCCCATCATCCGGGGGGAGGTTTGGTGGGCGCAGGGCTTTTCCGAGCCGAATGCGGGGTCGGACCTGGCGTCGGTGCGTACCCGCGCGGTGCTGGACGGCGATGAATATGTCATCGATGGCCAGAAGATCTGGACGTCCAACGCACATTTCGCCGACTGGATATTCTGCCTTGTCCGCACCGATCCCAACGTCAAGCCCCAGCAGGGGATATCGTTCATCCTCGTGCCCGCCGATGCGGACGGTTTGACGATCCGCCCGATCGAATCGATCGACGGCGGCATCTCATTGTGTGAGGTGTTCTTCGATTCCGTGCGCGTTCCGGTGACGAATCTCGTCGGTGAGCCGGGGAAGGGCTGGACTTACGCGAAGTTCCTGCTGGGCAACGAACGCACCTGGGTCGCCGAAGTGCCCCGGAACAATCTGAACCTCGCCGCGCTCAAGAACATGGCGCGGCAGGAAATGTCCCGCGGCCGCCGATTGATCGACGAGCCGACTTTCGCATCGCGTCTGGCGCAGGCCGAAATCGACCTGTTGGCCGTGGAGGCGGCAGTTCTGCGCGATCTGGCCATTCCGCATGACGAGGCCAGGGCGCTGCCGATTGCGTCAGTCGTCAAAACCCGCGGCAGCGAACTGCTACAGGACGTGCTGGAAATGCAGATGGAGGCGCTGGGCGTGTACGGCGCCGTGCAATATGAGGAAGGCGCGTCTTCGCCGGTCCCCGCCCATGGACAGGAAGTGACCGCTTCGTTCCTGTATCGGCGGAGCGCCTCCATCTATGCGGGCGCGAACGAGATACAGCGGAACATCATCGCCAAGACGCTGCTCGCCATGGACCCGCAGTCCACGGCGCCCGCTGCCGAAGGTGATATGGCGATGCTGCGCGAAAGCGTCGAGCGCTGGGTGGCCGACCATTACAGCTTCGTCGATCGCACCCGCTATGTTGCCGAAGGCACCTCCGCGATCCGGACCCACTGGAAACTGTTTGCGGAAATGGGCTGGCTCAGCGTTGGTTTATCCGGCGATGTCGGCGGTTTCGACGGTGGCGCTGCCGAAACAGGCGTCATATTGGAGGCCATGGGCGGCGCTCTGGCTATCGAGCCGCTGGCCACCAACCTCCTTGCTGCGCAACTCATCGACAAGGCAGGAAGCGAGGAACAGCGGCAACGCTTGCTGCCTGCCTTTTCGACCGGCGATCTGCTTCTCGCTTTCGCTCAGGAGGAACCGGGCGCACGGGGACAGATTGATCGGATCGCGACCACCGCTACCGAAGACGGCAACGGGGGCTGGACGCTTGACGGACACAAGGCGCTGGTCATCGGCGCTTCGCTGGCCGACATGCTCGTGGTCACGGCGCGGGTTGCCGATGGGGTCGGCATCTTCCTGGTGCCCACGGACACTCCCGGCCTGACCCGGCAGGATTATCGCACCATCGATGGCCGGCTGGCGTCGGATATCATCTTCGATCGCGCCCCCATCCCCGCATCATCGATGCTTGGGACTCCGCAAACCATATTGCCGATCCTTCAGGAAGCAATCGATGCGGCACTTTATGCGCTCTGCGCGGAAGCCATGGGGAGCATGGAAAAGGCGCTTTGGACCACCATCGAATATCTGAAGACCCGTCGTCAGTTCGGTCAGGCGTTGGCCGAATATCAGGTGCTGCAACATCGGCTGGCAGACATGTACATGCGCATCGAACTCAGCAGGGCGATGCTGATGCGGGCGGCCGAAGCCTTGCATGACCCCGATGCCGACAAACGGAGCAAGATGCTTTCCGCCGCGAAGAATTTCATATGCCGCGCCGGACGTTTCGTGGGCGCGGAGGCGATACAGCTTCACGGCGGTATCGGGATAACCGAGGAATATGTCGCGGGGCATTATTTGAAACGGCTCAAGGTGATCGACATGCTGCACGGCAATGCCGATTATCATCTGAACCTATATATGCAGGCCATGATCTCGGAAGCATGATGTCCTGACCATCAGTTGGACGGCTGCGCCCATGATTCCGCTGGCCGCCATGAATATCCCGGAGGATGTTGGAGATGAAGATCCTTGTGCCCGTGAAGCGGGTGATAGATTATAATGTGAAGCCGCGGGTGAAGGCGGATGGTACGGGCGTCGACCTGGCGAACGTGAAGATGTCGATGAACCCGTTCGACGAGATCGCGGTGGAGGAAGCGATCCGCCTGAAGGAAAAGGGCGTCGCGACCGAGATCGTCGCGGTGTCGATCGGCGTTGCGAAGGCGCAGGAAACGCTGCGCACGGCGCTGGCGATGGGGGCTGACCGGGCGATCCTGATCCAGACGCCAGATGATATTGGTTCTGAAGTCGAACCGCTGGGCGTGGCCAAGCTGCTGGCGAAGGTCCAGGAAGAGGAAGGCGCTGGCCTGATCATCCTGGGCAAGCAGGCGATCGACGATGACAGCAACCAGACCGGCCAGATGCTGGCGGCGCTGCTGAACCTGCCGCAAGGCACCTTCGCCAGCAAGGTGGAGGTCGAGGGCGACAAGGTCAGCGTCACCCGCGAAGTCGATGGCGGCCTGGAGACGGTGAAGCTCACCACCCCGGCGATCATCACCACCGACCTGCGCCTCAATGAACCGCGCTATGCCTCGCTGCCCAACATCATGAAGGCAAAGAGCAAGCCGCTCGCGACCAAGACACCCGCCGATTACGGCGTGGACATTGCGCCGCGTCTGGAGACGCTCAAGGTCACGGAACCCGCCAAGCGTTCGGCCGGCGTGAAGGTTGCCGATGTCGATGAACTGGTCGCTAAGCTCAAGGCTCTGGGAGTTGCAGCATGACGAAGACGCTCGTTTGGGTTGAACATGAGGGCGGCGCGGTCAAGGACGCGACCCTCTCCGCCGTCACCGCTGCATCGAAGCTGGGTGAAGTCCATCTGCTGGTCGCCGGTTCGGGCGTTGGCGGGGTGGCCGAGGAGGCTGCGAAGATCGCGGGCGTGGGCAAGGTCCATGTCGCGGACGACGCCGCCTTCGGTCATGCGCTGGCCGAGAATGTCGCGCCGCTGGTCGTCGAACTGATGGGCCACCATGACGCCTTTGTCGCGCCTGCCACCAGCAACGGCAAGAATATCGCGCCGCTTGTTGCGGCTCTGCTCGACGTGATGCAGATCAGCGACATCCTGTCGGTGGAGAGCGAGGACAGCTTCACCCGTCCGATCTATGCCGGCAACGCGATCGCGACCGTCAAGTCGAAGGATGCCAAGAAGGTCCTGACCGTTCGCGGTACGGCGTTCGAGAAGGCGGCCCGTGAGGGTGGTTCGGGCGCGGTGGAAGCCGTGGCCTCGACCGGCGACAAGGGGCTGAGCAGCTTCGTCGGCGCCGAGATCGCCAAGCAGGAGCGTCCGGAACTGACCTCGGCCAAGATCATCGTGTCGGGCGGCCGCGCGTTGAAGGACAGCGAGACGTTCGAGGCGACCATCTTCCCGCTGGCGGACAAGCTGGGCGCGGCGGTCGGTGCGAGCCGTGCGGCGGTCGATGCTGGCTATGTGCCGAACGATTATCAGGTCGGGCAGACCGGCAAGATCGTGGCGCCGGAAGTCTATATCGCGGTCGGTATCTCCGGCGCGATCCAGCATCTGGCGGGGATGAAGGATTCCAAGACCATCGTCGCCATCAACAAGGATGAGGATGCACCGATCTTCCAGGTCGCGGACATCGGCCTTGTCGGCGACCTGTTCAAGGTCGTGCCGGAGCTGGTCGAGAAGCTGTAAGCCAGTTCCCCTGAAATTCGAAAGAAGGGCGCGGAATATATTCCGCGCCCTTTTTCTTGTTCGATCATCTGAACGGCAAGTCCCCGTGGAACGGGGACGAGCCATTTATTTAGCCTGGACAAGCTCCGGCACCATCGTGCGCGTCGAATCGTAGACGCGACGAGGGACGGTGATGGCGCTCATGTCGTCGAGCTCGGGCCATATTCCTGCCATGTCCTCGCCGTCCAGTTCGACGACAGATCCCTCGGCAATCATGCTCTTGCGTACGCGGCCCGCACCGGCGGTGAGGATGACGCCGCCGCGATCGCATTCCTCGCTGGACAGATATCCCACCACGGGCGCGATCCTTTCCGGTGCCATGATGTCGGCAAGCTCGGTGGAAATCGCATTCGCCGACATTTGGGTGCGGGCGTAAGGAGAGATGATGTTGATCTTGACGTTCGTGGAGAAAGTCTCGCAATGCAGGCTCCGCATCAGGCCGACGAGCGCGACTTTCGAAGCGGCATAGATGGAGAGATCGGACTGCCCGAAAAGCCCCGCAGCCGACGTGGTCATGACGATGCGGCCATAATTGGCGGCAAGCATGGAAGGAAGCGCCGCCCGGATCGCGTAAAACGCTCCCCAGAAATTGATGTTCATCATTCGATGACATTCTTCCAGAGGCATGTCCTGGATGGGCATGCGGACCGTGGGGCTGATCGCCGCATTGGATATCAGGACGTCGATCCGCCCGAATGCATCCAGCGCTGCGGCGACCATCGCGGCATTGCCCTCCGGCGTCTCGACCGAATTTTCGTCGGCAATCGCGATGCCGCCCTTGGCCCGAATGGCCGCGGCGACGTCCTCCGCCGCGGAAGCCACTCCGGCATGCCGCCGGTTATTGACGACGACGCTTGCGCCATGGGCCGCGAACCACTCCGCATATGCCCTGCCAAGGCCGCGTCCCGCACCGGTGATGAGGACGACCCTGCCATTGAAATTCAGCTTTTTGCTCATGCCATGATCCCGCTATTTCCCGATAGGTTCGGATGGATGATCGATACTGGGCCGTGAACGCACTTCAGTTCGCCCGGCCGTCCTGCCAATCGGCGAAGCTGCGTCCCCCTCGGCAAGCTCGACGAGAAGAGCCGCAGGCCGCAGCGAAAGGGCATCGGGACATTCAGCAGAAAACAGGTTCAACTGTCCGACTATATGCGCCGCACCGACCTTGTCGACGTAGAGCATTGGGCCGCCCATCTGACGCGGCCATGCATGGCCATATTGCCACAGAAGATCGATGTCCGAAGGAAGGAGCGTGCCGACCTCGGCCAGGATATGCGCGCCCTCGTTGATCAACGGAAACAACACACGCTCGATAATCTCCCCGCTCGCAATGGTTTGAGCGGCCCGGGAGCGGCGATCTGCCTTGATGTCGGCAAGAACGTCCACGGGCAGCAGGTCTTCGATCATGAGCAGCCCCTTCGGCAATCCAAAGCCGAGCAGTGCGTTATGGATTTCGCCGGGCAAAGCGCCACGTTGCAAAAGCCGGTCGACTTCGCCAGCGAACACGGCGGCCATGCGCCGGCCCAGAAAACCTCCCCGGCCGCGTGAGAAGATGGCGGCTTCGCCGGTCTTCCGACCGTTCGAACATCGGGACGACCGGTTGAACCTTTCGGCCGTCCTCGCCGGATTGGATGCAACCGCCAGCATTTCTTCGCCGAAATGCGATATCATGATTTCCTCGCATCCTCATTTCCAACCTTGTCGGGCGACAAGCGCCGCCCCCGCCCCTCCAGCATCGCCCAGGCGTCGTCAGGCATCATCGCGCGCCTGTCGCGTAGGCCTTCCAGCAAATAGGCGCCGACTTGCGAAAGGCCTTCCGCATCCCAACCGTCCGGCCGAAAGCATGAGCGTTCGACCCTGGGTTCCGACCACAGGCCGATTTCACCGCCGCCGACCTGGACCGTATGGCCATTCAGCCCGTCCAACCCCTCTCCGCAGAGGAACGCGACCATGGCGCCCACTTCATCGGGTTCGGGAAAGACTGTGTGCGCGAACGGATGGGTGCCGACAAAGGGCACGCCGAAATCGGCTTCGAACGATTTGAACATTTCATGGCTTTCGGGCCCGCTCATGCTCGTTCGAAACGCTCGCGGCCGGATCGCGAGGCAGCGGACATTATATCTGCCCAACTCGAAGGCGACAGCGCGGGTGAAGCCAACGACGCCCTCCTTCGCGGCTGCGTAGTTGGAAAGAGCGTGAATGCCGAGGCCAGCATCCGAACTGGTGTTGATGATCACGCCGCTGCGCTGGGCGCGAAATATCGGAGCGGCATGACGAACGGTCGTGAAGCACCCCTTCAGGTTCACGGCGATCGTGAGATCCCATTCCTTCTCGGTCATCTCGGTAACGGGATTTCGGCGTCCGGCGCCCGCATTGTTCACCAGAATGTCCAGTCGACCGAAACTGTCGATTGCCTTGGCTATGATGGCTTGGCCGCCATCCATCGTGGAAACCGTATTGGTGTCCGCGACCGCCTTGCCACCCGCAGCGCATATTTCATCGACGACCTTCCGGGCGATATCCGGATCGCCCATTCCAAGATCGTTGACGACTATTCGGGCGCCCTGCCGCGCGAGATGAAGCGCTTCCGCCCGGCCGATGCCCGATCCGGCGCCAGTCACAATAGCGACCTTGCCCGCAAGGGGCAATTTGCCGTCCGACTGCATCATCGGCTTGCCGGAGGCAATATCGTAGCCCAAGCGGCTTTCGGCTCGGGCATGATGAGGCGGCCCCCGCAATCGAAGGCCGCGTTCGGACCGCCTGTCATCCTATTTGCCCGTAAAGACCGGTTTGCGCTTTTCGCGCAGCGCGCGGATCGCCTCACGGTGATCCTCCGTCCGACCCGACAGCACTTCATATGTCATCGATGCGTTCATGACCGAATGCGCGATCTGCTTGAGACCGATGTTGACGGACTGCTTGGTCCACTGGATCGCCCTGGGTGAGCCGGCGGCCAGGCGATCTGCCAATGCATCGACCTTGGCGTCCAATTCTTCGGCCGGCACCACATGATTGATAAGGCCGATCCGTTCCGCCTCGACGGCACCTATCGTGTCGCCCGTCATAAGATATTCCTTGGCCCGCGCGTGGCCGACCAGTTGCGGCCAGATCACCGCGCCGCCGTCGCCCGCCACGAAGCCGATCTTGACATGCGGATCGGCGAATTTCGCTTCCGCGGAGGCGACGATGATGTCGCAGAACAACGCCAGCGTCGCGCCCAACCCGATGGCATGCCCATTGACCTTGGCAATGATGGGCTTCGGACAATCAAGGACGGAGAATATCAACTGCTTGGATTGATACATATTGTCATAGAATTCGTCGGGATGATCTATGATCGCCTCGATCGCGTCGAGATTGCCGCCTGCGCTGAAGGCACGACCAGCCCCGGTTATCACCAGGACAAGAGTCTCCTTGTCCTCCGACACCTCGCGAACCATGCGGACCAGTTCGCGCTCCGCGCCGATATCGATCGCGTTCAGCGTGTCGGGCCGGTTTATGGTCGCATGAAGGACAGCACCGCGTCGCTCGAAGCGAAGATAGTCGTAACTGCCGAAATCCACACATGCTCTCCTTATTCTCTGTCTGCTCTAAAGGGGAATGCGCGGCTGATCGGCGCATTCCCCATTCAGCAACCGACGCTTACGCCGTTGCGAAGAGCTCCTTGCCGTTGTCGTACATGATGGCGCGGGTCTGCTCATCCGTCAGCCCTTCGCAGGCTTCGTCCGCGAACTTGCGCGGGGTGGAGACCCCCTCCGCATGGGGATAGTCGGACCCCATCAGCAGACATTCCGCAGAGCCCACGCGCTCGACGACCGACTGAAGATTGTCTTCCGGATAGGCCACGACACGCACATGGCGCTTGAATATGCGGCTCGGCCGCTCCTTGAGCTGACCGCACATCCAATAGCCATTCTTGGCGATGCCGCGCACCTTGTCCATCTTGATCAGCATGTCCGGCACCCATTCACAGCCGTTTTCTGCGCTGATCAGCTTGATGTTCGGGAAGCGTTCGAAGAAGTTGAGGAAGATCGCGGACGACAGCGTTTCGATCAGCGGCCGCTCGCTATAGGCGTGCATCCACGTCCACGGGCTCTGCCGCATGCGCTGCTCCAGCGGCTTCTCGCCCCACTCGCGCATGTGCGCATGCATATGGGTCGCTTCACCGACATGATAGGCCACATGGACCCCGGCTTCGTTCAGCACCGACCAGAAGGGATCGTGATCGGGATGCGCGGGCGGCTTGCCATGCACCGGACCCATCGGCATCACCACCAAACGGGCACCCTGCTTCACCACCCATTTCGCCTCCTGGACCGCGCGATCCAGGTCCATCAGTGTCAGGAGCGGCGCGGTGAAGATCCGATTCTTGTAGGCAAAGCCCCAATCTTCATCCAGATAGCGATTATAGGCATGGATTACTTCGTAAGCCGATTCCGGCTCCGTCAGATAGGCATGCCCGGCATTCATCCAGCCCATGTACAGGGTGCAGCCTTCCACCCCGAATTCGTCCATCTTGGCAATGCGGGCGTCGCGGTCGACCATGTCGGGCGTCATATGGACGCGCATGTCGACATTCTCCCTGCCCTCCTTGATGGCTCTCAGCCATTCGTGGAGCTGGCCCGGCGGGGCAACGCG
Organism: Sphingobium sp. LB126; assembly: GCF_002795205.1. Classification (NCBI taxonomy): domain Bacteria; kingdom Pseudomonadati; phylum Pseudomonadota; class Alphaproteobacteria; order Sphingomonadales; family Sphingobiaceae; genus Sphingobium; species Sphingobium sp. LB126. The sequence continues at coordinate 812,544 of NZ_NETV01000002.1, forward strand.
CCCGTCCTCGGTGACGTAGCCGGCCGTGGCTTCAACGCGGCGGTCGCCGATGAAGAGAGCGTGCTCGCCATCTTCGCCGGTCTTGAAGTGAAATTCCCAATCCTTGTATTTTTCCGGCAGATATCGCCGCCACGCATCCGGCTTTTCATAGAGATGCGTGTCACAATCAAAAATCGGGCCTGCATATAAGGTCATACTGCGCTCCTGCTCCTATGACCTTCATGTGTAAGTCTACAAAGCAGGTCGCGCACCAGCTAATCGGGGCCGGCGCCATGATATCCGAGCCGGGATATACTGAAAATTATCCCAATAAATCAATCGGTCATCAAAAATTCGGACAAGGCATGTCGCCAGATCAGGCGTGAGCGACGACGATTGATATCTGGATGCGAATGCTCATGCGAATAACGCGACTGATCGCACGGCATCGGGAAGGATATTGCCGATGACGTTCCCTCACCTGGACGGGCCTCACACTGCTGCCGTTCCCGCACAGGAAAGCTGAAGGGCGTATGCGCCTCCCCGCCGGATATCCGGCCGCCCGCATCTTCCCAGATATCGGGATGCCGATAGGTGTTAATTCCGTACACAATTCCAATACGTTAAATAGGAATTCCGCACCGAATGTCCTGCCTGGAAACAGCTTTCTGTTGACCGTGCACGGTTAGCCAAACACCCTCTCTTCAATCGTGCGATCCTTGGAAAATGGCTCGGGAGGAATCGGACAGTTCGTCATTCAAAAGCAACATGGCGATCAAAAATAGCGAATTCCGGAAACCAAATGCCACATCAACACGCACGGAAAAATTCATACGCTGAAAAATATAATGCTGTTCATTCCGGTCCGAATTCCGGTTTGTGAGCGGCAAGCGAGAGGAACTTGGGGTGAAGACTGATCGATTGCGCTCCAATGTAGCCAACGCGTCGTACAGAACAGCCAGCAAGGGCATGATCCTGACAATCATCGTGAGCGCGGAACTGATGATTGCACTGGATTATGCAATGACATCGGTGGGCCTGCCTGCGCTGGGGATAGATTTGCGCCTACAGCCGGATCAACTGCAATGGGTGCTGAGCAGCTATTCGCTAACCTTCGGTGGCCTGCTCATCGTGGGAGGGTATCTTTCGGACCTTTGGGGCGGCCGACGCTGCTATGTCAGAGGGTGCCTGCTGTTCGGCGCCGGTGCCCTCTGCTGTGCGGTGGCCCCTTTCTACGGCCTTCTACTGGCTGGCCGTTGCCTCCAAGGACTTGGCGGCGCAATTCTCCTGCCCGCCACCCTGTCACTTACGGCATCGACTTTCGCGGATGGGCCGGAACGGATCAAGGCCCTGGGAATCATCGCGGTATCGGGCATGGCCGCCACCGCAGGCGGCACGATCATAGCGGGATTCCTGGTCTCGACGTTCGGCTGGAGGGGACCTTATCCCTTCGCGGCACTGCTGGTATTCGCTTGCGCTATTTTCGGCGCCCTTCTGTTGCCGCGGGCTGATGGCTTCGCCAAAAAGCCCGGCGGCTTGGACCCGATCGCCATCCTGCTCATAACGCTTTGCTCCAGCTTGCTGGTCTGGTCCCTGTCGACGATCGCTTCGAAAGGTCTCGGCAGTCCGCCGCTCATCCTTTCCGCATTCGCCGCCAGCCTCATCATGTTCGGGGTCTTCATCCTCCTTCAGCGCAAGGCGGCCATTCCGCTGATTCCTCCCGGTATGCTCCGAAAGCCCAAGGTCATCGGCGGCATCGTGATGTCCAGTCTTATCGCGGGCAGCGCCGCCTGCATGATCGTGCTGGTCAGCCTGACCCTGCAACGCAGTTTCGGACTGACGCCCATCCAGGTCGGTTATGCGCTGGCGCCGTTCGGCATCACCTCCGTCCTTCTGGGGATCGCCATGCGGCGCATGAGCACGCTTCTCGCCCGCCGCGTTCGCCGGAACATGTTTGCAGCGCTCTGCCTCAACATGGGTGGCCTGTTCATGATGTCGCTGGTGTCCGGGTCGGCGAGCCAATATGCCTATACCGTCCCGATCATCATGATGTCCGTGGGATCCGTCATCGGACTGGCGCTGGCGATGGGCGAAATCTATGCCGGCATCGAACCCGATGAAAAGGGCATCGCGTCGGCGCTATGCTATGTCGCGCGCCTGCTCTGGAGCGCGATTGTCGTCGCCTTTTCGATCGGCGCGATCGGCCACATCGGCGCTCAAGATCAGCGCATTCCCGCCGAGCATTTCGCCGGCGGATTTCAGATCGGAGCCTTTTGCCTCATCCCCGGCCTGCTTGTCCTCGCCATGCTCTTTCGAACGGAGCGGGCGGGAGCGATCGCCGGGGATGAGGCTGACGCTTCATTTGCATCGGGCGATGCGGCGACATGATGATGACCGGAACAGCCAGACATCAAGGCTGATCCGTCCGACTGTGGGACATTCAGAATAATGGTTGATATGCTGACAGATAAAGATGATTTTCTGCGGGAGCCTGGCACGGAAGGCAATTGGAACGAGAGCCGCTACACCGACTTCACTGACCCGTCGACCGGCGTCAGCGGCTGGCTGAGGACGGGCAGCCGGGTCAATGCAGGTTATGCCGAATTATCCGTCTGCCTCTATCTCCCCGACGGCTCGGTCGCGGTCCGGTTCGACAAGGTAAAGATCGCCGCGAACGAGGAAAGGGTCGGCGGTCTGCGCTGGGAAATCCTCGCGCCCTTCGTTCGTTCGCGGGTCGGCTTTTCCGGAACGCTGTTTCTGCTTCGCGATCCATTGTCGCTGACCGATCCCAAGCGGGCCTTTGCCGACGCTCCGACCCTGGAATGCAAAATCGACCTTATCGTCGACGGTGACGGGCTGGCGTCGGTGTACGGCCGCGACCAGGCCCAGATCGCGCGCATATTCCTCCCGGGACAGGCGCAAGGGCACTACCAGCATCTGGTGCGCAGCACTGGTGAGGTTCGGTTGGGAACGCAGAGCTGGAAGATCGTCGGCCTCGGCTGCCGCGATCATAGTTGGGGGCCGCGAAACTGGCTTTCCAAAACATGTTTCCGCTGGCTGGTCGCCACTTTCGATGACTGGGGTTTCATGGCGACCAGAGGCATTGGTCAGGGCACGGAGCGTTGCGGCGGCTTCATCTGGCATGAAGGCAGACAAGTGGAAATCGACGATTTCGATCTGGAATCGGACTGGAACGAAGCGGGATATCTGGAAGAATGCCGTGCAACCCTGCGCGGCGGCGGGCGGCAATGGCATGTCGTGGGAAAGCCGGTCGTTTCCCTGCCGCTGCGCCACAGGCAGCACGCGCCCGATGGATCGGTCTCGACCCTGCGTATCGCGAAAAGTCCGGTCCACTGGCGGCGAGCCGATGGCGCCGAGGGCATCGGTTCCACCGAATATCATGACATCATGGTCGATGGCGAGCGGGTCTGGAGGGCGTTTTAAGACCCTGATAACGGCGAAGGGGGCGATCGCGCGTCAGCCGCGCTCCGCCCCCTCTCCTCAGGACCTGCTTCGGCCGGGCCGCTCGTTACGGGTCAGATGCCCGCTTTTTCGGCAAAGGAACAGCCAAGCGCGGCGAGCATGGGTGCACGCGCGGCGCGCGACGCGGCGTGGTCGTTGGCGGCCGTCCCTGCCTTCGCACGCATGCCGATGCCATGCGAAATGCCCGCGAGCCGAAAGAAATTGAAGGCGAAATACCAGTTGAGGTCGGGCACGTCGTCACGTTTCACCAGGCTGCAATATTGCGCGATCGCTTGGTCCAACGTCGGGATGCCATAGGCGGGCAAATCGCCAATCTCGCATAGCGGCAAGTGGCGGTCACGGGGCATGACCCAGCCCAGAAGAAAATAGCTGAGATCAGCGAGCGGATCGCCAAGTGTGGACAATTCCCAGTCCAGCACCGCCCGCACCCTGGGTTCGGTCGCGTGGAGGACCATATTGTCGATGCGGAAGTCCCCGTGCAACAGGGTGGTGCGATCCTGATGAGGCACGGTCTTGGGCAACCATTCGATCAGCCTTTCCATCGGCTCGATCCGTTCGCCCTCAGTCGAACGATATTGTTTGATCCAGCGATGGATCTGCCGCTCGTAATAATTGCCGGACTTCCCATAATCACCCAGCCCGACAGCGACATGGTCGATCGAATGCAGCCGGGCCAACGTCTCTATCTGTGACCGGTACACCGCGCCGCGCTCCGCGGGGGTCAGATCCGGCAAAGACCCATCCCACAGGATTCGTCCCTCGACCATCTCCATGACGAAGAAGACCGATCCTATGACGCCTTCATCCTCGCACAACGCATAGGCTTGCGCGACCGGAAAGCCGACCTTTCCGACGGCGGACATCAATCGATATTCGCGCTCGACCGCATGCGCGGAGGCCGATGCGCCAGCCGGCTTCGAGCGCAGCACATATTTGCGCGTCGGCGTGACCAGTTGGAAGGTCGGATTGGACTGGCCGCCCTTGAACTCCCGAATTTCGGTGAGGGCATCGAACCCATCTATATTGGCCTTTAGCCAACGTCCAAGCCGCTCCATATCGATGCCCCGGGACGGATCGATCGGACGGGTCCCCGAATTGATCTCCTGTACCGACTGGGCCTGATTATTCGCCATGTTTTCCTGCTGCTCCAGCCCCCTATCGATCATCAGTCGCGCAAGGGGGAAATAGTTTATCGACAATGATCGCCCGTCAAAGCGCCGATCAGATCACGCCCTCTTGCGCCAGCCCGTCCAGCTCCTGCTCGGCGAGCCCCAGTTCCTGCGCGAGCAGCGACCGCGTGTGTTGGCCCAATTGCGGCGGCGCCCGATATTCGGTGATCGGCGTCTCGGAAAACACCAGCGGGCTGCGGATCACGTCGAGGTCCTCCTTCAACGGATGCCCGGCGCGAACCCGAAGACCGCGATGAACCGCCTGAGGTTGGGAGAATACCTGATCGAGCGTATTGATCGGCCCGCTCGGAATGCCCGCCTCGAACAGGATAGTAAGCCAATGTTCGACGCTATGCTGCTGGAATATGGCATTGAAAACAGCGGTCAGCGCATCGCGATTCTGCACGCGCAGGACATTGGTGCAGAAATCCGGATGGGTCGCCAGATCGGGACGGCCCACCGCGTCGCAGAGCGTCACATATTGCTTGTCGTTGCCCGCCGTCAGCATGATCGCACCGTCGCTGCACGGGAACATGCTCGACGGCATCCCACCATTGCCCTGCGTGCCGCGGCGGACGGGCACGTCGCCGGAAGTCAGATAGATCTGCGCGTAATGCGACAGGGCGGACACGCCGCAATCGAGCAGGGCGATGTCCAGAAACTGCCCGTTCCCGCCATTGGCATCCCGATGATAGAGCGCCGCCGTCACCGCTGTCGCGACGTTCAGACCCGTGATGATATCGATGATGCTCGGCCCGACCTTCATCGGACCAGCGCCCGGCATCCCCTCCGCGATACCGGTGATGCTCATCAATCCGCATTCCCCCTGGAACACAGCGTCATAGCCCGGCTTTCCGGCGAGCGGTCCGGTCTGGCCATAGCCGGTCACCGAACAGTAGATCAGGCGGGGATTGATCGCCTTGAGCGACTCATAATCCAGCCCATAACGTTTGAGATCGCCGACCTTGTAATTTTCCAGAAAGACGTCGCACGTCATGACGAGCTTACGAACGATCTCCTGCCCGGCGGCGGAGGCGATGTTCAACGAAATGGATTTCTTGTTCCGGTTGACCGACATGAAGAAGGCGTTGTCCAGCGTCGGCTTGCCCTCTGCGTCGCGCAGATACGGTTCGCCGAATATCCGGGCATCGTCACCGACGCGAGGGCGTTCGATCTTAATGACCTCCGCACCCAGATCGGCAAGCATTTGCGATCCGAAGGGACCCGCGAGAACGCGGGTCAAATCGAGGATGCGGATGTTTTCGAGGGGAAGTCTGGACATTTACTATTCTCTATTCGGCCCTGTCGAGCAGTTCATTGTAAACGCGATGGAAATTGCTGACCTCGATCTCCTGAAGCGGGTTCGGCCGCGCCGCGGCAAATGCCCGCGATTTCATGCCCTTCTGGACTTCTTCCATATTCTGGAAGTCCTGGCTCAGGATCAGTCCCCAGTCGACGGACCGCCAGTCTGAGCCGCCATCCTCCACCTCGACCTTCGGCTCCTGACCCGGCGCAAAGCGCTCCAGCACATAGACTTCGAAGATGCAGCGGTCCGGATCATCCCCATATGGGCGCGCGCGATACCCCAGCAGACATGTCGGCTGCTGCAAAAAGACCATGTTGGGGAAGATATTGATCTGCCCCCACCGAGTGGACCGATAGGTTTGTTAGTGGATTAAGCCCATCGCCGCCATATCCGGACGGAGGTGGAGCGTAGCGGAACCGGAGGCCGGATATGGCGGTGTCGCCGTTTCCGGTGCCGGTGGCCGGTATCCCAGACTGCTATGTGGGCGGACGGTGTTGTAATGCCGCCGCCATGCTTCGATCAGCACCTTGGCTTCGGCGAGGCTGTAGAAGATCTCGCCGTTGAGCAGTTCGTCGCGAAGCGACCCGTTGAAGCTTTCGTTATAGCCATTCTCCCATGGTGATCCCGGCGTGATGTAGAGCGTCTTCACACCGATCTGCCCCAGCCATTGCTGGACGGCGGTCGCGATAAATTCGCTGCCATTATCGGACCGTATATGTGCCGGAGGGCCGCGCGAGATGAACAGGTCGGCTAGGGCCGCCAGAACATCCTCATGCTTGAGCTGACGCGCCACGACGAGCGCCAGGCACTCCCGGCTGGCCTCATCGATGATGGTCAGGATGCGGAACTTGCGGCCATCATGCGTGCGCCCTTCGACGAAGTCGTAGGCCCATACATGTCCCGGATATTCCGGCCGCAGGCGGATGCAGGATCCGTCATTGAGCCATAGACGCCCGCGCTTTGGCTGGCGCTGGGGAACCTTCAGCCCCTCACGCCGCCAGATCCGTTCGACCCGCTTATGGTTCACCGTCCAACCCGCATGGCACAGCAACGCCGTCACCCGGCGGTAGCCGTATCGACCATATTGCTTTGCCAGTGCGATGATGTCCTCCGTCAGCGCCTGCTCGTCATCCGCCCCGCGCGGCACCTTGCGCTGCGTCGATCGATGCTGACCCAGCACCCGGCATATCCGTCGCTCGGATACCGGAAACTCTCGTCGCACATGATCAATGCAGCGTCGCCGCCGCGCGGGGCTTAGAAGTTTCCCTTTGCCGCCTCCTGCAGGATCAGCTTGTCCAGGGTCAGGTCGGAAATCGCACGGCGAAGCCGCTGGTTCTCCTTCTCCAGATCCTTCATCCGCCGCGCCTGGTCGGTCTTCAGCCCGCCATATTCCTTGCGCCAGCGATAGTAGGTTTGCTCACTGACCGCGATCCGCCGGCACGCCTCTGCGGTCGATGCCCCCTGCGCCAGCACGATCTCAACTTCACGTAGCTTGCCGATAATCTCTTCCGGCTTGTGCTTCTTGCTCGGCATTCAATGTCCCTTTCGTGGTCCAGACTATCATAGTCTCTGGGCCACTCAGCAGGGGGCAGATCAGTTGAAGCTGATCTTCTTCCAAGGAGCTTCAGGGACAGATTGATCATTATCCTGTGGGCGATCCTTCCACTCGGAAGCAAAGGCTCCCATAATCACGGGGGTCGAATTACGGCGACGCTACAAGCGGAAATTTTGTTTCCGCTGATTGAGATAAATCAAGGAATAAGTGCAACCAGTCTCGCATGGTCCTATCTGCGTTCATGGCCCGCACCGGCTGTGGCGTCAGGGATATTTCGGCCGGAGCGATCACGATGATTGTCGCGCTTTTTATCGCTGACTCTCTTGAGTTGGCGAATGGAATTCCGCAATATGACAAAAGCCTTGGAAATCCATGGCTTTTGGCAGGGCATTCGGCGCGGTCCTGAGTCAGAACCATGTGGACCTATCATCCCGACCTGCTCGACCGGCCCGTGCCGCGCTACACCAGCTATCCCACCGCCGCGCAATTCAGCGGCGATGTCGGCGCGGCGGAACTTGCCGCCCGGCTGGACGGAGTGAATAGGGACGCCCCCCTCTCGCTCTATGTCCATATCCCCTATTGCCACGACATATGCTGGTATTGCGGCTGCAACACGGGCGCGGCGAACCGGGTCCAGCGCCTCACCGCCTATGTCGAATCGCTGGAACGCGAAATCGCGACGGTCGCCGGACGGCTGAACGGCCGTGGCCGGGTGCAGCGCATCGCCTTTGGCGGCGGCAGCCCCAACAGCCTGCCGCTGGTCGATTTCGTCCGCCTGCTCCAGCAATTGCTGCTCTGCTTCGACGCGCATCACGCCGAATTGTCGGTCGAACTCGACCCCCGCCGCCTCGACGCGCAATGGATTTCGACCATGGCCGCCATGGGTGTCGACCGCGTGAACCTGGGCGTGCAGACCTTCACCCCGCATGTTCAGGCGCGGATCGGCCGCATCCAGCCGCTCGACATGGTGGAGCGCGCCGCCGACCAGTTGCGCACCGCCGGGATCGCGACGGGTTTCGACCTGATGTACGGCCTGCCCGGCCAGACGCCCGACGATCTCGCCGCCACGCTGGAGGCCGCCATCGCGATGCAGCCCGCTCGCATCGCGCTGTTCGGCTATGCCCATATGCCCCGGCTGCTGCCCCGCCAGCGCCGCATCGACGCCAGCGATCTCCCCGGTCTCACCACCCGCTTCGCCATGGCGGCGCAGGGATATGATATGCTGACCGGCGCAGGCTATGAGGCGATCGGCTTCGACCATTTCGCCCTGCCGCAGGACGGCATGGCCCACGCCGCCCGCGAAGGTCGGCTGCGCCGCAATTTTCAGGGCTTCACCGACGACCCGGCGGAAATATTGCTGGGCTTGGGCGCCAGCGCGATCAGCCAGTTCCCCGACCTCATCGTCCAGAACGAGAAACAGGCCGGTCCATGGCGTGAACTGGTCGGCGCAGGGCAATTATCCGCCACGCGCGGCACTTTCCGCACGCCGGAAGACCGCCGCCGCGGCCGCATCATAGAGGCGCTGCTTTGCCAGGGTGAAGCGCATATGGGCACCGCCCATCCGATGCCCGATCTCGGCCGCTTCGAAGAACTCGGTCTCGTCCGCCTGAGCGAGGGGCGCGTCGCGCTGACGCGGGATGCCCTGCCCTATGCGCGCAGCATCGCCGCCTGCTTCGACGCCTATCTGGAACCGGCGGAAAAGCGGTTCAGCCATGCGGTTTAGCGCGGCGATCCTCGCCACTCTCGCCTGCATCCCCCTGGCAGCCGTCCATGCGCCCGCCGCCGTCGCGCAAAGCCCGGGGTTCTGCGGCTCCGCGCCGCCCGGCTGGACCCCGCCCTGGCAACGCAAGCCCGCCGCCCCCACCGACAAGAGCGCCCCCTGCCATCTCATGCTCTGCGACCGGAAGAAACCCCGCGCCGAAGGGGAATGCGGTCAGCCCAATTAGAGCATCGTGCGCAAAAGTGGGAACCCGTTTTGCGCGAAAAACGATGCGACCACAAAAACTTAAAGCGCGCGGTTTGCGTCAGATTTAACGCAGCGCACTCTAAAACCGGTCCCGCATCCCGCGTACGACTTCATCCAGAAATTCCCCGGTCGCCCGGATGCGCGGCAATCGCTGGAGATCGGCGTGGATCACCAGCCAATAGCTGCGCCACACCTCGACCTCCCCCGGCAACAGGCGGACCAGCCGCTCATCCCGATCCGCCGCGAAGATGTGCAACACGCCGATACCGCATCCAGCCGCCACCGCCGCATGCTGCGCCGCGCTGGAACTGGACCGGAACGCCACGGGCGCGCCGGGCAATATCTGGTCGAGCGCGATCATCTCGGGAAAGCCCGCCAGTTCCTCGATATAGGACACGAAGGCATGGCGGTTGAGGTCGGCCCGGCCCGACGGCGCACCCTCCCGTTCCAGATAGTCGCGTGACGCATAGAGCCCCAGCCGGTAATCGACCAGCTTGCGCGTCACCAGCCGTCCCTTGGGCGGCGGCTTCAGCATCACGGCCATGTCGGCCTCACGCTTCGACAGGCTGCTCGCCTTGCTTTCCGACGCCAGTTCCAGCGTCAGCCGGGGATGGCGGGCACGGAAATCCGCAATATGGGGCGCCACCAGACAGGCGGCGAACGCCTCGGGCGTCGCCAGCCGTACCGTTCCCTCCACTTGCTGGTCGCGCCCGGCGACGCTGTTCATCGCCGCCAGCAATTCGCTCTCGACCCGCTCGGCATGGGCAACCAGGGCAAAGGCGGCCGGTGTCGGCGTCACCCCACGGGGCGAACGGTCGAACAGCCGCGCGCCCAGCGTCGTTTCCATATTGCCGATGCGCCGCGCCACCGTGCTGTGGTCCACCCCCACCCGGCGCGCGGCGGCCAGCATATTGCCCTCCCGCATCACGGCAAGGAACAGGCGCAGTTCATCGGAATTCAGCATGGGCAAATTTGCACAACCATAGGAGCGGGATAGCCATATCTATGCAAAACCGAATGGATGCTCAAGCCAGCGCCAGCACGCTCGTCAGGATATTGCGAACCAGCTCGGCCTGCCCCCGCGCACCCGTCTTGGCATAGATTTTCTTGGAATAGTTGCGCGCGGTCTCTACCGTCAGCCCCAGCTCGGCGGCGGCCTCGCTGATCGACATGCCCTGCGCGATGGCCCAGGCCAGCCGCGCCTCGCTGGGCGACAGGCCGAACAAGTCGACCAACTGGTCGCACCGGTCCGCCTGCGACCAGCGGTCACCGCTGATATAGGCGATGGCGACCGGCACCGACTGGGTGGACAGCGAACGATCATGAAACGGGCGCACCAGCATGTCCATCAGGGGATCGCGGCTCAGATTGATCGCCCTTGGCCGTCCCTCGCCATCGGCTGCGAAGCTCTTGACCAGTGCGGTCAATTCGCGGTCCACGGCGGGCGAGGCGGGCGTCAACCGGTCGTACCGCCCCCGCCGCAGCAGCTTCGACCGCTGGAATAGCTGTTCCAGATGCGGTGTCATGTCGACGATACGGCACTGGGCATCCAACGTCAGCCAGCCGAAATTGAGCCGTCCGAACGCCTCCGAATTGACCGAAGATCGGAATTTCTCGCGCTCGAACGCGACGAAGCTGCGCAGGGCGATGCGCAGATTCGGCACCAGCGCGGTCAGCATCGCGCCCACACCCGACCCCACTTCCCGGCCGCCCGCGCAACTCAGCCAGGCGTCCATGCCGCTCGGCTCCGTTACGCGGACCGAACGCATATTGGTGATGCCCAGCGGCTCCAGAAACTCCGCGCGATAGCCTTGCTGCACCGCATCGCCGGGGTCGAGCAGCTCGTCCAGCGTGTAGACCCTCGCCTCGCGCATCCGCCGGTAAGGCAGGGGATCGCGCACATATTTCTCGTTGAACAGCCGATCGAGATGCAGCGGCGTGGGCGGCCCGGCATAAAGCTCGACCAGCCGCTCCTCATCCACCGGGCGAAAGGCCAGGCTCGCATATCCTGCCCCGGATCGCGTGCGCAATTTTTCCAGAAACCCATGCCAAAGGGGTTGCTCGAACATGCCCTCATGGAGGGCCGCCAATAATCCGCCGTCGTCCAGCCGCATGGCTAATATGTATACCCTCCCATATGGGAGGTCCACCCCTCCCCCACTTCTGCCATCAGGCTGTCACAAAATAAGGTGGGTGAACGATGATCGATTCGAAAAGACTGACGCATTTGGATCGTTTGGAGGCGGAGAGCATCCATATATTGCGGGAGGTTGTAGCGGAGGCTGAGAAGCCTGTGATGCTGTATTCTGTGGGCAAGGATTCGGCGGTGATGCTGCATCTGGCGCGCAAGGCCTTCTATCCTTCGCCGCCGCCTTTTCCGCTGCTGCATGTGGACACGACCTGGAAGTTTCAGGCGATGTACGCGCTGCGCGACCGGATGGCGCGGGAGTCGGGCATGGAACTGCTCGTCTACCACAACCCCGAAGCGCAGGAACGCGGCATCAACCCGTTCGACCATGGCCCGCTGCACACCGACATGTGGAAGACCGAAGGGCTGAAGCAGGCGCTCAACCTCTACGGCTTCGACGCGGCCTTCGGCGGCGCGCGGCGCGACGAGGAGAAGAGCCGGGCGAAGGAACGCATCTTCTCCTTCCGCACGGCGTCGCACGGCTGGGACCCCAAGAACCAGCGGCCGGAGCTGTGGAACCTCTACAACGCCCGCAAGAACAAGGGCGAGAGCATCCGCGTCTTCCCGATCAGCAACTGGACCGAGCTGGACATCTGGCAATATATCCACCTCAACGACGTGCCGATCGTGCCGCTCTATTTCGCGGACAAGCGCCCCACGGTGGAGCGCGACGGCATGCTGCTGATGGTCGACGATGAACGCTTCCCGCTGAAGCCCGGCGAGGAGCCGGTGATGCGCTCGATCCGCTTCCGCACTTTGGGCTGCTATCCCTTGACCGGGGCGGTCGAGAGCGAGGCCAAGACCCTGCCCGAAGTCATTCAGGAAACGCTGCTCACCACCACATCGGAACGGCAGGGCCGCGCCATCGACAAGGACGCCGGCGGCGCCGGCATGGAAAAGAAGAAGCAGGAGGGGTATTTTTGACGCGCCACGGAATGCGTAGCGTTCCGAAGCGTCAACCCCGGCGAAAGCCGGGGCCTCGTGCCTCCGGGCCGAACCTTTCCCCCAGATCAACGAGATCCCAGCCTTCGCTGGGATGACGAGGTAGCGACATGACTGATACGCTCACCAAGACCGACGAACCCATCTACAAGACCGACGCCCTCATCGCGCAGGACATCGACCAGTATCTGAAAGTGCATGAGCACAAGACGATGCTGCGCTTCATCACCTGCGGATCGGTGGACGACGGCAAGTCGACGCTGATCGGCCGCCTGCTCTACGACAGCAAGATGATCTTCGAGGATCAGCTCGCCGCGCTGGAGGCCGACAGCAAGCGCGTCGGCACGCAGGGGCAGGAGATCGACTTCGCCCTCCTCGTCGACGGCCTCGCCGCCGAGCGGGAGCAGGGCATCACCATCGACGTCGCCTATCGCTTCTTCGCCACGGAAAAGCGCAAGTTCATCGTCGCCGACACGCCCGGCCATGAACAATATACGCGCAACATGGTGACCGGCGCGTCCACCGCCGACCTCGCCGTCATCCTGATCGACGCGCGCAAGGGCGTGCTGACGCAGACCCGCCGCCACAGCTATCTCGCGCATCTGATCGGCATCAAGAATATCGTCCTGGCCATCAACAAGATGGACTTGGTCGACTATGACCAGGCGGTCTATGACGGCATCGTCAAGGATTATACCGAGTTCGCCAACTCGATCGGCATCAAGGCCTTCACGGCCATGCCCATTTCCGGCTTCAAGGGCGACAATATCACCGGCCCGTCGGACAACACCCCCTGGTACAAGGGGCCTGCGCTGATCGAGCATCTGGAGACGGTCGAGGTCGATCAGGTCTCCGACCAGGAAAAGCCCTTCCGCATGGCGGTCCAGTGGGTCAACCGGCCCAATCTCGACTTCCGCGGCTTTTCCGGCCAGATCGCCACCGGCACGGTCAAGGTGGGCGACGCGATCCGCGTCCTGCCCTCGGGCAAGACCAGCACGATCAGCCGCATCGTGACGCTTGATGGCGATCTGGACGAGGCGATTGCCGGCCAGTCGGTCACCCTCTGCTTCGCGGATGAAGTCGACTGCTCGCGCGGCGACGTGATCGCGGCGTCGGACAATCCCCCGCAGGCCGCCGACCAGTTCGAGGCCACCATCGTCTGGATGGCGGACGAGGAGATGCTGCCCGGTCGCCCCTATTGGCTCAAGATCGGCACGCAGACCGTCACCGCGACGGTCCAGCAGCCCAAATATCAGGTCAACGTCAACACGATGGAGCATCTGGCGGCGAAAACGCTGGACTTGAACGCCATCGGCATCGCGAACCTGTCGACCGACAAGCAGATCGTGTTCGAACCCTATGACACGAACCGGACACTGGGCGGCTTCATCCTGATCGACAAGCTCACCAATGCCACGGTGGCGGCGGGGATGCTGCACTTCTCGCTGCGGCGGGCGCAGAATGTCCACTGGCAGGCGACCGACGTCACCCGCGAGTTCCACGCGAACCTCAAGAACCAGAAGCCGGCCGTGCTGTGGTTCACGGGGCTGTCGGGCGCGGGCAAGTCGACCATCGCCAATCTGGTGGAGAAGAAACTCGCCCGGATGAACCGCCACACCTTCCTGCTGGACGGCGACAATGTGCGCCATGGGCTGAACAAGGACCTGGGCTTCACCGATGCCGACCGGGTGGAGAATATCCGCCGCGTGGGCGAGGTCGCCAAGCTGATGACCGATGCGGGGCTGATCGTCATCACCGCCTTCATCTCGCCCTTCCGCGCCGAGCGCGACATGGTGCGTTCGATGATGCAGCCCGGCGAGTTCATCGAGGTGCATATCGACACCCCGCTGGCCGATGCCGAGGCGCGCGACGTCAAGGGCCTCTACAAGAAGGCGCGTTCGGGCGAGCTCAAGAACTTCACCGGCATCGACAGCCCCTATGAGGCGCCCCAGGACCCGGAGATCCACATCGACACCACCGGCATGAGCGCCGAACAGGCGGCCGAGGCGATCGTCGCAAGGATCATCCCATGAGCGAAGCGGTGGAAAACATGACCGACGCCGATCTGGCCGCGCATCTGGCCGAGGTGGCGGGGAACATCCTGGTCACCGTCCGGGAATCCGGCCTGTTCAGCGCCAAGGCGCTGGGCAAGGCCGGGGACCAGACGGCGAACCAGTTCCTCTGCCACGCGCTGCGTGAAGTGCGCGGCGAGGACGGGCTGCTGTCGGAGGAAGAAAAGGATAATGCCGAACGCCTCGCCATGAGCCGGGTGTGGATCGTCGACCCGGTCGACGGCACCCGCGAATATGGCGAGGAACGGGCCGACTGGGCGGTGCATGTGGGCCTGGCCATCGACGGCCAGCCCAGCATCGGCGCGGTCGCGCTGCCGGGCCTGGATGGCGGCACGGTGCTGCGCTCCGACCAGCCCCGCGCCCTGCCCGCCGCGCCGGACAAGCTGCGCATGGTGGTCAGCCGCACCCGGCCCGCCGCTGAAGCGGTCGCGGTTGCCGAAGCACTGGGCGCCGAACTGGTGCCCATGGGCTCGGCCGGCGCCAAGGCGATGGCGGTGATCCTCGGCCAGGCCGACATCTACCTCCACTCCGGCGGCCAATATGAATGGGACAGCATGGCCCCGGTCGCCGTGGCGCTTGCCCATGGCCTCCATTGCTCCCGCATCGACGGATCGCCGCTCGTCTACAACCAGAGCGACGTCTACCTCCCCGACCTCCTCATCTGCCGCACCGAACATGCAAGCAAGGTGCTGGCACTCATCGCAGAGGTTGCCAAAGCGGCTTAAGGTCAGGCGGCTTCACCTGCCTCAAAAGTCCACTGGCCCAATAAAGATGGCAGGGCGGGATATTCCGCCATTCGAAGCCCGTCGCCACCCTGGCGAAGCGACGGGCGAGAAGCGGCCCAACCGCCCTGCGCATCTGATAGGCCAGAAACCGGCCGTCAGGTGCCAGCGCGCGGCAGCTCCTGTCCATCAGCCGCGCCGCCCGCACCGGTTCCAGCGTCGAAAAGGGCAGGCCGGACAGGATGCAATCCGCCCGTTCCAGCCCATGATCGGCCATGATGCCCAACACATGATCCGCCGATCCGGTGACGGCGATCAACCTCCGGTCGTCCGTTTGCCCGCGCAGATGGTCGATGAACGCCGCACTGGTGTCGATCGCCAGCAACCGTGCCTGCGCCGGCAATCGGGCCAGCAGGGCGCGCGTGAAGATGCCCGTTCCCGGCCCATATTCGACAACGCAGCGGACCCGGCTCCAATCGACCGGCGCCAGCATATGGGCGACGAGATAGCGCGATGCCGGAAAGGCCGACCCCACGGCCAAAGGGTTTCTGAAAAATTCGCGGATCGCAAGGCCGGAAAGACCCGGTTCGGGGTTTGCGATCAATGTCTTGTCCAAGGATGCTGCCACGGCGGCTTCACTCTCCCGTTATTCTATCGCGGAAACCCCTGTTCGCGGGTCGGGTTCCGGAAATTCCGTCCAACCTCGATCAGATGCCCAGCCAGCCCTGCTCTCCGATCAGCGGCACGAAGGTCACGGCTTCTCCCCAGTCGACCTCATAATGATCGTCATCGAGGCGCGTGATCCTGCAAAGCCGTTGCACCTCGCCCCCGATCGGCATGACCAGCCGCCCGCCCACCGCAAGCTGCGTCTTCAACGCCGACGGCACGTCCGGCCCGCAGGCGGACACCAATATCGCGTCAAAGGGCGCTTCCCCCGCCAGTCCCAGCGTGCCGTCACCCTCGCGAATATCGACATTGAGATAGCCCAGCTCCCGCATCCGCCTGCGCGCCTGCCCGGCAAGGCTTGCGTGCCGCTCGATCGCGAAGACCTGGCCCGCGATGCAGCCAAGAATGGCGGCGGCATAGCCCGACCCGGCCCCCACCTCCAGGACGCGGTCGCCCGCCCCGATCCCGCCATTCCCTATCCCGATCCCCTCGATCATCGCAGCGACGATATAGGGCTGGGATATGGTCTGCCCGGCCCCGATCGGCAGCGGCCTGTCGTCATAGGCCTGCGCCTTCACCGCCTCTCCGACAAAGCGTTCGCGCGGCACGGTCCGCATGGCGGCGAGCAGCGCCGGGTCCGTTATTCCGCGCCGAACGATCTGCTTGGCCACCATTTGCTCGCGCAACTGCCGGTAGTCGGGCATGATCCGCTCCTTATCGCGCCGGATTCGTGGAGGCGCTGCGCCGTGCATCATAGCACAGGAGCGAAGGAGGCGATTTTGTGACCCAGCGAATGGACCCGATGTCGGTGGCGTTCAACTATTGGCGCCTTGGCATGGAAGCGGCCGAAGTGATCGGCCTGCGCCTGCCGAAGCTGCTGGCTGGCGATCCTGCTGCCGCCTTCGAGGCGCAGCGGATGGTGGCCGAGAAGATCGAGGCGGCCGCGCTGCTGCAATGGAAGGCGATGACCGGCGCGCTGGGATCGACGCCCCTGTCGGTCATGCAGCGCTCGACCGCCCATTACCGCCAGGCGGTGGGCAAGAACCGGAAGCGGCTGGCCCGGCGATAATGCCGTCGATAATGCATGGAATCGCTGTACAGCGATTTCCTTCCCCTCGCCCACTGGATATGAGGATCGACGGAAAGCCCTCCGGCACGGGAGACGGTCATGCGCGTTATGGTTTTGGTGAAGGCGACGGAAGACAGCGAAAGGGGCGGTCCCCCCTCAGCCGAAATGTTCGAGGAAATGGGCAAATTCAACGATGCGCTGATCGCCGCCGGTATCATGGTCGATTGCGACGGGTTGAAACCCTCATCGTCAGGCAAGCGGATCGCCTTCGACGGGGCCAGCCGCACGGTCATCGACGGTCCCTTCGCCCATCCCCGCGAACTGGTCGCGGGCTATTGGATATGGGAGGTCAGGGACATGGAGGAGGCGATCACCTGGGCCAGGCGATGCCCCAATCCGATGCCCGGCCCCAGCGAACTGGAAATCCGACCTTTCTTCCAACGCGACGATTTGCAGGCGATGGGGCCGGAAATAGCGGAGGTCTTCGAACGCGAGCAGGATAGGCGAGCCGGTCCTTGACCCGCACGCCAAGGCAAAAGATGGGAGTTGCGGCGGCCCTCGCGATCGGCGCGGAGGATGTACGCGACGCCGCCACGCAGATCAGCGGGGCGGCGGTCCGCACGCCGTTGCTGGAAAATGCGGCGTTGAACGCCCGAACGGGACGCCGCGTCCTCATCAAGTTCGAAGGCGCCCAGCACACCGGCTCTTTCAAGTTTCGTGGCGCCTATAATCGCCTCAGCCGCATCGCCCCGGGCGACAGAGCCGCCGGCGTCGTGGCCTGGTCCTCCGGCAATCATGCGCAGGGCGTGGCCGCAGCCGCGCGATTGCTGGGCATGCCCGCCACCATCGTCATGCCCGCCGACGCCCCCGCCATCAAGATCGGCAACACCAGGGCGTTGGGCGCGGAAATCATATTCTACGACCGCGCCACCCAATCGCGCGAGGCGATCGCGACCGCCATCGCCCTGGAACGCGGCGCCGTGATCGTTCCCTCCTACGACGATCCCCATATCATCGCCGGGCAGGGCACCGTCGGACTGGAAATCCTGCATCAGGCGCGGGAAGCCGGGGCAGATGTCGGCCAGATACTGGCTTGCTGCGGCGGTGGCGGCCTGGTCGCCGGAATCGCCACCGCCGTCAAGGACGCGGCGCCGGAAGTCGATATCTACGCCGTCGAACCGGACGCGTTTGACGATACGACCCGCTCGCTGACCTCCGGCATCCGCGAGATCGTGGCGACCGGCTCCACGTCGATCTGCGATGCCCTGCTGGCGCCCAGTCCCGGCGAGCTCACCTTTCCCATCAACCGCACCCTGCTGGCCGGCGGCCTGACCGTCAGCGACGATGAAGTGCGCACGACGATCCGTTTCGCGTTCGAAACGCTGAAGCTGGTTGTCGAACCGGGCGGCGCGGTGGCCCTGGCGGCGCTGCTCCACGGCCAAGCGCCATATCGGAACGATGCGGTTGCCGTCGTCGTTTCCGGCGCCAATGTCGACCCGGCGGATTATGCCGCCATTCTGCGTTCCTGATGGTGCGCTTCTTTTTGGGAAAGGATCAGGGTTAAGACCGAATTGGTCATCAATTTGGAATTTCTTGTTCTAACCCCTTGATCATCTTTGCTTTATGACAAGCTTCTCCGATGATAAGAAAGGCTTCGGACCGAAGGCGGAAGGCTGTCGATGGAAAAGAAATTGGCGAGCGAACGCGAATCCGAACACAAGGCGCTGGCGGCGCGGTGGAGCATCGCGGCCGAGGCGATGGAGGCCCTGGCCGGCGCGCGGTCGCTGGACGCCATCGTCAATGTGCTGCGCGCCTTCGCCCGTCGGGCCGTGGGGGCGGACGGCATCGCGGTAGTCCTGCGTGACGAGGACCAATGCCATTATATCGCCGAAGATGCGATGGAGCCGCTTTGGGCGGGGCAGCGCTTCCCCGCCGAGACCTGCGTATCGGGCTGGGCCATGGAACATCATCAGACGGCGGTGATCGTCGATGTCTTCGACGATCCGCGGGTGCCGGTCGAGGCCTATCGGACCACCTTCGTACGATCCATGCTGATGGTGCCGATCGGCCGGATCGATCCCATCGCCGCAGTCGGTGCCTATTGGTCCGAATTTGGTCAGCCCACCGACAATGAGATCGCGCTGCTGGAGGCCCTGGCCCGCGCCGCATCCACCGCCTTGGAGAACGGACGATTATTCTCGTCGCTCGAAGCGTTGAACGACCAGCTCGACCATCGCGTCCGGGAACGCACCACGGAGCTGGAACGGTCGCAGGACAGCTTGCGGCAGGTTCAGAAACTGGACATGCTCGGCCAGCTGACCGGCCATGTCGCCCATGATTTCAACAATCTGCTGATGCCCATTGTCGCGGGCCTGGACCTGATCCTCTCAGGCAGGCGGACCGCCGAATCCATCGAACGCCACGCCACCATCGCCATGCAAGCGGCCGAGAGCGCCCAAAGCCTGGTCCAGCGGTTGCTCACCGTCGCCCGCCGTCAACCGCTGGCCACTAAGGCGGTCGACCTCCCCGATCTGCTGGCCGGCATGCAGGCTTTGCTGGGCAGCACGCTGGGACCGCGGATCACGCTGTCGGTCGACCTCCAGCCCCTGTTGCCCACCGTCCATGCCGATCCCCACCAACTGGAGGTCGCGCTCCTCAACCTCGCCGTCAACAGCCGGGACGCGATGCCCGATGGTGGTACGATCAGCATCACGGGCGAAGCGCGGCGGAGCCGGTTGCCTGCCGGATTGTCGCCCGGTCAATATGTCTGCCTCACCGTCACGGATACCGGCACCGGCATGACGCCCGCCGTCAAGGCCGCGGCGATGGAGCCCTTCTTCACCACCAAGCCTTCCGGCCACGGCACGGGGCTTGGCCTGTCCATGGTCCACGGCCTTGCCAGCCAACTTCGCGGGACAGTGGAAATCGACAGCGCCGTCGGGAAGGGCACCACTATCCGGCTCTGGCTGCCGGTGGAACGCGCGGCCAGCGCCAAGCCGGTCCCTCCGGTCCAGGATGAAGGCTTGCCGGTACGGTCCGGCAAGGTGCTGCTGGTGGACGACAATGACCTGGTGCGAAACAGCACGCGCGCGATGCTGGTGGACATGGGTTATGATGTGGTCGACACCGACAGGGCAGAAAGTGCCCTCAACCTGATCGAATCGGGCAACCGACCCGACATATTGATCACCGACCATATCATGCCGGGCATGACGGGGGTCGAACTGGCGCTGCGCTTGCGGGTCGACCATCCGAACATCGCCCTGCTCATCATATCGGGCTATGAGGGCGTCGACCTGATCGCCCCCGACATCACGCGCCTGTCGAAACCCTTCCGGCACACGCATCTTCAGGCGTGCATAGCCGCGGCCAGGGCGCAGGCGGCCTGATCACCCCTGCCCCCGCCCCCGGCGGCAAAGCGTCTTGAGATTGTCGGTCGGCTCCAGCTTGGGGAGGGCGCCGATATCGATCTTCCGCTGTTTGGCGATGCGATCCATCAACAATTGATTGCCCGCCCATGGATCGTTGCCGCCATAGGCCGGGTCCCGCTGCGCCTCCTGCAAGGTCACATAATGCGCGCCCGCCGCGTCCAGCCGGGCCAGCACCTGGGGCAGCATGTCCGCGCTCCATCCGCTCAGATGGGTCAGCAGAACCTGCGGGATCATGCGGTCATAGACTTTGTGCGACAGCGACTTCATGCGCGCGATACCGTCGTCGACGGCCTTCAGATATTGCGCCTCCATGGCGGCGATCGCCGCCCTGTCGCCTTTGGCGAGGCAACGGGCATAGGCATCGCCATAAGCCCAGTCGTCGAAGCTGACACTGGCTTCGGCGATGCGATAGCCGCGCTGTTTCAGGAAGGTCATTGCCGCGTCATGCTGTGCCCCGTCCTTTCCCGCCGCCATGTTGGGAAAGCGGAAATAACGCCAGTCGGCATCCTTCATCCGGCGCGCAATCTCCGGCTCGCCGGTCACGACATCGCTCTTCCACCCATCGAACGAGGTGGCCCGATTGAGGTTCATATGACTGTATGAATGATTGCCCAGCGAATAGCCGGCGCGTCGCCATCGATCCAGGACCGCCGGTCCGTCGGCGTCCCGCTGCAATTTCGAGACATTGACGAGACCAAAGGCGTCAGGCACCCGATGCCGCTTCAGGACCTGGATATAGAGATCCGCGATGGCAAGACGGGTCATGCCCGGCGGCAGCGCCCCGTTTCCCGTCAGATCGTCCACCGTGATGGCGATGGTGAAAGGCTGCCTGTCGCGGGAATAGTCGATCTGCGCGCGGGACGCCGCGGCCAGCATTATGGTCGCCGCGACGATCGCTCCCGTCCCGGCGATACCCGCCCATTGCATCCCGGACTTTGCGCGGAAGAGGCGTCCGCATTGCGCGGCGACGGTCGCGATCATGCCGATAGCATTCACCTTTCCCGGAACAAGAATCGACGGACGACAAAAGTGACATAAAGTCAAAATTTAAATAATAAGATACGAATAAACCCAATAATTATGTCGGATATGACAAATATATCCTCCATGATAAATTCGATGAATATTGCATATTATACGATATATTGATTTATATTTCTGCTTTCAACGTTGAAATAAGGTAATATTTTTAACATAGAAATATCCATGCGGAGGGAGGATTGAATCGAAAAAGGGGATATCAGTGCACAATTCCGTGAATATTCACTTGCCAGCCGTGGCTGACGAACTTCCCTCCCCACAGATGGAATTGCCGATCACGCGGGGAGGCTGCCCGGCATGATCAAGCAATATCGCGCGGACATTGATGGATTGCGGACCGTCGCTGTCATTCCCGTCGTCATCTTTCACCTGGGCACAAGCCTCTTCTCCGGCGGTTTTGTCGGCGTCGACGTGTTCTTCGTAATCTCCGGATTCCTCATCACGCAAACGCTTCTAGGTGAGCAGGGCACTTGGCGCGACGCGCTGTTCGATTTCTACAAGCGGCGGATAAAACGCATTTTTCCTGCCCTGTTCGCGCTCTACCTCTGCGTCATGCTGCTCGCCTGCGGTCTGCTGATGTCCGACCAGGCCAATGAGGTCGCCAAGTCGATCATGGCCTCGATCGTCTTCGTGTCGAACATCCTGTTCTACAGCCAGAGCGGCTATTTCGACGGTGAGCTCGACAGCAATCCCCTGCTCCACACCTGGTCGCTGTCGGTCGAGGAGCAATTCTACATCTTCTTCCCGCTGCTGATCTTCTTCACCCGAAGCTGGACGGCGACGCATCGGCGGCAGATCATCTGGGCCCTGACGCTGGCCAGCTTCGTGGCGGCGCAATGGATGGTGTCGCGCGACGCCAGCGCCGCCTTCTACCTCATTCCCTTCCGCACCTGGGAACTGGCGCTCGGCTCCCTCCTCGCGATCGGAGCCATCCCGGCACCGCGTCGCCAGTGGCAGGCGGAGATCGGTGTCGTGGCGGGCCTCGCCCTCATCGGCTATGCGGTGCTGTTCTACAACAAGGCCACCATTTTTCCCGGCGCGTCCGCCCTTGTTCCGTGCCTCGGCACTGCCCTGGTCCTGCTGTGCGGCGAAAAATCGATTACACTGGGCGGGCGGCTGCTGTCGCTACCGCCGATGCGCTTTGTGGGACTGATCTCCTATTCGCTCTACCTCTGGCACTGGCCCATCATCGTCCTCTATCGCCAGGTCGACAGCCGCCTCGACAATATGGAGCGCGCGGCACTGCTCGCCGCGGCGCTGATGGCGGCCACGCTGTCCTGGGCCTTTGTCGAAAAGCCCTTCCGCCGGTCGAGCCGGCTGACCTCGCGCGCCGTGGTGGCACGCGGCACGGCCGCCATGGCGATGTGCGGAGCGGGCGTGCTGGCGCTCGCGCTGCTCAGCAATGCCCTTTATCCGATTTCCGCGCAGGCGCGCGGCGTCCTCGCTTATGGGGAGCGGACGGGGCGCACTGAAATGATGCGGACAGGTTCCTGCTTCCTGACCTCCCAACACAGCCTTTCGGACTATGCGTTCGACCGGTGCATGATCGCCCCGCATGACAAGCCGCATATCCTCATCGTCGGCGACAGCCATGCCGCCCATCTCTATTACGGCCTCAACCATGCCTTGCCGAACGCGCATATCCTTCAGGCGACGGCATCGGGATGCAAGCCGCTGATCGGCAGCCGCGGCGATGCGCGCTGCCTGACCCTCATGCACCGGGTATTCGCCGACTATCTGAAGCAGGTGCGCCCGGATCTGGTGATCCTCTCGGCGCGCTGGCTCGACAAGGATGTGCCGGATATCGAGAAAACCGTCCGGATGGTGCAAAGGGCAACCCCACATGTCATCGTGTCCGGGCCGATCGTCGAATATGACCAGCCCCTCCCGCGATTGCTGGCGCGGCAAATCGATCAGGCCGAGCCGATCGACCCGCATCGCATTCCCCAGGTCTCTGTCGTCGACCAGCGGATGGCAGCCGCGATGAAAAAGGCCACCATCCCCTATTTCTCGGCCTATCGCAGCCTCTGCAGGCCCGATTGCCGCTTGTGGGTAAAGCCCGGCATACCCGTCCAGTTCGACTATGGCCATCTGACCCAGCAGGGATCGATCCTGGTCGCCGACCTCATGGTCCGTGAAATCCGGCCCCAGCTCGCCGCTATGGCGAAGATGACCGATATGGCACGATTGCAGTAGGAGCATCGCTGCCGGCTCATCCCGCCTGGCGGAGGAGGTCGGTTATGAATCGGCGAGCGCATTCAGCACGGCCTTTCGGTCGAGGGCGGGTTGCTCCCCCGGCGCGTTCGCGCGCGAAACAGGGAAATTTGGCAGCGGACGAAAGTGCGACGACCGATGCCGGTATTGTTCGACCCTGAACTTATTCGTGCCGGAAGATAGCGACGATCTGGGCCGCAACCTGGGCCGGGGTCAGGCGGCCGTCGCGATACCAGTCCCCTGTCGCATTGAGCTGCGAAAGCAAGAGGTTACGATAGATTGATCGGTCGATATGAGCGGATAGGGGCAGGTCCGCCACCAACGTGCGGAACAATTCTTCGAACTGATCGCGCCGTGCGATCAATTGTGCCCGGACTTCATCGGGCACTTCGCGGAAATCGTTCATCATCGGAGCCGTCAGTGAACCCGGGGCGAGCTGGATATCCAGCAAGGTCGAGCAGGCCGCCTCCAGCCTGGCCCAGGGATCGTCGTGCCGTTGGACCGCCTGATGGATTTGATCCGCTGCGTTGTCCAGCGCCGCATTGTGCAATTCGACGAACAACGCATCCTTCGACTTGATATGGTGGTAGAGCGACCCGCCCAGCACCCCTGCCTGCTCGCCAATGTCACGCATCGACGTACCGCGATATCCCTTCCGGGCGAAGAGCTGTGCAGCGATTTCCAGTATCTGGCGGCGGCGGCTCGACCCTTCGTCGTTCGAGCAGGAAGATTGAGCGGCTTTCGTCATCGCACCCGCGCTAGCACAGAGTTGCCCGGCCGCGAAGACGGTCAGGTCAGGCGAAGCGCGCTCGCGCGCTCGAATATGGCATGGGTGACAGGTTCATTGTCGAACGCCCGCTTCGACACGTGGAATTCGATCGGCGCGAGGGCCGGCATCCCTTCAAGCACGACCAGCGCCCCACTCGCCACTTCATCCCGCGCCATGGATTCGGGGAAAATGCCGATCCCGCCCCCGGCCCTGGCAATGTCGATCATGATCCGGGCATTGTTGCAAAGATTGAGAAGGCTGTGCGCGATTTGCGACGCGGCAATCGCTTCCCTCATGCGCCCGTGAATGGGGGAATGGCTGGCCAGCGACCAAACCGGAATGAGGCGATCCGCCTTCCCCGCATGAAAGGCCGCCGCCACGTCGGGACTGGCGAGCCAGACCAAGCTGACCAGACCGATCGGACAGGACATCAGCGCCGGATGCGCGATAGGACCGGCGGCGAAGGCAATGTCGGTCCGTCCCGTGAGCAGTTGCTGAATGAGGTTCGCGGTCAGGTCGATCTCGATTTCCAGGCTGATGAGCGGCATCGTCTTCTTGAGGTCGGAAATAAAAGCGGGCAGGCATCCCGCTGCAATGATTTCACCCGTGCCGATGCGGATGACGCCGCTCGCCTCCTGAAAACCGCCGCAACGCATGAGAACTGTCTGAAGATCGCCCCACAGCGGCCCACAATCGCGCACCAGTTGCCGTCCGGTGGGCGTAAGCGACATGTGACGCCCCTCGCGGCGGAACAGACGGGCGCCCAAATGGGCCTCCAACTCCCGTACGCGCGCCGAAATGGCTGGTTGTGTCGTGTTCAACCTGTCGGCGGCAGCGGCAAATGTACCGAGCCGGTCGATCCAGAGCAACGTTTCCAGATGATAGAGACCGATACGATTGATAGCCATTGCTTATGTTTATATCAAAAAACAAATCATTGGAAATAATCAATCATGTCCCACATGCTTCCTGCTGAAAGGAGAGGTCGTCGATGGCGAACAAGATTTATTCGGATGCTGCGAGCGCGTTGGAGGGCCTTCTCTTCGACGGGATGCAGTTGTGCGCGGGCGGTTTCGGGCTGTGCGGCATCCCTGAGCGGCTGATCGACGCGATCCGGGATTCGGGGGTCAGGGATCTGACCATCGCCTCCAACAATGCCGGGATTGACGGCGAAGGCTTGGGCAAGCTGCTGCGCACACGGCAGGTGAAGAAGATGATCTCCTCCTATGTCGGGGAGAATAAGGAGTTCGAGCGGCAATATCTGGCGGGCGAGCTGGAGGTGGAATTCTGTCCGCAGGGGACGCTGGCGGAGCGGTGCCGGGCGGGCGGCGCCGGGATTCCGGGCTTCTATACCAGGACGGGCGTCGGGACCGCCGTGGCCGAGGGCAAGGAGGTCAAGAGCTTCGACGGGCAGGATTATATATTGGAGCGCGGGATTTTCGCCGATGTGGCGATCATCAAGGGCTGGAAGGCCGATGAGAGCGGCAATCTGATCTTCCGCAAGACGGCGCGCAACTTCAACCAGCCCATGGCGACGGCGGCGAAGGTCTGCGTCGCGGAAGTCGAGCAAGTGGTGCCGACCGGAAGCCTCGATCCCGATGCCATCCACCTGCCCGGCATCTACGTCAAGCGCATGATCGTCGGCGCACCCTATGACAAGAAAATCGAGTTCCGCACCGTTCGCCAGAGGGAGGCCGCATGATGACCCAGGAAATCAAGGGCTGGACACGCGATGAGATGGCCGCGCGCGCGGCGAAGGAATTGCAGGACGGTTTCTATGTGAACCTGGGCATCGGCATACCGACGCTGGTGGCCAATCATATTCCGGCGGGGGTGGAGGTGACGCTCCAGTCGGAGAATGGCATGCTGGGCATCGGCCCTTTCCCCTATGAGGGGGAGGAGGATGCCGACCTTATCAACGCGGGCAAGCAGACGATCAGCGAATTGCCGCAGTCGGTCTATTTCTCCAGTGCCGACAGCTTCGCCATGATCCGGGGCGGGCATATCGACCTGACCGTTCTGGGCGCGATGGAAGTATCGGAAAATGGCGACATCGCCAACTGGATGATCCCCGGCAAGATGATCAAGGGCATGGGCGGCGCAATGGACCTGGTCGCGGGCGTCAAGAAGATCATCGTCGTGATGGAGCACACGTCCAAGGACGGCAGCCCGAAGTTCATCCCGGCCTGCACCCTGCCGCTGACCGGCAAGAATGTGGTCGACATGATCATCACCGACCTTGCCGTCTTCCAGCGGCCCGACCATGACAGCCCGTTCAAGCTCATCGAACTCGCTCCGGGCGTGACGGCGGAGGAAGTCGCCGCTAAGACCAGTGCGAATTTTATCCCCTATTGACCTTGAGCAATGGAGAAGGGGGCGGGCGGGTTTACGGGCGTTAGCCCAACGGCCGCCCCCTTGCCGATTGATGGTCCTTTGGGACCTATCTGTTGAACATCGAACAGTGAGCGCTCATCGACCCGAGCAAGGCCATGGATCATCGCGTCTATTTGCCCAAGCCATAGCGTGTAGCAGGGTGCGCGCTGAACATTGATTGCAGTAGCGTTCCGCTGGCGCTGTCATAAGCTTCCAGGAGCGTCAGGTCCGCCAGGGACGGCGCGATCACCGGCTCGCCCTGGTCCAGACCCGACATCACGGCATCGACGCAATCTTCGGTCGTCATGACGATCGCGTCCGGGAGCGGCTCGAGTTCGGCTCCTCCGGCAACCTCCCATCCTTCGGAGACGACAGCCCCCGGGAGGACCAACCGCACACTCACGCCAGTCCCCTCGACCTCGTTCTGAAGATATTTGGTGAGCAGAAAGACATAGGCCTTGGTAGACGCATAAACGGGAATGCCGATGCCCGGGAAAGGCGCGAAGCCAGCGCCCGAGCCGACATTGACGACCGTCCCCGCACCGCGCTCCGTGAAACGCACGATCGCCGCTTTCGACAGGGTCGTCAGCGCGGTGATGTTGAGCGCGATCATGTTGGCGATCACCTCGTCGGGCGTCTGGGCCAGCGTCTTGATCGTCGAATAGCCGGCATTGTTCACCAGCATGGAGACGGAAGAATCGGACGAAATGCGGTCCGACACCGAGGCGACGCCGGCCGGCTCGGAAAGGTCGGCCACCAGCACATCGGCCCGAACGGAAAACCGGCTCTGCAAATCAGCCGCGATGCTACGAAGCCGGTCCTCTCGCCGCGCGACCAGCACCAGGTCATAGCCGCGCGCGGCAAGACGATCGGCGAACAGCTTGCCGATACCGGAAGAAGCCCCGGTCACGATTGCGGTACCAAGATTGCCAGACAATTTCATTTCCTTCGGCGCATAGAGGAATGTCGAATGGGCGTCCGCCCGGTTCTTTGGCGCCCATTATGCATTCAAACGATCCGCGACCATGACGAAACCCGTCACCGGAAAGGTGACATTTACGTTCACCCTTCTGCGCTTTCCGAAAGCTTTGTCTTCACGGTCAACCGCACCCGCCCGCCCTGCGCAAGACAGGCCAAGCCCGGTCCGACTTGCACGAGATTACGATGGTCCGCCTGCACAAAACCGTCCTAGTCGCCATGGCCTAAACGGATCAACCTCAAGGTCCGCGCAGGGCAGCCCGCCCTTTTTCTACACATCGTACGGCTTTCAGGAGATCATGTGAGTTACATCGTCGATCGTCGCAACCTCGACTTTCTAATGTTCGATATGTTCGACGTGGAGCGCGTGCTTGCCGCCGGCCCGTTCGAAGGCCAGGATCGGGAGCTGATTTCGCAACTGCTCGACACCGCCCAGCGGATCGCCGAAGCCGAATATCTGCCGTCGGCGGCAACGCTCGATGCATCCCCGCCGACCTTCGTCAATGGCGAAGCCGTGATGCCCGACGATGTGGGTCGCGCGTTGCGCGCCTATATCGAGGCGGGGCTGTCGGCGCAGAGCTTTCCACCCGAAAATGGCGGGCTTGGCCTGTCGCACACTGTCAGCATGACGGCGAACGGCATGTTCATCGCGGCCAATGTCGCGATCGCCAACTATTTCCTCCTGACCGCCGCCGCCGCGCGCCTCCTGCTGGCATTCGGCACTGACGAGCAGAAAGCACGCTATGCGTCCCAGATGATAGCGGGACGCTGGATGGGGACGATGTGCCTGTCCGAACCGCAGGCCGGCTCCTCGCTTGCCGACATCACGACACGGGCCGAACCGGCGGCGGACGGCGCCTATCATCTGCGCGGCACCAAGATATGGATTTCCGGCGGCGGACACCGCATGAGCGAGAATATCGTCCATCTGGTTCTGGCGCGGCTTCCGGACGCGCCCGCCGGGGTCAAGGGCATATCGCTGTTCCTCGTTCCGCAAAAGCGGCTGGACGATATGGGCGCGCCGGGAGAAGACAATAATGTCCGGCTGATCGGCCTGGCGCACAAGATGGGGCAGCGCGGAACGACCAACTGCCAGCTCAATTTCGGCGAAGACGGCCCCTCGGTCGGCCATCTGATCGGCAAGCCCAACCAGGGCCTTCACGCCATGTTCCACATGATGAACGAGGCACGCATCGGCGTCGGCCATGTCGCGACCATGTCCGGCCTGATGGGCTATCTCTATTCGCGCGACTATGCGGTGGAACGTCTCCAGGGTCGCCGCATCGGCCAGAAGGACCCTGCGTCCCCACAGATACCGCTGATCGAGCATGTCGATGTCCGACGCATGTTGCTGGCGCAAAAGGCTGCCGTGGAGGGCGCGCTGGCGCTCTGCACCTTCTGCGCGCTGCTGGTGGATCAGCAGAAAGGAGCGGCGGACGAGGATCAGGCCGATCTTGCCCTCCTGATCGACGTGCTGACGCCGATCGTCAAATCCTGGCCGTCGGAACATTGCCTGGAAGCCAATAAATGGGCGATGCAAATATTGGGCGGCGCGGGCTATACCAGCGACCATCCGATAGAGCGTCTGTATCGCGACAACCGCCTCAACCATATTTATGAGGGCACCTTCGGCATCCAGGGCATCGACCTGCTGGGGCGGAAGGTCCGCATGGCGGACGGCAGGGGGCTGGACCTGCTGTTGGCGCGGATCAAGGCCACGATCGACGAGGCGGCCGGTATCCCCGCGCTCTCCGGCCACGCGGGCAAATTGGAGGAGGCGCTGGGCTGGGTGCGGGACGCGACCGCGGCGGCTGTGCGGGAATCCGATCCGGAACGCAGCCTCGCCAATGCCACGCTCTATCTGGATGCGACGGGAACCGTCGTCATCGCCTGGCTGTGGTTGTGGCAGGCGATGGTCGCGGCACGGGCGGAGGAAACCGCGATCGGCGCTGGACGGGCATTTTATCAGGCCAAGCACGCGACCTGCGACTATTTCTTCCGTTACATGTTGCCGCGCGCGCAGATCGACCTACGCCTGGTCGAAATGCTCGACGACTCCTGCCTCGTGACGACGCCGGAGCAGATCAGGGCCGCCTAGGCAGGCGCGCGCGAAATAGAGAGAGGAGACTGGATTGGTACAGCGGGACACGGATACGCCCGACCTCCTGTCGGCACTGGATGACGGCCTATTGACGCTGACGCTCAACCGGCCGGATGCACGCAACGCGATGAGCGACCCGATGCTCGAAGCGATGGAAAGGGAACTGGCCTTCGCCGAAGGTAGCAGCGAGGTCCGCTGCGTCGTCCTTCGCGGCAATGGGCATGCCTTCTGCGCCGGCGGCGACGTCAAGGCCATGGGCGACGGCCCGCCACCCCCGTCCGCGATGAACGATCGCATCGCCTATCAGCGGGCCATTCAACGCGCGACGTCGGGTCGGCTGGTCGCGATGGCCAAGCCGACGCTGGCTGTCGTCAACGGCCCTGCGGCGGGTGCGGGCCTGGCGCTTGCCCTGGCCTGCGACCTCAGGATCATGGCACGCCCGGCCTTTCTGCTGACGGCCTTCGCCACGGTCGGCCTGTCAGGCGATTTTGGCGTCGGCTATCTCCTCACCCGCCTTGTCGGAGGCGCGCGCGCAAGAGAAATGATGTTCCTGCCCGATCGCATATCGAGCGACAGGGCGTTGGATATCGGGCTGACGAACTGGGTGTGCGAGGCAGAGCATCTGGACGCCCATGCCGAGCGCATAGCCCGGCGCCTGGCCGCCGGACCGCCCAAGGCACTTGGTTACATGAAAGACCATTTGAACAAAGCCCTATCAACCGATTTTGACACCTATATGGAGCATGAGGTGGCCTGCCATCTCGATTGTTCGAGAACCGCCGATCATCTGGAGGGCGTGATGGCCTTTGCCGAAAAACGCGCGCCCCTTTTCACCGGGCGTTAGGTTGGTCCCGCTACCCCGCGATCATCCCGGTCCGTTTCCCGATGTCATGCTGCCAAAGGGTATTCGGTCCCGCATCGTGCGCGGGGTCGGCGATCTCGACATGCATATTCTGGAAGCGGGTTTTGGCCGGGAGTGCCCCGCCATCCTTCTCCTCCATGGCTTTCCCGAACTTGCCTGGTGTTGGCGCCGGCTGATGCCGATATTGGCGTCCGCCGGCTATCATGTGATCGCACCCGACCAGCGGGGCTATGGCCGCACGACACCGCAACCCGGCGATTATCTGACCGATCTGGAACCCTACGCGACAGGGAATTTGGCGAATGATGTCTTCAACCTGATCGCAGTCCTGGACCTTTCCTCCGTGGAAGCCATCGTCGGACATGATGCCGGCTCCATTGTCGCGGGCTTTTGCGCATTGGCACGGCCCGGACTGACGCGCCGCCTGGTCCTCGCCGCCTCCCCTTTCGCGGGCGCGCCGCCCCAGGGCGCGCCGCTCGACGCGCCCTTCATCTTCCATCCGGTCCATGCCGAGCTTGCCCGGCTGAACACTCCGCGAAAACATTATCAGGCTTATTATGTGGGGCCATCCGCCAACGAAGACATGTGGCATTCTCCACAGGGGCTCCACTCGTTCCTGCGCGGCTATTTTTATCAGAAAAGCGCCGATTGGGACGGCAATGCCCCTCACCAACTGTCAGGATGGAGCGGTGCGGAACTGGCCAGGATGCCGCATTATTATTGCATGCCAGCACGCCACGACATGGCCGAGGTCGCCGCCGCCGCAATGCCCGACGCGCGGGCGATCGCCGCCTGCGCGTGGCTAAGCGAGCACGACCTGTCGATCGCCGCGGCGGAATTCGCGCGCACGGGATTCCAGCCCGCGCTCAACTGGTATCGCAGTGCTCTTGTCGAGGGCATGACCGGGCGCGATCTGATACCGTTTCAAGGCCGCCGCCTCGACATCCCAGTCGCATTCGTCGCGGGCAGCGCCGATTGGGGACCCTATCAGGCACCGGGATTGCTGGAAACCATGCGGGACAGGCTCGCGACCAGACCCGTATCGCTTCATGTCATCGACGGAGCCGGTCATTGGGTCCATCAGGAGCAGCCCGAACGATTTGCCGACATTCTGTTCGCTACGCTGAACGCCGCCGGCTAGCCGGCAACCGCCTGTGCTGCAAATAGCGACCAGCGGGCTGCGATTGCTGGTCATTGTTCCAGCCCGTCATGATGGCATGATCGTCCCAGCAGTTCGAACCGATGAACGGCCGTCTCGGCAGGGATCGCGCTTTCCCGCGCCTCCTGCCGACGGGAATGTCCCGTGCGCGCGACCCCGCGAAGACGCTGAAAAAAAATGGAGAGGCACAGAATGGCGAAGCTGTTTCAAGACGTGCGGGTTGATCCACGAATAAAGGCGGTTTTCGGTGACTATGGCGAACCAGCCGGCCCCGACATGTCCAGCCGCGAGGAGCTGATCGAGTTCATGAACAGTCCGGAGGCACAAGAGGCCGTGGCCGCGGACGCCGCCTTCTTCGCGTCGGCCGTATCGGAGGAATGCGCCCCGTCGCAAGGCATCGTCTACGAAACCAGGGTCTTTACATCCCAGCCCGACGGCAACCAGATCAAGATCCAATATATCCGTCCCGAAGGGGCCGGCATCCTGCCCTGCGTCTATTATATGCATGGCGGCGGAATGGCCTATCTGTCTGCCTTCGACCCCAATTATCGCGCCTGGGGCCGCATCATGGCGGCGCAGGGCGTGGCGGTGGCGATGGTCGATTTCCGCAATAGCCTGCTCCCCTCGTCGGCCCCCGAAATCGCCCCCTTCCCAGCCGGCCTGAACGATTGCGTCGCCGGACTGAAATGGGTCCATGCCCATGCGGAAGAGCTCCAGATCGACCCGGACAAGATCATCGTCGCGGGCGAAAGCGGCGGCGGCAACCTGGCGCTGGCCACCGCGCTGAAGCTGAACCGGGATGGCGACATCGGGCTGATCAAGGGCGTTTATGCGCTTTGCCCCTTCATCGCCGGCCAGTGGCCGCATCCCGATCATCCGTCCTCGGCCGCCAACGAGGGCATTTTCATCAGCATCGGGAACAATCGCCTGACCCTCGCCTACGGCATCGAAGCCTTCGAGCGGCAGGACCCACTGGCCTGGCCGATCTTCGCGTCGGAGGCTGATCTCAAGGGCCTGCCGCAAACCGTCATCAGCGTGAACGAATGCGATCCGCTCCACGACGAGGGCGTCGCCTTTTACCGCAAATTGCTGGCGGCCGGGGTCCCCGCGCGGTGCCGCTCGCTGATCGGCACGGTCCATGCCGTCGAAATATTGCCCAGATGCGCGCCGGATGTCAGCGCCAACACCGCCAATGACATCGCCTATCTGGCGCGGACTGGAAAGTGATGATGGGCCGGCAATCCGCTGGCACCACCAGATCGCCCATGGATGAAATGACTAAAGGAGTTTGAAATGGCTGACGGTTCCTGGGCGCCTGTGCCTTCATTGAGGGCCAAGGTGAGCGAGGCGGAGTGGCAGATGCGGGTCGATCTTGCCGCGCTGTACCGGCTTGTGGCCCTGCATGGCTGGGATGATATGGTCTATACGCACATATCGGCGCGGCTACCGGGACCGGACCATCATTTTCTCATCAATCCCTATGGTCTGTTCTTCGAGGAGATGACCGCCTCTTCCCTCGTGAAGATCGACATGGACGGCAACATCGTTCAGGACACGCCCTACAAGGTCAATGCGGCCGGCTTCACCATCCACTCCGCCATTCATGGCGCGCGGGAAGACGTGAAATTCGTGATGCACCTGCACACCGACGCGGGCATTGCCGTGTCCGCCCAGAAGGACGGGTTGCTGCCCCTCAGCCAGACGGCCTTGGCGGTGATCCCGGAACTGTCCTACCATGACTATGAAGGCATCGCGCTCGACTGGGATGAACGCGAGCGTCTGGTGGCCGACCTGGGCGACAATTCGGCCATGATCCTGCGCAATCACGGGACGCTGGCTGTGGGGCTGGACGCCGGCGACGTCTGGCGGACCATGTTCATTCTGGAACGGGCCTGCAAGATACAGGTGCTGGCGCTTGCCGGGGGACGCGACGGAGCGCTGATCGCGCCCCAGACGGCCCAGGATACGGTGGCCCGGCAAATGGCCGCACGCGGCCCGCTTCGCCAGGAGGGTGGCCAGTCTGCCTATGACCTGATCTGGCCGGGTTGCCTGCGTCGGCTGGAGCGCCAGCTGCCAGGCTTTAACGCCTGAGCAAAACAATGCGGGACCAGTGAACGGAACCAAAATCTGGATTCCCGAACAGGATTGGGCGCGGAAATCCATTCGGCCGGTGGAAGCATGCTGTTCGACCGGCTCAACAGAAGAAAGTCCGATATGTCTGAGCCAATAGAGAGCGAACGCACCACAACCCATTTCACCCAGATGGCGGAGTCCACGCAGGAGGATTGGGCGGTGATCGATCGGCACTACAAGCCGTTTCACGCAGGATTATCCACCCGCATATTGACACACCTCAAGCTGCTGGACGGCGATTTCGGGGGATATCCCGTGGACCGCCTGGAACATAGCGTCCAATGCGCGACGCGGGCGTTCCGGGCCGGAATGGACGAGGAATATGTCGTCTGCGCCCTGCTGCACGATATCGGTGACACGCTGGGGTCGGGCAATCATGCCGATCTCGCCGCCGCGATCCTGAAGCCCTATATATCGGAAAAGAACCACTGGATGGTTGAGAAGCACGCCATCTTCCAGGGCTATTATTTCTTTCATTTCATCGGGGAAGACCGTGACATGAGGGAAAAATATCGCGGACATCCGCATTTTCAATATACGGCGGACTTTTGCCATCTGTTCGATCAGTCCGCGTTCGATCCCCATTACGACACCATGCCGCTCGAAGCCTTCGAACCCATGGTGCATAGGCAGTTCGCGACCATGAGATATGCGTTCTACAAAAGCCCCGGCGCCGCCGCCGCTGAATGATGGATGGTGGTAGACGGACATGATCGAAACGCGTTGCATCCGCCTGAACGGCCTTGAATTCACGATCGACATCGCGGGGGAGGCCAACGAACCGACCGTCCTGCTGCTGCACGGGTTTCCCGAATCCCGCTATATGTGGCATCCCCAGATGGAGGCGCTTTCCGCCGCCGGCTTTCGCGTGATCGCGCCCGATCAGCGCGGCTACTCGACTGGCGCACGCCCCGAAGAGCAGGACTCCTATCGCGTGGAACTGATCGTCCAGGACGCGGTCGACCTGATGCGGGCGTTGGACGTTCCGAAATTCCACCTGGTCGGTCACGACTGGGGCGGACAGATCGCATGGCTGATCGCGGCCGGACACCCGGAGAAAATCCGCACGTTGAGCATCCTGTCGCGGCCGCACCCCGCCGCCTTCGCGCGGGCCATGGCGGAAGACCCGGAGCAGGCGGAGCGCTCCCGCCACCACCGCTCCTTCCGCGAGCCGGACGCCTATTCGACCATGCGCGTCGATGGCCTTCGCCCCCTGCGCGAAGCCCTGGAAACCCAGCATGTGCCGCCGGAGATCGCGGCCGTTCACATCGCCAAGCTGGCCGAACCGGGTGGCCTGGAAGGCGCGATGAACTGGTACAGGGCAAGCGGATTCACGGGGGCGGCGACCCGGCCCATAGACCTGTCGACCCTCTATGTCTGGGGCACAGAGGATTCGACGGTCGGTCGATATGCCGCGGAATTGACGTCGCGCTACGTCACGGGGCCATTTCGATTTGTCCCCGTCGAGGGTGCGGGGCATTTCATCGTCGACCAATGCCCCGACATGGTGTCAGACCTGCTCCTCGCCCATATCAGCGGGACTGATCGGCCACTCGACGCAGGAAGGCGCGTGAGCGAGAACCTTGCTCCCTAGAGACTGTTATGAATCTGCGGTGAGAGCGGCGACTTGCCTGATCATGAGGCAAGCGAAAGCGACGACATGTAGCCCTGCGAGGGTTTGGGCATATCGTTCGTAATCCTTGACGAGCCTGCGGAATTTGGTTGCCCATGCGAAGGAACGTTCGACGACCCATCGACGGGGAAGGAGAACAAAGCCGCGCTTCGCCTCGGGTAATTTGACAACTTCCAGGGTGATGCCGTGCCGTTCGGCGGCCTGCGCGGCACGCTCGCCGGTATACCCCTGATCGACCCAGGCGATCTCGACGCTGTCGCCGGTGACGGCCTGGACCGTTCGGGCGAGTTTCTCGACCTCGCCGCGATCTTCCGCGCTGGCCGGCGTGACATGCAGTGCGAGCAGGTGGCCGAGCGTGTCGACCGCGATATGGAGCTTGGAGCCCTTCTTGCGTTTTGCCCCGTCATAGGCGGCGCGCTCGCCGCTCTCGGGCGTGGAGCGCAACGTCCGGCTGTCGATGATCGCAGCGGTGGGTTCGGCCGATCGTCCCGCCGCCAAACGCAGCATGGCGCGCAAATCGTCCACCAGCGCTTCGAAGCAGCCCGCCGCCAGCCAGCGCTGCGTCTGCTGATACACCGCTGCCCAAGGCGGCAGGTCGTTCGGCATCCACCGCCACGGCGCGCCGGTCTTCACGATGTAGCGCAGTCCGTTGAACACCTCGCGAAGGCTATGCTCACGCTGTCCAGCATCCTCACGCTGCAGCGTCAGGTAGGGCGCAACCAGCCACCACTCTTCATCGGACACATCGGACGGGTACGGCTTGCGGCAAGTGCTCATGCCGAACCGTTTCAATCTTATCGATTCTCAAGTCCATAACAGTCTCTAAGGTCTGTGGACATTTACCGACAAGCGATGAGTGTAGCGATTAGGTTGAGGTTGGCTTTGAAGCTGCCATCGGTTTTGTCGTATCTGGTTGCGATACCACGAAATTCCTTGATCTTGGCGAAGTAGTTTTCGACGAGGTGGCGCCATTTGTACATTTGGGCGTCGTAGTCGATGCAAGCTTTGCGATGCTTGCGCGGCGGGATGACGGCTTGCGCCTCTCGTTCGGCGAGTTCCGTGCGTAGCCAATCGGCGTCAAAGGCCTTGTCAGCGAGCAAGGCGTCGAACGTCAGCCCCTCGATCAACGGCCTGACGCCCATGATATCGTTGCGTTGCCCCGGCATCAGAACAAAACGCACCAGATTGCCCAGCGCATCGACCAGAGCCATGATCTTGGTCGTCAGCCCACCCTTCGATCTCCCGATGGCCTGATTGTGAGTCCCCCTTTAGCGCCGGTCGCCTTCTGGTGAACGGAAACAATCGTGCCATCGATGAGCGCATATTCCATATCGGGATCGTCCGACACAGCCTCGAAAAGCCGGTCGAACACGCCATCGCGCGCCCAGCGTCGAAACCTGCGGAAGTTGCTGTTCCAATTGCCAAACCCGGATGGAAGGTCGCGCCACGGCAGACCCGCGCGAACCCGCCAGAATACTGCCTCCAGAAATAAGCGCGTGTCCGCCGCCGTCACACCACGGTCTGTCACTTTGCCGGGAAGCAACCCCTCAAGTCGTTCCCACATCGCATCACTGATAACAAAACGGTTCGGGTCCATGTTCGCGCTCCCAAAAGGAGCTTGAATCACTTCTCAGCCAAAAAGAAAATCCCTATTGTCCACAGACCTTAGGGGTGTGTGGGGATTCAGCCCATGGCGGGCTGAATCCCCACACACCCCTAGAGCGGCCGATCTGATCAAATCAGATCGGCCGCTCTATTTCTTTGTTTTGCCGCGATTTCTTAACCGTCTGATGATGCCATCCGACTGGAAATCGCTCTAGCTTTCGCACAGTCGACGTTGCAGCCGATACGCCGTCGGCGACATGCCGAGCCAGTCGAAACAGGCGCGCCACAAACTGCGCCGGTCCGAGAAACCGAGATCATAGGCGACGTCGTCCAGATTCGCATCGGTCGCGAGCAAGGTACAAAGTTTCCGCATCCGAACCTCGCGCGAGAGTTCACGAAAACTTGTGCCTTCCTGCGTGAGTCGACGTTGCAGGGTCGCCGCGCTCATACCAAGCTTATGGGCCGCCACACGTTGATGGGGTATCTCATCCCGCATCAGCACACGCAGTTCGTTGACCAGTGAACTCGACGCACCTGAATCCGTCGCGTGAGGCGGCTTTTCCGCCATTTCCATGAAAACGGACGATTCATGGAAGGAAAAACTCTTGTAGCGGCGCACCCCCAGCGGCAGATCGAGTATCTCTTTCGGATAGATCATGGAGACCCCGGTCCCCTGCCTCCAGCTGCTCGTCGCCAGGCCCGTCAGGAGCGATTCCTTGCGATCGCCCAACAGGCTCGACAATCTCATGCGCACAGGTTCAATCGCTCTGCCCGTTCCCCAGACCAATACACAGTGGAACACCAACGCGATCAGTTCGACGTAGATTTCGCCGCGTTCGGACAGGTCGTTCATCGCATAGGTGACGTGGACGCCATCGGTGCCGTGTCCGACCGAGACGGTCATTCCGGATGGAATCACCTGTACGAAATCACAGAAGCGCTTCAGCCCCTCATCCACCGAATCCATGTGATTCACCGCGGTGAAGATCATGGTCCAGCTGCCTTTGGGCAAGGGAAGCGGCGTGCACCCGTGACCTTCGTCATTATATTTGAAGATCCCGTCGACGCACAGATTCCAGAAGTCGACGCGGGAAATGCTTGCCGGCATCTTGCCCTTGGCATCGCATAATCCAGCGCCGAGCAGCAACGCATGCGCGCGTTCCCGTCCGAAAAACGTCTCGACATAATGGATCGAAAGCTGTTCCGCTCCGAAGCTTACTTCGTTACTCGTGAACAGCGCGGGACGATGACTGCGAAAATCACCGGCCCGCACCGCTGAGCCGAGCATCGCCGAATAGCTGCGTGCATTCTCTGCACCGCATGGGTTCGCTTTCATATCCAGCCTCCCTTCCGGCGATCCTCATATAACGAGACCGCCTCTTGCAATAATTAGTACTATAAGACAAAAATGGGGCCGGAGCAATGCCACTTCGGCCGCGTCAACAGAGGGAAGATCGAAACGTGCCCGCACTCCGCCGCCCTCCCCTGACCCGGAACTCGCTCACAGAAGCACATAGACCGAAGAGAAAGCCTGCGCAGGCAAGGTCCGTCGACACACGCAAAAGGATCATCGAAGGTGCGATCCGCGTGCTGGCCGATCAAGGCATTGCGGGCATAACGCACCGTGCGATCGCCCGCGCCGCAGATGTCTCCCTCGCATCAACCACATATCATTTCACCGGCAAGTTCGACATCTTGGCCGCGGTGTCGCAGGCGATGCTCGACGAGGACAGGTTGCTGCTCCCACGGCCAGATCTGGTCAACCCGGAATGGCAATCGGAAGAATTCCATCCCCGATCCCAGGTTCTGCAATTCCTTCTCGAAGCTACCGGCGCATTGCGCGTGCGGTGCACATGCTGGACGGAGATCATGCTGGACGCCCCCCGCCATGCGGAATCGCTGGGTCTGGCGCATCGATGGTTTGCAGCGGCGGCGGAAATCTGGCGTGAATGGTCACTGACCGTGGGTGGCAGCGACGGCGCGCTGGCCGCTCGATCCTATGGCGATGTCACGGCCGGGCTGTTGCTTTTCGTGCTGGTGCTCCGCCCTTCGGAGGATGATCTTCGCGCAGTGTTCAACGCCGGCGAAGACCCCCTTGATCGTTGGCGACGGCATGAGGAAACACCGGCCGCCAAACCAGCCCGGCTGAGCGGCAAATCGGCGGTGACCCGTGAAGCCATTCTCGCGGCAACGATGGATGAACTGGTATCGAAGGGCCAGACGGCGATCGGCCTGAAGGCGATGGCCAGCAAGGCGGGCCTGTCGCCATCGGGCGCCTTTTACCACTTCCCGACGACCGCCAGCCTGATCGCGGCGGCACAGCACCGTTTGTTTGAAAATGCGAAGAACCGCTATCGTACCGTCGCCCCGCTGGATCGCGGGCACGAAAGCCTGGAAGAGCTGATCGACCGGACCACCGTCATCTTCTTCCGCGAGGCGACCGAATATGCGCGGGAAAGTCTGGCGATCTACCGGGTCTGGCTTGAGGCCAGTCGTCAGCCGTCGCTGCAATCCGCGATATGGAACGACATCGAGAATCAGCACAGTGCCTGGCGACGTCTTTTGACGCCGATCTCATCGTCGCTGCGGCCGATCGATCCACTACTGTCCCAGGCATTGTTCACCGGGAAGCTGATCCGGCTGGTCGCTACCGGCTCGCAAACAGAGGACCTGGCCAACGTGCGCCGCGAGTTCGCGCATGATCTGACATTGATCACGTCGGGCCGATTCTGGCTGTAAATTCAATCCGCACGCCATCTGGCGAGCGCTTACGATCCATGCCGAGCGACGGCACAACTTTCCTTGCGGCAAATTGCGACGTCGCTCGTGCGATCAACCATCATTCTCCCTCCGCCGGAAATCGATAGAACACGAATCAGCACAAAAAGATAAAAATCTTGGAGGGGTTAATATGTCGAAAGGTTCATACATCATTGTGCTGCTCTGTGGAGCAGCGGTTACGGAATCAGTCCATGCGCAAGCGCTTGACGCGCAGGCACAGGCTCAGGCTCAGAGCGCTCAATCGTCCGGCGCCGGGCAGCTAGGGGATATTGTGGTGACGGCATCTCGCCGAAGCGAGACGATCCTGAAAACGCCCATCGCGGTTTCGGCCTATTCGGGCGATCGCCTGCGGGCGGCCCAAACAGTGGCGCTCACCGATCTGGTTGGTCCCAATCCGAACCTTCAGATCGGCAATTCCTATAACTCGGCGAATGTCGCGATCCGCGGTATCGGCAACGGCTCGTCGATCAATGCGGGTTCGGACGCGGGCGTCTCCATCCAGGTGGACGGCGTCTACATGGCTCAGCCACTGCTGACATTGTCGACCTTCCTGGACGTCGCGCGCGTCGAGGTATTGCGCGGACCGCAAGGCACGCTGTTCGGCCGCAACGCGACCGGAGGCGCGATCAACATCATACCGAACGAGCCGACCAAGGATGTGCATTATGGCATCGACATCACAGCAGGCATAGACCCCGGCAGGATCAACAGCACGGGCTACATCAGCGGCCCGCTCGATGCATCGGGCACATGGACGGCCCGCCTCTCCGCGCAGCAGACCTACAATCGCGGCTACACCCGCAATCTGGCGACGCCACAAAACTACGCGCCGGGCTATTCGGACAATCTGGTCACGACCAATCCTTCGAACCGGCTCGACGATGCCAACAACCAGTCCGTGCGCGGCCAGATCAAGTGGGAGCCTTCCGACAGTTTCAACGCCCGTCTGCTGGTCGAATATCAGCGCGACCATTCCGATGGCCCCGCCGTGTTCCTGGAAGGCACCCCCGATCCCGCCCAACCGCTCCCCGCGATCCTGGTCGGACAGCCCACCGGAAATGTCAGCAAGCGCGAAGTCTATAATAATGAGGGCCTCAGGCGGATCGAGGGCAAGAATGTGAACCTGACCCTGAACTGGGCGTTGGGCAGCGGCAATGTGAAGATGCTCGGTTCCTATGCAGATGCCGACATCCACAATATCCAGGACGGCGACGGCACCGGCGCGCTCCACACCTATTCCGACTTCAAGAACCGCACCCATCAATATTATGGCGAGTTGCTGTACACGTCCGAACCGGACAAGCCCTTCACCTATATTCTGGGCAGCAATTTCTTCCACGAAAAGCTCAAGCAGGACATCTCCGTTCCCATCAGCCTGCTGCCCATGCCAGTGGATCTGG
Organism: Sphingobium sp. LB126; assembly: GCF_002795205.1. Lineage (NCBI taxonomy): Bacteria > Pseudomonadati > Pseudomonadota > Alphaproteobacteria > Sphingomonadales > Sphingobiaceae > Sphingobium > Sphingobium sp. LB126. The sequence continues at coordinate 854,141 of NZ_NETV01000002.1, forward strand.
GCGCGAGGATCAACACCACCTCCTATGCCTTTTTCGGCCATGCCCAATATGCGTTCACGCCGGAGGCCAAGATCTTCGCCGGCCTACGCTACACGCACGACAAGAAGGTCGATCTGGACGACTATAACAATTATATCGGCATTCTGCCCAGGCAGAGCACGTCGTCGAGCGAAATCACCTATGAAGTGGGGACTTCCTATGCCTTCAGCCCAACGCTTGACGGTTATGTGAAATATGCGACCGGCTATAAGGGCGGCGGCTTCTCGGCCGGCGGTCTTGCTCCCGCGTTCAATCCGGAAAAGAACAGCAACCTCGAAGCCGGCCTGAAGGGCTTGTTCCTGAACCGGGCGCTGCAGGCCAACCTCGCCGCCTTCCACATGAAATACAAGGATCTGCAGGTTAACCAGATCAACGGCGCATCGACGCAGGTCGTCAACGCCGCGAAGGCAACCATCTATGGCTTCGAGGTCGAAACCGTCATCCGGCCCATCGAAGCGCTGCGGTTCGAAGTGTCGGGCGCCTATCTGCACGCGACATTCGACCGCTTCCGGACGGGCGATCCCGCCCGGCCCGACCTGGGCACGATCGACCCGGACGGTACCCGCCGGTTCGACCTCGACGGCAACACTCTTCCACAGGCGCCCAAGTTCAGCGTCAGCGCCGGCGGTTATTACGACGTACCGCTATCATCGGGCAAGATCACCCTGGGTGCCCGCTATGACTGGAAGTCGAAGCTGTATTTCAGCGAGTTCAACATCCCCGTATCCTCGCAGGCAGCGGCGGGCAAACTCAACCTGTCCCTGAACTATGAAAGCGCGGACCGCCGCGTGACCGCGAGCCTGTTCGCCAAGAACGTCACCAACAAGCAGGTGAGGTCCAACGTGATCGTCGTGTCTGCCCTGATCGGCTCGCTCGCGCTCAGCCAGTATCAGCCGCCCCGGCAGATCGGCGCGTCGTTCGGATACCACTTCTAGAAGAGAAATGACCCAGACCGATGTCGACCGACCATCAGAGGAACGGAGAATGATGCAATCCTGGCCGGTAATGTCACTCAAGGACGCAGAAGCACAACTCTGCGTTCCCGGCTCCCGCTTTGAAATCGGCACGGCGCTTATCAATGGTCGCGAACTGCGGACATGGGCGCGCCTGCCCGCCACCATTGCGGATCTGGCGAGGGAGGTGCAGGCCGAACATGGCGAGCGGGAATTCCTGGTCTTCAATGACGAGCGCATCACTTATGACGGCTGGTTCCGGGCAGTCGCCAAGCTGGCGGATCATCTGGTGCGGCAGGGCGTGCGGCCGGGCGATCGCGTCGCGCTTGCGATGCGGAACCTGCCCGAATGGCCGGTGGCATTGTTCGCGGCAGGCCTGTGTGGCGCGATCGTCGTCCCGCTCAATGCGTGGTGGACGGGTGACGAGCTTCGCTACGCGCTCGACCAGTCGGGTTCCACGCTGCTCCTCTGCGATGAGGAACGGCTGGAGCGCCTGACAGCAGGGGACCCGGCGTTCACCGATCGCATGAAGGTGATCGTTTCGCGCTCGTCCCGCCCGGACGTCGCATCGCTGGAAAGCGTCATCGGCTTGCCCGCCGGCTATGGTTCGTTGCCCGTTCTGCCGCTGCCCGCTGTGGCGATGGCGCCCGACGATCCGCTGACCATCTTCTACACCAGCGGCACGACCGGCCGGCCGAAGGGCGCGCTGGGCACTCATCGCAACATGCTTTCGGGCCTGCTTGCAGGCGATTTCATCGCCCAGCGCGGCGCCTTGCGCCGAGGCGAGCCGGCTCGCGAGCTCCCGCCATCGGTCACGCTGATGACCATTCCGCTGTTCCATGTCACCGGCTGCGCATCGCTGCTGATGTCCGCCCTGGCCTGCGGCGGCAAGATCGTGCTGATGCACAAATGGAATCCAGTGGAAGCCATGTCCCTCATCGAGCGGGAGCGCATCACATCGGCCGGCGGCGTTCCGACGATCGCCTGGCAGTTGATCGACAGCCCCGATCGAAGCCGATATGATCTGAGTTCGCTCGACTATGTTCCCTATGGCGGCGCACCCGCCGCCCCGGACCTGCCCGTTCTGATCCAGCGCGAACTGGCGGCCGTGCCTTATAATGGCTGGGGCATGACGGAAACGTCGGGCACGATCACCGGGCATAGCGCGGAAGACTATCTAAACCGGCCCGACAGTTGCGGACCGCCGCTGCCGGTGGACGAGCTGCGCGTCACGGATGAGGCGGGCCAGGACGTCCCGATCGGCGAGATCGGGGAACTGCGCGTGCGGGGACCGCAGATCGTCATGGGATATTGGCGGAACCCCGAAGCCACAGAGGCGACCTTCGGCGACGGCTGGCTGCATACGGGAGACCTGGCCCGGCTGGACGAGGAGGGATTTTGCACCATCGTCGGCCGCAGCAAGGATGTCATCATCCGAGGCGGCGAGAATATCTACGCCGTAGAGGTGGAAAACGCGCTGTTCAGCCACCCCGCCGTGACGGACGCGGCGGTCGTGGCGCTGCCCCATGACCGGCTGGGCGAGGAACCGGCCGCTATGGTCCAGATCGCGGACGGGCATACCCCCGCAGAGGAAGAGCTGAAACTGTGGCTGCGCCAGCGCCTGGCCGCGTTCAAGATTCCGATCGTCATCCGATTTCACGACGGACCGCTGCCACGAAACGCGAACGGCAAGGTCCTGAAGAACGAGGTCCGCCTGCTTTTGCTGGCCGAGACCCTGCAAGACTGAATCCGGACCATCACGCCAGATCACCAAGGGATATATAATGGATTTCTCACTCACCGCCCGGCAGTCGTCATTTCGCGATCGTGTCCGCGCCTTCATAGAGACCAATGTCAGGCCGCGCCTTGCCGACTATGCGGCCGAGGTGGCGACCGAGCCGAGATGGAAGGTCATCGAGGTCATCGAGGAACTCAAGCCGCTAGCCCGTCGAGCGGGCCTGTGGAACCTGTTCATGCCCCCCCACTCGGGTCAGGAGCATGTCGATAGCAGCTTCGTGTTCGAGGGCGAGCAACTGACCAATCTCGAATATGCCTTGTGCGCGGAAGAGATGGGGCGGGTCTTCTGGGGATCGGAGGTGTTCAACTGCTCGGCCCCCGATACCGGCAATATGGAGGTGCTCCATCGCTACGGCACGATCGACCAGAAGGAGCAATGGCTTCGCCCGCTCATGAATGGCGAGATCCGCTCCGCCTTCCTGATGACAGAGCCCGATGTCGCCAGTTCGGATGCCACCAACATCCAGACGTCGATCCGACGCGATGGCGACCATTATGTCATCAATGGCCGCAAATGGTGGTCGACCGGCACCGGCGATCCGCGCTGCAAGGTCGCGGTGGTCATGGGAAAGACCGATCCGAACGCGGAGCGCCATCGCCAGCAGAGCATGATCCTGGTGCCGATGGATGCGCCGGGCGTCCACATCAAGCGGATGCTGAACGTCTATGGCTATGACCATGCCCCGCATGGACATGGCGAAGTCGTGCTGGAGAATGTGCGGGTTCCCGCGGCCAACATGCTGCTGGGGGAAGGGCGGGGGTTCGAAATTGCCCAGGGGCGGCTGGGACCGGGCCGCATCCACCATTGCATGCGCACCATCGGCGTCGCGGAGAATGCGCTGGAAGCCATGACCCGGCGGCTGCTTTCCCGCCAGGCGTTCGGCAAGCCGATCGCCAGCCATTCGGTGTGGGAACAGCGGATCGCGCGCGCGCGCATCGACATCGAAATGACCCGGCTGCTCTGCCTGAAGGCGGCGGACATGATGGACCGCGCCGGCAACAAGAGCGCGCAGACCGAAATCGCGATGCTGAAGGTCCAGGCCCCCACCATCGCGTGCCAGATCCTCGACGACGCCATTCAGGCGCATGGCGGCGCGGGCGTGTGCGACGATTTCGACCTGGCCTTCGACTGGGCCAATACGCGGACGCTGCGTCTGGCCGACGGACCGGACGAGGTCCATGCGCGGGCGATCGCGCGAGCGGAGTTCGGGAAGTTCAGGGAGGTCAGGGCCGACGGCCCTACCAGCGGCACGATCGGGGTCTCCCGCTGATGATGTCCACGCGCACCCGTTTGCGTCGCAACGGCCGTTCGACATGAGCGCGATATCGGAACCGGCGGCCGTCGGAACCGCCATCGACCTGGACAGGTTGGCGACGTGGATGGGCACGCATGTCGCTGGGTTCGCGGGGCCGATCACGCTCGACAAGTTTTCGGGTGGCCAGTCCAACCCCACCTTCGCGCTCGACACGGCGACGAAGCGCTACGTGCTTCGTCGCAAGCCCGCAGGCGCCCTGCTCGCCTCCGCTCATGCCGTGGATCGCGAATATCGCCTGCTGAGCGCGCTGCATCCGGAGGGCTTTCCGGTGCCACGACCGATCGCGCTGTGCGAGGACGAAACGGTGATCGGATCGGCCTTCTACGTCATGGAGCGGGTCGATGGGCGGACGTTCTGGGATGGAAAGCTGCCCGATCATGAACCAACGGAGCGGCGCGAGATATATGAGCAGATGGTCGCAACTCTCGCGCGGCTCCATCGCTTCGATCCCGCTCAGGTGGGCTTGACCGATTATGGCCGACCCGGCAATTATTTCGGGCGGCAGGTGGCGCGCTGGAGCCGGCAATATCGCGCGGCGCAGACGGAGGACGTGCCGGAAGTCGAGAAGTTGATGGATTGGCTTTCGCGTACGGTGCCGGAGCAGTCGTCGGCGACGATCATTCATGGCGACTACAGGCTGGACAATCTCATTTTCGATCCGTCCGGGGGGAAGGTCGCTTCGGTCATCGATTGGGAACTGAGCACGATCGGCGATCCCCTCGCCGATTTCAGCTATTTCGCGGTCCACTGGATCATGCCCGCAGACGGTCTGGCGGCGCTGGGCGAGGTGGATCTGGCCCCGCTGGGCATCCCGTCGCTGGAGGACATCACCGACCTTTATTGCGCGTTGAGCGAGCGTCCGCGCGTCGCGAACCCGCACTGGTACTTCGCCTTCAACCTCTTCCGGATCGTCGGCATCGTCCAGGGCATCCGCAAGCGCATCATCGACGGAACCGCCTCCAGCCTGGAGGCGGAAAGATCGGCCGCAAAACTCGTACCGATGGCCCGCCTCGGCTGGGAACAGGCACGGATCGCGGGAGCACCCAACCTATGAACAGCCGGAGTCAATCATGAGCAAGCTTTTCGACCTCAGCGGCAAGGTCGCCATCGTGACCGGGTCATCGCGCGGCATCGGCCGCGCCATTGCGGAAGCGATCGCCGACGCGGGCGCGCGGGTCGTCATCTCCAGCCGCACGCAGGCGGCGTGCGACACGGTGGCGGACGGCATCAACGCCCGGCTGGGGGAGGACCGCGCTTTGTCGATCCCTGCCGACATCGCAGTGAAGGAGGATGTGCGCGCGCTTGTCGCGGAAACCGAAAAGCGCCTCGGCCCCGTCGATGTCCTTGTGTGCAATGCGGCGGTCAGTTCGCATTATGGCCCGACGCTGGAAATCCCGGACGAGGAATTCCACAAGATCATCAACAGCAACATCCTGTCGACCCATTGGCTCGTGCAGCAGGTCGCGCCCGGAATGATCGAACGCAAGGCAGGGTCGATCGTGGTCGTGGCGTCGCTCGGCGCCTATCTCGGCTCCGGCACGATCGGCACCTATCATCTGTCGAAGGCCGCCGACCTGCAACTGGTCCGCAACCTTGCCGTCGAACTGGGCCGGCACAGCATCAGGGTCAACGCCGTCTCACCCGGCATAACCAGGACGGATTTCGCCAAGCGGCTGTGGGAAGACCCCCATGGCGAGGAAATGCTGCTCAAGCGCACCCCTCTGAACCGCGTCGGCGAAGCCACCGACATGGCAGGCGCGGCCGTGTTCCTGGCAGCCGATGCCAGCGCCTTCATGACCGGCCAGTCGATGATCATCGACGGCGGCATGGCGATCGGCCCGGCACGAAGCTGACGCATCAGGACAAAGGCAGGAACAGGCAATGCGCAAGCTCTTCGATCTCAATGGCAAGGTCGCCATAGTCACAGGCTCGTCGCGCGGGATCGGCCGCGCCATTGCGGAGGCGCTGGCGGACGCGGGCGCCCGCGTCGTCATCTCCAGCCGCAAGCAGGCGGCATGCGAGGAGGCAGCGGCCGCCATCAACGCGCGCTGCGGTGAAGCGCGCGCGCTGGCCGTCGAAGCCAATATCTCCAGCAAGGCGGCGTTGGAGGCGCTGGTCAAGACCACGGAAAACAGGCTCGGCCCGGTCGACATCCTGTTCTGCAATGCGGCGTCCAACCCCTATTATGGGCCGACGCTGGGCATCAGCGACGACCAGTTCCGCAAGATCCTGGAAAACAACATCATGTCCAACCACTGGCTGGTGCAACTGGTGGCGCCGGGGATGGTGGAGCGGCGGTCGGGCAGCATCGTGATCGTCTCTTCGATCGGCGCCTATATCGGATCGGACGTGATCGGCACCTATCATATGTCGAAGGCGGCGGACCTGCAGATGGTGCGCAACCTCGCGGTCGAATTCGGGCCGCACAGGGTCCGGGTCAACGCCATATCGCCGGGTGTGACGCGCACCGATTTCGCGCGGGCGCTGTGGGAGGATCCGGCGGCCGAGCAGGCCTTCAGCCGCCAGATCCCGCTGCGCCGCATCGGCGAGCCGGAAGAAATGGCGGGCGCGGCCCTGTTCCTGTCGTCGGACGCCTCCTCCTATGTGACCGGCCAGTCGATCATCGTGGATGGCGGCATGACGATCGGACCCGTCGCGTGACCCGCATGACTCGGGACGAAGACCTTATTGGAAAAGAGAGACCATGATCGAAACCCATCGCCACGGCCCGGTTCTGAGCATCCAGATCGCCAACCCACCCGTCAACGCGCTGTCGGAAGCGGTCCGGCGCGGAATCCATCAGGCGATAGAGGCGGCACAGAAGGACGATAGCGTGTCCGCCATCCTCATCCATGGCGGCGGACGCATGTTCTGCGCGGGGGCCGACATCACGGAATTTGGCAAACCCCTGGCGGAGCCGGGACTGTCCACCGTGATCGACGCGATCGAGGCCAGCGCCAAGCCGGTCGTCGCGGCGATTCACGGGTCGGCGCTGGGCGGCGGTCTGGAAGTCGCGCTGGGCGCCCATTATCGGATCGCCACCGCCAGCGCGAAGCTGGGTCTGCCGGAGGTGGCGCTGGGCCTGTTGCCCGGGGCCGGTGGCACGCAGCGTCTTCCCCGTCTGATCGGCGTTTCCGCCGCGCTGGACATGATCGTTTCCGGGACGCCCATTTCGGGCAGCAAGGCGCAGGAACTGGGCCTGATCGACCGGATCGTGGCGGAGGATGATCTTCTGGAAGAAGCCGTGGCCTTCGCCGCGACGCTGAAGGAACCGCGCGCGACCGGCGAAAGGACGGTCGCATTCGAAGCCGACGAGTTCGATCGGTTCGTCGAACATAATGGCCGCAAGATCAACGGACTGGACGCCCCCCGCGCCTGTATCGAAGCCGTCAGGGCGGCAACGACGCTGCCGCTTGCCGCGGGTCAGGAAAGGGAACGCGCGCTGTTCCATGAACTGATGGACGGCGCCCAGTCCCGCGCGCTGCGCCATGCCTTCTTCGCCGAACGCGCCGCCGCCAAGATCGACGACCTGCCGAAGGATGTCGCCCTGCGCCCGGTCGGAAAGGTCGGGGTGATCGGCGCCGGCACGATGGGCGGCGGCATATCGATGAATTTCCTGTCCGCAAGCATCCCCGTCACCATCGTCGAGATGGCGCAAGAGGCGCTGGATCGCGGCACCGGTCTCATCCGGCAAAATTACGAGGCGACCGCTGCCAAGGGTCGGATGACGAACGCGCAGGTCGAGGCCGCCATGGCCCTGCTCACCCCTACGCTCGATTTCGATGCCCTCGCGGACTGCGATCTCGTCATTGAAGCCGTGTACGAGAATATGGACGTGAAAAAGGAAATATTCGCCCGGCTTGACGGAATCGCGAGGCCAGGTGCCATTCTCGCGTCGAACACCTCCTATCTCTCGATCGACGAGATCGCGCAAGCCACCACTCGCCCGCAGGACGTGCTGGGCCTGCATTTCTTCTCGCCGGCCAATATCATGAAGCTGGTCGAAGTGGTGCGCGGCGCGCAGACCGCGCCCGATGTGCTGGCCACCGGCATGTCCATCGCGCGCAAGATCGGCAAGGTCCCCGTCGTCTCGGGTGTATGCTTCGGCTTCATCGGCAACCGGATGCTCGACCCCCGCCTCGAAGGCGCGATGGACATGTTGCTGGAGGGGGCGACGCCCGAACAGATCGACCGCGTCTCGGTCGCGTTCGGGATGCCGATGGGCCCGTTGCAGATGATCGACCTCGCCGGCGTGGATATCGGCTGGCACCGCGACCCGACGCGTATCGAAAGCCTGCGCGATGCGCTGAACGCCGTTGGCCGCTGGGGCCAGAAGGCGGGCGGCGGCTTCTACGATTATGACGGGAAAAGGCGCCCGTCCCCCTCCCCTGCGGCGAATGCTATCATCGATGAGTATCGATCGAGGGCGGGCATCACCCCACGCGCCATATCCGACGAGGAAATCATGGTGCGCACGATGCATGTGATGGTGAATGAAGGCGCCAAGATCCTGAGCGAGGGCATCGCCCAGCGCGCGTCCGACATCGATATCGTCTGGATCTACGGCTATGGCTGGCCGCGCCATACGGGCGGGCCGATGTTCTGGGCGCAACAGACGGGGCTCAGCCATGTCGTGTCCGCGCTCGAACGCCATGCCGACCGGCTGGGCGATGACTTCTCCCTGTCCCCGAGATTGGTGGAGGCGGCGCGCAACGGGCTGACGCTCGACGGGAAACAGGCCGGGTGAGCGAGACGCTGGCACGCTTGCAGGCCGAACTGGGCGTCACCCGCCATTCGGACTGGCTGACGGTCGATCAGGCTATGATAGATCGTTTCTCCGACGTAACGATGGATCGGCAATATATCCATGTCGATCCCATCCGCGCGCGCGAAACTCGCTTCGGCGGCACGATAGCGCATGGTTTTCTGATTCTGTCCCTGCTGGCCCATCTGGAGCAGAAAATTGCCGAGGCGCGATGGCCCGATGTGCAGATGGGGGTGAATTACGGCTTCGACCGCATCCGGTTCGTTGCGCCGGTACGGGCGGGAAGCCGCATTCGCGCCGCCTCCACCCTTGCGAGCGTCAGGGAAAAGTCGCCGGGACAATTTGAACAGTCGCTGGATATCCGCGTCGAAGTGGAAGGCGAGGAAAAACCCGCCATCGTGGCGCGGTGGATCACCCAATATTTCATATGACCTGAAGGTCTGCCGAGGAGAATTATGATGCAAGATGCCGTTATCGTGTCGGCAGCACGCACGCCGATCGGGCGCGCCTATCGTGGGGCGTTCAACGCGACCCCCTCCCCCACGCTCGCCGCCCACGCGATCCGGGCCGCGGTGTCCCGCGCGGGCATTGATCCAGCGGAAGTCGACGACGTGCTGATGGGCGCTTCGATGCAGCAGGGATATCAGTCCACGATCGGGCGAACGGCGGCGATGCGGGCCGGTCTGCCCGTCAGCGTCGCGGGCATGTCGATCGACCGGCAATGCGCGTCCGGCCTGATGACGATCGCGACCGCCGCCAAGCAGATCATCGTCGACCGGATGAAGGTGGTCGTCGCGGGCGGGGTGGAATCCATCTCGCTGGTGCAGACGGAGGCGCTCCGGATCGACGAGGATCCCGAACTGGTGGCGATGGTGCCCGCCATGTTCATGCCAATGCTCCAGACCGCCGAAACCGTCGCGTCGCGCTACGGCATCGGCCGCGAGCGTCAGGATGCCTATGCCCTGCGTTCGCAGCAACGCACGGCTGCGGCCCAGAAGGAAGGCGCGTTCGACGAGGAGATCGTCCCGGTCGAAGCGACCATGACGGTCCGCGACAAGGCCACCGGCGAACAATCGTCGAAGCACGTCACGCTGACCCAGGACGAGGGTGCACGGCCAGAAACCACCGCCGAAGGTCTGGCCGCGCTCAGGACCGTAGTCGAAGGCGGCACGATCACGGCGGGCAATGCCAGCCAATTGTCCGACGGCGCGGCAGCCGTCGTGGTGATGGACGCCGGGCTCGCCGCCGAGCGTGGCCTGCGTCCGCTGGGCCGCTATCTGGGCATGGCGGTCGCTGGCACGGAGCCCGACGAGATGGGCATCGGCCCCGTGTTCGCGATACCGAAGCTCCTCCAGCGCTTCGGCCTGACCATGGACGATATCGGCCTGTGGGAATTGAACGAAGCCTTCGCGGTCCAGGTGCTATACTGCCAGGACAGGCTGGGCATTCCCGACGATCGCCTGAACGTGAATGGCGGCGCGATCTCCATCGGCCATCCCTATGGCATGTCGGGAACCCGGCTGGTGGCCCATGCCCTGATTGAGGGACGGCGGCGGGGGGTTCGCTATGTCGTCGTCACCATGTGCGTCGGCGGCGGCATGGGCGCGGCAGGGCTGTTCGAGATACTGTGATGAAGGCCCTGCTTTCCGTGGAGCCCGGTGGCCCCGAAACATTGAGGCTGTCGGACGTCCCCATCCCTGATCCCGGTCCCGGCCAGTTGCGCGTGCGCGTGCTGGCATGTGGGATCAATTATCCCGACGTGCTGGTCATCCAGGACAAATATCAGTTCCAGCCGCCACGACCCTTCGCGCCGGGCGTCGAGGTTTCGGGAACGGTGGATGCGGTCGGGGCTGGCGTGGAGGGATGGCGGCAAGGCGACAGCCTCATCGCCACCTTATCCCAATCCAGCGGGGGTCTTGCCGAATATGCGGTTTGCGATGCCAAGGACGCGTTCAGGATTCCCGAAGGACGGGATCCAGTAGAAGCCGCCGGGCTTCTGCTCACCTACGCCACCACCATACATGCCCTGGCGGATCGCGGCGACCTGAAAGAGGGCGAGACCTTGCTGGTCCTCGGAGCGGCCGGCGGCGTCGGCCTTGCGGCGATCGAAGTCGGGAAGGTCATGGGCGCTCGCGTCGTGGCCGCGGTATCCAGCGAGGAGAAAGCCAAGGTCGCCCTCGCCGCCGGAGCGGATGATGCCATGGTCTACGATCGGGCGCCGTTCGACAGGGATCAGGCGCGCGCATTGGGACAGGCATTCAAGGATTTGGCGGGGCCGGAAGGCGCGCATGTCATTTATGATCCGGTCGGCGGCGATTATGCCGAACCGGCACTTCGCTGCGTCGCATGGGAAGGCCGCTATCTGGTCGTCGGCTTCCCCGCCGGCATCCCCAGAATTCCCCTGAATCTGCCGCTTCTCAAGTCCTGCGATATTCGCGGCATTTTCTGGGGAGGTTTCGCCCAGCGCGCGCCCGACCATAACCGGCGCAACGTCATGCGCTTGATCGACTGGTGGAGCGCCGGCCGGATCAGGCCAAGAGTGGATCGGGTCTTCCCCCTTGCCCGGGGAGGCGAGGCGATCGCCAGGCTGGCGAGCCGATCCGCCGTCGGAAAAGTCATCGTCGCGATGGACGCCTGATGAAGAAGATGTCCTGAGGCGAACCGTTGGAGAAGCCCTATAATGAGCAGTAAATTTCAGGCGTGGACGCTGATCGCGCGACCGGAAGGGTTGCCGACCCGCGATCTTTTCGAGCTACGCGACTTTGAGGACGCGCCGCTCGCCGATGGGGAAGTCAGGGTTCGCAACGACTGGCTCACGGTCGGCCCGGCCATGCGGGTGCGGATGTCCGCGCAAACGCGCGGATATCTTCCGCCTTATGCGTTGGGCGCCCCGATACCGGGATGGGCGGTGGGCGAAGTCATCGCTTCGCGCGCCCCCGACTTCAAGCCGGGGGACATGACCCTTCACCAATTCGGCATGCGCGACTTCGGGCAAGGACCTTCGGCCGCGTTCGAAAAGCTACCTTCGATCGGTTCGCCCGAAGATTATCTGAACGCCATGGGATCGACAGGCTTCGTCGCCTATTTCGGATTACTGGAAATCTGCAAGGCGGAGCCGGGCGAAACCCTTTTCGTGTCCGGCGCGGCGGGTGCAGTCGGCAGCACGGCCGTGCAGATCGGCAAGGCCATCGGCCTGAAGGTTATCGCCTCCGCCGGCGGCAGCGACAAATGCGCGCTTCTCAGGAACATCGGGGCAGACGCCGTCATTGACTATAAATCACCCGGATCGCTGGACGAAAAGCTGGCGGCGGCCGCGCCCCAGGGCATCGATGCCTATCTGGACAATGTCGGAGGCGATCATCTTGACGCTGCGCTTGCCAACGCAAACCCGCGAGCAAGGTTCGCGATCAGTGGCATGATCGGCAGCTATAACCAGGACCAGGTCGCCGAGACGATGCGCCACCTCAACCGGATCGTGACGCAACGGATCCGGATCGAAGGCTTTCTGCCCTATTCCGACCGCGCCGACCTTCTCGTCGCATTCCGCGAACGGATGGCGGCGTGGATCGCGAAGGGGACGGTTCGCCCATGGCAGGAAGTCCGCACTGGCCTGGGAAGCGTACCGAACGCCATCCAGGACCTTTTCGCCGGAGGTTTCACCGGCAAACCCCTTATCCGCCTTCATGCCGACGTTGCGCCCCTGTGAAGGGGTTTCGTCGCCCCCATGCCGCCGCCGCAACCGGCGGGCATAGTCATTGCAAAGGATGATCCATGACAGCCTCCCGCATTTCCCTCTCCCCTCGCGTCGCTCTTGTCACGGGCGCGGGACAAGGGCTGGGGCGCGCCCACGCCCTCGCGTTGGCCCGGCACGGCGCCATTGTCGCGGTGAACGATCTGTCATGTGAGGATGCGCAAAGCGTTGCACAGGAGATTGTGGGATCGGGTGGACAGGCGATGGCGTGCCCTGCCAACGTCGCCGACCCGGACTCCGTGAACGCGATGATCGATAGCGTCATGACCCGCTATGGACGGATCGACATCCTCGTGAACAATGCGGGCATCCTGCGCGACCGGACCTTCGCGAAATCGACGATCGAAGATTTCCGCGCCGTGATCGACGTGAACCTTATGGGATCGGTCCACTGTACGCACGCCGTGTGGAACCTGATGCGGGAACGGCAATATGGCCGGATCGTCTTCACCACCTCTTCGTCAGGACTATACGGGAATTTCGGTCAGGCCAATTACAGCGCGGCCAAGATGGGGCTGGTCGGCCTGATGCAAACATTGGCGATCGAGGGGGAACGCCATGGCATTCATGTCAATTGCCTGGCCCCCAGCGCCGCGACGGGCATGACCAGCGGCCTTTACGACAGCGGCGACCTTGCTCGTCTCGGAAGCGGCATGGTGGCTCCCGCCGTGGTCGCGCTGTGCGCGCAAGAGGCGCCGACCCGCGCGATCGTCCTTGCCGGTGCCGGCCGCTTTGCCCAGGCCCATGTCACCATGACCAGGGGCACCTATCTCAACGGCGAGCAGGATATCGCAGCCGCTGTCCTTTCGCATATGGACAGGATCGGCGACCGCGACGGCGATCATGTGCCCGCATCCGGGCCGGAGCAGCACCAGATGGAGGTCGCGGGGCTGAAACACTTCGCGAATGTCCCCCTCATCTGATGCTCTTGCAGTCTTCATCCTTTGGCGTCGGAAATAATATGGCATGACCCGATATGGCGAAGGGTTTCTGAAGCCCTACAAAGTGCTCGACCTGTGCGATCATCGCGGCCTGTTGGCCGGCCATATGTTCGCGCAGATGGGCGCGGACGTCGTGCAACTGGAACCGCAGGGCGGCAACCCCGCGCGTCGGCTTCCCCCCTTCGCAGATAGCTGGCCGTCCGGGGAGAATTCGCTATTCTGGGCGGCCTATGCCGCCGGCAAGCGATCGATCGTCGCAGATCCCGGTGCGGAGCCCGCACTGTGGGACCAGCTCCTGCAATCATGCGATATCCTGATCGAGTCCGCCACGCCGGCCGGAGGTCGCCCCTCCTGGCTCGATCCCCGCGCGCTGGCGGAGCGCTATCCGCGCCTCATCCATATCTCGATCACCCCGTTCGGACTGGAAGGACCAAAGCACGACTGGCCGGACAGCGACATCACCCTTTGGGCCGCGGGCGGTCCCATGTGGCTGACGCGCAGCCATGACGACCGGCCGCTTCGCATCAGCGTTCCGCAATCCTATCTGCACGCCGGGGCGACGGCCGTGGGCGCCGCCCTGATCGCGCTCGCCGACCGGGTCAGGAGCGGAATGGGCCAGCATGTCGATCTGGCCGTTGTGCAGACCCTTCCACAATGCACGCTCGGCGCGGTGCTGGCGGAGGGCGTGGGGCATGACGACTTCGTGCCGCGCCCAAGACCCGGCGGCGAACCCGTACTGGACCTGAGCGGCAGCGGATCGGTGACGCGAAAGTCCAAATGGCCGCTGTCCGACGGAATGGCCGAGTTGCACCTGGGCATCGGACCCGCCGCCGGCCCGGCATCCAACAAGCTGATGGCCTGGATGCGCGAGGAAGGCTGGTATCACCCGATCTACAGCAACTGGGACTGGAGCGGGCTGCACGAGCGGATCATCGGCGGGGAGATAGGCAGCGCGGACCTCGATTCCGTCCGCTGCTGGGTGCAGTCCTTTCTCGACACGCGGCGCAAGGATGAACTGGTGGAGGTCGCGATCCGCCGCGGCGTTCGCATCGCGCCGATCCTGACCATCGCTGATCTCATCGACAGCCCGCAATTCGCGGCGCGGGACTTCATGGAGACCATCGAGGGCCCCTGTGGCCCCTACAAGACGCCCGGAGCCTTTGCCCGTGGCTGCCCCGACGCTTTCGTCCCGCCTTCCCCGGCGCCCCGGCTGGGCGAGCACGACGCGGAAGTCCGCCGCCAATGGACGGGCCAAGTGGCGGCTCCCGCGCCGGTCCCCGATTTCGGCGAGGCTGGTGATGGGCCGCTGGCGGGGCTGAAAGTGCTGGATCTTGCCTGGGTCGTGGCGGGACCGCTGGTCGGCCGCACCCTGGCCGATTTCGGGGCGACCGTCGTCCGGGTCGAATCCTCGCGCCGGGTGGAAACCGCCCGTGTCATAGGACCGTTTCCGAACGGCGATCATGACGTGCAGCAATCCGGGCTGTTCGAAACCTGCAATGCGGGAAAACTGGGACTGTCGCTCGATCTCTCCAAGGCTGCGGCGCGCCAGGTCGTTCGCGACCTCGCACAATGGGCCGATGTCGTCGTCGAATCCTTCACCCCCGGCCAAATGGCCAAATGGAACCTGTCCTATGACCAGTTGCGTGACGTGAACCCCGCACTGGTCATGGTCAGCACGTCGCTTTCGGGACAGGATGGACCTCATGCGCATTATTCCGGCTATGGGAACCATGGCGCGGCGCTTTCCGGCTTCCAGCATATCGTCGGCGAACAAGGCGGCCCTCTGGTCGGCCCTTACGGCCCCTACACGGATTTCATCGCGCCACGGTTCGGGCTGACTGCCCTGCTGGCCGCCCTGGATCATCGGCGGCGCACCGGGAAGGGATGCCATCTCGACATATCGCAGATCGAGGCAGGCGTTCAGTTCCTGGCGCCGCAGGTCGCGGCCCATTCGGTGACAGGCGCGGTGCAGGCGGCGATGGGCAACAGAGACGCCGCCATGGCGCCCCATGGCGTGTTCCGTGCGGCGGGCGACGATCAATGGATCGCCATCGCGGTGGAAAATGACGCGCAATGGCGGACATTCGCGGAGTTGATAGGCGGGGCGGCCCTGGCCGCCGACCACCGCTTCGCGACCGTGGAAGCGCGCCACGGCCATGTCGAGGCGCTTGAGCAGATCGTCGAGACGTGGACGAAGGACCAGAATGTCGAATGGCTGGAGAAGAGTTTGTGCCTGCGCGCCATCCCGGCCCATCGGGTCCAGTCCATCTACGGACTCGGCGCCGACCCGCAAATGCGCGGTCGCGAGCATCTGATCCGCATCGACCACCCCCTCTCCGGGACGACCATGATAGAGGCGGCACCGTTCCGGATGTCGCGCACGCCTGCGCGATACGCGGTCTGTGCCCCACCCTATGGCCGCGACAACGACCATGTCCTCGCCGAAATACTTGGCTACGGGAAGGACAGGCTCGAAGCGTTGGCGGAAGCGGACGCGTTGATCTGATGGCCAGCCGAATCACGACGCGCCAACGGCACGAGGAATCGCTGTGATCGAATTATATCATTGCGACGGCGCGCGATCGTTTCGCGCGCTCTGGATGCTGGAAGAGCTTCACCTCGAATACAGGCTGCACATGCTGCCCTTTCCACCCCGGTTCCGCGCGCGTGAATATCTTGAGATAAACCCGTTGGGCACCATCCCGTTCATGATCGTGGATGGGACGGGGATGAGCGAGTCCGCGGCGATCGTGCACTATCTGGCCGATACGAACCCGGAGGCAGGATTGTCCGTCGCTCCGGTCGATCCTGCCTATCCCGATTATCTGAACTTCCTCCACATGGGCGAAGCGACACTGACTTTCCCGCAGACGCTCTACCTGCGGTACACCGTGCTGGAACCGCAGCATCGCCGCAATCCACAGGTCGCGGGGGATTATCGACGCTGGTTCTTCAAACGGCTCGATGGCGCGATGCGCATGATGGCGGGACGAGACTATGCCTGCGGGGATCGCTTCAGCGCGGCGGACATATCGATGGGCTATGCCATCAAATTCGCACGCGCCCTTGGCCTGGGCGACGATCTGCCACCACCCGCCGTCGACTATTTCACACGGCTCGCGGCGCGCCCGGCCTATCGGCGGGCCCTCTCGATCGAGCAGGAGAACGCCGTGGAGTGACGGAAACCTCCACGCTCTCGCTGCGCACCAGGCGGCGCCTCACACATTCACCAAGCCGGGACATCACAATGCAGACGCGCATCACCCAATTATTCGGTATCCAATATCCCATCATGCAGGGCGGCATGCACTATGTGGGCAAGGCCGAACTGGCTTCGGCCGTGTCTGAGGCCGGCGGCCTGGGCATACTCACCGCGCTGACGCAGCGGACGCCCGCCGATCTGGCGGCCGAGATCGATCGTTGCCGCGCCATGACCGACAAGCCCTTTGGCGTCAATCTGACATTCCTGCCGGTCGTGAACGCTCCCGACTATCCTGGCTATGTGCAGGTCATCCTGGACAAGGGCGTCCCGGTCGTGGAAACGGCCGGCAACAATCCCGTCGAATATCTGCCGATGCTGAAAGCGGCGGGGGTGAAGGTCATCCACAAATGCACCGCGATCCGACATGCGTTGAAGGCACAGGCCATCGGCTGCGACGCGGTGAGCGTCGATGGCTTTGAATGCGGCGGGCATCCGGGCGAGGATGACGTGCCGGGCCTGATCCTGCTGCCTCTCGCTGCGAAGGCATTGTCGATTCCGTTCATCGCGTCCGGCGGCATGGCGGATGGCCGGTCGCTCGTCGCCGCGCTCGCGCTGGGCGCCGACGGCATCAACATGGGCACCCGCTTCGTCGCGACGCGGGAAGCACCCGTGCATGATCGGGTCAAGCAGGCGATCGTGCAGGCAGGCGAACGCGACACCCGGCTTATCATGCGCGCCCTGCGCAATACGGAGCGGGTCTTGCGCAATCCTGCCGTCGACCGGATTGTCGACGTGGAGCTGGCCCTCGGCGACGATGTGCGGTTCGAGCATATCGCCGAGCATGTCGCCGGCGTCTATCACAGGGTAATGGTCGAAGGCGAGGTGGAGTCAGGAGCCTGGAGTTGCGGCATGGTGGCGGGGCTGATCGACGACGTGCCCACCGTCAGGGACCTGATCGACCGCATCGTCGACGAGGCGAGAGCCATTGCAACGGAGCGCCTGAAGGCCGTCTTCTGACGGCACCGCGAGCAACATCGTGCGGCCGCCGCCGCGCGACGCCGGCGAGGTCGCTCAATCCGTCGCCGGGATGATCGGCAGCAAAATGCGGGAAGGATGCGCATCGTCGTGGAGCACATGCTGATGCGCGACCTTGGCGTCGGCCAAGGTGCCGCCCCATTCATCCCAGATATTGAGGTTCCGCGCCCAACGCGGGAAACAGCTGCTGGTGACGTCCAATCGCAATCGGTGCCCCGCCTTGAACAGGTTGCTCGTCGGCAGAAGTTCGATCCGCAGCAGATAAGGCCGGCCGGGTTCCAGGGGCGCTGCTGAAGCGAGACCCTCCGGATCGTCGCGATACCGGGCGCGAAGGATGCCATCGGTGATGAGGCGCGCGGTCCCGTCCGGATGAACGTCGATCAGCCGGGCCACGAAATCGGTGTCGACCACGTCCGTCATGATCCACAACTCTACCCAGGGCGTGCCGGTGACCTCGATATCCTCCAACAGGATATCGGACCTGTAGACCAATATGTCATCGCGCTTCCCGATCGCATTCTGGTCGCTGCCCCCCGGCACGCAGGTCACGCCAAACACGGCGCCGCCGCGCGTCGGCACGGGGTCGGCCGGATCGTAGATGAAACTGTCGGGTGCTCCCCCTGCGCCCGGCCGGGTCGACAGGGTGCCGTCCCCTCCGCTGGAATTGGCGCGACCGCCGCTGGAGAGATACCAGGGCGACACCTGAGTGCGCGCGATCGGCCATTCATATTCGTCGCGCCACCTGTCCGCGCCCATCACCCAGATTTTGACGGGCGCGTCCGTGTCGGCACCCTCATCCAATGCCGTGAAATAACGGGCGGCCAGCCCCATATGACCAAAGGGGTTGAGCGCCTGGATCGCGGCCGAGCCGGGCGAAATCCGTTCGCCGGTCATCTTGCCCTGGGGATGATGCGCCCAGGGACCGACGATCAAGCGGCTTTTCGTCCGCGCCGCATCGCTACCCCCCCTGGCGCGCATCCCAACGAACTGATCGATCGAACCCCTGATGAATATGTCGTACCACCCAGCGACGACCAGCGCCGGAACGGTGATAGCCTCATAATCGTTCGCCCGCATCGTCGCGGCCATACATGGGGCATTGTTCCCGTCCGCCAATAGGTCGAAAAGCTGGCCGCCCAGCGCGCTGCTTGCCACCGGCTCGAAGCCGCTGAGCGGAAGATGGACGTAGCCATGGTCCCGCGCCAAGGCTTCGAGCGAGGCACTCGCCCGTGCGATCGCCTCGCTCCTGGCTTCCGGAGAGTCCCACTCGCGGCGCAGAATGGCTTCGAGCCCGATCATCGTCCACCAATAACCGTTCAGTTCAAGTTCGAGAACGCCGCCGCAATAGATGAAGGACCGCTTGAACGGCCCCACCGGGACGATCGGATTGATGGCATGGAGCGAAGGCGGGCGTTCGGCGGCCGCCGCCCATTGCACGAAGCCGAGATAGGAAGGCCCGCTCATATGGACCTTTCCATTGGAATAGGGCAGCGCAGCCGCCCATTCGATCGCTTCCGCGCCGTCCCTCCCCTCGTCGACCCAGGGACGGAAATCCGCTCCGCCGTCCGATGTCCCCCGCCCCCGCACATCCTGGATGATCGTCACATAACCATGCCGGGCGCCGTGCGTCAGGTCTGTCGTGAAGCCCGGCGCCACGGCTTTGCCGTAGGGCGTCCGCGCGAGGATGACAGGCCACTGCCCCTCACCTCCCGGCCGGGCGATATCCGCCCGAAGAACCGTTCCATCGCTGAGCCGGCACGGCACGTCATAGTGGATGATGACGTCCTGCGGCACTGCAGGCCGGTCGGCGGATGGCATATTCATGAAAAACCCCGGCAATGTTGCACCGTCATCATCCTGATCCAAGGACGTCTCGGCCTGTACTCGAAAGGTCGCGCTCCGCCGAACGCCGAAAATCCCGGCCGGCAAGGCATGGGCTCTTCATGCAGCTTAGCCGACCAGGATCTTCCGTCACACAAATCCGAAACGTTCACGCTCCACTAGAAATGATAGCCAAAGGACATGCCCAGTTGACGCCCCGGCTGATATTGGCCGAGCGCGAGGGAACCGATGATCGAAGACACGACGATGACGTTACCCTTCACCTGCTCGTTCGTTACATTCTTGGCGAAGAGGCTGCCCGTGAAGCGTCCGTCTTCACTCTCATAGTTCAGGAACAGGTTGAGCTTGCCCACCGCCTTCTGCGAGGAGATGGGAAGGTTGAACTCGGTGAAATATACGCGCGATTTCCAGTCGTAGCGGGCGCCCAGCGTGACCTTCCCCGACGCCAGCGGAACATCGTAATAACCGCCCAGGCTGCTGGTATATTTCGGCGACTGGGGCAGCGCGTTTCCGGACAGGTCCAGCGAACAGGGAACCGTACCGACTCCCGTCCCCGGATCGCAACTATTGGGCCGGGAAGAATCCGCTGTCCGGAACTCATCGAAGGTCGCATTCAGATAGGCGGCGGACCATTCGATCCGCAGCGCATCGTTCAGGCGAAGCGATGTTTCCAGCTCCGCGCCATAGACCGTCGCCTTGGCGGCGTTGGTGACGGAGGAGGAGACACCGACGATCTGGTTCACCTGCAAATCGTCATATTTCATGTAAAAGATCGCAAGGTTGGCCTGCAAGGCCCGATTGAAGAAGTTGCCCTTCAGTCCGGCTTCATAGTTTGCGTTCGTCTCGGGCCTGAACGAAGGTGCCAGCGTACCGGCGGAATATCCGCCGCCTTTGAACCCTGTCGAATATTTCAAATAGCCATCGAGCGTTTGGTTGAACGCGTAGGACGCACCGATTTCATAGGTCAATCTGTTCCAGCTCGACGATGAAGACTGGAGCGTCCCTCCGTTGATGAAGTTGTTGTACTGCACGATCGATTTCTTGTCGTGCGTGTATCGCAAACCGGCGAACAGTTTGAAGTCCGGCGTGAACGCATATTGCGCGCGCCCGAAAGCAGCATAGGACGTCGTGATCAGCGGAACCGCGCCGCCGAACACCGTTATGTCGTTGAGGACGACGCCGCCACCCAACGGCGCCTCGGCAATGGGAACCTCGATCGCCTGCTCCAGACGTTCCCGAAAATAGTTCGCACCCAGCAGATAGGTGAACGGCTTGGAATTGTCCGAGGTGTAGATCAGTTCGTCATAGGTCTGCCGGGCCTTGTTGGTGAAGGAGGCATAAGTGTCCTCCGCGGCCGTGCCGTCGCCGTCCGACACATTGACGAGCTTTGAGTCGGCGTAGGACAGGAGCGCTTTCAGATTGCCGCCGCCAAGAGCCCAGTTGAGGGTGAGGTTGGTGTTGAAGGAATGCACCTTCCGATAATTGATGTTCGCGAACACTTCCCGCTTGCCGACATCGCCGCGCGACTGGCCGATGAGGATGGAGGGCAGCGGGATGGTCGGATCGGGTGTTCCCTCAAGGAAACTCGCCGGCCCGTTCGAATCGTCATTCGCATATTCCACCAGCAGGCGCGCATCGAACATGTCCGACGGCTTCCACTTGATCTGGCCGCGCACCGACTGGTTCTTGGCATCGTCCAGGCGGTTCGGCCCATTGGGAAGGAGGTTACGGGTATAGCCGCGATTATAGCTTTGCTGGGCCGCGACCCGACCGCTCAGAGTACCCGATTCATTGAGCGAACCGTTGATGAAGCCGGAAAGCTGGAACAGGGCGGGATCGACCCCCGCCGTCAGATCGACACCATAATGGGTTTCAGCCGTCGGCTCGTTCGGCACCACGTTGATCACGCCGCCCGTCGCATTGCGCCCGAACAGCGTGCCCTGCGGACCGCGCAATATCTCCACCCGCGCGAGATCGAGGAAGGTGGCGAGGGTCAGGGACGGCTGACCGATGTAGGCGCCGTCCGCGTGAATGGCCACGCCCGAATCCTGGCCTGCGTTGATCTGCTGATTGCCGATACCGCGGATCGTGATGTTCGAGGAATTATAGGAATTGCCGATCTGTATGTTCGGGCTTGGGCCGACAAGGTCGTTGAGGCTCTTCGTCTGCGCCGCTTCCAGCTTCTGTCCCGCATAGGCAGACACGGCGATCGGCGTTTTCCGAACCGTATCGCTTCGGCGTGACGCGGTCACGATGATATCACCCAGGCTTTGCCCGGATGCATCCCGCGCGTCTTGCGGTGCTTCGCCATGCGGACGCGCTGGCGACATTGTGGTCTGTGCGATCGCCGCGTGCGACACGAATGCCCCGCAAATGGCGACAAAATAGGAACCTCTCATTTTCCCCTCCTTATCTTGTGCCCCTTTTTAGAAGCTTTCCATGTTCCCCCGGAATGATGGTTCCTTACAAAGGGCGGGTGTTATTTTCACGCAGCGTCGCGGTTTGCAGGATTGACAACGGGAAGGCACGATTAAGCCGAAATTTATCACATGATTTCAGTCCACCGCTCGGCGGTCACTTTGACGAACCGGATCGGCCCTAAAATCGCTTACCTCTTTTCGATCGCGGTGGGCCCAGGGCGTCACGCATGGCGATGCTGCTGTTGATACGGGTGACGCCGGGCATTCGGGACAATATCTCGCTGTGGATCGCCTCATAGGCGGTGACGCTTTCGGTCCGCACGCGCAGCCAGTAATCCACCCCTCCCGTCATCAGGAAACATTCGCGGATTTCCGGACATTGCCGCACCGCATGTTCGAAACGGGCGAGATAATCTTCGGTCTGGCGGTCCAGCGTCACCTGCACCAGCACGTCGACGGCACGGCCTTCCTGCTCGATGGGCGCGGTGACGATGGTATAGCCGCGGATGACGCCGGCATCCTCCAGCAGGCGGATGCGGCGGTGGCAGGCCGAAGGCGACAGACCGACCTCCGCAGCGATCTCAGAATTGGGTCTGCGGGCGTTCAGGCGCAGCAGGCGGATGATCGAGCGATCCGTGGCGTCGAGCGATTCTGACATTTGTTCGATTTCCTGTGAATGATCATCCAATAATTCGCCATAAATAGATTATTCTTCGAATATATGGGAGCCCATTCGTATAGCGTCGCGATAGCTTTCCGGCGAGGGGAGGCATCATGTCGTCTATCGATACTGCCGGAGCCGTGCTGCGCATCGATCTGGAAGCGCTGGCCGAAAATTATCGGATCATCCAGCGCCAGGTCGCGCCCGCGACGGTCGCGGGGGTGATCAAGGCCAATGGCTATGGTCTGGGCGCCGAGCATGTCGCGGCCACGCTGATGGATGCGGGATGCCGTCATTTCTTCGTCGCATTGCTGGGCGAAGCGGTAGCGCTGAAGCCGGCCTTGCGGGACGGCGTTTCGCTGTTCGTGCTCAACGGCCTGCAACCGGGGGCGGAAGGTGATTGCGCGGCAATCGACGCGATCCCCGTGCTGAACTCCCTCGATCAGATAGTGCGCTGGGCGCGGCAGGCACGGACGCTGGGGCGGCGCCTGCCTGCCGTGCTTCAGGTCGACAGCGGCATGTCGCGGCTGGGACTGTCACCGGAGGAAGTCGCAACCCTTGTTGCCGAGCCTGAGCGGCTGGATGGCATCGACCTGAAGCTCCTCATGAGCCATCTGGCCTGCGCCGACGATCCCGACGCGGCGTTCAACGACGAGCAGCGCGAGAATTTCGAGGCCCTGGCCCGGCATTTCCCCGATGTGCCACGCGCGCTGGACAATAGCGGCGGCGCTTTCCTGAAGCGCGGGCATTTCGACCTGGTGCGGGCAGGGATCGCACTCTACGGCGGGGCGCCGCAGGGCTCCCCCAATCCGATGCGCGCCGTGGTCGCGCTGGAGGCGCGGATCACCCAGTTACGCAATGTTCCCGCGGGTGCGGGCGTCGGTTATGGCCTGACCCATGGCTGCGACCGGCCCACGCAGATCGCGACCATTCCGGTGGGCTATGCCGACGGCTGGCCGCGTCATCTGAGCAATGTCGGCTCTGCCTTCATCAAGGACATCAGAGCGCCGATCATCGGGCGGGTGTCGATGGACAGCATCACGCTGGACGTGACCGATGTGCCCGACATCTTGCTCTATCCCGGCGCGCCGGTGGAACTGTTGGGACCGCATCAGACGATCGACGCGGTCGCCGACGATGCCGGGACCATTGCCTATGAAATCCTGACCCAATTGGGGCAGCGCTATTGCCGCGTGGTGGACGCGGCGGCTGTCCCCCATAAGCGGAGCATCACAGCATGAAGGTCGTTATTCTCGGCAGCGGCGTGATCGGCGTCACCTCCGCCTGGTATCTGACGCAATCCGGGCATGAAGTGACGGTGATCGACCGGCAGGATGGCCCGGCGCTCGAGACCAGCTTCGCCAATGCGGGCGAGATTTCGCCCGGTTATGCCTCGCCCTGGGCGGCGCCGGGAATACCGATGAAGGCGCTGCGCTGGCTGTTCATGAAGCATGCGCCGCTGATCCTGCGGCCGCAGATCGACATGGCCATGCTGCGCTGGATGGCGGCGATGCTGGGCAATTGCAATGAGCGATCCTATGCGATCAACAAGAGCCGGATGGTGCGGCTGGCGGAATATAGCCGCGACCGGCTGATAGATTTGCGGCACGAGACGGGCATCGCTTATGATGAGCGGTCGCAGGGCACGTTGCAACTGTTCCGCGAGCAGAAGCAGTTGGACGGCATAGCCAAGGACATTGCCGTGCTGAAGGCCGACGGTGTGCCCTTCGAAGTGCTGGATGCGGCGGGCTGCATCGCGGTGGAGCCGGGGCTGGCGGGCAACGGCGTGCCGTTGGCCGGTGGGTTGCGACTGCCCAATGACGAGACCGGGGATTGTTTCAAATTCACCAATGCGCTGGCCGATATGGCGAAGGCGAAGGGCGTGACCTTCCTCAACGGGCGGACCGTCGGGCGGATCGCGGTGAAGGACGGCCGGGTCAGTCATGTCGAAACCGACAAGGGTCATATCCATGCCGACGCTTTCCTGGTGGCGATGGGAAGCTATTCGCCCTTGATGCTGGCGCCGCTGGGGATCAGGCTGCCGGTTTATCCGGTGAAGGGCTATTCGATCACCGCGCCGATCGTGGAAGAAACGCGAGCGCCGGTGTCGACGCTGCTCGATGAAAGCTACAAGGTCGCGATCACGCGGCTGGGCGACCGGATCAGGGTCGGCGGGATGGCGGAGCTGTCGGGCTATTCCAAGGGTCTGCCCAAGGCGCGGCGGGATACGCTGGAATATTCTGTGGGGTCGCTGTTCCCCGGCGCGAGCGATCTGTCGCGTGCCAGTTTCTGGTCCGGACTGCGGCCGATGACGCCGGACAGCACGCCGGTGATCGGGGCGACGAAAATCCCGAACCTGTTCCTCAATACGGGCCATGGCACATTGGGGTGGACCATGGCCTGTGGGTCGGGCCATGTGATCGCGGACATCATCGGCGGGCGGAAACCGGCCATCGAAACCGCCGACCTCGCCATCAGCCGCTATTCGGCATCGACCGTCTAGATTAGGGTGTGTGGCAGCGTCAGCCGATGAGGCGCGCTTCTCTTCTGGCTCCTCGCAGATGCAAGGAGCCAGAAGCGACTTCAAATTTCTGTATCTTGGCCAGTGTCAGGGCGTCCTCCCGGCAATCGCCATGAACTGCGCGATCTTGATCGACATGAGCGGGACGAAGCGGCGGTAACGATCCTATTCTTGCTCATCGACGACAGGTCGGGCCTGTGTCCGATAGGTCGCATCTTGCGCGATCCAGCCAGGGGTATCCAGCCGAATGGGCGTGGAACCCACAAGCCTGGCCAGAATTTCTTCGAGTTTCCGAAGGTCGGCGCTGCCGATCTCCTTTTCCCATTGGGCCCGCAATTCCTCGAAAATCGCCTCGCCCTGCTTCATCATGGCATGGCCGCGCGGGGTGACTTGCAGGCGCTTGCGCCGTGATACCCCGGCGGTTTCGAATGAGACATAGCCGCGCTGTTCCAGCATCGCGACCGTCTTGGCCGCCGCCTGTTTGGTCACCGCCAGCCGACGGCCAAGTTCAGACGCGTTGCCCGCGCCCCCCGCGATCGCCCGGAGTGCGAATTCATGGGCGGGCCGCACATCGTCGAACCCGCGCCGGGACAGTTCGGCGGTCGCGGCATCGGCCATCGAGCGAAAACCACCAAGGAGAAGCAATGCGAGGTCTGCGCCGGATCGAGCCATCGCCCCAAGCATAAGGTGGCAGCAGAAAAAGACAATATAGTTGTCGAAAAGCCATAGACAACGACAACATGGTTGTCTATTTAAAAGGACAACCATGTTGTCTAACGCGGAGACCCTCCATGCCTATCGAGCCCATCGGCAGAACGCTGCCCGGCGTCACCCATCACCGCATCGCCGTTAACGGAACCGAGCTTCACTATGTATCGGCGGGGAGCAGCGGATCACCCATTCTGCTGGTCCACGGATTTCCCGAAAGCTGGTGGGCGTTTCACAAACTTCTTCCCCTGCTGGTGGAAAAGCATCGCGTTTTCGCCGTCGACCTGCGAGGCTTCGGTGATTCCGATTGCGCGGAAGCCGGGCATGACAGCAGGGTTGCCGCGGAAGATCTTCATGCTCTGGTGCAGGCGCTGGCTGTTGGGCCTGTCCATCTGACCGCTCAGGATATTAGCGGTGGGGCCGCTTTCCGCTTTGCCGCCACCCATCCGGGCGATCTTCTCAGCTTCACGGCGATCGAAATGGGTCTGGCCGGGTTCGGGCTGGAAAATTTCGCCGATGTCGCCAAGGGCGGTGCATGGCATATCGGCGTCATGGCGGCTCCCGGCATTCCGGAAATGCTGCTTGCCGGGCGTGAAAAGGCGTTTCTTGGCGACTTCATGTTTCCCGCAATGTGCGCCACGCCGGACGCGATCGGGGAGGAGGATATTGAGGAATTCGCCCGCGGCTATACGCGGCCGGATGGCTGGAGCGGCGCGGCAGGCCTTTATTCCTCCATGCTGAAAGAGGGCGGCGAGATGGTGGAAATCGCGCAATCTCGAACGCTGGCCGCACCTGTCCTTGCCGTCGGCGCGGGCGGCGGCGGGTTCACCGCGCACACCATGACGAACGCCGCGCCCGGGCAGCAAATCCGCTCCGTCTTGTTGGAGGGGGTTGGCCATTATGCGGCGATGGAGGCGCCTGAAAAGGTGGCGGATGCCCTCCTGGACTTCATAGAGGGCGTCGAAGCGGGGAAATTTTCCTGAATGCATCCTCGCGGACGCACCAGATGATACTCGGCAAAGATCGGATAGCCATTTTTGCTATCCTCCTAAGCCGCGTGTTCCATCGTAGAAACGCCGGTAGAAACAGGACAGGATTATTGCGGTGGAGAGTGGGGATATAAATCCGGCGGTCATCATTGTCGGCGCCGGTCCATCCGGGCTCTCGCTGGCGGTCGAGCTTGGAAGCCGCGGCGTCTCATGCCTCGTCGTCGAAAGGAACGATCGCACCGGCTATGCGCCCCGTGCCAAGAACTGCAATGTCCGCACCCGGGAGCATTTCCGTCGCTGGGGCATTGCCGAACGTCTGGCTGACGCCGCCCCCTTCGGCATCGATTACCCGGCCAATGTGCTGTTCGTCACGCGACTTGGCGGTCATCTGATCACCCGTTTCGAAGATGCGTTCGACGGCAATCGGAAGCGTGACCATCGCTATTCGGAACATGCGCAGTGGATCCCGCAATATAAGGTCGAAGCCGTGTTGCTGGAACATCTGCGTTCCCTGCCCTGCGTGACTGTCGAATTCGGGCAGGAACTGGTGAAGATCGCGCAGGACGGCTCAGGCGTTTCCGCACATGTCCTCAATCTGGAAACCGGCACCATGCGCGAGCTTTCGGCTCAATATCTGGTGGGAGCGGACGGCGGCCGCAGCACCGTGCGCGAGCAGGTCGGCATCAGGATGGTCGGGGATTACGGGCTTTCGCGAAACAACATGACCATCTTCCAGGCGCCGGGCCTGGCGGACGCGCAACCGCATGGCCCCGGCATCCAGATATGGCAGTGCAACGACGAAGCGCCCAGCTTCATCGGGCCGATGGACACCGACGATCGCTGGTTCTTCGCGCCGACCGGCATCGCGCCGGATGCGGTGTTTTCCGAGGAGGATGTGCTGGGCATGATCCGGCGGTCCACCGGGCTCGACCTGCCCTATAAAATCCTGAGCAACGAAATCTGGACGATCCACCGGCTGTTGGCCGAACGCTATTCCAGCGGCCGGGTGTTCCTGACCGGCGACGCCTGCCATCTCCATCCACCCTTCGGCGGCTTCGGGATGAACATGGGCATATGCGACTCCGTCGACCTGGGCTGGAAGTTGGCCGCCACAGTGCAGGGCTGGGGCGATTCCGCCTTGCTCGACACCTATGAAATGGAGCGCAGGCCAATTCACCATTATGTGCTGGACGAGGCGGAAGCGAACCACAGCCTGGCGCCCAATCAACTGGCGCGTGAAGGGATCGAGGAGGATTCCCCACGCGGCGAGCAGGTGCGCCAGGAAGTGGCGGAACTTATCTGGGCGACCAAGCGGCCCGAATTCTACAGCCTGGGCGTCGTGCTGGGCTATCGTTACATGGACTCACCCATCATCGTCGAAGAGACCAGCCCGAAACCCTGGAACAAGGCGATCGATTATACGCCGTCAGCCGCGCCGGGCAGCCTTGCCCCGCATCAATGGCTGGAAGACGGCAATTCGCTTTACGATCATTTCGGGCAGGGCTTCACCATGCTGGTACTCGCGCCCGAGGCGCGGGCCGAAGCCGGGAAAGCGAGAGAGCAGGCCGAGCGCCTCCATATACCCTTCGAGATGTTCGAGACGTCGGACAAGGCGGTGATCGACCTTTATCAACAGCCGCTCGCCCTCATACGCCCCGACCAGCATGTCGCCTGGCGCGGAACCACGGTTCCCGATACGCTGATGTCGACCGTCACCGGCCATATGTTCGGACGAAACCGCAAGGGTCGGGCGCAGCTCACCCAAGCCGCGTCATAAGGGTTGGCGGCGAGCACGCAAATCCCCCCCTCGCCGGATGTCTCACCTGCCGTTCCGACGGCGACGAGACATTCGCGGGTCACTGCAAGGCCGACTCCATCGCTTTCTTCTCCGCTTCGACAAGACGGCGATAGATGCGGCGGGCGCGGGTCGAGGCATTGTCGATCGAAATCAGGGCCGGACCGCATTCGAGAAGATCGGCTTTGCCGATCCGCGCCTGCTGCGCCTCGATCATAGGCTTGTCCTCGCCCCCGAACGCCATCGCCAGCCCGGCGGCGATACCCTGGTTATATTCCGCATCGTCGGTGCGGTAATTGCGTGAATTACAATAGAAATAATGCGTCGTCGTGGCGGTTTCGGGCGTCATGACATGCGCGTTGCGTGTCACGATCTCCACACCGGCCATGCCATTGGCCGAGGTCAGAATGCCATCCAGCAGCATGACGCCCGAAGGATGCCAAAGAACCTCCGTCGTCATATCCACCATCATGTCGGGATCCGGCAGTTCCGGTTGCCAGATCGGTATGGCCTTCTCGTTCTTCGCCGACCAGCGGACGAAAACAGTGTCTCCCCGCTCTTCTACCTTCACGCCCGCGCGCGTGAAAGACCCGCCTCCCAGAGTTTCCGCATGCAGATAGTCGCCGTGGCTGAGGTCGAGAATATTGTCTTCCAGCAAGCGATGGTCCGCCGCCGTCGGCATATATCCCCCACTGAAAGCGTGCCGCGGCGCGCTATCGGCAAAGGACAGGTCCGGAATAGCATCCTCATCCGCGCGATCCTGTTCCCCCATCCAGATCCAGAGCGCCTTGTGGCACTCCGCCAGGGCATAGGCTCTTACCGCCAGCGCGGTCGTGATGGGGCCGTGGGGGTTATGGATGCACCGCCCCGTATTGCCGTCAAATGCCAGGCCATGATAGCCGCAACGCACGATATCCCGCTCGATCCGTCCCATGCTGAGCGGCGCGAGGCGGTGGGCACAGCGGTCGACGAGAGCCCGCGCTCTGCCTTCTCCATCGCGCCAGAGAAGGAGTGGCACATCTATGATCGTTCGGGTGAGGTTCGAACCGGGCGGAAGTTCATCCGCCCAGGCCGCCATATACCAGCAATTTCTCAGCCACTCGGCCATTCGCTCTTCTCCTGCTCATGCCGGTCCGGAAAAGGCCTAAGGATCAGTTCCGCGCTTCCTCGGCAGCGATCATCCTCGCCAGCACCTGACGAGCCCGCCCCCCACCGGCGTCGCCCGGCAGCAATATCGGCTGGAGCGACATGAAGTCGGCGTCGCCGATCATGGCCTGCTGCGCCTCTATCACCGGCAGATCCTCCTCGAGGAACGGGCTGCGGACAGCCTCCGTCTGCTCATCGGCGCGTCGCTGCGCGCCCTCCCCCATGCTTCTGGGACAGCACATCCCATAGAAATAATGCGTCGTCTTTTCGGTTTCCGGGGTGAAGAAATGGACGCTGGGTGCCTCACGCCCCTCCTCGCGCGGTCGGCCGGTCGGCGTCGCCCCACTATAGAGTTCGATCAGGGCCGGCGCCTGCCAGCGGCAGTCGAGCCAGCGGTCGGCCGGCGCCCCCGGCTTCAGAAAGAATATCTCCTCCAGAAAGGAAGGCAGGCTGTCGTTGCTGATGAACCGCTTCGACCAGACGACATCGCCTTCCTGAGACGAGGATGTCTTGCCCCGCCGGACCGCCTCGGTGGAAAAGAGCGGGTGCAGGAATTCGATATGGCTGAGGTCCATGATATTGTCGGACTCCAGCTCATAATGGGCGTTGACCTTGAGGTAGCCGTGGCCGACGGCATAATCGTCCGGCTCCAGGACCGGAAAATCGGGCACGGCGGCAGGGTCTGCCCTTTCCGGATCGCCCATCCAGATCCAGACGATGCCGTATTTCTCCGTGGTCGCAAAGGCGGGCACCCTCGCCGCCTTGGGGATCGCGCCGTTGCCCTGCGGGTTGAACATGCAAGCGCCATCCGCACCGAAGCGCAGGCCGTGATATTTGCACTCGACGGCATTGCCGACCTGCTGGCCGATGTGGAGCGGGGCGAAACGGTGCGGGCATCGATCGCCAATGGCATGGATCTGCCCATTCTCGTCGCGGAAGAAGAGTATATGCTCACCGATGATCTGGCGATGAAACAGCTTTCCCTGCTCGATCTCCTCCGGCCAGGCGGCCATGTACCAGATATTTCTCAACGCCCGCATTGCTATCTCCCTGCTGGCTCTGGCTCTAGCCGCCATGATCGAAACCAGTCCCGTCCAGCTTTTTCATAATGAAGAGGCGCCATCCAGCGCCTCTTCCCATTACACCGGTTCGCTTGAAAGCAGTTTTTGGATTCTGCTTTCCTCCAGATCGGGAAATCTCTTGGCCCTGCTCTCTATGACCTTGTTCTCGATCGCGCCGATATTCTCGATCTCGCACCGCACGACATCGCCCGGCTTGAGATGCATTTGGGGAATCATGGCGTGACCGACACCCTCGGGCGTTCCGGTCAGATAAAGGTCGCCCGGTTCAAGCTCGAACGCGGTCGAGAGATATTCGATCTGCTCCCAGATAGAGTAGATCATATCGCTCGTATTGCTTTTCTGGCGCAGTTCGCCGTTCACATAGCAACGCAATTCCAACTTGTGCGGATCGCCGATTTCGTCAGGCGTCACGATCCAGGGACCGATCGGGCCGAATGTTTCGAAGGATTTGCCGATCGTCCAGGTATTGGCATGCAACTGCCAGTCGCGAGCGGATACGTCGTTCGCCACGAAATAACCGAATATGTGGCCCGGCGCCTCCTCCGGCGATACATAGCGGGCCGCCTTGCCGATCACGAAACCCAATTCCACCTCATAATCGAGCTGCTTGGTGACGCCGGGATCGATGTCGGCATGGGGCGGAGACACGCAATTGGTCGCCTTGTTGAACCAGACCTGAAAGCGGGGTGGCATCACGCCCAGGCGTACGCCCTCCTCGGCATGTTTCTTGTAGTTCATGCCGAGCGCCATGAAATGGCCGGGACGCTCGATCGGGGCAAGCAATTTCACGCCTTCCAGCGCAACCGTTGGCTGAGCGGTGGCCAGCTTGTCGGCAAGCCTGGCAAGCGCCTCCGGCCCAGCGGCTGCGAGCTGTCGCATCTCGACGAATTCGGGAAGGAGGTCGGCCATGCGAACGATCCCATCACCGGATACGACACCGATCACTGGCTGCCCGTCTGCCTCGAAGCGTAACAGTTTCATGCGTAAGCTCTCCTCGTTTATCTTACAGGGTTCGGATCGCTTGTAACGGATCCGCTCGATAACGAGGCGATCAGAAAGTGGGCGCGCTGATACCTGTACCGGTTCTGGTTTCCGGCACTCGCATCATGAACGGCAAGCTAAAGATCCTGCATCTGCATGTTCAACGTATAATTGTGCGCGGCCTTTCTGATGAGGTCGCTCAACCGCTCGGCAAGCGGCGTGAGGGGCAGGCCCAACCTGTATACGAGGCAAATCGGATCGGAGGATAGAGGCGGAATATTTTCCAACGGCGCGCAGAATTGGGCGATCGGCATCAACTGGAACATCTGATCGGGCAGGAAGGTCAGCAGATTCGTATTGGCGACCGTCAGCAAAATAGACAGCATCGAAGAGGATTCGACCGCCACCTTCGGCAGAGGCAATCCCCGCGCGGTGAAGATTTCCTCCAGATCGCTTTCGGCGCTTCGATCGTCGAGCGAAGGGCGCACCCAATTGGCGCCGACCAGATCGTCGAAGCTCTTCGCATCCAACAAGGGATGACCTCTGCGAGCCGCGATGCGGCGATCATGTTGCATGAGAAGCTCGACGGTAAATCGTTGGGAAATACTGTCCTTCTGTATCGAACCGATCCAGAAATCGAGCGTGCCCTCCAACAGTTTCTGCTCGACCGGCTTGAACAAAGTCACCTGCATCTTGGTGACCGCATCCGGATATTGGCGGTTGAACGTGGAAATGGCCGGCGGCCACAGCGTCATGCAGGTCAGGGGCGACAGGCCGATCGACACTTGACCGGTATAGTCGCCGGCCCATTGCGACACTTCTTCCTTGGCGCGCTGGATTTCGCTCTGGACGCTCTCGATCCGGCGCACGAACCTTTCGCCCACCGGCGTCAGCGTCGCGCCTTTGGAATGACGCTCCAGCAGAACCTGGCCCAGTTCATTTTCCAATTCCCTGATGCTTCGTGTTATGACGGGCTGCGCGATGTTGAGATGCCTGCTCGCCGCGCGGAGGCTGCCAGTCTGAACAACGGCAAGCAGATCCCGGAAATGGGTGAGTTTCATGTCTTCTCCCCTATGTCATTTTCGTCATTGATACTGATTCGCTGAACGCAATGCGAGTTTTAAGTTCCTCGTGCAGCGGTCGCAGGTATCGCGAAGCTTCTCTTGTCATCTGGTAGCGGCCCTTGGCGCCGACTAGCCACAATGCCGTCGGCTAAGGCCAATGCCACCGAACAGATGGGCGCAAAAACCTGGCTCCGCAACAGCAAGACCGGGATTGCAGTGGAGGGTGATCGTGGACAGCAAAGCGAGTGAATATCAGGTTATCGTCGCGGGCGCAGGACCCTGCGGCATGGCGGTGGCGATCGAGCTGGGGCTGCGCGGCATCCGCACGCTGATCTGCGAACCTCGCGCCTTCACCGACTATGGCATCGCCAAGGTGAACCTGGTGAATGGCCGCTCGATGGAGCATTTCCGTCGCTGGGGCATTGCCGATCGCCACCGCGCCAACGATCCGGTGCCTTCCGAAGTCGCCCGCGACCTTGTATTCTCCACCCGAGCCAACGGAAAGATCCTGTTCAAAGCCGAGGGCGCCTATGAATGGCGCGAACGCATGCCGATCGCTTCGGAAACCCCGGAATGGGCGCCGTTCGAGGCTATCGAGAAGACGCTTCGCGACAGGATCGGTGAACTCGGCACGGTGACATTCATCGAACATTCCAAAGTGATCGATTTCACGCAGAATGGCGATGGGGTCGAAGTCGTCTACGAAAAGGACGGAGAACGGATCACGGCGGGCGGCGACTATTTCATCATCGCCAACGGTCCCCATTCGCCGCAGCGCCGCAAGATCAACCTGCGGCTCGAAGGCGGCACGTTGTTCGACAATATTTCCTGGCGCTTCCATGCCCCGGAACTGAAGACTTTGTTCAAGGACACGCATCTCTGTTCGATGACGTTTTTCCTGAACGAAGACGCCTATGGCGATATATTGGTGCCCTATGGCAACGATTATTGGGGATATTACGTCTCTCCCATGCCGGAGGACATCGACCCCATGGACTGGTCCAAGGTCCGCGAGATGATGTTCCGCTCGGTCGGCCAGCGCTTCGAGACGAGCGACGAGCGCGGCTGGGTCTGGGGCAGCCATGCGCGCATGACGCGATCCTTCCATTTCGGCCGCGCCTTCCTGATCGGGGACGCCGCGCATCTGACCCCGCCCTTCGGCGGCTTCGGCATGAACATGGGCGTGGGCGATGCCGCCGACCTGGGGTGGAAGTTGGCCGCGATGCTGGAAGGTTGGGGCGGACCGAACCTGATGGAGAGCTACACGCTGGAGCGCTATCCGGTGTGCAAGTTCATCATCGAAGGATCGGCCCATAACAATACGGTATGGGGCAAGGCGATCGTCCGCCCGCATATGGAAGAGGATAGCGAGCGCGGCGAACAGATACGCGAGGACATCCGCAAATTCATCGTCGAGGAAAAAACGCAGCAATTCCGCAGCCACGGCGCGCAGTTCGGCTATCGCTACGCCGGTTCGCCCATCGTCATGGGCGACGGCGCCGAACCGCCGCCGATGACCTATGGCGATTATGTGCCCTCGTCAGTGCCGGGCTGCCGCGCGCCGCATGTGTGGCTGGGGAAAGACGATTCCCTTTACGATCATTTCGGCTGGGGCTTTTGCCTGCTGAAGCTGGATGCGCGGGCCGACACCGCGCCGCTGGAAAGCGCCGCGGCCGCGGCTGGCCTGCCGCTCAAGATCCTCGATCTGTCCGACCGGCCGGACGTCGTCGAACAATATGAGCGCAAGCTGACGCTCATCCGCCCCGATCAGCATGTCGCCTGGCGCGGGGACGAGGCACCCGACGATTGCGCCTATCTTGTCGACGTCGTGCGCGGCGCCGCGAGTTACGTGTGATGAAGGCGTATAAGCTCGACATCGGCGGTATCGACTATGCCTGCGTCGAGGCGGGGGAAGGACCGCTGCTGCTGCTCTGCCACGGCACGTTCGGGGGCAAGCGGCTCATGTTCCCTCAGCTCGAATATCTCAGCCGCCATTTCCGCTGCGTCGCGCTGGACTGGCGCGGGCATGGCGGATCGGGCCATACGCCCGGCGGCTGGACGGCCAACGATCTGGTGGAGGATGTCGCCGCGATCATCGGCGCCCTGGGCGAGAAGCGGGCGATGATCGCGGGCGTTTCCCAAGGCGGCGCTGTCGGCATGCGCGTTGCGCTGAAATATCCGGAGAAGGTGCGCGCGTTGGTGAATATGTGTGGGGGACCGGGAGGTCCTCCGCCAGCGGCGATCCGGCGTCTTTACGACCTTGCCGCGTTTTTCGCGGAGGAGCGGGACGAAGCCGTGCGCCGGGCAGCGGTGGTCGAATTCGCCGCCAGCTATTTCCACGCGCCCAGCTTCATCACACGCGAGCCGGAACGCTTTGCAGAGGAAGTCGACGTCATACTCTCCCACCCCCGCGAAAGCATCAGGCTGCTTCCTTGCGTACCGGAGAGCTATGTGGACATCACGCCCCGGCTGGGCGAAATCGCCTGCCCCACCCTGATCATCTGGGCGTCGGAGGAGGCGCGGAAGACGATGGGCGCCGATCTGGCCGCCGCCATTCCGGGCGCGGAACTGGTGACGATCCCGGATGCGGGCCACCATGTGAATGTGGACCAGCCCGAAGCGACGTCGGAAGCGATAGAGCGATTTTTGCTCCGCCACTGAATGAGCGAAGCGGGATGGTTCGACAGGAGAGCGGAATGGCCACAAGCGGTGATATTCTGGCAGGCAAGACCATTATCCTCATCGGCGGCGGAGGCGATATAGGAACGGCGACGGCACGGTTGCTGCTGTCGCGCGGCGCCGGGGTCGCGCTGTTCGACCGTTCGGCCGAAGCCCTGGAAAGGCTGCGCGCCGATGCGGGTGGGTCCGACAGGCTGTTTATCAGATCATGCGACGTCACCGATGAAGCAGACGTCCGATCCCGCTTTGCCGACGCGCACAGCCATTTCGGCGGCGTGCACGGCATCGTCAACGCGGCCGGCATCGAAGGGGCGCGCGGCCCGATCCACGAATGCGCGACCGCAATGTTCGACGCCGTGATGGCGGTGAACGTGAAAGGCGTTTTCCTGGGCATGAAACATGGCATCCCGCTGCTCCGGGAAAGCGGCGGCGGAGCGATCGTCAACGCCTGTAGCACAGCCGGCATCAAGGGCGTCGAGGGCATGGCCCCCTATGTCGCGAGCAAACATGCGGTGCTGGGACTGACGCGGAGCGGCGCGCTGGAATGGGGGCGCTATGGCATCCGGGTCAATTGCGTGGCGCCCGGCCCGGTGCAGGGGCGAATGCTGGAAGCGATCTATGCCCGGCATGCCGCCGACCCCAATTGGCCGAGCCTGGAGAGCCGCAAGGCGCTGAACCCATCGGGGCGCTTCGCCCGACCGGAAGAGATCGGTGAAGTCATCGCGTTCCTGCTGTCCGATGCGTCCAGCTTCATCAACGGAGCCTGCTATTCCGTCGATGGCGGCGTGTCGGCGCTTTGATGTATCGTCCATGCGCCGGCTGTTGATCGATGGCGGGTCCGAAGAAGCAATCTACGCTGATCGCATCGCTCCGCTTCAGGTATCGCCAAGTGTTTATTGCTATCTGACACCGCCTCACCTCTGGCGATAATATCTTCCACAAGACCAGTCCCGGATCATCGACGGAGGGTGAATGGCAGGAGGCTGCTTTCCCGCATTTGCCGGTTCGCAAAGTTCATCGAAGCGCCTACCGCTTGGGTGACGCCTCAGACTGACCAAGCGACTTATGAAGTTGGCGACGCTGGGCGCCATCCCGATGATGCGCATGCGCAGATCATTGGTGAACCCCATCTTTTCAGATATTTATCACGACCAACAGAGACAATAAACCGGGAGGACCTGAATGAAACCAATATTTCTTACAACGGCATGCAGCGTCGCCTTGATGGTGCCGGCGGCTCAAGCGCAGGATCAGACGACCGCCACCGCGCAGGCGATGCAAGGTGCCGAAGGCAAAAGCTCCGATCTGGGTATCGCAGACATCGTGGTCACTGCGCAGCGCCGATCCGAGCGCTTGCAGGATGTTCCCGTCGCGGTCACCGCAGCCACAGGTGATCGGCTGGCCGCGGTCGGCATTCAATCCTCGCAGGATCTGAGCGTCATCACCCCAGGTCTCACCATTCCGCAAACGTCGGGCTATTCCCAGCCGCGTATCCGCGGCGTCGGCACTTCGTCAAATGGGCCGGGCATCGAAAATCCCGTCGCCACCTATATTGACGGGGTCTACATTGCCAGCGCGCCCAGTTCCCTGCTGACGCTCAACAACATCCAGCGGGTCGAAGTACTCAAGGGGCCTCAAGGCACCCTGTTCGGACGCAATGCGACTGGCGGCCTGATCCAGATCGTCACCAAGGACCCGACGCATGACGCTGGCGGGGCGGTCAACCTCTCCTATGGCAATTATCAAACGGTCATTGCGGACGCCTATGTCACCGGCGGGCTTTCCGACACCATCGCGGCCGACCTTGCGGTCCGCTACGAACATCAGGACAAGGGCTTCGGCACCAACCTGTTCAACGGCAAGGAGGTCGGCAAGCTGGACCATGATTTCGCCGGGCGGATGAAGCTGCTGATCGAACCGAGCGAGCGGACGCAAATCCGCCTCGCCCTCGATTATGAATCCCGCGACAGCGACCGCGACATCCAGCATCTGGACACGACCCAGCAGCCCTTCAGCCCCTTCTATCTCGGTTTCGGCCCCTTCCCGCTGGGCGGCACCTACGACGTCAACCAGAATTATGAATTCCGCAACAAGCTGGAAGCGGGCGGCGTCTCGCTTCAGGTCGACCACGATCTGGGCGGCGTCGCGCTGAAGAGCATCACCGCCTATCGGAAATCGAAGTTCCAGTTCAACCTGGACCTGGATCTGCTGCCGATCGATGGCTTCACCGCATTCAGCATCGCCAAGTTCAATCAGTTCAGCCAGGAATTGCAGCTTTCCTCCAATGACTCCGGTCCGCTGAAATGGGTCGCCGGCCTTTATTATTTCCATTCGAAGGATGGTTGGCAGCCGATCGACATCGGCATCGGGCCGCTAGTGAATGTTCAGGCGCCAGGCGTTCCGTTTCACGTCATCGACGAGAATTATCAGAAGACCGACGCCCTCGCGGCCTATGCGCAGGCAAGCTACGAGATATTGCCCCGTACGAACCTGACATTGGGCGGCAGGTACAATTATGAGCATAAGAGCGTCAGCGGAACGGAATCCTACACGGCGTTCGGCGCGCCCGCGGGAAGCGTGCCCTTCCCGGACACATCGCCTCCCGCTTCCGTGCCGACTAAGGCGACCTTCAAGCGCTTCAACTATCGCATCGCGCTCGATCATAAATTCGGCCCGGATATTCTTGGCTATATTTCCTATAATAGCGGGTTCAAGAGCGG
Organism: Sphingobium sp. LB126; assembly: GCF_002795205.1. Lineage (NCBI taxonomy): Bacteria > Pseudomonadati > Pseudomonadota > Alphaproteobacteria > Sphingomonadales > Sphingobiaceae > Sphingobium > Sphingobium sp. LB126. The sequence continues at coordinate 892,548 of NZ_NETV01000002.1, forward strand.
CGGTTTCGTGCTTGCGAAGCGCGATGCCCAGCCGTTCAAGCCGGAGGACATCAAGGCGGCCGAAGTCGGCCTGAAGACCCAGTTCTTCGATCGCCGGGTGCGCCTCAACATCTCCGCCTTCCATTATGATTACAAGAATATCCAGGTGCAGCGGTTCGACGCCGGCAGCCAGTTGATCTATAACGGCGCCAAGGCCAGAATGTACGGCGTCGATCTGGATGGCGAGATCGTGCTCGCACATGGCCTGTCGCTGAACGGCGGCCTTTCCTACATCCATGACCGGTTCAAATCATTCCCCCTGGCGGATTCCAATGCGCCAAGGCCGGGCTGCCCCACCCCACCGCTGGGCGGCGTCGTGCAGTGCGAAGCGGCCGGCAACAAGCTGGCCCAGACGCCGACCCTGTCGTTCAATATCGGCGGCGATTATTCTATCGACACCAGCATCGGCACGTTCGCGCTGAATGCGACCTATTTCCGCCAGAGCAAGGTCTATGCGGCAGCGGATAACATCGCCTTTCAGAAAGCTTATGACCTGATCAATACGTCGATCTCCTGGACCGACAAGAGCGATCATGTCACGGTCAAATTGTGGGGCAGGAATCTTGGCAAGACGGTCTACACGACGTCCCTGATCGAAGGCTTCACCGGGCTGGACGTCGCTTACGGCTATCCTCGCACCTATGGCGTGACCGCCGGTTTCAAATTCTAGGGCATCGTGCGCGAAAACGGGAACCGGTTTTGCGTTTAGAGCGGATTCCGATCTGATTGAATCAGATCGGAATCCGCTCTAAGTCTTTTATTTACCGCGATTTCTTAACCGTCAGATGATGCCATCTGACTGGAAATCGCTCTAAAAGGATGCGATGAGAAAGAAGTAGAGAGCGCGACTTGCGTCCGATTTACGCAGCGCGCTCTCGGTCAGGAGGAACCGGACCCTTTCCCTCTCACCGCAAGCGCGGCGGGATGGATTTTCTTTGGCAAGATCGGCCACAAGAAAACGAACCGCCTACCGCAATTTGCCTCAGGCCGGATCGACGTTCAGGATAAGCCGGTCACGGCCACGGATCAGATTGTGCATGACCATCTCCTCCTCGACGAGATGGAAACGCTTCACGCGCCGGACCAGCACGTCGAGCATCGTCCGGATTTCCAGTTTGGCAAGATGCATGCCGGCACATAAATGCATGCCATAGCCGAAGGCGACATGATCCCGCGCATCGCGCGCGATGTCGAATTTTTCCGGATCCTCATACCGCCGCTCATCGCGGTTGCCGCTGGCATAGACCATCAGCGCCCAATCGCCCCTATGCATGTGGGCGCCGCCGTCCATATCATAATCCCGCGTCAGTCGGCGGCCAAATGCCCGCACGGGCGATTCCAGCCGCAAAGCCTCCTCGATCGCCCTGTTCTTCAATTCCGGATCACTGCGCAGCCGGTCCCATTGTTCCGGATGCCGGGCAAAAAGCGACAGGGCATTGCCAAGTCCGTTGATCGTCGTGTCGAGGGCTGGGCCCGTATAGTCCATCATCATCTTTCGGGCCTCGTCATGCGACAGGTCGCCCGCATCGGCGGCGCGGAACAGCCCCGCAGCCCATCCCTGCGGGTCGAGCGCCTCGCGCGGCAGGTTGTGCAGATAGGTGAAGGCCTCGATCGCTATCTCGATACCCGACAATGTTCGGGGATGTCCTTCGGGACCGAGCGCGTCGAAAAGCCCACCCGCCCAACGCAGCATGTTTGCCTTGCCCTCGTCCGTCAGGCCGACAAGGTCCGTGACGACCGTCAGCGGCAGGAACTGCGCAAGCTCGGGGATCGCATCGAACGCCCCCTTCGCGACGAGTTGGTCGACCCTCTGCTCGGCAAGCCCAGTCAATCGGTCCTTCAACGCGTTCAATGCGCCTGGCAGCAGCGGCCGGTTGAACACGCGACGCAGGCGGGCATGATCCGGATCGTCCGAAAAGATCATCACGCCTTCGCTGTTCTTGTTAGCCTCGGCGTTCATGCCGATCCCCGCCGTGGACGTGAAGGCTTCGGAAGCAAGGAGCGCCTCGCGCAATTCCTTGTGCCGGACGATCGCCCAGCATTCGTGGCGGGCGAGCCAGACCGCGGGGCCCAGATCGCGCAACTGATCATAATAGGGATAGGGGTTCGAAACGACCTCGTCCGACCAAAAGTCGATTTCGGAAACTGGAGTCCTGCTTTCGGTGGGTTGCGACACTTCCATGGCATCAATCTCCTGTTTACATGGCGATCAGGCGTGGGGTCCGTTGCGATCACATTGAATCGGAACAGGCCCCGTTATCCTTTTTTGCGCGATTTCCGAGCCGGGATATGTTCCATTTCATTCAAAATCACTCCAACAAACGACAATGTCGATCAGGACCCTTGATCCTGATCGACATAGGTTGAGAGCCCCGCTCGTCCCGCTCCATTTCAAGGAACACAGAGACCGGGAATATTATATTCAGAACGTCCTGGTCACGCTCAGGCCAAAGGTACGGGGCGCACCATAAGCAACCGTTCGAGAAAAGCCGAGCAGGCCCAAATTGGTGTTTGCCCCGGCGAAATAGGTGTCGTCGGTCACATTCTTGATGAAGGCGGTGGCCGACCATGCCGCGCCGGGTGAGGTCCAGCCGAGATAGAAATTCACCATGGTCCGGGACGGTTGGGACATTTCGACCGTGTTGAAGTGATTGAAATACACCCGGTCGAACCACGTCACATTGACACGCGGCGTGATGTCCCCGAAACCGGTCCCGATCCTGTATCCGACTTCGCCGCCCACCTGATATTTCGGTGCGTCAGGCAATTGGTTGCCCTTGAGGTTCTGCGAGCCCAGGTCGGCAAAGGCCGGATCGATGTCCCTGAATTCCTTGAACTTGCCATCGAGATAGGCCGCGTTGAGTTGCAGCGTCAGCGCGTCGGTGGGCTTCGCCGTAATTTCCGCCTCGATACCGCGAACACGCGCCTTCGTGGCATTTTTGGTGACGATATTGATCCCGTCGATGATGCTTTCCTGCAAATCCTTATAGTCATAGTTGAACGCCGACAGATTGATGCGGAGCCGACGGTCGAACAGGTCGGCCTTGATCCCCGCCTCGTAATTGGTCAACTTTTCCGGCCGGAATGCCGGTTGTATGCCACCGACATTATAACCGCCCGCCTTGAAGCCGCGCGAATAGGTGGCGTAGAGATAGATGCCGGAGCCCGCCTTGTAGCTGAGCGTGACCTTGGGATCGAACGAGTCCCAGCTTGCCGACTGCGAACCCGCGCCGTTTCCGAACAGGCCGTTGGCGGGGTCGAATCCCGGACGAAGGGCATTGTCGAGTATGAAGGGGCTGAGAACGTCCACCTGATGCTGCTCGAAAATCACCTTCTTCTCGTCGCTGTAGCGTGCGCCGACGTCCAGCTCGAGCTTTTGGGTCAGTCGGATATTGGCCTGCGCGAACACCGCCTTGGCATTGGTCTTCACCCGCCCGTAGGAACCGTAAAATTCGTAAAGCGCATCGGGATCGACCAGTCCGTCGACGTGGAATGCGGCGCCGAATACGCTGCCCTTGAACGGCACCTGGTTGGTGGCGCTGTTCCGTTCATGGAAATAATAGGCGCCGATGATGATGTCCGCGAAATCGCCAATCTTCTGGGCCAGACGAAGCTCGGTCGAGAAGACGTTCGATGCCTCGTCGATATACATTTGCGACAACTCGGCGGCGGACCCGTCGATATTGGTCCTCTGCGAAGCCGTGAAGTGACGATAGGCGGTCAGCAAGGTCATGGTCGTGCTGTCCGACAGGTCCAGGTCCGCCTGACCCGAAAAGCCATAGGTCTCGATCCGCCGGCGCGGGCCGAAACCGGCGGCATCCTGCGGATCGTCCGGAACCTCCGCGCCCAGCAGTTCGACCGATGTCGGAATGGCCGAATTGCCCCGCCCGGCATAGCGATAGCCGCCGTCATTCTCTCGCGAAATGCTGTAATCGCCGGTCAGCCTGACCGTGAGCGTGGAGCCGGGATCGAACTTCAGCCTTGCGCGGACGCTGCGGGAATTCTCGTCATTCACGTCCGCGCCGGTCGTAATGTTCCTGCCATAGCCGTTGCGGTCGACGGTCCGGAAGGAAATCCGCGCCTGGACCGTCGGGGACAGCGGGCCGCCCACCGCGCCTTCCGTGCCGATCAGGCCATAATTGCCGACGCTGCCGGTAAAATAGCCGTTCAGGCTGTCGCCCGGATCACGGCTGAGCACATTGATCGTTCCGGCGATCGCGTTGCGTCCATAAAGCGTTCCTTGCGGCCCGCGCAGCACCTCCACGCGATCTATGTCGTAGAAGCCGAGCAATGCCGCCTGGTTCCGCGCCAGATAGATGCCGTCCTGATAAAGTGCGACGCGCGGTTCGCCACCGGGGGAAATGGCATTATAGCCGATACCGCGAATGGAAATCTTCGCATCGCTGCTGACACGATTGAAATTCAGGTTCGGAATATTGGAACTGAGGCTTTCGATATTGGTGATGTTCTTCTCGCGCAGCGCTTCGCCGCCCACCGCCGAAATCGCGATAGGCGTGGTCTGCACCGAAGACAGGCGCCGCTCCGCCGTGACGATGATGTCGATAATTCCGCTTTGCGCGGGCCCGGTCTGCGCTCCGGCGGATTGGTCTTGCGCGATGGCCGCGCCGTGCATCGCCACCGATACGATCGCGACGGTCGAAAGCAAAATCCCTCTCATCATTTCCCTCTCCCCTGTTAGGGTCCGTTTTCATTATCGTTTGGTTATCGAGTTGGATCGGAACTAGTGCGCGCGAACCACCCGGTTCCTAAGAATACCGATCTTCTCGACCTCCAGTTCGACGGTATCGCCCGCGGACAAGGACCGCCCCAGCTCGAAACCGCAGCCGCCCAGCACTGTGCCGGAGCCAAGCACCTCGCCGGGCAAAATGGTCTTTTCACGGCTGAATTGCGCGATGGCGTCTTCGAACTTGTGATACATGGAACCGGTGTTGCCGCGGGTCCATTGCTCGCCATTGATCGTCGCGGTCATGACCAGATCATAGGGATCTTCCATCTCGTCCGGCGTGGCGATGCACGGCCCCAATCCCCAGCTCCCCGGAAAATCCTTGCCCTCGCCCGGCCCGTTCATGGTGTACATCAGCGGCATCTGCACATCGCGGGCCGACCAGTCATTGAGAATGGTATAGCCGAAGATATGCTCTCTCGCCCTCTCCCGCGAGACATCCCTGGCCGGTCGGCCGATGACGCAGGCCCATTCCAGTTCGAAGTCGATATAGTCCGAATAGCTTGGCCACAATATGTCCACGCCCGTCCCGCTCACCGACGTGTGGTCCGCGTTGTAATAGACGCACTGCTTCTTGAAAGTCGGGTTGAGATGATATTTGCCGGACGCGATCAACCGATCATAGGCCGCTTCGGGATCGCCCTCCTCGGCCGCCGCCCGTCGCGCCATCTGTTCCAGTACGATTTCCATATGCTCCAGCATGAGGCTGCAATCGCGCAGGCGGACGGGCTGTGGCAGCGGCGCCAGGATCGACACATCCGCCAAGGCGCGCAGGGCGCTGGCATCCGCTTTGCCGATTGTGGCGCGCGCGGCGTCCCACGCCTGCGGACCTGCATCGATCAGGATCTGCATCGACGCGAATGCCGGAACCGGGTTCGCCGCCGCCAGATCGAGCAGCTGGTCCTCCACCAGCGCGCCTAGCCGCTGTCCGTCCTGATTGGCAAAGGTAACCAGCTTCATGACAACTCCATGGAGTAGGGTTTTCGAACCCGCCCCCGGCAGGATCGAATGACATCTCGCCCGCGTCAGCGCCGATACGGCGCGCTGCGACTATTCGGGAAAGGGCGGCGGCATGACTTTCGCGATGTCGACGCGCCACTGCCGGATCGATTTGAAACCGGGACTGGAACGGCACATATCCTCGGTTTCCCGAATGATCTCTTCGTCGCTCTTGTTCAAATCGAGCGGGACGTAAAATGGCTGGTCGGCATACCAGTCGGTATCGACGAAGAATTCGATATAATTGCCCTCCGGATCATGCGCGTAGACGCTCCACGCATTGCCGTGCGTCGCGGCGGTGATCTCCGTCGCGCTGCTTGCTTCCAGCCGATTTTTCATGTCGCGCAAGTCGGCAAGGGACGGCATCTTGAAGGAGATCTGCTGGATGACCGGCCCGAATTTGGGATTGATCGTGTTCCTGGGCAAATGTACCGGGCGGCCGTTCGTCAACACGATCTGGTGATGGTCCTCCGGATCGCGCGACATGAAAACGACCTTGAGATCGCCGAAATCGCCCTGGTCGGTAATCGCAAAACCGAGCACATCGACATAGAAGCGCGCCATCATGTCCACGTCGGTCGCGACCAGGCCGATGTGCGAAAATTTCAGCATCGGCGGGGATTTTGCGGTAGCTCCGGCTTCTTGTGTCATAGCTCTCCTCCCGGCTGCTTGTCGCATGCCGCCTGTCCTCTCTTCTATGCAGACGGCGAAGAGCCGTCAGATGAGAAGTCCCCTACCCCGATACCCAGAATAGCGACCTCGCCCTGCCAATGCTCGATTTTCCGCGTGAAACAGCGGCGCGGCATCCGGCCTCCGTCCGCGGCGGGATTGGCTTGCAGAACCTCGCACCCCTGATCCAGGTATCGGCCGTCCCATTTTCTGATCGCCTTCCGGCCGTCCGCCTATTTTAATGAATGACCAACGCAATCCTGCGGAGCGGAATGTTTGGGAAGAGGGCTATCGGAAAATGGTCATAGAAAATGCTGTCATCGCCGTCGCGCCCGACCACGCCCCCGCTTTCGAGCAGGCCGTTGGCGAATGCGTGGAGATTTTCCGCGCAGCCGATGGATGTCTTGGCATGGCGCTCGACCGCATTGTCGATCAGCCGGGCCGATACAGGCTGCTGATCAAATGGGAAAGCAAGGCCCACCATGCGCCCCAATTCTGGGAATCGCCCGGCTTCCGGCAATGGCGGACGCATGTGGCGCATTTCTTCCTCGAAACCCCGATGCTCGAATATAATGAGCCAGTCGAGAATTATTTCTGATGTCATCCCTCGCCCAGCGCGAAGGGTCCGGCGACGGCATGAAATCCGAAGGGATGGACAGGCCCGACGAACAGCCGCTCTTCCCGGACCTGCCCGTGATCGACAGCGCTCATCATCTGGTCGACCGGGTCAGCGACGCCATCGCGCCGGTTCTGGGGCTGCGACGTTTCCTTATCGACGATTATCTCGATTATCTGGGCAGCAGCCATCATGTCATCGCGTCGATCGCAACCGAAGGCCTGTCCATGTATCGCGCGACCGGGCCGGCGGAACTGCGCTGCGTCGGAGAGACGGAATTTCTCAACGGGCAGGCCGCCATGGCGGCCAGCGGCCTTTACGGGCCCTGCCTGGTGGGGGCCGGCATCATTGCCGCCATCGATTGCCGAAGAGGCGACTGGGTGTCCCGCATATTGGAGCATCAGATCGCGGCGGCGCCGCAACGGCTGAAGGGCTTTCGCCAGTCCGCCCTGTGGGATGCTGACCCGTCGATCCTTGGCGGCATCTTCGATTGCGGGGAAAGCCTCTATCGTCAGGACGAATTTCTCCGCGGCTTTGCCCATATTGCGCGGTCGGGATATTGCTTCGACGCCTTCGTTCTCGCCCCCAAATTGTCCGATGCGCTTTTTCTCGCCTCGCGCTTTCCCGATGCGCCGATCGTCCTCAACCATGTCGGTCAGCCGATCGGCATAGGGGCGCATGGCGGGCGCCTTGCGGAAGAATTTCCGCAATGGCGGCGCGACATGGCCAAGATCGCGGCCTGCGAGAATGTTTCGGTCAAGCTGGGTGGGCTGGGGTCCTATCTGCTGGGATCGAGCCTGTTCAGGGCGCAGCCGCCCGCAAGCTCGGAGCAAATGGCCGCGCAATGGCGGCCCTATGTGGAAACCGCCATCGACCTGTTCGGGGCCAGCCGCTGCATGTTCGAAAGCAACCGCCCCACCGACGATGTCGGCGGCTTCGGTACGCTGTGCAACGCCTATAAGCGCATCACGGCAGGCTGCTCCGCAGACGAGCGGCGCCAGATTTTCGCCGGCACCGCGAACCGCATCTATAATCTTGAAATCGAGGAGCTTTCCCGGCCATGAAATATAAGCAGATGGGATCGACAGGCCTGTTCGTGTCCGAAATTTGCCTTGGCGCCATGACCTTTGGCGGCGATCCGGATGCGCAGGCCTTTCGCGGCATGGGCCATATGACCCAGGCGCAAGTCGACGCCGTGGTCGGACGCGCGCTGGACGCCGGGGTGAACTTCATCGACACGGCGGACACCTATTTCCAGGGCCAGTCCGAACGCATGCTGGGTCAGGCGCTCAAGAATCTGGGCGTTGCGCGGAAGGATGTGGTCATCTCCACCAAGACGTCCGGGATCGTGGGGAGCGGCCCGAACGACCGGGGCGCATCGCGAGGGCACATCATGGATGCGGTCCGGTTCAGCCTGGAGCGGCTTCAGACCGACCATATCGATCTTTATCAGATTCACCAGACCGATACCGTCACCCCGCTGGACGAGACCCTGCGGGCGCTGGACGATCTGCGCAGCCAGGGGCTGATCCGTTATTTCGGAGCGTCGAACTGGCATGGCTGGCGGATCGCCCGGGCGATCGGCATCAGCGAAGCCAGAAATTACGGCCGGCTGGAAACGATACAGGCCTATTATTCGATAGCCGGGCGCGACGTGGAAAGGGAAATCGTGCCGCTGATCGAGGCCGAGGGACTGGGCCTGATGGTCTGGTCGCCACTGGCCGGCGGGCTGCTGTCGGGCAAGTTCGGGCCGGGCGCCCCCGCGCCGGAAGATTCGCGGCGCGCCACGTTCGATTTCCCGCCAGTCGATACGGAGCGCGCATGGCCCATCGTCGCGGTCATGCGCGAGATTGGGGATGCGCGCGGCGTATCCGTGGCGCGGGTAGCGCTGGCGTGGACGCTGGCGAAGCCGCATGTGATGTCGGTCATCATCGGCGCGAAGAACGGCGATCAGCTTGACGACAATCTCGCCGCGGTCGAGTTGGCCCTGTCGCCCGAGGAGATGAAACGGCTGGACGATGTCAGCGCCCTAAAACCGGAATATCCCGGCTGGATGCTGACCTTCCTGGGTGATAGCCGGATACCCAAGCCGTTCGAGCCAAAGCGGCAATGAAGGGAACGGTGCCTCTCTGAAGGCCGATTCCACCTATCCCATCCAGGTCGCGCACCATTTCCAGGTATCGCGAGACTGGAATCCTCATCTGACGAGCGGGCGTTTGATGCCCTAGTCGCCAGGCATGGCGAACGCCGCCCCGCCAAGGCCCATCCACCTGCATGAAGGGGCATGGCTCCTATCCGACCGGGACGAGGAACGAAGAGGAAGAATGACGAACAAGGTCTACAGGGATTCAGCTTCGGCGCTGACCGGCCTGCTGCGGGACGGCATGACGATCATATCGGGCGGATTCGGCATATGCGGCATTCCGGACTCACTGCTCGCCGCCATCGAGGATTCCGGCGTCAGGGATCTGACGATCGTCACGAACAATCCCGGGCTGGACGGCATGGGCGTCGGCCGGCTGGTGAATACTCGTCAGGTCAGGAAGCTCATCGCCTCCTATGCCGGGGAGAATGCGACCTTCGCGAAACAGTATCTCGCGGGGGAAGTCGAGCTGGAATATTGCCCGCAGGGTTCGCTGGTCGAACGCATCAGGGCGGGCGGTTCGGGCATTCCCGCCTTCTACACGCCGACCGGTGTCGGAACCCAGGTGGCCGAAGGCAAGGAAACGCGCCTCTTCGATGGGCGCGAATATCTGCTGGAGCGCGGGATATTCGGTGATCTGGCCGTGATCCACGCCTGGAAGGGCGATAGCGAGGGCAATCTGGTATACCGGATGACCGCGCGCAACTTCAATCCGGTGATGGCAACAGCGGCGAAGGTGACGGTCGCAGAGGTCGAGCATCTGGTGGAGCCGGGGGAGATCGATCCCGATCACATCATCACCCCCGGAATCTTCGTCAAGCGCATGGTGCAAGTGCCCGATCCCTACAAGCACATCGAAAAGCGCACCGTCCGCCAACGCGCCTGAGAGGAAGAACATGCCCTGGAATCGCGAACAAATAGCAGCCCGAGCCGCCCAGGAACTGAAGGACGGATTTTACGTCAATCTGGGCATCGGCATTCCCACGCTGGTCGCCAACATGATCCCGGAAGGCGTGTCGATCCAGCTTCATTCGGAAAACGGCATGCTCGGCATGGGGCCGTTTCCCTATGCGGGCGAGGAGGATGCCGACCTTATCAATGCGGGCAAGGAGACGGTCACGAAGATTCCGACCACGTCCTTTTTCGACAGCGCGATGAGCTTTGGCATGATGCGCGGCGGCCATATCGACATCTCGATCCTGGGCGGCCTCCAGGTGTCGGAGAAGGGCGACCTCGCCAACTGGACCATCCCCGGCAAGATGGTGAAGGGCATGGGCGGCGCGATGGACCTGGTTGCCGGCGTGCCGCGCATCGTCGTCGTGATGGAGCATGAGGCGAAGGGCCAGTCCCGGATCGTCAGCGAATGCACATTGCCGCTGACGGGCAGGCAGGTGGTGGACCTGGTCATCACCGATCTCGCCGTGTTCGAGGTCGATCCCGCGCAGACGCCGTCGCTGAAGTTGATCGACCTGGCGCCCGGCGTTTCCGCCGGAGAGGTCAGGGAGAAGACCGGCGCGGCTTATGTCGAGGCCCTGAACTGAACGGCACACCGGACCGGCGCCGATCCGCCATGTCGCGGAACTGAAAAGACAAGGATGAGGAACGATGGAAGCTGTAATCGTTGGATGGGGACATTCGAAATTCGGCCGCTTCGACGCGCTCGGCCTGGAGGACCTCATCCATTCGGTCGCCAGAGAGGCGATGGAATCGGCGGGAATTGAAGGCAAGCATGTCGACGCCGTCTGGCTGGGGCATTTCAACTCCGGCCTGGTGCCCGACACATTCTGCTCGTCCATGGTGCTGAGCGCGGACCCCGGCTTGCGGTTCAAGCCCGCCAATCGCTGCGAAAATGCCTGCGCGACGGGTTCGGCGGCGGTCTATGCCGCCATCGACGCGATCCGCAGCGGCCGCGTGCGGGTGGCGTTGGTCGTCGGCGCGGAGAAGATGACCCATCAGAGCACCGCCGGGGTCACGCGCGCGCTGGCCGGCGCCGGCTACCAGAAGGATGAGGCGCATGTCAGCTTTCCGGAAGTGTTCGCCCGCTATGCGCACGCCTATGCCCACCATCATGGCGATCCTGTCGAGGCGATGGCGCATATCGCGGTGAAGAACCACGAGAACGCGCTGCTCAACCCCCTCGCCCAGATGCACCGTCCGCTGGAGCTGGACTATTGCCTCGCCCCGTCGGAGAAGAATCCGATGATCGCGCCGCCGCTCAAGGTCACCGACTGTTCGTTGATCTCGGACGGCGCGGCAGCACTGGTCATCGTATCCGACGACATGCTGTCCGATTTTCCGAAGGCGGCCGGTTTCCGCGCCTGGCAACAGGTCAATGACTATCTGCCGATGGCGGCCAAGGACCCGATCGCCTTCGCCGGTCCCAGGCGGGCGATCGCTCAGGCCTTTCGGCAGGCGGGGGTCACGGTGGACGACATCAGCCTTGCGGAAGTGCATGACTGCTTCACCATTGCCGAGCTGATGATGGTCGAAGCGCTGGGCCTCACACAACCCGGCAAGGCACGCGAAGCCGTGATCGAGGGGCAGACGCGGCGGGGCGGAAAGCTGCCGGTCAATCTTTCCGGCGGCCTCAAGTCGAAGGGGCATCCCGTGGGCGCGACCGGCGTGTCGATGCTCGTCACGGCGGCCCGGCAGGTGCTGGGCGAAGCGGGCGACATGCAACTGCCCGGGGCGTCGCTGGCGCTGACCGCCAATATGGGGGGAGACGCGGTCGCCACTTATGTGTCAATCGTGGAAGCGGTCAAAAACTGACGCCGGATCGGCATGATGACGAAAATGATTACCTGCATCGAGGATTTGCGGCTGCTCGCAAAGAGACGCGTGCCCCGCATGTTCTATGATTATGCCGATTCCGGTTCCTGGACCGAAAGCACCTACCGGGCGAACAGCCGCGACTTCGAAGCCATCAAGCTTCGGCAGCGCGTGGCGGTCGACATGACCGATCGCTCGCTTGCGACCACCCTTGTGGGGCATGACGCCACCATGCCGGTGGCGGTCGCGCCGGTGGGCATGCTGGGGATGCAGCATGCCGATGGCGAGATACTCGCGGCGAGGGCGGCGGCGAAGGCCGGCGTGCCCTTCACTCTCTCCACCATGAGCAACTGCTCGATAGAGGATGTCGCCCGGCATAGCGACCGGCCCTTCTGGTTCCAGATCTACGTCATGCGCGACCGGGACTTCAGCGACAGGCTGATCGACCGGGCCAAAGCGGCCGGCTGCTCCGCCCTCGTCCTGACCCTCGACCTGCAGATTTTGGGACAGCGCCACAAGGATATCCGCAACGGTCTCAGCACGCCGCCCAAGCCGACCCTGGCCAATCTGCTCAATCTTGCCAGCAAACCGCGCTGGTGCTGGAACATGGCGCGCACGCCGCGTCGCTCGTTCGGCAATATCGCAGGCCATGTCGAAGGCGTCGCGGATATCGGCTCCCTGTCGTCCTGGACCGCCTCCCAGTTCGATCCCTGCCTGAGTTGGGACGATGTGAAGCGGTTCCAGGACAGGTGGCAGGGCAAGCTGATCTTGAAGGGCATCCTCGACCCGGAAGATGCGGACAATGCCGCAAGGACCGGGGCGGAGGCGATCATCGTCTCCAACCATGGCGGCAGGCAACTGGATGGCGCGCCTTCGTCGATTTCCGCCCTGCCCGCTATCGTGGACGCCGTGGGGGACAGGATCGAGGTACTGATGGACGGCGGCATCCGGTCCGGCCAAGACATCATCAAGGCCATTGCCCTTGGGGCCAAGGGCATCCTGCTGGGCCGCTCCATCACTTATGGGCTGGGCGCGATGGGCGAGGCCGGGGTCCTCGTCGCGCTCGACATTCTCCGCAAGGAGCTGGACACGACCATGGCGCTCTGCGGGCTGCGCGACATCAAGGATGTCGACGCGCGCATCCTTGCCTCTGCCCCGCTTCAACCCGAGTTTGCGAGGCGGTGATCCCAAGGAATTCGACCCACGGTGCCGGACACCGGAGAGAAAATTCGTTGGAAACGGGCGCCGCCCTGTGCACAGGCACCATGAAGGAGAAAGCAGATGCCGATCCCTGGCGCAGCCTATAGCGAGCCCCCCCTTTCCCCGCATATTCCGCTTGTCGACACGCACCATCACTTCTGGGGGGAAGGCCATTTCGGCGCGGCCCGTTTCGGTTCGTTCCTTCCCGAGGATTTCATCGCCACGGTCGGCAGCAGCGGCCATAGGCTGGCCGCCACCGTCTATGTCGATTGCGGCTGGGCCTTCCGGGGCAGCGGGCCGGAGCATCTACGCTGCGTGGGCGAAACGGAATATGTAGAGACGGTCGCCGGGCAATTCGCTTCGACCGATAGCCCGGCCGGGCAATTATGCGCGGGCATCGTCGGCAGAGCCGACCTCATGCTGGGTGATGCCGTCGCGGACGTACTGGAAGCGCATCTGGAGGCGTCCCCGAGCCGGTTCCGCGGCATAAGAGAGTTGGTGGCCCATGATCCCGATGCCTATCAGGCACTCAAAATTCCGCCCGGAAAGCTATTGGACGCCCGTTTTCGTGCGGGCTTCGGCCGGCTGGCCCCCCTGGGCCTGAGCTGCGACCTGTTGTGCGCCCATGGCATGCTGGACGATGTCGTCGGCCTGGCCCGCGCCTTTCCGGACACATCGATCATCCTCGACCATCTCGCCGGGCCGGTCGGCATCGGCCGGTTCAGCGGCAAACGGCAGGAGGTGCTGGCGAACTGGCGGAACAGGATCGAAATCCTCGCCAGATTTCCCAACATCTCCATCAAGCTGAGCGGAGTGGGCGCGGATGTCATGGGCTTCGGATGGCACCATGGCGGCAGCGCCCCGGACAGCGCGACGGTTGCCGACGCCATATCCCCTTATATCCATGCCGCGGTGGACGCATTTTCACCGTCGCGCTGCATGTTCGGCAGCAATTTCCCGGTCGACCGGCAATCCTTCAACTATGGAGTGATGTGGAACGCCTTCAAGCGCGCCGCCACCCGCTACTCCAACGAAGAGCAGCGCCAACTCTTCCTCGGCGCGGCGGCGCGCATCTATCGCCTGGTACTTTAGGCGTAAGGGGAGGGTCTGGAGCGTACGCTCCAGACCCTCCCCTTGCCTACTTTCCCACAATCCCATGCGACGGGAAACCGCTCTAATAGCGCAGCTTCGTCTCGCTGTGCTGAAGCCGCGGCGGCTCGGCAAAATATTCGCCGACATTGCCGCGCCATGCTGCAAATGCGGGCGAATTTCGGAAAATTTCCATATGATGGGCCAGCGTCTCCCATTGTATCAACAGCACGAAGACCCGCGGGTCTTCGATCTGATGATGAAGCTCAAGTCCGATAAATCCCGGAGCATTCTTGAACAGCTCCTCCGACGCCTTGACCCCTTTCATGAAATCGTCGGCGGTTCCCGGTTTGACCTTGAATTCCACTATCTCGGTAATCATCCGTTCTCCTTTCATGACGACTAAGCCGCTTCCCTTCTTACCTCGGGGTGGAAGACGTCGGGTCTTCATTCCAACTCGAAATTCCGCCCGAAATCCTCCGGCGGTTCCCCGCCCCAAAGAGTGAATCTGTCGTCCCGGCCATAGTCCTTCGGCTGCCAGTCGCAATCCGCAGGAATATAGTCCATGTCGGCGGAATATTCGCTATGGCTGCCCCAGGGATCGGTGGCGTAGTAGAAATAATTCGATCCCACCACATGCCTGCCCAAACCCCAACCTTTGTGATATCCGCTTTCCTGCATCTGTTCCGCGCCAAGGCCGACGTCGTTGATCGATCCGACGTCCCAGCTACAATGGTGAAAACCGGGACCGCCCGACTTCACGAAGGCGAACATATGATGCTCGCTGCCATGTGGACCATGCAGAAAAGCGCAAAAATCGCCTGAGCGGTCGGAAAGTCGCATGCCGAGCACTTTGGTGTAGAAATCGATCTTTTCTCCGACATCTGTCGTGTAGATCGCGACATGACTAAGGCGTCGCGGCCTGACACACGCGACATCTTTGCGTGACGGACAGGCGGCCACGCCTGCCCGGCCCGACATATCCGCCATACCGAAAACCGCCTTTTCCGTGGGGGATGATCGGGGTCTGACAGCGACTTCCACCCTATTGCCGTCTTCATCATGAAACCAGACGCCATCGTTTTCGCTCCCGGACGGCGGTGCGATAAGCGGAATGTTCAGCTGTTTGAGCCGGTCCCGAAATCGGTCCAGATCATCCTCATATATTCCAAACGACAAATGATCAAATTTCTTCCGTTTGCCTTCGCGCAACACACCCCAGCGATGCAAGCTGTCAAAGGTGTAAAGGCCCATGGCATCACCTTCCGCGCGAACCTCCAGTCCAAAAGCCGAATAAAATGCCGCCGCCTCGGCAAGATCTGGCACCGTGAAGGCAAAATGGTCCATGGAATGGACGCCGAGATAGTTGAACCGCCGCGCTTCCATCTGGGTGGACGATTTCTCAGTCATGGACCTATCTTCACCTCTCATCTAGTATATCTATCCTTCAATCCCCACCCGTTCGTATTTTTTGATTGACGGGATCGATCGCATTTGACCCGATTTGCTGATCTTCAAAATGAATCTCGTCTCCATAAATCACGGAGCCATAAGGGTAAGATGACGATTTGCGATTGGCGATACCCGAAATTCATCCTTCCGGTTATCTATGAAATCTGGAATTGTTTCGGCCACCCGTCAGCGGGCGCCTGACACGTCGATGGGCGGGGAGAGTTTTATCACCATAAAGCCCACCACCGATCCCCAGTGGCCGACATGATCACCAGCCGGTGGACAAAATGATAAATGGCGTAAGCCCTGACCGCTAGATTGCCGCGGTCCCGGCTGACCATGATGATGATCTGAATGATGAAGTGGACGGCCGCATCGAATCGCGAAATATCATTGGACCGCGAACAGATCTTTCGCAGCTTCTCTCAGATGGCTCTTCGAGAGCGATTTGGCAAGATCCGCGTCGCGGCCCATGATCGCTTGAACCACAGCATGATGGTCAGCATGGTATCGGTGCCGCTGAGCAATGGTTAACTTCCGGCGCTTCAATTCCTTCCACGCAGGTTCGATGCGCGCGTTATTGATCTCATGATAGATGTCCGCAAGCAGTCGATTTTTTGTGCTCAGCACGATCTGCATGTGGAGGAGCGCATCGATTTCTTCGAACGTTTCCAGTTCTTGCGCCAAATCCGCCTCGGCGAGATAGCGTTCCATGAGGTTGAGGTCTTCCCGCGTCGCCCGCACGGCGGCCATGGCGGCGGCAGTGGGCTCGATCATGGAACGCACCTCCATGATCTCTACCGGGCTGGCGCGGCGAATGAAGTCCGTCAGCAGCGATCGGCGTTCCGGTCGCAGATGGCCCTCGCCTTCCTCCATCGCGAGATCCGAAGAGACATAGGAGCCGCGCCCGACGTGGCGAGTGATCTTCCCTTCCAACTCCAATATCTTGAGGCCCCGTCGCAAGGTGTTGCGCGACGCCCCCAATGTCTCGGCCAGTTCGCGCTCCGTCGGCAGACGGTCACCAGGCAACCAGACGCGATCCCGGATATTCCGCTCGATCAGATCGATGATCGCCTGATCCGCGCTGCTCTTGCGCGCCAGGTGTGTCGGTCGGTGCATGCCATATCTCCAGATAGGCCGCTTGACAGCAGGCCGATTCAGCCCTTACCAAATTGGATCAATAATGCAAGAATTGGATCTACATTGGATCAGGAAACCGTCCCGTGCTGAAGATGCCCGCACCCGATGCGCTGGTGCTCAGCCGCCGGGAGGAGATCGTCGCAGCCCTGCGCGCTATCGTGCCCGGCGAGGGCGTGATTGCACAGGCCGCGGCACTACGTCCCTATGAGAACGACGGCCTGACCGCTTATCGCCAGCCGCCGATGGTCGTCGTCCTGCCCGAAACGGTGGCGCAGGTTTCAGCCATCCTTAGCTGGTGCCATGCGCAGGGGGTGAAGGTGGTGCCCCGCGGCGCGGGCACGTCGCTGTCCGGCGGCGCGCTGCCGCTGGCGGACGCGGTGCTGATGGGTATGGGCAAGTTCAACCGCGTGGTGGAGGTCGATTATAACAACCGCCTGGCCATCGTGCAGCCGGGCGTCACCAATCTCGCCATTACGCGCGCGGTCGAAGATCGCGGCTTTTACTACGCGCCCGATCCGTCGAGCCAGATCGCCTGCACCATCGGCGGCAATGTCGCGGAGAATTCCGGCGGGGTCCATTGCTTGAAATACGGCCTGACCACCAACAACGTGCTGGGCATAGAGATGGTGACGATGGCGGGCGAAGTACTGCGCTTGGGCGGCCGGCATCTGGACCCCGCCGGGTTGGACCTGCTGGGCGTGATGGTCGGGTCCGAGGGACTGCTGGGCATCGTCACCGAAGTCACTGTCCGCATCCTGCCGCGCCCGGAGACGGCGCGTGCCATGCTGGTCGGCTTTCCCTCTGTCGAGAGCGCGGGCCAGTGCGTCGCCGACATCATCGCTGAAGGGATCATTCCCGCCGGCATGGAGATGATGGACCGCCCCGCCATCCATGCCGCCGAAGCCTTTGTGAAAGTCGGCTACCCGCTCGACGTGGAAGCGTTGCTGATCGTCGAGCTGGACGGTCCCGCCGCGGAATGCGACCATCTGATCGAGGAGATCGCACGGATTTCCGGCCTAAACGGGGCGATGACCTCCCGCATCTCCACCAGTGAGGAGGAACGTGCAGCCTTCTGGGCAGGGCGCAAGGCCGCCTTCCCCGCGGTGGGCCGCCTCTCGCCCGACTATTATTGCATGGACGGCACCATCCCCCGCCGCCGCCTGCCCGAAGTGCTGCGGCGCATGGCGGAACTGTCGGAGCAGCATGGGCTGGGCGTCGCCAATGTCTTTCACGCGGGCGACGGCAATCTCCACCCGCTGATCCTCTATGACGCCAACAAACCGGGCGAACTGGAACGGGCGGAGGAGTTCGGCAACGACATCCTCCGCCTCTGCGTGGAGGTGGGGGGCGTGCTGACCGGCGAACATGGCGTGGGAGTCGAGAAGCGCGACCTGATGCCGGAGATGTTCAGCCAGACCGACCTCGACCATCAGCAGCGCATCAAATGCGCCTTCGACCCCGAACTGCTGCTCAATCCGGGCAAGGTGTTCCCGACCCTGCACCGCTGCGCGGAACTGGGCCGGATGCACGTCCACCGGGGCGAAGTCCCCTTCCCCGAACTGCCGCGGTTCTGACCATGCACCATCAACCCACGAGCGCGGACGACCTTGCCGCGATCATAACCGACGCCGCCGCGCGGGGCGCACGCTGCGAGATACGCGGCGGCGGCAGCAAGGCCGGCATGGGCGCGCCGCGCGATGCGGAGGTCATCGACATGCGCGGCTTTACCGGCGTGGTCGATTATGATCCGCCCGAACTGGTGTTGACTGTCCGTGCGGGCACGCCCCTCGCCGAGGTGCAGCGGATGATCGCGGGAGAAGGGCAGATGCTGGCCTTCGAACCGTTTGACCATGGCCCGTTGCTGGGCGGGGAGCTGGGACAGGCGACGATCGGCGGCGTGGTGGCCGCCGGTGTCGCCGGGCCGCAACGCCTGACCATGGGCGGGGCGCGCGACCATCTTCTCGGCGTCACCGCCGTCTCTGGCCGGGGCGAGCGGTTCGTGGCGGGGGCAAAGGTGGTGAAGAACGTCACCGGATACGACCTGCCCAAACTGATGGCGAACAGTTGGGGCCGTCTGGCGGCAATGACCGAACTGACGCTGAAAGTCCTTCCCCGCCCGCGCGCGACCAGTACCATGGTCCTGGAGGGCCTCGACCATATCGCCGCCGTCCGCGCCATGGCCTGCGCCATGGGCAGCCATGCGGAGATCGGCGCGGCGGCGCACCTTCCCGGCGCGGAGGGGCGGCGCGCGCTGACGCTGCTGAGGGTTCAGGGCTTCGCGCCTTCCGTCACCGCCCGCTGCGCGATCTTGCCCGACCTGCTGCGCGATCATGGCGCGGCACGGTTGCTGCCGGAGGAGAAGGCCGCAGCGCTGTGGGATGCCGTGCGCGATGTAACGCCGCTGGCCGACGCGCCGACATTGTGGCGGATCAGCTTGCCACCCTTCTCCGCGCCCGCGCTGCTCGACCGTTTCGCGCTACTCGGCGCGCGCTGGCTGTTGGACTGGGCAGGCGGGCTGGTCTGGCTCGCCCATGACGGCGATGCGACCGAGATACGGAGCGCCGCCGCGATGGCGGGGGGCCACGCCATGCTCATCCGCGCACCGGAGCCGATCCGTGCCGCTATTCCCATGCAGCACCCCCGCCAGAGCGGCGTCGCCGCGCTGGAGGCGCGGGTGCGCCGCTCCTTCGATCCCGCCGGTGTCTTTGAGACCGGACGCTTTCTGGACATGCCCCATGCGGACTGACTTCTCGCTTGAGCAACTGGCCGACCCCGCCACCGCGACCGCAGAGGCCGTGATCCGCAAATGCGTCCATTGCGGCTTCTGCACCGCGACCTGCCCGACCTACGTGCTATTGGGCGACGAGTTGGATAGCCCTCGCGGCCGTATCTACCTGATGCAGAACATGCTGGAGCAGGAAGCGACGCCGACACCCGATGTCGTCAAGCATATCGACCGCTGCCTGTCCTGCCTGTCCTGCATGACGACCTGCCCGTCCGGCGTGAACTACATGCACCTCGTCGATCATGCCCGCGCTTATATTCAGGAGCGTTACCGGCGACCATTGCGGGAACGGCTGATGCGCGGCCTGCTCGCCGCCGTGCTGCCCTATCCCGGACGCTTCCGTTTCGCTCTCGCCCTCGCCCGGCTGGCGCGGCCCATGACGCCGCTACTGGACCGGATCGGGGCGCTGAGGCCGATGGCCGCGATGCTGGCGCTGGCCCCGCGCAGAACCGCCCCTGCCCCCTCCCGCACGCCCTCTGCACCACCGTCGCCAAGGGGCCGAGTCGCCCTGCTGCAAGGCTGCGCCGAGCCGATATTGAAACCCGAAATCCGCGCCGCCACCGTTCGCGTCCTCAACCGCGCAGGCTATGCCGTGACCTTCGTGGCCGGTGAGCAATGCTGCGGCGCGCTCGTCCACCATATGGGCCGGGAAGAGGCCGCGTTGGAGGCCGCCCGCAACAATGTCGACGCCTGGACGCGGGAAATGGAAGGCGACGGACTCGACGCGATCCTCATCACCGCCTCTGGCTGCGGCACGACGATCAAGGATTATGGCCACATGCTGCGCCTCGACCCCGCCTATGCGGAAAAGGCGGCGCGCATATCCGCCATCGCCAGCGACATCAGCGAGTTTCTCGACGCGGTCGACCTGCCCGTCGGCGACGGGCGGGGGCTGTCCGTCGCCTATCACGCCGCCTGTTCGCTTCAGCATGGTCAGAAAGTCACCCAAGCGCCCCAGCGGCTCCTCACGCGCGCGGGTTATGCGGTGCGCACGCCGCAAGAGGCGCATCTATGTTGCGGATCGGCGGGGACGTACAACATCCTCCAGCCCGTCATCGCCGGACAGCTAGGGGATCGCAAAGTCGCCAATCTTGCCCGCCTGAAGGCGGATGTGATCGCCACGGGCAATATCGGCTGCGCGATGCAGATCGGGGTGAGATCTTCCACGCCCGTCGTGCACAGCATCGAACTCATCGACTGGGCGACGGGAGGTCCAGCTCCCCGCGCCCTCGCTTCCCTCATTCCCCCAGCCGGAGGTCGACTCCATGGCGCGCCTCGCTGATGCGATCGGCAAGGCAGCAGGCGCGCTCGCCCCTTGACCTCTGGAGCCGCAAGATCGCCGACATGGCGGCGGAGCATCGAGCAACTGGAGATCGCTTTCGACGCATGGAATTAGGCGTGGGTCGCAGGGATCGGCCGACGCAGGCCTATCGCGTCAGCCCATGCGCATCGCGGACGGCCGCCACGGCGAGGTGGTAGAGCTGCTCGGAGTCCTCCGCGCTGCCGATCAGCTTGCGAAGCTCAAGGCTCACCACACCGTGCATCGCCGCCCATAGCAGATAGCTGATCCTGCTCGCTTCTCCGGCCCGGTCCGGGACAAGACAGAGCCTGACCGTGTCGCGCAGCGTGGCGAAACTGGTCCATGCCTGGCGCCGGCTTTCGATCGGCGCCTCCCAGGCCCGGCCGAGATCGCCGAACATGACATTGTAGAGCGCGGCTTCGCTCAGCGCGAAGGCGCGATAGGCGCTGATCAGCTTGTCCAGCCGAAGAAACGGATCCTGAACTTCCCCATGCGCCTGGAAAGCGCCAGTCAGGCCGGCGAAGCTGTGGAGATAAAGGGCGTTGAACAACCCGTCCTTGCCGCCGAAATGGGTGTAGATCATCTTCGTCGATGCGTTGACCGTTTCGGCTACGCGCCGAACGGTCAACGCCGATGGCCCCTCCTCGCTCAACACCACCGCGGCGGCGGCCAACAAGGAAGCGCGGGCGTCCGTCTCCATGGCCGCACGCGCGGCCCGGACATCACCCAGACGCCTGACTTGCGGAGCAGAGCTCATGCCAGGGCGGGTTCCATATCAGCCGCGCCTATCAACCCACCCAGGCGCTGCCGGATCAGCACTTCAGCATCCGCCATGATCCGGCCGATCAACTCCGCACAACTCGGAATATCGTGGATCAGACCGACAGCCATGCCGCAGCTCCAGGCACCAGCGTCCATATCACCATCGACCATCACCTTGGGATAGACGCCCGCGACGAGATCATGAATGTCGTCGATCGTCAGGCTGTCGCCCTTCTCGCGCTCGATCTCGATAAGCTTGGCCACGTTCGAATTGTTCAACACCCGCTCGGTATTGCGCAAGGACCGCATGATCAGCCGGGTGTCAGTCTCGGTCGCTTCCAGCAGGGCTTTCTTGACATTGGCGTGGACCGGAGCCTCCTGCGTCGCCAGGAAACGGGTGCCCATGTTGATGCCGTCCGCGCCCAGCGCCAGCGCTGCGACCAGGCTGCGCGCGTCGGCCATGCCACCGGACGCCAGAAACGGAATGCTTAGCCGATCGGCCGCGCTGGGCAGCAGGATCATGTTCGGAATGTCATCCTCACCGGGATGGCCACCGCATTCGAAACCGTCGACGCTCACGGCGTCGCACCCGATCGATTCAGCCTTCAGCGCGTGCCGCACCGACGTACATTTGTGGATGACTGTTATACCTGCCGATTTAAGGGCGGGCATATAGGCTTCCGGGCTTCGGCCGGCCGTTTCTACGATCCGCACGCCGCCTTCCGCGATCGCCTGAATATATTCGGGGTAGGGCGGCTTGCTGAAGGTCGGCAGGAAGGTCAGGTTCACGCAGAACGGCTTGTCAGTCATATCGCGACAGCGCGCGATTTCACGGGCCAGCAACTCCGGCGTTCGTTGGGTGAGGCCGGTGATCGTGCCCAGGCCACCCGCATTGGAGACGGCTGCGGCGAGTTCGGCCAATCCGACGAAATGCATTCCGCCCTGCATGATTGGCTGCTCGATACCGAAAAGCTTGGTTATTCGCGTCTGCACGATGCTCTCCCTGATGACTCGGAAACGTTGTTACCATAGGATACATTGTTTCTTATTCCATTGCAACCCGACCAAATGGCATCAAGGCGCTCGTTCATCGTTGGGCATGTGGCGATCAGGGTCAGGGTGGTTTTTTCGCGCTTTCCGGCAAGTTCAAGAGAACTGCGTCTCAAAAACTCGCGGTCAGATTGAACGAGGTGTACCGGGTCCAGCGATCGACGGGAGCATTGGGCGCATCGCGCAGGAAACGACCCTTGGCGAGCAACAGGCCGTCAAATTCGAAGCGAAGCCGGGCGGGCAGGATCCAGTAGCGAACACGCGCTTCAACCTGATGTCCGGCGAAACGTCCTGAACTTCCACTGGCATCACGGACCCCTGTGGACGAGAAGCTGTCCTCGCGGGCCGCCAGCCACATCGGGCGATAGACCGCGAACCAGTCGATCCGCTTGCCGGGCGTGGCTTCGATCCGAAGGCCGGGCGTCACGATGTTGGCACGGGCCAGCGCATTGTAGAGGCCAGCGGGCGCAAGGTCGGCGCGCCGCATGCCGAAAAGCGTATCGAAACGACCGTAGCGCCTGCCGGATCCGTCGCCGCTGGCATAGTCGAATTCCACCGACAACCGCGGCTTCCACGCTCCCGGAAAGCTGTAACCCACGTCGGCATGGACGAAACCGGCGGACACCGACTGGGTGGAGGCTGTCGCTGCAAGCGACGTGCTGACCCTGCCTGTCTGGTAGAACGCCTCTACCTCAAAATCAAAGGCGCCGCTGCGTGGATCGGCTATCAGTCGGCCACCGAATATATCGAGTGAGCGGTCGCGCGTCGGCCGGTTCGGTCGATCGCGCTCGCCAAGATGAAAATAGCTCATTTCCGCCATGGCGGTCCCGATTGCCTTGGCCCTGCTGACCTGCCCGCCCCAAAGCACGAGGTCGAAGCTCTCCCGATCAAGACGAACCCGTGCATCCCGCACGTCCGCAGGATCATCAGGCAGCCGGACCTGGGGGAGCATGTAGATGAATGTCGCCTTCCACCCCTTGCCGACAGCGGTATCGGCGCGAAGGCCGGTATAGCCGTTAGTGGTGTTGCGATAGTCATCCGCGGCGACCAGTCTGCGCGAGCCAAGGTTCAGCGTCATTCGTCCCGCGGTCAGCGTCAGCTTCGACCCAGAACCAAGCGCGTCGTCGAAATCGGCCGCCACATAGGCCTGCACCGGCTCCAGCGCATTCACCTCGTTTGTGGAGACGGGCGTGCCGGGGCGATCGCCCCATACCCGGCTGTCGAAAATCTCGACGCCGATGCGAAGATCCTGGCGCCGATATTCTGCAAGAATGTTGGTCCGCAGATTGACGAGGTCGTCGCTGCTGTTGAAACCCGCACGGGCCTGGCCAGTGATCGCCTCATATCGCAGGCGGGTAGATCCATGAATTGCGAATGTCCCATCCTCTGCGTTCGCCGGGGACGGGAGGATGAATGCGATGAGGGAGACATTGACGAAACGAACAGGCATGCGGCGTCCTTCACAGAAATGGACGCGAATTTGGGCGTGAGGCCTGAAGGGGAATCGCGGTCCCCGGCCACCTTCAAAGCCAAAAACACTGGTCGGGGTCAAGGCAATATATCCTTGCCGGGTGGATATCCCGAAATATGTTGGTCTGACCGTAGCTGGCGCAAGATTGCCGCGCCCGCGTCCGTCATCGCGCAGAATGTCTCCTTCATAGGGTAAGGTTGCGTGTTGTTCGTTCATGAGGGCTGCGAATCCGGAACGATCGGGCAACTGCCCATGGGGTGCGCTGCGGCATGAGGCAGCCGGCCCGCCCGACCCGTCACCTTCCTTGAGCGGGAAATCGTTCTTGTCCAATCCTGCCCTCCCCTGTCGCAGGAATGAAAGAAAAGGCTTCTAGTCGCATCGCGTCCCCGCAAAGCCCATGCGGATACGATCATACGGGAAATGCGGGTGATGCAGAAACTGGCAGAAGGCCGCATGATAGCCTATGCTTCGGGTAATTTCGGCAAGGCGCTGGTGTTCGGCGGCGCGGACATCACGATGCTCTTCCTGCTGACCGACGTGTTGGGCCTGGGCGGCACAATGGCGGGATGGCTGATGTTGGCGGCGCTGTGCGGCGACCTCGTCTTCGATCTCGTGGCGGCCCGGCTGGTTATCCGCCTGCGGCATGCGGGCAAGGGCTATCGCTGGATGGTAGCAATCGCGGCGACACCCTGCGCACTGGCCTTCGCCCTTCTCTATGCGATACCGGCGTTCGGCGCGCGGCAACTGTGGGTGCTGGCGGCCGCGCTGCTGGTGTTTCGCGGCGCCTATGCGGTCGTCGACGTGCCCCATAATGCGCTGATGGCGCAGGTCACCAGCGACAGCCGCGCGCGCGGCCGCGTGTCCGGTTATCGATTGTTCTTCAGCACGGCCAGCGCACTGGTCGTCGCGACCCTGTTGACGCCGCTGGTGCAGCGGGCCGGCAGCAATCAGGCATTCGACCGGTTGGCGCTGACCGGCGTGGCGGCGGGGGGCCTCTTTGCCGTGACCATGATCCTGTGCGCCTGGACCTCCGGCAGCGGCGCGTCCCGGCAAGCGCGGCAAACCGCAGGACAGGATGGCATCCGTGTGCCCCTGCGCGATCCCATGGTGATCGGCATGGGCCTGCTCGCCTTGCTGACAGGCTTTGCGGCGCCCGCCTTCGGACGAATGCTGCTCTATACGGGCCGCTATATCGTCGATCGTCCCGACCTCGTCCCGACATTGCTGATGGCGCTGACGGTCGGACAATTTACCGGCGTCATCCTGTGGACCGCATTGACCGGTCGGTTCAGCAAGAGCGTGCTGCTGGCCATGGGTCATGGCGTGAGCGCGAGCGGCCTCGCCGCCTTCTCCTTCTGTCTGCCCTGGCCCATTGCACTGATTGCCTGCGCAGCAATTATCGGCTTCGGTCTCGCCAGCGTCTTCATGCTGCCATGGGGGCTACTGGCCGATGCCGTCGACGTCGTGGAATGGCGGCATGGCCGGCGGTTTGAGACGGGGCTGTTCGCCTATTATCTTGTCATCGTAAAGGCGAGCGGAGCCGCTTCGACAAGCCTCATCGGCTGGACGCTGGGCTGGCTCGGCTATGTTCCCGGCCAGCCGCAGGCGATCCCGGTCCAGGCAGGCATGATCGGCCTGGGCATCGGCATTCCGCTGCTCGGTAGCCTGGTCGCGATACTGCTGATGCGGCGCTTCGACCTCGGCCACGCACGGCATGGCCGCCTGCTTGTCCTGCTGGATCGGCGCTGTCAGTCGGGCGCCGACCCGGTCTCAGGATTGAAGCGAGGATTGGTGAAATCGAGCGGTGCCGGCGTGACCTCTGCCGGCGGCTGGGCGCTCTCCGCCCAGGCGCGGCAGAGCATGTCGCGCAGCATGGACGCGCCGGCCGCCGTCCGCTCATAAACCATCGCGCGCACATCCTTGTCGGCGAAGTCGGCAAAGCCATTGCGCTTTTCCAGCATATAGAGCGCCGCAACCTTATCCCCTGCCTCGTCCAGATAGGCGAGGACAGCCTCGAACATATCCCCGCCGCGATGGCCGGGCGCGCCGATGCGCGGCGCGATGTCGCCTACGGTCAGCTTCATGCCGTCGACGAACCGGCTTTCGAACCGGCCATGCACGCTGCGGTCGGTGGTGAAGCCCCTGGGATTGTCGCCCCTCCAGCCGTCCGAGTGGATCGAGTCATGCATGGGTTGCGCGCCGTCGCCGATATAATGGCCGAGGCGAATGGTATCGAAGGCGCAATGCTGTTCGGGGATGGACGCATCCCCGCCCTCGGCCTGCGCCTTGCGGACATGGCGCATGCACACCACCAGCCGGTCGTAGGCTTCGATCGCGGCATAGGGCAGAGTGCCGGTCCAGCGGACATTGGTGCGCGCGGCGGTCGCGGGATCGCTCTCCCGGATCGCCTCATGGCGCTTGTAGAGCGCGATCACGAACTCATAGCGTGATCGCGGAATCGGTTTCAGGAAAGTGAACTGCTCGCGGAACCAGCCATGATTGGGGTCTTCCTCGATCTTCGAGAAATTCTCCGAATCCCCCCGCCAACTGTCGGGCAGGGAGGCGGATGCCGCGATATAATCGACATGCTTGCGCAGGAAAATCGGGCCATCGTCCGGTATGGCCTCGATCGCGGCGCGGTCGATCACGCCATGGGCGGTGCCGCCCCAGGCGTGCGCAACCGTGGGGGCCATGGCAAGAAGGGCGGCAAGGGCAAGGAAACGCATAAGGCAGCTCCGTATCAGGGGTCCAGCGGATCGCGCGGATCGATCCGTGCGGAGAGTCGGCTGGGGCGAAATGCCAGTTCCGTGGGCGAAAGGCGGCGGCCGATCCGGCCGGGCTGATAGCCCAGTTCATCGGCATTACGCTTGGTGAACTGCACGCTTTCGATCATCGCGCTCTGCTGCGGATTGCAGACGATCAGCGCGTCGTCGTCCAGCGGCGCGCCCATCGCCATCAGCAGCCGCGACGCGTTGCGCAGGTTCGTCGTGGTGTGCCGGGCATAGGGCTCGATCAGGATCGCATCGGCGGGCACGCCATAGCGCTCGATCAGCGCCTTACGCATCTCCTCCGCCTCGGCAAAGCGAGTCGCGCGCGGATGGGCGCGACCGCCGGTGACGATGATGAAGGGAATGTCACCCTGTGCGAAGCGATTGGCCGCCAGCCGCAGGTGATATTTGCCATAGGGGCTGAGCGGCATGCCGTCGATTTCCGGGCCGACGCCGGTCAGGATCATCGCGCTGAAGCGATAGCGGCGCCAGTCGAGCGTCTTCGCCCGCGCCATGGCGGACGCATTGGCGCCCCCCATCAGCGGCTCATAGCCGATCGCATCGGTACGGTCGCTGACGTCCAGCAGCGCCAGCGCATAGTCGATGCTGGGGTCAAGCGTCTGGGCGGACAAGTCCCGCGACGTGCGCGATAGCCAGTCGGCGGCCTGAAGGCGCGCCTCCCGCTCCTGCGGGTCGATCATGCCCGCGCCGTCAATCCGCGGATAGGCAGGGACTTGCCCCAGTCCATAGGTCCGCACGATGGCGTTGACGCCTTCGATTTCCCGTCGGATCTGTGCGGATGCGCCGTCATCGGCGGCCGAAAGGTCGGTCAGCGCCGCAACGGCCCGACCCATCGTTGCGACCTCCGCCGCCGTCCAGATCATCGCCTGCGCTGCGCAGCCCAGATCGGGTTCGCAGGCGGCGCGCCGGTCCTGCCGGGCGCGGAGCAGGGTGGAAACGCCCGCCCCGCCCTTGAGCCGTTCCAGTGCTGCCGGGTCGTGCCCTACCGCGTCGAGGAGCGGGAAGAGGCGCTGCGATAGTGCCTCCGTCACCGTGTCGCGGGCTGCCCCGGCGCAAGCCGGGGCAGGAGCGAACGCAACCGCCGCCGCAGTCAGCAGGCTTGCCATGCTCCGCCGCATCACCAGCTCTTGCTGATGACGAAGCGGACGTTGCGACCGAAGATCGGGCGACCGTAAATCGCCTCCGAACTGCCTTGCCCGCTCAGCGAGTCCGTGCGGGTGTTGCCTTCGGTCAGGCCGTGGGCGTTGAACAGGTTGTCGCCCACGATCTGCATCTGCCAACTGCCCCGGCGCGCCGTGATGCCCGCGCCGACCGTACCATAGGCGGGCAGCGCGGTATTGTTGTAGAGGTCGACGAAGCGCTTCCCCATATAGGTGTAGCGGCCGTAGATGGAGATATCCGTGTCGTTCGTCCGGAAATCGAAGCTGGGACGGATATTGCCGTAGACCTTGGGCTGGCGCACGATCTGGTTACCCTCCGCCTTTTCCGGATCGGCGCCGGTGGAGCTCTGGAAATTCTTATATTTGGGATCGCTGATGGTCAGCGCGCCGTTCAGCGAGAACCAGTCGGTCAGCGCCAGCTTGCCGTCAAACTCCACGCCCTTGACCTGCGCTTCGCCGATGAAGGGCACGTTGACGTCGTTGCGGCCCGTGGTCGGATCATAGGCAAGGAAGCTGGCGTTCAGCGGATCGAAATTGGTGTAGAAACCGGTGACATAGAGGTAGGAGCGGCCGAAGGCGAGCTTGAGGCCTGCTTCGAACTGATCGGCCTTGGTCGTGATGATGGTCGGGTTGATGCTCATCACCGTCTGGACGTTGGGCGGCGTTTCCAGATGCGAGGCGCGGCCATAGACGCCGACATGGCTGGAAAAGTCGTAATTGGCGCCGACCGTCCAGTTGGTGACGTTGGGCTTCCGCTTCTGATTGATGATGACCCCGGTGAAGGCCCGGGTGCTGTCGTCTGCCAGCGTGCTGGTGTCGCCCAGATTGGCGGCCTCGGTCAATGCCGCCCAACCCTTGTAGCTGTAGCGTTCGTGACGAATACCCGCGTCGATGCGCAGACCCGGCACGATTTCCCAGGTGTCGTTGGCATAAAGCGCGAACATCTTAGCATCGCTGTCGCCCTGGTTGAGCGTTGCGGCGTAGTTGAGCACGCCATTGTCGGTCACCCGGCCGATCTCCGTGCCCGCCGCATTATAGGCGACCAGATCGAGCGTGCGCGGCTTGCCGGCGACTTCGATCAGGTAATTCTGGTAGAGGGTGCGGCTGTCCTCGCCATAAAGGCTGGCATAGACGCCGAGCTTCAGGTCATGGCTGCCGATGCCGGTCTCGAACTTGCGGGCGACCGACAGGTTGGCTTGGCCCGAATAGAATTTGGAGTGGATGTCGCGATACTGGCCCTGCATGACCAGACCCGATGCCGCATAGGGATCATAGACGGTGTTGGTGCCGGCGAGCGTGTAACCGAAACGGCTCACGACGCCGAAGGCGGCGGTAGCGCGGGCGAGATAGCCAGCCGCGAAGCCGTTGCCGTCAGCGGGGTTGGTGGTCGAATAGAAGGCGGTGAAATCGAGCTTGCCCTGTGTGTAGCCAGCCTTGCCCGACACCAGCCAGCCGCCGAACTCGCCATCATATTGGACACCGAAATTGACCATCCGCATATGGCGGCCATCGGACAGGTCGCTGGTGCGACTCTGTATCCGGCCCGTGCCGTCGCGATACAGGAGGTTGACGTTGCGCAGCGCCGGCGAGTTCATCGTGCCGTCGAAATAGTCGATATATTGGTCCAGCGAGACGCTGGGATTGCGCGGATCGCTGGTGGGGATCGGCAGATAGAAGACGTTGTGGTCGTTCACATAGTTCAGGTTGAACTTGATCGATCCATTGTCGAAATCATGCTTGATGTTGGCACGGATCTGGCCACCCTTGTCATTGGGAAAGCCATTGTCGCGATAGCCGTCATGCTGGCGGATGAAGCCGCCGATCGCATAATAGGTGCCCTTGCCCAGCGGCCCGGCCTGATAGGCATCGAGGCGGTAGAGGCCGGTGTCGCCCAGCGTCAGTTGCGCCTTGCCGCGTGGCGTGTCGCTGCCGGTGACGGTAATGGCATTGATGATCGCGCCCGAATAGCTGGCATAGACCGGCGCCGGGCCGCCGCGCACGACCTCGACATGGTCGGTCATCAGATCCTGTTTCAGGATCGCGTCGCCGCGGAAGAAGACACCGTCATTCTCGTGGAACAGCGGCAGGCCGTCCTGCTGGAAGCTGACGAAGCCGCCATCATTGGGCAGGCCGCGGATACGGTAGATATTCTGCACCTCGCCGCCGGTGATTTCGGTCTGAAAACCGGGCAGCTGGCCGATCAGATCGGCGAAGTTCACCGGCGCGATCTTCTCCACATCCTCGGGCGAGATGGTGTTGATCGCATAGGAGACATCGAAACGGCGTTGGGCGCGGGTCGAGCCGGTGACGATGATATCGCTCGGCCCGCTGCCGGCGTCGGCCACTTTTTCGGCAGGCGCCATATCCTGCGCAAAGCCAGGCGAGAAGGAACAGAGCGCCGCAAGCGCGGTGCCGGTGGCAAGGACGGTCTTGAACATCGGGAGCCCCTTTTTGAGTGGTCGGGGGCTCCCATGACGTTGCCATATGACATTTTTAATTATTGTTGTGAAAATAAATAAAGCCGCATAACGGGTCGTCGATTTTCCTTCCGGGGCCGGTTCAGCCATGCAGTTTCCCAATTTGGACAAGGATCAGCGGCGCATTGTCCACCGGCTCCGCAAGTCCGGGCCCCTGTCACGGTCTGCGCTGGCCACCGAACTGGAAATCAGCGGCGCCGCGCTGACCCGCCTGTCGCGCGACCTGCTTGGCCTGGGCCTGATCGAGGAAGTGCCGGGGGCCGAAGCGCAGGGGCGCGGGCGGCCCGCCATTCCGCTGCGCCTGGCTGCGCATGGCGGCTATGCAGTGGGTGCGACGGCGCATAAGGGATTTCTAGAAATCTGCCTCGTCGACTTCACCGGCGCCACGATCGCAACCCACCATCAGGCGGTCGAGCCGATCGATCCCCACGCTTTCGCGCAGAAGGTGCGGCGCATCACCCATGAGCTGGTGGATCGGCACGGCCTGCTCGGTCGGCGGATGCTGGGCCTTGGCGTGGCCGTACCGGGCCCGTCGCTGTCGCCGGCGGGCGATCGGTGGAGCGTCGTCGATGTCCTGCCCAACTGGCGTGATGCGCCGCTCCGCGACATAATCTTCGCCGAAATGGGATGGCCGCTCTGGATCGAGAATGACGCCAACGCGGCCGCCATCGCGGAATATTATCTGGGCAATCTGCTCAAGGATTTCACCACCATCGTCGTGCTTCTGCTGGGCTTCGGCATCGGCTCGGGGGTCATTGTCGACGGCCGGCTGGTGCGCGGACAATATGGCGTCGCCGGGGAAATTGGCTGCCTGTTTCCAGGGCACCTCCCACGCCCCAGCCCGCTGGACCTGTTGTCGATGCTCCGCAGCGCCGGTTGCGAGCTCCGCTCGGTTGCCGACATCGACTTCGCCGCAGCAAATCAGGCGCCCACGATCGAAGCCTGGCTCGACCGCGCTGCCGTGCAATTGCAGACGATATGCAATACGGCTTTTGCCTGGCTCGATCCCGGCGCCATCGTGCTGGCTGGCACCTTGCCTCCGGCTATCCTCGAACGGCTCGCCGATCGCCTTCATCGCGCCGAGCTGGTGACAACGGTGCATGACCGCCGGCCGCCGGTACAGATTTCCCGTCTCCATGGCTCGCCAATCACCCTGGGCGCGGCCCTTTTGCCCATTCACGCCTTGTCTGCGGATGTATGAACAATCTGCGCCTGATATGATCTACAACGGCCCCGGCCTTATAGACCGTCGAACAGGACAAGATATTTGTCGCCTGTCTTCTTCTGCATCAGGCCTTCCAGCACAACCGGGTCCAGCAGGTCGGTCAGGTGGATTTGCCGAGAGAAATGCGTGGCAAATGTGGAATCATATTCTCTCGAAATGCGTGACAGCAGGCGTGTCCTGACATCCTCGCCCGCGCGCTTCAGGAAATGGGTGATCAGAAATGAGCCAACGGACCAGGCATAGCCATAGTTGCGGTCAAGGCCGGTCTGGGTGAGGTCAAGCGAGCCGTATATGTAAACCTGCTTGGGCACATCACTGCCGTAAAGGCTGTAGGATGGACTGAAACGAAGTTCGGACGCTTCCATCGCCTGGAGGAGGATGTTCGTCATCCGTCCTCCCCCTATCGCATCGAAAGCGATGGTGGCTCTGGTCTTGGCGACCGCAGCGCGAAGTTGTGCGTTGAAATCCGGTGCGCTGCTGTCGATGACATAGCGGGCGCCAAGGCCGTTCAGCACGGCAACCTGTTGCTCTCCGCGCACGATATTCACAAGGTCGATGTCATCGGACTTGCAGATCTTGATCAGCATTTGCCCCAGACTTGAGGCCGCGGCGGTATGGACAAGCGCGCCATGGCCCTCCATCCGCATCGTCTCCACCATCGCCAGCGCCGTGAGCGGGTTGACAAACAGGGATGCCCTCATCGGCGCAGGCACGCCCGCTGGAACGATCAGGCATTCCTTGGCAGCGATGGTCCGGTAGCATGCAAACATTGCTCCGCCGAAAATGGCGACCTGGCGGCCCAGCATATGGGCGGCATCCGGTGCGGCCTCAACTACCGTACCCGTTCCTTCATTGCCGACGCGCAGCGGAAGGCCGATGCGGCCTTCGAAAGGGCGGGTCTTCCTGTTCAGCAATTCCGCTGACAGGCGCTTCTGCTTCCCGCCCCCCGTACTGCTTGCGGTGGCAAGATCCGCCGAAGCGAGCAGCAACCCCATGTCGGATGGATTGACCGGAGCGGCCTCCATGCGCACGCGCACCTCACCCGGCGCGAGGGCTGGCAGCGGCTCCTCTGCCAGCCGCAGTTCCAGTGTGCCGTCGGCGTTGATCGTCGAGCGCAGGGTCAGATTGGTGTTTTCGGGGCTCATGCTCCCTCCCTCCCATGATGTGCCAGGTGTCAGACGACCTCGAAAAGGCCTGCGGCTCCCATGCCGCCCCCCACGCACATGGTGATGACGACATAATGCGCGCCTCGGCGTTTCCCCTCGATCAGCGCGTGGCCAACCATGCGGGCGCCTGACATGCCGTAAGGATGACCGATCGAAATGGCGCCGCCGTTGACATTGAGACGTTCATCCGGAATGCCAAGCTGGTCGCGGCAGTAGAGAAGCTGGACTGCAAAGGCCTCATTGAGTTCCCACAGTCCGATATCCTCCATTTTCAGACCGAACCGATCCAGCAATTTGGGGACGGCGAAAACCGGCCCGATGCCCATCTCGTCGGGCTTCGTCCCCGCCACCGCCATGCCGACATAGCGCCCCAGCGGTTCGAGACCACGCCGCTCCGCCAACGTCGCGTCCATGACAACGACCGCCGCCGCTCCATCCGAAAGCTGGCTGGCATTGCCTGCGGTGATGACGCCCCCGTCGATCACCGGCCGCAGGGAGGACAGCCCCTCTGCCGTCGTTTCGGGACGGTTTCCTTCATCCTGGTCGATCCGCACGATCCGGCGCGAAGTTTGACCGCTCGCCTTGTCCAACACCGTCATTTCGGTCTCGACCGCCATGATCTCACGATCGAACCGGCCCTCGCGCTGCGCTTGCGCCGTTCGTTGCTGAGACTGGAGCGCGTAGGCATCCTGCGCGTCACGGGAAATCTTGTACCGCCGCGCCACGGTCTCGGCGGTGTGGAGCATAGGCATATACATATCCGGCACCATGGCTTCCAGCTCCGGGTCGGCCGTGATCCGCAAGGCGTCGGTCTGCACCAGCGAGATGGATTCGACGCCGCCCGCAACCACTATGTCCATGCGGTCGACGATGACCTGCTTGGCCGCCGTAGCGATGGCCATCAATCCGGACGCGCATTGCCGGTCGATCGACATGCCCGCAACGCTCGCCGGGAGCCCGGCGCGCAACGCCGCGGTCCTGCCGATCGTCGCCTGATGCCCTTGCTGAAGCGCGGCTCCCAGGACAAGGTCGTCGACCTCGGCCGGGTCGATCCCGGCCCGCGCCACGGCCCCGCGGATGGCGTGAGCGGCCAGGGTGGGGGCCGGCGTGACGTTGAAGCTTCCTTTATAAGCCCGGCCAATGGGGGTCCGGGCCGCCGATACGATCACGGCGTCACGCATGATGCATTCCTTGTGAAGTTGGAAATTTCTGCTCGATGGGGGGGCGTCAGCCCGCCGCGCTGGTCACGCCGCCGTCGACCACCAGGGTGGTCCCCACCAGATAGTCACCCGAGCGCGCCGCCAGATAGAGCGCCGCCGCCTGCATATCCTCATCGCTGCCGATACGCCCCGCCGGGATCATGGGCAGGACCGAAGCCAGATCGTCCCGGGCGGCACGGTTCAATTCGGAAGCGAAGGCGCCGG
Source organism: Sphingobium sp. LB126 (assembly GCF_002795205.1). Classification (NCBI taxonomy): domain Bacteria; kingdom Pseudomonadati; phylum Pseudomonadota; class Alphaproteobacteria; order Sphingomonadales; family Sphingobiaceae; genus Sphingobium; species Sphingobium sp. LB126. The sequence continues at coordinate 927,017 of NZ_NETV01000002.1, forward strand.
GCGCGATCGCCGTCACGCAGATATTATCGGCGATCAGACTCGTCGCCATCTTGCGGGTCAGATGAATCAGCCCGGCCTTGCTGGCCTGATAGGAATAGGTTTCGTTGCTGCTGACCCGCAATCCGTCGACCGAAGCGATATTGATGACCTTGGCGGGCCGCACGGCCGCCGCCGCGCGCAGCGCCGGCAACAGGGCCTGGGTCAGGAAGAAGGGACTGCGCAGATTGAGGTTCATCACCTTGTCCCAGCCATTTTCCGGGAAAATATCGATCGGCGCGCCCCAGGCCGCACCGGCATTGTTGACGAGGATATCGAGCTGCCCTTCCCGCGCCGAAAAGGCGTGAGCCAAGGCGCGCGAGCCCTCGACACTGGCGACGTCCTGCGGCAAGGCATGGCAGACACCTCCCTCGCTCATGATCTGCTCGGCCGCCTGGTGACAGGCGTCGGCCTTGCGCGAGGAGATGTAGACGCGGGCGCCATGACGAGCGAAGGCTCTGGCGATCATCAAGCCGATACCGCGCGATCCACCCGTGACCAGCGCGACCCGCCCCTCGAGGCCGAAAAGATCGGAAAGAGTCATGCGCGCTCAGCCCAGAACGGGGGCCGACATGGTCTCTTCGACCAGTCGGGCGGCCTTGTCATAAGGCGACCAGAAGAGGTCGACATTGACCTCTCCCTTCTTCACCACGACGCCGCGCGGATTGGAAAACTCGCGGAACCCGTCCTCGCCATGATGGCGGCCCATGCCGCTGTTGCCGGTCCCACCGAAACCCAAGGAGGGAAGGCCGCCCTGGATGGCACAAAGATTGACCGCCGCGCCGCCGGTCGTCGTTTCGTCCAGCACCTGTGCGATCTGATTCTCATTCTCGCTGAACACATAGACGGCAAGGGGCCGCTCACCCGCATTGATCCGGTCGATCACATCGGCCAGCCTGTCATAGGGGATGACCGGCATGATCGGGCCAAAAATCTCCTCCGTCATGACGGCGGTATCGGCCGGCGGATCGATCACCAGATGCATCGGCATCCGGCGGGTTTCGGGATCGGTCGCGGCGTTCTCTTCAAGAGTGACGACCGAGGCGAGGTTGGCGACCTCGTCCAGCATCCCGGACAAGCGGGCGAGATGACGGTCGGAAATGATGCCGGTGCATTCACTGGTTTTGGCATAATCCGGCGCGACTTCGGCCATGAAGGCGCGCGCATGATCGGTGAAGGCCGCGACATCCTCCCGGGGCACATAGACATGGTCGACCGAGATGCACATCTGGCCGTTCTTGATGATCTTGGTGCCAATGACCGTGTCGACATTCTCCCGCGTGACTGATCCGCAGGTCATCACCGTCGGGCATTTTCCGCCCAGTTCCAGCGTCACCGGCGTCAGGTTGGACGCCGCGGCGGCCATGATCTCGCGGCCCACATTGGGACTGCCCGTATAGAGCAGATGATCGAGAGGAAGTTTCGAAAAGGCACGCGCCAGATCCAGACCGCCCACGGCGACATAGGCAAGGTCGGCAGGAAAATATTCGCCGATCATGATCTTGAGCAGTTCGGCGCAAGCCGGCGTGTAATCGGACGGCTTGATCATCACGCGGTTGCCCGCCGCGAACATGTCGACCATAGGCCCGAGCGCGATGTCGAAGGGGAAGTTCCAGGGCACGATATTGCCGATCACGCCCTTTGGCTGGGGCTGGATATAGACTTCGGACCGGCCCATCAGCGCCGGGTCGGCATGACGCGGTTGCGGACGCATCCATTCTTCCAGATGATCGAGCGCATATTGTGCGCGGCCCAATATGCCGAGCATTTCGATCAGATCCGACGCGCCCTTGGGGTGCGAGCCGAAATCCGCGGCGAGCGCGTCATGAATGGAATGGCGATAGGCGCGGACCATGTCCATCATGGTCTCTATACGGGCTTTCCGCGTGGAGGCGGTCGGAGCCCGATCAGCGGCAAACGCTGTCTTCTGCGAGGCAAACGCCGCGTTTAGTTCGACGATGGCCAGGTGGTCGGATATGTCCGTGTTGTTCTCGATGATCGCCATGACAAGCCTTCCTCAATCCTGCTGCCCGTCGTGCGGGTCGGTATTCTTCGCCGCGACGCGGCTATCTGGTCCCCTTTTCCGGAACCGAGATCGCTATTTGGCTATCACGCCCCTGACGCCCTTCGCTACATAGTCCATTGTCCAGTAAATTTTCTTGCTCGATGACATAAATAGCGGGACATGTGAGGGATCAAGCCATTCATGGTTGAGCATATTATGGAAAGTTGTACAATTTTCTTATGGCTGAAGCACGGACAGAGCGGCTCGATAAATCGAAGATGCGGCGTGAGGAGATACTCGCCGCTGCGACGCGACTCTTCAATCGCAGGAGCTTTGCCGGAGTGACGCTCGACGCGGTCGCGGCCGAAGTCGGCGTGACGAGCGGAGCACTTTACCATCACTTCGCCAACAAGGAGTTGCTGGTATTCGAATGCCTTTCCCGAGGCATCACGCTGTATCGGGAGGAACTTGCCCGCGCGATGGAGCAAGGGATAGACGGATTGGAACTGGTCCGCCGCTTCGTCCGGGGGCGGCTGCGGCCCGGCGAACCGCGCATGATCGTCTTTTCCGACCTCAATGCGCTGCCGAAAATCCATCGCGATGCCGTTCATCGCGGCCGCATGGAGAATGTCGAGCGCCTTGCCAGGCTGATCGCGACCGGCATCGCCGACGGCACGATCGCGCCGCGCGACCCGCATATGTCGAGCCTTGCGGTCTTCGCGGTGCTGGACTGGATGCCGCATTGGTATTCGGAAAACAGCTATTATACGCGACAGGAGGCCGCCGACGCCATCGACGACCTGCTGACCCACGGCGTCCTTGCCCGGCACATCCCGGAGCCGGAATGGCTATGCGAGCCCTGGGATGTGGAACAGGCGATCGAAGAACTGACGCCGCGCGCGCGGCGTGCGCTTCGGCGCGAAAGGATTTTGCGCACCGCGTCGCAAAGCTTCAATCAATATGGCGTGGTCGGTTCCTCCATGGAAGCGATCGCCAATGACGCCGGGCTGACCCGTGGCGCGGTCTATCATCATGCGCCCGACAAGATGACGCTGCTGCGCCTGTGTCTGGAACGGGCCTATCGGCGCGAGGGCGAACTGCTGGACCTGGTCCTGCGCAAGGTCGAGGCGGAAGCCGATCCGGTGCGGCGGATCATCGCCGAGGAAGTCTATATCATGCGCGCCATGGTCGCCCTGCACGAGAGCAGGATAGGGCCGAAGATCAACTTCCAGAACGTCGCCTTCCTCAGCCCGGACCAGCGCCGCCAGATGTCCGGATTGCATGAGGAGGTGGTGGGCAAGAACCGTGGCCGTTATGCTCGCGGCATCGATTCCGGCTTATTCCGAAAACTGGACATGGCCTTCATGCAAGAAATCGGCGCTGGCCTGCGCAACAACTCTCCGACCTTCTTCACCATGTCCCCGGAGCAGCATGGGCTGGACATTGCAGACTTATGCGCACGCCTGTTTCTATTTGGACTGAAGCCCAGACTTATGCGCTGAAATGGGCTGTTCCATCGGCCCATCGATGATGTGGACCGGCATCCGCCGCGCGGTTCGCTTCCCACATTGGACAAGCTCCATATCCTGATCTGATAACTGGACAACATACTATGTTTTATGCGTCGAGAGCCGATCCTATGATCTGCTCGACGGTCCGGCGCTTCGATCGAGGCAACGTGACCAGGCGCATAAGGGCACCAGCGGGGCTGGGCCGGTCGGAGGGGACAGATGCACTATTTTCGAACCATTTCGCTTTTCCTGGCGACATCCGCCAGTATCGTGTCGATGGCGTCGGCACAAACCGCCGCGCAAGCGGATAGGGCCACGGACAGCCTGCCGGGCGACATCGTCGTCACCGCCCAGAAGCGCGAGCAGAGCATGAACAGCGTGGGCCTGTCGCTTCAGGCGTTGAGTGGCGCGGACCTGCAGAAGCGCCGGATCGACAGCGCAGCCGATCTGGTGAAGGCGGTGCCCGGCTTCACCTTCACGCCGTCGCCCTATGCCACCCCCGTCTATACCTTGCGCGGCGTCGGCCTGTATGATTCCGGGCTCGCGGTGGCGCCGTCGGTCAGCGTCTATATGGACGAGGTTCCGCTCGCCTATCCGATCATGACGCTGGGCGGCACGCTCGATCTGGAACGGGTCGAGGTGCTGAAGGGACCGCAGGGCACATTGTTCGGCCAAAGCTCTACTGGTGGTGCGGTCAACTATATCGCGGCGAAGCCGACATCGACCTTCCGCTATGGCGCGAACGGATCGCTCAACCAGTTCGGGCAGGTCGATCTGGAAGGATTTGTCAGCGGGCCGATCTCGCCCACGCTGGGCGCGCGCCTGGCGGTGAAGACGCAGCAGGGGGGCGCGTGGCAGAAAAGCACGTCGCGCGACGACAAGCTGGGCGACGCGCGGTTCCTGACGGGGCGGTTGCTGCTGGATTGGGCGCCGAGCGACACGCTGAAATTCTCGTTCAACGCCAACGGTTTCATCGACAAGGGCGATCCCCTGGCGCCGTCGCTGATCAAGGTCGCGCCGACCAATCCGGCGTTGATCGCGCCGGGATTCGACCAATCGAAACCGGCGCGCAGGCCGCGCGACGCGGACTGGCCGGAGGGCTATCCCGATCGCGACAACAGTTTCTACCAGGTCGCGTTGCGGGGCGATCTGAACCTGAGCGACAGTGCCAAGCTGACGTCCATCACTTCCTATCAGAAGGCGAAGGCCGACGAGCAACTGCCCTTTTCGGGTACGCCTTTCCCCTATCAGAACATCCTGCATTTCGGGTTCGTCAAATCCTTCAACCAGGAACTGCGCCTGAGCGGGGACAGCGGCCCGCTGAACTGGATCGTCGGCGCCAGCTATGAGCATGTGAAGTCGGACGATCATATCCGTTATGACCAGCGGATCGTGTCCAACCGCGTGATCATCCCCGGCCTGCCCGCCTATCAGGACGCGCACGCATCCATCGCGCAGAAGAACGAGACCTATGCGTTTTTCGGCAATCTGGACTATCGGCTGACCGACCGCCTGTCGGCGCGGGCCGGTCTTCGCTACACGCACAACAAGACGACGGGCGTCGGATGCACGTTCGACGACCTGCCGTCGAACGAACTGGGCTTCCTGTTCGAGGCCATTCAGGCGAGCATCAAGGGGTCGGCGGTCCCGATCGCGCCGGGGGACTGCGTCACGCTGGATGACAATGTCAATCCGGGGCCGGTCCCGCTGCGCCTGTCGGAAGGCAATGTGTCCTGGCGGCTGGGCCTGGACTATAAGCTGGACAACGGCACGCTGGTCTATGCGACGGTCAGCCGGGGCTTCAAGCAGGGCATTTTGCCCAATGTCGCAGCGGTGCAGTCCGCCCAATATGATCCCGCCGTACGCGAGCGGCTGGACGCCTATGAGGTCGGGGTGAAAGCCCCGATCGCGGGCCGCGCGCTACAGGTCAATGCGTCCGCCTTCTACTATGACTATAAGGACAAGCAGATCCGTGGCACCGTGCTCAACGCCTTCGGTAAGCTGGAGCGGGAGATCAACGTGCCGAAATCACGCGTGTTCGGCCTGGAGGCGGAAGTGCAGATGCGTCCGATCCGGGGCTTGAACGCGTCAGTGGGCGCCACCTACCTGGACACGAAGATCACCAGCAGCATCTCCACCATTCCGGGCACGTCGGAAACCTATAATTCGGACGGCGTGCAGATCGACGCCAAGGGCGCACGCATACCCTTCGCACCCAAATATACGGTGGTCGGCGATGCCGAATATGATTGGGCCATCGGCGGCGACACGCAGGCGCTGGTCGGCGGCGGGCTGGTCTATCACAGCGCCGACAATGGCAGCCTGGCGACGAAGGCCGTGCCGGCTACGGAATTCCGCATCAAACCTTATACGGTGATCGATCTGCGCGCTGGCCTGCAGGCCGCCGACGGCCGCTGGCGGGGGACGGTGTGGGTTTCCAATGTGTTCAATGTGCTGCGGTGGAACACGGTGTTCCGTACCATCGACGACTATTTTCGCTATCAGGACAGGCCACGCACCGTGGGCGTCTCGATCAGCTATCGGCCCTGACATGACGGCGCGCGCATATTGGCAGGGTCCTTCTCAGGAAGCCATGACGGGGCAGCAGGCAGGTTCATGAGCAACGACGTGATTTTTCTATCCGAGCTGATCGCCGAGCACGCGCGTTCTGCCCCCGAGCGCCCGGCCATCCTCATTGACGATCGTCACATCGGTTATGGCGAGCTGGATGTCCTGGTTGACCGGGCAGCGGCCTCTCTGCGGCGGGATGGAGCGGGGCGGGGCGATCGCATGGCGATCTGCGCCGCCACCAGTGCCGAATATCTTATCGCCTTCCTCGGAGCGCTGCGAAACGGGATGGCAGCGGTGCCGCTTCCGGTCGCGGCCGCGGTGGGCCAGTTGGACAGGATGATCCGGGACAGCGGCCCGACCCATTTGCTTATCGGTGCGCCCTGTCCGGCCGAACTCATTGCAGGATTGAAGGACAGCGATATCCGCGTCATCACCTTGTCGCCCGATCTTCCCGGGGAAGCATGGGCGCGCTGGCTCGCAGCCGAGGGCGGGCAGGGTCAGCCCGTCCCCCGCCCGGACGCCGACACGGAATTCAATCTCATCTATTCCTCCGGCACGACCGGCGCGCCTAAGGGCATCGTGCATTCGCACCGCTTCCGCGCGGGCGTCTATTCGCAGGCGCAACTCCTCGGCTTTGACAGCGATGCCGTCATGCTGATCTCGACACCGCTGTATTCGAACACCACGTTGACGGCCGTTTTCCCGACGCTGGCGGCAGGAGGCACCTTGCTGTTGATGGAAAAGTTCGACGCAGAGCTTTTCCTGAAACTGTCGGAGCGGCACCGGGTCACGCACGCTATGCTCGTCCCGGTCCAGTTCAGGCGAATTCTGGCGAGACCGGACTTCGACAGCTTCGATCTTCGCGATTACCGGATGAAATATGTCACTTCCGCCTATCTCGCTGCGGAGGAGAAGCGCGAGATACTCGATCGATGGCCCGGTGGGCTGATCGAATTCTACGGCCTGACCGAAGGCGGTGGATCGACGCTCCTGTTCGCGCATGACCACCCCTCGAAACTGCACACGGTCGGTTACCCAGTGCCCGGTCATGATGTCCGGTTGATTGGGGAGGACGGAAAGGAGGTCGCAGCCGGAGAGGTGGGCGAGGTCGTGGGCCGTTCGGCATCCTCTATGACCCATTATCACGGTCGCCCGGACTTGACCGAGGCTGCCCGTTGGGTGGGACCGGACGGCGCGCCTTATTTCCGGACGGGGGATCTGGCGCGCTTCGATGCGGACGGCTTCCTTGTCATATGTGGTCGCAAGAAGGATATGATCATTTCCGGGGGGTTCAATATTTACCCCAGCGATCTGGAGACCGTGCTCCTGGGTCATGAGCAGGTCGCCGACGTCGCGGTCGTGGCCGTCCCGTCCACACGCTGGGGTGAGACGCCGGTCGCCTTTGTCATCGCGGTTTCGCCGGGCGTCGACGCCGATGCGATCCGAGACTGGGCAAATGACCGACTGGGCAGGATGCAGCGAATCCACGCCCTGGTGCTGACGGATGAGCTGCCGCGCAACGCATTGGGGAAGGTGCTCAAGGCGCAGTTGAGCGAGCATTTTGTCACCATGCATGGGACGGCGTGACGCGCGCGACATCGCGATGATTTTGAGGGGAATGGTGTGATGACAAATAGTTTTGCGGGTAGGCGGGCTCTGATAACCGGAGCCGGCACAGGATTAGGGCGTGCCTATGCCATCGGCCTCGCGCGACTGGGCGCTCAGGTTGTCGTCAATGATGTCGACGAGCGCGCGGCGGGTAATGTGGCGAACGAGATCCTGACCACGCAGGGCACAGCGATGGCAATCGGCTGTTCGGTCAGCGATCCTGCCGGCGTGACGGACATGGCGGACCGCATTAACCGCGAATGGGGCGGCATCGACATCGTCATCAACAATGCTGGCATCCTGCGCGACCGTACTTTCTCCAAGATGACCATCGAGGATTGGACGGATGTGCTGACGATCCATCTGAACGGTGCCTTCCTCGTCACCAAGGCCTTTTGGGACGGAATGCGCGAGCGCAACTATGGCCGTATTCTCATGACCACTTCCTCAAGCGGTCTCTTCGGTAATTTTGGTCAATCCAATTATGCGGCCGCCAAGCTCGGGCTGGTAGGGCTGGCGAAAACGCTGTCCCTGGAGGGGGAGAGATACGGGATCATCTGCAATTGTATCGCGCCAATCGCCGCTACCGCCATGACCGAGTCCATCCTTCCTGACGAGATGATGCCGATATTCGAGCCCGAACTCGTGGTTCCGGCTGCGCTGCATCTCGTCAGCGATACCGCGCCTCGCAACGTGATTATCGGCGCCGGAGGCGGGTATATCTATGCCGCTAACGTCACAATGACCCAAGGCATGAAATATCAGAACCAGGTCATGGACATCGGCCAGATACGGGAAAATTGGGAGGGCATCACATCACGGATCGGGGATATCGTGCCGCAAAGCGGAAATGCCCAAGTCGATGCCGTCCTGTCCGGACACGGGCATGGTCTGGCCGAACCCCATTGAGCGCAATTTTCCTTGGCGCAACCCGCGTATAACGCTTAGAGCCATTCAAGAGATGAACCCGTGACGGGCTTTCCGTCAATCATGGCGCCAACCGACTATTTTCCGCTTTCCGCAAGCTGGAGACCCGCAAAAACCGGTAGCGTTTGGACGGCTATAATGATTCACTGAGGGCGCGCGATCACGGAGGCCAGCTATGGATCCCAAGTCCCTGTTCAGTTTGAGCGATCACCTTGAGGCATTGAGCAAGGAGGGCGATCCGCTTGAGGTTTTGCAGGAGACGGTGGATTTCGAGTATTTCCGGGCGTGGCTGGTCGAAGGACTTGGTTATGGCGATGGAGCCAAAGGCGGACGCCCACCCTTCGATCCGGTGATGATGTTCAAGGCCCTGATCCTGCAGGCGCAGCATAATCTATCAGACGCCCGGATGGAGTTCATGATCCGCGATCGGCTGAGTTGGCTACGGTTTCTGGGACTGTCGCTTGGGGATCGCACGCCGGATGAGAACACGATCCGGCATTTTCGCAATCGCCTGACCGAGACGGGAACGCTCAAGCGGGTGATGAAGGCCTTTGACTGGCAACTCCAGAAGAAGGGCTACATTCCAATGTCCGGGCAGATCGTGGACGCCTCGCTGGTGCCTGCACCAAGACAGCGGAACACCGAGGGCGAACGTGAAGCGATCAAGTCGGGCAAGAGCGCCAGAGATATCTGGCCGGACGAGCCGAACAAGGCAGCACAGAAAGATACCGACGCCCGCTGGACCCTCAAGGTCGGCGGGAAAGTTCGGTATCGGGCGGATGGGACGCCGCTCCCCATGATCGCCCTGCCGGTCTTCGGCTATAAATCTCACATCAGCATCGACCGACGCTTCGGCTTCATCCGAGGCATGGCGGTGACTTCGGCGTCAGCGGCGGACGGGCGTCTTCTCCGACAGGTCGTCAGCACGGACAATACCAGTTCCGAGGTATGGGCTGACAGTGCCTATCGATCCAGGCGCAACGAGAAGTGGTTGTCGGATCAGATGCTCACGTCCCGCATTCATCGCCGCAAACCCATGGGCAAGCCGATGTCGAAGGCAACCGCACGGGCCAATGCCGCCAAATCCTCGATCCGTGCACATGTCGAGCATGTCTTCGCGCATCAGAAGAACCGGTTCAACCTGTTCATCCGCACCATCGGCCTGGCCCGCGCTGAGGCAAAACTGACCCTTTGCAACCTGGCCTACAACTTCAACCGCCTGATCTTCCACGAACGCCGGGAATGCAGGGGCTGACTCTGTCTGCAAGCCAGCCAAACCGGCGAAAACAACGCCAGGCATCGTGGAAATCGCTCCGAACGATGCCGTTCTTGCGCCCCGAAGCCTCGACGTCATCAAACCAGCCCGCTTCGCCAGAAATTACCCGGTTTTTGCGGGTCTCCAGCTCGCTCGGGTCTTTGCGAAACGCCCCCTCGCCCAGGCAAGATATTTCTCTTCCCCGCTTCCCGGCGGATCGAGGCGGTGTGCCTCGCCTGTTCGTCCATCAGATGGCGCAGTTGCGTTGTCGAATTTAATTCGACACTGATTCGACAAAAGGTCGTTACAGGACGGAGCAGAAATGGCTTAATCTTCCTGCATTGGCGAACGGAAGATTCCGAGCAGAGAGATAAGAAGAGGCGTGCGCAATTACGGGTATATAGCGGCCTTGCATCTAGCAGTATCAGCATTTGGAATTGCCGACTAAACAGACGTCGCTCAAGCCCGGGAGGAGTCGAAGGCATCCGATCCGGTCAACAGCCGCACGTAAACCTGCTCCAGGCCAATCCGCGTACATTGGCCGCGGCGGCGAAACGAACTTCTGGCATCCGATTGCAATTCATAACAAGGCGAGACCTGAGATGACAACTGACATTAGCCGTATGAACCCCCCGTCCCTGCCCGACGCGGGCGCAGCGGGCTATTCGCAGATTTCCATCGTGGAGCCGGGTAAGCTCGCCTTCATTTCCGGTCAGGTTGCATGGTCCGTCGATGGCCAACCCATCCCTTCCACGCTGGGCGGACAGGCCGAGATTGTCGTACGGAACTGTCGCGCCGCGCTGCGGGCGGTCGGCGCCACCGCCAAGGACATCGTGATCGCGCGGGTCTACATGACCGATCTGACGGACGAACGGCTGGGCGAACTGTGGCCGCACGTCCATGCCCTGTTCGACGGGAACCAGCCGAGCCTGACGGGCATCGGCGTCGCCGCACTGGCCGGGCCCGAACTGCAACTGGAAATCGAGATGACGGTACGCATACCCGGTTGAGGGGAGCAATAGCCGCCGATTTCCGGTTCTTGACGATCCGGTTCATCATGTGCGACGGGCATATGCCTGTCGCACATGTTTTTATATACCGGACCGGGTGGGCATCCGCGCCCCGCTTGATCGTCGAACGAGGCGCAAAATCCGATGTCGCGTAGCAAATTGAACGACATTCTCGTCTTCATGGCCATTGCCGACGCGGGAAGCTTCGTCAGCGGGGGACAGGCAATGGGACTGACCCGGTCGGCCGCCGGCAAGGCCATTGCCCGCCTGGAGGAACGACTGGGGGTCAGACTGCTGACCCGGACCACCCGAAAACTCAGCCTCACCGATGAGGGACGCGCCTTTTACGACCATGGCCTTCGGATATTGGCGGCCGTGGACGAGGCGGAATCCAGCGTTGCGGGCAACGCAGGCACACCGCGCGGTTTGCTGCGCATGACCATCCCGGACGCCTTCGGCCGCTTGGTCATCCTTCCACTGCTCAAGGATTATATGGAGGCCTGGCCCCATGTGCAGGTGGAGGTCTCCCTCACCGATCGGGTCGTGGACATCGTCGAGGAAGGGTTCGACCTTGCCATACGCATCGGCGTCACCCATTCTGACAGTCGCCTCATCTCCCGCGTCATTGCCTCGTACAAGGTTCTGATGTGCGCGTCGCCCGCTTATCTCGAACGGCACGGCGAGCCTGTCACCGTCCAGGACCTTGCCCAGCACGAATGCCTGTTGTTCAGCAGCAAGACGCGAAAACAGGCCTGGCGCCTGCGGATCGAAGACGGAAGCGTCGTCAGGGCAGCCGGTCGTAGCCGCCTGCGGCTGGACAGCGGCGAAGCTATCCGGGATGCCGCAGCGCAGGGACTGGGGATCGCCTTGCTGCCGGAATTTCTGGTGGAACGACATATCGCAACGGGCAGCCTGCGCCCGGTTCTTCCCGGCATCCATGACTCGGTCAATATCGTGCTGATATATCCGAGCAGGAAATTCATCGAACCGCGCGTTCGCACCTTCATGGACTGGATCATCCGGAACATGGCCGATCGCAACTGATCATCCGGCATGGGGCTGGTCGCCGCTACGATCGCCACGAAGCCCGACGAGTTTTGAGCGAGCCGGCTGGCGGGCGGCCCTGATTTGACCGACCGATGCCATTCCGCTGCCGACTCCGGACAGGCCGTAGCGGTCAGACGATAACGTGCCGGTTGAGGAACGAGCGGACAACGGCATTGAATTCGACGGGATTCTCGATCATCGGATAATGGCCCGTACCATCCAGTATCGCGACTTCACTCCCGGCGATGCGGCCTGCGGTGGCATCGACCTGTTGCTGCGTGACGAGCCAGTCGTCCGAACCACGAATGAGGAGCGTGGGATCGATGATGTCGCCCATGGCTGTCCTTTTGTCGAACCCTGCATAGCCGCCGAGGTCGGCTCGCATGATGTCGGGCGTGGATCGGCAGAGTTGCCATATCACTTCCCGCGCCCGGTCGGGTGAGGTGCGCTTGCCGGTCAGCGACTGGGAATAGCATTCCAGCAACTGGTGCCCGTTGACCATCAGCATATCGAGAACGAAATCGTCCAGGCCCGGCGTATGGTCCGCTCCCTCGCAGGAAATGACGGCAGCGTAGCGCCCCGGCCGCCGCGCCGCGAGTTCCAGTACCAGATTGCCGCCCATCGAACAGCCGATGATGACGGGACGATCCAGACTCAGCCGCTCGATAAAGCGTTCGTTGAATTCGGCATGAGCGGTCAAATCCGATAAAGGCCCCCGCTCCGGCATCATGCTCTTACCGTGCCCCGGCGCGTCGACGGCGATCACGCGATAGCGGTCCGACAGAGCGGCCAGCACGTGACGATACATCAGGCTGTCCTGACTTGCCGCATGGATGCACAGAATTGCAGGGCCGCTGCCTGCCTCTTCATAATAGATGTCGGTCCCGTCCAGTTCGAGATAGCGCCCTGTCCTCGCGCACGGAGGGGACAGAGGCGCGGGGGAAAACTGCCGCGGCGGTCGCGTTCCACCGCTCCTGGCAATGGCATCGAAGAGAAGCCAGAAGATCTTGACGTTGCGCATGACGAACACGGGGTCGCCCTCGACAGTCATGACGCCGTACCCGGGCGTCAGTGCCTGAAACCAATCGAGTTCGCCTGCCGCCACCTGTTCCCAATCCCTCCGTGGACCGGACACGCTCATGGCCGTTTCCCTGTCACCCGTCCCCACTGTCGAAAGCGCGCCGTTCCGAATGTCCAAGATGATCGAAGAGATTCCATCGGATAGCCGGATCGCCATCGAAAAATATTTCGCTGTTGCACGCCACTCGCGCGAAGAGTCGAGCGCAGCACGCACCGCTTCCGCTCTGTCGAACGTCCAGAAACCGGTTTCCATATCGTCGCCTCAACCAGGAGAAAAGCGGGCCGACCGTAAGACCGACCCGCAGGTGAGATCAGAGCGGTTCCTGATCTGATTGAATGAGATCGGAAACCGCTCTATTTCTTTCTTTTACCGCGATTTCTTAACCGTCAGATGATCCCATCTGACTGGAAATCGCTCTATTGCGCGCTCCTATTCCGTCCGGACGTTACATGGAGTAACGCAGCGTCAGACCATATGTGCGCGGCTCGTTGTACACCGGGAAATAAAAGCCCAGGCTCGACAGGTCGTTCATATCGGTGAGGTAACGCTTATTCCCGACATTGCGCACGAAGGCAGAGATGTCGAAACCCGAGCTGTGCTGTATTCCAGCGTTCAGGTTCACTTCCCCACGACCTTCGCTGATCATAGGCGAAACATTGTTCGGGCTGAAATAGACCTTGGACTGGTATGAGAAGTCCGCACCGATGCGGGCCGTCCAGTCCGCACTGAGTTCGGTGCTGTAGGTCGCACCGCCCGTCAACTGCCAGCGCGGAGCCTTGTCGAGGCTCTTGCCCTTGAGATCACCGCGGATGGCATCCATGAACTTCGCATATTCGGCATGCACATAGGCCGCACCGAAATTCAGGTCGAGGCCACGCACCGGTCGCGCGTGGATATCCACTTCAGCGCCGTAAATCTCGGCGTCCGCATTCTGCAGCCGCTGTAGCGGCACGCCGCCATTGGGATTTCCTTCAATGCCGAACACCTGCATGTTGCGGTAATCATAATAGAAGGCAGCCGCGTTGAAGCGTAGACGGCGGTTCAGCAGATCGGTCTTCAGGCCGACTTCAAAGGCATCGATCGCCTCGGAATCGACCGCGTTGAATTCCAGATCGTTGAACAGGGCGCCTGTATTATAGCCCCCCGCACGCACACCGCGCGAATAGCTGGCGTAGGTATTGACGGTCGGCGTCGCCTGGTAGGCAAGCGCGAGACGCCAGGTCGGCTTTCTGAGCGTCGTCACCCGTCGAGCCGGGCCATCCACCGCCAGACTTGCCGGGTCGGAATCGACGAAGCCGACGAGGCGCTGTGTCAACCGCGCCTGCGAATTGCTGTCCGCGTTTACCGGGCCGCCGTAGGTCTGGAACCGCAGCTTTTTCTTATCATCGGTGTAACGCAGACCGGCAGTCATGGTGAGCTTGTCGGAAAGCTGATAATCGAACTGCGCAAAGATGGCCTTGCTGGTCGTGCGTTGGGCGAAATCGCGCTCCAGATAGACAACCGGGATGCTGGGATCGAAATAGGGCTGTGTGGGGTTCGGATTGAACATACGCAGCACGCTGAAGTCCGTCAAACTGTGCAGAGTTTCGCGCAGATAATAGAGGCCGGCAACCCACTTGAGCGGTCCGTCGCCATTGGAAGCCAGACGCAGTTCCTGGCTGAACTGTTCGGATTTCTCGGTCCAGATCGGGCTGGAGGCGACGGCAAAGGGCGAGTAATCCTGGTCCTGATTAAGCTTGCGCTTGTTCCAGACATAACCGGTGACGGACGTCACGCTGATGCTGTCGCCCTTCCAGCTCATCTGCAAGCGATCGGCAAAGTTTACGAGAGATTCCGAATTGTTCAGAACATCGGTGTTGAACTCGTCGATATTCTCATTTGCCCGATAACCGCTGATCGGGTTGACGCAGATCGTGCGGGCGAGGATTTCAGGACCAGTGCATGGACTATTTGCGGTGGGATTGAAGGTGCCGAGCGACTGGTGCCCCAGCGCCGACGATTTGCTCTTGCCGCCCTCGATCTTGTTATGAATTTCGATCATGTCAGTCGGCGTAAACAGAAATTGCAGGCGTCCGGCATAGCTATTGATGCCGTTGATATCGCGGCCATCCTGAAGATTCACGGCCCAACCGTCGCGCTTCTTGATGGTGACGGATGCGCGCGCCGCGAGTTTATCGGGAATGATTGCGCCGCCGCCAGCGGCATCGAAGAAGATCTGGTCGAAACGTCCGCCGGTCAGTGATGCAGAGAAATCCGGCTTAAAGGTCGGACGCTTGGTGGTATAGTTGATGACGCCGCCGGTCGTGTTGCGGCCATAAAGCGTGCCCTGCGGCCCTTTCAGCACTTCGACCCGATCAACGTCGAACACGGCGAAAAGCGCACCGACGCCCGAGTTGAGAAACACTTCGTCGACTGTAATGCCGATCGCACCGGACGATGCGGCGTTATAGTCATTGACGCCGACGCCGCGCAGGAAAATCGTCGGGTTCGACGCCTGGAATAGCTGGTTGATCTGGAGACCTGGCACCGATTTGGTCAGGTCGAGACTGTTGCGGACGCCCTGCTGCGCCAGAACATCGCCACTGAGCGCCGTAATGGCGATCGGAACCTTCTGAACATTTTCGCCGCGCTTCTGAGCCGTGACGATAATCTCGGCGATGCCGCCATCGTCGGTGGCGGCTTCCTCTTGCGCAAACGCCTGCCCGGCGGGACTGAGCGCGAGCAGCGCCGCCATGCCGATGCGGCTGGCGAACGCCTTGATGTGATTACGCTGTGCCAACATATATCCTCCCATTCTGTTCATTGCGTCACTCCGCTCGCTTGTCTCTCGAGCGTGCAGCCAGGCTTTGGTTTCGACCGGAAACCGGGATGAAACCAAGGGTTCGCCAAGGCGCACACCCTGACGTTGCGAAGCACCTCCGCTCGCTCCGAATCCGATTTCCTACCTGTCGAGATGACGGGTTTTCATTGTTCCGCCGACGGACTCCCAAGCCCCACCACTCGGCGAGTATAGCACAAACTATCTTAAAATATCAAATATCAAATTTAATTCATATATTGAAATACCGTCAAAACAAGCGGTCGAGAAAAGCGCAGCCATTCTCGAGCGCCTGCCTTCCTTCGGGCACGATGCTGGAAAAGACCGGCCAGACGTGGAACATGCCTGGCCACACTTCCAGGCTGGTGCGCACGCCATTCTGGGCAAGGTGATTGGCGAGCTGGATACTGTCGTCCAGCATCACCTCACTTTCGCCAATCTGGATGAGTAGCGGCGGCAATCCGCGGACGTCGGCATAGACCGGCGAGGCGTCCGGATCGTTGGGCCGGATCGATCCAAGGGCGGCGCGGGCCATCAGCACCAGTATGTCCCGCGTGCAGAGCGGATCGATGCCGTCACGCGTCCGGTAGGACGGGTTATTCATCTCCAGATTGCACCATGGCGAGATCGCAACGCCACCTGCCGGGAGAGGAATGCTCGCGCGCTTCGCGCGCACCATCAGGGACACGGTCATCGCGCCACCGGCGGAATCCCCGGATATGGCAATGTGGCGCGCATCACCTACCGTGTCGACCAGCCATTGGTAAGCGGTGAGACTATCGTCCAGCGGCGCGGGAAAGCGGTGTTCGGGCGCTAGGCGGTAGTCCGGCATGTAGACGCGGGCCCCCAGCATTTTCGCATAATGGCCGACTATACCATGATAGCCGTCCGGCCCACCGCTGAAATACCCGCCGCCATGGAGGTAGAGTAGCGTGCGATTGTCCTTCGCTCCCTCGGGCGTCGCAAGAACGCCGCGCACGCCGCCCATATCCACTTCGGAAAAACGAACTCCCTCTGGCGCCGGATCGCGGGCCAGAAAATCATTGTAGCGCTTGCGCAGGTCGGCAACGACGGCCGGATCGACGGCTTCCTCCATCAGCAGGGGAGCGAATTCAAATGCAATCGCCTTCCAGTCCTCGATGCGTCGCAGCGTTGCTTCATTCAACGGCATATTCTTTTCCTCTCACCACAGGTCCGCGCCAGCCCATCGAGCGCGGCCCGGCATTTCAGGCGACCTCCATTTGTCCAATTCCCGCATAATGGGTGGTCAAATATTCCTCGATTCCTTCGACCCCGCCCTCGCTTCCGATGCCCGAATGCTTGATGCCGCCAAACGGCGCGGCGGGATCGGAAATCAGGCCGGTATTGATGCCCAACATGCCTGCCTCGATCTGCTCCTGCAGGCGCAGAGCACGGCTCAGGTCGCGCGTATAGGCGTAGGATGCGAGCCCATATTCTGTCGCGTTCGCCTGTTCGATCGCTTCCTGCTCGCTCGCGAAGCGGCTGATTGCCGCAACCGGGCCGAATATCTCTTCCGAGGCGATGCGCGAGGCCGGATTGATGTCGCACAGAATCGTGGGCGGATAAAAATAGCCTGGCCCGTCGGGAACGAAGCCGCCGATGATGAGCGTCGCCCCGTCTTCGATAGCCTCGGTGACCAGCCTGTGCACATCCTCGCGCGCCTTGCCGCTGATCATCGGACCGACGACATCATCTTCATCGGTGCCGCACCCCATGCGAAGCGAAGAGAATTTCGCGTGCAGGCGCCGCGTGAACTCGGCGGCCAGGGTCTCATGAACATAGAAGCGGTTTGCGGCGGTACAGGCCTGTCCGATATTCCTGAGCTTGGCCTGCATGGCGCCTTCCACCGCGGCGTCGAGATCGGCATCCTCGAAGACCAGGAACGGCGCATTACCCCCCAACTCCATCGACGTGCGCAGGATGTTGGCGGACGCGGCCGCCAACAATATGCGCCCCACCCGTGTCGATCCGGTGAAGGAGATTTTCTTCAGCCGTTTGTCTGCAAGCAAGGGCATCATCACGTCGTTCGACCGGGTCGTCGTGACGACATTGAGCACGCCGTCGGGCAGCCCGGCTTCCTGCATGAGCGACGCGAACAGCAGGGACGTCAACGGCGTCAGTTCGGCCGGCTTCAGGACCATGGTACAACCCGCGGCGACGGCTGGTCCCACCTTTCGGGTGATCATGGCCAAGGGGAAATTCCATGGCGTGATGAGCAGGCATGGCCCAACCGGCCGTTTGCTGATCAGGTGGCGCAAACCGCCGTTCGGCGCCACCTGATAGCGACCATGTACATGGGCTGCCTCTTCGGAAAACCAGCGCAGAAACTCCGCCGCATAGGCGACTTCGCCTCGCGCCTCCTTAAGCGACTTGCCCATTTCCAACGAAATCAACAGGGCAAAATCGTCCGCCCGCCCGATCAGAAGGTCAAAGGCGTGCCGCAAGATGTCGCTGCGCGCGCGGGTGCTTTGCCCTGCCCAGCCCTTCTGCGCCCGATCGGCGGCAGCAAGTGCGTCCATCGCGTCCAATGGCGATGCGTCAGCGGCCGACGCTAGCGGAGCGCCCGTGGCCGGGTCATGGACCGTGAACGAACGGCCCTCGACGGCCTTGATCCAGCGTCCGCCGATAAACAACCCGGATGGCAGGGACGCGAGCAGGCTCACCTCCCTTTCCGCCACAGCCGCTGGCTCATCATTGCTCATGCCTGACTCCTCACGCCTGCTCTAACGGGCGCGACGGGCGTGGCGCGGGCTCGATATCCATCTTTTCCTCTTGTCCATCAAAGATGCGCAGCGGCCCTATCGCCGTGGCACTGCTGATGACATCGAGCACAGTGACCTTCCCCGAATTCATGGCTTTTTCAAGCGCCGGGGCGAAATCGGCGGGCTCCTCGATCCTTACGCCTTCAGCGCCGACAGAGCGGGCGACCGCGGCATGATCGACCTCGACAAAACCGATCCCGGTTGTCGTGCGACCAAAGCCTAGTGCTTCGCCATGCTTCTGCATCACGAGCTGGGAATTGTTGAGCACGATAAGCGTGAGTGGAATATCCTCACGAACGGCCATTTCCAATTCGGCCCACACATGGGCAAAACCGCCATCACCGACAATGCCAACCACCCTCGCGTCCGGACGCGCCAATTTGGCGCCCATCGCATAGGGCAGGCCCCACCCGAGACCGGCCAGTCCGCGCGGCGTGAGCATGCGTTGCCCGGCGGCCCGCGCGGTCAGATAGGCCGTCACCCATACGGACGAATAGCTGGCATCGGCAACGACGATGTCGTTCGGCGTCAGCAGCGCATCGAGATCGCCCATCAGCCGCTGCGGCAACAAAGGCTTTTCATCGGACTGGAGCTCCGGCGCGATCGCCTCGAGCCGCTCTTCCCGTGCCTGCACGATGGCGGCCTTGAGCGGTACCGCCGCACTCCGGCGCTTCGTCAAGTCCTGGGCCTTGAGCGCCTCCGTCAGATCGCCAATCGCCGAGCGCGCATCGCCCAGCAGTCGCACGGCCTCATAATTGCGGCTGATTTCCTGCGGATCGACATCGATATGGATGTAGGTCGCATCGGGCGAGGTCAGCGACCAGGCATCCGTGCCGTTCTCGTTCGTGCGCGTGCCGATGAACAGGACGACATCGGCATCCCGCATCAAACCACGATGCGCGGCGGCCGGACCATTTTTGCCGACGATATTGGCCGCGACGCCCATGGACAGCGGATGGGTTTCGTCCACCGCGCCCTTGCCCATGAAGGTCGTCGCCACGGGAATTTCGACGACATCGATCAGCGCGGCCAGCTCTGCGGTCGCCTGCGCGCCGTGAACACCGCCCCCGACGATCGCGATCGGCGACGTGGCGGTCGCCAGCAACGCAGCCGCCTGCTGAACGGCGGCACCCTCCGGTCGCGGCCTGTCCAGCGGGAAGCTGCCAAGATCCTGCTTGCGTGCCGTCGTCCTGGGATGGGACGGCTGCATCAGCATGTCCTTGGCCAGCAGCAGAACCACCGGTCCGGGGCGTCCGCTGTTGGCGGCAATCATCGCGAGATCGACATATTCCGCGGCGCGATCAGGATCGTCCAACCTGCGGATCCACTTCGCGCACCCGGCGAAAAGGGCGAAATGATCATATTCCTGAAAGGCATTGCGATCGCGTTGCGATGCGGGCACCTCCTGCACCAGGACCAGCATGGGGACGGACGCCTTCAACGCCTCCGCCATCGGGGCCACCATCAGCGACGCCGCCGGACCGTTCTGCGCAGCAACCACACCAATGCGACCGGAAACGCGGGAATAGGCGTCGGACATGGCGCCCGCCGCATTCTCAGTCCGATACAGAAGCTGGCGAATGCCTGCCTTTTCCACCGCCAGCATCAGCGCCGTCGGGTTGCTTTGCGCAAAAACGCTTTTGACGCCGTGGCGCACCAGCGCGTCGGCTATCGCGTCTGCAACACTATCAGCCATGCAACATCCTTTATTTCATTATTTGATTTTATTGCATTATATGACAGGCAATGCAGGCTGTAAAGTGTCACATGGAAATAATGAATTATTTCATATAATGAAATATCTTTGCGGGATACACCGGGGATAGCGGCGGCGGCGCAGGCCTGCTGCTCAAAGGAATCGAGCTTGGCGGTCGCGATGACGACCGACGCGCGGGGCACGGTTAACCGAGAAGCGATCGGCCCTTCATCGTGCCGCTGCGCAAGGCGGCTTCGGCGTCACATCCGGCGCCACCGACGCGGCACGCCACGGTCGGAAATACGACCGGGATCGGACAGACACGCGTCAGGAAGGCAAGAAAGCGGTCGAACCGCTAACCTGCGGGAATGTTTTTCAGCAGGGCATTGGCATCGGCTGCCGCATTTTGGATCGCGCTGAAGAATTTTTCACGTGCGTTTTCGAGCCGGAAGGTCGGCGTCACGATACCGATCGCTCCGAAAATCGCACCGGACGAATCGAAGAGCGGCGCACAGATGGCGATGATTCCCTGCTCGGTCTGTTCGTCGGAGGCCCAGCCGCGTTCCACGATCTGCGGGAACTCCTTCTCAAGCGTCTTGACGACGCCCTTGCGCTGCTTTTCCGGCAATGGGGAGACGCTGGCGTCCAACATCGCCGCGCGGGTTTTGGGATCGAGATGCGCCAGCACGACCTTGCCGGACGCTCGCTGATGCTCGTTGCCCCGCAGACCGACGCTCAAACCCGAAACCCGGAGCCGATGCGACCCTTCCACAAGCAGCTTGAGGACCACATTATTGTCCTCCCGGCGCGAGAACACCGCGCTTTCCATCGTCTCCGCCGCAAGGCGCTTGACGATTTCGGACAAGGACTTCTCGATATCCTGAAAACGCTGATAACCGCGGATCAGCACCTCGACACCGCCCCCCAATTCCAGCCCGCCATGCTCATTGCGCTCGATATACTGTTTGGCCGCGAGCGTTCGCAGCAGATGATAGCAGGTGGTGATGTTGAGGTTCAGGGCAGCCGAAACATCCTTGATATTCGGCGGCGTTGCTGCGTTCGCCACATATTCCAGGAAGGCGATCGCGCGTTCTACGGTTTGCAACGTGTAATTGTTGTCCATACCCCTGCTCTAGAACAAATGCCCTGTTCCGAGAACGCATTTTTTCAATTAATGAACTTTCGCCTGCGCTCACAGAATCCGCGCAATGTTGAGCCCACCCGCCGTCCAGATCGGCTGGCCGGTCATGTAGGGGAGCGCGCCCGCCGCCAGCGCCGCCACGGCCTTGCCCACATCCTCCGGTTGCCCCTGCCTGGGAAGAGGCACGACGCCGTCCGCGATCAGCCTGGCGATCGTATCGTTTCCGACCTTTGCAGTCATCGGCGTTTCCATCAAACCGGGCCGGATTTCGTGGACATGGATTCCGGCTGCGCCCAGCCGGGCCGCGAAGAGCCTGGTGACCATGGACAGGGCCGACTTGGTGACGCAATATTGCGAGCGGTCGGTGAAGGAAAGCTCGGCGGCTATGGACGTTATGATGATGATCGACTTGTAGCTTTCCGGCGCAGCCTTCCCCGCCGACAGCAGCGCCTTCGCGAAGGCCTGCGTCAGAAAAAATGTGCCGCGCAGGTTGATGTCGATCGATTTGTCGAACGCATCAGGCTGCAATTCCAGCAGATCGGTCAGGGGGCGCGCCGCAATGCCGGCATTGTTCACGAGGCAGTCGAGCCTGCCGAAATCGGCATCGATCGCATCCAGCACGGGGCCGTGACGCGCCAGATCGCTGATGTCCATCTGATAATAGCGGCAGCGTCCCCCTGCCGCTTCGACCTGTGAAAGCTCGGCCGGCATGACGGGCGCATCGGGCAGGTCCACGATCGCCACATCGAACCCCGACTTGCCCAGTTCCAGAACGGCGCCCAGGCCCAGCCCTTGCAAGCCCCCGGTGACGATCGCGACGGGGCGAGTTCCAGGACGATCATGTTCCATGTCTGACATAGGGGTTCTCCGGCTATCCGTCCGCCCGCGTCTTTCGCGCGAGCGGCGAACGGGTTCATTCGGCTTTTACTTGATGACGACGGGATTGACCGGTGCCCCGGTGCCGTTCACGACCTTGAGCGGCGCTGCGACATAGAGGAAATCCCACTGGCCGTCCTCGGCGCAATCCGCAGCCAGCTTGCCCAGCCCCGCCAGTTCCGTGAACGTCACACCCAGATTGCGCATGAGCGCTCCATGAAGGATGAGCAACGCACCGTTTACAGGGTCGACGGTGACCTCGTTGGCGATGGTATCCGTCACCAGATTGGGAATCTCCATCTTGTGGAACCAGTCGACCAACTCGGGGGAATAGGTCAGGCCCGGCTCTATGAAGTCCTTGTAGAATTCGTCGGCGCCCAGCCGGTAAAAGGATTCGAGGAAGCCGGTCCGGATGACGACGATATCGCGCTTGCTGATTTCCGTGCCCTGCACCTCCGCCGCTTTCAGCAGATCTTCGTGCGTGAAGGTCTCGCCCTTGTCGAGACACTCCTTGCCGCGCAGCCGGGCCATGTCGAGCAGGACGCCCCGCCCGACAACGCCCTTTTCCCCGATCGGCTGCACACTGGCTTTGTCGAGGCCGCCGATGGTCGATCTGGCATCATATCCGTTGTAGAGTTGCCCGTCATACCAGACGTGACCCAGCGCGTCATATTGCGTGGAGCCCTGGAGATAGGCGGAAATCATATCGTCGGCATAATGCTGGCCGCCAGGAAACTGGGGAGCCTTGCCGCACAGCCAGTGCCCCTCATCGATCACCTGGCTGCGTTCGGCGCTCCTGCGGCCCGGCCATACCGGATCGCCCTTGGGATCCGCCATGGGCAACTGCAAGGTGAACACCTTGCCGGATCGCACGGAGCCCAGGGCGGCGAGCGCCTGCTGCGGCCCCAGATAATTGAGCGCGCCGACTTCGTCGCCAGTGCCCCATTTCCCCCAGTTCTTCGGAGAATCCTTCAACAATTCCGATACCGCGGGAGAAACCTCATGCGTCATGTTTCTATCTCACAGTCATTAGGGTAGCGGGCACTGGGGCAGCGGGCGTTCATGCGGCAGGGGTCAATTTTCTGCTCGTCATGGTTTGCGTGTTGGTGAACTCCAGCAGGCCTTCCATCCCGTGCTCCACACCCACGCCGGACTGCTTGTGGCCGCCAAAGGGCGCGTTGGGAAGGAATGCGAACATCTCGTTGATCCAGACGGTGCCGGTCTGCAAACGCTGGCCGATCTCCCGCGCCTTGTCGACATCGTTGGACCAGACCGATCCACCCAGCCCGGACTCGCTGTCATTGGCGCGCGCGATCACATCGTCCAGATCATCATATTTCAGCAACGGCAGCACCGGGCCAAAGGCCTCTTCCGTCACCACGCGCGATTTCTCCGGCGGGTTGTCGACGATCGAGACCGGAATGAAATAGCCTGGGCCATCCGGCACTTCGCCGCCCAGCAGGAATTTCTGCCCATTGGCACGCGCGTCATCGAGCAAATCCTTGACCTTTTCGAACTGCATCCTGTTCTGGACGGGGCCGAGATCGACGCCCTGCTGCGAACCATCACCGACGGTCACGGTCCTGGCGAACTCGACCAGCTCGCGCGCGACCGCGTCATAGATGCTGGAGTGGATATAGAGGCGCTTGATCGCGACACACACCTGCGCGCTGTTGAAAAACGCGCCCCAGAACAAAGCCGGCGCAATCGCCTTGGGATCGACATCGGGCAACACGATCGCGGCATCGTTGCCGCCCAGTTCCAGCGTCACCCGTTTCAGCGTCTTGGCCGCGCTCTCCATCACGCGCTTGCCGGTGGCCGTGGACCCGGTGAAGGAGACCTTGCCGATATCCGGATGGTCCGTGATCCACTGTCCCAGCTCATTGCCGCCGGAAACGATGTTGAGCACACCGGGCGGCAGGATGTCGAGCAGCAGTTCACCGAGCTTCAGCGTGGTCAGCGGCGTGAAGGGCGATGGCTTGAGCACCATGCAATTGCCCGCCAGCAGCGCCGGCGCCATCTTCCAGATCGCCATGAGCAAAGGCGCGTTCCACGGCGCGATCGCACCGACGACACCGATGGGCGTATGACGCACCTCGACCCGTCGTTCCTCGCTGTCTTCGATCACCTCGACGGGCAGGTCGAACTGGGCCACGCCATGGCACCATTGAGAGGCTGCATCGACTTCCCATTCCGCGCCGCCATGGGGACGCCCCTGCTCGGCGGTGAAGATCCGGGCCAGCTCGGCCTTGTTTTCCTGCAATCGACCGGCGATCGCGAGAATTTTCTTGCGCCGATCGTCCATGGAGAGCGCCGCCCATGCGGGAAAGGCCGCCTTCGCGGCGGCCACCGCCTCATCGAGCTGCGCCTTGCTGGCGTCCGGCACCGTGGCGATGACTTCCTCCGTCGCGGGATTCAGCACGTCGAGGCCAGCGCCGCCGGTGACTTTCCAGCCGTTGATGGTCATCACGAAATTGTCGAAGCTCATCGGGCAGTTCCTCTCTGTGTTCCGGGATCAAGCGCCAGCAGGAGCGGGCCGTGTTTCGAGAGCGCGCTGAGCGCTGGCCATGAAATCAAGCGTTGATGGGATGACGACGTCCGGCACCTCTAGGATCGGGCTGTGTCCCACCCCTTCGAGCCTTGCGAGCTTGGCGCCGGGAATATTGTCCACAACTTCATGCGTCCATTCCTGCGGACGCGCGACATCCTCGTCGCTCAGATAGACAAGCGTCGGCGCCTTTACCTGGGGAAGCAGCGATACCGCGCTGGGCCGCTCCACCACGCCATGCATGGCGGCCCAGGTAGAGGGGGCAAGCCGTCCGATATGCAGGCGCCAGTGGTCAAGCATCGCCTGCTTTTCCGGATTCGACCGGGTTGTCGCGCCGAACATGATGGACATCATCATGTCCAGATCGCCACCGACAAAGCCGGTGGCATAGGTCCGGTCCAGCAGGTCCGTGAAATGGGCCTTCTGATCGTCCGGCTCACCGCGCACGGACGACCCCATCATCACCATGGAGGCGCACAGATCCGGTCGGCGCGCCGCGATCCGAACCGCAACGTCCCCGCCCATCGACGCCGCTATCAGATGAACCGGCGGCAACCCCAGTGTCTCGATCAGGGCGATCATGTCATCCGCGCAGCAATCCATGGTCACCACAGCTTGGGTAGAGGGCGCGCTGCTGCCTTGCCCGCGGAAGTCCGGACGGATTACCCGGAATCGCCCCTTGGCCGCAGGGACGAGCGCGTCGAACATCCGCCCGTCCAGAAAGAGAGAGTGGAGACACAGGATCGGCGGCAGATCCGCTTCCCCCGTGTCATCGACCCAGAGGATCGTGTCGCGCACCGGAATGCCTGTGCCACCATCCATATCCGAACTCTCCTCTTTCCTGTCTTCCTGCCCATGCGCGCACAATGGCGCGATCACGCTCAGAATTTATAGCCCAACGTTACACCATATTCGGACGGACGGCCCGTGTAGCGGACGATAGTGTCGAACGCGCGCAGGCTGTTCGTCCAATAGTGCCTATTGGTGACGTTCCGGCCCCAGACCGACAGCTTCCAGCGCTCGTCGGGAGCCTGCACGCCGGCCCGAAGATCAAGCGTCGCATAGCCGTTGATCGTCGCGTCCTTCTTGTCCTGCCCGCCCAGTTGCGGAGAACCGTAGCTCTTCGTCTGCGCGCGCACGCCCCCGCCCAGGAACGCTTCGACCGTCCCGGTCAGGGAGAACACATAATCCAGGCTTGCCGATCCGGCCAGCTCCGGCGCGAACGGCAGACGAGCGCCCTTGAACGAACTGAAGACCGGGAACAGCAATCCACCGACATTCTGCGCGCCGACAATGCCGTTGAACGTCTTGATCCTGGTGTTCAGATAGGTTCCCGCCAACCGGACGGTCAGGCCACGCGTCGGCACCAGCGTCATGTCCATCTCCGCGCCCCAGATACGGGACTTGGGGATGCTCACCAGCTTTTCGAGGGCACCGAACAGCGGATCCACCGTCTTGCCGCGCGCCTGCTTGTTGGCATAGTCATAATAGAATGCCGCCCCATTCCACACGACGCGATTGCCCAGCAGGTTGGATTTGAAGCCGAGTTCATAGGCCGTCAGTTTCTCCTGCGGGACAGGATAGAATTGCTCCTGGCTGGCGGCATTCACCAGTGGGAACGCCCCGCCCTTGAAACCCCGGGATATGTTGGCATAGATCAGCAAGTCGTCGTTGGGCTTGAAGTCGATGCCGACACTCCAGGGGACATTATCTTCCTTGAGCTTGGCTTTATACGTGCCCGATACACAGATGTTGGGATCGACCGACACCGATTGCCCCGGAATCACGGGAGCATAGGTGACACCGGGACAGAATAGCGGCACATAGACCGCCGGCATGAGGACATTGAAAAAGTCCGTCAGGCCGAGCGCGCCGGGGATAGGTTCGACATAGCCCGGCGTGTCGTAAACCCGGCTGGCCGCCGTCCGGCTGGAATCGGTATAGCGGATGCCGGCCTTCAACTTCAGCCGCTCGCTGAGGTCATATTCCATGTTACCGAACACGGCCCACTGCTTGAAGACCTGGCGCGTATCGAGCGTGTTGGCGGTAAAGCCATCGCGAAAACCGGTCGATGCAAACGGATAGATTGCATCGATCCGTTCATAACTGGCCGTGCGCTGATAATTGCCGCCGACCATCCAGCGCAGCCCCGACCCGACATCGTTGCCGGCAAGCCGAAGCTCCTGACTGAAGTCGTTGGCGTGGGCGGGGTTTGCGGCCTGCTCGAAGGCCGGAAGATCCGTGCCAGAATAGGAGGACGCCTTGCGCTGACGCAGATTGCTGTAGGCGGTCAAGGACGTGAGGGTGATCGTGTCGGACAGGTCGATATTGGCCGTCAGCGCCGTCTGGTAGAAGCGGTCGTCGCGATAGGGCCGGTAATCGGGGTCCCAGTTCGCCGCGCGGTTGTTGTCGGGCGCGCCCGGAATGAGAAGCAGGGCGAAATCGGGAGGAACCACCTGGCCGAAGGTGACGGAGCCGACGGGAGCCTGAAGGTCCGCGGGCGTGGTTTGCCGCGCGAGCTGCGGCGCCTGCGGATCGGACTTGTTCAGCCAGCCGTTGAGATTGAGGACGAAGCCCATCCCCTCGCCCGGTTGCCAGTCGAGCAGGATGCGGCCGGCAAGTTCATCGGTCTTGCCGAGCCTGTCCCTGCGGGTATAGCTATATTGCCATTCGTCGCCCTGGCTGACCTTGACCGCGATACGCCCTTTCAGCGTGTCCGACAGCGGCCCGCTGATGTGCGCCTCGCCACGGATCGTGTTGAAACTCCCGAAGCCGAGCTCGATACCGGCATCCAGATCGTTGGTGGGCTTGGCTGCGATGAGGTTGATCGCGCCGCCGGTCGCGTTGGTGCCGAAGAGCGTGCCCTGCGGGCCCTTGAGCACTTCGACGCGCTCCAGATCGAACGCCGTGAGCGCACCGAACGCCGGAACCGCAAGAGGCAACTGGTCGATATAGAGCGCAACGTCGGGCGCGGCACTCAGGGTGCTTTCGAAGAAGCCCACGCCGCGAAGCGTATAGACCGGCGTTCCGCTCGGGCTGGGGGTGATGTCCAGGCCCGGAACGACCTTGGCCAGATCCGTCACCGCGTTCACGCCCGCATTGTCGAGCGCGGCGCCATCAAAAGCCGAAACGCTCAGTCCGACGTCCTGTAGCTTCTGCTCGCGCTTTTGCGCCGTCACCACGATTTCCCCAAGCCCTCCATCTTCCTGGGGCACGGCGGGAGCTCCACCCTGAGCGAAAGCGACCGCGGGCATGACGAGGGAGAGTGCGCTGCACAGGCCGAGCCGCCGCAGGGGGCCGGTTTGAAAAGGGGTGCGCGAGCGTCGGTTAATCATATTCCCTCCTTCAGCGTGGCCGCTGCAAGCCATCTTCTTGAATGGGGCGTTCGTACCAACACCCTCACGATAGGTCAATATATGAATTTGTGCATATATTGAAATAGACGGAAACGTGGATGAGCTCCCCATATCCCGTGCGGACCAGGCTGGCGATCCAATGGGGATTATTGCATTATATGAATATTTTTGTATATTTGATATATCAGCCGGCCAGTTGTTCGTGACAAAAGTGAGCCGGAGCGGAAAGATCTGACCGGAAAGGACGCCATCATGCCCTCTGCCGCCACGGCCCGAAAAACGCTGTCCTCGTCTTGCTATACGGCTGATCTGACTGCCGTCCTGATCGAGGGGACGGTCGGTGACGCCCTGAACCGAGCGGCAACATCCTATGGCGACAGAATCGCCCTGATCGATGGTCAACCCGACAGAGCGTCACAGCGTCGATGGACGTTCCGGGAACTCGCCGCCGAGGCGGAACAGGTGGCGCGCGCCCTGCTCACCCATTTCAGGCCGGGCGAGCATGTCGCGATTTGGGGCAGCAACAGCCCCGAATGGGTGCTGGTGGAATTTGGCGCGGCATTGGCGGGCCTCGTTCTCGTCACTGTGAACCCCGCCTATCTTGAACATGAACTCGCCCATGTCCTGAAGCAGTCGCGCGCGCGCGGCATCATCGTTCAGGACGAATATCGGGGACGACGACTTGGCGATGTTCTCAGCGGGGTGATGCATGATCTTCCGGAATGCGGCACTGTCGTCCACCTGTCCTCGTGGAGGGACTTCCTGTCGAACGCTTCAGGCGGCGCACTGCCGCATGTCTCCCCAGACGACATCGCGCAAATCCAATACACGTCAGGCACGACCGGCTTTCCCAAGGGCGTGTGTCTCACCCATAGGGGGTTGAGCAATAACGGCCGCCTGTTCGCAGAAATTCTCGGCGCAGATGCCGGGGACATATGGATCAACCCCATGCCGCTATTCCATACCGCGGGGTGCGGGCTCGCCACGCTGGGCGCGCTCCAGACCGGCGGAACCCAGGTGCTACCGCCCGAATATCATCCTGCCCACATGCTGGACCTATTCGAGCAGGAGAAAGGGTCGATCATGCTTTGCGTTCCCACTATGCTGATCCGCATGCTGGAAGAACAGGAAATACATCCTCGCGCCCTGTCGTCCTGGCGATTGGTCGCCCTGGGCGGCGCTCCGGTTTCCCCCGAGTTGGTCAGGCGCGCCGAAAGCCTGGCGAACGTGGATGTCACCATCGGATACGGCCAGACGGAGGCGTCGCCCTATCTCACCCACACCCTGCCCCGCGACCAGCATGCCGGATGGCAGGAAAGCGTTGGCAAGCCCCTTCCCCATACCGAGGTCAAGATCGTCGATCCCGCCACGGGTGAGATCCTGCCGATCGGTGGGTCCGGCGAGATTTGCGGGCGCGGATATGGTATCATGACCGGCTATTTCGATGCCCCGGACGCCACCAGGGCGACGATCGATGACGAAGGCTGGCTGCATAGCGGCGACATTGGCAGTATGGACGAACAGGGCTATTGTCGCGTACTCGGGCGGCTCAAGGACATGATCATCCGCGGCGGGGAAAACATCTATCCTCGCGAGGTCGAGAATGTCCTCATCACCCATCCCGCCATCGCTGACGTCGCCGTGGTCGGGATGCCCGACGATGACTGGGGAGAGACGGTCGCCGCCTGTATCCGCCTCTATGACCCCAAGGCTTCCCGCCCCACCGATCTCGAAGCCTTCTGCCGCAAGCATCTGGCGGGATACAAGGTGCCCCGGCGCTGGCACTTCCTCGAAAGCTTTCCGCAAACCGCATCAGGCAAGGTCCAGAAATTCGCGCTGCGCGATCTTTTGCTCAACGAAGCGGCAGGAGACTAGCGCAGATGGCAAAAGCGGAAAACACCGGCAATCAGGATTCCATCGATTTTTATTTCGATTTCATTTCACCGTTCGGCTGGATCGGCGCGGAGCGGATCGGAACGCTGGCGCGCCGATTCGGTCGCGGCGTTCGTTGGCACCCCTTTCTTCTCAAGGCGACCGTCGTCGATACGATGGGCCTTCCCCCCTTACTCGAAACGCCGCTCAAGGGCGATTATTTGCGCCGCGACCTGCCGCGCAGCCTGCGCTATCATGGTCTTGGCATAGCGGAGGCCCCCGTCTTCACCTTCTCATCCGTCGTCGCCGCGCGTGCCACACTCTGGGTCCGCGACACCGCTCCTCAGAGGACCGAAGATCTTGTCCTCGCCCTCTATCGGGCGCACTGGTCGCAAGGCCATGACATTTCGGAAATCGATACAGTGCTCGCCATCATCGGGGAACTGGAGTTGCCGCAGCATGATGCAAGAGCGGCTCTTCAGTCGGAGACCATCAAGGCCGCATTAAGAAACGAGATCGCCGACGCCATCGCGGCGGGCGTGTTCGGCTCTCCTACAACGATCATCGATGGCGAAATGTTCTGGGGATCCGACCGCTTGGACATGATGACGCAATGGCTCGAGACCGGAGGTTGGTGAAGCCATCCTCGCGCCCGCCACACGAGAGGTGCCCGCTCGGCTGACATTTGGATCATCTTTTGCGCGGCATCCGTGTTGCCGAGGGTCTCGCGCGACCATATGTCATGAGTGATGGTCACACATATCTCGACACGGGCCGACCCGCGAGCCTCCTGAACCCGCGGGCGCGCTGTCCCGCTTCCCCGGCAAGTTCGAGGAAGGGCCGATCGAGGAAGGACCGACCGCTCTCATCCTTCAATATTTATAGGCCGCCTTGAAGAAGATGGTCCGGGGCGCATTTTGCGCGCCCTGGACGAGCTGCGTTCCCGCAAAGGGGCCAGCTCTGAGTGGAGTGCCGACCGGAGCCAGAGCGGAGAAATAGAAGGCGTTACCGACATTGCGAGCGGTCAGCGTGAAGTCCCACCGCCGGTCCGCGGTGGTGAAGCCGATGAAAGCATTGACGAAATGCTTGTCACCGATGCGATATTGCGGGCTGTTGAGCAGGTCGGAGAAATAGGATGTCTGCCAGTTGATGCTACCGCCCAGCTTGATCGTGCCGACCCCGCCGATCGGGATGCCATAATCCGCCGAGGCGAAATATTGCCATTCCGGCTGTCCCGAAAACGCTTTGCCGGTGTAGTTGTAGGCAGGTATAGTTCCGAGGGCCGGCGCCGAATAGTCGTCAAACCGTGTCTTGAGGTAGGTAACGTTCAACGCCAGCGACAGATTATCGACAGGCTGTGCGGACGTCTCCAGTTCGAAGCCCTGGGTATGCGCCGATGGCGCATTGCCCCGCGTGCTGACATAGGTGCCTGAGATCGGGCTGAAGGCCGATACCGCCGTCTGGAGATTCTTATAGTCGTTGTAGAAGCCCGTCAGGTTGACGCGCAGGTGACTGTCCAGCCAGTCGCTCTTGAAGCCGCCCTCAAATGTGTTCACCGTTTCGGGTGCATAGGGCAGCGCGGTCGCCAGATTGAGGGCGCGATTGTTGAATCCGCCTGCGTCAAAGCCTCTCGAATAGCTTGCAAACAGGAAAATGGCGGGCGTGACCTGATAGGAGATGCCAGCCTTGGGCGTGAACGCATGCCAGGTCTTCCTGTTGAGCACCCCTGCGTTGGTGAAGTTGACCTGGGAGGCGGCGACGTTGACGCCAAGAGCGGGGATCGCGCCCCCTGTCAGAACCTGTGGATAGCGCGATGGATCGATCGGGTTGCTGTCGAGATCATAGTTGAGGCCCTGAAAATCGAAGGCGCGGCGTATGGTGATGTATCGCCCGCCCGCGGTCAGGGTCAGCCGGTCGGTCAGACGATAGTTGGCCTGTAGATAGGCTGAATAGTTGCGGGTGATGGTTTTGCCGATCTGGTCGAAGGGTGCAGCGAGCAGCGAAGTGTCCGACTGCGGCAGACCGGTGACATAGCCGATGCGGTTGCTGCGAAAATTTTCGAACAGATAGTAAAGGCCGCCGGTGAAGTCGAAGCGGTTCCAGTTGCCCTGCAATTGCAGTTCCTGGGTGAAGCTCTTCTGCTTGTAGACGATGTAGTTGTCCGAGATGTCGATCCGGCGGGGCTGTGCGCTATTATAGGGGAGCAGATTCTGCCCGTCATTATTGTAATTGACCGGATCCTGATCGAAACCGCGCAAAGCCGTGATCGAATGAACGGAAAGATGGCGGTCCAGATCATAATCGATCCGGCCGGTGACACCCCCGGAATGGGATCGGTTGATCCCGAAACGCCCGGCGTAGCTGACATTGTCCTTGAAGGCGGAGAATTGCGTCGGACTGAACAAAGTCCCACCGGTGATGGCACCCAGGCCGGTCAAGGCGGGATTCGTCGCATTGTAGGTGGTCGCGACATATTGCGCAGCCTGCGAATGATCGATCGTGCCGTCGGCCGAGAGCGTGAGCTTCAATCCGCTGGAAGGCGTGAAGACCAGTTTGACGCGCCCTCCATCTGTATTCTGGTCGTTGACGCGGCGCTGGAGCGACGGGTTCCACGTATAGCCTTCATGCTCGTCATGCGCGAACGCGATGCTGGCGGCCAGCAGGCCCGGCACCAGCGAACCGGCGACATAGGCATGCGCGTTGAAGGTCTTGTAATTGCCGTAGCCCGCATCGAACCTCAGATCGAGGCTGTCGCCCGGTGCGCGCGTGATATAGCGGATCGCGCCGCCGGCCGAGTTCGCGCCGAACAATGTGCCTTGCGGTCCCCGCAGCACCTCGACCCGCTCGATATCCGTCAGGTCCGACATGCCATTGATGGCGCGCGGCAGATAGACGTCGTCGATATAGACGCCGACCGTCGGATCGAAGATCGGATCGCTGTTGCCGATGCCGCGAATGAAGAAGGTATTGGTCAGCGGCGTAATGCCGGTTGGCGGCGTGTAAAGCCCCGGTATCTGCCCGGCGAGATCGCGGGTCGTCAGGACATTGTGATTGCCGCGAAAGACCTCGTCGATCACGCTGACAGCCACAGGAGTGGATTGGAGCCTGGTTTCCTTGCGGGTGGCGGTGACGACGATGTCGCCAAGACCGCTGCCCGCATCAGGACCCTCCGCAGGGACGGCCGTTTCATTGGCCGACGCAGGCGCTATCGACAGGGCTGCGAGCGAAACGATGGGCAGGGCCGTGGCCGCGAGCAGCCATGCCCGGTTGATGACCGGCATATTATATCCTTCTTTGCTAAGGCTTTGGGCGTGGCGCGCTAAGGGCAGCAACTCACAGGATCAGGCACGCGGCAAGACCTGCCGGCCGAGGATCGCACCTCTATAGTGTCTCATCTGAACGGTTGAACCCCCACGGCTTATGCTCTCGCGGAAACACTATTAATTTAGTAGATAATGTATAATGAACTTTGCTGTGCCGGAGAGAAGATCTGCTCAATCGTTGAGCTTTGCTGATTGGATTAGAAGACCCGCTCATCGACAAGGCGAAGGCGGATGGCCGCACCGGTCAGCCGCCCCATGCAGCGCCTGGATTCCCAACTCGTGCACATGTTCGCTTTGAACAAACTCAGCGGTGGTTGAGCAGCTCTTGTTATTCCCGGTCTTTCCAACTCCCTATCCTCGCCCTCCAATAGTTTCAGGAGGATCGACATGGCCAAACGGCAATTGCATCTGGGCGCGATACTCGAAGGGGTCGGGGCCGATCATCATAGCTGGCTCGACCCCGACTTGCCGGGCGACGCCAGTATCGACATCAACTGGTATATCGAGCATGCGCGCCTCGCCGAAGCGGCGAAGTTCGATCTCGTTTTCATCGTCGATTCTCCCTACATCACGCCCGAAACCGCGCCGCATTTCCTCAACAGGCTGGAGCCGCTGACACTGCTGTCGGCGGTGGCGGCATCGACATCGCGCATCGGCCTCGTCGGCACGCTCACCACATCCTATTGGGAACCCTACAACGTCGCGCGGCAGTTCGGGTCACTAGACCATATCAGCCGGGGCCGCGCAGGCTGGAACGTCGTCACCACCGGTCTTGAAGGCGCGGCTCTGAATTACGGACGCGACGCGCATTTCGAACATGGCGTGCGCTATGCCCGCGCACGCGAGTTCGTGGAGGTGGTTCAAGGCCTGTGGGACAGTTATGAGGACGACGCTTTCCCACGCGACCGGGCAAGCGGCGTCTTCCTTGATAAGTCGAAGCAGCACCGGTTGGATCACAAAGGGGCGCATTTCTCGGTCGCCGGGCCACTGGCGCTCGGCCGGTCGCGACAGGGGCAGCCGGTGATCTTTCAGGCGGGCGACAGCAGCGAGGGCCGCGCATTGGGCGCGGCAATTGCGGAGGGCACCTTCGCGGCATCGCAGGATTTCGAAAGCGGCCGCGCTTATTATGCCGACCTCAAGGCACAAGCGGCAGCACTTGGACGCAATCCCGATCATATCGTCGTGATGCCGGGCCTCGTTCCGACGATCGCGGAGACCGACGAGGAAGCGCGCGCCATCGCCGATGCGGCGCAAGGGGCGCTGAGTGTCGAGAAGCTGCTGACGCAGGTCGGGCGTCTTTTCAACTATCATGACTTCTCGAAATATGATCTGGACGCGCCCTTCCCCGACCTGTCGGGTGTGACGCTCAACAGCTACAAGGGTGGGGCCGAACGCGTCATCCGTGTGGCGGCGGAAGAGAAGCTGACACTGCGCCAGGCGGCCTATCGCTTCGGCCAGTGGACCTCGCCCTTCGTCGGATCGCCCGAAACGATCGCGAACGAGATCGAGCGCTGGTTCGTCGGGCGCGCAGCCGACGGGTTCAATCTGCGCGTCACGCGCCCGCGCGACTTCGCCTTGTTCCGGGAGAAAGTCGTACCGATCCTCCAGGAACGCGGGCTCTTCCGACGCGACTATGCGCATGACACGCTGCGCGGGCATCTGGGGCTGCCGGTGCCGGAGCATCGCCATGTCCAACCGCCCGTCGCCATCGCGGCAGAATGAACGACATCCAAGCCCATCGGTGCGACGTCCTGATCATCGGCGGCGGCATGGCGGCGGCATGGGCAGCCATCGCCGCTGCGAAAACGGGTGCGATCACCATCATGGTCGACAAAAGCTATGTCGGCACCAGCGGAGTTACGGCGACGGGTGGCCCCAACCACTGGTGGGTGCCGCCTGATCCTGGAAAACGGCGCGAGGTGATCGAGCGGAAGTTGGCCGCCGGACTGGGCCTTGGCGATCCGGAATGGATGGAGCGGGTCATCGACACCACCTGGCGCACCCTGCCGGAGCTTGCCCCCTATTATCCATTCGGATCGGACGGCAAGGGCGGGCGCTATTATAGCGGCGTACGAGGGGCAGAATATATGCGTGCCCTGCGCGCCTATGCTCTGGCAGCGGGCGCGCGGATCCTGGATCATCATCCTGCGACGCAGTTGCTGGTGAACGGCGACGGCGCGGTCCGGGGTGCGAGGGGACATGCCAGGCTGATCGGACGGGATTGGGAGATACAGGCAGGCGCGGTCATCATGGCGACGGGCGGCTGCGCGTTCCGGTCAGGCTTGCTTGGCAGTCATGGCAATACGGGTGATGGCTATCTGATGGCGGTGGAAGCCGGGGCGGAACTATCCGGCATGGAGTTTTCCATCCAGTATAGCGTGTCGCCCGCCTGGGCATCGACCCGCACTCTACCTTATGGAGCGGCACGCTATTATGATGTGGATGGAGAGGAAATCGTCCAGCCTCCCCGCGGTCACGCCCATTTCCAGGCACTGGGCGCGGCTTTGTTGACGGGGCCGGTCTATGCCGACCTGATCGACGCGCCGTCCGCATTGCCTCCGGTCCTGCACGACATCCAGCCTTTTACGCCGCCGCCCTTCGTCCGAAAGGGTGTCGACCTGTTCAAGGAGCGTTGGCCGATAAAATTGTTCGGCGAAGGAACGATAAGGGGCAATGGCGGGCTACGCATTCGGGACGGGAATTGCCGGACGAACGTGCCGGGCCTCTTCGCCGCGGGCGATGCGGCAACGCGCGAGTTGGCGACGGGCGCCATCAGTGGCGGCGGGGCGGTCAATAGCGCCTGGGCACTGACATCGGGACAAATTGCCGGAGCGGCGGCGGCGAAGGAAGCTCTTGCCGGAAGAAGGCGCACCATGGAGCGGTTGCGATCCGCCGCTTCAGCAGCCATCCATCCGGTCGCGGCCGAACGTCCCGTCGACCGCAAGGCGATAGAGGCCGACATCGACCATCACATGAACGGCTACCAGCACGCGCTTTGGCGCAGCGAGCGGCAATTGACGGACTCGCTGAAGGTGCTTGACGCGCATTGGCGTGCTATCCGCGATCATGGCCGGGCCGAGGGCCTATCGCTCGTGTCGCTGCGGGAGACGGCGGCGATGACCGCCACGGCGCGCTGGTGCACGGCAGCGGCGCTGTCGCGACGGGAAAGCCGTGGCATCCACGTCCGCATCGATGCACCTGAACTCGATGCCGGAAGCGGTGCGCGGCTGCTGACCGGTGGACTGGACATGATCTGGACACGGCCGGAGCAGCAAAGATATGCCGAGGCAGCAGCATGATCACGCACATCTTCGAAGACCTGTGCGACAACTGCAACGATTGCGTCGCCATATGCCCTTCGCATGTGTTGGATGCAGGAGAAGGCGCTCCTGTCATCGCCCGGCTAGACCAATGCCAGACCTGCTATATGTGCGAACTTTATTGCGTTTCCGATGCCATCTATGTGGGGCCGGACGCCCACGCTGCCGAAATCATCGACCCGGAGGCTATCCGCCTGTCCGGGCATCTGGGCCGCATTCGTCACGACCATGGCTGGGACAGACCGGACGCGCCGGGCCATCTTGATCATTACAGGCTGCTGGGACCACTGCTCCAGGAAGGGATCGAGACCGCAGAAAGTCGATACCAGACGCTGAAGACGGATGGCCTATAGCTCCCTTGCTTCAGAACTGCTGGCTGGGCAACTGCGGTCCGCACCGGCAAAGAGCATATACAGAAATCTTGGCGCACGATAAATCCGTCCGTCTTGTGGAGAGACGCCTGTGAGTGAAGTCGATCGACGCAGCCTCGTTGCTGGCTTGATTGCGGGAAGTTTTGCGGGCGTGGGCGCATCACGCGCGGCGGCGCGAGACATCATCATGCCCTTCGCCAATGGCCTGCGTCCGCTTGTCGCCTATCCGCAGAAGCGGCCTTTGATCCGCCTCACCGCCCGTATCTTGGCGCGGCCTATGGCGCTTCGTCACCAGAACATGAAGTCTCGTCCTTCGGAGGAGTCACGAGCGAAGGTCAGTAAGAGGGAGGATCGGCGAGGAATGCGTCGATTTCCCTGGCCACGATCAGCGCACTCTCGATCGGGAGCATATGCCCCTCGGTAGAATAGACCACCTCCTTGCACCGCGGCAGCTTGCACGCCATGTCGTGCTGGATGGCGGGCGGGACCACAGGATCGGCCTCGCCACGGATGAGCAGGGCCGGCGCGGCGACATCCTTTAGCTGATCGTCGATCGAGAACAACGGATTGGCTGCCTGGAGCGCCAGGTGAACGCCGCTGTCGAGCGAGGTGACAGCGTCGAGCGTGGCTTCCGTCCACGGGCTCGGTTGACGCACGAACATCCCGTCGAATCCCGGACGCAGGACATCGCGATTGCGACCATTCTCGATCATGAATTTGAGCGCATCCACTGGATCGCGCCGGTGATCGGCCGGTCCCGGGCACAGCAGGCAAAAGGCCGAAAATGTTCCCGGACGGCGAATTTCCGTGAAGAGACCGACCGGCGCACCAAAGGAATGGCCGACGAAGACCGGCTGATCGAGGCGCAACGTTTCGACAAAGGCGACAATATCGTCGGCCAGTGTCTCGAACGACCAGTCGGCCCATGAATCCCTGGAGGCACCGTGGCCGCGCAGATCGAGCGCATACACCGCATAGCGCTTCGACAGACGCGTCAACAGTTCCTCATAGAGCGGGCCGGTCGAACGCATCGCATAGCCGTGGACAAAGACAAGCGCCTTCTTGCCATTCTCCACGCCATAGGTGGAATAGCCGAGTTCCACGCCGTTCAGCTCAATCCGTTTCATCATTTCGTCGCTCATGACAGCCTCTCAGCAATTCCGCATTTTGAAGTATCGGCAGATCCGTCGCGTCGGATCAGACAAATGGGACGAGTAGATGCGAAGGGTGATGCGGGCCGGTAAGAATTTCATGCCGGCCCTGATTGACGCTGTCGTCATGCCCGAAGCGTGAAAATTCAACGATGTCACGGCCGCTTATGGCAAGCCGCAGGGTTTCGCCGGGCTCGAAAAGGGTGCTGGAGGGCAAGATCTCCAGCTCAACGGGAACGACTTCGCCGGGGCGCAGCTTCTCCGTCCGTTCCAAGCTCTGGAATGGCCGCCACGGTCTGGATCGCAGCGGATCGAGATGCCGTCTCGACGCGCGCAGCCAGCCGAGCGCCACCACGCCCGATCGGAACCCGTCCTTGCCACAGAAAAACACTTCCTGCCCGTGGCGATCAAATTTCCGGACGGCCGCGAACAGATCAAGATCGTCGGTATCTTTGGCGCATACCCATAGTTTGAGCACCATGGGGCCAGTCACTTCAGTCCGGCGGTCGAAGGCGAGGTCGAACTCTATCGACTGCTTTGCTTCGGAGTCATAGGCAACGGACCCGGTCTGCCCCGGCATGGACGTGACGAGCGCCTTACGCGCCGGGTCCAGATATATCGGCGTGAACTTCGTGCTCTCAAGCGGCCAGGCGGTCTCGCTGCGAACCTCGACCCGCTCCTTGGTCGCGCGCACTTCCAACCGGACACGCGGACGGTCTTGAAAACCATTATCTTCGCCCTTGAGGAAATGGTCGAAGAAGGATTTCTGCCACTCGACCGCTTCAGGGCTGTAATAGACTTCCCATTTGTTGCCGCCATGCGTGTAGAGCCATTTCTGTTCCGAGGCGATACGCATGAACCCCTCGATCGAGCCCCGCGTATGCAGGCCGTGATCGGACCAGGACGCGCAGATGAGCGCGGGCACATCGATATTCTCAAGCTCGAACGGATGGCGCGCGGTATGGTCCATCATCGCGGGTCCGGTCTCTGCAATGCCCATGCCGGCTCCGCGGGCAAGCGAACCGGCATAATAGCCGCCCAGAAAGCGGGTTTCCGGCACGCCACCCGGCTCTATGACATCGCGCAGGAAATCGCTCGCCCCTTCCCACGGAACAATGGCTTTCAGGTGGGAAGGTCTTGTCTTGGAGGCGACCATCCACTGGTTGCAGGCGAGATAGGAAACACCGTGAAGCCCGACCGAGCCGTTGCTCCATGGCTGAACGCCTGCCCACTCGATCAATTCCGCATAGTCATACGCGTCTTCCTCGGAGTAGACGCCGGGTTCACCCTCCGACCCATAATAGCCGCGGGGATCGGCAACCATCACGACATAACCATTGGGCACCCAGAAGCCCGGATCCGGCCCTTCCCAGGTCGTCGCCTCGCAGATGTGCATCGTGCCGACCGCCATACCCGCGGCCTTGATCTTGGGCAGTGTCGAATAGTCGGCAGGGCCAAAATCCTTGCCATAGGCCGTCACGCACATGACCACCGGATACCGGCCTTCCGCAATAGGCCGGTATATCGTCGCTTCAAGGTGAACACCGTCACGCATCCGGACGCGAACATCACGATCGACCACGATTCCCTCTGGAAGCGGATAGGTCACCGCTCCGAGATCTTGCTCCACCATGTTCGCCGCTTCATACGTCAACTCCGCCACCTGACACCTCCTCCGCATGTCCGCTCGCGCTGGGGCGGTCATCCATTGCGATCAGGCCTAGTCATGCACGGCCCTGCCGTCTGTCCCTTCTAATTGAGGACAGACGCTCGTCGCCGGATATGGGAAACCGGCCACCGAGCCAATGTGCGCAGGATCGCAATCAAAGCCGCATGCGCCAGCGGTATCGCGCCGCCAGCGCGGCTAATACAAGTCGAAAAGAGGGGATGACGATGTTTCGCAAAATCACAACGCTTCTTATCACGGCTGCGCCGATCGCGATCGGCGCCTGCCCAGCTTATGCGCAGGGGAACGCGGACGCCGGCAGTCTGGAAGACATAGTCGTCACGGCCCAGAAGCGATCTGAAAATCTTCAGGATGTCCCGGTTGCGATCACGGCTGTGACCTCGGCGCGGCTGGAAGCCACGGGTATTTCAAACGCGGCCGATCTTGGTGCCGTGACGCCGAACCTCTCCCTGACCCAGGTTGCCGGCACGATCCAACCCCATATTCGCGGTGTCGGCACCGACTTTTCCGGACCCGGCGTGGAAAATCCGGTCGCGCTCTATGTCGACGGCGTCTATATCGCGAGCGGCACGTCGTCCCTGCTCACGCTCAACAATATCGAGCGGGTGGAGGTGCTCAAGGGCCCACAGGGGACTTTGTTCGGGCGCAACGCCACGGGCGGCCTGATCCATGTCATCACCAAGGATCCCAAATATGATCCTTCGATGGCGCTGGACCTGAGCTATGCCAATTATGAGAAGCTTACCGCCAATGCTTATCTCACCGCCGGATTAGGGGATCGCGTGGCGGCCGACCTGGCGGTGCGTTACGAGCATCAGGGCGAAGGGTGGGGAACCAATCTTTTCAACGGCCGCGACGTCAACCGCACCGATCACGACTTCGCGGTTCGTTCGAAGCTGCTGTTCGAACCCGGCGACAGGACGAAGATACGCCTGGCCGTCGATTATGCCGACCGGAAGGCAACCGACGTGCAACATGCCTATCCGGGCTATCCGCAGAGCTTCAACAATCCCTTTTTCGGCGGGCCATTCCCGCTTGGCGGCGCCTTCGACACCAACAGCAATGTCCAGGGCGACAGCCGATTGCGTTCGGGCGGCATCTCGCTCCAGATCAACCAGGATCTGGGGGCCGTGGCGCTGCAGAGCATCACGGCCTATCGCAAGAGCCGATATATGTTCGAGCTGGATCTCGATCTGACGCCGGTGCAACTGATCAGTTGCTGCGGCACCGATGGCGGACCTGTTCGCGCCAGGCAGATCAGCCAGGAATTCCAACTCTCATCCACCGGCGCGGGACCGCTCAAATGGGTGGCCGGAGCGTATTTCTTTGATGCCAAGGACGGATATGACGATGTCAGCATCGAGCTTGCCGCGCCGGTCTCCTTCATTCCGGGCGTGTCCGCCGCCATCCTGCTGAACAACAGGGTGACGACCCGGTCGCTGGCCGCCTACGGCCAGGCAAGCTATGAGATATTGGACGACACGACCCTTACGCTGGGCGGACGCCTGACTCATGAGAAAAGGGAAATCAGCGGGACGGAGAGTATCGTCGCCGGGGGCGTCATCGCGGCGGTCCACCCTCTGCCTGTGGCCGGCTTTCCCGGAAAAATCGATTTTACGCGGTTCAACTATCGCATTGCGCTGGATCACAAATTCACGCCCGATATCCTAGGCTATGTCAGCTACAATACCGGGTTCAAGAGCGGCGGCTATAATCTGAACTCGTCGGCGAACCCTCCCTATAAGCCAGAGCAGATCAAGGCTGCGGAGGTGGGCCTGAAGACCGAGCTGCTGGACCGGCGGCTAAGGCTGAACATCGCCGCATTCCACTATAATTATTCCAATATACAGGTGACCAACTATGCCGGAGGTAACAGCCTGATCGGCAATGGCGCGGCTGCCAAAATCTATGGCATCGATTTCGATGCGGACCTCGCCTTGGGGAATGGATTCTCGCTCAATGGCGGCCTGGGTTATCTGCATGGCCGGTTCAGCTCTTACGACAATGCGCCCTATTTCAACGGCTTTTCTGGTTGCGTCACTGCTCCGGGAAGTTTCTGCACCCTGTCTGCCAAAGGCAATCGGGTGGGGCAATCGCCGACCTGGTCCTTTAATGCCGGTGCGAACTACAAGACCGAACTGGCTCAAGGTGCACTCGCGTTCAGCGTCCTTTACTCCTATTCGAGCCGCTGGTACGCGTCCGC
This sequence comes from Sphingobium sp. LB126, assembly GCF_002795205.1. Lineage (NCBI taxonomy): Bacteria > Pseudomonadati > Pseudomonadota > Alphaproteobacteria > Sphingomonadales > Sphingobiaceae > Sphingobium > Sphingobium sp. LB126. The sequence goes on from NZ_NETV01000002.1 coordinate 969,213, forward strand.
CGACAATTTCGCCTTTCAGCCCGCCTATGGCCTTTTGAATGCTTCCGTCCAATGGACCGAACCAAGCGACCATCTTTCCTTACGCTTCTGGGGTAAGAATCTGACGAACGAAGTCTATGCCACCGGCATCGGCGAGGCCAATCAGGGCGTGTTCCGGCATCTTGGGGCGCCCCGGACATATGGCGTAACGCTCGGCGTGAAGTTCTGACCTGCAATCAAGCGAGCCCGTAGATCAGGGTGCAAAGGATGACTCATGCGGAGTGAAACAGGGCGTGCAGATTTTGGCGAGGTCGCCGCTTTGCTCGATGAATTGGTGGATTCGCAGCAACTGCCCGGCGCCAATGTCGTGATCCACCGGTCGGGCCAGGAGATATTCTACCATCAGTCCGGTTTCAGCGATATCGCGAACGGCACGCCCATAGCGCGAGATTCCATGTTTCGGCTCTTCTCGATGACCAAGCCGGTCATCGCTGCCGCGACAATGGTTCTGATCGATGACGGTGCACTCAGCCTGGATGACGCCGTCGTCGATCATATTCCGGAGTTTGCCGGCCTCGGCGTTTATGCGGACAAAGCCAGTGATGCCACTCGCCCCTCCCCGGCTCACATCCTGACCGTCAAACATCTGCTCACGCACACAGCCGGCTTTTCCTACTGGTTCCAGTCGGGCAATCCGGTCGGTGCGCTCTATGCCGCAGACCCCGGCATCAACCAGGACCGCTGGCGATACGATCCCCTTTTCGGAGGTCTCGATGGCCTTGCGCGTGTCCTGGGCGAGCTTCCTCTTGTCGCGCAGCCCGGCACGCGATGGCATTACAGCATGTCCTTCGAGGTTGCCGGCATCCTGATCGAGCGCGTGAGCGGGCAAAGGCTCGATGATTTTCTGAGAAGGCGGGTCTTCGATCCGCTGAAGATGGATGACACGGTCTTCTGGGTCGAGCCAGGCAAGTCTCACCGGCTTGCCTCCCTTTATCGTCCGAAGGAAGGCGGCGGCTTGGAACTGGCCGAAAGCGGCGCTGACAGCCCTCGGCTGAAGCCGGTTCCCGGTCTCGCCGGCGGCGGCGGCCTCATTTCCACTGTCGATGACTATGGTCGCTTCGCCGAAATGCTGTTGCGAAAGGGTGAGTTTGGGGGTGCGCGCATCCTGTCGGCCCAGTCAGCACACGCGATACTCTCCAATCACCTCCTGCCCGACCAACTCGAAGAGCTGCCCGAGCTCGCGAAGTGGGGCCTGGGCGGAGCCGGTGACGGAATGGGTTTCGGGCTCGGCGGCGCCGTGGTGCTTCGTCCGCCTGCCAACGGCGTACCGGCGTTTCCGGGAGAATATAGCTGGGGCGGCGGTTGCAGCACGACCTTCTGGATCGATCCGAAGCATGATCTCAGCGTCGTATTCATGACGCAGCGCTTCCCGCCTGCCGCGGATATGCCTCGGGATTTGTTGCACAGCGCTGTGTACAACGCGCTCGGGCTTGCGTGATGAGGATGGGCAAGGCAGCGGCGATTCTGTATGAAGCGTCGATGGCTATAGCAACGCAGACGAGCAATCCGCGCGGTTTGGTTTCCTTTGATGGAAGTTTGCTCGATTCCGTATCGAAGTGCATTTCTTCGATAGGTCGTGACGCGTTCACCGAATTCTTCCTCGAATTCGTGTTGCAGGTCGGTGCCGCGCAGGTCACGGCCTTCAGCTATGAAGCGGACATGGCCAACTGCCTGCTCAGCCGGAATTTCCTCTCCGAGGAGAGGGGCGGCACCTTGGCCGCTGCCTATGTCGACGGGTGGTTTCGGGAAGACCCGCTGTTCAAGCGCGCCAGAGCCATGGAAGATGGCGAATGCGCCGTCGTCAGGCTGGAGTCGCTCCTGCCCGAACTGGACGAGAAATATGTATCCATGTTCTTCGGCGCACCCGGCTTTCGAACCAAGACGGCGATCCTCCTGGCGCAGGACTCGCGCCGGATGATCCTGAACCTCTATCTTGCCCGCGATCCCAGTTCGGTTTCGTCGATCGCGCTCGATAGCATTCCGACGGAATTATACCAACTGATCGGCAGAATGCTGGCAACCCATTTCGCGCGGTTGAAGCCGCCAGAATTTCCCTTGCCACTCGCGGTTCTGTCCGAACGGGAAAGGCAGGTTTGCCTCGGCATGCTCGCCGGCCGGAAAGCCGAGGCAATCGCGGAAAATATCGGGGTAAGCGCCAACAGCGTGGTGACATATCGGCAAAGGGCTTATCAGAAGCTCGGCATATCCTCGCGAGGGCAGCTCTTCTCGATCTGCCGTATCCAGGAAGGTGGCGCCTTTTCGGCCTAGCAGGATCGTAGCCGCGGCCCGCTTCCTGCCATGATATCCAGGCTTGTGCGCGGGCGAATGAGCCTGCTCTCAAGGGTCAGCTTCTTAACTCCGGTCAGGACGATGCCCCCTCGGCATGACGGGCGCGCAGGCGTTTCTTGTCGATCTTCCCGACGCTGGTCCGCGGGAGCTGATCCACCACCTCGAACCGGTCGAGCCTGGCATAGCGCGTGATAAGCCCTTGGGAAATGGCGTAATCGACCGGGGCGTTGATGCTGTCGAGCGTCGGGATGGTGCCAGGCGTGGGCACCACCACGGCCAGCGGACGCTCGCCCCATTTTGCATCGGGCACTGCAATCACGGCGGCCTCGGCGATGCCTTCGCCTGTTGCGACAATTTCCTCCAACTGAAGGGAATCGACCCATTCACCGCCGGTCTTGACCACATCCTTCAACCGGTCCCGGATCTGCACCTGTCCCACAGAGTCGATGGTGGCGATATCCTGCGTGTGCATCCAGCCGCCCCGCCACAAAGCAGCCGTTGCCGTCTGGTCTCCGGTGTAAAGCGGGGTCAGCCAGGGAGATCGCAAAACGACCTCCCCGCGTGTCCGCCCGTCAGGGGGCACCGGGTTCATGTCTTCATCGACGATCCGCACCTCGACAAGCGGCGCCGATACGCCCGCCAGGGTCAATGCGTCGGGCACGCCCGCCTCACCCACATCGGCGGGCGGTCCGCGCCGTCCGGCGGCTGCCACGACCGGACAGGTTTCCGACATGCCATAGGCCGCGCCGAGCAACATGCCATGGGCGTGCCCCCTGGCAAGCAGGTTCCTGGTCAATGCCGATCCGCCGATCGTTACCTTCCAACCCGCCAGATCAGCGCCTTGGTCTTCCGCGGCATTGAGCACCATCTCGAGCACGGTGGGAACACAGTGGGAATAGCTGATCCTGTGAATCTCGCGGAGCGCGCAGATCGTCTGCGGCTCATAGCGTCCAGGATAGACCTGTTTCAGGCCAAGCATCGTCGCAATATAGGGGAAACCCCACGCATGGACATGGAACATCGGCGTCAGCGGCATGTAGACATCGCCCACGCCGATCCACGGGGCAGCGTCCGAAGCGCCGAACGGCGCGCTTATCGCCAGCGTATGCAGGACAAGCTGCCTGTGGGTGAAACAGACGCCCTTGGGATTGCCGGTCGTGCCGCTGGTGTAAAATGTCGTGGCGACGGCATTCTCGTCGAAATCCTCGAAGGGATAATCGGGTGATGATGCCGCCGACATTGCCTCATATTCGCCGACCGCCCAGGCCGGCACGGCGTCAAATCCGTTGTCCATGATCGCGACGATCGCCTTGACCTGGGGCAGCAAGGGCAGGAGCGCCTCGACGATGGGGAAAAAGTCGCGATGGACGAGGAGGATTTCAGCCTCGGCATGCTGCAACGTATAGGCGATCTGCGGCTGCGGCAGCCTGATGTTCACGGTCTGGAGCACTGCGCCCATCATCGGCACGGCGAAATAAGCCTCCAGATAACGGTGGCTGTCCCAATCCATGACCGCCACCGTCATGCCCGGCTTCGCACCGACGGCTTCGAGGAGCGACGCAAGGCGCCCGACGCGGCCGACAAATTCGCGGTAGCTGAGGTCGACCTGATCGCGATAGAGGATGCGCTGGTCTCCCGCTTTGGTCAGCACACCGTCGAGGAGGTGCCGGATCGTGAGGGGGACGCGATAATATTCAGCGGCAGGCTCGACAAAACGCAATGGCATCTCCCTACTCCCGGTCGCGCTGGGGCGATGCGGTGCAAACGCGGCGCTCTTTGACTTGCACTATTGCGATCACGGCAGGGTGTGTCCGGCGGCAGACGCAACCCTCAGGGAGGCACGCATGCCGTGCCTTGCCGCCTCCAGCCGCAGCCGCCGCGCCTCGGCTTTCATCTCGTCCGACAGCCAGTCGCGATCATGCCCCCACAGGCTCGGGCCGCATCGCATCTCGCTCGGTTGCCATCGATCCGGATCGATATCCCGGCCGCCCCAGCCATATTCGATCAGAAACCGGGACGGCGTTCGCATGTAGAAGGACGTCATATGATCGTTCGAGTGCCGCCCCAGCGTGGCGGCGACACGGCCCGGTTCGATCTGCGCCAGATCATAGCCCTGGCCGACGTCGTCGAAGCCGTCCAGTTCGACCATCAGATGGTGCATCCCGGCATGGCCGTTCTCGATCATCGCGAGACTGTGATGGCGGGTGTTGACGTGAAAGAAGAAGGCCTTGAAAGGCGCGAGCGTATAGTCGCTCAGCCGGAAGCCGAGCAGATCGCGATAATAAGGCAGCAATGGCTCGATCCGGCTGACGTTGAGGACCGCGTGCCCCATACCCAGCGAGCCAGTCCGGAAGCCTTCTATCGGTCGCCCCGGCACAAAGTCTGTGTTGGCGAGCGCCCGGCCATGGAAGAATTCGAGCACGTTCCCTTCCGGATCGGTCGTCGTGAAGCCGTCCGCCACTCCTCGATCTTCACAGAGCGCCGGCGGCATGGCGGAAACAGCCCTGCCGTGCGCCTCCAGCCGCGCCGCAAGTGATTGTAGCGCCTGCGCGTCGCGCACCTCCCAGCCATAATAGTCGACACCCTCGCCGGCCGCTTCGCGCACAGCCAGTCGGTGGGTTGCCTGATCCATACGCAGGCCGATCCGGCCGCCGGACAGCGGCAGCACCTGCATGCCGAGCAGATGGGTGCCGAACTGCCGCCAATCGTCCAGCGAAGCCGTGCGCGCGCCGATATAGCCCAGTCCGATGATCTCGCCGCCGGTCATCCCGCTGGCTCGTAGCGGACGACCGTTTGTTCTATCGTGCCGAAAATGCTGGCGCCCGCGACATCGGTCATGTCGATCTTCACCCGGTCGCCGAAACGCAGGAATTGGGTCTCCGGTTTGCCGCTATCGATGGTTTCCAGCATCCGGACTTCGGCCAGGCAGGACGATCCGACCGCCCGGTCCCGATTGGATACCGTGCCCGAACCGACGATCGTGCCCGCGCCCAGTTCCCGGCTCTTCGCCGCGTGGGCGATGAGTGCGGCAAAGTCGAAGTTCATGTCGTGGCCGCCATTGGGTTCGCCCAACCAGCGGTCGTTCACCCAGCTTCTGAGCGGCAATGCGAGTTTGCGCCCGTCCCACGCGTCGCCCAGTTCATCGGGCGTGACCGCCACCGCGGCGAAAGCCGTCGCGGGTTTCGACTGGAAGAAGCCGAACCCCTTGGCCAGTTCACCGGGGATGAGATTGCGCAGGCTGACATCGTTGAGGATCGTGACCAGAAGGATATGCCGGGCCGCCTCGTCCGCGCTGACGCCCATGGGAACATCATCGGTGATGACCGCGATTTCGGCTTCCAGATCGATCCCCCAGGCTTCGTCGGCGATCAGTATCGGATCACGCGGACCCGCCATGCGATCGCCGCCACCCTGATAGATGAGCGGATCATGATAGAGCGACTGGGGCATTTCGGCGTTACGCGCCCGCCGCACCAGTTCGGCGTGCGAGAGATAGGCCGATCCGTCGCACCATTGATAGGCGCGCGGAAGCGGCGCGGCCGCCGCGGCTGGATCGAAATCGAAGGCATCTTCGAGCGTTCCCGCCTCGAGCGCCTCGGCCCGCGAACGCAGCAGGGCTTCCGTTCGGCTCCAGTCGTCCAGCGCCTGTTGCAACGTGGCTGCAATATCGGGGACACGCACGGCGTGGCGCAAGTCGCGGCTGACGATCACCAGATTGCCGTCGCGTGACGAGGGGGAGCGCAATGTTGCCAGTTTCATTCTACTTCTCCGTCATTCCTTGATGCGCGCCGGCCGCGACGAAAGCAGCGCTGCGATTGCAGGCGTCGCCAGCACGGCGTTCAATTCGGGACCGCTGTTTGCGGTCGCGAGAATATATCGGTCCGGCCGCAATAATGCCGCGCGTATGCCAAGACGCGACAGCTCTTCCTCGATCCCCGGCGCTTCGCGCGGGGAGATGACTTGCAGACCCGGAACCGAACCAATCTCTCGAGCAAGTTCGGCATCCGCGACCAGCGCCATGGCATAGCCGACCGCATCGTCCATCCGGACTCCGTCGCGCAGACTGGGTTGTCCGAATATGCGCCCTCTATGCGGGCCAGCGCCGGGGCCAGGGCCGAGTTCGGAAACCAGGCTCTTCATTCTCCCCCCGCCCTCTCCAGAGGCCTGCGCCATCCGCAGCGCCGCGCCGGGATCGCTGGCGTTTATCAGGCCGCCCAACCCGACCGCCGTGGTGATATATTTTGTCACATTGGGTTTACGCTCCGACTGATAGCTGTCGAGCAGCTCGTCGTCGGCCTTGCCTCCGATCGCGAGCACGAGTTTCCAGGCAAGATTGGCGACATCGCGAATCCCGGCGCACATTCCCTGTCCCATGAAAGGGGGCGTCTGGTGAGCGGCATCACCCGCGATCCAGAGCCGCCCCCGCCGCCACCGCTCCGCCACCAGCGAATGGAAGCTATAGGCCGCCACGCGCTCGATTTCCGCCTCGTCCGGCTTGATCCAGCGCGACAGCAAGGTCCAGATGCGGTCGGGCCGGCCGATCGAATAGTCCTGCTCATCCGGGAGCAACCTGATTTCCCAGCGCCGCCGGTTTCCCGGCTGCCGTGCATAGGTCATCGACCGCTGCGGGTGGCAGTACTGAATTGAATGATCGCCAAGGTCAGGCCTGTCGCTGTTCAGCAGGACATCGACGACCAGCCATCTTTCGTGAAAGCCGTGGTCCTCCATCCCGGAGCCGATGAAGCGGCGGAGCAGGGAGCGCGCGCCATCGCACCCGACGACCTGGGCACCCCACGCCTCGATGATCTGCCCGGTCGCCATGTCCTCGTATCGGACAAGGGCTTCGTCTCCCCGGTCCTCGACCAGGAACGCCTCGCATCGCCGACGCAGTTTCACGTTGGAATATTTCAAGATTTCGTCGTTCAGTACCGCTTCCAAGGTCGGCTGATGGAAGCGGTAGCTCGCATGCCATCCATGCTGGCCGATATCCTGCGGCCGCGACCAGTCGAGCAGCAGGTTCCCGTCCGGATCGACAAAGCGCATGCCGACATTGACCCGCGCTTCCGCCGCCACGGCATCCGCAACCCCGATCGTCTGGAAGACGCGCATCACCTCATCGTCGAAGTGCACCGCGCGCGGGACATTGTAGATACCGCCATCGCGTTCCAGAACCAGCACGCTAAGGCCGGACAGTCCCAGCAGATGGGCAAGCGCAGCGCCGCTCGGTCCAAAGCCGATGATGATGACATCGAATTTCTGCCTTGTATCAAGCATGGGTAGCTCATCTCGATCTTTGCCGGATTGCATGTCGGCGTCCGCAACGGGCCAGCCGGTCCGCAATCACGCGGTCGGCCGCCTCTCGATGGAACTGGCAGATTGCGCGATGATCGTCTGTCCTCAATAAGAGGGGACAGGCCGCTCTAAGCTACGACAAGGGCGCCGAACCGAGGCAAACGACGCCTTCCCCGCCATAGATTCCCCCCTCCCACCCGGATATCCGGTCGCCATGCTTGAATTCTGCCAGCCGACATGAGGGAAAGTCACAGTTCCAGCCGTTCACCGCAGACACTGGCATTCCCTGCATGTCAGGGTCAGATGGACTGGGCGTTGCCCAGCCGCGACACGCCATCGCTGAATGTGGACGAGTTCAAGAAGAAGTCGCGCTGAAGAATCGGCAGGAATTATGATATGTAACGCGACCATCGACTGGCTCTGAATTGCAGGAGATGGCGATGAAGAGGATTGTGCATTCGCTTTCCCTCGCCTTGGCGGCGGGCATGCTGTTGAGTGTCACACCGGCCCCGCAGCAGCCATACTCATCCGGGCTGCTCGCCCTCCTCGACCCCACCACTATGGCGCGCGGCCTTTGCGGCGGCAGGGAGAGAGCCAGCGGATCGATGCGCTCCATGCTTTCCACGGCGGCGGCGCTTGTTCCATCGGCCCCCGATGCCCGCACGCCGCTCTATGACGATATGGGGAAAGTCCACTTTCCCATCACGACGGCCAATCCGATCGTGCAGCGCTATTTCGACCAGGGGCTGGCAATGGCCTACGGCTTCAATCATGCAGGCGCGATCGCGTCGTTCCGCGAAGCGCAGCGGCTCGATCCCGGCTGCGCCATGTGCTTCTGGGGCGAAGCGCTGGCCCATGGTCCCAATATCAATGCACCGATGGACCCCGCCACCAATGCGCGGGCCGTCGGCCTGGCGCGCTATGCCGAATGGCTCGCGCGCAAGGCGACGCCTGCCGAACAGGTGCTGACGGCGGCAATGATGAAACGCTATTCGGCCGATCCGAACGTGGATCGCGCCGCGCTCGATGCCGCCTATGCCGACGCCATGCTGGCAGCGGCAACGGCTGAGCCGGCCAATGACGACATCGCGCTGCTTGCTGCGGAAGCGGCGATGAACACGCGGCCATGGGATTATTGGCTGGCTGACGGGCGCACGCCCCAGCCGCGGCTGGGGGAAGCGGTCGGGCTGGTCGAGGCGGTGTTTGCGCGGAACCCCGATCATCCGCAGGCGGCGCATCTCTACATTCATCTGATGGAGAATGGGCCCGACCCCAAGCGTGCTGAAGCCGCAGCCGACCGGCTCGCAACACCGCTCGCGCCGCAGGCGGCTCATCTGGTCCATATGCCGGCGCATATCTATTATCGCGTCGGCCGCTGGAAGGATTCCATGCGCGTCAATATCGCCGCCGCGCGCGCCGACGAGGAATGGATCAGGGCAAGCGGGGACAGGGGGCTGGTCCGCTACGGCTATTATCCGCACAATGTCCACTTCATCGTCACCTCGGCGCAGATGGCCGGCGACATGGCGACCGCCATTCGCGAGGCTGGGCGGCTGGATCAGATACTCGACCCGTCCACCAGCGCGAAGATCGCGTGGGTCCAGGCGATCCACGCAGCGCCCTATTTCGCGGCGGCGCAATTCGCGGCACCCAGGCAGATCCTCGCCATGCGGGCGCCCGATGCGCGGCTGCCTTATGCCAACGCCATGCGCCACTATGCCCGCGCGCTGGCCTATGCCCAGCAGCGGAACCGGGCAGGATTCGACCAGGAGATGACGAAGCTGCGCGCGCTGCGTCTGGGCGATGGCGTGCAGCCGATGATCGACCAGGGCGTTCCCGCGCGCGATCTCATCCAGCTTGCGGAAACGGTGGCGCGGGCCCGCTGGGCTTATGCCAATCGCCGCTATGGCGATGCGGAGAAGCTCTTTCGCGAGGCCATCCTGATCGAGGACAAGCTTCCCTATATGGAACCGCCCTACTGGTATTATCCGGTCCATCAATCGCTGGGAGGCGTGCTGTATCGCCAGCGCCGTTACGACGAAGCCCTGACCGCATTCACCGCCGCCCTGGCGCGCTCGCCCAATAACGGCTGGGCGCTCTATGGCGTGGCTTCAGCGCAGCGGGCGTTGGGGCGCGCGGTGCATGCCGCCGCCGCCGAGGCTGCCTTGCAGAAGGCCTGGGCGGGTGATCCGAACTGGCTGAGGATGGATCGTTTATAGTGCAGGTTTGCAGCGATTTGTGACGTTTTGCGGTAGTCGCCGACCGGCACTGGGTCTCGATTTCCCGAAAAGACCGGCATCGATACGATCGAAGTCCGGTAGCGGTTGACCGCCTGCGCCTTTTGCTTGCCAATCCTGCGGCAATCAGCATAGCGCAACGAATGAGCGCAACCCTTTTACAGACCATCCTCAACGTGCTGGAGCACGCACCTGCATGGATCCGCCATGACCTTGCAGGCAAAGACAATGCTGCTCGTGCCCGGGCGGAGGAAACCCTCGCGGCCATGATCGAAGCGGCGATCAAGGAAAGCGACAGCGCCCGATTGTGAACGGGTCCCGCTCCCTCGGCCAGCCCTTACCCGGAATCGAGGCGCGTCTCTCCGGCGAAGATGAGCAACCCATCACCCAAAGGGCCAACCGGCAAGATTCGCGTCAAAGGGTCCTATGTCTTCCTTGAAAAGGATGGAGAAACGGCACTGCCCCTTCCCGTTCCCGAACTTCAATTCCGCTTCCACTTCACGGGGATGCGCAGATAGGTGACGCCGTTCGCGTCCGCCTCGTCGAAGCGCCCTGCGCGGATGTTGACCTGGATCGAGGGCAGCAGCAGCTTGGGCACTGACAGCCCCGCATCACGCTGCTCGCGCATCGCCACGAAATCGTCTTCGCTCACGCCGTCATGGACGTGGACGCTCGACCGGCGCTGTTCACCTACCGTCGTTTCCCACCGATACTCATTGCGGCCCGGCGCCTTGTAGTCGTGGCATAGGAACAGCCGCGTCGCGTCGGGTAGCGCCAGCAAGCGGCGGATCGAGCGGTAGAGCGTGCGTGCATCCCCGCCGGGGAAGTCGGCGCGCGCCGTGCCGTAATCAGGCATGAACAGCGTGTCCCCGACGAACGCCACCTCGCCGATGCGATAGGCAATGTCGGCGGGCGTGTGACCAGGGACATGCAGTACCTCAACCTCCAGCGTACCGATTGCAAAGCGGTCGCCATCCTCGAACAGGCGATCGAAGTCCGATCCGTCCGTCTTCAGATCGTCCATCGCAAAGACGGGACGGAAGATTTTCTGCACGTCGCGGATATGCGCGCCGATCCCGATCCAGGCGCCGCTATGCGCCTTGATGAAGGGAGCGGCCGACAGGTGATCGGCATGGGCGTGCGTTTCGAGCACCATCGCGATCCGCCAGTCGTTATCGCGCGCGCAATCAAGAATCCGCTCGGCCGAACGTGTATCGGCGATGCCGCTCGCCATGTCGAAGTCCAGCACCGGATCGATCACTGCCGCAATCCGTGTCGCGGGGTCACCCACAAGGTAGCTGATCGTATTGGTCGGCGCGTCAAAAAACGCCTCGATGAAAGGCTGCGTCATAAACATCCTCCATTAGCTATTGCCAATATATTAGATATTACTATATTAGCAATAGCTAATGGAGTGGTGATGATGAACAAGCCGCCGATGGACCTGGCGACATTCGAGGCAAAAGCCGAACAGGTGGCCGACACGCTGAAGGCGATCGGCAACGTGCGCCGGCTGATGCTGTTGTGCAAGCTGGACACCTCGAAAAACCGGGTGATTTTGGTCTGATGGCGTAGGAAGGGGCACGCGGCGCTGATGAAAGGCACCGCTTCGGCGGCATTGGCGGGGTGATCGCCGTGTCGGCGGAGTTCTGGGCGCCAATTCCATGTCATGCAGGCGCAGCTCTGCCCTCGATCCAGGCGAGACGCTGGAAATTATAGACCAGGTTGGCCATGCCGATCTTGATCCTGGCGCGAGCGATGCCGATGGTGCGGACGACGAGGCCCATGCGGTGTTTCTGCCCGGCAAAGACATGCTCCACGGCGGCGCGGACCTTTGAGCGCCTTGCATTGGCCCTGGCTATCCGTTCGGGCAGCGGCCGCTTGGGCAGGCGCTTCTGGTGGATATTGCTGGTGAACATGCCCCTGGCGAGAAACGCCTCGTTCTTCTTGGATCGATAGGCGGTATCGGCCCAAACGCCTGAGGCGGTGTTCTCCTTGCTGATCAGATCGGGCAGTCGCGCGCCATCATGGGCATTGGCGGCGCTCGCATCCCAGGTGCGGATCAGTCCGTGGACCCGATCGATGCCGATATGGTTTTTATAGCCGAACATCGGGATGGCCAGATCGACCGGCTTTGTCGCCTTAGGATCGTCGCCTTCCCTGACCTTGGCTTTGGTATATTTGATCGACCAGCGCGCATCGCGGTCTTTCTGTCGGGTCTTGGCGGGGTTCCAGTCCTGAGGGATCCGGCCTTCCTTGATCGCCGCCTTCTCCTCCTGAGTATTGCGTTGCTTGGGCGCGGGCACGACGGTAGCGTCGATGATCTGCCCGCCCATGGCCAGATAGCCCCGATCCTTGAGAGCGGTATCGAAGCGCACGAACAGCCGGTCGATTGCTTTGGCCTTCACAAGCCGTTCGCGGAACAGCCAGACCGTGGTGGCATCGGGCACGGTGCCTTCCAGGCCAACGCCCAGGAAGCGCTGAAACGAAAGCCGGTCCTTGATCTGGAACTCGGTCGCCTCGTCGGACAGCGAATACAATGCCTGTAGAACCAGGATTTTGAACATCAGCACCGGATCGAACGGCGGTCGTCCGCCCTTGTTACGAGGGCCGCGTCGCAGCGCGGCCACCAGCGGTCCCCGGAATAGCTCGAAGTCCACCACGGCGGACAACCGTTCCAGGGGATCGCCCGCCGCGCTCAGCGCCTCGTATCGGTCCGAAAGATCAAAGAAACCCGGCTGTACTGCCATCTCTGCCTCCGCTGTCGCGTACGCGCAGTGAATCACCTCAAGCCGTCAGACGCCACCGGTTTTTCGAGGTGTCCAGCTGGTCGAACATGGCGAAGTGACGGTCGGCGACCTAGCACGCGATGTCGGCTTGTCGCAGTCGGCCTGTTCGCAGCACCTGGCCAAGATGCGCGACGAAGGCCTCGTCACCTATCGGCGGGAAAGCCAGACGCTTTGGTATGCCATTGCGGACGTCCGTGTCGAGACCCTCCTCGCCACCCTCTACACGCTCTATTGCAAGGATTGATGCGATGACGATTCCGACGCTTTCCCCGGCCAGCACCCGTGCCGCGATCGACACCGGTGCGCGGCTGATCGACATTCGCAGTCCGGATGAACATGCGCGGGAGCGCATCCCGGGCGCGATCAACGTGCCGCTCGACCGGATCTGCGATCTGCCGTGCGATGGGCGCCCGGTGGTGTTCCACTGCAAGTCCGGGATGCGCACCGCCGCCAACGCGGCGCAGCTTGGCGAGGCTGCGGGCGATGCCCCGGCCTATATTCTCGCCGGCGGCATCGACGCGTGGCGCCGGGAGGGACAGCCCACCGTGACCGATCGGTCGCAGCCGCTGGAGATCATGCGGCAGGTCCAGATCACGGCCGGCGCACTGGTGCTGACCGGTGTGCTGCTGGGGCTGTTCGTCGCGCCGGGCTTTTTCGGCCTGTCGGCGTTCGTCGGCGCAGGCCTGATGTTCGCAGGCGTGACGGGGTGGTGCGGTATGGCCAACCTGTTGCGGGTGATGCCTTGGAACCGGCGCACCGCGGTCTGAGGCGATCATGGATACCGCCACCATCCTTGCCACGCTCGCATCCGGCGGCGTGATCGGTCTGATCCTTGGCCTGGTCGGCGGGGGTGGATCGATCCTCGCGGTGCCGCTGCTGGTCTATGTCGTCGGCATCGGATCGCCGCATGCCGCAATCGGTACGGCGGCGGTCGCGGTCACGGCCAATGCGCTCGCCAGCCTGATCGGTCATGCGCGGGCCGGGCGGGTCAAGTGGCGATGCGCGGGCGTGTTCGCGGTATCGGGGATGACAGGCGCCGCACTGGGGGCCGAGCTTGGCAAGGCGGTCGACGGCCGGCGGCTCCTGGTGCTGTTCGGGCTGCTGATGATCGGGGTCGGCCTGTCGATGCTGCGCAAGCGTCGCACGGCGGAAGCGCCCGATGTGCGCTTGACGCGGGACAGTGCCGCCATCCTGTTGCCGCGACTGGTTCCGATCGGGCTGGGCGTTGGTCTGGCCGCCGGCTTTTTCGGGATCGGAGGCGGGTTCCTGATTGTGCCGGGATTGATCCTCGCAACGGCAATGCCGCTGCCCTTCGCCATCGGCACGTCGCTTGTTGTCGTCAGTGCGCTGGGGCTGACTACGGCGACCTCCTATGCCATGTCCGGGCTGGTCGACTGGGGGGTGACGGCGCTGCTGGTGGCGGGCGGGGTCGGCGGGACAATCGCAGGCATTGCGCTAGGCAAGAAGCTTGGCACCAGCAAGGGATTGCTGGAGCGCGGATTTGCCGCCGTGGTGATCGGAGTGGGCGGATACGTCATCGCGTCGTCAGGAAGCTGAATGTTGGAAATGAGGTGATGCAACTGCCGACGTTGCGCGCTGTCGGCAACGGACTGGGAGCACCGCTACCCGGTGAAGCGACCGGATTGGGTCGATTCCCCAAATCGCCCGATACACTCAGGCCCCATCGTTCAGCGCGGCCCTTGCCCGATCCGCTGCCGGGTCGATCCTGATGCCGGCTGCCTTACGCTCGGAATATCGATCGACAAGCTGCCCTGAATGAGTTCGCATCAGCACGGTGATCCGGACCAGTTCTTCCATCACGTCGACGATGCGGTCATAATAGCTGGAGGGCTTCATGCGGCCCGCTTCGTCAAACTCCCTGTAGGCCATGGCGACGGACGACTGGTTCGGGATGGTGAACATGCGCATCCAGCGCCCGAGCAGGCGGAGCGTGTTGACCGCGTTGAACGACTGCGAGCCGCCAGACACCTGCATGACCGCCAGCGTTCGTCCCTGCGTCGGGCGCATGCCCTTCATTTCCAGCGGCAGGTGATCGATCTGCGCTTTCATGATGCCGGTGATCTGGCCGTGCCGTTCGGGGCTGCACCACACCTGCCCTTCCGACCACATCGATAGCTCGCGCAGTTCATGCACGGCCGAATGATCGTCGCCCGCGACCTGATCAGGCAGCGGCAGATCCGAGGGATCGAATATGCGGGTTTCCGCCCCGAAGAAGCGCAGCAGGCGCGCCGCTTCCTCTACCGCGAAGCGCGAAAAGGATCGTTCGCGCAGCGAGCCGTAGAGCAGCAGGATGCGCGGTGGGGGCTGATCGTCGCCAAAGCCCAGCGCCGGGCGCGCGAGTGCATATTCAGGATCGAGCGCGGGGAGATGGTCGGGGTCGGGCAGCGGGCGGACACGGCTCACGAAAAGAGACTCCTTTCATACCATGGGCGGCTGCGCTTCACGATCGCGACCACGGAGAGCATCACCGGCACCTCGACCAGCACGCCGACGACCGTCGCAAGCGCCGCTCCGGAGTTGAGGCCGAAGAGCGAGATGGCCGCCGCGACGGCGAGTTCGAAGAAGTTGGAAGCGCCGATCAGTGCGGCGGGCGCGGCAACGCACCAGGCGACACCCAGTCGGCGCGACAGCCAATAGGCAATGCCGGCATTGAGATAGACCTGGATCAGGATGGGCACGGCGATGAGGGCGATGACGATCGGCTGCGTTACGATCTGCCCGCCCTGAAAGCCGAAGAGCAGGACCAGCGTGGCCAGCAGCGCCACGAGCGAGACCGGCCCGAGACCGGCGAGAAGCCGATCCACCGCGGCCTGGCCACCCGAGGCGAGAAGCGTCCGGCGAATGGCCTGCGCCACGATGACCGGCACCACGATGTACAGCCCGACCGAAAGCAGCAGCGTGTCCCATGGCACGGTGACGGAAGCCACGCCCAGCAGCAGGGCAACCAGGGGCGCGAACAGGAAGACCATCAGCAGGTCGTTCAGGGCAACCTGACTGAGCGTGTAGTTCGGCTCGCCGTCGCACAGGTTCGACCAGACGAAAACCATGGCCGTGCAGGGTGCGGCGGCCAGCAGGATCAGGCCGGCGATATAGGACTGGATCTGATCGGCCGGCAGCAACGGCGCGAAGAGCCAGCCGAGAAAGAGCGTGCCCAGCGCAGCCATCGAGAATGGCTTGACGCCCCAGTTGACGAACAGCGTCACGCCCACGCCTCGCCAGTGCCGGCGAACCGAACCGAGCGCGCCGAAATCGATCTTCAGCAGCATGGGCACGATCATCAGCCAGATGAGCGCGGCCACGACGAGGTTCACCTGTGCCATTTCGGCTGATGCGATCGCGGCGAAGGCGCCGGGGACGGCCTGCCCGAGAAGGATCCCGACAAGAATGCAGAGCCCGACCCAGAGCGAGAGATAGCGTTCGAAAGTCCCCATGTCAGCGCACGCGCCGTCCGGCCGCATCTATCACCAATTCGCCATCTTCCTTGGCGAAGGGCCCACGCTGCGCATCGGGCAGAATGTCGAGCACGGTCTCGGACGGGCGGCACAACCGAACGCCGAGCGGCGTGGCCACCAATGGGCGGTTGATGAGGATCGGATGCGCCATCATGGCGTCCAGAAGCGCATCATCGCTCAGGCTGGCATCGCCAAGGCCCAGTTCGGCAAAGGGCGTCCCCTTCTCGCGGAGCAAGGCGCGCGGCGTAAGGCCCGCACGCTCGATCATCTCGGCGAGCAGCGCCCGCGTCGGCGGGCATTTCAGATATTCGATGATATGCGGCTCGATGCCTGCATTGCGGATGAGCGCAAGCGTGTTGCGCGACGTCCCACAGCCAGGATTATGATAGATCACGATAACGTTCATGCCCCGATCCTTCAACAGCAAGTGAGTTCGGCGAGCAACGGCTCGCACAGTTCGGCGCGCCCCTGACAGCAGTCCTTTGCCAGGAAGAGCATCAGTTCGCGCAACGTGTCGATATTGGCGCGCTGGATCTGCTGGCGCCCCCGCTTTTCCGAGACGACCAACCCGGCCTTCGCCATGACCGCCAGTTGGGTGGAGAAGGTACTCTGGCTGAGATCGCTCGCCTCAACGAGTTGCCCGGTCGACAGCCCTTCGGGCTCGCATTGGATGAGGAGGCGGTACGTCGCCAGTCGCGTGGGGTGCGAAAGAGCCGCCAGGACGGTGAGCGCGGTGTCGAACTTCATCCATCGGAGATAACCGATATGATGGTCGCGCGTCAATGATTCATCGGAAATATACGATGTTTTTTGGCGGATTGACGACTGACGGCCCGGACCTGTTTTCGACTAACGGAGGAACGCCGCTGCATGGGCTTACAACGGTTGTCGCCGTGACCGATCCCGACAAAGGGCCGCGCGGGCTATCCACTTTCGTCGTGCCGGTGGGTACGCCTGGCTTCTCGATCGGTTCCCACGGTAGGAAGATCGGCTGGCGCATCGCCGATTCGGTCGAATTGTTTTTCGACAATTGCCACGTGCCGGCATCGGCCATGGTCGGCCAGCGCGGCGAAGGCCTCAGGCAGATCCTGACGACGCTTAGTATCGGGCGGATGCGGATCGGCCCTTCCGGGTAGACAGTTCCGCCGCCAAATTGTTCGCCAGCGAATTGGCCGGACGCGCCGCCGACATGGCCGTCCAGGTCCACGGCGGCTATGGGATTTTCGAGGAATATCCCGTGTCCGGCTTGTTGGGTGAAGCCAAGGTTCTTGCCATGGTGGAGGGAACTTCCGAGGTTCAGCGCAGTATTATCGCACGCGAACGGCTCAACGACCATTCGGCATATTTCTAAAATGAGGAGATAGGCGATGGAAGAGCCTACTAGCTTCGACACATATCGTCTCGGTGACATCACCGTCACCCGGATACCTGAATTATCCCTTGAGGATTTTCCGGCCGCGGTCGTCATCCCCGAATGGGATTCGGATATCCTCGTCCGCCATCCGGACTGGATCACCCCCGGTTCGATGGATCCGGCCCGGAAGAACCTGTACATGCAAGTGCATAGCTGGCTGGTCCGAACGCCACGCTGGACGATCCTGATCGACACCGGGGTAGGCAACGACAAACCGCGCCCCTTCACTCCCGGCTTCGACCGTCTCAGCACGCCGTTCCTCGAACGCTTGGCGAAAGCCGGCGCCCAGCCCGAGGACATCGATTATGTGCTGATGACTCATCTGCACGTGGATCACGTGGGATGGAACACGCGTCTGGAAGGCGGCCGCTGGGTGCCGACCTTCCCCAACGCGCGCTATCTGTTCTCAGGCCGGGAACTGCAATATTTCACCGATGAGCGTCATCATAATGATCGCAACAAGACCAGCTTCATCGTCCAGCGTGACAGCGTGCTTCCGCTGGTAGACGCCGGGGTTGCCGAACTGATCGAGGTCGACGGCTCGGAGGTGCTGGAAGGTTTCGCCTTCCAGCCTACGCCGGGCCACAGCATCGATCATGCATCGATCACGGTCACTTCACGCGGCGAGACGGCGATCTTTCCGGGCGATACGCTGCATCACCCTATTCAGATATTCAAGCCCGAGTGGAATTCGATGTTCGATGCGTTCGAGGATGAAGCCAGGACGGCGCGCAAATGGGTGCTCGATTATGCGGCAAATGAGAATGCGCGCCTGTTCAGCACCCATTTCCCGGAAAGCGCGGTCGGCGAGGTCCGACGCAGGGGCGACGGAGGTTTTGAATGGCAGTTCGTTTGACCGCCTTGCTGGCAGCGGCGGGGCTTTCGCTGCTAGGCACGGCCGCCTCGGCCGAGAACGGACGGCAGATCGGCTATTACCGGGTCACGCTGGGCGATATGCGCATCACTGTCATTTCCGACGGCACGGCGTTTCGCGACACAGTAAAATTGGTGACCAGGCTGGATGCGAAGCTGGTGGCGAAGATGCTGCACGATGCCTATCGTGAACAGCCGACCGAATTGTCGATCAACGCCTTCCTGATCGAGACAGGCGGCAAGCGGATTCTGATCGACACGGGAGCGGGCGACCTGTTCAAGCCGCGGGATGGCGGGCGGCTGATCGAGAATTTGAAAGCTGCAGGCTTCTCACCTGATGATATCGACGCGGTTCTGATCACCCACATCCACGCCGATCATACCGGCGGGCTGATGTTCGATGGCAAAAAGGTCTTCACCAGATCAAAAATCTACATACCCGAAGCTGACTATGCTTTCTGGATGGACGAAGACGCGGCAAAAAGGGCGGTCGAACCCCTGAAACATGTCTATGATCAGGCGCGCACATGCATTGGACCCTATATTCCGACTGGGCAGATCAGGACATTCGCATGGGGCGAGCAGTTATTCCCCGGCATCACCGCGCTCAAGGGCGCGGGCCACACGCCGGGCCACAGCTATTTCGCGTTGGAAAGCGCGGGGCAGAAGATGCTGATGGTCGGCGATACCGTGCATGTTGCAGAGGTCCAGTTCGCCCGGCCCGATGCGTCGGTCCAGTTTGACGTTGATCAGAAGGCGGCGGCAGAGCAACGCAAGGCGCTATTCGATGACGCGGCACGGCGGGGCTATTGGCTCGCCTTTGATCATGTTTCCTTCCCCGGTATCGGTCATGTCCGGGCGGACGGGGACGGCTATGCATGGATACCGATCCCTTATGGAGTCAATGACCCGAAACGCTGATTCGAAGGACGGATTCTATCAAAGCAAAATGCACCGGATGTCAGGAGTAGAGCGTGCCCCAGGGTGGGGCAAATGGGACCATAATGATTGGCCGTCACTCTGCCGCCGAAGGAGGGACATCTGCTGGTCGTTCAGTCGTACAGGTCGCTCATCTTCAGTCTCCTCGCGGAGGCTGATTCCGATCCGCCTCCTCACATCCATAAGTTCTGACCCTGATCCTTCCCTCGGTCGACGCCACTAGAGCGATTTCCAGTCAGATGGCATCATCTGACGGTTAAGAAATCGCGGCAAATAAAAGACTTAGAGCGGCCGATCTGATTCAATCAGATCGGAATTCGCTCTAGTCGTGCCTCATTTCCACCGAAGCAAGATCGGGCACGAGCAACCGCAATTGACCCCGGCCGGTCTTGGCCAATCTGAGGGGGGTCTCCTTTTCGTCGAGACGCCGGCGAAGAAGGAGTAGTCGCGTTTCCAGATTGTCCTTGAAATCCGGCATCCGGGCAGCCAGCGCGAGACGCAGCTCGCGATTGGAAAAGTCGATGCGTCTTTGATCCCTGTGCCATTCGAGCATTTGCCTGAGAATCGCGCCGGCAATGCCCTTCACAACATAGGCGTCATCGACGAACACGCTGTCGTCGAAACGGTGGTGAACCACCCGGATCACGTCGGAATCGGTGGCGCAAGGCGTCGCGACAGCGTGATCCGGGGCCGGTTCCTGCCGCGCGGACGCCGCCAAACTCTCGGCCCCACGCATCGCGCGTGCTGCACTCGCGGCGAGCATTTCGAGCGCCGCCTCCTCGTCGGCTCCGAACGCGGCGGGACGCTCGCTTTCCGTCAGTAACACCGCGACGACTTCATTATTGGTCAGGAGAGGTATCGCAATCTGGCTCCGCGCGCCGTCGAAGCTCGGTCTGGTGATATTGCGGGATCGGTCTTCATCGCCGCCATCGGTCGCCTTGATGGCATCGCCGAAGCGGCGGAACCGGCTCATGTCGCTTACCTTGGCGATCTTGCCGGACGATACAGCGAGACCGATAAGCCCCTCGTTCGATGCGACTTCGGATCCGATGCCAGAGTTGTCGTAGCCCAAGCTGCCGATCGTGATCAGGCTGCCGCCGGTCGTATCGGGAGCTAGGATCTGGGCGTGCCGGCAATCCAGAAGGCGCCGAACATTCTGCAGCAGTTGCTCGATTACCGCGCCCATATCCTCCTGCCGCTCGATGCTGCGCACTGCCGCCGCAAGCGCGGTCAGGCCGATGATGGGCTTTCCGGTCTCGGAACGGGTGGGGACGAGCGGCGAAGGGATCATGCCGATCGCCTCCACGCGGAACATGTCCGCGCTTTTCAGCTTCATGACGTTCGCCATGCCGATCTGCGCGCTGCTTGCGGCCAGATGGCGCGCAATCCCTTCGAACAAGGGCCCGGAATCAAGCGAGCGCACGAAGCGGACGTCGAGCAGATACTCTTCCCCGGTGAAGCAATCGACGAGGATCAGCGTCACCAGCGGATTGGCGCGAATGTTCGCCGCGGTCTTGGCAAAAAACTGGTTGGACAAGGCGACGTGATCGTCGTCCACCCGCACCACATGCGAAAGATACGAGACGTTGGGTGTTCCATCGGCGGCGGCGGTCGCAATGATCGAGGGAATGACCCCGTCGAAGCAGGCCGAGAGGTCGGCGAGGCGGAGGGTCATAGCGTCGGCGCACCATTCGCAGCGTCGGCACGCATTCCAGCGTGCGGCCCGGGCGTCTGGACATAGCATTCCGCGACGGCGAGCATGGCCACACGCGCGTCGCGCGTCGTCATCCATTGCGGTATGATGCCCCGCGGCACGCCCAGCGCGGAGAGCGAAGCCGTCGCGTCCGCAATGAATGTTTCGGCTCGGGCCAAGTCTGCCGGGCCGGCTTCGCGCAGGTGCGTCCGGCCCTTGAACTGGTACGTGACGTAGTCGCACGGACTGACGAAGGTGGCGGCGAGCTTTCCGGTCTGCGCGACGGCGTTGGCAAGGGCAGAATAGTGCCAGGCCGACAGGATGATGCCGAGGGTCTCGCGATCGTCGCTCACCATGACTCCGATCCCACGCCCGGCAGCCGGACGACCGCTCGCATCGCTGCCGGCCAGGATGCACATCAACGGCCGGTGCAGAAATGCCACGATGGTATCGTCAAGCATCATCCGGCCTACTCCCTTCCGTTTCAGTCGCGCTTTAATATTCTTTTAGGAAACCGCCAACCTTTGCTCATCCTTTTAGGAAGCCAAGGACGCGGCATTTTTCTACATCCCTGTCATCGAGATGACCGGAGGATGAATATCGTGGCCCTTTCCCTTCCCGATCCGCACGCCGCCGCCCGCGGCTTCGCTTTGACCGAAACGCAGCTTAAGACCTATCTTGCCAGGATCGGCGTCGACGGTCCGGTGACGATAGACCGTGAAGGCCTGACCCGGCTTCACCGCGCGCATCTCCTCACGGTCACCTGGGAAGCGATCGACTGCTTCATGGGCTGGCCGGTATCGCTCGACCCTGCTGCGGCGCATGCCAAGATCGTCCACGGCGGTCGCGGAGGCTGGTGTTTCGAGATGAACGGCCTGTTCGGGGCCGCCCTACAGGCCCTCGGCTTTCAGGTGATGCGGCTGGCCGGTTGCGTCGATCTGCCCAAACTCGGAAGCGCGGCGATCGGCAATCACCTCACGCTGCGCGTGGATCTGGAACGCCCCTATCTCGCGGAGGTGGGTGTCGCCGATGCACTGATCGATCCGGTGCCGATGGCACTTGGTGAAATCGAGCAGCGCGGTTTCGCCTTCCGCATCGACCTTGCCGAAGCCGGCTGGCTGCGCCTGCACAACCACGAACAGGGGATTGCGGGGACAATCGACCTGAAGCCCGATTATTGTGACGAAGCGGCCCTGCAACGGTCGATGGAGTGGCTTGTACATGACGTCGGCTCGCCTTTCAGAAATGCGCTTGCCGTTTTCCGGCATGTCGAGGATGGCTACTTCGCCCTGCAGAACGATGTGCTTCGGCGCGTCACTCCCGGCGGCGCCGAGAAAACCGTCGTCAGCGACGCCGATCATCTCGCCGAGCTGTTCGACACGGTCTTCGCCCTGAACGTGCCGCAAGTGCCGCAGATCTGGGACAAAGTCGTCGACGCGCGTCAGCGCTCGGTCGCGTGATCCACTTTTGCAGCAATGCAGAAAGGTCGTGAAACGCCTTCCTGCTATGCGACCCGAACGTCCAATTTTGGGGCGCGCCGCTGTCGTTGGCGCCACGGGGGCCTTGCCGCGGTCATGACACGGCCGCTATCTGGAGACCGGAAACACGTCGCTGAACAACGAAGAAGGGGCGACAGGGGCTCAATGACTGCGGTTTGCGCGACGGTTACGGCGGTCGCCGTCGCCCGCGAGCGCGCGACATTTGTCTGGCATTGGTCGGGAGGTGCCGATCAGGGCCTGGAGACCCCGCTATCGGCAAGGCTGGAGGCGGCGGAGCGCCGCCCACACCATCACGACGATCCTTATTCGAGGGCGGGCATTATGTCCAATGTTCATCGCCGTTTTCTTGAGATATCACAAAATAGAATCCGACCTTGAAGACGATAATATCAATAGATATTTTTCTTATTAACGGGACATATTAAAATAATGAATTTTATTCCCATTGTTTTGATAACATTCAAGATTGTTGTACTCGGTACTGGTATGTTGTTCGCCATCAAGTGGCATTACGATCAGGATAAAAAGACACAGAAGGGTGAAGTGTTAATCACTGTTAGCAAGATAACTGCTATCTTATTGCTATCGCTCCTGGGCCTGCTGTTCGTCACATTCACCCTTGCCAGGATGCTCGGCCTGGACTTGACATTGCCACGATAGAAGACGTCCTTTGCAAGGAATGAGGAAATTTTCAATTTAATTTCCGGTATATATTTATAATTACTCGATGATAGGGGCCTGAAAGCCTGATCGCGTCACTGGAGCCGACCTTCCGACGGGGGGAAGAGACGTAATCGGACCGACCAGCTGGTGCCGTTATGATGTCCGACGAAGCCGCCGTTCGCGACGAATATTCGCCGACGTCGCGAACGAGCGGATTTCGTATGGCATCTGAATGAGATGGCGGTGCACATACCATAAGAACACCGTCCATCTGCGTGACCTACCTCTATAGAATTGCTGCCTTCAGCCGACCGGCAGCGTCCGATTGCTCCGGCACGTCTTTCGGTTCAACATCAGAACTGCACCTTCATCTCGACACCAAATTCACGGGGGCGGCCGACATTATAGGTGAGGTTGCCCGCGTTCGGTATGAAGTTCAGCGCGCCGTTGAAATAGACTTCCTTGGTCAGATTTGTAACGAAACCGGCGATCGACCAGCCGCTGTCCTTGTGATGATAGGTGATGCGCCCATTGACGAGGCTATAGCTGGGAAGCAGCAGGCGATTGCTGTCGACGTCCGATCCCCATTGTGCGGCCGTATAGCTGTAGTCCGCATTGAAATCGACGCTCGAACCATTGGCCAGTTTCAACTTGTACGCCGTTCCCAGAGACACTTTCCATTTCGGCACGCGAGGCAACGGGGTAGCGGTTGTGATGAAAGTCGTGTTGACCTTGTCATAGGCTGCCTTGAGGTAGGAAACGGCCGCGGTAAGGCTCAGCCCAGGCAAGGGATTGAGCTGGGTCTCGAGCTCCGCGCCATAGATATGCGCCTTGCCGGCGTTTTCGAGGATGGGCGCGGGCGGGCCGACCGCGGGAATACGCTGGAGCTGGATATTGTCATAGTCGGTGTAGAAAATGGTGGGATTGAACCGCAGCCGGTTGTTGAGTGTCTGCAACCGCATGCCGGCCTCGCCCGTCCACACTGTTTCAGGACCGAAGGGAATCAGCGCACCTGTCGGCAGAATGTTATAGCCGCCAGCCCTGAAACCCTTGCTGATCCCGATATAGCTCATCACATCGGGCGTCCACTGCATCTGCGCACGCAGCATCGGCAGGAACTGACTCCAGTGCTTGTTGCTCTCGACACCGTTGTTGACGGCCGCGCTGGCCTCTTCCCGACCGATGCGAAGGCCGCCCGTGACGGTCAGCCGCCCGGAAAGGTCATAAGAAATATTGGCATAGACCGAGTCAGACTGCGATCCACGTTGGTTCAGATTGACGGCGGTGCTGCCTATCGCGCCTGCAAGATTGTAGGAGACGAAGCCCGCATGGCCGCTGAATTTCTCGATATAGTGATAGACCCCGATGGTATAATTGAGCGCCCCGGACTTCCCGATCGCCTGCAATTCATGCGACCAGTTCGCGATACGATTGTCCCCAATTGCCAGAAGTACAGGCAGGGGCGTTCCGTCGGCATCGTTGGCATATATGTTGCGGATGATCGTCCGACCCGACAACAGCTTGAGCTGCAAGCCGTCGCTAATATCGGCGGCGACCACGAGATGGGTATTGTGCGCGCGGCTCTCGTCCGAACTCAGCGGCGATGCGCCATAAGCGAGCTTCGGGCTGACGGATGCGTAGGCCTGCGTATAGTCGGGGTCGGCGTAGAAATTGTAAAGCCTGCCGAACGCCGTCGGCACCAGTGGCCCCGGCGTGACGCCGATGGTCGGTATATAGACGGTATAGCCGTCTAGCCTGCTCTTGGTATATTCATGGCTGAGATCGACCGTCACATCGTCTACCGGCCTAAAGCGGACCTGCCCGCGCAACAGCCTGTCCGACATCGCGCCATTCCGATCATTGTCGATGATCCGGCGCTGCCAGCCGTCGCGCTCAAGCCGCGCTCCCGTAACCCGCACGGCAAGCTTTTCTCCTAGCGGCACGTTGATGACGCCCGTGAGATCAGCACGACCATAGCTGCCGATCGTCCCGGCAACAGTGCCCCCGAATTGGTCGTCGGGTTTGCGCGTCTGGTAACGGATAGCGCCGCCGACGGCATTCCGCCCAAAGAGCGTACCCTGCGGGCCGCGAAGGACTTCGATGCCGGAAACGTCGAGTGCGGCGAGAAGATTGCCGGCAATGGTCGGATAATAGAAATCATCGATATAGATCGCGACGGCGGGCTGGGTGCCGTTGCCATCCCGCTGCTGGCCGAGCCCGCGAATGGCGAAGGATGCAGCGTTACCTCCCTGGGACGCCGTCTGCGCACTCATGGACAGGCTGGGCACCACGTTGACCAGGCCGGACAGATCCCCGACGCCGCGGCCGGCCAGTTGTTCGGCAGACAAGGCGGTAACCGCAACAGGTGTGGTCTGGAGATTCTGTTCCCGGCGCTGCGCGGTTACGATGATTTCGTCAATACTGTCCCCGGTGCTCGCACCGCGCGACTGGTCTGCCTGCGCCAGCGCCTGCCCCGAAACGCAGGTGAGACCTATTGCTATGGTTGATATTGCACGTCGCATGCCGCCCTCCTCCCATTATGCCGTTTCTTTTTCGAATTCTGTTATGGATCGACGCGCCTATCCGAGGGAACAGCCACCTGACGATGGGGTTTCGGGGCTGCCCCGTCGGCGATGCGTCTTTTTAAATCAATAATAAATATATTTTTATGTGTCAAGGATTGTAATTTCCGGGAATATGGCCGCTTAATTCCATTAAATATCTGTATTTAATGGAATTATTTTCTTATACGGAAAATAAAAACAGAATATCCCTGATATAAAATATATTATATTTAGATAGAGACTCGACCCGGCTATCGATCCTTCAGGATGTCGGCTGGAAGAGGCGTCTCCCCAAAATAAGGACGAGCGTTCCCGACAAGGCGATCACGGAAAAAACGGCGGAGACTTCGGCGCGGCCAAGGCCGGCGGCAAACATCCAGCCAGCCATAGCTGGAGCGATCGCACTTCCGATCCGCCCCACTCCGATCACAAACCCACTGCTGGTCGCCCGCGCCTCCGGAACGAAAACCGTACCCAGGATAGCGTAAATGCCCGCTCCTGACGCGAACACGAAATAACCGCACAGCGCCGCTGCACCAAAAAGCGCGTATGGAGAGGCAGGCGACAGACCAAGCGCCCCAACGGACAGGGCAACACCGAGCATCGCGACTATGGCAATCGGCCGCAACCCAAGTCGGCGAGCCCCGATACCAAGCGATACGCCTCCAGCTATTCCGGCCATGTTCGATGCCGACGATACAAGACTGGCCTCCACGGGCGAAAAGCCCGTGTCTGCAATCATTTGTGGCAGCCAGGTTGAGAAATAATAGGCAACCATGACCAGGCAAAGATTGACGACGGACATTTGAACGACCTGCTGACGCTGGTTCGGAGCAAACAGCAGCGCATATCCTCGCCGGACAGGTGCCGGAGCGGGGATGTCTGCCACGGGCGGGCAATTGAAGCGCTGTAACAGGGCATTTACACGAACAAGCCGCTGATCCGGCGGTTGGCTTCCGGCAAGATAGCTCAGCGACTCGGAGAGGAACAGAATGACGGCGGGTAGAATTATCAGCGCCACGCCAGCGCCGGCGAGGAAAACGGCCGGCCAGCCGTGATTCCGCAAAAGGATCGCCGACGCCAGACCGCCCAGCATCCCACCGATCGGAAAGCCCATAGCGACGATCGCCAGCACCAGCGTTCGCCTGCGGCGGTTGGCCAGTTCGGAGGCCAGCGGAATGATCACCGCCACCATGCCGCCGATCCCCAACCCGGTCAGGACACGGCAGAAGGCAAGCTCCTCGACCGTCCGACAGGCGCTTGAAAGTCCCGTTCCGATAATCATCGTCACAAGGTTGGCGATCACCAATCGACGACGGCCGTACAAATCGGCCAGCGGAGCGAGAATGAACGACCCGAACGCCATGCCGACAAGTCCGCTTGCCAGAAGAAGGCCAACAGCAGCTTTGCCGATAGCCCATTCCGTGCTGAGCGCCGGCATGGCAAAGCTGATCGCCAGGACGTCATATCCGTCCAGCACGGAAAGCAGTATGACGATAAGGATGTTGACCATCTGGTGACGGCTTAACGGACGGTCTTCCAGCCATCCGGATGGATTGCGACCATCCATTGCGTTTCCCTCTCCACCAACTTGCTTCGAGAGATAAACACTTTTTTGAATAAATAAATATTTATTTTTGCAATTGCTCGCTGCGCTGATTGAACGACTGAACAACCAGTTGCGTCGTAAATCGCAGATGATGTTCCATAGCGGCCACAAGACCATCGGCATCACGCGCAAGCGCCAGATCGACCAATGCGTGATGCTCTTTCTCGACGTCTCTATTTGGCTCGGCAGGCGCCGACAGGCTCCTGTACCGCTCTGACTGCTCGTACAGCTGCGCATGCAAAGCCGTCAGTCGGCGACTTCCACAGGCGGCCACCAGTGCCGCATGAAAGGCCGTATGCCGAAGGCGCCACTCTTCCTCGGCGACAGGATCGTAGTTCTGCGGGTAAGCGGTTCCGCGAAGACGATGTGCGGCCGCCAATATACCCGCCTCCCAGTTGACGTCACCGCGTTCTACCGATCGCCTGAGGGCGATAGCCTCGATCGAGCAGCGCAGATCGGTCAAATCCTCCAGATCTTCGATCGACAGTGGAGCCACGTGAAACCCGCGCTGCTCACGCGCAACCACGAGCTGTTCGGGAACCAGACGTGACAGAGCCTCGCGCATCGCACCTGGACTGACGTCGAACTCTGTGGCCAATTCCTGAATCCTGAGTTTCTCGCCGGGGGCATGGACCCCTCTCAGAATTCTGATCCGCAAAATCTCATAGGCATAAGCGGACTGACTCTTTCCCCTCGCCTCTTCCACCCTATCCGAATCCAAATATATTTTACTCGCCATCATGTATGATTGCCATAATTCCGCCCCGCTTTCCACCATCAAGATACGGGTTCAACGGGACGCTTTGCGCGCCTCGTGCTGGGCACGACAATAAAATATATATTGTAGTATAATATATTATTTGATAGGAGGGATCAAACACATGGCGAGGAGAGGCATATATGCGATTGCTGCGATATGAGAGCGCTGGGCGCGTCGGGCTCGGAGTGCTCAAGGAAGGGGCGATTTTGCCGCTCACCGCTCTTCGCGATCATTTCCCGACGATGCTGGCCATCATCGAGGGCGGACAGGCCGCACTCGACCGGGTCGCCGCGTTTGTCGCCCAGTCAGACGAAACGATCCCGCTCGGCGAAGTGCGCCTCCTCGCCCCCATCGAACGTCCCGGTAAATATATGGCGATCGGGATGAATTATCGAAAGCATGTCGAGGAAGCCGAACATCTGGGCGCCAAGCCTGTATCGCATCAATTCTGGTTCAACAAGCAGACAACCTGCCTGGCCGGGCCATATGATCCCATCGATCCACATGTTTCGACCCAACTGGACTATGAGGTCGAACTCGGCGTGGTGATCGGAAATACGGCCAGGAATGTGCGCGTGGCCGATGCGCCAAACCATGTCTTCGGCTATTTCGTGGCGAACGACGTCTCGGCCCGGGACTGGCAGTTTCACTCCCCTACCTTTACGGTCGGCAAATCGTTCGACACCCATGGCCCGATCGGCCCCTGGATCGTTACGGCCGACGAGATCGACGATCCGCACGCGTTGACACTGCGCTGCCTCGTCAATGGAGAGGTCCGCCAGGAATCGTCGACGGGCGAAATGATTTTCAATATATGGGAGCAGATCGCTTATCTCTCGACGGCATTCACGCTCGAGCCTGGAGACCTTATCGCTACGGGTACTCCTGACGGTGTAGGCGTCGCCATGCAGCCGCCGAAATTCCTACAGCCAGGGGATATGGTCCGCTGCGAAATCGACGGAGTTGGAGCGATCGAAAATCGGGTCGCCCAGCCTGGCCAACAGCTATAAGCGGGAGGCTTCTGATGACGATCGAGACACAGGTACTGGTAGTCGGTGCGGGACCCGTCGGCCTGGCGCTGGCAATCGAACTGGGCACGCATGGCATACATGTAATCGTCGTGGAAAAAAGCGACCGCACTGGTGATTCACCCCGCGCGAAAACGACCAATGTTCGCACCCGCACGCTGCTGCGGCGCTGGGGCATTGCCGACAGGCTAGCCGAGGCTTCACCGTTCGGCGTAGACTATCCCAATGATGTCAAGTTCGTGACGAGCCTCGCAGGCAACCTGCTCGCCAACTTCCCCAACGCCTTCAATGGCTATCCGGTGCGGGCGGACGAATATCCCGAACATGCGCAGTGGATTCCACAATACACGCTTGAGCGGATTCTTCTGGAACATGCTTCATCCTTGCCGACTGTCGAAATACGCCTGGGCGCGGCTTTCATCGGCGCCGGTCAAGACGAAGGCCATGTCACCTCGTCGATCGAGACGCGTGACGGGTCATATAACATTCGCAGTGCGTTTCTGGTCGGGGCGGATGGATCGCGCAGCAGCGTGCGGAATCTGATCGGCGCGAAGATGGAAGGGCGGTCGCGCATCGTCCGGGCCTATAACATCGTCTTCCGCGCACCGGGCCTGGCAACCGCACATCGGCAAGGCCCCGCGGTCATCTACTGGCAGGTCGGGCCATCCGGCCTGAGCACGATAGGCCCGATGGATCAGGGCGATCTATGGTTCTTCATGCCTGCTTTCCTCGATGAAAACGAAACACTGACGCATGAAGAGGCAATCGAACAGATCAAGATGACGACCGGCATTGACCTGCCCTATGAAATACTGAGCGCCGACATCTGGTATGCGAACGAGCTCGTGGCGGATCGTCATCGTCTCGGCCGCATTTTTCTGGCCGGGGACGCATGCCATCTTCACCCCCCTTTGGCGGTCATGGGATGAACATGGGCGTGGGCGATGCGGTCGATCTTGGCTGGAAAATTGCCGCGCAATTGAAAGATTGGGGCGGCCCGCGCCTGCTCGACAGCTATCAGAGTGAACGGCGCCCGATCCATCAGGCGGTCGTCAACGAAGCCATTTCCACCATGCGCGAGCATGTGCGCTTGTCGTGGTGTTGATTGCCGTTGAGAAGTGACCCGGGAAGGGCCCAAATTTCCACTGAGAAGTGACCCATGTTGAACTCACCCCTGGCTTTGACGAGCGAGGGGTCATGGAGTGTTGGACATGGCGTTATTGAGCGTTATCCGGCGCTGGCATTTCCGCGATCATCTTTCGATCCGCGAGATTGCGCGGCGTACCGGGCTGTCACGTAATACGATCCGTAAATATCTACGTTCGGACACGGTCGAGCCGCGGTTCAAGGTGCCCGATCGCCCAAGCAAACTGGACCCGTTCGCGGAGCGGCTGTCAGCCTGGCTGAGACGGGAGATGGGTCGGACCCGCAAGCATAAGCGGACGATGAAGCAGTTGCATGCTGATCTGGTCAGCCTGGGCTATGATGGCTCCTACAATCGGGTGGCGGCCTTTGCCCGGGACTGGCGCGATGATTATCGTCGTGAGCAACAGATGAGCGGGCGCGGGACATTCGTGCCGCTGTCCTTCGCACCGGGGGAAGCATTCCAGTTCGATTGGAGCGAGGATTGGGCGATCATCGGCGGCGTGCGCACCAAGCTGCAGGTCGCCCACTTCAAGCTCAGCTACAGCCGCGCCTTTCTCGTGCGGGCCTATTTGCTCCAGACCCACGAGATGCTGTTCGATGCCCATAATCATGCGTTCCGCGTGCTGGGTGGTGTTCCGCGCCGGGGCATCTATGACAATATGCGCACCGCCGTCGATAAGGTCGGGCGCGGCAAGGAGCGGAACGTCAACACCCGCTTCCTCACCATGGTCAGTCATTATCTGTTCGAGGCCGAGTTCTGTAATCCGGCAGCAGGCTGGGAAAAGGGCCAGATCGAGAAGAACGTCCAGGATGCCCGGCATCGGCTATGGCAACCCACGCCGCAGGCGGAAAGCCTGGATGCTCTCAACCTATGGCTGGAGGAGCGCTGCAAGGAGCTGTGGCAGGATATCCCGCACGGGATCGAACCGGGTTCGGTCGCCGATGCCTGGGCCGATGAAGTGGAAAGCCTGATGCCGATGGGCAGACCGTTCGATGGCTTTGTCGAACATGGGAAACGGGTCTCGCCAACCTGCCTGATCCACCTGGAACGCAACCGTTACAGCGTGCCGGCGTCGTTCGCCAATCGGCCCGTCAGCCTGCGGGTCTATCCCGATCGCTTCCTGGTCGTCGCCGAAGGGCAAGTCATATGCGAGCATCAGCGCATTATCGACCGATCCCATGATGGGCCGGGGCACACCGTCTATGACTGGCGTCACTATCTGGCGGTGGTTCAGCGCAAACCCGGCGCCCTGCGCAACGGCGCGCCGTTCCTCGAACTGCCCGAGGCCTTCCAGCGGCTGCAACGGCATCTGCTGCGCAATCCCGGCGGCGACAGGGAAATGGTCGAGATCCTCGCCCTGGTTTTGCACCATGACGAAGAGGCGGTGCTGACCGCTGTCGCCCTGGCGCTGGACGCGGGCGTGCCCACCAAGACCCATATCCTCAACCTGTTGCACAGGCTGCTCGATGGAAAACCGCTCTCGATGCCGCCGGTAACGGCGCCACAGGCGCTGAGGCTGGTCAGCGAGCCAATGGCCAATGTCGAGCGCTACGATGCCCTGCGCCGGGAGAACCGTCATGCGTCATGATCCCGCCACCGGTGCCCTCGTCGTGATGCTGCGCGGCCTGAAAATGCCCGGCATGGCTCAGGCCGTGACCGATCTCATGGCTCAGGGATCGCCCGCCTTCGAGGCGGCCGTGCCGATCCTCTCCCAGTTGCTGAAAGCCGAGACGGCCGAACGCGAGGTGCGATCCGTTGCCTATCAGCTCAAGGTTGCGCGGTTCCCCGCCTATCGCGATCTCGCCGGCTTCGACTTTGCCAGCAGCGAGGTCAACGAAGCGCTGGTGCGCCAGTTGCACCGCTGCGACTTCATCGATGTTGCCGACAATGTGGTGCTCGTTGGAGGTCCGGGCACCGGGAAGACCCATCTCGCAACGGCGCTGGGCGTTCAGGCGATCGAGCATCATCGAAAGCGGGTCCGCTTCTTCTCTACGGTCGAACTGGTCAATGCCCTGGAACAGGAAAAGGCCCAGGGGCGCGCCGGGCAGATCGCCAACCGGCTCGTCCACTCGGACCTCGTCGTGTTGGACGAACTGGGTTATCTGCCGTTCAGTGCCTCCGGCGGCGCGCTGCTCTTCCACCTGCTGAGCAAATTATACGAGCGCACCAGCGTCATCATCACCACCAACCTGAGCTTCAGCGAGTGGGCCACCGTGTTCGGCGACGCGAAGATGACCACAGCGCTCCTCGATCGGCTCACCCATCACTGCCACATCCTGGAGACCGGCAACGACAGCTTCCGGTTCAAGAACAGCTCAGCCCAGCAAGCCAGACCCAGAAAGGAGAAACCCGCACCTTGACCCACATATGACATCCGAAACATAACCATCAGGCGGGTCACTTCTCGGTGGAAATCCCGGGTCACTTCTCAACGGCAATCAACACTGACAGCGCTTGAGGAAAAAATCGCAACAGCGACTAGCAAACACAACGTCTTCCTGAGGGAACTGGGGTTGCCGCTGTTGCGTTGAGGAGAAGCGATTTGCAGGTTTCAGTTCTCGACCCCAAGTCGCTCAGAAAGGCGTTGCTCCGACTGATCTGGAAGCATGAGAGGGACCAGTTTGAACCGAGTTGTCTAGTAAAAGGGCCGTTGCAAAAGGGGTTGCCAAACTGCCTCCTAGGCGACAAAATGTGTCCTGGGACTTTTTTCAAAGTCTCATAAATAATTGATTTTGCGCCATTTATTGCCAGCACTGGTGCGTGGGGTGAATTACCGCGCGGGACGACCCACTTCAGTTCTGGCCAAGGATCGGGAGCTGCGTTGCCTCAATGGGTTCCGGGCAACTCATCGCCAACAAGCGGCACCCGATCCGGCGTCCGCGTGAGGATCTCCAGTGCCGCAGCCGGATTGGCACGCTCAGCACGGACCCGAATGTCCGCTATCGCCCTCAATTCACCAACCCGCTCCGCGATCAGCGACGACAGAAATTGGTTGAGCGAGGTGCCGTTCAGTTCCGCAAGATGCTTGGCTTCGGCCATAACGTGGTCAGGCAGTCGCAACGGATAATTACTCATTTCGTCTCTCCTCGCTCGAGGCGTAAAAACAATTCACCGGGCTTAATCACATCCACGCGGTACAATTCTCGCGCAGGGACAAAGTCCCGTACATTCATCGTGACGATCGCATCTGCGCCAGCTTGGACCGCGCACTCCAATACCATATCGTCGGCCGGATCGTTGAGCGTCGGACGCAGCTTAGTTCTGATCGGCATAATCCTCCGTGCTTGTCCGACCAACGCATCGAGCACCGTATCCAACTCCGCCTTCGATGCCCAACTCGCCTCGCGCATCGCTGCACGATTGAGCACTGCTTCATATTCCAGCACCAGCGCAACAGAAACTGCATAAGCGAGCTCGCCCCTAAGCGCGCACTCGATGATCCGATACGATGCTCCTGATCGGGACCAGAGCGCAGCGACGAGTATATTCGTATCCAGCACGTACATGACGTCATATATAACGTCACCCCCCTCGATTCGCAATAGCCGCGAAATGGGCAAATTTATGACCGCAATCGGTTAGGCTCAATCGCTTCGAACAACCACCTGCCCGCCATTTCGCAAGGATGACGCATCATCCCAAAGAATGGGCAAACCCCCAGATCATTGTGCCGATTGCTCCAAGGACGCGTTCGATATTATAGTCCGAAATTCAGCGCTAATTTCAGGGTGGCGCCGTTCGAGGTAGGCGGTGATGCGCTCATTCGCCAATAATTTGCCCAGATAACGAGAGGCGACAACGAGATGCAAAACGTCGTCGCCTAGACCGTCTTCCACCGCCTTCATATCGCGGCTGAGGTTCTCCATCTCTCTTTCCATCCGTGCCATTTGGTCGGGGGTAAGGCCCCCAACCCGTCGTTTGCGATTTGGCTTGGTCAGATCCTCCTCGTTCGTTGCCGCCAGTAACGCCTTCGCGTACGAGTGAGAGAAATTGTTCAACGACACCATTAGTTCGGCCGCCTCAAATTGCCGGGGCGCCTTCATTTTTTTCAACACTTCGAAGGTCTGGATACTGATGTGTCGATCGGCAAGAAGGTTGGCAACCTCTGCCGTGATACCGGTCAGGAGGTTTCGCCGCCTTCGCACAACATTGACTTCTACGCCAAACGCTCGCGCAATCTTCTCCTCCGAAGCCCCACGCCTGACGGCACGGTCAATCATGTAATGTTCCTGCACGGTCGCGAGCCGGTTTACCCGTTTATTGTAAGTGAAGGCCTCGTCGTCGTCGGAGACGATGCACCGAACCTTTGTATCTCCTCGCTTCAGGAGCGCATAATAACGAAGGTGACCGTCTACCAGCAAGTACGGCTCACCTTCTTTTTGCTTGGCGACAACGAGGGGTTCAGCCAGGCCGACGGTGTCAATGGAAGCCACGATCCGACCGAAGCGTTTCGAAATCTCTATCGCAGCCGTAAGCTGACGAAGTGGCAGAATGTCCGCCAATTGCAGTTCGATCACTACGCGGTCAAACGCGACCTTAACCTTCCTTGGCATCCTCAAGCCTCCGATATGCCAATACGCTCCGCCAGAGGAAGCGGAAGCGTTCCCATAGATTCTGCGCGAAGAAGGGTGACAAAATGTTCTTCTGAGAGTAGTTTCTTCATTGCATTCACAACGAACAATAACCGACTCTGCGCGAGGCTCGCCTTCTTCACAAGCAGCTTCTGACGCTGAACCTCTTTTTGATAGACGCGGACAAGAGAAGTGGCCGTCGGCTTGAGCCCTTTTTGGGAAGAACCTCTTGCGGACCGCATCGTTTTGCCAATCTGGGAGCGTTCATCAAGAATCCGCCGGATTTTCACGATCTGCGAGATCGTAACAAGGCCCTTTTCGTAGGCTTCTGAGAGGGCATTCTGAGTATCCGTATCTCCCGCCATTACAATCTCATAAGCAACCGAATGAGGTATCATTCCACGTTCAACCGCGTTTAGAAGACGTTCTTCTCCACGGTCAAGCATTGTACAGATCATCGACACATATTCGTTGCTGAAACCGATCTTATCAGCCACCTGCTGGTTGTTGTATCCTCGATCTCTCAGCGCACCAACTTCTCGGATTAGTTCCAGCGGGCTGTGGTTTCGCCTAGCCATGTTCTCCACGAGGCTAAGAATGTAACTGTCCTCCCGTGACACTTCGATCACGATGGCGGGAATGCGTTCTTGCTTCAACTCAATGAATGCTTCGAGTCGGCCTTGGCCGCAGACGAGCGAAAATCCGCCCTTGGATGCTGGAGTCACAGTAATCGGCTTCTTCAAGCCAAGCTTGGAAATGCTATCTACAAGCTCCTCAAAGATGCGCTTATTGCGCTTCCGGGGATTGATAACCTGAATCGCGTCGATGGGGATCATAACGATCTCTTCGTGCGCTTCGCTCATGCGACATCTCGAATCTGAAATCGCCGGGACAGGTGGTAGAGTGGTGAAAGATCATCCGCCCGATAGGCGTCCAAGCCAATTCCATTGTGCTCAGCGAGCCTCGCCATGTCGCGCAGCTCATCGACAAGTGCATCCTCGCGCCGTTCCAGCTTATTGGCCACGAAGTGGAAGGAATTGACGAAGCCCCAGGCAATCTCCGCCGCCAGCGGTTCAAGCCGGGTGTCGGTGAGGAGGTCGAAAATGGTCGCGATCACCGCCCCGCATTCGGCCTGCGCGGCGAGCGGTTCGGGCATGTCGTGGTCGCCCGGTTCCTCCCCCGGTTCGATGATGGTGAGGGGGATGGGATCACCGAAGGCGCGCTGGAAATCGGGGCTGGCGGTGATCGCGGCATAGAGGCTCTTCAGGTCAGCGAGGCTGTCGACGCTGCGGGGATGAATGTCCGTCATGGGATCTCTCCTCATGGGATGAGGGCAAAGGAAAAGGGCTGGAGAAGCGATGCTCCTCCAGCCCCATTGCGACGATGATGAGGACCTTAGAAGGCAACCTCGTCATCGAAATCGGCACCGGCGCCGACGAGTTGGCCGCCCGGTTCCGCGGTGCTTGCGCCAAAGCCGCCTTCGCCGCCCCGTTCATAGTCGGTGTCGCCACCGCCCATGCTGTCGTAATTGGCCGCACCAAAGCCGGAGCCGCCAAAGTCGGACCGGAGCGTATCGCGCCGCCAGGCGATGGAGTAACCACCCGTCTCAATCGGGAACAGGGCGATCGCCAGCGGCTCGGGAAGGCTCGGGTCGTCGATATTGCCGGCGAGGAAGACCTCCCCGGACTTCTTGGCGACGGCTTCCCAAAGCGCCCCCACCTGCACCCAGCGCCGCGCGACATTGAGGGCGATGACTTCATAGGCGGGTGCCCTGGGGTTCATGCTCTCGACCTTGCGCAGGCCGATCCGGGGGAGATCGATCGTCCGGGTGGCGATGCGGCCTTCGAGGCGACCATTGATTTCACGAACTTCACCGATGTTCATTGACTTGACCTTTCATTCTGTCGCTCGAAACCCATTTTCGGCGACAAAAATCTCAAATCCCTCTTTTCTCTGATCCCGGCAGCGCGGCTGGGCGCGCCCGTCGCCGCATCGGCACTACCTCTCCAGGCCACGCTCCCCATTCGCGCGCATGTGTCGCCCACTGACAGCCGCGCGACGTCTTCCCCCCACACGCCACCGCGGCAGGGATGAAAGCCCGCCAGGGCCGAGACCCGCGCAGCCGGGCTCGGGGCGCAGCCCGTCAGCCCGGCGCCCGCGTCATGCGCGGGCGGTCGCCCAGCCCCAAACCCCACACCGTTCCACCCTTGACGCCCTGCCCCATCTGGCGACAGACAGATTCCATGGCTTCTTCCAAAACCCTCAACCAGGCCAATCTCGAGGCGCTGGGCGCCAATCGGCTGGCCCAATTGCTGCTGGAGCTTGTGGCAGGGGATGCCCAAGCGAAACGGCGCCTGCGGCTGGAGCTTGCCAGCGCAAGCGGCAGCGGCGATGTGGCCGGAGAGGTCGCCAAGCGCCTCGCCACCATCGCCAAGGCGAAAGCCTTTGTCGACTGGAACAAGGTGAAGCCCCTCGCCCAGGATATCGAGGCACAGCGGCGCGCGATCCTGGAGCATGTCGCGCCGACCGATCCGGCGACGGCGCTGGATCTGCTGTGGAAGCTGATCGCGCTCGCGCGCCCAGTGCTCAGCCGGTGCGACGACAGCCATGGGACGCTGGGCACCGTGTTTGCAACGGCGCTCTCCGATCTTGGCTCGCTCGCCGCTGCTGCCCGCCTGCCCACTGACCGGCTTGTCGACCGGGTGTTCGACAGCGTCTGCGACAATGACCATGGCCAATTCGACGGCCTCGTCGCCCTGATGACGGAGCCGCTTGGCGAAGCAGGACTGAAAGCCCTCAGGCACAAGTTCGAGGCCATGGCGCGCGAAGGACCGCAGCGGCCACCCCAGGCCGAACGGCGCGTCATCGGC
The DNA here is from genome assembly GCF_002795205.1 of Sphingobium sp. LB126. Lineage (NCBI taxonomy): Bacteria > Pseudomonadati > Pseudomonadota > Alphaproteobacteria > Sphingomonadales > Sphingobiaceae > Sphingobium > Sphingobium sp. LB126. Next base: position 1,006,962 of record NZ_NETV01000002.1, read on the forward strand.
TATGGCTCAGGCGGCGTTTTCTACGAGGACGAGATGGAAGCCCGGCGCCATGAGCGGCTTGTCCGCCAGGCGCTGGTCGACATTGCCGATGCGCTGGGTGATGTCGATGCCTTCATCGCGCAATATCCAGTCGATCAGCGCCATAATCCCGCGATTGCCGCTGCCATTGCCGAGCGCCTGCTGGCTGCGGGCCGCGCGGCGGAGGCCATGACCGTGCTCGGCGCGGCCGAAGCAATACGGCGTCGGGGTGGCCATTGGCCGGACTGGGACCGGGTGCGGATCGCGGCGTTCGATGCGCTGGGCCACGCGGACGAGGCCCAGGCGGCTCGCTGGGAGCGGTTCGCCACCGCGCTCGACGCTGAATATCTCCGTGCTTATTTGAAACGCCTGCCCGACTTTGACGATCTGGAAGCAGAGAAGCGGGCGCTGGCCCATGTCCGCGCCTTTCCATCGCTCCCGCACGCTTTGCATTTCCTGCTCGCCTGGCCCGCTATCGACAGCGCGGCGACAATGCTGCTCGCCCGCGCCGACGAACTGGATGGCGGCCCCTATGAAATCCTCACGCCTGCGGCCGAGGCGCTGGAATCGCGTCATCCCCTGGCCGCAACGCTGGCGCTTCGCGCCATGATCGATTTCGCGCTCGAAAAGGCCCGGGTCAAACGTTATCCGCATGCCGCACGCCACCTGCAAAGTTGCGCGCATCTCGCGCGGCGCATCGATGATTATGGCGGCCATCCCGACCATGATGCCTATGTAACGGCGCTCAAGGCCAAGCACGGCCGCAAGCGCGGCTTTTGGGACGGCGAGTCTGATGAAAGGATGGCGCCGATGTCGCGTGCGCCATGCAGAATGCGCTCAATGCGGATGACCGAAACCAGAACGCTGTAGAATATGACATAGCTGCCATGAGGCCTGGATCGAAGCCGGCGCGAATCTCGGAAAGGGCGACGCCGGATTGGGAGAAGTCGACGATCTTCGTCAAGCCGCTTCGAGTTCATCAAGGAAAGTGACGTCCCGAACGAGATTTTGCAGGGAGAACGCTGCCCATCGAGATGAAAAATCGCCTGAACGGATATAAGCTAGATCGCCAGCAGAGCGCGGATTTTTCCCTGAACTTCCAGCAGCGCCGCTTGCGATACTGTTCCTTTTTTTGTCGCCTTCCGTGCCATCCAGTCAACGCTTTTGAGCTGATCTGCCAATACAGCGCTGGGTGGGTTCTGGCTGATTAACACCTCAAAGGGATAGCCTTTGATCTTGCTCGTCATAGGACAACAAATCATCATCCCGCGCACGCGATTATAGGCCGCCGGTGACAGGACAAGGGCGGGTCGATGACCGGCCTGCTCATGTCCAGCCTGGGGATCAAAGTTTAGCCAGACGATATCGCCCATATTGGGGATATATTTCGCCATTACCAAACCTCATTGCCGACAGGCGGACCGAAATCGACGTCTTCGGGAAAGTTTTCAGGCTTCATCCCCGCCAGCAACTCCTCAAGGGTGAAGGCAGGCGCGGTGATCGGCTCGATGATGACCCGGCCCTCTTCTTCCCTGACATCCACCTCCTGATCGATATGCAGCGCAGCAGCGGCCATGATCGAGGTAGGAATCCTGACCGAAGCACTGTTGCCCCACTTTTTCACTTGCACACGCATGACCATCTCCAATGTATCGACATTGATGATACATTATCATAGCGCGAATCCGTGTCAACATTGTATCGACTTTTGTTGCGTGGGGTATGCACAAGCTGCGGTGCCGATGCCGTCGGCATCCGATGCGGATTTGCCGGATCCGACCAGTTGATATTTTCGATCACCCAGTCGGGCACGAAATCCCAATCAAAGCAGAGCAGATAGGTTCCGCTGACTTCCTGCCAGGCTTTCTCGACGGCGCTCGTCCAATCCACGACGATAAGGCGCAATGCAGCGGTCCCGACGGTCTCAAAGCTGCGCGCAATCGCCGCGGCCAAAAGCCTTGCAGCCGGATCGCCGCCGGCCTGGTCCCGCAAAGCAAGCACGGCTTCCCAGAGGCACGCCGCGGTTTCGAGACTGAACTCTTCGCTCTGGTTCATATGCCGATCCTTTCTTGTGAAGCTCAGGCCGCGTTTTGGGCGTCGCCCTGGTAAAGTCCGAGATCGCACGCCATCAGCGCATCGAGAGCCAGCTCGAGCCGATCAAATGCATCTGCGAGGTCCATAATCGGAACGCAATGGCAGGCATCGCCCGCCTCATGATCGCCGTGATAATGGATCGGCAGCATATCGGCGGTCATTTCGGGAAAAACCGCCCGGACAACCAGCGTCTCGACCCGCCGGGCCACAAGACCGATGCGGCAGGCCAGAGAGGACCGCTCAGGTTCCCGCATGGCGAAATAGCGATCGGGCGCGATCAGCGGTGCGATGCGTACACATTGAGGCCGGCCCGCTATATGAGGACCAAGGACCGAGGGCAGCATCGCCTGTCGGTCAGTTGAGAGTGCCGCCCATGGCACCAGCGCACGATATTGGAATAGGAACGCCGCGCCCGGAAGCCGGACGCGGGTAACGATCATGTCCATGATGGACCTCCGATGAAAGAGAGGATCGCGCCACGAAGTCCTGACGAGGACGGATCGATCAGATTATCGCCGATCGCCGGCCAATGGCGCAGTTGTGGTCTTGCGCGTCAAATATTATTCTCGGCGCATGCCAGACTCGGCACCGATGGCAATCCCGCCCGAGCCGGCCATGCTCCAGGATTTCAACCACCCTTTGGATCGACGCAGATCGGGGAGGCTTTATGCGCGAACTTGACGAAGAGGAACGTGAGATACTCCGCATGCTGGACAGTGGCATCTCCACCCCGGACCTGATCACGATTGTCCGTGATCTGGGCGATGTACTGCGGCAGCAAGGCTATGTGATCCAGGCCAATGTGGCCGAGCTTGCCGCCGACCGCTTGATCCATCTCGATGCTCGCCTGAAGGCGTTGTTGGCAGGACCAGCCGATTACCAGTCATGAACGGGCAGTTCCGCGAGCACTGGGCCATCGCAATCGAAATGCAGCAGGCCTATGCCCCGGCTGCGGGCCAGGCGGACCGCGTCCAGAAGATCCTTGGGAAGCAAACATTCCCGCATGGGATCAAACTGCCTCGTCGCGACAAACCAGCCACGCGCGTTCCGGGCAACGGTGATCGGCGCCTCATGCGCGTGACCGTTGGTCCAACTGTCAAGCACCGCTGCGGTCGCCATGGAGAGATGAGAGGTGGCAAGGACGCAGTACCGCCCGATGTCCGCCCCTGGCAGCGCTGGAAGTTCGCCATTCGGACTTCGCAGCTCTGGATGGGTTCCGGTTGAGGATGGAGAAGCTGACAATAAGGATGCCAGCCCGCGTGAGGAACAGGACATGGGAAATGCTCCGGATTTGAAGAATCTAACAAGAATGCGAACTGAAGATGGACCGATCCCGGGGTGATCGATCCATCCTTCTCAGGCCTGCCTGGCAATAGCGCGGCGCCGCAAATCAGGGATCAGCGGGTTATCATAGACGCTCATCCCTGAGCGTTCGAGCGCATGCTGTTCGGCGCGATACCAGTTCGGCGCGTCGATCGTGTAGAGTTCCATCCCATATTGCTCGTCACCGCTCAGGAACTGGACTTCGACAAGGAAGGTCTGGATTTGAGGGGAAGCGCCCATGACGGGATCCTTTCGCAAGAGTGATTGCGGCCCCGGCGGGCGCGGGGGCCGAAGGGGATCGAAAAAGCGGATTGACGTCAGGCGCTCAGTGCGCCTTTTCGAGGAGCCTGCGCCCCTTGACCTCGACGTCGAGGCGATTGTCCTGATGGGATTTCGTCCGCGCATGGGCGGTGATGCCCTGGACGAAATCGAAGAGACTGGCGGGCGGGTGGCCTTCCTCGGCCAGCACCGTCGAAATGATCTTGCCGGTTTCAGCCTTCGAAAAACCCTGCTTGCGCAGGAAAGTCTCGCGATCCTCGTCGGTGCGCGCCACGATCCGCTCGCGCGCGGTGCGAATGCCATCGATAAAGCTTCGGGCTGAGGAATCCGCGAAATTTTCAAGCGCCGGCGCGGCTTCAAGGGCGAAGCGATTGGCGGCGAATTTGGAGTGGCGGATCGAGATTTCCTCGAAATTCTCCACGCCCCACAGGTTCCTGTTCATGCACACCGCGCGGAGGTAGAAGGTCGCCATGCCAAGGGTTTTGGAACCAACCTCCGAGTTCCAGCAATAGAAGCCCCTGAAGAAGAGATCAGGATCGCCATTGGCAAGCCGACCCGCTTCAATCGGGTGTGTGTCATCGACCAGAAACAGGAAGACGTCGCGATCAGATGCATAGAGCGTCGTCGTGTCGCGGGTCACATCGACATAGGGGTTGTAATGCATGTTTCCCCAGTCAAGCACGCCCGGCACTTTCCAGCGCGTGTCGCCAACGCCATTGCCTGCGATCTTCATGACCGCGGAAACCAGTTCATGATCCCAGATTCGGCCATAATCCGGCCCGGTAACAGCCCGCAGTTCCGTGCGCCCTTCTTCTGTCTGGAGCAGCTTCACCTGTTCACCGCGATGGGCGAGCAGGCCATGCTGGAGATTGATGCCAGCCAGAGCCGCCGGCAGCGAGCGGAGATAGGAAGCCGGCGCACCGACCAGGCTTGACAGCTGACCGAAGGACCAGTTGGTGGGCGCAACAGGACGGTCGTCGCCGGGAACAAACAGGCTGAGACGCTCGGGATCTTCGGACCGTGCTTCGACCCGGACCGCCCTGCTTTCGACGATCCGGGTCGAAGCACGGTCGGCGCGGGCGCGGACACTGTCATAAAGATCGGTCAGCGAGAGAAACTTATCATCGTCGGGACGCGAATACCATTCGGAGGACACGCGGCCGATATTGCGGCCGCGCGAGATGTCGACGCGATAGGCGCCGCCAACAGGCGACTCATCATCGTGCGGGATGAGACTGGACATGGGATGATCTCCTCATTCGGGCTGGACATCGGGCGCATCGACACCCGGTCCATATCCACTCCGCCCCCTTCCCTCCCGTTCCTGCCTCGCTGCCCGGTCTTACAGACCATCCAAGCGCGAATATTCGCGTCATATCCTCAGCGAAAAACGGCCCCGGTTCAGGCACGCAATACAGGATCGATCAGCGCATCCTCTGCAAAGGCGGTAGACCAGACAATGGCGTCAACACAGTTCCTCCCGCGAGCGATGACTTCATTCTCTGGGAAGATGGCAATGCTGCCATCGACATCCTGGATGAGACAGAAGATCTCGCCGCTTTCGCGGGCACGGACCATCGCCCACTGCTGCATCTGGTAAATGATCATGACGAAGTGCTCCCGGTAGCGGATGGGGCATGAAGTTCTGTATCCGGGGTTGTTTGATCGTGCGATTTGGCGCGATCAAACATGGCGACCATTGACTCAGCCCGTCGTCTTTCCTTTGACTCCGCGAACTGAACGGAGCATGGCTTTACCGTTTCGCAACTGACCCGAGTCCAGGGTCACTTCCTTCTCAATATCCCAGGAAATATCCTCATGGCTGACACCGAACAGACCGACACCACGACTTTGGCCGTTCAGTTGCTGAGCGCCTATGTCGCCAATAACAGGGTCGAGAGCTCTGACCTTGCCGCCCTCATCCAGTCGACGCGCGCAGCGCTGGTCGACGAGCCTACCGCTACGGAAGCGGCACCCGTCGAATATGTTCCCGCAGTCAGCATTCGCAAGAGCCTCGCGTCGAAGGACCATCTGATCAGCCTCATTGACGGCAAGCCCTACAAGACGTTGAAGCGTCACCTGGCCGCAAACGGGCTTACACCAGAGGAATATCGCGCACGCTATGGTCTGCCCAAGGCCTATCCCATGGTAGCGCCCGCCTATGCGGACATGCGCCGCGACGTCGCCCAGCGCAACGGTCTTGGTCAGCGGCCCGCCGCAGCTAGGGCAGCGGAAGCCGCACCGGCGGCAAAGACAGTGACACCAACTTCGAAGCCCGCTTCCGGGAAAAAGGCCAGCGCAAAGGCTGCCGCTGCGCCGGCCAAGGCCGCAGTAGCTTCTGAAACGGCCGGGACGCCGGCTACGACAGCAGTCACCGACAATGGAGTGACGAAGTCGACGCCGAAGGCAGCAGCCGCTTCCAGCAAGCCTTCCGTCAAGGCGTCGAAGCCCAAGGCGGAAGCGAAGCCTGCCAAGACGGCCACGGCTGAAAAGGCAGCGAAGCCAAATGCGAAGGCAAGCCCGGCCACCGCGAAAACTGGCAAGAAGCCGGTAGCGGCAAAGGCGACGCCTGATGCCAAGGCGGCACTTACGGCCGCGCGCAAGAAGCTTGGTATCAAGATTTCCTCGGCTGAACCGACATCGCCGGCAACGGGCGAAGCGGCGGCTCCCGCAACCGAAACCGCATGAGAGCGAATGCCGCCTTCGGCTGTTTCAACAGGGCGAAGGCGGCATGATTGGAAGGTAAGCCGCGCGACGCTTGTCAGCATCGTTCAGCGATAACAGCGTTAAGGATTGCCTCCGCCTTCTCAGGCGGCAGAAACAATCTGGTTTTATACTGGATGATTTCAGTGAAGGCGCCGCGCGCCTTCAGCCATTCCCTGTCATGGGGTTGGAAGTCTCGGATCTCCATTCTTCGGGTGCCGTTCACGATCGACGATATCAGTCGCGCGCCACCAAGGCCGGGAACAGAGGCCCCCTCTCCATTGTGAGCGGCGGCGATCAACTCTTCAGCGCTCAGCTTGATGGCCTGTTCCAGGCCGAACGCCGATTGCAACTTGTCGAGGGCCGATGGCCTGATGATGCGGCCCAGCACCGACAATCCCGCGCCATCGTCGATCCGCCAGACACGAACATCGTCCTGTGGCAATTTGTGCCATACAGGGAGCAACAGACCGGTCGCGACGCTGATGGTTTCCACATCGAGCCGTGCCTCGGCCTCCGCGACTTCAACCTCCCAAAGGTCCCTGAATGGCTGGCGGCTGATCGCAGTCCAGTGGCTGTGCGCAAGCGCTGCGATTTCCATGCGTGATGCACCAGTCGGCCGGACCAGCTGGCACATGACGATGGGCCGCCCGTCTTCGTCCGTGATCGACCAGGATGGCACGCGCAAGGCGACGCGACCGGACCGACCGTTGCGGAGAAAGGCGATGTCGCTTGTCTCTCCCCAGAGATGCATGAGGCGGTTCCAACTGGTCGCGTGCGGACGCAGATGGAGTTCCAGGCGCATGAGCTTTGTCTCTGCGCCCGTCACCGGATCGGTCCGCAGAACCTGATCTGTCAGGGCGACGATCTTCTCCGCACGGATCGTTTCGACGCCAAGATCCAATGTCCCCGCCTCACGCGCGGCGTCGACGCGGGCCTGGATGAGGCCCATATATTCTTCGAAGATGGCGTTCTGGGTCGCGATCCGCAGGGCCAGGATGCGATTGAGCCAGCGCTGGATCGGCGGGAGCCGTTCAAGCAATGCGCCGCCATCGTCGACAAGCTTGAGACCCGTCATGTCCATGAAGTCGTCCAGCGTGACGCTGGCGAGCTTCCCCGCGCCCAGCAGATGATACCATTGGGTCAGCGCTTCGCGCGCATCATCGCTTTCGAGATTGTCGGCCGGATCGAAGAGATTTTGTCCACCGGTCTGTCGCTGACCGCGCGTCAAGGCGCCCAGGCTGTCGAGGCGCCGGGCAATCGTGCTGATGAAACGTCGCTCGCCCTTGCAATCGGTGGTGACCGGCCGGAACACCGGCGGAAAAGCCTGGTTGGTACGGTGCGTGCGCCCCAGCCCCTGGATCGCCACGTCGGCGCGCCAGCCCGGTTCGAGCAGGAAATGAATGCGGCGCTTATCGGCGCTCTTGCAGGCAAGATCGGCATGATAGGATCGGCCGGTCGACCCGGCGTCGCTGAAGACCAGGATCGACTTGATCCCATCCATGAACGCCTGCGTTTCAGCGATATTGGCGCGGCCACTGCGGCGCTCGACCTTCTGGTGGCCATGACTGTCGATGACGATACGGCGTGAGCGGCCTGTTACCTCGGCGACCATATTGGTCCCGAAATGCGCGATCACGGCATCGAGCGCGGCGGGAACTGGAGGCAGGGAGCATAATTCCTCGATCAGGGCTTCGCGCGCCACAATGGCCTCCTGGCAGTGAACCGGCCGCCCCTCGGCATCGGCCATGGGCTCGGACCGCAGGCTGTCGTCGCTGGCGCGGAAGACCCGCATCTGGCGCGTGGGGAAGGCCGATGTGAGATAGTCGATCAGGATCTGAAGCGGCGATAAATCCAGATCCAGCGTGGCGCGTTCCTCCGCCGACAGGCCCGCGAGGCGCCGATCAAGAATGGCTTCAGCGGTGGTAACGAGCTGCACGACAACCGCGTGCCCCGCGGTGATTTCGGCCTCGAACGCCTTGATCGCCGTGGGCATCTTCATGGAGATCAGCAGCTGCGAAAAGAAGCGCTGCTTGGCGCTTTCAAAGCGGCTAAGCGCCGCCCCCTTGGCCTGGGCATTGAGAGTCGCGCCCGACATGCGGTCGACGATGTTGGAGGCTTCCAGGACTTTCTGGAGTCCGCGATGCACGATCGCCCAGCTATCGGCGTAAGCATCGTAAATCGCGATCTGATCGACGGTCAGCTTATGTTCGAGCGGCTCATATTCGACGCCGGCGAAACTCAATGCCCGGGCGGTATAATGCCCCATGGCTTTCAGGTCGCGGGCCACGATCTCCATGGCGGCAATGCCGCCGTCGTCCATGGCAGCCATGAAGGCATAGCGATCGGTAAAGGCGGTACCCGGTCCCCACAGGCCAAGCCGCGAGGCATAGCTCAGATTTTCCGGCTTGGTGGCGCCGGTTGCCGAGACATAGGCGATGCGTGCACGGGGCAGCGCATTTTGGAGCCGGACGCCAGCCAGGCCCTGGTCCGAGCCCTTTGCGGTCCCGAAATCATTTTCGGTTCCGGCGGCATTGCCCATGGCATGGGACTCATCGAACAGGATGACCCCCTCGAAATCCGGTCCGGTCCATACAAGTATCTGTTGCAGGCGGGTGGCGGTCTCATGACGCGCGGAGCGCAAGGTTGCATAGGTGAGGAAGAGAATGCCCGACGCCATGCTGATCGGCTGCCCGATCGGGAAAGCGTCCAGGGGCTGGATATCGATGGGAAGGCCGCCAAGGGCGCTCCAGTCCCGGCGCGCATCCTCGAGCAGCGCTGCGCTCCGCGATATCCAGATGGCGCGGCGATTGCCCCTGTTCCACTGGTCGAGGATGCAACCGGCCCCCTCGCGGCCCTTGCCGACGCCCGTGCCGTCGCCGATGAAATAGCCGGACCGGTAGACCTGCCCCTGCGCATCCTCGACAAGCTGATCACCGGCGCTATTCGGGGTGAATGTGCCGGGCAGATCCCTCGCAAAAGCCTCGCCGGCATGGATGATGGTCTCAAGCTGCGCGTCGGACAGCTGTGCACGGGCGCTGCGCTGAAGCATCGGCCGCCAAGCTGGCACCGGCGGCAGAACCGACGCCATGGCCAGGGATTCCACGAGCTGGTCGGGATGCTGCGTTGCCCCCTCGATTGTCATACGGGCAAGCCGCCAGGGCGTATAGAGGCCAACCGGCGCGCCCGGCGGCACCGGCTCGTCCAGTATCTGATAATTTATGGGTTCAAGATCATCTTTCTCATCCGGTCGCCGCGTGGGCGGCGCAAGGCGCGACGCCGCAAGCGCGCTGAAAAGCGGCGACGGGCGGGCACCGCGTGGCGGCCGAGGCCGGGAGCTTGCAACTGGTGTGGAGGGTTCGGGGGGCAAAGAGGTGTCCAGCCTTGGCGGCAGCTCCAGGACAGGGGCAAGCGCCGCGCGGATATCGGGCGCGCAATAACAGGCCGCAGACCCCGTCCAGCCCTTGTCGAACAGGAGCAGGCGAACGGCGATGCTCGTCCCATGCCTGGCATAGGGCGATCCCAATATCGTGATCTCCGCGCGCGGCGGCACGATCTCGGCAACCGAGGCATAGGCCGCCGCGCCGCTGCCGTCGGCGGCAAAGGTTGGAGGCATGATCGCAACGCAGCGTCCGCCTGGCGCCAGGCGCAACAATGCCGAACGGAGATGGCGGGCGCCGGCATGACGGTCGCGGCCCCGGCCCTCGCTGCGGCTGAAAGGCGGATTGATGAGGATGACGGAAGGCCTGATATCCGCCGACAGATGGTCATGGATGAATTCAGCATCATGGGAGGTGACGGTCTGGCCCATGACAAGCGCGAGCAGCACAGCGCGGGCCGGGTCGCGTTCGTTGAGCGTCATTTGCGCTGGTGCTGCCGCCCCGATATGGGCCAGCAACATGCCCGTGCCGGACGAAGGCTCCAGGAGGTGATCATCGACGCCGATCCGCGCCGCCTGGTTGACGAGCCAGGAAAGGGCAAGCGGTGTGCTGAACTGTTGCATCGCCACCTGATGCTCGGAACGATAGCTGTGGGTCGGAAGCCGGTCCTGGAGGAGCAGCAGATTGTCAAACCGCGCCTCAGCGGTCCGGGGTTCCGCTTCGTTTGCCCTGCTCTCGCGAAGGAACAGGACCTGCGCGGCTTCGAGCGCGTCATAGGCGTCGCGCATCGACCAGCCGCCCGCTGCATCGCTGGTTCCAAAGCTCTGCGTCATCAGCCGCTTGAGCGTCTGGCGGCTGGGCGGCCGGGAGGCCGCCAGCAATGCGGACACGGTTTGGGCAACATCGAATAGCTGCCGGACCTTTTGGGGCACATCTGCATCGGGCGCCTCGATGGGCGCGAAGAGTGGGAGGGTCATGCAATTTTCCTGGCTGGGGACCGTCACGGTCCGTCGGCATCCACCTGCGCCGCACATGCGACCGGACGGAACGGATGCAAAAGGGGCCGCAGCGCAAGGCGGCGACCCCAAGGATGATCAATGGTGGCTGTCAGGCCGCATGGGCGATGTCGTCGTCCTCAGCCGGGGGCAGCCCTTGCGCATCCGCGACAAGATCGTCACCGCTTGCGCCCGGTTCGATGTCGCCTTCCACCAGATCGACCAGCGGACTGAAGCGCATGGCGTCAGGCAACCAGCCAGCGCCCTTTCCTTGAGCTCCGCCTCGATGATCAGCGCGCCGGAGAAAAGCTTTTCGGCCGACAGGGCGAGATCATGCTTCTTCGAGGCGCTGTAACGGCTGCTGAGTTCGATCCCGCCGATCCCCTCGAACTCCGACAGGATCGACGCCTTGCTGATCCGGTCGAAATAGTTGGTCGCGGTGGGCCGCCACCATGAAGCAACGTCGATTTCCAGTTTCTGGCCGAGATGATCGACGAAGCGGCTCCCGGTGCGACCAGCGGGTATGGCCTGCATCGTTCGGGCGATCGACCAGCCGAACCAAGCGGCACGGGCTTCCTCGGCCAGCGCGCAGAAGGCGTCATAGCGGTCCCGCTCATCGGCATGTTCGGTCCAGCTGCGATCGAGTCCGGCGTCGAACTTCATCCACTCCTCAGCCGCCGGCGTCCCGCTCTCATAGCCGGTGAGCCGGGAATAAGGTGCATTGGCGCGCAGTTCTGTGGCAAGGTCGCTGCTGCCATATTTGCGGGTGGCGGCATCGGCCATAGTGAAGGTGGCAAGGTCGAGCGCGAAGCGGGGATCGCTGGCGACATGGACGCGGAGCAGTTCGGCCTTCATCTCGGCCAGTTCATCGGCAAGGCGCTGGCTGATGCGGGGCTGGCCCGGAGCCTCCTCATCTGATGCCGTCTCTTCTTCTTCATCCTCGCCGGACGGCTCCTCCTCGTCGACGGGTTCGACCGATGGGGCGATATAGAGCTGCTCATGGATGCGCGGCTGGCCATCCTGGCCGATCACGACATAGGCGAGGGCGGAAGCCTTCTGTTCGTCGGTCAGGATCGGCGCGCGTTGCCGTTGGGCAGGACGCAGATGTGCAAGCCGCCGCCATCGGCTTTCTTGACGGGGCGTTCGGAGGGTAGAATGGATTGAATGAGACTGTTGGTCAGCACCGGTCAGGACTCCTGAAAACGGTGCGTGGGATTTGAAATCCTGTTCCAAAGACCAACAAATCCCATGCAAACCACCTGAGCGGTCATGATCCCATAGGAGACCATGTTACATGGGATAACTGCTTGAAAACAGCAGTTTTTTTGGCGACCTCTTGAAACTTTGTTGGTCCATTTGGACCAAAGTTTGGTTGCGGGAGCAGGATTTGAACCTGCGACCTTCAGGTTATGAGCCTGACGAGCTACCGGGCTGCTCCATCCCGCGACACTTATGTTTGCCTCACGGGCCGGCGGATGCATCGGCATCCTTGGCTATCCTCGCATAAGCTCGGGCGGCCGGTTGGCCTTTGGGGCCTTTGGCCCGATGTCCTGGGCCAGAAGGGGGGTGAATGGGTTTATCAAAGCGCGAGCTGTAATGCCTGGCGACGCCCTACTCTTCCGGGGCTTGAGCCACAGTACCATCGGCGCAGACTGGTTTCACGGCCGAGTTCGGGATGGGATCGGGTGGGTCACAGACGCTATGGTCACCAAGCAATAGAGCTTGCGCTTTGGGTTTTAATCGAATGCCGTGCATTTTACGGTAGATATATCTGGCATGAGGTTGATCACCACATTCAATGGCTGACGCTGGTTTGTGTCCAGTGTTGTCATTGATGGTGGGACTCTCAGGCGCGATCAGAGCAATTAGGACCGGTTAGCTCCATATGTTACCACACTTCTACATCCGGCCTATCAAGGTCGTGGTCTACGACCGCTCGAAGAAATCTTATCTTGAGGGAGGCTTCCCGCTTAGATGCTTTCAGCGGTTATCCCGTCCATACATAGCTACCCTGCTGCGCCCTTGGCAGGACGACAGGTACACCAGAGGTATGTTCAACCCGGTCCTCTCGTACTAGGGTCAACTCCTCTCAAATTTCGACGCCCACGGCAGATAGGGACCAAACTGTCTCGCGACGTTCTGAACCCAGCTCACGTACCACTTTAATTGGCGAACAGCCAAACCCTTGGGACCTGCTCCAGCCCCAGGATGTGATGAGCCGACATCGAGGTGCCAAACGATTCCGTCGATATGAGCTCTTGGGAATCATCAGCCTGTTATCCCCGGCGTACCTTTTATCCGTTGAGCGATGGCCCTTCCACGAGGGACCACCGGATCACTATGACCGACTTTCGTCTCTGCTCGACTTGTCAGTCTCGCAGTCAGGCGGGCTTATGCCATTGCACTCTAACAGACGGTTTCCAACCGTCCTGAGCCCACCATCGCGCGCCTCCGTTACTCTTTAGGAGGCGACCGCCCCAGTCAAACTACCCGCCACAGAGGGTCCCTGCACCGGATAACGGTGCGAGGTTAGACATCAGAAAACAACAGGGTGGTATTTCACCTATGGCTCCACGACAACTGGCGTCATCGCTTCAAAGCCTCCCACCTATGCTACACAGTTCTTTCCTAATGCCACTCTGAAGCTGCAGTAAAGGTGCACGGGGTCTTTCCGTCTAACCGCGGGTACTCCGCATCTTCACGGAGAATTCAATTTCGCTGAGCATATCCTGGAGACAGTGGGGAAGTCGTTACGCCATTCGTGCAGGTCGGAACTTACCCGACAAGGAATTTCGCTACCTTAGGACCGTTATAGTTACGGCCGCCGTTTACCTGGGCTTCAATTCAGAGCTTGCACTCCTCCTCTTAACCTTCAGGCACCGGGCAGGCGTCAGGCCCTATACGTCGTCTTGAAGCCGACTTAGCAGAGCCCTGTGTTTTTGCTAAACAGTCGCTACCCCCTGGCCTGTGCCCCCCACAAAAAGTTGCCTTAATGTGGGGCCTCCTTCTTCCGAAGGTACGGAGGCAATTTGCCGAGTTCCTTCAGGATACTTCTCTCAAACGCCTTGGTATACTCTACCATTCCACCTGTGTCGGTTTAGGGTACGGTCTATACGGAGGGGCTATTTCCTGGGACAACTTCACTGCCCGGACCAATCCAATAAGGCCGAACAATTTACGCCATCCGTCACACACCTCCAGGCCCACGAATATTAACGTGGTTCCCATCGACTACCCCCTTCGGGCTCGTCTTAGGGGCCGGCTTACCCTGCTCAGATTAGCTTTAAGCAGGAACCCTTGGAATTTCGGCGACAGTGCATCTCACACTGTTAATCGCTACTCATGTCTGCATTCGCACTTCCGATACCTCCACGACCCATTACCAGATCGCTTCAACGGCCTACGGAACGCTCCGCTACCGCTCAGCACAAGTGCTGAACCCTAAGCTTCGGTGCACGTCTTGAGCCCCGTTACATCTTCGCCGCAGGATCTCTTATTTAGACCAGTGAGCTGTTACGCTTTCTTTAAAGGATGGCTGCTTCTAAGCCAACCTCCTGGTTGTTTTGGAAATCCCACATGCTTTCCCACTTAGACGTGACTTGGGGACCTTAGCTGTAGGTTAGGGCTGTTTCCCTTTTGACGACGGACCTTAGCACCCGCCGTCTGTCTGCCGAACTAGACTCGTTGGTATTCGGAGTTTGGTTAGTATTGGTAGATCTCGCGACCCCCGCAACCATCCAGTGCTCTACCCCCAACGGCAATCATTCGACGCTCTACCTCAATAGATTTCGCGGAGAACCAGCTATTTCCCGGCTTGATTGGCCTTTCACCCCTAAACACAACTCATCCGATAATTTTTCAACATTAAACGGTTCGGCCCTCCAGTGCGTGTTACCGCACCTTCAGCCTGGTCATGCCTAGATCGCCGGGTTTCGGGTCTAATGCATCATACTCTGTCGCCCTATTCAGACTCGCTTTCGCTGCGCCTACACCTAACGGCTTAAGCTTGCATGATACACTAAGTCACAGACCCATTATGCAAGAGGTACGCGGTCAGGTCTCAAGGACCCTCCCACTGCTTGTAGGCATCCGGTTTCAGGTACTGTTTCACTCCCCTCATCGGGGTGCTTTTCACCTTTCCCTCACGGTACTGGTTCGCTATCGGTCATGTACGAGTATTTAGGCTTGGAGGGTGGTCCCCCCATGTTCAGACAGAGTTTCACGTGCTCCGCCCTACTCAAGTCCTGATGCTTCATTTTCGCATACGGGGCTGTCACCCGCTATGGCCGAACTTTCCAGATCGTTCTGCTAATTAAGCACCAGGCACTGGCCTGGTCCGCGTTCGCTCGCCACTACTAACGGAATCTCGGTTGATGTCTTTTCCTCCGGGTACTGAGATGTTTCAGTTCTCCGGGTTCGCTTCACCAAAGCCTATTTTATTCAGCTTAGTGATACCTCTCCCATTTAACTACGCGGCTGCCAGCTCCCGAAAGAACCGCCAACAACGGAATTAAATGGTGAAGGTGGGTTGTCCCATTCGGAAATCGCGGGATCAAAGCTTGCTCACAGCTCCCCCACGCTTATCGCAGCGTGCCACGTCCTTCATCGCCTGTACATGCCAAGGCATTCACCAGATGCCCTTACCTCACGCTTGAGAGTCCACACCACCAATGACAGCACTGGAGTAGCACTGCATCAGTCTTTATCGGTGTGGTGATTTTAACTCAGCCAGATAATCATTTGTGTA
>NZ_NETV01000002.1:1025000-1181476 GCF_002795205.1 Sphingobium sp. LB126
CAGCGGTTCGCCGACCCATGTTTCGGTGTCGATCTGCGCCTGCGCGTCCCTGGTATAGCGTGCGCCCGAGACCGCTTCAAAAGTGAAGATCGCATCCACCGCCGCGAACAGATCGTCAGGTAGGTTTAAAGAGAGCGTCGCGAGATTCTCATCCAGATGCGCGATGCTGGTCGTACCAGGGATGGGCACCACAAAATCCCGCCGAGCCAACGACCAAGCGAGGCAGAGTTGCGCCGCCGTACAGCCCGCTTCGTTCGCCAGTACCCCGAGCCTGGCCGCCAATGTCAGATTCGCTTCCAGATGCGGGGGCTGGAATCGGGGCATCGCATGGCGAAGATCCTCTTTGGATACGCCTTCAGGTCCGACATTGCCGGCCAGGAACCCGCGCGCCAGGGGCGAGAAGGCAACGAAAGCCACATCCATTTCCGCGCAGGCATCCAGCACAGCCACTTCGGCATTGCGGGTCCAGGGCGAATATTCCGTCTGCATGGCGGCAATCGGATGCACGGCATGAGCACGGCGCAAGGTTGCAGCCGACATTTCCGACAGGCCGATGGCACCAATCTTGCCCGCCTCCACAGCCCGGGCCAAAGCGCCGACCGACTCCTCGATCGGCACCTTCACATCCAGCCGGTGGAGATAATAGAGATCGATATGGTCGGTCTTCAAGCGCCGGAGCGAATCCTCCAACACCCGGCTAATGGCGGCGGGCGAACCATCCAGGCCTCGCTTGCCATCAATTTCCGCCAAGACACACTTACTTGCCAAGGTGAACTCCGCCCGGCGATGCATCAGGGTGCGCCCGACCAGTTCCTCATTGGCACCGAAACCATAGAGCGCCGCCGTGTCGAAAAAGGTTACGCCCGCCTCCAATGCGTGAAGCAGTACCCGTTCCGGCTCGGGCCGGGGCAGATAGGCATGGCTCAAATTCATGCAACCCAGGCCAATGGCAGAAACGGTATATGGTCCGATCTTCCGGACGGGCAGGGCTTTGGTCATATCAGCGTGGCATCCCATTCATTGCAGTCAGGCAGCATCGCGTCCCTTGGCAAAGCGCCTGAAAAAGCGTTCGAACTTACAGACAGGAACCCGTGGTTTGACGCAATAGCCGTCAATGGCCCCGTCATGACTTCCCGAAACGGATCAACCCACATCGAGCACGACCGCCTGATCCCGTGCATCACGCAGGCGGATGTAGAGCTTGCCGTCCCTGGGCAACGGAACCGTCAGGATGGACCCGGTGAAACCCTGTACGACCGTCGTCGGCTTTTCAAAATCCGGCGCGCCGCCCACCGCCTCGATCAGGAACAGCTCCTGTCCCTTGATCGTGCAATCCTGCGCCTCGCAAATGACGCCCTCGATATGCGGCAGGCGCGCCAGCGTCACCAGGGGCTGCCAATCGCTCGATCCGCCATGACGCAGCAACCGGAAGCGCAACGGCCCTGACACGGGCGCCAACGCTTCGGGATCGAGTGTCGCCACCATCACATCCGGTCCGGACAGCCTCAGGCCGTTGGCGCTGTCCAGCGTCACCGCCTTCACGCCGTCCGCCGATGCAACCTCCAATGCATCATCCGCCCGGAAAACCGCGCCTTGATCCGCCCGCACCGAAAAAACCAGCCGTCCATCATCCGGCAGCAAATCCTGGCCGGTCAGTCGCAGACCGCGTCCCTCCCCCGTCCGGCGCGAAATGCTCTTGCTGAGCAGCGTCAGCCGCGGCCGGGCATCCTCGACCGTAGCGGCCAGATTGACCGAACGCCCATCTTTCAGCCTGACCCGCGCGGTCACCTGATCGCCTGTCTTGAACGAAGCATCCGTCCCCTTGGCCACCAGCCGCAGCCGGTCCACCGAACCCTCTCGTGTCAACTCCTCGGGACGCAGGACCATGCCCGGCAGTTCGACCGCCGCGACCTGATCCAGTCGCTGGCCCGACAGGATCGCACGATCATCTCCTGCATGCAGGCTTAGTCCATCCAGGCGGCTTGCCTGCGCATAAGCCTTCAGCGGCAACACGGAGGGTGCGGCCATGCCCTGATATTTGACCTCGATCCTGATGTCGCCCGGCTTACGGTCAGCAAGCGGCAGGGTGAGAGCCAGCCTATCCGTCCCCTGCACCGTCCAGGACAGCGACTGCCGAGCGCCATCGCCCTGCCGCAGCACCACGCCTTCGACACAGGCCGGCGCCTCTCCGGTCAACGTCAGCGCATTGTCGCGTCCCACGACCAGCGTCGGCGCTTCGCCCTCCACCTTCCACGACGCATCGCCGGGCAGTTGCAGCGTGAAATCGGGGCCGTCAAACCGCTCGAACCCCCAATAGCCGTAGAGATGCCCCTTCACCGTGCCTTTGAAGACGGCAGGCAACGGGCCATTGCTCCCGACGACATAGCCGCCGCGGTCCGCCCGCGCTTCGACGGGCAGGTCGATCGTCTCGCCGCTTCCGGCGGTCAACCTTACCATCATCTTCCTTGCATAAGCGGTCGAATAGATGAGGGGCGCCCCTTCGACCGGCAGCACAACGCCCGGCCGGGCGGCGCAGATCGGACCACTGGCGGCACTGCGCAGGCGGGGCGGGCTGTCCGCTTCGATCGCGGGCATGCCGACGACCAGCACCGATTTGGGCTTCTGGAAGGAAGGCGCCTTGTTGAGCAGAAGCGCGGCGGTCGCGTCGCGCCGAATGCTGAGCGTCGGCAGATAATCGAACTCGGGATTGCTGAACGCGCCGAATATCTTCGCCACGTCGCGCACGACGCCGATATAGGGGCTGTAGAAGCCATAGCCGGCTTCCCGCGTGGAACTGAGTTGCAGCGCAAGATCGGTCGGTGCACCCGTCAGCGTTTCCGCGATGGAACTGCTGTGCACGTCGGCCAGCACCAGTTGTTCCCGATTTTCGAGCAGGCAGCTCGCCTGGAGCTCGACCACCTTGGACAGGCATTCGTCGTTCAGCTTCATCGACAGGCTGCGCGCCAGTGCCGGGGCGACCGAGCGCAGATATTCGGGATGGCTGTTCTCCTGACGCCGGATCGCCGCCATGAAGGCGTCCAGTCGCGACCGATCGAGCGAGGCCTGGTTCAATTCCTGCGTCGCCCGGATGAATTCACCCGGCTTGCCGCGCACGGCATCGACGATCGTGCTTTCCGCTCCGCCGGTGTCGGGCACCAGGAACAGGGTCATCTGCCGGGCGCCCTTCGGCACGGTCAGGCTGAGGCTATTATCCTTGTCCTTCTTCTTCCAGGTTTCGGCGGCCTTGATCCAGTCCTTGGGCGGCGGATTGGTCGCGCCGCGCAGAAATGTCGACAGCAACAGGAAACGCGCGCCCTGATCCTCAGGCAGGTCGGCCCTGATCGACAGCCTGTCGCCTTCGGCCAGGGTCGGCACCTGGGCGATAGGCAGCAGCTGCGCGCCCCGTGCGACCGTGATGCGCAATCCCGGCCCGCCCAATTCGAACGGCGCCGGCTCGGCGGCCGGCGCCGGCGCGCCCGACGCCAATAAGATCGTCAGGGCCATGCCCGCCGCTCCGGATATCCAGGGCAAGGTCCTCCATCGGCTCGGCAGCGGCATAACGTCCCGGTATCTTTCTGTCAGCGATCCAGATCCGCTGTCCCACATCGCCTCCCCAATTCCAAGAGTAGGGGATATGGCAACAGGTTTTGCGACGAAGGGCGAATGCAGCGGGATGAATGCCCGGCTCAACCCTCCGGTTCAGGCAGGACCAGCGCCGCCAGGTCATGCAGGCTGGGCAGCACCGCGGCCACCAGGGCGCGCTCCGCATCGGTCGCGGGCAACAGGTCGGGCACCATCACCGTCGCCATGCCCGCAGCCGCGGCGGAACGGACGCCCGCATAGCTGTCCTCCACCGCGACCGCATCGGTCACGGCCACGCCCAGGCGGCTTGCCGCAAGCAGATAGGGTTCGGGATGCGGCTTGGGCCGTTCGACATCGTTGCGGGTCACGACCACGTCGAAATAATCGAGCAGTCCCGCCTTTTCGAGCCGCAGACGGGCATAGCGCGCCTCTGTCGAGGTCGCCACCGCCATCGGGATGCCCGACGAAGCGAGCCGCGCCAGCAAGGGCTCAACCCCCGGCCGCACGGGAATGGCCGCCTCCAGCGCCGCCTCGAACAACAGATCGCTGTCGGCATAGAATTGCTCCAGCGGAAAATCCGCGCCGAAATGCTCTGCCAGCATCACCCGGTTCGCATCCCGGTGGATGCCGACCATGGCGAGTTGCAACGCCTCCGAAAAGGGCCAGCCCAAGGCGGCGGCCGCTTCCGCCATCGTGCGGCGATGCTCCGCTTCGGTATCGAGCAGCGTGCCGTCCATGTCGAAAATCACCGCCCGCACCGGAACGGGCAGGCGACGGTTCAACATTGCAGGTTCGGTGTTGGCGAGGGTCGATACTGTCATACCGCCAATATGGGGCTTGGCCGCGGGGTTGACGAGTGCATAGGCTGCATCGGGAGATGCAACAACCGCTCGCGGGAAAACTCCAAGCCCTTGGCACCGTGCGATCTAAAGAGAGGCCTCGATCTCCACTGCCGCCGTCCGCAGCATCTCCACGATCGCATCCTCCTGCCATTCCTTGCGCCCCGGTACGGCGCGCGAGACGGAGATGGCCGCGCGAACATGACCATCCATGCTGTGGATCGGCACGGCAAGGCAGGCGAGGCCCTCCACGATTTCCTCGGCATCGCGCGCAACCCCCGCAGCGCGAACCCGCGCCAGTTCCTTGCGCAACAGTTCCGGATCGGTGATCGTGTTCGACGTCAAGGCGGGAAACGGACCGGTCGCGAGATAGGCCTCCCTGTCCTGCTCGGTTTGATATGCCAGCAGCACTTTGCCGATACCCGAACAATAGGCCTCAAGCTGCATGCCGACCTTGGTGAAAAAGTCGCTGGCTCCCCGACCGGTCTTGATGCGGTAGGTCACCATGTCATTTTCCAGCGTCCCTAGTTGAACGACGGATCTTACGCTTGCGGCAAGGCGATGCAGGACCGGGGCGGCGGCGGCCACGATAAGCTGTTTCTCGTCCACGCTCTGCATCAGGGACAGCAACCGTCGGCCGGGTCCCAATCGACCCCTGGGCATGCGGGCCAGGAACCCTTCGGCCACCAGCGTCGTCACCTGCCGATGAGCGGTCGCAACAGGCATGTCGATAAGCTCGGCGATGGCAGCCACGCTTCGCCCGTCCCGATCGTTCAGGATCGCTTCAAGCATGGCAAGGCTGCGGCTGAGCGCTGCGATGGAGGGTGTTCCATTTCTCACCATATGAGATGGTAGGGCAGAGCCGTACTGGCGGCAAGCCCCTTTCCCATATAGTTTCCACGGCAAATCGAAGGATGAGGATCAGATGACCCGACCAACCCATGAACAGCTCGCACTGCGCCTTCGCGATGCCTATGCCCAAGGTGCGGTGGCCCCCATGCGAGACGGGCTTGACCCGGTAGACGTGGCGGGCGCCTATGCGGTGCAGGCGATCAACACGCGCTTCTGGCAGGCGCAGGGACGCCGCATCGTCGGCCGCAAGGCAGGACTGACAGCCAGGGCCGTGCAACAGCAACTGGGCGTCGATCAGCCGGATTTCGGCGTGCTGTTCGAGGATATGCAGATTGCCGATGGCGGCACGCTGGACCCGGCGCGCAGCCTGCAACCCAAAGTGGAGGCGGAAATCGCCCTCGTGCTCGGCGCCGACCTGCCCGATGCCGATACGACGCCGCAGGCCGTCGCGGCCGCCGTCCGGTCCGTCCATGCCGCCATAGAGATTGTCGACAGCCGGATCGCCGACTGGAAGATCGGTTTCGCGGACACCGTCGCCGACAACGGCTCCTCCGCCTTCTTCGTGATGGCCGAGGAAGGACGCTCCATGGCGGGGACGGACCTCTATGCGGCGGGCATGGTCATGGAGATTGACGGCCGGATCGCATCGCTGGGCGCGGGCGCGGCGGTGCTCGGCCATCCATTGAACGCGGCCGCCTGGCTCGCCTCCACCCTGGCCGCGCGCGGCGAGCCGCTGAAGGCGGGCGACATCCTGCTGACCGGCGCGCTGGGACCGATGGTCGCGCTCGTGCCGGGCAACCATGTGCGCGCGATCGTCGGCGGCATCGGCACCGTTTCCTTCAACTTCGGGAAGGTCTGAAGACCATGCGGAAAACCAAAGTGGCCATCGTCGGTTCGGGCAATATCGGCACCGACCTGATGATCAAGATCATGCGTTTGTCGCAGACACTGGAAATGGGTGCCTTTGTCGGCATCGATCCGGAAAGCGACGGCCTGAAGCGTGCCGCGCGGCTGGGCGTACCGATCACGGCGGAGGGTATAGACGGCCTTGTCGCCATGCCCGAATTCGCGGACATCCGGATCGTGTTCGACGCCACTTCGGCCGGCGCCCACAAACGCAATAATGAAGTGCTGCAAGCCCATGGCAAGCGGGTGGTGGACCTGACCCCCGCCGCCATCGGCCCCTATACCATTCCGCCGGTCAATGGCGACGCCCATCTCGACGCGCACAATGTCAACATGGTGACCTGCGGCGGGCAGGCGACCATCCCCATGGTCCATGCCGTCAACCGCGTCGCCAAGGTGCATTATGGCGAGATCGTCGCCTCCATCGCCTCCAAGAGCGCTGGTCCCGGCACCCGCGCCAATATCGACGAGTTCACCGAGACGACGTCCCAGGCGATCATGGACGTCGGCGGCGCAACGCGGGGCAAGGCGATCATCGTCCTCAACCCCGCCGAACCGCCGTTGATCATGCGCGACACCGTCTACTGCCTGTGCGACGAGGCCGACCAGCAGGCGATCCGCGACAGCGTTCGGCGCATGGTCGAGGATGTGCAGAGCTATGTCCCCGGCTATCGACTGAAGCAGGAGGTGCAGTTCGAGCATGTCGGCTCCAACCGGCCGCTCCACATCCCGGAAATGGCGGACACCGGCCAGACCGATTTCACCGGCCTCAAGGTCACGATCTTCCTGGAGGTGGAGGGCGCAGCCCATTACCTGCCCGCCTATGCCGGCAATCTCGACATCATGACCTCGGCCGCGCTGCGCACCGCCGAGAAGATCGCGGACCGTATCACCGCAGGAGTCCCCGCATGACCTTCGACCCGACCCAGACCAAACTCTATATCCAGGACGTGACCTTGCGGGACGGGATGCACGCCATCCGTCATCAATATGGCCTGGATCATGTGCGGAAGATCGCCCGGGCACTCGACCTGGCGAAGGTCGACGCGATCGAGGTCGCCCATGGCGACGGCCTCAACGGCTCGTCCTTCAACTATGGCTTTGGCGCGCATACCGACTGGGACTGGATCGGCGCCGTGGCCGAGGTGCTGGAACATAGCGTGCTGACCACGCTGCTGCTGCCCGGCATCGGCACGGTGCATGACCTGAAGCGGGCTTACGACCTCGGGGTCCGGTCGGTCCGCATCGCCACTCATTGCACCGAGGCGGACGTGTCGAAACAGCATATCGAGGCCGCCCGCAACCTCGGCATGGACGTGTCCGGATTCCTGATGATGAGCCATATGTCGGAGCCCGGCGCCCTCGCCGCCCAGGCCAAGCTGATGGAAGATTATGGCGCGCATTGCGTCTATGTCACCGACAGCGGCGGCGCGATGAACATGGCGCAATATAAGGCACGGTTCGAGGCCTATGACAGGGTGTTGAAGCCCGAGACCCAGCGCGGCGTCCATGCCCATCATAATCTGAGCCTGGGCGTCGCCAACAGCCTGGTCGCCGTCGAGCAGGGCGCGATCCGGGTCGACGCCTCCCTCGCGGGCATGGGCGCGGGCGCCGGCAACGCGCCGCTGGAGATCTTCATCGCCGCGGCCGACAGCTACGGCTGGAACCATGGCTGCGATCTCTACGCGCTGATGGATGCCGCGGAAGAATTGGTGCGCCCGTTGCAGGACCGCCCGGTCCGCGTCGATCGGGAAACGCTGACGCTGGGCTATGCCGGGGTCTATTCCAGTTTCCTGCGACATGCCGAAAAGGCGTCGGCCGAATATGGCATCGACACCCGCGCGATCCTGACCGAGGTAGGCCGCCGCAAGATAGTCGGCGGGCAGGAGGATATGATCGTCGATATCGCGCTCGATCTGGCCGGGCAGCGCTGACGGGAACAGCCAATTCCCTATCCTCCCCGCCATTTGTAGGGACATGTTCCATAGCAGGTTGATTGACCTGCATGGATATCAGGTCGGGCAGATCCAGGGCCGGTCGACATTTCGGTTACTGACGAGTGGCGCAAAAGCGCATGCTTCGTTCCCATATCGATCGGCCCTGGCCTTTCCCCAACGACAGCCACCCCGTCATGGATCGCCCGGCAGCCTCGCCCGCAGCATCAAATGGCTGGCAAGCCCCGCAATCCCGGTGTAAGGTGCCGCCATTGGCCATGAGGCGCCCCCTCATGCCGAGAGATGCCCGCCTTGCCAAAAAGACGGGCATGTCCCGACAGAGGACTGAAAAAAGAGCGAAGGCGTGTCATGGTGTTCGGCCAGGAGAGCGAACCATGGCTATTGCCCATCCGTCCCATGCCACACCCGCCCGCGAGGATATTGCCATTCGCACCCTCGGCTTCGACGATCTACGGATCGCGCTCAGGCAGGGCTGGGACGATTTCCTCGCCAAGCGCGGCGATCTCGTCTTCATCGGCTTCATCTATCCGGTGATCGTCCTGCTCGCGATCCTGTCCGCCAGCCGGATGTCGATCATGCCGCTGGTCTTCCCGCTGGTCGCCGGATCGGTGCTGCTGGGTCCGGCCTTTGCCAGCGGCTTCTACGAACTGGCGCGGCGGCGCGAAGATGGGCTGGATTCCCGCTGGCGCCATTTCCTGGATGTCGTGCGCAAACCGGGAACGTCGGCGGTGTTCGACCTGACCTGCGTCACGGCGATGCTGTTCATCGGCTGGATGGCGATGGCCTGGCTGATCTACCATGTGACGCTGGAAAATGTGCCGGGTTCGACATCGTCGGTGGGCGCTTTCCTGTCGGCGACGTTCAACACCTCCGAAGGGTGGCAGATGATCGTGCTGGGCAATCTGGTCGGCTTCTGCTTCGCCGTCGCCACGCTGGCGGCCAGCGTCGTTTCCTTCCCGATGGTGGTGGACAAGCCGGTCAGTTGGGGCGTGGCGCTGCGCACATCCTTCCGCGTGGCCTGGCACAATCCGGTGACGGTGGCGGCCTGGGGCCTGATCGTCGTGGCGATGCTGTTCGTGGGCGCGCTTCCGGCGCTCGTAGGCCTTGCCGTGGTGCTGCCCGTGCTGGGCTATGCCACTTGGCATCTCTATACCCGCGCTGTGGTGCGGTAAGGGTCAGCCCTCGGCCATGTCGAGGGCTATGCCGATCAGCGAACGCAGGGTCGGCGCCTCGTCGGCGCGGCGCCAGGCCAGCCCGGTTTCCAGAACCGGCGCCGCATCGGCCAGCGGCAGGTAGCGAACGCCCGTCCGCGCCAGGTTCCGAAGCGAGGCGGGCACCAACGCCAATCCCATTTCCGCCGAGACGAGGCTGATGATCGTCTGCATCTGGATCGCGCGCTGGCGGATCAGCGGCTGGCGCCCCTTCGCCCGATAATGGTCGAGGACGAGGTCGTGGAAGGTTGGCGAGACATGGCGGGGAAAGAGCAACAGAGGCTCGTCCAGCCAGCTTTCGCCGGCCAGCTTCCCCTGCTCAAGGGCAAGCCGCCCCTCCTCCACCCAAAGTTGCGGCACCGCAGCCACCAGCGGTTCCCGCAGCAAGGGCCGATATTCGATCAGCGAGGGCAACGCGGAAGCGGGCGGGATCATGATCCCTGCATCGATCCCGCCCTCGACCAGCGCCTCGATCTGCACGTCGCTGGTCGCCTCCGCCAGGGTCATCTCCACCTCGGGAAAGGCGGTCGAATAACGGCGAACCAGCGCAGGCAGGATGCTGTAGTCGGCGGAACTGACGAAGGACAAGGCCAGCCGCCCTGCCGTCCCTTTCCTCAGACGCTGCGCGGTGGCCGGCAAGGCGCCGATCGCGCCCACCGCCGGGCGGACATGCTCCAGCCATTGCGCGCCGAAGGGGGTCAGCGCGACATGGCGCTTTGTCCGGGCAAAGAGCGGCGCGCCCAACTCCCGCTCCAGCGCCATGATCGATTGGCTGAGCGGCGGTTGCGTCATACCAAGCCGCTCCGCCGCGCGCCCGAAATGCAGTTCCTCCGCCACGGCGAGGAAATGGTTGAGTTGCCGCAGATCCATATCAATCATTCACCACACGACTTTATTACGCCATTCCAATATATTTCACAACCTGTACGAAAAAGCGTAGAGGCGGGCGGAGAGGAATCCGAGGAAAGCGATCCATGCCCCATTATCGTTCACGCACCAGCACCCATGGCCGCAACATGGCCGGCGCACGCGGCCTGTGGCGCGCCACCGGCATGAAGGACGAGGATTTCGGCAAGCCGATCATCGCCATCGCCAACAGCTTCACCCAGTTCGTGCCGGGGCACGTGCATCTGAAGGATTTGGGCCAGCTCGTTGCGCGGGAAATCGAGGCGGCGGGCGGCGTCGCCAAGGAATTCAACACCATCGCGGTCGACGACGGCATCGCCATGGGCCATGACGGCATGCTCTATTCGCTGCCCAGCCGCGATCTGATCGCCGACAGCGTCGAATATATGGTGAACGCCCACACGGCCGACGCGCTGGTCTGCATCTCCAACTGCGACAAGATCACGCCCGGCATGCTGATGGCCGCGATGCGCCTCAACATCCCCGCCATCTTCGTGTCCGGCGGGCCGATGGAAGCGGGCAAGGCCGACATTCATGGCCAGACCATCGCGCTCGATCTGGTCGATGCCATGGTCGCTGCCGCCGACGAAAGCTATACCGACGAGGAAGTGAAGGTCATCGAGCGGTCGGCCTGTCCCACCTGCGGTTCCTGTTCGGGCATGTTCACGGCGAACTCCATGAACTGCCTGACCGAGGCATTGGGCCTGTCCCTGCCCGGCAACGGATCGACGCTGGCCACCCATAGCGACCGCGAGAAGCTGTTCCTCGAGGCCGGGCGCACCATCGTCGACCTCGCCAAGCGCTGGTACGAGCAGGAGGACGCCGCCGTCCTGCCCCGCTCCATCGCCAGCTTCGCCGCGTTCGAAAATGCCATGAGCCTCGACATCGCCATGGGCGGATCGACCAACACGGTGCTCCACCTGCTGGCCGCCGCCTATGAGGGCGGGGTCGATTTCACCATGGCCGATATCGACCGGCTGTCTCGCAGGGTCCCCTGCCTGTGCAAGGTCGCGCCCGCCAAGCAGGACGTGCATATGGAGGATGTCCACCGCGCCGGCGGCATCATGGCGATCCTGGGCCAACTCGACCGGGCGGGCCTGATCGACGCAAGCCTGCCGACCGTCCACAGCGCGACCATGGGCGAAGCGCTCAATCGCTGGGACATCAGCCGCACCAACAGCGCGGCGGTGCAGGATTTCTTCAAGGCGGCGCCCGGCGGCGTGCGCACGACGGTCGCCTTCAGCCAGTCGAACCGCTGGAAGGAATTGGACACGGACCGCGAAACGGGTGTCATCCGCAGCGCGGAGCACCCCTTCTCCAAGGATGGCGGCCTCGCGGTGCTGTTCGGCAATATCGCACCCGAAGGCTGCATCGTGAAGACGGCGGGCGTCGACGAATCCATCCTGACCTTCCACGGCACGGCCCGCGTCTATGAAAGCCAGGACGCGGCGGTCGCGGGCATATTAGGCAATGAAGTGAAGGCGGGCGACGTCGTCGTCATCCGTTATGAAGGGCCCAAGGGTGGGCCGGGCATGCAGGAAATGCTCTATCCGACCAGCTATCTGAAGTCGAAGGGGCTGGGCAAGGCCTGCGCGCTCATCACCGACGGGCGTTTCTCCGGCGGCACCTCGGGCCTGTCGATCGGCCATGTCTCGCCCGAAGCGGCGGAGGGCGGGCTGATCGCGCTGGTCGCGACCGGCGATCCGATCCTGATCGACATCCCGAACCGCGTCATCAAGCTGGCCGTGGACGACGCCGTCATCGCGGAGCGCAAGGCTGAAATGGAGGCGCGAGGCGCCAAGGCGTGGAAGCCCTTCGGCCGCAAGCGCAATGTTTCGCCCGCGCTGCGCGCCTATGCGGCGCTCACCACCAATGCGGCGCGCGGCGCGGTGCGCGACGTCAGCCAGATCGAGAAGGATTGAACTTCAAGGGGGCGCGGCGCACAGGGCGCGCCCCTTCGATCACGCGCCGAGGCGGGATCAGTTGAGCAGGATGTAAAGCATACCGGTCAGCGTCAGGGCCGACGCGCTGCACAGGGCCAGCAGTCCTACACTGCATTGGCACATGCTGTAATGCATACGCTCCATCACACTCTCCCCTGCCGCCAGACTTAAGCTGGTCGACCGGGCGATGATAACAGAGAAGATCGCGCGAATCAAAAAAGTCAGGCGTCCGCCAGCCCTTCCAGTAATTTTTGCAGCGCAGCATGGAAATTCAGCCGCTCCGACGAGTTCAGATTAGCCAATAGCTTCGTCATGAGTTGGCGACGCAAAGGTTCCGCCACGGCGACCGCGGCTTCTCCGGCGGGTGTGAGGGTCAGCCGTTTGACCCGCCTGTCCTCCTTGTCCGGGATCCGCCTGATCAACCCATCGCGTTCCAGACCGTCAAGCGCCTCCGTCGCGGTTCGCGGCGCCACGCCCATGATTTCGGCTATGTCGACGGCCCGCGCATTTCCCGACCGAGCCTTGATGCACATCAGCACCTTCGTCTGGGCCAGCGACGCGCCCTGCTCCGTCATCGCCCGGTCGAAAGATTTGCGCATCAACGCGATGGTGCGGAACAAGTCCGTCAGCAGTTCTTCGTCGGAGACATTCATGAGGGCCCTCAATAAATGGTATTGCACAATACTGCAAGAGCGAGCATAGGGCCAGGATCAATTAACGGGTTCCTTCATGAATTCAGAGACAATGGTTTCCCCCTGCGCATCCGCCGACGATTCGGGCCAGCGCCCCTTCTCTCCGCTCAAGAGCCCCCGCGCCCGCCTGATCCTGCTGCTGGTGGGGTTGGCTCTGATCGTCGTTGGCGTGTTGTGGTTCATCCGCTTCGAAAGTTTCGGCCGATATCAGGAATCGACCAACGACGCATATATCCAGGCCGATTCGATCACCGTCGCGCCCAAGGTTTCCGGCTATGTCGACCGCGTTTTCGTGGACGAGAACCAGGATGTGAAGATGGGCCAGCCGCTGGTCCAGATCGACCCGCGCGACTACCGGGCGCAGGCAGCCCAGTCGCTGGCGCAGATCGACGTCGCCAAGGCCAGCGCCGCCGGCGTCACCGCCCAGATTGCAGAGCAGCGCGCCGCCATCGTCCAGGCAGCGGCGGAGTTGAACGCCTCCAATGCCAATGCCGCCTTTGCGGCCAGCCAGGTGGAACGTTATCGTCCGCTGGCGGCCAGCGGCGCGGAAACCCGCGAACACCTGTCCGAGCTGCAAAATCAGGCTACGCAGGCTCGGTCCAGGGCCGCCGCCGCGCAGGCGACGCTGACCAGCGCGCAAAAGCGGGTCGCCACGCTGGAAGCACAGGTCCGGCAGGCGCAGGCGCAGGGTGAGGCCGCCCGCGCCCAGCTGTCCGCCGCCGATACCGATGTGGAGGCAACCATATTGCGTGCCGCCGCCGATGGCCGGATCGGTGACAGGAGCGTGCGGCAAGGTCAGTTCGTGCAGGCAGCGACCCGCCTGATGACGCTGGTCCCCAAGGCCAGCCTTTATGTGGAGGCGAATTTCAAGGAAACGCAAATGGGCCTGATGCGCGTCGGCCAACCAGTGAAAATCGAAGTGGACGCGTTGCCGGGCATGGAACTGCCCGGCCGGGTGGCGAGTATCGCGCCCGGCACCGGCGCCCAATTTTCGGTTCTGCCGCCGCAAAACGCCACCGGCAACTTCACCAAGATCGTCCAGCGCATCCCCGTTCGGATCGCTGTCAGCGCAGGCCCCGAAACCCGCAAGCTGCTGGTTCCCGGCATGTCGGTCGAGGTGTCGGTGGACACGCGCTCGGCCAAGGACGCCACCGCACAGATCCGCCGGGAGCAGGAGCGGCACAACGCGCGGACCGGCCGATGACCACCGCCGCTCCACAGGTCGCGCCGGTGCCCGAACGCGCCGACGCCGCCGCATGGCTGGCAGTCGCGGCGGGCAGCCTGGGCGCGATGATGGCGACACTGGATATTTCGATCGTCAATTCAGCCCTGCCCACGATCCAGGGTGAAATCGGCGCCAGCGGCACGGAGGGAACCTGGATCGCCACATCCTATCTGGTCGCGGAAATCATCATCATCCCCCTGGCGGCCTGGCTGGAACGGCTGTTGGGATTGCGGACCCTGCTGTTGGCCGCCGCCTTTCTGTTCACGGGCTTTTCCATGCTGTGCGGTGTGGCGAACGACCTGACGACCATGGTGATCGGACGTGTCGGCCAGGGTTTTACCGGCGGCGCGCTGATCCCCACGGCGATGACGATCATCGCCACCCGCCTGCCCCGTTCGCAGCAGCCGATCGGCAATGCGCTGTTCGGCGTCACAGCGATCCTCGGCCCGGTGCTGGGGCCGCTCGTCGGTGGATGGCTGACGGAAAATATCAGTTGGCATTATGCCTTTTTCCTCAACCTGCCGGTCGGCATCATATTGATCACCCTGCTGTTGGTGACGATGCCGTCCCAAAAGCCGCAGCCCAGCGAATTCTGGCAGGCCGACTGGCTGGGCATTGCCGGCATGGCGCTTGGGCTCGGCGGCCTCACCATCGTCCTGGAGGAGGGGCAGCGCGAACAATGGTTCCAGAGCCGGGAAATCGTCATGATGTCGATCGTCTCGGCGATCGGCTTCATCCTGCTGTTCGCTGGCCAGTTGGTCGCGAAACGGCCGGTCATCCGGTTGAAGCTGCTGCTGGATCGGCAATTCGGCGCGGTGGCGGCCATGGGGCTGGTGATCGGCATGATGCTCTATGGCACGGCCTTCGTCATCCCCCAGTTCCTGGCCGCCATCGCCGGCTATGACGCGTTGCAGTCGGGCCGGATCGTCCTGCTGTCGGGCATTCCCAGCCTGATGCTGATGCCCTTGACGCCATTGCTGATCCGGCATCTCGACATCCGGATCGCGGTCGGCCTCGGCCTGACGGTCATGGCGACCAGTTGCTGGATCGACACGGTTCTGACCAATCAGGCGGTCGGCCATGATTTCATCGAATCGCAACTGCTGCGCGGCGTCGGCAGCGTGTTCGGCTTCCTTTTCCTCAACCAGGCCGCCATTGCCGCGGTCCCCCGCGAGGATGCGGGCGACGCCGCCGGCCTTTTCAACGCGGTCCGCAACCTGGGCGGATCGCTGGCGCTGGCGGGCATCGCCACCATCCAGGACCAAAGGACCTGGTTCCACAGCCGCCGCATGGAGGAAAGCCTGAGCGCGAACAGCGGTCAGGTTCAGGATTATATCGGCAGCCTCGGCCATGCGATGGGCAGCCATGACGCGGCCCTGCGCACGGTGGCGGGCACGATCCAGCGAGAGGCGCTGGTCATGACCTACAATGATATTTTCACGATGCTGGCGGTCGGCATCATCGCCGTCATACCGCTGGTCCTGTTCCTGCGTCCCTTGCCCAAGGGGCAAGCGATTGCCATGCACTAAGGCTGTCTTTCATGCGTTCCCTTCTGTCCGCCCTTCCCCTTGTCGCGCTTGCCGCCTGCACCGCCGGACCAGACTATCGTGGGCCGGAAACCGCCAAGGCGGTCAGCCCCGGAGCGCAGTTCGTCCGGACAGCGGAAGGCGTCAGCGCGCAAGCGCCCGCGGCCGCGGCGTGGTGGACGACCCTGGGCGACCCTGTGCTGGACGCGCTCGAAACCCGCGCGCTCGCCGCTAATCCCGGCGTTGCGGTGGCCGAGGCGCGGGTCAGGCAGGCTCGCGCATCCCTGCGTTCGGAACGGGCCAATGCCTTGCCCAGCGCCAATGCCTCCGCCCTCTATGTCCACGCAACCCTGCCGGGGGTCGATTTAGGCAGTTCGAACGGTGACAGTTCCGGCGGGAGCGATCAGTCCGGCAATGACAGCCAGTCGCTCAACCTCTACAATCTGGGTTTCGACGCCAGTTGGGAAGCAGACCTGTGGGGCGGCAAGCGGCGCGGCGTGGAGGCGGCGCGGGCGCAACTCGACGCGGCGCAGGCCAATGTCGCAGACGCGCAGGTCAGTTTGACCGCGGAAATCGCGCAGGCCTATGTCGATCTGCGCGACCGGCAGCAGCGCATGGCTCTGGCGCAGGACAGCGCCGCCCGGCAGCGCGAAATGCTGCGCCTGACCCAGCAGCGCCAGGAACGGGGCACCGCTTCCGCCCTTGAACTGGAGCAGCAACGCCATCAGCTGGAACTGGCGGAGGCCGCCATCCTGCCGCTGAATGCCGAACGCCAGGCCTATCTCAACGCATTGGCCACATTGGCCGGGGAAGCGCCCGGCGCGCTCGACGATATGCTGGGAGAGACGGCAGCCGTCCCCCTGCCCCCCTCCCATGTTGCCGTCGGTGATCCGGCGGACCTGCTCAAGCGGCGACCGGACGTCCGTTCGGCGGAGCGGCAATATGCCGCGGCCACAGCGAAGATCGGCGTCGCACAGGCCGCACGCTTTCCCAGCATCAGTTTCATGGGGCTGATCGGCATCGGTGGCACCCGGGCGGGAGATCTGTTCGATTTCGACAAGCTGGCTACGATCGCCATGCCGCGCTTGAGCTGGAGATTCCTCGATTTCGGCCGCAATGCCGCCCGCGTGGAGCAGGCGGAGGGGAAGCAGGACGAAGCCGCCGCCCAATATCGTCAGTCCATCCTCGACGCCCTGCGCGACAGCGAAGACGCCCTCGCCCGCTTCGGTGCCCAACGGCTGAACGTCGCCAGCGCCGCCCGGTCCAGGGGTTCGGCGGACCGCAGCGCTGCGCTGATGCGTCAGCGTTTCGAAGCGGGCACCGCGACGCGCATCCAGCTTCTCGATGCAGAGCGCCAGAGCATCGCGGCCGGCCAGGCACTCGTCCAGGGCACAAGCGCGATGACGGCCGGCTATATCGCGCTGCAAAAGGCACTCGGCCTCGGTTGGGAAGGGCCGCGTTAACCTTTTCGCAAGGCGTTCCCGGCGAAATGGCGATCCACAGCATCGTGCGCAAAAGCGGGAACCGGTTTTGCGCAAAAAAACGATGCGACATCAAAAAACTAGAGCGCGCGACGCGCTCTAGCCAGGGCGCACCAATGTTGAAAAGAATCCGTACCCAGGATGTCGAGCTGGGCATGTTTCTCCACAAGCTGGAAGGGTCATGGTTTTCCCATCCCTTCTGGAAGAGCAAGATATTGCTGGACGATGCCGAGCAGCTGGCGACGCTGAAGGCCAGCAAGGTCGAATGGGTCCAGATCGACATATCACGCGGCGCGGACGTGAAGCCGAAGGACATGCCGCCGCCACCGCGCGCCGTGGCGACCCTGGATCAGCGCGACCGTCCCTTCGGCCGGGCCGGCGCGACCATCGCGCGGCGCGCTGCTCCCGCTCCGGCCAGCCGTCCCTTCGATCCGCTATCGAAGGAAAGGCTGTCGACCAAGGCCGAAATGGTCCACGCCAACCGCCTCGCCCGCAAGTCGGTACGCGCGATGCAGAAGATTTTCGACGATTCGCGCCTGGGCAACGCCATCAAGCTCAAGAAGCTGGAGCCGATGATCGATGAGATTTCCAGCTCCATCCAGCGCAATCCCCATGCCTTCATGGCGGTGACGCGCCTCAAGAACAGCAGCGAATATCTCTATCTCCACGCATTGTCGGTTTGCGCGCTGATGATCAGCCTGGCCCAGCAGCTTCGCCTCTCGGCAGAGGAAGTGCAGCAGGCCGGCCTTGCCGGATTGCTGATGGACGTGGGCATGGGCCATGTGCCGCAGGAAACCTGGGACAAGGACAGCCCGCTGACCCCCGAGGAATGGGAGGTGGTGAAGAGCCACACCACATTGGCGCATCAATTTCTGGCACTGGGCGGGGAGATGCCCGATGCCGTGCTGGACGTGTGCCTGCATCATCACGAACGGCTGGACGGCAGCGGCTATCCCCATGGCCTGAAGGGTGAGGAGATCGGCCTGTTCGCACGCATGGCGGCGATCTGCGACACCTATGACGCGATGACCTCCAACCGCATCCACCGCCATGGCGAAGACCCCTCCCGTGCCCTGTTGATGCTGGACGAGGCACAGACGCTTTACGATCCTGAAATCTTCCATGCGTTCCAGCAGGCTGTGGGCATCTATCCGATCGGGTCGCTGGTGCGGCTGCGTTCGCATCGTCTTGCCATCGTCGTCGAACAGAATAGGGACGATCTGACACTGCCCGTGGTCCGTCCCTTCTATTCACTGAACGACCGCAGCTTCCTGAAGGCGGAAGATATCGACCTCGCCCATTGCTTCGGCGCGGACCAGATCATCACACGCGAGACACCCGAGGGCTGGGATATGGCGGAATGGCCCACGCTCAGCGCCAAATTGCTGGCGGCGGCAGGCTGAACGGGCGGCCTTGCCGAACAGCCCCCGCAGGTAGATACAATCCGCATGATCGTGCCGAAGGTTCCCCAGACCGCGGCGGCCGTCGCGTTGCATTATGACGAACTTGATCTTGCCTATCGGCGGATCTGGGGCGAGCATGTGCATCATGGTTATTGGCGAACCGGCCGCGAAAGTCCGGCAGAGGCGACCGACGCCCTGGTCGCGCAAGTCGAGGCGCGGCTGGCGCTGGCACCCGGCCAGACGCTGTGCGACATAGGGTGCGGCTACGGCGCCGCTGCCATTCGCATCGCGGCCCGGCATGATGTCGCCATTGTCGGCCTGACCCTCTCCGCCGCGCAAGAAAAGATCGCCAACGCCCGCCCATCCCCGCATTTCACCTGCCTTCGGCGCGACTGGCTGCACAACGACCTGCCCGGAGCGAGCTTCGACAGTGCCTATGCGATCGAAAGCTCCGAACATATGGTCGACAAGCCGCGTTTCTTCCGCGAAGCGGCCCGCATATTGCGTCCGGGCGGGCGGCTGGTGGTCTGCGCCTGGCTGGAGGGCGAAAAGCTGCGCCCATGGGAAATCCGCCATCTGCTCGAACCCATTTGCCGCGAGGGGCGGCTTCCCAGCATGGGCAGTCGCGCCGATTATGAAAAGCTCGCCGCCGATGCCGGCCTTGCCTTGCTTGATTATGAGGATGCCAGCATCCGCGTTCGCCGTACCTGGACGATCTGCCTGCGGCGCTTCGCCCGAAGCCTGTTCGGCGACGCCGACCTGCGGCGACTGGCGCTCAGTCCCGGCATCCGCAATCGCGACTTCATCCTCAGCCTGCCGCGCCTGATCCTCGCGCTGCGTACAGGGGCGATGCGTTATGGCATCTTCGTCTGGGTCAAAGCTTAGCGTGCCCGCGTCCAGCGCCGCGATTGGCAGATGAAAAGCACGCACCCCGTCACCTTGAGCGACCCGTCCGGATTGAGCCCCAATGTCGCGCGATAGCTCCGTCCCGATTGGGGATCATAGGCTCGCCCGCCCTTCCAGACCGCGCCGTCCCGATTGAAACCCGACAGGGTGAGGAGACCCACGATCGGCTGCCCGCGCAAGTGCGGATCGGGATTGTTGATGTCGGTGGCGGGTACGCCGGGTCCTTTGTCCAGCACCCGCACGATCCGCCCGCAAATATGCTCGCCGCAGGGCGCGATCTGCACCACGCCCTTTCGGTCGTCGGTCAACCAAAAGCCCTCGACGCCCGGCATCGGCGTCCCGGCGACAAGAAACAGAAATGCGGAAAAATATCCCATGGCATCACCTCTTCGCGTAGCGGAATATGCTATGAGGAAAGGGTAGAAGAGAGGGTATCATGGCCGACCTTTCGATCCGGTCCCGACAGGCAGAACAGATGGATGCGCCGGACCTCGACCCGGCCGTCTATGAGCGCGTGCTGCACGACCTCGCCAGGGTCAACCGCTGGACGTTCACCGCATGGCCGACCATCGCCTTTCTCAACCGCGCCGTCGGTTCGGCCCGGCGATTTCGCCTGCTCGACGTGGGTTTCGGCGATGGCGACATCCTCCGCGCCGTCGCCCGCTGGGCCAGAAAGCGCGGGATCGAGGCCGAACTGATCGGGGTCGACCTCAATGAGAAGAGCCTCGCCGCGGCCCGCCATGCGACCCCACCGGACCTTCGGATCGACTATCGCGCCGGGGACTATCTCGACCAGCCGGAGCGGTTCGATTTCATCATCTCCAGTCAGGTGACGCATCACATGACGGACGCGCAACTGATGACCTTCCTGCACCATATGGAGGCGAACGCGCGCATGGGCTGGCTGATCTGCGACCTGCATCGGCATGGTTTCGCTCATTGGGGCTTCCCGCTGCTCGCACGGCTGCTGCGCGTCCATCGGATCGTGCGTGAGGATGGCCAGCTCTCCATCGCCCGCGCCTTCCGCGCCGGCGACTGGGCGGTATTGTTGCCGCAAGCGGGCATCAGCCTGGACCAGGTGCGGATCGTGCGCCGCTTTTCCTTCCGCCTGTGCGTCGAGCGGATATGCGGGTAAGCTGCGCGGCCTGCACGCCCAGCGCCGGCATCCAGCGCAGCAACCGCATCAGCACGTCGCGGCCCACAGTCCCCTTCGCGCCATGGCGCAGAGCCTCCGCCACGGCCACCGGACGAAAATTCCGGCGATGCATCCGCCTTTGCCAGTCGGCCGCCGCTTCCGGCCCGTGATCGAGCAAAGCCTGCGCCGCGCTCACGCCGCTGTTCAGCGCCATGGCGATGCCGTCGCCCGCCAGCGAGGCGATCACCGCACCCTGGTCCCCGATACGAAAGATGCCGGGAGACGTCGTGCCCGTTCGCCAGCCATAGGGCACACCGGCGATCGCATCGAAATGCGGCGGGATTGCACCTTTCATCCGCTCGGCGAGACGGGGCGCCTCCACCATGATCTCCTTCATCAACCCCATCACGCCCGCTGCCAGGCGTTCGCGCGCGACGGCAAGGCACAAATTGGTCGTGCCGTCCTCCTGCAACAGCAGCCCCGCATAGCCCCGGTCGAACAGATGCAGTTCGATCGTACCGGCCAGATCGCGCGAACGGCTCGCATCGACCGGCAATTGTGCCCGAAGCCCGGCGGAAGGGGTTTCCTTGCGCCCGTGAAGGTCGCGCGCAAGACCCCGCAACTCATGCTTGCCGGTCGCCAGCAACAAGGCCGCGCCGCTCCATTCTTCACCATCGTCGAAGCGGATGGACCGGCGAACCGGATCGGCCGCGCGCACCGTCCTGCCGCGCAGGAGAACCGCCCCGGCCTTCCCCGCCAACCCGATCAGTGCCTCATCCAGCACCCGGCGCGACAGACCTGCCGCACGATAGGGAAGCGCGAATTCGACACGATGCCCACCGGCAAACAGCCGCAGATACCCCACCGGCCGCGCGCCCAAGGCGAAGGCATCCACGCCCAGATCCCGCAACTCCGCCAGCGCATCCCAACCCAGAAAGCCACCGCAGACGCCGTCATGCGGCCCGGCATGCCGATCGACCAGATACGCCTCCACGCCCCCGCGCGCGAGCGTGATCGCGGCCGCCGCGCCGGCCGGCCCGCCGCCGACGATCAGCACCGGCACAGTCGAGGGGCCCTTGCCATGCATCATCCCATTCCTTCGAACCGGAATCCCTCTGCCGCCAGGCCCGGTCCGAACGCCAACGCCACGCCCTGCCGCGCATGCCCCAGCCTGTCCCCCAGAATGAACATCAGTGTGGAGGAGGACATGTTGCCGAATCGTGCTAGGACGCTTCGCGAGGATGCGAGCGCATCATTCCCGAGCCCCAGCCCATGCTCCACCGCATCCAGGATGGAGCGCCCGCCCGCATGCACCGCCCAATCCTGGATTTCCGCGGGATCATCGCTGCCCCACATCGCCCGGCGGATCGCGGGGACGCCCAGTGCCGTCTGAATGCGCCCCGGCACCTCGCCCGACAAATGCATTACAAAGCCGCTGTCGCCGATTTCCCATCGGATCAGTTCCGCCGAATCTGTCAAATTGAAGGAAAAGGGCCGGTCGATCGCGATTCCGCTGCCTTCCGCCGTCACCAGGGCTGCCGCGGCGCCATCCGCGAACTGGAGCATCATCAGCAACCGCTCTATCTGTCGTTCCGGCTGGAAATGGAGCGACGACAGCTCGACCGTCACCACCAGCACCCGCGCCTCCGGTTCCGACCGGACGATATGCCGTGCCGTGCGCAGGGCTGCGACCGCCGCATAGCAGCCCATGAACCCCACCAACGTCCGCTCGACCCCCTGCAGCCCCAGCCGTTGCGCAATGATCTGATCTATTCCTGGCGCGACGAAGCCGGTGCAACTCGCCACGACCAGATGGCTGATCCGCTCGACCGCCACCTTCTCCTTCAGTCTTGCGACCGCTTCCAGCGCCAGGGCCGGCGCATGGTCGGCGTAGCACCGCATCCGCAGCGAGGTCGGCGGCATCGCCCCACTATAGAAACCGCCCGGATCGACCGGCGATCCCCCCTCCGCTGTCGGCGGCAGGACGCACCAGCGATGATCGATGCCGGATCGCTCCGCCATGCGCAGGAAAAGCTGCCTTTCGCGCGGGTTGTCCAACTGCCGGCCTGCCCATTGGATGAAGGAAGCATGCATGTCCTGCGCGGGGACGGCGCAGCCGATGGCATTGATGCAGGCGCGGACGTCGGTCATCGGGTCGACTTATCTCCTATTTCCCGGAAACGCCTCATGACAGGGCAATGATCCTTCCAGCCACTGGCTCGTGGAGTTTCAGTGCCTTGGCAAGCGCAAATGGTTCAAGGGGATATGGAACTTACGCGATTATTCGGCGGGTTCGAGTTCATTTTCCAAGCCAGTTCCAGGCCAGAAATCCTGTTTCATACGCAAATACTATGCCCGGCCCTTTCTCCCTCTCTCGAATTCAAACGACCCACTGCTCTAATTGACGGGCGGCAGACGAAGCGTCCCGCATCCCGCGCGACACCCACGCCTGCGGGAGTTTTTGCATGCAGGACATTCTCTGGATCGGCCTGATCCTCATCCTGTTGGTGGCTAGCTTCAGCTATGTCGCCCTGTGCGACCGGGCTTGAGGAGACTGGCCGCCATGACCATCGATCTCTGGCTCGCCGCTCTGACTGCGCTTGGCCTTCTCCTTTATCTGGTCGCCGTGCTCGCGCGGCCAGAACGATTTTAGAAAAGGCTGATCCATGACCTTTCAAGGATGGCTGCTGATCGCGGCTTTCACCGGCCTGTTGCTGGTCCTCGTCAAGCCCGTCGGCCTCTGGCTGTTCGCGCTCTATGAAGGGCGGCGAACGCCGCTTCATGCCGTGCTCGCTCCGGTCGAGCGGGGCTTCTACCGCCTTTCCGGCGTCGACCCGGAGGAGGAGCAGGGATGGCGCCGCTATGCCGTCCACATGCTTGTCTTCAACGCCGCTCTGCTGCTGCTCACCTATGCCCTGCTGCGGATGCAGGGACTGCTGCCGCTCAATCCGCTCGGCTATGGCGCGGTCGGCGAGCATCTCGCCTTCAACACGGCGATCAGCTTCACCACCAACACCAATTGGCAGAGCTATGCCGGGGAATCGACCCTGTCGAACCTGAGCCAGATGCTGGCGCTGACGATCCATAATTTCCTGTCCGCCGCGACCGGCATCGCGCTCGCCTTCGCGCTGTTCCGCGGCTTCGCCCGGCGCAGCACGACCGGCATCGGCAATTTCTGGGCCGACATAACGCGAGTGACGCTCTATCTGCTGATGCCGGTCTGCATCGTCTATGCGCTGTTCCTGATCGCCAGCGGCGTGCCGCAGACGCTGGCGGGATCGGTCGACCTCACCACGCTCGAGGGGGCGAAGCAGACCCTCGCGCTCGGCCCGGTCGCCTCCCAGGAAGCGATCAAGATGCTGGGCACCAATGGCGGCGGCTTCTTCAACGCCAACAGCGCCCATCCGTTCGAGAACCCCACCGCGCTCACCAATTTCGTGCAGATGTTGTCGATCTTCCTGATCGGCTTCGGGTTGACATATTGCTTCGGCAAGGCGGTCGGCAATGTCCGCCAGGGCTGGGCGATCCTGGCGGCGATGCTCACCATCTTCCTGATCGGCGTCACCATGACCTATTGGCAGGAAGCGGCGGGCAACCCCGTCCTCCACCATCTGGGCGTCGCCGGCGGCAATATGGAGGGGAAGGAAGTCCGTTTCGGCATCGCCGCCTCCGCCCTCTTCTCGGTCGTCACCACGGCGGCAAGCTGCGGCGCGGTCAACGCCATGCATGACAGCTTCACCGCCCTGGGCGGCATGATCCCGCTCATCAACATCCAGTTGGGCGAGGTCGTGGTCGGCGGCGTGGGCGCGGGCATATATGGCTTCCTGCTGTTCGCTATCCTGGCCGTGTTCGTCGCGGGGCTGATGGTCGGCCGCACGCCCGAATATGTCGGTAAGAAGATCGAAAGCCGCGAGGTCAAGCTCGCCGTGCTGGCGATCGCCGTGCTGCCGCTCATCATATTGGGTTTCACCGCCATCGCCTCGGTCCTGCCCGCGGGGCTGGCAGGGCCGCTCAACAAGGGGCCGCACGGGTTCAGCGAAATCCTCTACGCCTTCACCTCGGGCGTGGGCAATAATGGCTCGGCCTTTGCCGGGCTGACCGCCAACACCCCCTTCTACAACGGCATGCTGGGGGTCGCGATGTGGATCGGGCGGTTCTTCATCATCATTCCGATGCTGGCGATCGCAGGCGGTCTGGCGGCGAAGAAATACACCCCTGAAACCGCGGGTAGTTTCCCCACCACGGGGCCGCTCTGGACGGGGCTGCTGGTCGGCATCGTGCTGATCGTCGGCGGTCTCACCTTCCTGCCCAGCCTCGCCCTTGGTCCTATCGCCGATCATCTCGCGATGATCCGTGGCCAGCTTTTCTAAGGATCACTGCACATGGCCCGATCCACCCGGAAATCGCTCTTCACCGCCGACCTGATCGTTCCCGCGATCGGCGACGCCTTCCGCAAACTCGATCCGCGCGAACTGATCCGCAATCCGGTGATGTTCACCACCGCCGTCGTCGCGACATTGCTGACTGTGCTGCTCGCGGTCGGACAGGACCAACTCGCAATCGGCTTCAAGCTGCAACTGGTGGTCTGGCTCTGGCTGACGGTGCTGTTCGGCACCTTTGCCGAGGCGCTGGCCGAAGGGCGTGGCAAGGCACAGGCCGCCTCGCTGCGCGCCACCAAAGCCGAGTTGTCCGCCAAGCGGCTGAAGGGCGACAGCTTCGAAACCGTGCCCGCCAGTGCGCTCAAAATGGGAGACGTGGTGCTGATCGAAACCGGCGATCTCATCCCTTCCGATGGGGATGTCGTCGCGGGCGTCGCCTCGGTCAACGAAGCCGCCATCACCGGCGAATCCGCGCCGGTGATCCGCGAGGCCGGGGGCGACCGTTCGGCGGTGACGGCGGGCACGCGCGTCATCTCCGACCAGATCCGGGTGCGGGTGACGGTCAATCCGGGGCAGGGTTTCCTCGACCGCATGATCGCGCTGGTCGAGGGTGCGGAGCGGCAGAAGACGCCCAATGAGATCGCTCTGACCCTGCTGCTGGTCGGCCTCACCATCATCTTCCTGATCGCGGTGGGCACCATTCCAGGCTTTGCCAGCTATGCGGGCGGCAGCGTGCCCGTGGCGATCCTTGCCGCACTGCTGATCACGCTGATCCCGACCACCATCGCAGCATTGCTTTCGGCCATCGGCATCGCGGGGATGGACCGGCTGGTACGCTTCAACGTGCTGGCGAAATCGGGTCGGGCCGTGGAGGCGGCGGGCGACATCGACACGCTGTTGCTCGACAAGACCGGCACCATCACGGTGGGCGATCGCCAGGCGACGGAGTTCCGTCCCGTCGGCACCACGTCGCAGGCCGAGCTGGCTGAAGCGGCATTGCTCGCCAGCCTGGCCGACGAAACGCCGGAGGGCC
This sequence comes from Sphingobium sp. LB126, assembly GCF_002795205.1. Taxonomy (NCBI): domain Bacteria; kingdom Pseudomonadati; phylum Pseudomonadota; class Alphaproteobacteria; order Sphingomonadales; family Sphingobiaceae; genus Sphingobium; species Sphingobium sp. LB126. Next base: position 1,050,975 of record NZ_NETV01000002.1, read on the forward strand.
GATCCATCGTCCTGCTGGCCCGCGAGACGTTCGGCCGGACCGCGACCGCTTTGCCCGAAGGCGCGGGAGTCATCCCCTTCACCGCCCAGACCCGCATCTCCGGCGTGCAATGGAACGGCGGCATCATCCAGAAAGGCGCGGTGGACAGCATATTGCGCGCCAATCCCGGCCTCGACAAGGAAGCACCGACGCAGGAACTGCGCCGCATCACGGACGAGATCGCCCGCGCCGGCGGCACGCCGCTGGCCGTGGCGAAGGACGGCAGGCTGCTCGGCGCGATATTCCTCAAGGATATCGTCAAGGCCGGAATCCGTGAACGTTTCGGAGAATTGCGGCGAATGGGGATTCGCACGGTGATGATCACCGGCGACAATCCATTGACCGCCGCCTCCATCGCGGCCGAGGCGGGAGTCGACGATTTCCTGGCCCAGGCGACCCCGGAGGACAAATTGGGCCTGATCCGCAAGGAGCAGCAGGGCGGGCGTCTGGTGGCCATGTGCGGCGACGGCACCAACGACGCGCCCGCCCTGGCACAGGCGGACGTGGGCGTCGCGATGAACACCGGCACGCAGGCGGCGCGCGAGGCGGGGAACATGGTCGACCTCGACAGCGATCCCACCAAGCTGATCGAGGTGGTGGGGCTGGGCAAGCAGTTGCTGATGACCCGCGGCGCGCTCACCACCTTTTCGGTCGCCAATGACGTCGCCAAATATTTCGCGATCATACCGGCCATGTTCGTAGCGCTCTATCCGGGGCTGAAGATACTCAACGTCATGGGCCTCGCCAGTCCGCAGAGCGCGATCCTGTCCGCCATCATCTTCAACGCGCTGATCATCCCCTGCCTGGTGCCGCTGGCGCTGCGAGGCGTCACCTACCGGCCGATCGGCGCCGGGCCGCTGCTGGCACGAAACCTCGCCATTTACGGGCTGGGCGGGCTGGTGGCGCCGTTCGCCGGGATCAAGATCATAGACCTGGCCGTGAATGGCTTGGGCTTGGCCTAAAACAGACAAAGGGCATGACGATGTTCAACGATCTCCAATCTTCTCTCCGGCCGGCGCTGGCGATGACCCTGCTCTTCGCACTGTTGCTGGGCATCGCCTATCCGCTGGCGCTCACCGGCATCGGTCAGGCCATCTTCCCGTCCCAGGCCAACGGCAGCCTGATCGAGGATAATGGCAGACCCATCGGTTCGGCCCTGATCGGCCAAAGCTTCACGGCCGACCGCTATTTCCATCCCCGCCCGTCGGCGGCGGGCAAAGGTTATGACGGGCTCGCCTCCTCCGGTTCCAACCTTGGCCCCACCAGCAAGGCGCTGGCGGATCGCATCACCCAGGATGTCCAGGCCCTCCATTCACCCGGTCGCCCCGTTCCGTCCGATCTGGTGACAGCCTCCGCATCGGGACTCGACCCCCATATCAGTCCCGATGCGGCCTTTTTCCAGGTCGACCGGATCGCCAGGGCACGCGGCCTTGCCCCCGGCCGGGTTCGCGCGCTGGTCGACGAGGCGATCGAGCGGCCGATCCTCGGTTTCCTGGGGGAACCCCGCGTCAACGTCCTCGAAATCAATCGACGGCTGGATGGGATCGGCGCTAATCAGAGACGATGAACGAGCCGGACCGCCGCGATCCCGAAGCCTTTCTGCGCCAGGCGGCGCAGGAGGGCCGTGGCCGTCTCAAGATATTCCTCGGCGCGGCGCCGGGGGTCGGCAAGACCTATGAAATGCTGACCGACGGCATGCAACGGCTGAAATCCGGAATCGACGTGGTGGTGGGCGTGGTCGAGACGCATGGCCGCCGCGAAACCGAAGCGCTGCTCGCCGGCCATGAGGTCATTCCCCGGCGGGAAGTCGAGCATCAGGGCCATCGCCTCGCCGAAATGGATATCGACGCCATATTGGCCCGCCAACCTCAATTGGTGCTGGTCGACGAACTCGCCCATACGAACGCGCGCGGCAGCCGCCATCCCAAGCGCTATCAGGATGTGGAGGAACTGCTGGACGCCGGGATCGACGTCTATTCGACGGTCAATATCCAGCATGTCGAGAGCCTCAACGACATCGTCGCGTCCTTCACCCGCGTCCGGGTGCGTGAGACGGTGCCCGATTCCATCCTCGAAATGGCGGAAATCCAGGTGGTCGACCTGCCGCCCGGTGAGCTGATCGAGCGGCTGAAGGAGGGCAAGGTCTATATCCCCGCCGAAGCCAGCCGGGCGCTCAACCATTTCTTCTCCAGATCCAACCTGACCGCGCTCCGGGAAATGGCGCTGCGCCGCGCCGCACAGGCGGTCGACGCGCAGATGCTGGATTATGTCCGCGCCCATGCTCTGGCCGGCAGCTTCGCGGCGGGCGAGCGGATCGTCGTGGCGATCAGCGAGCTGCCGAGCGCGCAGGGGCTGGTCCGTGCCGCCAAGCGGCTGGCCGATGCGTTGAAGGCGCCGTGGACCGCCGTGCATATCGAAACCCGGCACAGCCTGGCATTCACGGCGGAGGAGCGCGCCCATCTGGCCGATACGATGGCACTGGCGTCGCGGCTGGGCGCGACCACCGCGACCATCCCCGCGCCCGGCGTGGTCGAGGGGCTTCGCCAATATGCGACCGATGCCCGCGCCACCCAGATCGTGATCGGCAAGGCGGCGCGAAGCTGGTGGTTCGAACTGCGCCATGGATCGGTGGTGGACCGTCTCGTTCGCGATATGGGCGATGTCGCGATCCATGTCCTGCCCGGCGACGATAGAGGACATCCCCGCCGCGCCGCGTCCGCGACGGCCGGACCATGGGGCAAGCCCAGCGACTATCTCTGGTCGACGCTGATGATCGCGTTGATGACCGCGATCGGCAAGCTGCTGGTCCAGACCATCGCGCTTGGCAATATCGCGCTGCTCTATCTGGTGCCCGTGATGTTCGCCGCCGCCTCCTTCGGCCTGAGGGCCGGGCTGTTCGCGGGTCTGCTCTCCAGCCTGGCCTATAATTTCTTCTTCCTGCCGCCGACCGGCACGCTGACCGTCGCCAATCCGGAAAATGTCATCAGCATCCTCGTCCTGCTGGGCGTCGCCATCGTCACCAGCCAGTTCGCCGCCCGCGTCCGCGCCCAGGCCGACCTGGCCCATGGCAGCGCGCGCCAGAACGCGGCGCTCGCCGGTTTTTCCCGCCAGCTCACCGCTGCCGCCAGCCAGGACGAATTGATGCAGGCGATCTGCGGGGAAGTCGGCCGGCTGTTCGACGTGCGCACCGTGCTGCTGGTCCCTTCGCCCGACGGCCCGCAACTGCGCGCCGCGGTGCCGCCGGAGGACCGGCTGGAGCAGATCGAAAAGGCCGCCGCGCAATGGGCGATGGACAATGAACAGCCCGCCGGGCGCGGTTCCTCCACCCTCACCGCTTCGGACTGGCTGTTCCATCCGCTGCGCACGACACAGACGGGTCGGGGACGGGGCGTATTGGGCGTGCTGGGACTGGCGCGGGAGGATGCAGGCGAACCGTTGCGGTCGGACCAGGTGCCGCTGCTGATGAGCCTGCTCGACCAGGCGTCCATCGCCTTCGACCGCATGGCGCTGGAGGAGGAGATGCTGGACGCGCGCCAGATCCGCGAGCGCGACCGGCTGCGGTCCGCCCTGCTTTCCTCGGTCGGCCATGATCTGCGCACGCCGCTCACCACCATCATCTCGGCCGTGCACGAGCTGAAGCAGCAACACCCTTCCGAGCTTGCCGACACGGTCGAGGCGGAGGCGCAGCGGCTGACCCGCTTCGTCGCCAACCTGCTCGACATGGCGCGGGTGGAGGCGGGCGCGCTTCCCCTGAAGGTCGAGCCGATCGACCTGTTCGATGCGGTCGCGGGGGCGGTACACGACACCCGCCAGTCGCTGGCCGGGCACGAGGTCAGGGTCGATATCTTGCCCGACATACCGCTGGTCCGGGTCGATCCGACGCTGCTGCACCACATCCTCATCAACCTGCTCGACAATGCGGGGCGCTATGCCGAACCGGGCACGCCGGTCGTCATCAGCGGCCAGCGCCTGCCGGATGCCATCACCCTGTCGGTGATCGACGAAGGTCCCGGCATCCCGCCGGGCAGCGAGGTGCGCGTCTTCGACACCTTCACCCGCATGGAAGGATCGGACCGGGTCAAGCATGGGACGGGCCTTGGCCTCGCCATCGTCAAGGGCTTTGCCGAGGCGATGGGGCTCGGCGTATCGGCCGCCAACCAGACCGATCCGGCCGGTGCCTGCTTCACCCTGACCTTTCCGCAGATGCTGATCCTGGCTCCGCTCCCCGACGAGGACGTGACATGACCACCCCTTCATCCGGCCGCCACAAGGTCCTGATCATCGATGACGAACCGCAGATCCGCCGCCTGATCCACGCGGCGCTGACCCGTGCCGACTATGCCACGGTGGAGGCGGCCGACGCGCGCGAGGCGCTGGAGAAATTGCGGGAGGAGCGGCCGGATATCAGCCTGCTCGACCTGGGCCTGCCGGACCGCGACGGGCTGGAGCTGGTGCCGCTCATCAAGCAGCATTCGGACACCGGGCTGATCGTCATATCGGCGCGCGACGCGACCGAGCAGAAGGTGGCGGCGCTGGACCTGGGTGCGGACGATTATCTGACCAAGCCCTTCGACACCGACGAACTGCTCGCCCGCGTGCGCGTGGCGCTGCGCAACCGGATGACCAAGGATGGCGGCATGTCGGCGGTGCGGGCGGGCGATGTGACGATCGACCTGATGACGCGGATCGTCACCAAGGCGGGCAAGGAAGTGCATCTGACGCCGAAGGAATATGGCGTGCTGGTGCAACTGGCCAAATATCCGGGACGGGTGATCACCCACCAGCAGATCATGGCCAAGGTCTGGCCGAACGAGCATGAGCATCATGTCGAATATCTGCGCGTGCTGGTGCGCACGTTGCGGCAGAAGCTGGAGGACGATCCTCAACGGCCCCGGATCATCGCGAATGAATTGGGAATCGGATATCGGTTGAAGGAGGGGGATGGCGGGGAAACCGTGTCGCGCTTGGCGTAAACCGTCATTCCCGTGGAGACGGCAATGACGCGATAGGCTCGCCCCTTAAATTTCCACCTGCGATCCCAGTTCCACCACCCGGTTGGTCGGCAGCTTGAAGAAATCCATCGGCGTCACCGCATTGCGCATCATCCAGGCGAACAGCTTCTCCCGCCAGATCGCCATGCCGGGCTTCTCCGACGGGATCAGCGTCTGGCGGCTGAGGAAATAGCTGGTCTGGCTGATGGCGATGGGGCCGCCGCAGCCTTCCACCGCCTTCATCGCCGCGGGGATGTCGACCTCTTCCATGAAGCCGTGGCGCAGCACCACGCGATAGAAGCCCTCGCCCAGATCGGTCACCTCGGAACGGCCGGCCAGCGGCAGGTGCGGCACGCCCTCCGTCCGCACGGTCAGGATGATGACGCGCTCGTGCAATATCTTGTTATGCTTCACATTGTGCAGCAGCGCGGGGGGCACGCCTTCGATCCGGGAATTGAGGAAGATCGCCGTTCCCGGCACGCGCTTCAGGGAACCGGAGACGGACCGGACGAACAGCTCCACCTCCATCGCCCCTTCCATCAGGTAGAAGTTCATGATCTTGCGCCCGGTCGACCAGGTGGTGAGGACCAGGAACACCACCGCCGCCACCAGCAGCGGGAACCATCCGCCATCGGGGATCTTGGTGGCGTTGGAAAGGAAATAGGCGCCGTCCACGGCCAGGAACAGCCCCGTCACCGCCCCCGCAAGCAACCGGTTCCAGCGCCATACGCTGAAGGTCAGCACCCCCATCATGCAAGTGGTGATGACCATGGTTCCCGTGACGGCGATGCCATAGGCCGCGGCCAGATTGCTCGACGACTGGAAACCCAGGACCAGCAGCACCACCAGGAACAGCAGCGCCCAGTTGACCAGCGGCACATAGATCTGCCCCTGCGCCGAGGCGCTGGTATGGGCGATCTTGAGCCGGGGCAGGAAGCCGAGCTGCACCGCCTGCTGCGTCACGGAAAAGGCGCCGGAAATCACAGCCTGGCTGGCTATGACCGTCGCGAGCGTGGCCAGGATCACCAGCGGCAGGCGCGCCCAGTCCGGCGCCAGCAGGAAGAAGGGATTTTCCGCCGCTTCGGGCAGGTCCAGCAGCAGCGCGCCCTGCCCCATATAGTTGAGCAGCAGGCAGGGGAAGGCGGCATAGAGCCAGGCGATGCTGATCGCCTTGCGCCCGAAATGCCCCATGTCCGCGTAGAGCGCCTCCGCCCCCGTCACCGCCAGCACGACGGAACCCAGCGCGAGGAAGGCGAGCTTCGCGTCGAGCGCGAAGAAATGCACCGCCCACATCGGGTTGACGATGGCGACGATCCCCGGATGCCGCAGGATATTGAGGATGCCCAGTGCCGCCAGGACCAGGAAATAGGCCGCCATGACCGGCCCGAACAGCGCGCCGACCCGCGCCGTGCCGTGCTTCTGGATCACGAACAGGCCGATCAGGATGATGATGGCGATCGGCAGGACAAAGGGCGCGAAACCGTCATTCACCGTCTCCAGCCCCTCAACCGCCGACAGGACGGACACGGCCGGCGTGATGATGGCATCGCCATAGAAGAGCGCAGCGGCCAGCACCCCCAATATGGCGATGGTCGGCGTCCAGCGGCTTTCCCCCAGCTTGCGGGAGATCATGGCCAGGAGCGCCATGCTGCCGCCTTCGCCATGATTGTCGGCGCGCATGATGATGAACACATATTTGACCGTGACGATCAGCGTCATCGTCCAGAAGACCAGCGAGAGCACGCCATAGATATGGGCCGGGTCGACCGCCAGCGGATGATGGCCGACGAAGCTTTCCTTCAGCGCATAGAGGGGTGACGTGCCGATATCGCCGAACACCACGCCGAGCGCGCCCAGCGCCAGCAGCGGCAGCTTTTCCTGCGAATGACCGTGGCTTGCCACGCCGCCTGCTCGATCCGTCATCCGTGCACTACCCGCTGTTATCGGACCCGCCCATCGCACAGAGCCGCATAGGTTTTCCAGTGCGGCTTTGGGCGATCGGCATAGGATTCGCATATGAATGACTGAAGATGTGGCCGAATCCTATGACATTTCAACGGAAACGGTCGGGTCCCGCTCTCGAGAAACTATGCGGGGATGCGTAATGGAACATCCTCCCGGAAAGGAGGATGTCGTCATGGCTCCCTGGTATGAACGGTGGACGGCGCAGATCGGGTTGCGGCTGGCGGGCTTGTTGCTGCTGGCCTCGGCCTGGCCCGAGGGCGGACTGCTGCGTCGCCTGGTCCTGCAAAATCCGGCGGCGGGCGTGGACGTGACCGAATTCCTGCTCGCCGCGCTGCTGTTCGTGAGCGCCAGCGCGGGCGCGGCGCTGATCGTGATGGGGCCGCTGCTGTGGAAGCCGGTGCAGCTTTCGGCCCGCTGGTCGAGTTCCGACGGGAAGGAGCGGACTTAGAGCGGATTCCGATCTGATTGAATCAGATCGGCCGCTCTAAGTCTTTTATTTGCCGCGATTTCTTAACCGTCAGATGATGCCATCTGACTGGAAATCGCTCTAGCGTCCGGGGCGCGCACGGCCGATCGTCACGAACAATCCCCCTTCCGCCGCGAGCCGGGGAAGCCAGCCAAACTGCGCCAGCATATCCTCCAGCCACCAGCCGTCCTCTTCCGGGTCGGTCAGCGCATGTTGCTCATCGGCCTGCCCAACCAGCGCGCCCGGCACGGAGCGGATATAGTCGATCCCCTGCCCCGCGAACCAGCGCCTGACCTCGGCCAGGCTGTGGCGATGTTCCTCGGGATGCCGATATTGGTCGCGCAGCCAGGCCCGATGCCGGTCCGCTTGCCCGCTGCGTTCGGCCAGCACCCGGTCGCCGGGTGTCCAGCGCCAACCGCTGAGCCTCGCCGCCAGCCGCCGCGCCCGGTGCGGCAGGCGCGCATAAAGATTGTAAAGGCCGATGATCACCAGCCCGCCGGGCCGCGCCAGCCGGGCGACCGGGCCGAAAGCCGCGCAGGGGTCGGGCGTGTGATGCAGGACGCCCGAACAATAGACCACATCGAACGCCCCGGCGCGAAGACCGGGATGGTGGATGTCCGTTTCGACGAACTGGACCTGATCGATCCGCAGCCGCTTCGCCGCTGCCCGGCCCAGCGCAAGGGATGCGCGGCAGAGGTCTGCGGCGATCACTACGCGCTCGCCACGCGCGAGGTAGAGGCTCATCTGGCCGGTGCCGCAGCCGACCTCCACGATCCGCGCGTCATAGGGGATCGCCGCGTCGAGCTGCCGCGCGAAGGGGCTGCGTCCGGCGCGGGCGCGCAGCCAATCGATGCTGTCGCGCGGCGGATAGCCGGGGAAAGGCGACGCCGTGTAGAAGCGCCGCACCTCTTCGGTCCGGTCGTCCGCGGGCAGGCGCAGGTCGGCGATGCCGTCCCGCATCGCATAGGTCGCCCGACAATCGCTACAACCCAGCCCCTCGTCCGCCGCATCGTCCAGCGGCCCGCCGCAGCGGGGGCAGGCAAGCAGAGACAGCGCATGGGCATCCATCGCTAGAAGATCGAATAGATGAAGGGCGCCAGCGCCTCCACCCCGGCGGCCAGCGTCAGGATGACGCCCAGCGAGCAGAGGAAGACCACCAGCGGGATCATCCACCGCCGCCCGCCCGATGCGTGCCAGAGCCCCCGCACCAGATCGGCGACCGTGGCCGATGCGCTGCCGGCGATGATGAGCTGACGCCGCAGGCGTCCCTTGCGCCGGATCATGCCATGACCTCCATGCGTTGCGCCTGCCGCGCCCGGTCGCGGCGGACGACGACATCATCCGCGACCAGCAGGTCCATGCCCGCGCGGCGGAAGGTCGAATAGCCTTCCGCCGCGCTGGTCACGATCGGATCGCCGGCGATGTTGAACGATGTGTTGAGCAGGACGGGGATGCCGTGGCAGCGGCCATAGGCGCCGAGCAGCCGGTGGAGGCGCGGCGCCATGGCAGCTTCCAACACCTGCACGCGGGCGGTGCCGTCGACATGGGTGACGGCGCGCAGCCTGTCCCGCCATTCCGGCCGCACCGGAAAGACGCCGGACATGAAGCGGCCCAGCCGGGCGCCGCCGGGGGGCAATTCGAAAAAGGTCGCAGCCTGTTCCACCGGCACCACGGGCGCGAAGGGGCGGAAGGATTCCCGGAACTTGATATCGCGGTTGATCCGGTCGCGCATCGCCGCGTCGCCCGGATCGGCCAATATGCTGCGATGGCCAAGCGCCCGCGGACCGAATTCCACCGCGCCCTCCATCCAACCGACGACGGCGCCCCGCCCGATGGCGTCCGCCACATTGTCGATCATGTCCGCTTCCGCCGCCCGCTCGAACGCCAGCCCGTCCTCGGCAGCAAGGCGGGCCAGATCGTCGGGTTCAACGGCCGGTCCCCAGAAGGGATGATCCGGACAGTCGCGATGCGGCTGGCCGAAGAGGATGCGATCGGCCCAGAGCGCCGCGCCCAGCGCGCAGCCCGCATCGCCGGGCGCGGACGGCACGAACAGCCGTTCGAACCCGGCTTCGCGCAGGATGCGGGCATTGGCGACGCCGTTCAGCGCCACCCCGCCGCCCAGGCAGAGATCGGCCAGGCCGGTCTCCTTCCGAAACGCCGTGGCGATATCGACGATCACCTCCTCCAGCACCCTCTGGGCGCTGGCCGCGACGTCGGCATAGTGCCGGCCCTGCGCCGTGCCGGGGTCGACCGGCTCGAAACGGTCGCGGGGCGGACCGAACAGGTCGACGAAGCGTCGCGAATAGGCGGCGTCGACCGCCCGGTGATAGTCGAAATAGCCGAGGTCGAGGGAGAAAGCCCCATCGGGCGTCCGCCGCAATATCCGCCGCACCTCGTCGGCAAAGCGCGGCGCGCCATAGGCGGCAAGGCCCATCACCTTATATTCGCCCTCATTGACCGGAAACCCCAGCCAGGCGGTGAAGGCCGAATAGAAGAGGCCGAGCGAATGGGGAAAGCGGACCTCGCGCAGCAGACGGATGTCGACCGGGCCGCCTGGACGCTTGCTGCCCTGCCCGACCGTCAGCGTCGCCCATTCGCCCACGCCGTCGGCGGTCAGGATCGCCGCCTCTTCCGTCGGCGCGGTCAGGAAGGCGGCGGCCGCATGGGAGAGATGATGGTCGGTGAAATGCACCCGCCTGGCGGGAATGCCGAGCTGCGCGCTGACGATGCCGCGCACCCACAGCTTTTCCCCGACCATGTTCTTCATCGCCTTGGGAAAGATGCGCCAGCTTTGCGGGAAACCACGCAACAGGGTCATCAGCACCCGGTCGAACTTGAGCGCGGGCCGTTCATAGAAGATCGCCGCGTCCAGCGCCTCCGGCTCCAACCCCGCCTGGTCGAGGCACCATTCGATCGCACGCATCGGGAAAGCCGGATCGTTCTTGGACCGCGAAAGCCGTTCCTCCTGCACGGCGGCGACCGGCAGGCCGTCGATCGTCAGGGCGGCTGCGGCGTCATGATAGAAGGCGGAGATGCCGAGAATCTTCATCAATATTGCCCTCCTCCGGCGCGCCCTCCCGCCCGGTCGTGCTCGGGGCAGTCGCGCCAGCCCGCCGCCTCCTTCCGCGCGGCCCGCTTCGCCACCCAGGCAAAGGGCGGCAGCAGCAGGAAATAAAGCAGCGTCAGGACCAGCCGGGAAATCATGTCGGCCAGGATCAGCGCCAGCCGCAAATAAGCCCGCCAGAAACGCCGCAGCCGCGCGACCCACAGGGCTCTGCGCGCATCGGGCGCGAGACGGGTGAGTTCGGCACGCGAATAGCGCATGTGCCCCTCCTCATCACGGGCGATCCGGTCGATCACCGCGCGCGTTTGCGGATCATGGTCCAGCACCGCGCCATAGGCGGCAAAGGCCTGCGATGCGGCCCGTTCCGACAGATGAATGAAGGCCAGCAACGCGGCGATGCTCTCCCTTTCCACCTCGAGCCGGTCGAAACCGCGTTCGCCGGGGATAAGGCCGTCGCCCAGCCCATGTTCGGGACCGGGATCGGTCAGCGTCCGCCGCAGCGCCAGCCCGCGCGCGCGGAACAGGGCGGCATGGCGCACCTCGTCCCGTGCATGGGCAAAGAGGCGCCGCCGCAACAATGGATCGTCCGTCATCTCCGCCGCGCGGAAGAGATCGCGGGCGCCCTGCGCCTCCACCTCCGCAAATTGCAGCAGCTTGCGCGCCCGGCGGCGCGGGTCGGCCCAGACCAGCCGGTCGATCGGGACCCGCCAGCCCGTCACCGCACGACGATCCGTCCGGTCATGCCGAACATGCTGTGCATGAAATGGGTGCAGCGTATCTTGTAGCTGCCCGGCGAGGGTGCGATCAGGTGGATGTCAACGCTTTCCCCGCCGCCAAGGTCGACGCGCCCGCCGCTGACCTTACCCGCATCCTCCGGCTTGATCCGCGCCTGGGCGAAAAATTCCTTGCTCGCAAAATCATGGCCGCCCGACGAACCGTTCACGATATGCAGCGTGTAGGGCACCCCATGGTCCAGCAGGATGTCCGACGGATCGAATTTGAAGCTGGACAGGTGGATCGTCAGCAGGCGCGCGCTGCGCCAGTCATCGGTGGATTGCGCTCCGCCCGACGATGCCAGGGTGAACATGGCCAGCAGTGGAAAGGCGAATCGCAGAAAGGGTCTCGAACGGGACATGCCCTGCCTCCTCTGTCATCGGGGATGAGTGGCGGGGCCCGGCCCATCCGGTTCACCGGGCTCGGGAAAAAATTTTGAACCCTTCGGGGATCGAACGCACACTCATGCGGCGGTGCGAAGGAGTCGTTCTTGGAAACGGTCGAGACGGCAGGTCGGGCGGAGGTCGGGGCGCGGGCACGCGCCGATGACGACCTGCGCCTGCTCGCCCGGATCAGGCGGCGCGACCTCAAGGCATTCGAGGCGCTCTACCGTCATTACCAGCCGCGCCTGACGCGGTTCCTGATGACACTGTTGCGCCGGCCGCATCTGGTGGAGGAGGTGCTGGACGACACATTGCTGGTGCTGTGGGACCGGCCCGACAGCTTTGCGGGCAGGAGCAAATTGTCGACCTGGCTGTTCACCATCGCCTGGCGGAAGGCGATGAAGGCGCTGCGCAGGCAGGACGAGCCGATCGAGGACCCGTTCGCGGACACCCGCATGAGCCCCGACCGCTCGCCCGAGCAGACCGTCGGGGACCAGCGGATGCGCGCGGCGTTGCTGGAGGCGCTCGCCGCCCTTTCGCCCGAACAACGGGCGGTGGTCGACCTCTGCTATTTCCACGAGATCGGCTATCGCGAGATTGCGCAGATCATGGACTGCCCGGTGGACACGGTGAAGACGCGAATGTTCCATGCAAGGCGGCATCTGCGGCGCGAACTGGCCGGCGAATTTGGCGACTGGATCTGAAAAGCCCATGGCCGACATCCTTTCCTTTCGCGGCGATCCGCATCAGGCGACCGAAATGCTGCTGCCCTGGTATGCGTCCGGGCAACTGGACGAGGATGACAGGGCCGTCGTCGACGCGCATCTAAGCCAGTGCGACCTGTGCAGGGCGGCGCTGGAACGGGAAAGGCGGTTGAAGGCGCAAGTGGCCGGGCTGCCGGTCCGGGCCGATCTGGGCTGGGAAAAGCTGCAACGCCGCCTCGCCCCCGATCGGGCCGCGCGGCGCTTGCCCCTGCCGCGAACGGTCCTGACCTGGCCCGCCCTGACGGCGTTCGCCGCGGCGCAGGCGGCGCTGTTGCTGGGAGCGGTGACGCTGTTCCGCCCACAGGGGCCGCAAGCGGCGTATCGCACGCTCGGCGCTCCGGCCGCGCGCGGGAACGGCAATCTCCTCATCATGTTCCGGCCCGATACGCCGGAGCAGGAAATGCGCCTGGTCATCGGCCGCGCGGGGGCGAGGCTGGTCGACGGCCCGACCGCTGCCGGAGCCTATGTGCTGGACGTCGCACCCGCGCGGCGGGAGAACGTGCTCGCCGACCTGCGGACGTGGCACAGTGTCGTGCTGGCCCAGCCGATCGAGGCGGCGCCATGATCGGGCGCATGATCCGCACCCTGTTCCTTGGCCTGATCGGCGTCCTGATGACGCCGATTGCCGGTCATGCCGCGGAGGGCGATCGGATCCTGGTGATGCTGCGCCTGCCGCCGCCGCATTTCCGGTCCGGCGGCGCCTATGCCGGCGGCTATGGCGACAGGATCGGTCACGGCCAACTGATGCATGAGGCGCGGCGCATCGCCCGCGACCATCATCTGACGCTGGTGACGGACTGGATGATGCCGGTCATCGACCTCGACTGTTTCGTGATGCGCGTGCCGGGCGGCATATCGGCGGACGCCATGGCGGAGGAGGTGTCGAAGGACAGCCATGTCGCCTGGTCCCAGCCCATGCATGACTATCAGACGCTCGCAACAGCGGAGGGGGCAGGACCGGACAAGGGGGAACCGGCGGGGCATGACGATCCGCTCTATCCCGCCCAGCCCGCGCGCATGCTCTGGCATCTCGACGCCGTCCACCGGCTGGCGACCGGACGCTCCGTCACGGTTGCGGTGATCGACAGCGGCATCGACGCACGCCATCCCGATCTGGCAGGGCAGATCAGAGCCAATGTCAATCTGGTCGACGGCCGGGCCTTTGCCGCCGAGGCGCATGGAACGGCGGTCGCGGGCATCATCGCGGCGCGGGCCGACAACCGGATCGGCATCGCGGGCATCGCGCCCGGCGCACGGCTGCTGGGGCTGCGCGCCTGCTGGCAGACGGGGCCCTCCGCGATGGCGGCATGCGACAGCCTGAGCCTTGCCAAGGCCCTCCATTATGCCATCGACCGCAGGGCGCCGATCATCAACATGAGCCTGGGCGGCCCGCCCGACCGGCTGCTGGCGATGCTGCTGGACGCGGCCATGGCGCGCGGCGCTTCGGTCGTGGCGGCTTATGACCCGCGCCGGCCGGACGGCGGATTTCCCGCCTCCTGGCCCGGCGTCGTCGCCGTGTCGGGGGTCCCGTTGTCGGGCAGGCGGGCCATCTATGTCGCACCGGCCGCCGGCATTCCCGCAACCGAACCGGGCGGAAAATGGGGGCTGGTCGACGGTACGTCCTATGCCGCGGCGCAAGTGAGCGGCCTCATCGCCTTGATCGATCAGGCGCGGGGGCATAGTCAGGGACGAGGGCAGGAACGATCCATGTTCGTCCTATCGGCAGGAGGGATGATCGATGCGCTCGCCACGGTGCAGGGCAAAGCAGGATGCGAAGGCGCCTGCCGATCCCCGCTGGCGGCGGCGGGTCGCGACTAGCTTTCTCCTGGGCGCGGTGCTTGCCGGTCCCGCGACCGCACAACTGGGCGGCAGCCTGACCCTTTCCAGCCAGGCGCGGCTGCGCGGCCAGCCGATCGGCGATCACCGCCCCGTGGCCGAACTGGAGCTGGTCCATGACGCCGCCGGCGGCTTCTATATCGGCGGATCGGCGACGCTGGTGGCGACGCGCGACGAGGGGGTAAAGCCACTTTCCTTCCGGCAATATGCGGGGTTCGCCAGGCACCTGTCGCCCGCGACGGCAATCGATGTCGGCATGGTCCATAGCGGCTATACCAGCTATTCCGGAATTGCGGGCGGTGGCAGCTATACCGAAGCCTATGTCGGCATGACCGGCCGCCATCTGTCGGGGCGACTATATTTCTCGCCCGGCTATTTCCGGAAGGATGAGCCGACGCTCTATGCGGAGCTGAACGGCGATCTCGACCTTGCGCCGGACTGGTCGCTTGTCGCCCATGCGGGGCGGCTGACGCATCTGAAGGCGCATGCGGACAGGGGCGACCGGGATGCGACCGACTGGCGGATCGGCCTGCGCCGCCATTTGGGGCCGGTCGATCTGGACGCCGCCTGGACCGGCCATGCGCAGGATCGGGCCGCTTATGGCGCGGGGGACCGTAGCGACGGCGCGCTGGTGATCGCCCTCTCCTTCGCCTTTTGAACCGAAGACGGGGTCTTGCGGCACAAAAGCCGCGTCATGCCCGTCACGGCCAACCTTTCAGCGGATCGTCCCCTCCCCATGCTGCGCTGGGCGGGGCAGGCGTTGACGGGCGCCGTCGCGCTGCTGTTGCTGGCGATGGCGTTGCGCATGAACCGCGACTGGACCGATCGCCACCTGCTGCCCGACATCATCGTGCCGAGCGACTGGCTGATGATGATCGTGCAGGTCGAGCGGTTGTTGCTGGTCGCGCTGGCCGCCGTCCTGCTGCTCGCCATGCGCCGGATCGGCGCGCGGCGAGGGATCGCCATCGCCATGGCGGTCCTGCTGGCCCTGCCGGCAAGCGAACTGGTCATGCAATACGCTTCCGGGCGAAAGGGGCAGGCATGGAATCCGAGCGATGAGCCGCTGCGCCGGGCGGACCCGCTGATCGGATGGACCTACACCCCCTCCCGCTGCGCGGGCGATCCCGAATATGCATGGCGCCCGGTCTATTGCATCGACGGCCAGGGCTATCGCGTGGCGTCCAGCGACATGCCATTCGACCGGGCGGCACCCGCGATCCTGTTCGTGGGGGAATCGATCCTATTCGGCAAGGGCCTCAACTGGCGCGACAGCGTGGCGGGACAGGTGCAGGAATTGAGCGGCATCGCGAGCGCCAACCTCGCCGTCAATGCCTATTCGCTGAGCCAGGGCTTCCTCCATCTGAAGCGGGAACTGCCGCGATTCCGACACCCCGTGGCGGTGGTGATCCTTTTCACGCCCAGTCTGATGATGCGCGAACTCGACCGGAACCGTCCCTGGATCGACAGTGCCGGGCATTGGCATCGGGCGACGGGAACATGGGCGCTGAGCCATCTGGGCCGGGTGTTGTTTCCCTATCATGGTGCGGCCGCCATCGATGAAGCGGTGGCGGCCGACCGCCGCCTGCTGAGGGCCGAAGTCGCGCTGGTGCGGGCGCGCGGCGCGCGGCCACTGGTCCTGGTGCCCGTCTTCCAGCCCGAAGGGCCGCGCGAACGCGCGCTTCGCGCGGCGATCTTCAACGGTGCGGCCATTCCCCATCTGGTCGTACCGCTGGGCCAGCACTGGCGGCTTCCCGACGATTCCCATCCGGACGCCCGCGCCCACCGGATGATGGCGCGCGCCCTGTGGACGCGATTGCGGACCGAGACGTCCTAGAGCGATTTCCAGTCAGATGGCATCATCTGACGGTTAAGAAATCGCGGTAAATAAAAGACTTAGAGCGGATTCCGATCTGATTCAATCAGATCGGAATCCGCTCTAATCCCCGGCCTGGACGATGGGGCAGATGAGACGGAAATGCGCGCCCCGCGCCGATGGCATGAGTTGCAGCTTGCCGCGATAGGCATCCAGCAGCGACCGGGCAATGGCGAGGCCGAGGCCGGTGCCGCCCTTTTCCCGCTTGCTGGTGAAGAAGGGATCGAAAATCCGGTCCCGGTCCGCCTCTGGAACGCCCGGCCCGTCGTCGGCAAGGGCGATCCAGACCTGATCGTCCTGCCGCGTCGCGCTGATGTCCAGCCGTGACGCACCCGCCTGCCGCGCATTTTCACACAGGGTCGCGAGAACGCTTTCCAGCGCATCGGCGTCGACCGCGAGGGGCGGCATCATCCCGGGCAGATGCAGGCCGATGGCGAATGTCTCGTTCGCCATCGCATCGGCCACGGCCGCCAATACGGGTCCGGCATCGGCCCGCGCGCCGCTTTCGCCCACGAGCACGTCCGCCCGCGCCAGTTCCATCAGCCGCCGCACCATCCGCGACAGCCGTTGGGCATCGGCCGCCATATTGCCGAGGAAACGTTCCCGATCGGCGGGCGCCATGTCGACGCCATGATCCTGCAACAGCTCGATCGCGCCGGAAATGCCGGCCAGCGGCGTCTTGAACTCATGGCTGAGCGAGGAGGCGAAATCGCGCAGATAGCGGGAACGCTTGCCGATGCTGTCGGCCATCTGCTCGAAATCCTGGTAGAGTGCCCGTATCTCGACCACCTGCAGGGACGGATGGCGCGGCGTGATCCGCCGCCCTGAGGCGAGTTCCCTCGTCGCGCGGCTCAAGCCTTCGATCGGCCGGACGATGGCGCGCGACAGCACCGCCGATAGCAGCACCAGCAGCAGGAAGATCGCCACCACGCCTAGCGCGATCTTGCCCCGGTCCTCATAGAGCCCCAGGAACAGCGCACGGGGAGAGCGCGATACCAGCAGCACGCCGATGACTTTCCCATCGAGGCTGATCGGGCGTGCGTGATGCAACCGGATGTTCGACGCCCGGCTCAACCATTCGAGCGGATAGCGGGTGACCATCCCCTCATTCTCCCGCAACACCGTGACGGATCGCCCAGCCAGCGCTGCCCGGATTTCCGGCAAGGCGGCGAGGCTTCGTCCCCCCTCCCGTCCGTTCAGCACGATGCCGCGCCGGTCGAGCATGAGGATGGAGGAAAGGGTCGTCATCTTGGTTTCGGCAAAGGCCGGCATCATCCGCCGGGCGATGGCGATGGCGGCGCCGTCCGGCCGGTCCCGCGTCGGTGCGGCGGACGGACGTGGCGGCAATATGGGGGAGGAGCGCAAATCCACCTCCGTCATCCGGTCATGATAGCGCACCGTCGCCGCAGGCGCGGCGGGTGTGGCCGTCAGCCCGCTGCCCACCACCGAAGCGCTGGCGGCCAGCGCGGCGCCCTGCGCCACCAGTTCCGCCTCCGTGCGGCGCACCAATGCATTTTCATAGACGCGCAGGAAGATCGCGCCGAGGCCGGGCAGCGCGGCCACGAACAGCAGCGTTCCGAACAATATGGTGCGCAGCCGCAGGACCGGCCAGTGCCGGGCGATCCATGCCTTCGCCTTCAGGATCATGCAGCCCCTATCATGCCGTCAGGTCCGTTCCGCCGCATGCCCCCAGCCGATAGCCGATGCCGGCCCGCGTCTCGATGAGGTCGATCCCGCCCACATCGCTGAATTTGCGGCGGAGGTTGCGGATGTGGCTGTCCACCGTCCGGTCGGTGAGGGCAAAGCCCGGTCCCCGGAAGCGGTCGATGATCTGGTCGCGCGAAAAGATGCGGGACGGCATGGCGAGCAGCGTCCGCAATATGGTGAATTCCGTCACGGTCAGGCCGACCTCCGCCATGCCCCAGTGGGCCGACCAGCTTTCGGTATCGAGGCTGAGCAGCCCGTGGCGCATGACGCCGACATTCTCCACCACTGGCGGGCGGGCAGCGGTGCGGCGCAGGATCGCCATGGAACGCGCCACCACCTCGCGCGGGGAGAAGGGCTTCACCACATAATCGTCGCCGCCCAGTTCGATGCCCAGCACCCGGTCGATCTCATCGTCGCGGGAGGACAGGAAGAAGATCGGCACGTCATTTTGCGCGCGCAGCCTGCGGCACACCTCCAGCCCGTCCATGCGCGGCATGTTGATGTCCAGGATGACGAGGTCGGGCGCATGGCGTTCGACCTCGGCCAGTGCCTGCTCGCCATCGGCGGCCTCGATCGTGCCCAGCCCCGCCTTGCCGAAGGCGAAGACGAGCAACTGGCGGATATGGGGGTCGTCATCGACGATCAGGATGGTGCTGGGCATGGGGCATAGGATCATTTCCCTATCTCCCCTGTCAACGCATGCACGGCCTTGGCGTCGACGGATTCCGCCTGCGCCGGTGCGACGGGGGCTTGAGGCGGTGGCAAAAGGGCGCCGGCGCAGCCGCGCGCTCCGGATGGCGCGGGGGCGGCCGGACTATTTCGCGCCCGCTTCAGCCGCATCTGCCCCAACAGGGTCCAGCCTTGCCGCTGATCCTGCGCCAGTGCGTCGTGAATGCGGACGCGCACCGCTTGCACATGTTCACGCAATGCCGGCTGCAAATCTGTCCGCCGTTCCAGATCGATCAGCGGCAGCAGAGCGGAGCCCCCCAATCCGCTCAAATAGCAAAGATCGAGCGCCACGCCCCGCCCGCCGACCTCGCGTGCGTGGCGGACATTCCACTGCGCCGCGACGGCGCCGAGATCGACGAAGCAGGCAACCGCCAGCACCAGCCCCCCCGCCGCCAGATTGACGTTGATCAGCCAGGCCGCGCTCCGTTCCCGCAGCAGCCGCCAGCAGATCGCCGCCAGTCCCAGGGCCACCAGCGCCATCCATGCCAGCGCGGCGATCCGCAGGCGGGTGAGCGAATAGGCCTCGATATAATCGATCGTCCGCAACATGGACGAGGCGACGAGGAAGATATTCTGCCCGATCCATAGCATCACCAGATTGCGGATCGCCTTCGTCCGCGCGGTTTTCGATCCCGGACGCAGCGTCACCAGCACGAACAGCGCCGCCAGCAGCGCCGTCGCGATCAGCGGATAGGCGCCGCGATGGGCATAGTCCGCCATGGACATGCCCGCGGGCATCGGTGCCAAGCCCCAGAGCCAGGCCATGTCCATCAGATTCTGGAGCGCGAAGATCAGGTTGAAGAGGAGGAGCGAGAGCGTCACCGACGCGACCGACACCCCCGGCAGGACAAGATCGCCGTGGCCCCCGAAGGCCGGCAGCAGGCGCCGTGCGGGGCGGGGGCGCAGAAGGCTCCACATCATCAGGAACAAAAGGCCCCAGAGGATCAGACGCCCGATCAGTTCCAGCGACAATTCGGGCCACAGCAGCGACGAGAGGAAGCGTTCGATCAATGGGTTCGCGGCCGAAAACAGCGCCAGGATCACGACGCTCCCCATCAGCGGCAGGGCCAGTACCGCCAGCACCGCGCCGAGGTTCCAACGCCCCGATCGGCCGGCGGCCCGGATCTTGAGGAAGCGCCGCAGGTCGATCAAGGGGACGAAAGGCGTGCGCACCCCTTGCCAGATCAGACGCTGGCACCAGCGCCAGCCATCATCGAAGCGCGCCGTTGCCGGCAGCAGCGTGGCCATGCTCGCCGCCGCCCAGAACAAGGCCAAGGCAAGAAGGCTCGCATCATAGACCAGTGCGAGCGCGAACAGGCCGGCGGCCGACAATGCCGCCCAGGCGCGCCTGTCATGGCGCACCGCCGGTCGACCGGTCCACAGCGCGATCAATAAGGCGAGCGCGAAAAGCCCGTAAAATCCGCCATATAAATGCCGCTGGTAGAAAAGCCAGTCGCCGATCGCGACGACGACCAAGGTGGGCACCAGTTTCCATCGGAAACGCCCGGCCAAGGGAAAGTTGTGCATCCATCTGTCTCCCCGAATGTCAGGGAAAGATGCGTCATGCCCAAGCAGGCAAGCCGGTGTTGCCGATCAATAATTGGCGCAGAAGCCGTGCAGGACATGTGCAGGCCATTTCGAAACCGGCGCTATTCCGCCAAAATGGCGGAAGCCCGTTCCAGCTGGAGACCCGCAAAAACCGGGTAATTTCTGGCGAAGCGGGCTGGTTTGATGACGTCGAGGCTTCGGGGCGCAAGAACGGCATCGTTCGGAGCGATTTCCACGATGCCTGGCGTTGTTTTCGCCGGTTTGGCTGGCTTGCAGACAGAGTCAGCCCCTGCATTCCCGGCGTTCGTGGAAGATCAGGCGGTTGAAGTTGTAGGCCAGGTTGCAAAGGGTCAGTTTTGCCTCAGCGCGGGCCAGGCCGATGGTGCGGATGAACAGGTTGAACCGGTTCTTCTGATGCGCGAAGACATGCTCGACATGTGCACGGATCGAGGATTTGGCGGCATTGGCCCGTGCGGTTGCCTTCGACATCGGCTTGCCCATGGGTTTGCGGCGATGAATGCGGGACGTGAGCATCTGATCCGACAACCACTTCTCGTTGCGCCTGGATCGATAGGCACTGTCAGCCCATACCTCGGAACTGGTATTGTCCGTGCTGACGACCTGTCGGAGAAGACGCCCGTCCGCCGCTGACGCCGAAGTCACCGCCATGCCTCGGATGAAGCCGAAGCGTCGGTCGATGCTGATGTGAGATTTATAGCCGAAGACCGGCAGGGCGATCATGGGGAGCGGCGTCCCATCCGCCCGATACCGAACTTTCCCGCCGACCTTGAGGGTCCAGCGGGCGTCGGTATCTTTCTGTGCTGCCTTGTTCGGCTCGTCCGGCCAGATATCTCTGGCGCTCTTGCCCGACTTGATCGCTTCACGTTCGCCCTCGGTGTTCCGCTGTCTTGGTGCAGGCACCAGCGAGGCGTCCACGATCTGCCCGGACATTGGAATGTAGCCCTTCTTCTGGAGTTGCCAGTCAAAGGCCTTCATCACCCGCTTGAGCGTTCCCGTCTCGGTCAGGCGATTGCGAAAATGCCGGATCGTGTTCTCATCCGGCGTGCGATCCCCAAGCGACAGTCCCAGAAACCGTAGCCAACTCAGCCGATCGCGGATCATGAACTCCATCCGGGCGTCTGATAGATTATGCTGCGCCTGCAGGATCAGGGCCTTGAACATCATCACCGGATCGAAGGGTGGGCGTCCGCCTTTGGCTCCATCGCCATAACCAAGTCCTTCGACCAGCCACGCCCGGAAATACTCGAAATCCACCGTCTCCTGCAAAACCTCAAGCGGATCGCCCTCCTTGCTCAATGCCTCAAGGTGATCGCTCAAACTGAACAGGGACTTGGGATCCATAGCTGGCCTCCGTGATCGCGCGCCCTCAGTGAATCATTATAGCCGTCCAAACGCTACCGGTTTTTGCGGGTCTCCAGCTCTGCGTCCGCGGCCTTGCGCACCGCTCCATTCGTCGCTTGCCAGGGGCATTTGACCGCCACTATTTTCTCTCTACCAATCAAGTGGAGAAACAAGGATGCGCTCTCACCTGCTGACCACGCTGAGCCTGATCCCCAGCCTCATCCTCGCGGGATGCGGTCAAAAACCTTATGATTCAGCCGCCTATGAAGCCGCTGACAGTGTCGCCGGAACCGGCACCGGGGAGCGTTATGACGGCCGGCCAATCAGCCCCGTTCACCAGGTCGCGACCGAACCCGTCTCCACCTTCGCCGTCGATGTCGACACCGGCGCCTATGCCAATGTCCGCCGCATGCTGCTCGGAGGACAAGGCGTTCCCGTCGACGCCGTGCGAACCGAGGAGATGATCAACTATTTCCGCTACGACTATCCGTTGCCCCAAGACCGGTCGGCGCCGTTCAGCGTCACGACCGACGTTGCGACGACGCCCTGGAATTCCTCCACGCGCCTGCTGCGCATCGGCCTGCGCGGCTATGACGTCGCCCGATCGGAACGCCCGCCCGCCAATCTGGTGTTCATGGTGGACGTTTCGGGATCGATGCAGGATACGGACAAGCTGCCGCTGGTCAAGCAGGCGCTCTCGACCCTGGCGGACGGCCTGCGTTCCGACGACAGCGTTTCGATCATCACCTATGCGGGTTTCGTCGAAACGCTGGTCGAGGACAGCCATGACCCGGCGGAGATCAGGGCAGCGTTGAGCGGTCTGGATGCCGGGGGTTCGACCGCCGGGGGCCCGGCACTGTCCATGGCCTATGACATCGCGCGCGCGCACCGCATCCCCGGCGGCATCAACCGCATCATCATGGCGACCGACGGCGACTTCAACGTCGGCCTGTCCGACCAGGAAGGACTGGAGGAGATGGTGAAGCGGAATCGCGAGGATGGCATCACCCTCACCACGCTGGGTTTTGGCCAGGGCAATTATAATGACGCGATGATGGAGGCGGTGGCGGACCTGGGCAACGGCAACCACGCCTATATCGACAGTGCGATGGAGGCGCGGAAGGTGTTGGACGAGGAACTGTCCTCCACCCTTTTCACCATCGCGAGGGATGTGAAGGTGCAGGTGGAATTCAACCCCGCCACGGTCAGCCAGTACCGCCTGATCGGCTATGAGAACCGCGCCCTTGCCGAGGAGGATTTCGCCGACGACCGCGTCGATGCCGGTGAGATCGGCGCGGGGCATCAGGTGACGGCGATCTACGAAATCGTGCCCGCCGGCGAGACCGACTGGACGGCGCCGCGCAAATATGCCGCCAACCGCGCACCTGCCCTGCCTGCAGGAGACTCAGGCGAGATCGCCACCGTCCGCCTGCGCTACAAGCTGCCCGAAGGCGAGACCAGCCGACTGATCGAAAAGCCGATATCCGCCGCGCTCCTTGCCGGCGCCGCGCGTCCGGAAGGCGACATGGCCTTTGCCGTCGCGGTCGCCGCCTTCGGCCAGAAGCTGCGCGGCGACACGCGATTGGGCGGCTTCAGCTATGCCGATATCGGCAGGCTTGCCGGGCCGCAGGCCGACTATTGGCGGCAGGAATTCCTTCAGCTCGCCCAACTCGCCGATACGGAAAGGGTCAGGACGGGCGCGGCTGAATGACCGCGTCCTCCCGTTTTTCGGGCCGGATGTAGATGGAGGTCAGTTCGGGAATGGCACGTTTCATCGCGCTTTCCAGTTCCTCGATCAGGCTTTCCGCCCGACCCATCGGCAGTTCGTCGGCAAAGTCGGCGCTGATCGCTACGAAGACCGCATCGGGGGCGGTATGGATGGTGCGGACATGGTTGACGGCGGTTATCTCCGGTCGCTGGTCGAGCAGGCGCCAGACCGTCTCGACGATGGCGCCGTCCGCGCTTTCCCCGATCAGCAGCCCCTTGGCCTCCCGCGCCAGCAGGATCGCCACCCCGCCCAGCACCAGCCCGATGGCGATGGAGGCGATGCCGTCCAGCCTCGGGTCGGCATAATGATGGCTGGCCCAGACCCCGATCGCCGCCATCACCAGTCCGACCATCGCCGCGCTGTCCTCGAACAGAATGATGAAACCGGCGGGGTCCTTGGACCGGCGGATCGATTGCCACCAACTGCTCGGTCCGCGCTTCCTGCCGAATTCTCGGACCGCGATCGTCCAGCTACTCCCCTCCATGGCAAAGGCGATGGCAAGGACGATATAGTTGACGACGGGATCGCGCAGCGGCTCGGGCGCGCGGATATGGAGCCAGCCTTCGTAGATCGAGACGCCCGCCCCCACGGCGAAGATCAGGATCGCGACGACGAAGGCCCAGAAATAGAGTTCCCGCCCGTAACCGAAGGGATGGGCCGCATCGGCAGGGCGCTTTGCCTGCGCCTGGCCGTAGAGCAGCAGCAACTGGTTGCCGCTGTCGACCAGCGAATGCACCCCCTCCGTCAGCATGGAGGAGGAACCCGTCAACGCCGCCGCGACGAATTTGGCGATGGCGATCCCGACATTGGCGACCAGCGCGCCGTAAAGAACGATATTTTCACGAAAATGCGCGGCGCGCCCGATTTTCATCCCGCCTCTCCCTCGCGTCGACCGACGAAGAGAACTCTCCGGCAGACGATGAGTTCTTCGACGATGAGAGGAGATTTGCAATGACGCAAACGCAGGACATGATCCATGAAGACGCGCTGCCGGGGCATGAAAGCCGGCTGGAGCCGAAACCGGAATGGGAACCGCGCTATCCCGGTTCGGGCCGCCTGGCCGGCAAGACCGCCGTCATCACCGGCGCGGACAGCGGCATCGGCCGTGCCGTCGCAGCGCTTTTCGCCAGGGAGGGCGCGGATGTCGCGATCGTCTATCTGTGCGAACATGAGGACGCGGAACGGACCGCCGAGATCGTCCGGGCAGAGGGGCAACGCGCCCTCACGCTGGCAGGCGATCTGGGCGAAAAGGATTTTTGCGACGATGCCG
The DNA here is from genome assembly GCF_002795205.1 of Sphingobium sp. LB126. Taxonomy (NCBI): domain Bacteria; kingdom Pseudomonadati; phylum Pseudomonadota; class Alphaproteobacteria; order Sphingomonadales; family Sphingobiaceae; genus Sphingobium; species Sphingobium sp. LB126. The sequence continues at coordinate 1,075,514 of NZ_NETV01000002.1, forward strand.
TTGCGCGGATCGTCGAGCAATTCGGCCGCATCGACATCCTCGTCAACAATGCGGGGGAGCAGCATCCCGACAGCGACATCACCGACATCAGCGAGGAACAGCTTCGCCGTACCTTCCAGACCAACATATTCGGCATGTTCTTCCTGACGCAGGCGGTGCGGCCGCACCTCAAACAAGGGGCGGCAATCATCAACTGCACGTCCGTCACCATGTATCAGGGGTCGAAGGAACTGCTGGATTATTCCAGCACCAAGGGCGCGATCACCGCCTTTACCCGGTCGCTCTCCGAAAATCTCGTCGGGGACGGCATCAGGGTGAATGCCGTGGCGCCGGGACCGATCTGGACGCCGCTCAACCCCAGCGGCGGGGCGAGCCCGGAGAAGCTGGCACATTTCGGCGCGAACACGCCGATGGGAAGGCCGGGCCAGCCCAATGAAGTCGCGCCGTCCTTCCTGTTCCTGGCCTGCGCGGATTCCAGCTACATGTCCGGCCAGGTGCTGCATCCCAATGGCGGGACGATCGTCAACGGATAGGGGTCATCTCAGGCGGCGCCGATGCGAACATGGCGACGCTCGGCGGCGGAACGATAGATCGCCTCGATCACGCGCATGTCGGCCAGCCCTTCCTCGCCAGGCACGATCGGCGTCGCGCCCGTGACAACGCATTCGGCGAGATGATCGAGTTGTGCCGCAAACTGGTTCTTGGCCGGCGTGGGCAGCGTTCGGGGCATGACCGCATCCTGTTTGCGGATGCGCATCGCATGGCCGCTATAGGGGGTGGCCGGTTCCATATCGATCCAACCCTCCGTCCCGATGACGCGATAGGCATTATGGGCCGAACTGTAGCTCGATATGCAGTTCGCCTCGATCCCGGAGGGGAAGCGCAGCAAGAAGCTGATGCGGTCCTCGACCGTGCGGAAGCGCGGATCGCTGCGGTCGGTGGAATCGATGGCGCTCACCTCCACAGGTTCCTCCCCGGTCAGATAGCGCGCCGCGTTGAGGCTGTAGATGCCGATGTCCATCATCGATCCGCCCCCCGACAGGGCGCGGTCGAGCCGCCACTGATCAGGCCGGATCGGAAAGCCGTGCTCCGCGGTGATCAGCCGGGTGGAACCGACATGACCGCCACGCGCGAGATCGATAGCCAGCCGATTATGGACCTCGAAACGCGAGCGATAGCCGATCATCAACCGGGTGCCCGCCTTGCGGCAGGCCGCGATCATCGCCTCGCATTCGCCGACCGATATCGCCATCGGCTTTTCGCACATCACATGCTTGCCCGCCTGCGCGGCGCGGATGCTGTATTTGGCATGCATCGCATTGGGCAGCACGACATAGACGACATCGATGTCGGGATTGTCGCGGATACGATCGAAATCGGCATAGCTGTAGCGGTGGGTGGCGGGGATGCCATATTGGGCGCCATATTGGTCGAGCTTGGCCGGCGTGCCGCTGACGAGGGCGACCAGGCGCGCATGGTCGCAGCCCGCGAAATTGGGCATGATCTGGCGGGTGGCATAGGAACCCAGACCGACAACGGCATAGCCGATCCGGCGGTCGGCCGCGATAGCGTGCCGGGGCATCATTGCCGCCGCGACCAGCCCCACGCCAAGGCCGCCGATCATGTCCCGCCGATTGCTATCGGGCATTGGATTCCTCCTCCTCCGCCTGAAAGCGGTGGCGCACAGGTTCAGCAATGGCGCGGAATCAATCCGCGGAGCCGGAACGCCAGCCCATATTGCCCGCCGCGACCGCGACCTGCGTCCGGTTGCGGACATTGAGCTTGCGCATGAGCGCGGTCATATGGACCTTCACCGTAGCCTCCGCCATGCCCAGCTCATAGGCGATCTGCTTGTTCAACAGGCCCGAATGGACGCAGCGCAGCACCTTGATCTGGGTCGGGGTCAGATGGGGAGGTGGCGATTCATATCGCCGCGGCTCGTCCTGCCCCGGATAGTCATATTCGGGGCGATCGAGAATCTCGTGCAGAGCTGTGCCGAAAACCATCTTCCTCTCCTGTCCGCGATTGACCTGGGTTTGCGCCCCGGATTCGTATTAGCGCTAACAATAACGGAAGTGGTCTGACAGGTTCAAGAAAAAATTTCGAATATATCATAAATTTCGTGGTTTTTCAGTCAAACCACCTTATAAGCTGTCCAACAGATTTTTCGGGCCGGGATTTCGCCGGATACCGGATTCCAGCGGTCAGGGAGGGAGAGGATGAGGGTTTCGCTTCGTCGACGCATCAACGCCGCACGGTGCAGCCGGTGACGCCGGAGGACGGCCGGCTGGTCCTTTCAGCCATTATCGGCATCGCCTTGTCCATCACGCTCATCATCCGAGGGCGGCTGCACCCCTTTGTCGGCCTGCTGTGCGGTGCCTTCACGGTCGGGCTGCTGGCGGGCCTGCCGATGGAGGAGACGGCCAAGGCCGTGGAAAAGGGCGCCGGCACCATATTGGGCGGGACGGGCCTGGTCGTGGCTTTGGGCCTGGGCCTGGGCGCGATGCTGCAACTGTCGGACGGGGCGGGTGGACTGGCACGGGCTGCGCTGCGCCTGTCCGGGATCAGGGGCGCGCCCTGGGCGAGCCTGTGCACCGCGATCGTCATCGGCCTGCCGCTCTTCTTCGAAACCGGGCTGGTGCTGCTGCTGCCGATCGTGGCCTCCGCGGCGGCGGCGCTGCCCCACGGCCAGGATGATGATACGGCCAAGCTGCGCCTGATGCTGCCCGCCCTTTCCGGCCTGTCGGTGGTCCATGCGCTGGTGCCGCCCCATCCCGGCCCCCTGCTGGCGGTCAATGCGCTGGGCGCCAATCTGGGCCTCACCCTTCTCTACGGCCTGATCGTCGGCATCCCCACCGCGATCATCGCGGGGCCGCTGCTGGCGCGCTTCACCGCGCCGGGCGTGAAGCTCAGCCCGCCGCTGCTGGAGCCGGTGAAGGCCGACGTCCCCCCACCATCCGTCGGCCGCGCGCTGACGGCGGTACTGCTGCCGGTCGTGCTGATCGCGGCGGGCCAGGCGGTTGCCATGCTGCCGCCCGCCGTCGCCGTCCATTTCCATTGGCTCGGCTGGGTCAGCGATCCGGTGGTCGCGCTGCTGGTGGCGGTGCTGGTCGCCCTGCCCCTGCTGTTCGGCCGCCGCATCACCGACCGGACCATCCAGAACGCGATCTGGACCGAGGCGATGACGCCCGCGGGCGGCATATTGCTGGCGATCGGGGCGGGCGGCGCACTCAAGCAGGTGCTGGTGACGGCCGGGCTGTCCGACATGCTGGTGCGGCTGGCCGACGGCGGGGCGATCTCGCCCATCCTGCTCGCCTGGGGCGTGTCGGTGTGCATCAGGCTGGCGACGGGATCGGCGACGGTGGCGACGATCACCACGGCGGGCGTCATGCAGGGGCTGGTCGCCGCGTCCGGCGTGGAGCCGGAATGGATGGTGCTGGCGATCGGCGCGGGTTCGCTGTTCTTCTCGCACGTCAATGATCCGGGCTTCTGGCTGGTGAAAAGCTATCTCGGCACCGACATGCCCGGCACGTTCAGGACCTGGTCGATCATGGAAACCGTGGTGGCGGTGGTCGGCCTGCTGTTCGTGCTTGTGGCCAGCAGCATCTTCTAACAAGGGGTTGCCATGAACCAGGCACGCCTTTCCGACCAGGCCTATGCGGGCATCGTCGAGATCATCAAGTCCGAGGAGCTGGAGGTCGGCGCGCGCCTGCCATCCGAAGCGCGGCTGGCCGAGATGTTCGGCGTGTCGCGTGCCATCGTGCGCGAGGCATTGGTCCGGCTGGCATCGGACGGCATCACCGAGGCGCGGCGCGGCGCGGGTTCCTTCGTCAAGAGCCGCCCCTCCGAACGGCTGGCCGCCTTCATGCCGTCCACCGAACTGCCGACGACGCTCGGCAGCTACGAGGTGCGCTTCGTGCTGGAGGCGGAAGCGGCCAGGCTGGCGGCGACCCGCCGCACGCCCCAGGAAATGGTGCATATCGAGGACGGCATGGCCACGCTGCGCGAGGCGCTGCTGTCGAGCGAGCCGGCCCATGCCGAGGATATGGAACTGCACCGCCGGATCGCGGAAGCGACGGGCAATCCCGCCTTTGTCATCGCCTTCGACGCGCTCTGGAACGATGTCGAGAAGATCATGCGCGCAGGCGTCGACATCTCCCGCTCCCGCCCGCCCGAGGTGATCGCGACCATGCTGCGCGAGCATGAAGTGATCGTCGCCGCCATCCGTGCGCAGGACCCGGAGGGCGCGGCGCTGGCCATGCGCTGGCATCTGTGGGAAGGGCGGCGGCGGCTGATGCCTTAGGGCGCGTTGCGATTGAGTTTATGGCCGATATCGGCGACTTTCGGCCGAAATTCACAGTGTATGCGCGCGCGTGCCTGGGCGCGCGTATGCGTGGTGAGGATCTGCCCGACGTTTCAAAGAGGGATGCGGGATAGGCCCGCTGGCGCGCAATAGGACAGGCTCAATCCCGTCCTGTCAGAGAAATAGGATGTTTTTTTTGAATGCTGTGGCCTTTGGGTTACGCATGATGCTCAGCCCGTCTCCAGCTTCAAGGTCCAATGATGGAAGGGGGGTCTGAAAGCGACCACTTGTTGACGCTGATTGCCAATGGCAGGCTACCGCAATGCTGACATTCATTCGCTCGTTTTGGTTCGCGGCCGGTTTGGCAGCCCTGTTAGGCGCGGTCGGATTTTTTTGGCCGAGCGAAAGGTTGGAGCTTTGGGGATTGGCTGCAACCTGTGCCTTCTGGGCTGTGATCGATTGGCTTGGCAGCGACAGCGAAGATCGTCTCACGGACCGCTAACGACCATTTTCGGTTATTTATCGTATTTGCTTGAGATATTCAGTGCGGACGCTCAATAGCAATCGCCGGAAGCAAGAGCTGCTCAATCGCGGCCTTTTTTTCGCAACCGATGCCAAGAGCATACGCGTCTGACGGCAACGATAATCAATATGATTGCGAACACCGCCGAGAAATAGATCAGGCCCAATCCGCCGACGAGTGCTTGACCGTAGCCCGGCATATCGTTGATGACCCTATGACCACGATCCGCGAGTTCACCGTAATGCATTTGAACCGCTATTAATGAGCCGATCAGGCCACCGACCCCAAGAGCAATCCCAAGAAATAAAATCCCAATACTGGTCTGGTATCGGCGGATATCAGCAAAATATATCGATAATGGCCCGGAAAGAAAGGATGCAGCCAACAGTATCAAACTTATGATCTGAAGGAGTTTCGCCATGCGCCGTTCCGTTGCCTCACCAAATTTCATCAGCATCGATCAACTGGCTTATTAGCAGCGTCTTGGAATGTCTGCTATCTGCCTTTGCCTTCCAAAACCAGCCATTCCGCTCCCCACCCATAACCGCAGTCTCGCTATCGCCCTAGCCAGCGCAAGGCTGCATCGCGCAAAAGATCGGGCGCCTCATCCGTGTTGAGGATCAGAACCTGCTCTTCGGGCAAGGGCCGTTCCAATGTAGCGAACTGACTGTCGAGCAGGCTGGCGGGCATATAGTGGCCGGACCGGTCCCCCAGCCGCGCCAGCAGCTTCTCCCGGCTGTTCTCCAGCAGGATGAAACGCACGGGAACCCCGATCGCGCCGCGTAGCCGGTCGCGATAGCTCCGCCGCAAGGCCGAACAGGCGGCGACCGTCATGCCCTGCGCGTTCGCCCTATCCGCGGCGGCCTTTCCCACGCGGTCCAGCCAGGGCCAGCGATCCTCGTCCGTCAGGGCGCGACCGCCGCGCATCTTGGCCACGGCTTCGGGCGAATGAAAGCTGTCGCCTTCCAGAAAGGGGCAGTCCAGCGCCTGCGCCAGGAGCGCGCCAAGGGTCGATTTGCCGCAGCCACTCACTCCCATGACGATGATGGCAAGGGGCGACGCTGGAACAGGATCGACAGAAGGTAACAAGGCGGCTTTCTCGCGGACGAGCGACGCGCTCGGCATCGCGTTGATTTCGCATCGCTATAGGAGGACCGCCACGCCCATGAAACTACGACCTTCGTCGCAAGTGCCAGCGCCTGTTCCACACTTTAGCCATGCAGGTGATGAAGGATAAGCGGAAGGTGCGGCTATGATCGGACGCGGCATGATGGCCGTCTTGTTGGCGGCGACGGCTCTTGCCGGGGCAGGCGACGCCCGGGCAGCGGGTCAGTCCGTCTTTCCGGTGGCTCCCGATGAGCCCCATGCCGTGACCGTGAAGGCGAAGGGAGACGGGCGAAGCGACGATGGCGATGCCATCCAGCAGGCGATCGACAAGGCGCGAGACCGAACCGGGCATGGCATCGTCTTCCTGCCGTCTGGCCGCTATCGCATCACCCGCAGCCTGATCGTCCCGCCGGGCGTGCGTATCTATGGCGTGGGGCCGACGCGCCCGGTGATCCTGCTCGCCGCCAACACGCCGGGCTTCCAGCAGGGCGTGTCGACGATGATCGTCTTTGCCGGAGGCGACCAATATAATGTCGGCCAGGTGCCGGTTCCCGTCCCGACCGTCGTGCCGCGCGAGAAGATCGTCCGCGACGCCAATTCGGGCACTTTCTATTCGGCGATGAGCAATGTCGACATAGAGATCGGCGCGGGCAATCCGGCGGCGGCAGGCGTGCGTTTCCGCATGGCGCAGCATGCCTTCCTCAGCCATATGGACTTCCGCCTGGGGTCCGCCTTCGCCGGGGTCTACCAAGCCGGAAACGTCATGGAGAATGTCCATTTCCAGGGCGGCCGATACGGCATCGTTTCCGAAAAGACCTCCCCCGCCTGGCAGTTCACCCTGCTCGATTCCAGCTTCGACGGCCAGCGCGACGCGGCGATCCGCGAGCATGAGGTCGACCTCACGCTGGTCAACGTCGCCATCCGCAACACGCCGGTGGGGATAGAGATCGACCGGGGTTACAGCGACAGCCTCTGGGGCAAGGATGTGCGCTTCGAAAATGTGTCGAAGGCGGGCGTCGTCATCTCCAAAGAGAAGAACGTCTTCACCCAGATCGGCTTCGACAATGCGCTGGCGGTGAACAGCCCGGTCTTCGCCCGGTTCCGCGACAGCGGGCAAGGGGTCAACGGCAAGGGCAAGGCCTATAGGGTCGCATCCTTCTCCTACGGTCTTGCCGTGCCCGCGCTCGGCCGGATGGGCGAATACCGGACCGAGGCGGACATCCAGCCGCTGCCCGCCATGCCCGCGCCGCGAACGCCCGCCATTCGCGCCCTTCCCGACATGGCGCAATGGGTCAATGTCCGCACCCTGGGGGCAGTGGGCGACGGCAAGGCGGACGACACCGCGGCGCTCCAGAAGGCCATAGACAGCCACCGCATCCTCTATTTCCCGACCGGCTTCTACAAGGTCACCGACCGGCTGAAACTGCGACCGGACAGCGTGCTGATCGGCCTGCACCCGGCGATCACCCAGCTCTATATTCCCGACAACAACCCGGCCCATGCGGGCCTTGGCCCCGTGCTGCCCATCCTGGAAAGCCCCAAGAGCGGCGACAATATCCTTTCGGGCCTCGGCCTCTTCACCGGCCGGGTGAACCCGCGCGCGTCCGCCCTGCTCTGGCGGTCCGGCGAAAACAGTCTGGTGGACGACGTCAAGATCATGGGTGGCGGCGGCACGCCCACCGCCGATGGCACCATGCTCGGCAGCCTGCGGGTCCATACCGGCGACCCGGTCACCGACGACCGGCTGGACGCGCAATATCCCAGCATCTGGGTCACGGACGGGGGCGGCGGCACCTTCGTCGACGTGTGGAGTCCGAACAGCTTCGCGCAGGCCGGTTTCTACGTCACCGACACCAGTACGCCCGGCCATGTCTATGAAATGTCGGTCGAGCATCATGCCCGCAACGAATTCGTCCTCGACAATGTGCATAATTGGGAGTTTCTGGCGCCCCAGACCGAGCAGGAAGTGGGCGACGGCCCCGACGCCATCTCGCTCGACATCCGCAATTCCAGCAATCTGCTGTTCGCCAACTATCATGGCTATCGCGTGACGCGCACTTACGCGCCGGAAAAGAGCGCGGTCAAGCTGACCAATTCGGGCGACATCCGCTTCCGCAACGTCCACATCAACGCCGAAAGCGGCTTTGCGACCTGCGATGAGGAAGGCTGCGGCACCTTCCTGCGGGCGAGCAAATATCCGTTCGACAATGCGATAGAGGATGTGACGCGCAAGCTTTTCGTGCGCGAGCGCGAATTCGCCAATCTGGACATCGGACCGGCAGGCAGTTCCATTCCCGCGCCCACCCCCGGCAGCACGAAGGTCGAGAAGCTGGAGGACGGTTTCTGGTCGATTTCCGGCGCAGCGGTCGATGCCAGGGGGGCGCTGTATTTCATCGACCGGCGGTTCCAGCGCATCCATCGCTGGAGCGAGGGCAAGGGGTTGGAGGTGGTGCGCGACCATGCGCTCGATCCGGTCAATCTGGCGATCGACGCGGCCGGCCATGTGCTGGTGCTCTCTTCGCTCGGCGCCAAGGCGGGTGTCTATTCCTTCGATCCCGACGGGCCCAAGGACCGGTTCACGCTGATCGAACCAACGCCGGTTCGTGCATCTTCGGGCGCCAAGACGCTGCTGCCGGTCAATTGGTGGAACAATGGCGAATTCCGCGACCAGCTCGATCATAAAAGCCATGAGTTCACGACGCTGGCGGACATGTTCGCGCGTGACGCGGGCACGGCCAAGAGCCGCGAATATGTTTCCCCCGACGGCAGCCTGTCGCTGCCTGCGTTCCGCGTATGGCAGCAAGGGCCGACGGATCATACCGGCTGGCGCTGGTCCGACAGCCTCAACGCGAACGGACTGGTCGGCGGCAAACAGGGGGAGCGGCTGTTCGTCACCAACGGATCGGAGAATATCACCTATAGCGGCAGGATCGGCGCGGGCGGCGCGCTGACCGACCTCAAACCCTTCACCAATCGCGGCGGCGAAAGCGTGGCAGTCGACGGGGAGGGCCGCGTCTATGTCGCCAACGGGCAAGTCTTCGTCTACGATATGGACGGCAAGGAAACAGGGCGGATCGACGTGCCAGAGCGTCCCTTGCAGATCCTGTTCGGCGGCGCGGACCGGCGCACGCTCTTCATCCTGACACACCATGCACTTTACGCCGCGAGGCCCTGAAAAGCGTGTCTCCGCCGCACCTACGACCTATGTCGTAAGTGCGGCGGCCGGAGCGTCACGATATTCTTGAGGGGATCGCCCGCCATGGGCGCGGACCGCGCCGGGAGGGCGGCCGAAGGACAAAAAAGGGGATGGATCGATGAAAGCCGCAATTCAGCTTGCCAGCGTCAGCCTTGCCGTGATGGCATTCGCCAGCGTGGCGGGGGCCCAGACGCCCGCGCCGTCCGCAGTGGGCGCGCCACAGACGGAAACGAGCGGCCAGGCACCCGCGGGCAATGCCGACATCGTCGTCACCGGATCGCGCATCACCACCAGCGGCTTCAACGCGCCCACGCCGACCACGGTGATCGGCGAGGAGCAGATCGCCAAGAACGCGCAGCCCAATATCTTCACCACCATCGCGCAACTGCCCTCGCTCCAGGGATCGACCGGCGCCGCGACCGGCACGTTCAGCACGTCGAGCGGGTTGCAGGGTCTCAGTTCCTTCTCCCTGCGCGGTCTCCAGCCGATCCGCACGCTGACGCTGCTCGACGGCCAGCGCGTCGTCGGTGCGAACGTGACCGGCGTTCCCGACATCAGCATGTTCCCGCAATTGCTGGTGAAGCGCGTCGACGTGGTGACGGGCGGTGCGTCTGCCTCCTACGGCTCGGACGCGGTCGGCGGCGTCGTCAACTTCATCACCGATACGCGGTTCGAAGGGTTCAAGGGCAATATATTGGGCAGCATCACCAAATATGGCGATGATGAAACCGGCCTGGTGCAGGCGGCCTGGGGCAAATCCTTCCTCGACAACCGCCTGCATGTCGTGCTGAGCGGCGAATATGACCATGAGGAAGGCGTCGGTCCGGGCGATTTCGGCACCGACCTGGCGGGCAGCCGCGACTGGTATCGCGCCACGACCCTGATGAACACGGGCCAGACCAATAACGGCCTGCCGCAATTCAACTATCGCGACTATGCCCAGCCCTATCAATATGCGCGCTATGGCCTGATCAACAACGGGCCGTTGCAGGGCATCGCCTTCGACCAGAACGGCACGCCCTATAATTTCAACTATGGCTCGGGCGGCCAGCCCCTCGGCAACGGCCAGGTTTCCAACTGCTTCCGCGGCAACAGCTTCTGTGTCGGCGGCGACCTGTCGGGGGCGCCGGGTTCGGGCGCTTCGCTGAAATCGGCACTGGAACGGATCAACGGCTATACCCGGATCGGCTACGACTTTGCCGACGACAATGAAGCCTATGTCTCGGTCAACGTCGCGCAGGTGAAGACCAGCAACCAGCCCAGCCCCGGCTATAACCGGCCCAGCCTGACCGTCCAGTGCGCCAATCCCTTCCTGCCGCAACTCATCCGCGACCGCTGCGCCACGGCGGGCATCACCCAGTTCAGCTTCGGCACCAGCAACGGCGCCTTCCCCGACCCCAGGGTGCATACCGACCGCAGGCAATATCGCTTCGTCGGCGGCCTCAAGGGCAAGTTCGCCATGGCCGGGACGGATTGGAATTACGATGCCTATTATGAGCATGGCATCACCATTTCCGATATCCGGGTGCAGGACATCGTCCTCCAGAACCGCTATGTCGCCGCGACCAATGCGATCACGCTCAACGGCGCGATCGTCTGCGCCGATCCGGCCGCGCGGGCGGCGGGGTGCCAGCCCATCAACGTCTTCGGCGGCTTCGCCCCATCGTCGGCGGCGCTCGCTTATGTCGCGCCCCACGAAAACGGACCGTTCCAGCACACGAAGCTGACGCAGGACGTCGCCAGCCTCAATTTCTCGGGCAATCCGTTCGACCTGTGGGCGGGGCCGGTGTCGGTCGCGTTCGGTGGCGAATATCGCCGCGAATATTATCGCGTGAACGCCGATCCCTATGGCGCGGGCGTCTCGGCGATCAGCCCGAACAGCGAGGACTATCCGGCCGATCCGCTGCTCAATTCCGCGCAGGGCAGCAATTGGGCGGCGGGCAATTACAAGAATGGCCACGGCAAATATGATGTGTGGGAAGGCTATCTGGAAGTCGACCTGCCGCTGATCAACAGCGACTCCATGGGCCGCGCGAACCTGAACGGCGCGGCGCGCGTCACCCATTACAGCACGTCGGGCACGGTCTGGACGTGGAAGGTCGGCGGCACCTGGGACACGCCGCTCGACGGCATCCGCCTGCGCGCGGTGACGTCGCGCGACGTGCGCGCGCCCAACCTGTCGGAACTGTTCGCGGCGCCGACGGTGACGACGCTCCCCAACTTCAACGATCCCTTCCGCAACCAGGCGGTGCAGGTGTTCCAGAATACGATCGGCAACACCAACCTCAAGCCTGAAGTCGCACGCAACACCGAACTGGGCATCGTCCTGTCGCGGCCGTCCTGGCTACCGGGGCTCAGCCTGTCGTTCGACTATTACAATATCAAGCTGAACGGCGTCGTCTCCACCCTCTCGGCCGACCAGATCGTCCGCTTCTGCTTCGAGGGCAATCAGGCCTTCTGCGGCGGCTTCCAGCTCGACGGGGCGCAGGGCACCAATTTCGTCAACGTCCAGCCCTTCAACCTCGCCTCCTGGAAGACGAGCGGCTTCGATATCGAGGCAAGCTATCAGTGGCAGCAGCCGCTGGGCCTGCCGGGCAGCTTCACGGTGCGCGCGCTGGGCACGCATATCCGCAAGTTCATCGTCAATGCGGGCATTGCCGGCGTCGATCCGGTCGATCAGGCGGGCGCGAACAACGGCAATACGCCGGACTGGAAATGGCTGGCGGTGCAGACCTATGACAGCGGCCGGTTCAGCTTGACCGTGCAGGAACGCTGGATCAGCGACGGCACCTTCGGCAACCAATATGTCGTCTGCCAGTCGTCCTGCCCGACCTCGACGACGAACCATCCGACGATCGACTATAACAAGATGAAGGGCGCCTTCTATGTCGACATCGGTGCGACCTTCAAGATCGGCGACAGCCTGACCATCTATGGCAAGGTCGACAATCTGTTCGACAAGGACCCGGTGCCCGCGCCGCAGACCAATACCGGCCTCGACATCAACCCGGCGCTTTATGATACGCTGGGCCGCATCTACCGCGCGGGGATACGCTTCAACTTCTGATCCTGCCTTTCTTTTCCCCTCCTCGTCCCGGCCTTCACCGGCCGGGACGTCTTGTTATCGGAGTATGTCGATGGTTCGTGGATTAAGCGGAGCCTGTGCGTCGGTACTGCTGCTCCTGGCGGCTTTCGATCCCGCTCACGCTTCGCCGTCGGTCTATGCGACCGCACCCGACGAACCGGGCGCCGTCACGGTCAGCGGCGTCGGCGACGGCCGGGCGGACGACAGCGCCGCGATCCAGGAGGCGATCGACAAGGCGGCCGAAAAGGGGGGCGGCGGCATCGTCTTCCTGCCCGCCGGCACATACCGCATCAGCCGCACCATCTTCCTCTGGCCGGGGGTCCGCATCTTCGGCATCGGCGAACAGCGCCCCGTCATCCTGCTGGGCGCCAACACCCCCGGTTTCCAGCGCGGCGTCGCCCATATGCTGATCTTCGCGGGCGGCCGCCGCGAGCGTGATCCCAAGGATAGCCGCCCGGTCGCCTTCCCGCCACCGGGCAGCGTCCCCTTCAACAAGGATGTGCCGGACGCCAATCCCGGCACTTTCTATTCCGCTCTCGGCAATATCGATTTCCGCATATTGGGCGGCAATCCCGCCGCCACCGCGATCCGCTTCCATTCCGCGCAGCACAGTTTCGTCAGCCATGCCGATTTCGACATCGGATCGGGGCTTGCCGGCCTCTATCATGTCGCCAATGAGGCGGAAGACCTGCATTTCCGGGGCGGCCGATACGGAATCCTTGCCGAAAAGACCTCCCCGGCCTGGCCCTTCGCGCTGGTGGACGCGACTTTCGAGGGACAGCGGGACGCCGCCATTCGCGAACATGAGGCGGGGTTGACGCTGGTCAATGTCGCGATCCGCGACACGCCGGTCGGGATCGAGATCGACCGCGGCTATGGCGACTGGCTCTGGGGTCAGGATGTGCGGTTCGAGAATGTCTCGAAGGCGGGCGTCATCATCTCCAACGAGAAGAATGTCTACACCCAGATCGGCTTCCAGAATGTGCTGGCTGAAAACACCCCCGTCTTCGCGCGCTTCCGCGAGAGCGGACGGACGGTGACGGGCAGGGGCGCGGCCTACAAGGTCACGTCCTTTACCCACGGCCTGACCCTGCCCGGGCTTGGTCGGATGGGCGAGTACAGGACCGACATGCAGGCCGAGGGTCTCTCCGCCCTCCCCGCCCCTTCCGCGCCCGCGATCCGCGCCCTGCCCCCCGTCTCCGATTGGGTGAGCGTGCGGTCGCTGGGGGCGAAGGGCGACAATAGCAGCGACGACACCGCCGCCATCCAGAAGGCGATCGACAGCCATCGCGTCGTCTATCTGCCCACCGGCTTCTACAAGGTCAGCGACACGCTGCGTCTGCGCGCCGACACGGTGCTGCTGGGCCTGCACCCCAGCCTGACGCAGATCGTGCTGCCCGACGGCGCGCCTGCCTGGCAAGGGGTGGGCGCGCCCAAGGCGCTGGTCGAAAGCGCGCAGGGCGGCGATGCGATCGTCGCCGGGCTCGGCCTCAACAGCAACGGCGCCAATCCCCGCGCAACCGCGCTGCTGTGGATGGCAGGCGCGAACTCGATGGTGAACGACGTCAAGTTCCAGGGCGGCCACGGCACCAACCTGTACGACGGCAGCCGCGCCAATCCCTATAACAACAATGCCACCGCCGACCCGGACGCGTCGCGGCGCTGGGATGGGCAATATGCCAGCCTCTGGGTGACGCGGGGCGGCGGGGGCACCTTCGCCAATATCTGGAGCCCCAGCACCTTCGCCCATCCCGGCATCCTGATTTCGGACACGGAAACGCCCGGCCGCCTGATCCAGGCATCGGTCGAACATCATGTCCGCACCGAAATCGGCCTCAACCGCGTCGCCAACTGGGAATTGCTGGCCCCCCAGACCGAGGGGGAGGCGGGCGAAAGCGGCGATGCGGTCGCCCTGGAAATCCGCGATTCCCGCAACATATTGGTCGCCAATTTCCACGGCTACCGCGTCACCCGCACGCGCAAGCCCGCTCCGGCGGCGGTCACGCTCACCAATTCGCAGGACATCCGTTTCCGCAATGTCCATGTGAACGGCGAGAGCGGACTGGGCACCTGCGATGAAAATGGCTGTGCGACCTTCCTGCGGCTTACCAAATTCCCGTTCGAAAACGCCATACGCGACGTCACCCATGGCATCGATGTGCGCGAACGGGAGTTCGCCGTGCTGGACGTGCCCGCCAGGCCGGAACCCGTCGTCCCCTCGACATTCCTCGGCGCGAAGGTGGAAAAGCTGGCCGAGGATTTCCATTCCATCGGCGGTGGGGCGGTGGATGCGAAGGGCGCGCTCTATTTCATCGACCGCCATTTCCAGCGCATCTGGCGCTGGTCGGACGACCGCAGGCTGGAGATCGTCCGCGACGCCGCGCTCGATCCCGTCAACCTGACGCTCGACCGGTCGGGCAATCTGCTGGTGCTGTCATCCTATGGCCGCAACGGCACGGTCTACAGCTTCAAGCCCGGCACGCCCGACACCGAATTGACGGTGATCCAGCCGACCACCTCTGTCCCTCGTACCGGGACGGCGACCGTGCTGCCGGTCAACTGGTGGAACAATGGCGAGTTCAAGGACCAGATCGATCCCAAAAGCTACCAGTTCACCACCTTGAGCGAAATGTTCGCCCGCGACATGGCACTGCCCAAGGCGCGCGAATATGTCTCCCCCGACGGCAGCATCGTGCTGCCCGCCTGGCGCATCTTCGCGCAGGGACCGTCCGACCATCGCGGGCTGCGCTTTTCCGACTCGCTCGACAGCTATGGCTTCATCCAGGGCAAGCCGGGCGAGCGGGTCTATCTGACCAACGGATCGGAAAACCGCACCTATAGCGGCAAGGTCGGCTCCGGCGGCACGATAACGGAGCTCAGGCCCTTTGCGGAACGGGGCGGCGAAGGGGTCACGACCGACGCGCAGGGCCGGGTGTACATCGCCAACGGGCAGGTCTTCGTCCATGCGCCGGACGGGAAGGAGATCGGCCGGATCGACGTGCCCGAGCGCCCGTTGCAATTGCTGTTCGGCGGACCGGACGGCAGGACGCTGTACATCCTCACCCACCACGCGCTGTATGCGGCGCGTATCGGAGACGGATGACAAGCCCTGTCCTCTGTGGCTTGCCCGTTGCACCGTGACGGTGCAAGGTCGCGGGCCGACAAGAGGAACGCGACCGTGACTGCCCAACTGGCTTATCCCCCCATCGACATACCGGCGATCGGCGACGGCACGGCAACCCGCGTCGCGGAGGGCGTCTTCTGGCTGCGCATGCCGATGGACGGCAGGATCGAGGCGATCAACCTGTGGGCGCTGGCCGATGGCGACGGCTGGACCATCGTCGATACCGGCCTTCGCACCACCGAAACGACAGCGGCCTGGCGGCAGGCCTTTGCCTCGACCCTCGGACACCGGCCGGTGCGGCGGATCATCGTCACCCATCTCCACCCCGATCATAGCGGCATGGCCGGCTGGCTGGCACAGAAACAACCCGCCCAGCTCTGGATGACACGGTTGGAATATATGACCCTGCGCGTCCTGGCCGCCTATACCGGGCAGGAAGCGCCGGAGGAGGCCATAAGATTTTACAGGACCGCCGGCTGGGACGAGGAAGCGCTCGACCATTATCGCGCGCGCTTCGGCGATTTCGGCAAGCTGCTCTATCCCCTGCCCGACAGTTTCCGCGCGCTGGAACATGGTCAGACGCTGATGATCGGAGGCCGTGCGTGGACGGTCGTCGTCGGGCGGGGGCATTCGCCCGAACATGCCATGCTCCATTGCCCGGAAGCGAAATTGCTGATCTCCGGTGATCAGGTGTTGCCGGAAATCTCCTCCAACATTTCGGTATTCCCCCTGGAACCCGAGGCCGACCCCCTTGCGGGCTGGCTGGAATCCCTGAACAGCATCCAGCGCGTTCTGCCCGACGACGTGCTGGTCCTGCCCGCGCATGGCAAACCCTTCCATGGCCTGCATGCGCGCATCGACGCCTTGCTGGAAGGGCATGAGACCGGCCTTGAAAGACTTCACGCGCTGCTCGAAACACCCAAACGGGCGATCGACGTCTTTCCGGCCCTGTTCAAACGGGAGATCAACAGGAAGCTGTTGAGCCTTGCCACGGGGGAAAGTCTTGCCCATCTGGCCTGCCTCCGCAGTCGCGGGCGGGCGGTGGATGAGGCGGACGAAGCCGGCATCCGATGGTGGCGCGCACTTTAGGGTCTTTCACGCCGCATTCAGCCGCAAGGGTACACAAGGTCGGCATCGAGCCGCGCCATGGAGACTGGGACGTTGCTTAAGTCGATAGGAACGGCATCCCTCCTGCTTTCCTTGTCGGCGGCCGGATGGGCCTCGGCCGCCAGGGCGGAAACCTATTATGTCAACTCCATCAAGGGCGACGACCGTTTCGGCGGGACATCGCGGGAACAACCCTGGCGGTCGCTCGCCCGCATCCGGGACACGCCGCTCAAACCGGGGGACCGCGTGCTGCTGGAGGCCGGGTCGCTCTGGAAGGAACCGCTGACGATCACCCGGTCCGGCCGGGCCAATGCGCCGATCACCATCGCCGCCACGGAGGGCGGACCGCGGCCGCGCATCGATGCGGGCGGCGTTTCCCCCTATGGCGTGGCGGTGATGAACGCGGAATATGTGACCGTCAGCGGGCTGGAAGTGACCAACACTGCCCCCGCCCCGGCGCAACGTTTCGGCGTGCTCGTGTCGGGCGAGGACAAGGGCGTGATGCGGGCCATCCGCATCAGCGACATGTACATCCATGATGTACGCGGCACCAACGACCGCAAGGATAATGGCGGCATCGTCTTCCGCGCGACCGGGCAGCGCGTCGCCACCCGTTTCCATGACCTGCGCATCGAGCGCAACATCGTCTGGCGCGTCGACCGGTCGGGCATTGCAGGCATCAGTGACCGGGTGACCTTCCTCAACTGGTTCCCCAGCGAAGGCGTCGTCATCCGCGACAATTATGTCGAGGATGTGGGCGGCGACGGCATCGTTCCGCGCGGCACGGACGGCGCGCTCATTGAACATAATATCGTGCGCCATGCGGGCAGCCGCGCGCCGGGCTACAATGCGGGCATCTGGCAATGGAGCACGGACAACAGCCTGATCCAGCTCAACGAAGCCGCCTATACCCGCACCCGCTACGACGGTCAGGGCTTCGATTCCGACTTCAACTCGCGCCGCACGACCATCCTCTACAATTACAGCCACGACAATGCGGGCGGTTTCCTGCTGATCTGTTCGCCCCGGCCCAACGACAAGGATAATCTGGGCAATCGCGGCACCCGCGCCCGCTTCAACGTCAGCCGCAACGACGGCAGCCGGATCTTCCAGCTTTCCGGCAATGTGTCGGACGCGACGATCGAGAAGAATGTCATCCATGTCGGCCCCGCGCTGGACGTGCAGATGATCGTCGCGACGCAATGGGACGGGTGGGCGCGCGACGTCAAATTCCACGACAATCTGTTCAAGGTCGCAGGCACGGCCCGCTATGGCAGCGAGGCCGGACGAAACGGACCCGACTATCTGATCAAGGCGGGATTCTCGCCCTCCTCCTTCATCCGGTTCAAGGGGAACAGCTATATCGGCCGCCATGTGGAACCGCCGGAGGACGGGATCGGCCAGGCCGTCATTCCCTATGTGGAACAACCGCTGGACTGGGAAGTCCCGACCTTCGATCCATCGAAGCCGGACGGATTTGCGGACTTCATCGTCCGGCACCGCGAATGGATGCTGGGCATGTTGCAGCGCGAACTGCAATCGACGGTCGAACTGAAGCAGACCCGGCGCATGTCGATTTTCGAAGCGCGCCGGTGATCTGCCATGTCGGATTGGGGAGATCAGGCTGGCCCGATTGTCGGCGGCTGGTCCTCCCATCGTCAGCCCGACCACCCATCGGGGCGGGCGACAGGCAATCGTGCGTTCCTTTCAACCTT
Organism: Sphingobium sp. LB126; assembly: GCF_002795205.1. Classification (NCBI taxonomy): domain Bacteria; kingdom Pseudomonadati; phylum Pseudomonadota; class Alphaproteobacteria; order Sphingomonadales; family Sphingobiaceae; genus Sphingobium; species Sphingobium sp. LB126. The sequence continues at coordinate 1,093,674 of NZ_NETV01000002.1, forward strand.
GCCGTCCTATTCCTCCGCCGATGGGGAAATGCTGGCATGATGATCCTCGTCGATGCTTTGGATCCGCTTGATGAGCCGATCGGCCAGTGATGGCCGCACCGGCCTGCCTTCCATGATCTTGCGCCAACTATTATAGCTGATGCCGAAGCGGTCGTTCAACGCCTCGTCGGTCCTGCCGACTTGCAGGAGCAGCATCCGGTCAACAAGATTTTTGTCGATCACGACGAGATTTGACATTTTCCTCTCGATATTCTTGACGGTTCCAGGACAATATTCAGATCAGACCGGGCTTGGCCCCGACAACATTCCATGGACAGCATCCTGGAACGCGATTGGTTGTTCGACATTGGCGAGGTGAGCGGCCTTGAGCATGGCGAGGCGGGAGCCTGCGATGGCTGTTGCGAGAGCGTTGCTGTGGGTTGGCGGTGTTGCGGGGTCGTGCGTTGCGCCGATGACGAGGGTGGGGGTTTGGATGAGGGCGACGGTGCGCCGCATGTCCATGTCGCGGATGGCGGCGCAGCAGCCGGCATAGCCCTGGGGGTCGGTGGCCTGGAGCATGGCGGCGATGGGGGCGATGGCATGCCGGCCGCTTTGGGCGAAGGCCTGGGTGAACCAGCGCTCGACCGAAGCCCTGGCGAGCGGGGCCATGCCCTGCCGGCGTACCAGGGCGATGCGCGCGTCCCAGGCGTCGGGCGGTCCCATGAAGCTGGAGGTGTTGGCAAGGACCAGGCGGCGCAGCCGGTGCGGCTCGCGGATGCCGAGCCATTGCCCGACCATGCCGCCCAGCGACAGGCCGCAAAAATCGACCGTCGCGATGTCGAGCGCGTCGAGCAGTTCGATGACGTCGCGCCCCAGCCGGTCGATGGAATAGGCGCCCGCAGGGGCATCGGACGCGCCATGGCCGCGCTGGTCGTAGCGCAGCACCCGGAAGCGGTGGGCCCATTGCTCCATCTGCGGCGCCCACATGCCCATGTCGGTGCCCAGCGAGTTGGAGAGCAGGAGGATGGGAGCGCCTTCCGGTCCGTCGAAGCGCCAGGCGATGCGGCAGCCGTCGCCGGTGGTGATGAACGCCTTTTCCATCAGACCCGCTCCACCGCGGGCGCCGGCCCCCCATATGTCCCGATCTGCGGGTTCGGCTTGCCGGGATTGCCCGAGAACCCGAACCCGCCCGACATGATCATCATGCCGTCGAACGACAGTCCGTTCAGTGCGACCCGAGGGCTGTCGTGGATACAGGATGCCATGGAAAGCCTCTTCCCGCTTCAGGCCGCAGCGCGGATGCGGGACGAGAAGCCCTCGTCGCTGGCGACATCCGCCTTCTGGAGTTCGAAGTCGAAGGCGATGGTGGCGGTGTCGCCCTGCCGGTTGGGAACGGGCAGCAGGCCATCGCGCGTGGCGAAGGCGAAGTCGTCCGCGGCGAAGGGATCGTCGCCGAAGTTGATCTGCGTGGTCAGCGTGCGGTAGCCGGGCGCCTCGACGAAGAAATGGACATGGGCCGGACGGTTGCCGTGGCGGCCGAGCCCCTGCATCAGCCGGTCCGTGGCGCCCTGCGGCGGCACGCTGTAGCCGTTGGGCATCTTCGAATGGAAGGCGTAGCGCCCGTCGCTGCCGATGCGGATGCGGCGGCGGTTGTTGAACGGGGTCTGTTCGCGGGTCGGGTCGAAATGCGAATACCAGCCCTGGCTGTTGGCGTGCCAGACATGCAGGATCGCGCCTTCGACGGGCGCGCCGTCCGGTCCCTTGATCGTGCCGCTCATGAAGAGCGTGCCGGTGTCGTCGGCATCGTCGGTCAGGTTGACGTCGCCCTCCACCAGCGGCGCGCCCGCGACATAGAGCGGCCCTTCGATGGTGCGCGGGGTGCCGCCGGTCCTGCCGGCCTCGGCATCCCGGGCGTCCATCAGCAGGTCCATGAAATGTTCCAGCCCCACGCCCGGCACGATCAGGCCGAACTCCGCCGCGCCGTTCTGGAAATAGTGGATCGCGGCCCAGAACTCGCTCTCGCTCACCTCATGGCGCACGATCGTCTTCATCACCGCCTCGACCAGGTCGCGGGTGATCGCCTTGAGCCGCTTGTCGCCGCCCTGCGCGTCGACGCCGCTGGCGCGGTCGAGCAGGGCCTGTACCGGCGCGGATGCAACAAAATCTTCAGTCATCATGCCTCTCCAAAGGGTTGAATATCAGCGATCATCGTCATGCAGCGAGGAGGGATGGCGGCAGAGCGCCGTCACCTTCACCTCCATGAAGGGATAAAGCGGCAGGCCGGTCAGCAGGTCGTGGAGCTGCGCGTTGCTCTCCACATCGAAGATGCTGACATTGCTGTACTGGCCCACGACCCGCCAGATATGGCGCCAGGTCCCGGCCCGTTGCAGCTCCTGGAAGCGCGCCTTCTCGGCCGCCTTCAACGCTTCGAACCGGGCTGGATCATAATCCAGCGGGACACGCACATCCATTTCGACCTTGAAGAGCATGGGTCAGGCCATCCGTGCAGAGGGGAGGGAAATGGTGGTGCGCGCCGCGTCCCGGCGCAGGAAGGCGATCCGTTCCTCGTCCAGCGTCACGCCCAGGCCCGGGCCGTCCGGCACGCCCAGGCCGTAATCGGCATAGTCGAGCGGCTCGGCCAATATCTCCTCGGTCAGCAGCAGAGGGCCGAACAGTTCGGTGCCGAACGGCAGGGTGGGGAAGGTCGCGAAGACATGGGCCGATGCCGCCGTGCCCACCGCCGCTTCCAGCATCGTGCCGCCATAGACGGCGATCCCCGCCGCCTGCGCGATCGCCTGCACGTCCTTCGCCGCGTACAGCCCGCCCGACTGTTCGATCTTGACGGCGAAGACGTCGGCGGCGGCGGCGGTCGCATAGTCATAGGCGCTGGCGGGGCCCTGCAATGCCTCGTCCGCCATGATCGGGATCGGCGAGCGGGCGGCAAGACGCGCCATGCCCGCGCGGTTATGGCGCATGATCGGTTGTTCGACCAGGTCGCAGCCGGCATCGGCCAGCATCGCGACGCCCTGGCGCGCCACCGTCTCGTCCCACGCCATGTTGACGTCGACCCGCACGCTGGCCCGGTCGCCCAGCGCCCGCTTGATCGCCGCGACATGGGCCACATCCTCGCCCAGCGGCCGCTTGCCGATCTTGAGCTTGAACGCATTGTGACGACGGGAAGCGAGCATCGCCTCGGCCTCCTCGATATCGCGCCCGGTATCGCCGCTCGCCAGCGTCCAGAGCACCGGCAGCCGGTCCCGCACCCGACCGCCCAGCAGTTCGCTCACCGGAACGCCCAGCCGCTTGCCCTGCGCATCGAGCAGCGCGGTCTCCACCGCGCATTTGGCAAAGTGATTGCCCACCACATGCTTCCCGATCACGCCCATCAGCGACGCGATCCGGGTCGCATCCCCGGAACGCAACAGGGGATCGAAATAACGATCGATGGCAAGCTTGATACCCTCAGGGCTCTCCGGCCCATAGCTCAGCCCCCCAATCGTCGTCGCCTCGCCAACCCCCTCAATCCCGTCGCTGCAATGAAGCCGCACTAGGCAAACAACCTGCGCTTCCATCGTCGCCATCGCCAAAACATGCGGACGAACCGTAGGCACTTCCAATATATTCGTCTCAATACCCGTGATCGTGATCACGCCTGCACCCCATATTGTTCGCGGACCAGTTCCGCCACGCCCATGCGTTCCAATATGGAGGTCGGACACATGAAGGTGACGCGCACCACGCCGGGCAGGCGGCTGATTTCGATGGAGCCCGCGATGGTGGCCCGGTTCATGATTTCATCATAGGGCAGGCCCGTCACCTCCGCCGCCCGTGCGAGGCCGTTATGGGTCGCATCGTTCAGCGTCGGCCCCGATCCGATGAAGGTGATCGGCGCATTGTCCTCGATCGACTGCTGGCCGTAGCGTTCGGCCAGCCGCCTGATCGCCCGGCTTTCCTCACCGCTCATCGGCTGCGCCAGGAAGGGCAGGTCCTCGGGATGTTGCAGCAGGATCGGTCCGTCCAGCTTCAGCCCCTTGATGACCTTCACCTCCAGTTCGACGACGCCCGACACGTCCGTCGCGTGACCGGCGATCTCGCCATTGCCCTGCTGTGCGTGCATGTCGCCCATATAGACGCCGCCGCCCGGCACCTTCACCGGGCAGATGAGGATGGCGCCTTCCCGCACCGAATTGGTGTCCATATGGCCATCGGTCTTGTGCTCGTTAAGCTCCTCCTGCGTGAAGCTGTAGCCATGGGGGGCGTCGATCAGGAACGAGCCGAAATCGCCGGCATTGTGGGAATCCGGCAGGTCGCGCGAGGGAATGGTGCCGATATTGCCCAGAAACGGCCGCATGCGGCTGGCCAGGCCGGATATGTCGGCGCGCGCCAGGGCGAGGATGGAATGCTGGTTCGCCTGATCGGGCATCGCCGCGACCGTGCGGGCATCGCCGGCGATGCGTTGGGCGACATCCTTGCCGACGGTCAGCGAGACCTTGTTCTCGCGGTCGAGGACGATCACATAACCGTTGGAGAAGCGGAACGCATTGACCTCCGCGCCGCAACCGTCGCAGCGCACGGCTTCCTCGCCAATTCCCTCGATGTGGCTGGAGGGGCTGGTGGCGCCGCAGTTCGGGCACAGCTTGGCGACGAAGGGGTCGCCCAGATAACGACCCTCGACAAATTCCATGACGCCCGACGATGTCGCGAGCGACGTCACCTGGACGGTCTTGAGCCTGATCGCGATCGCATCGCCGATCTCCGCACCCTCGACAAGGACGGGCCGCGTCACTTCATGGCCGCCCTGAAATTTCGGCGTGATCATCGGACCCCAGCAGCCGGGCGGGGTGCCGGTGCGGATGGTGCCGCCGTCCCGGACGGTGCCGGCCGGTTCGATGCCCGGCCCGACGATGCCGCCGCTATAGTCATAAACCTCAATATGCGATCGTGCGTCAGACATTGGAACTACCCTCGATTTCTATTGGGACCGATCAGAGCGCGGCGTCGCCGTCGGTGCGGACGAAGCGCCGCGCGTCGAAGCTGTAGGGAACCGCGCTGCTGCCGCCGTAAAGCTCATGATGCGGGGAGGCCTCGGCAAAGGCGCAGGCGAGCAGGAAGAGATCATGCACCTCTTCGGGCATCCCGCTGGCCGGATGGTCCGACAGCAGGCGCAATATGTCGTCGAGCCGCGGCATCATCGCCTCGTAAAGCGCCTTGAATTCGGCGGGGCTGGCGGACCAGCGGATTTCGCTGCGTTCATTCTCGCTGGGCCTGGCCCAATGCGCCGCAAGCGGCGCGAGGTCGGCGAAGGGAGCGGGAAGGATGGGATGGGTCATGATCAGGGTCCTCAGGCCGCGAGAAAGGTGTCGAGCGTGCGCGCGGCATGGCGGATCAGGAATTCCTGATCCATCAACTGCATCTCATCGATCGATCCGGACATGATGCCGGTGAAAGTGTCCTCCATGGTGGCGGTGTCTTCCAGCCAGGCATTGCGATGCAGCGCGTTCACATGCTGCTGCGCCACCTGTTCCGCGGCGGTTTGGGCTGGCCGGAAATAGTTGATGCCTTCCCACAAGGTCCGCCCATGGTCGAGCGGCCAGAACTGGTGGGTGAAGAAGGACATGCCCGGATAACCGCAGCCCGAAGCCAGGTGGATGATGAAATTGGGGAACAGGTTGGGCAGTTCGAACTGGAAATCCGCGCGCCGCTCCGGATTGATCGCGGGCGGCAACTGGTCCGGACGCGGCCGGTGGCGTTCGGTCGTGCTCAGCATCGAGGCGAAGGCGAGCGTCGAGGGCGCCGTGTCCATGCCCGCGCCGTAGATGGTGGAGGATGCGTGCGGCCCCATCAGCTTGAAGTCGGTGTGATCGACCCCCTTGAAGCCCGGCAGCGACCCGGCATGGATCGTCGGCACGTGATAACCCTCGCTGAAAGCATAATGCGCGACCTTCCAGTTGCAGTTCAGCACGGTCGAATAGCGGAAGGCGGTAGTCGATTCCGCGTAAGGATAGCCGCCGAACAACTTGCCGAAGTCACCCAGATATTCGGTCAGCGACTGCGCCGGTTCGGCATCGAAGTTGATGAAGACAAACCCTTCCCAGATGTCGCAATGGATTTCGCGCAGGCCAAGGCAGGCGGTGTCGAGCTTGCCGAACTTCTCCTTCATCGGCACCGACCGCAGCGGCCCGTCGGTGGAGAAGACCCAGCCATGGAAGCGGCATGTCACCACATTGGCGCGCGAGCGGCCGAAGGTTTCGAACCCGGTCGTCGGGACGACCTTGTTGCCGCGATGGGTGCAGACATTGTGAAAGGCGCGGATCTGGCCGTCCTTGCCGCGCACGATCAGGACGGAGGCGTCCGCGACCGGCAATTCCTTGACCTTATAATCCCCGACATTGGGAAGTTCCCAGCTCGTCGCGACCTTCAGCCAGGTCTTCCGGAAGATCTTCTCGCGCTCCAGTTCATAGATGGCGGGATCGCTGATCGCCCGTACCGATACGGGATCGACGCCCAACTCTGCACGAATATCCTCCGAACTGCGCGAGATATGGGCCAAATCTTCCGCCGTTATCCCTATGGTCATCATTCACTCTCCGAATATTGAAATGGGTGCCGTCGCTCATTTGGGTGTTCACGCATCGGCGAGCGCATCGGGCTTCTCGCCCCAGCCGTCGGGATAGTGGGAAATGAGATCGGCCTGGAGTTCGAGCACGGCGAATTGCCAGGCCGGCCCGCTCTTCCTGGCCATCGCGACATAGCGGCCGCCGATCCAGTAGGCCCGGCCGCTGGCCGAGGTCGCGACTTCCCAAAGCATGAATTCGACGGCGGCATGGTCGCAGGACGACGCCAGTTCCACCTTGGGGGAAACCAGATAGTGCAGGGTCCATCTGAAACCCCGATCGGCATTGCCGGCCACTTCCCGCGCGATGGCGTCGCCGCCCGACAGCATGCCGTATCGGTCGATCCGGAACGTCGCATCGTCGGTGAACAGCGGGCGCAGCATCTCCGCCGACGGCCCGGCGTCGAAGGCGCGGGAAAGATCGACGATCAGCGCATCGATGTCGCGCAACGCCTCCAGCCGCGCAATCCGCTGTTCCAATGTATCGGGCATATGTCCTCCTTCCGGTGGGGGCGCCGGTTCCGTCGGTCGGAACCGGCGCCTTCATGGTTCAGAAGGTCCGGCGGGCGCTCAGGAACCACTCGCGCGGCCGCCCATAGGCGCCCTCGGTGATCCCGCCGAACGAGTCGACGAAGCCCGATCCCAGATATTTCTGCTTGGTCAGGTTCTTGACGCCGAGCGTGACCAGCCAGGTGTCCGGCTCGTCGCGATAGGCGATCGAGGCGTTCACCAGATGATAGCCGCTCTGCACCAACAGCGGGCTGTTGACCGCATCATTGTAGACCGTCGAGCGATAGGACCAGTCGACGCGCGGCGTGAACTTGCCGACACCCGCGACATCGATATCGTAGGAAGCGCCTGCGCTCAGCGTCCATTTCGGCGCATTTTGAAGATGCGTGTCCTTGGTCACGCCGCTGTTGAGCGCGCGGATGTCGACCTGCCGATATTTGGCATCCAGATAGCCAAGGCCCGCCTCCAGCTTCAGTTCTTCGGTCGGACGCGCCTGCAGTTCGAGTTCGACGCCCTTGATGCGGGCCTTCGCGGCGTTCTGGATGATGGGCGCGAAGCCCAGGATCGGGTCGTTCACGGTGATCTGCAGATCGTCATAATCGTTGACGAAGGCAGCGCCGTTCAGACGGAGATGACGGCCCAGCAGGTCGGACTTGAAACCGACTTCATAGGTCGTGCTCGTTTCCGGACGGAAGGAGGGGATATTGGCGAAGGGCGGAAAGACGCGCTGGGTGAAGCCACCGCCCTTGAACCCCTGGGAGTAGGACGCATAGGTCAGGAATTCGGGCGACCAGCGATAGGAAAGGCTGGCCATCGGCGTCCAGGCGCGGTCCTTGATCGTCATGCGCGCGCGGGGACCCATCAGCGGATCGCCATTCTGAAGACCCGAGCCGTCGGGGTTGAAGGGCTGACCCGTCAGGAAACCCGCCGCCACGACATATTGATTGCCGTTGTCGAAGGTCTTCCTGTCCTCGGTCCAGCGGATGCCACCGGTCAGGCTCAGATTATGCACGATCTCGAACGTCGCCTGGCCGAAGGCGGCAAGGCTGCGTCCGTCTAGGATCGCACCGCTCATGAATACGGCGTCGACGATATTGACCAGATCTTCGTGATTGCCGCTTTCCTTCGAATAATATCCGCCGACGACCCAGTTCAGGCGGCTGTCGAAAGCATCACCGAGCAACTGCAATTCCTGCGAGAACTGGTCCTGTTTCCAGTCGCTCTTGGTTTGGACGATGCTGGCCGGGCTATGGTCGGAATCGCGGGTCCAGAAGCCGGTCACCTTGCGATAGGCGGTGATCGACTTGGCGGTGACGCCGCCACCCAGGCGCCATTCCAGCGTGCCGGAAACGCCCCAGATGTTGAGGTCGGACGCCGATTCATAGCGGCGCTTGCCGAAATTGTTGAATGTGTCTGAAACCGCCTGGAACGTGCCGCCATGCCGGTAGGGCGCCTGCGCCCACTGGCTGTTGTAGCAGCGCGTGTCGGACAGGCGCGCCGGATTGGAGAGGTCCGTGCAGATACCGGCCGCCCCGGAATAGACGCTGTTCCAGACCTGCGCCGCCGGTGCGTTCTCATCGACCGCCAGCATGACGTTGGGCGCCGATTTCTCGCGCGAGCGCGTACCGTCGACCGCCAGGTTGATCGACAGGTTGCTGGTGGGTTCCAGCCTCAGCGCGAAGCGGCCGGCCAAAGTGTTGGTGTCGCCCAGGTCGGGCGCCAGCGGCACGGTGCCTTTCACATAGCCGTCGCGCATGTGATAGAAACCCGACAGGCTGGTATAGATGCCGTCGGCGACCGGCACGTCGATCGACCCCTTGATCTGGACGCGGTTGTAGCTGCCCGTCGTCAGGTCGAGGCTGGCGCCAAGCTCCTCGGCGGGCTTCTTGGTCACCACGCTGACGGCGCCGCCGATCGTGTTGCGGCCGAACAGCGTGCCCTGGGGGCCGCGCAGCACCTCGATCCGCTCCACATTGAGGACGTCGAGCACATTGCCCACGCCGCGCGAGATATAGACGCCGTCGAGATAGAGGCCGACGCCGGGATCGGCGGAAAGCTGATAGTCGTTCTGGCCGATGCCGCGGATGAAGATGGCGGCGGTGGCGTTGCTGGCGGAAACCGGCACGGAACTGTTGAACTTCACGTTCGGCGTGAAGTCGCCGATCTGTGTGACATTGTCGATGCCGCGCTGTGCAAGCCCTTCGGACGTGACGGCCGAGATCGAGATCGGCGTGTCCTGAAGCGATTCGGCGCGACGACGGGCCGTGACCGTGATCTCCTCGATACCGCCGGGCTGGCTGGCTGCCTCGTCCGGGGCCTGCTGCGCGAGCGCCGACGAACCGTGGCCGATGCCCGCCAGCGCCAGGCCTGCGATCAGGGCCCGAAGCGAAGCGGATTGCAGCGGCCCAAAGTGCAGGGACAAGGCGCGGCGGCCGGAGGGGGTGCGATTGCGGGCGTTAGGTTTCATTGTAGCTCCCTGGTTTGACTGGTTATTATTGTCGTTGTACCGCCCGTCCGCGCCTCGCGGATCGGATCGGCCTTGCTACTCCTGGAACGGCGTTGGCGACCGACATCGGACGCTCGCCTATAATCGAACGCAGATGAAGGCATCGCGCTAGCCCGTTGCTGCGGAGTTCGACAACTGAGCGCGATGGAGTGCAAGGCGCGGAACAAAGCGGTCCCCTGCCCCTTTTTCGGCCCCGCCGCCTTTGATGCCGCCGCAGGCTAACGGACACGGGAACGGGCTAGCGGGTCATGGCGCGCGCCGACATCATTTGTCCGGAATTTCAGCCATTCGACTGTCGCCGGGAGTCGGCAACCGGTCGAATCCATAAGGACAGCAGGATGAACGACGCACATCGCTGGTTACATGAGCATCCCGAACTCGGATCGGGGCCGATCCCCATCGAGCCCTATATCGCGCCGGAATGGTATGAACGTGAGCGCGAGAAAATCTTCAGGAAGGTCTGGCTTTGCGTCGGCCGGGTCGACGAGATACCCAGGAAGGGTGATTACAAGGTCAAGCGCCTTGCCACCGCCGACACATCGGTCATCCTGATGCGTGGCAAGGATGACGTCGTGCGCGCCCATCACAATATCTGCGCGCATCGTGGCAATACCGTCGTCACCGAAACCGGTCCGGAAACTTTCGGTCGCAGCAAGGCCGCGATCGTCACCTGCCGTTTCCATGGCTGGGTCTATGGTGCCGATGGTGCGTTGAAACATGTACCGAGCGAAGAACGCTTCTATCAATGTTTCGACAAGAAGCAGAACGGCCTGTCCCCGATCCATATCGATTTCTGGGAAGGTTTCATCTTCATCAATCTGGCGGAAACACCCGACAACAGCCTGGCCGATTTCCTGGGCGACTATGCCGGACATTTTGCGGGTTTCCCCTTCGCCGAACTCAGCTATCAGTTCACTTATCATACCGAGCTGGAATGCAACTGGAAGGTCGCGCACGACGCCTTTGCGGAGGCCTACCATGTCGACACCATCCATGCCGGGTCCTTCCCCAACACCTTCTCCACCGGCCTTCAGAATGTGAAGCTGATGGGACCGCACCGGACCTGCGCCGTATGCCTGACGCTGGGCGCGACGCCGACGCCCGTTGCAGGCATCGCCAATTCGATCGCCGGCGCCTCGCTCGTCACGCAGCGCGCCGAAACGATGCTGCCCCCGACCATCAACCCCGACAAGCGGGACGATTTCGCGTTCGAACTGAGCGTGCTCTTCCCCAACACGCTGATCCACATATCGGAAGGGATCTGGTTCACCCATCAGTTCTGGCCGATCGCCCATAACCGGACGCTGTGGGAAGGACGCTATTATGTCCGGCCGCCCAAGACCAATGCCGAACGCTGGGCAATGGAACATGCCATGACGCTTCAGCGCAACGCCTGGCTGGAGGACACCGCCACCATGGAAGACACGCAGCGGGCGATGCAGTCGCGCGCCAAGACGGTGCAGAACCTGCAGGATGACGAGATCCTCATCCGTCACAGTGCCGCCGTCGTCGATGAATATGTCAACGCCTGAGGGAGACGCGACCATGACGCAAGCCGAACTGCCCGCGGGCTTCGAAGACCTTTCCGCCTGCCTCGACTGGAACCTGCCGACGGCCGACCAGCGCCAGAGGAAGCGGCAGGGATCGTCCAGCGCGGAACTGCGCGCCTTCTATGACCGGATGCTGCCCCGGCTTTCCGGCATCCTGGCCGAAGTCGACCGCTTCCCGCTCGGCGCGCTGCCCCAAAGCCATCATGCACTCTACAATCTCGCGCTCTCGCTGGCCGAGGTGGCGCCGCATATCGAGCTTTATTCCGGCTCGCCAGGCGTCCCCTATGCGTTCGAGGAAGGACGGTTCGTCGCCGTGCATGGCGGGCAGGAGACCTGGCGCGGCCTCAGCCCCATGGCCACGGCCTGAGATGACGGGGATGACCCCTTCGACGGTCGAGGAGCGGTTGTTCCGCATAGAGGCGCGCAACGAGATTTCCGATCTCGTTGCGCGCTATGCGCATGGCGCCGACCGCAGGAACGATCCGGCAATGATGCAGCCGCTGTTCCACGAGGACGCAAGCTGGTCGGCCGAGGGCTTCGCGACCTTCCACGGCGCTTCGGCGATCGCGGCGGGCCTGGCCGCGATCGCGGCGGAAGAGGTGCTCTGGTCGATCCATTATATGATCGCCCCCTATGTCGAGTTTGCAGAGGACGGCCGGTCGGCGCGCTGCCGCTGGTATCTCTGGGAACTGTCCACCATGGCGCATGATGCGGGGGCTGAAGATCGCTGGCTGGGCGGCTGGTATGACAGCATTGCAAGATATGAGGATAATCTATGGAAATTCGCTTCGGTGAAACTGGACCTGCGGGTGCAGGGAGTGGCGACGCCACCCTGGAGCCTCAAGAAGGCATTCGATCAATGACCCGGTTGTGCGCGGTCGACGAACTGGACGAAGACGAGATATTGCGGGTCGAACTGGACGGCGGACACGGGATCGCCGTCTATCTGCTGGACGGCGAGATATTCGCAACCGACGATCTGTGCACCCATGGCGAAGCGTCTCTGGCGGAGGGGGAGATAGAGGACGGGAAGATCGTCTGCCCCTTCCACCTCGGCAGCTTCGACATCCGCACCGGAGCGGCCTGCGCCGCGCCCTGCTCGATCGCGCTCAAGACCTATGCCGTCGAGATCGTCGACGGGGCGGTGCATATCGCGATGTGACGGCCCTTTTTCAGCCCTTCAGTTGCCGCAAGGTGGCTGAAGGGCGTTCGCCGAAACGTTCGGCATAGTCGCGCGCGAATTTGCTGAGATGGCTGAAGCCGCAGGCGAGCGCGACGTCGGTCACGCTATGCCCTTCCTCCACACCCTCCAGCAACATCTTGCGGGCAAGGTCGAGGCGAACATTCTTGAGATAGCCCATCGGCGTCACACCACGAAACCGCCGGAAACCGGCATGGAGCGACCGGGCGCTGATGCCCGAAATCTCGATCATCTCGATCAGCGAAATCGGTTCGCGCGCATGATTGCGGATGTAATCCTCGACCCGGCGGACATAATAGGGCGCAGGACCCGACGGCGCCGAATCGAACAGATCGGAATGATTGTGCGGCACCGCCGCGAGCAACAGGCGCTTCAGCGTGTCTTCGACCGAACCGCTGGCCCGCGGATGGGTATAGCCCGTCAGCCCATGATCGATATCGTCGCAGATCGTGCGGACGAGATGGGCAAAGGCCTGGGCCGCGCCGACCAGCGGCACCGGCCGCGTCGAGAAGATCAGTTCGTCGGGCCGGAAACCCAGTTCCTGCGCCAGAACCCGTTCGAGGTCGGCCTTCGGAATCTTGATGGTGAAATGCTTGTAGCCCGCCTCGAACGTCTGGCTGAAATGGGCATCGGGGGCCAGCACGCACATCTGGCCCGGCGCCAGGCTGAAGCTGTTGCTGTCATGGGTGATGAAGGACGTGCCATGCAGCGAGAATTGCACGAGGTAGATCTGCCCCATCTGGGGCACGTCGATGGAGATGCGGCCGAAGGGGTTGCCGTAATCCTGGGCGTTGAAGGTGAGTGCCCGCAATTGCGCCTGGTTGTGACGGAAATCGATGGGAGGCCTGCCTCCCTGCACGTCCAGCCGGTGCGGGCAGAACATCCGGCTCATATGCTCTTCGACTTCGCCCGCGTCGGTGCTGCTGAACCTGTTCCACTGGACGAGCGGAAGGATTTCCCCGTTCCAGAAACGGCTGGGCGCTGGAATATCGGTCAGCATGCCCATATCCGCCCGTGTCCCGCGACGTGGGACGACATCCTCCCTTGTCGGCCCGAACCCGAAACATGCGCCTTCCGATGCGGCCTGTCGTGCCCTCCCCAAGACACTGTCATAATGCGACGGTTCATTGACGCGTCCTCCTCATTCTCTGACGCAATGACGCCCGCTTTTCTCCCGCCGGTCAAGCCGTAGTTCGCAGAAGATCGCGCCGCGGGTGCAAGGCCTGCGATAACGGGATAGTGATCGGGAAATTTTGCGCTCAGTTTCGACACCGATAAGCGGCGATGCCGACATGCGTGCAGGTCGGCCAGTCGCGCCGAACGGTCAGAACCGGGAGAAGAGAGTTGAACGAACCAATCGCCGTGGACGTCCTGGTGATCGGCGGGGGTCATGCGGGCGCGCATCTGGCCATTTCGCTTCGGCAGAAGGGCTTTGCCGGAACGATCACGGTCGTGAGCGACGAACCCAGCCTGCCCTATGATCGCCCCCCCTTGTCGAAGGGCTATCTGATCGGCAATCTGGAGATCGACCGGCTTTTGCTGCGGGACAATGATTATTGGACCGAACAGCAGGTCCGCTTCGAACTGGGACATCGGGTCGGCGCACTCGACACCGGCCGGAAGTGCGCAGAACTGGAGGATGGCCGCATCATCCGTTTCCGGTGGTGCGTCTTCGCGACCGGGGGCAAGGTTCGGCGTCTCATCTGTCCGGGATCGGAGCTTGCGGGCATCCACTATCTGCGCACCGTCGCCGATGTCGACGCGATCCGCGGCGGGTTGGAGAATGGCGGCGTGCTGGGCGTGATCGGCGCCGGATATGTGGGCCTGGAGGTAGCCGCCGCCGCGCGCGAGATGGGCCATGAGGTGGTCGTCATCGAGGCGCAGGACCGCGTTCTCCAGCGGGTGACGTCCCCCGTCGTGTCTGACTTTTTCGAGCGCCAGCATCGCGCGCACGGCGTGGACCTGTACCTGGGGCAACAGGTTGCGGGCTTTGCCGGCGAAGGGCGCATAGCGGCCGTCCGGCTGGCATCCGGTCTGGAAATCCCGGTCGATCTCGCGATCGTCGGGATCGGCATCGACGCCGACACCGCCCTGGCCGAAAAGGCGGGCATCGCCTGCGACAGCGGCATATTGGTGGACGAATATTGCCGCACCTCGGCCGAGGGCATATTGGCCATCGGCGATTGCGCCCGCCATCCCAATGATTTCGCAGGCGGCCTATGGCGACTCGAATCCGTCCAGCATGCGATGGATTCCGCGGCCATTGCGGCCGATACCATCCTGGAAGCGCCGACCGAATATCGGGCACTGCCGACATTCTGGTCCGATCAGTACGACCTGAAGCTGCAATCGGCGGGTCTCAACAAGGATGCGGACGAAATCGTCGTCCGGGGCGACAGCAAGGAAGGCCCCCTGACCGTCATCTACCTGAAGGAGGGGCGCATCATTTCCGTCGATGCGATCAACAACCCCAAGGATTTCATGGGTGCGCGTTCGCTGATCCTCAAGGAAGCCCGCCCGGACCGGGCGAAGCTGGCGGACATATCCATCCCCCTGAAGAAGGCGGCCTGAGATCGGTCGATTCCACCGGGCGAGGGCCCAGCCCCCTATCCGCAGGGGTCGGACAAGCCCTCAATAGGCCGAACGCAGGCAGAAATCCTTGAACGCGCGTGCATCATGCAGGGCGTTGTGGGGCGTCTTGCTGTTGGCGGCCGAACTGAAACCCGCTCCGTTGATCAGTTCGAGGCGAAGGTCGCTGATGGCGATCTTCTCCCCCGGCCCCGTCACCATGAGGTGGCAGAAATAGGCGAGATCGTCCGGCCAGTCCGCCACGATCACCGGATCGGGATCATGCGCCAGATAGGCTTCGAGATGGTGGGCGGCCTGTTCGCGATTCAGCTGGAGGTCGATGCCGGGCGGAACGAAGCGAAGATAGGGGATCACATTCTGCTGCACCCAGGGATGGATTTCGTCCGGAAGGGGCAGCGAAACATAGAAATCCTGATCGCCATATTCCGGCACCAGCGCCAGGCTGATCAGATCGCCGCCAAAGCCGTTGAATTCGGTATCGAGGAAATATCGCAATTTCAGGGACGCTTTTCACAAGGGTGCAGGGGCAACATCGTCCCGTCGCTATGACGTCGACTTTGCGGGCCGTAAACCCCTTCATCGCGCCTGCGCTTGGACTATGGCCCGGCTTGTCCTAAGAGGCGGGCGCCCCGCCTACGGAAGGACAGCATGCAACCACGCGAATTCATCGGATCGGCCCATGTCCCTGGGGGCGAGACATTGACGCTCTATCGCCGGGGCCGGGATTTCATGATCGTGCTCGACCGCAACGAACTGATGAGCAGCCGCATGAGCGGATCGGAGGAGGCGCTCGCCAACATGACCTGCGAACGGTTGCGGGGGCGCAAGTCCGTGCATCTGCTGGTCGGCGGCTATGGCATGGGGTTCACCCTGCGCGCGGCGCTCGCGGCGCTGGACGGGAGCGCCCGGATCACCGTGGCCGAACTGGTGCCGGAGATCATCGAATGGGCGCGCGGCCCCATGGCCGAACTGGCGGCGGGTTGCCTCGACGACCCGCGCGTGCATCTGGTCGGTCAGGATGTCGCCGATGTGATCGCCGACGGGCGTGGCCTGTATGACGCGATCCTGCTCGACGTCGACAATGGTCCGGACGGGCTGGTGCGCCAGGCCAATGACCGGCTTTATTCGGCGCGGGGCCTGTCGGCCGCGATCGCCGCGCTCAAGCCGGGCGGCGTGCTGGCGATCTGGTCCGCAGCGCCCGATGCCGCCTTCGCCCGCCGATTGTCCCAGACCGGGCTTGCTGTCGATGAAGTGAAAGTCCGCGCCCGCAGCAACGGCAAGGGGCCGCAGCACATCATCTGGTTCGCGCAAAGGCGATAGAGGCTAAGCGCGCACCTCGCGCCATGTGCCGGGCGGCAAGCCGTCGATGGTCCAGTCGCCGATCCGCCACCGCACCAGCCGCAGGGTGGGATGGCCGATGGCGGCCGTCATCCGGCGCACCTGCCGGTTCCGGCCCTCCCGGATGGTGAGGCTGATCCACCGGTCGGGCACGCTCTTGCGAAAGCGTACCGGGAGGTCACGGGGCCAGAGGGACGGCGGATCGATCAGTTCGACCTGCGCAGGCAGGGTCATCCCATCCTTCAGCCTGACGCCGCGCCGCAACTGGTCCAGCGCGGCGGCCTGCGGATCGCCCTCGACCTGTACCAGATAGGTCTTGGGCATCTTGAATCTGGGATCGGCGATGCGCGACTGGAGCCGCCCGTCATCGGTCAGGAGCAGCAGGCCTTCGCTGTCCAGGTCGAGGCGCCCTGCCGGATAGACGTGCGGCACGTCGATGAAATCCGACAGGGTCGGGCGCGCCGATTCGGACCGTGCATCGGTGAATTGCGACATCACCCCATAGGGTTTGTTGAACAGGAGCAGGCGCGGCACTCAATCTTCCTGATCGAAGGCGAGGCTGCCCTGGTCGATCAGCGCGGCCAGCAGGTCCAGCGTTTCCGGGGACCGGCCCGCCGCGGGATCGAGCCGGACTTGCGCCTGGGCGCAAATCGCCTCGGCCAAGGCCACGGTTTCGCCGGAACAGGCAAAGCTGCGACCGTCGGCGAACAGCAGCAATCCGTCTGCCCGCCGAATGAAGGAAAGGCGGCTGGCCGGATTCCGCGCCAGCGCCATGCCCTGTTCAAGGCAATCGGCCAACTCCGCCCGACCGATCGGTTCTTCGGGGCGCCAGTCCGTCTCGGGATATTTGGGCGCGCTGTTATATTCCCCGAACCAGCACGCAAAGGCATCACGATCCAGCAATTTCCCTGTGACCATGGCATGCAACCGGGTCAGGGCCGCCTCCGAAATCTCCCCCGGATTGCCCTGAACCCGCAGATCCGGGTCGCTGTAACGATCATCCTCCTGCATCTCATCGACCAGATGATCGCACCAGCCCTCGATCAGCTCGCTGCGGGACGGCGCGCGAAAGCCGATCGAATAGGTCATGCAATCGTCGCCGACCGCCACCCCGTCATGCGCGAAGCCGGGCGGCACATAGAGGATGTCGCCGGGTTCCAGCACCCATTCCTCTGTCGCCTCGAACCGGGCGAGCAGGCGCAGATCGTCATGCGGCAGCAATTCGCTCGATCCATCGCACAGCGGCCCCACCCGCCAGCGGCGCTTGCCCAGCCCTTGCAGCAGGAACACGTCATATTGGTCGAAATGCGGCCCCACGCCGCCCCCGTCGGAAGCGTAGCTGACCATCACATCGTCGATGCGCCAGTTGGGTACGAAGCGGAACGGATCGATCAGCGCGGCAACATCGGGAACATGATGATCGACCGCCTGGACGAGCAGCGTCCAGGGCTGCGCGCCCAGCCGGCTGAAACGGTCAGCCGCGAATGGGCCATGGGCGAGCGTCCAGCCTTCCTCCTCCCGCACGATCAGCCGGGATTCGACGCCCTCCTCGCAGGCCAGGCCTGCCAGTTCGTCGGGGTCCAGGGGATTGCGCCACGCATCCCACGGATTTCGGATCAGCAGCGGCTTCTTCTGCCAATAATCGCGGAGAAAGATGTCGGGATCGTAATGCATGTGCTCCGCAGCCTATCCGGCATATGGGGAATGATTTCAACCGTCGACGCAGTGGCGTCATCCCCACCCCGTCGCATTCATGAGGATGAGGGCGACACGGTTCAGCCCATCGCCTTGACGAGATTGGCCATGAAAGCATCCACGACCGGCGGCTTGGGCGCGCGGACGCGTGTCGCCACGATCAGGGGACGCGTCCAGGGTTCGATATCGACATCGATCTTGACGATCCGCCCGGCCTTCATGTCCCGCGCCACCAGCATTTCGGGCAGGATCGTCAGGTGCATTCCACCGTCGAGCATCGCCTGGGTGAAGATGACGGATGTCGTCTCGATTTCCGGCCGTGGCCGCACCAGACCCGCCGTTCGGAAGCTGGCGTCGATCACCTGCTCCACCGCCCCGATATTGGCCCCTGCCAGCCAGCGCTCATTCTTCAGATCATGGAGCGTCACGCGGCCCCTGCCCGCGAGCGGGTGGTTCGCGCCGGCGAGGACGGCATAGCGGATGTCGCCCAGAACCTCTTCGCGGATAAGGGGATCGTGGCGGTCGACCTGGCGCACCGCGACGATCACATCGAGCTTGCCGAGCAGAAGATCGCTGACCATCATTTCATAGATGCCCGCCAGCACGGTCAGGCGCATATCGGCCCGTTCGCCCGTCAGCATCCTGACCGCGCTGGCGACGACGTCCGCCGCCGCGCTGGGACCGACCCCGATCCGCAACCGGCCATGCCGACCGCCCATCATGTCGGTCAGGTCCGCGCGGAAGCGATCGCTCTCCGCCGCGATCGTACGCGCATGGGGCAGGAAAAGGTCGGCATAGGCGGTCGGACGGACCCGGCGTCCATCGCGTTCGAACAGGCGCACGCCCAACTGCGCCTCCAGGCGCAATATGCTCTTGCTGACCGCCTGCTGGCTCAACCCCAGCCATTCCGCAGCGGCAGCGAAAGTGCCCATGTCATAAGCGGCCAGAAAATGCCGCACCTGTCGCGATTCCATGTCCTCGATTACACAATCTTTGGTTGTTCAAAAAGACAATTTGTTGTTGGTCTACCCCCCCTCCCTGCGCAATGATCGGGGCACAGAGAGAGTGAGGGCACATGCAGATCATTACGGAAAAGCAACCGATCGTCGCTGACCAGGCGGGCGTATGGGAAGGCGAATATGTCCATCTGGACGCCGACCACAATATCATCGACCGTCACAAGTCGCGGCTCGTCTGCCGCCTGACCGACGGTCCGGACGGCGTTGCGAAGCTGAGCCAGACCAATATCTACACCTGGGCCGACGGCACGCAGGAAATCCGCTATTTCGACGGCACCTTCCAGGGCGACCGCATCTGGATCAAGAACGACCTGATCGACGGTTTCGTCGGCGCGCTCAACTATGACGAGACCAATCGCACCATCATGGTCGGCTGGACGCGGACCCACGAACCCGATTTCCGCTATTATGAGATGATCACCGTGGCCGAGGACGGCGATGCCAAGAACCGCACCTGGCACTGGTATCGCAAGGGTCGCCTGTTCCAGCGCACCGTGATCAACGAGAACCGGGTCTCGCGCGACTGGCAGGCCTATGACGATCCGAGCTACTACAGCTACCGTCCCCGGGCGGCGCTATGAACGAAAAAGCGCTTTCACGTAGGGCGCTGTTGGGTGCGGCGGGAGGCATTGGCCTCTCCGCCGCTCTCGGCGTTTCTGGGCAGGCCGCCGCGGCCCCGGCCGAGCCCAAGGCCGATGTCGCCATCAACCCCGACGGCCGCTATCCGGTCGTGCCCCTCACCAAGGATAGCTGGACGCTGGGCGTTGCGCAGGCCCGATCCATTCCCGTCGACCTTTCCCGTGTCGAAGCGAGCCGCCGCGACAATCTCAACCATATGCTGGGCCTGATCGATGCCGCCTTCGCCTTTGGCGGGGGACCCGATCTGCTGTTCTTCCATGAGTTTCCGATCACCGGCTTCGGCGCGGGATGGACGCGCCAGGACGTGCTGAAGGTCGCCATCGAGATTCCCGGCGTGGAGACGGAGGCGATCGCGAAAAAGGCGAAGCAATACGGCGCCTATGTCGTATTCGGTTCCTATGCGCGCGACCCCGACTGGCCGGGACATGCGCTGTCCATCACCACGGTCATCGGCCCCGATGGACGCATATTGTCGCGCGGCTGGAAGGCGCGCAACATCAAGGGCGCCTTCGGCGGCGAGATCGAGCTGTTCACCACGACGATCTACGACGTGCTGGACCGCTTCGTGGAGATGTACGGACGCGATGCGATCCTGCCCGTCATCCAGACCCCGATCGGCAACCTGGCGACCAGTTCGGTGCAGCGCGAACCCGAACTGTTCCGCGCCCTGGCGATCAAGGGCGCCGAAGTGATCCTGCGCACGGCGACCGGCGGCTTCGTTCCCGCCGATGTTGCGGCGACCTCCCTCTACAACAGCGTCTATACCGCCGTATCGAACAACGCGATCTCGCCCGGCTCGCCCTTTTTCGAGGACAGCAATGCCGGTGGGTCGGCCATCTATGGTCCCGACGGCGAAGTCATGGCGATCGCCAAATCGCCCAACGAAACATTGGTGACGGCGCGCATCCCGATCGGCGCCTTCCGGGCGCGGCACCGCCAGCCGACGATCCATCCGCAACTCTATATGGATGTGTTCAACGGTTATACGCCGCGCTTCCCGCCCAACCTGTTCGACAATTATCAGCCCGGCGATCTGAAGGATGCCGGGCGCTATCTGCGTGACAAAGGTGTCTGGAAATGAATGGTGTAACCCGCAGCGTAACCGGCACGATCCTCTATACCAGCACCAAGCCGGAGCGCATGGGACAGGGTCGTGGCCGTGAACATTTCCGCATGGATTTCCATGCCGATGGCTGCCGCACGATCGCGGCGCACGGGCAGATCGACGATGCCCCGTCCGTCGTCCGCGACGTCAACCTGCGCATCGGCAGCGACGGCCTGCCGAAGGAAAGCTTCGTGCGCATCGCCGTGGGCGGCGAATTCCGCGGTTCGGGCTGGTTCCGTTTCGCGGACACATTTGCCGAATGCGAAGCCATGACGACCGTCGAAGGACGGGTTTCCCAGCGCATGGAACTGGACACGCCGCTGGTGGCCTTCGGCAATCACGCGATGGTCAATGACGGCTTCCTACTCAACCTCTACAACCTGTCGCAGGGGCCGGGCGTGCAGGTGTTCCGCAACATCCTGCTGTCATCCCCCGACCATCGCGGCGCGACCGGGCCGATGCTGTTCCCGATCGATCTCGCCATCGAATTTGTCGGGCGCGAAACGGTGAAGGTCGCCGCCGGCAAGTTCGACGCGCTGCATTTCCGCTTCACCGACATTCCCGGCCTGCTGCTGGAACATCCGCCCTACGACCTGTGGTGCACAGACGATGGCGACTATGTGCTGCTGAAGGCCGCGGTCGGCGGCTATATGCAGACCGCCTATGAACTGACCGCCTATGACCGGACGGAGACGGTCGCATGATCGTCGCCTGGCTGCTCGCCGCCCATATCGCGGTGCTGGGCTATTGGCTCGGTTCCGAATTCGTGATCAACAGCACCTATCGCTATGTATCCTACAGCGACCGCATGCCGTTCGAGGAGCGGTCGCGGCTGATGGAGCATGTGATGCATGTCGACCAGCATGTCCGCTATGCCCTTGTGCTACAGGCAAGCCTCGGCCCGGCCATCGCCGCCCTCTACGGCTATATCCCGGGCGGCGAGGCCACGGCGATCGGCTTCGGCATCTTCGGCGCGTTCTGGTTCGGGTTCGTCGAACTGGTCCATCGCCTGCGTCACAGCCGCATCGGCAAGAGGCTGGGCGCCATCGATCGCACGTCGCGCTATGTGCTGATGGCCGTGTTGCTGGGCGTCGCCACCGGCCTGATCGGCGGGGCATGGGACATGCCGCAATGGCTGCGCTGGAAGCTGGCGCTGTTCGCCTGCGTCATGATGTGCGGGGTCGGCATTCGCCTGGCGCTCATCGCGCATTTCCGTACCTGGGCGATCATGGCCCGCGAAGGGCCGACCGACGAGACCAACGCCATCATCAAGCGCACCTATGTCCGCGCCACCTCGGTCCTGCTGCTGCTGTGGGTGTTCATCACAGCGATCACCGTCGTCAGCATCTGGAAGCCGATGTGAACGACGACGCGCTGATCGATGCCCTGAAAGCCCGCCTGCCCGCCGAAGCCGTACGCACCGACGACGACGCGCTGACGCTGGCCATGCACGACGTCCATGTGACGGGCGAGCGGCCCGTTGCCGTGGTCGTGCCGAAGGATGCGGCCGAACTGGCATCGGCGGTCGCGGCGGCGACGGCGCTGGGCCATGCCGTCATCCCGCGCGGCGGCGGCCTCAGCTATACCGGCGGCTATGCCGCGCCCGGCCCCGGCGCGGTGACGATCGACATGCAGGGCATGAACCGCATCCTCGACATCGCGCAGGAGGATATGACGATCACCGTCCAGGCGGGCGTGACCTGGAAGCAGATCAACAACGCCTTGAAGCCGCTCGGCTTGCGCATGCCGTTCATCGGCACTTTTTCGGGCGCGGGCGCCACGGTCGGCGGCGGGCTTGGCCATGGCGCGCTGTTCTTTGGATCGGCCCGCTACGGATCGGCGGCGGACAATGTGCTGGGGATGGAGGTCGTACTTGCCGACGGCACCCTGCTGCGGACGGGCCAGGGTGCGCTTGCCCAGCCCAGCAAACCCATATTGCGTAGCTTCGGCCCGGACCTGACCGGCCTCTTCACCCATGATGGCGGCATGTTCGGCATCAAGACCGAAGCGACGTTCCGTCTGATCCGCACCCCTGCCGAACAAGGCTATGCGAGCTTTGCGTTCAGCGACATCAGGCAGGCCGCCGACGCCCTGTGTGAAATGGCGCGCGCCGATCTGGCGGAGGAGATCTATATTCTGGATCCGAGCGCGGCGGACGCGGTCCATGCCGATGCATCGACCATGGCGAAGACCGCCGTTTCGGTCGCGCGCGGGGCCGGCGGCGCCTTCAAGGCGGTGAAGGCCCTGGCTGCGCTCGCCAAGGGCGGCACGGACTTCATTCCCGAGGGCCATTTCTCCCTCCACCTGACCGCCGCCGGACGCTGCGCCGCCGCCGTCGAGGCGGATCTGGCCGCCGCCCATCATATCGCCAGCCGACGGGGCGGCAGCGCAGTCACGCCGACCATTCCCCGTGTCGCCCGCGCCGAAATCTTCGCCAATCTGAACGGCGTGCTCGGTCCCAGAGGCGGGCGCTGGGCCGCTCTCAATGCCAAGGTCGCCCATTCCGACGCGCATCGGCTGATCGACGCCTTCGACGCGATGATCGCACCGCATGCGGAAGAGATGGCGGCGCATGGCGTGCGCTATACGCGCCTCGTCTCCGCCCTCGCCAATCACTGCTTCAGTTTCGAACCCGTCTTCCACTGGCAGGACAGGTGGCAGCCCTTGCATCGCAGCGCGCCCGATCCGGTGCATCTGGCCGCTTTCGAGGAACCTGTTCCCAATCCGCAGGGGCGGGCGCTGGTCGACCGGCTCCGCCGGGAAACCGTGGACCTGTTCCGCAGCCTGGGCGCGGCGTCCAACCAGATCGGACGCACATACCCCTTCCGCGCGGCGCTGTCGCCGGCACCCGACCATCTCCTTTCCACCATCAAACAGGCGCTTGACCCCCGGGGACTGATGAACCCCGGCGTTCTGGGCTTTGCCTGATCCATTCCAGGAACCACCATCATGAAGATCATTGCACCCACCGCGCTTGCCCTCACCACGCTGATACTGGCGGGTTGCGGCGGGCAGCAGGCCGCAGCGCCGGCCAATCCCATCGCCCAATGCACGACCTGCCACAGTTTCAAGCCGGGCGCGGGCGGCCTGTCGGCCCCCAATCTCCACGGCATCCTCGGCAAGGCGGCGGCGAGCCAGCCCAATTTCAAATATTCCAACGCCATGAAGGACAGCGGGATCGTCTGGACAGCGGAAAAGCTCGACGCCTACATTGCCGCCCCCACCGCCCTGGTGCCCGGCACGCGCATGAATTTTCCAGGCATAGCGGATGCCGCGAAGCGGAAGGCCATCATCGACTATATGCAAGACGAAGGCAGCAAGTAACCACAACAACGGGGCCGGACCGGAAAGGGGCGATGTGAAATGATCAGAAATATCCTGGCAGGTTTCAGTGGAATCGTCATCCTCGCGGCAACGCCGCTTGCCGCGAGGACGCTCGATCCGGACAAGCCCGAAGACGCCGTCGAGATCATGAAACGCGCCCAATGCGGTGCGAAGGACGGCACGCCGGCGGTCTATCACTGGACCGGCAAGATCTACTCCCGCGTCGCGGGCGAACCCGACCGGCTGCTGTTCACCGGCGAAGGCATGAATATCCGCCAGTGCGCGACCGTCATCGATCCCAGGCGCGGCAAGGGCTATCGTCAGGTCAGCCGCGAAGTGATGCTGTTCACCGACCCGAAAACGGGTGAGGTGATCCGCAACTGGACCAATCCATGGACGGGCGAGGCCGTGGAGGTGATGCAGATTGCCAATGATCCGGTGAACGTGCCCACCGCCTTCCCCTATTCCGCCGACGGCAAGCCTTTCCAGTCCCATTACAAGCGCATGGGCCAGTGGCTGGCCATGCCTCTGGAAATTCCGCTATTCTATCATAATGTCCTTTCCGGCGATTATCAGGACTATGTCGGCGGCCAATATCACGCGATGGAGATTTTCGACTTCATCGCCCGCGCCGACGAAATCCTCGACACGAAGAATCCCACCGCTTATCCGTCTGTCTCCTGGGTCCGCATCTCCGACTGGATGCCGTGGATGAAGATGCGGGGACGCCAGGGACAACTGGTCTTCAATGCCGTGGGCACGAAGCTGGACAGTTTCGATGCCCTGCCCACTCTGTTGAAGGATGAGATCGCGGCACATTATCCAACCTTTAGGCAGGCCCCGCCGGCGGACGACGCCCGCCCCAATGAAACGACATGGACCGCCTTCAGGAAATGGGCCGACGAACGCCGCAAGGTGTCGCCGCCACCCGCGCGACCGGCGCAGTGAAGCGATCGCCTCCCGGAATGTAGAACGGCACCCATCCGCTAACGCCAAAAGGCACCTTCAGGCGACGCCAGGATCCGGCGACATCGCGCATTCCATATTGGCGCCAGATCGGCACGTCGATCCGTGGGGCTTTTCGGCCACACCCCCACAGAATAGATATGAACCGGGGAATTTATACGGATAAATTTTTAAAATTTGTCTGGACAACTTATCGCATGGTCGCAATGCTGCCCCCGATCGCGGCCAGGAGCCGTTACTTGAGGGGGAGCATTTCGGAAATGAAAAAAACAAAGAGTTCAGCACACAGGGTCGCGCTCATCATCTCGACCGCGATGATCGGCCTGGCCACCACGCCAGCCTCCGCACAAAATGCCGGCGATCCCGCCGCCAGCACCGAATCCGCGGACGCGATCGTCGTGACCGCGCGCAAGCGGGCGGAAACGCTGCTCGAGGTGCCGATTGCGGTCAACGCCTTCAACAGCGCGTTGATCCAGGACAAGATGGCGCAGAGCGTTTCAGACCTCGCCGCCTTCACGCCGGGTTTCCAGATGCAGCAATCCTTCGGCCGCGGCGGTGATCGCCCGGTCATCCGCGGCGCGTCCAATATCCTGTTCAGCGACGGCAAGGTCGGCATCTTCCTGGATGGCGCGCCCTATTTCGGTGATTTCTCATCGCTCGACCTTGCGAATATTGAACGAGTCGAAGTCATCAAGGGACCTCAGTCGGCCGTATTTGGTCGTGGGACGCTGAGCGGCGCGGTCAACGTAGTTCTCAAGCGTCCGACCAAGGATTTCGAGGGCCGGGTTTCTGGCACGCTTGCCAATTTCGACCGTCGTGAACTGAGCGCATCCCTGTCGGGCCCGATCATGGACGGTATCGGCTTCCAGGCCGGACTGAAGCTGTTCGACATTGACGGCCAGTGGAAGAACGACGCCGTGCGAGGCGAACGGCTGGGCGACCAGAGCAGCCGCCAATATACCGCCGGCCTGTTCTTCGACCCGACCGAGGATATCAAGGCCTCCGTCCGCTGGCTGCACCAGACCGACGATGACGGCCATTTCGCCATCGGACTCCAGCCGGCCAGCGCGAACAACTGCTTCCTGTCCACCCGCCCCTATTATTGCGGCGTGGTGAAGCCCATGACCCGGTTCGGCGCGAACACCGATCGCCTGCTGCGCCCCGGCCTGTACCGCAATGCGGACCGTTTCATCGGCGACATCTCGTGGGATATCGCCGGGTCGGGCTATGAGGCGTCCTTCCAGGCCGGTTACAGCGACCTCCAGGAAGTCACGGGCCTCGACCAGACCTATGACGCGCGCGGCGTATATTTCCTGCCGCAGTCCCTGTGCGGGCGTTCCTTCTACGCCCTGCCCAATCAGGATTGCCGCAAGTCGAGCTTCGAAACCACCACGGGAACGCGCCGCAAGACGCAGACTTATGAAGGTCGCCTGACCTCTCCGTCGGCCGACCGCTTCCGCTGGCGCCTGGGCATGTTCCACAGCGTGGACAAGCAGAGCGGCATGTCCGAATATCTGGAACTGAACGAAGTCGGCCCCGAACTGCTCGACGACACGCGGCGCGTGCGCAACCTCGCCTTCTTCGGCGGCCTCGATTTCGACGTCACCCGCACGGTGACGGTCGGTGCGGAACTGCGTCACCAGATCGACAAGGTGCGCAGCGAAACGCCGACATACCGCATCGGCGACGTATTCAGCGCCGACTATCTGGCGACGGTCGTCCTGCCCAATCCGAACACGATCGTGGGCGTCGCCGGCACGCGCAAGGCGACCTTCAAGGCGACCTTGCCGCGCGTCACGGTCAACTGGAAGCCGGAACGGAACCTGTCCTTCTATGCCCAGTTCTCGCAGGGCAATTCGCCGGGCGGTTTCAACAAGACCAGCGCGCCCGAGCCGATCTTCAAGGAAGAGAAGCTCACCAACTATGAAATCGGCATGAAGACGTCGAAATTCGGTTTCGACTATCTCAACCTGTCGGCCTTCTGGCAGGACTATAAGAACCAGGTCCTGACCAACACCTATGTCGCCAACAATGTGGTCGATTCCTACAGCGTCAATATCGGCCGCACGCGCATCCGCGGTATCGAACTGGAAGGCCAGTTGCCGCTGGTCGGCGATATCTTGAAGGTCCAGTTCAATTACACCTTCCTGGATGCCGAAATCCGCAAGGGCGTGGAAGCCGAAAAGGCGCTCGAACTGCTTGGCCGCTCGTGCAAGACCGGCTCGGCCGTCAATCTCGACCTGCCCGGCTGCCGCGACGCCGCCTCGATCGCGGGCAACCGCCCGCCGCTCGTGTCCAAGCATAGCGGCACGGTCGGCCTGCGCTTCCAGCACCCCGTCGACGACAACTGGACGGTCTTCTCCGGCGCGGACGTCATCTATCGCAGCAGCTATTTCGATCAGGTGCTCAACCTGGCCGAGAGCGGCGCTTCGACGCAGATGAATGTGCAGTTCGGCCTGCACGACAGCCACGGGCTGCGCGTCACCGTCTATGGCAAGAATGTGCTGGGCGATGAAACGCCGCTGGGCATCCTGCGCTATCTGGACTTTGCCGCCGCCCGCACACCGACCGGCGACTATGCCCGCGGTTTCGGCATCACGCCCGCGCGCAAGCCCGAATATGGTTTGACGGTCAGCAAGTCCTTCTGACGAAAGGCCATCAATCAGGGCCGGGGACAGGCCCATGCCTGTCCCCCTTTCTTCCTCCAGCCCCGGAGCTTTCCCATGCCCGCCTATATGATCGTCACGGCCACCATCTCCGATCGCGAAGCCTTTCTGTCGGGCTATGGCGCGAAGGCCGCCGCTCTGGTCGAAAGATTCGGCGGCCAATATCTGATGCGCGCGCCCGGCGCCCAGTTGCTCGAAGGGGGTTTCGGCGATGGCGGGTCCGTCGTCATTTCGCAATGGCCGAGCCGGGAGGCAGCGCTCGCCTTCTGGAACTCGCCCGAATATGGCGAGGCGCGAACGCTTCGCCAAGGCGTCGCCGATTGCCAGGTGCTGCTGATCGAAGCCCCAGCCATCGCCAGTTGATCCCAGTCCAAGGAAGGAAGCACCATGTCCAAATTATACGCCATCATCACCCGCGACAAGCCCGGCGCCACCGCCACGCGCATGGAGAAGCTGAAGGAGCATCTCGCCCACGTCGAGGCCGGACTGGACCGGCTGGCCGTCGCCGGGCCGCTGCGCGACGAGGAAGGCAATTTCACCGGATCGCTGCTGGTCGTGAAGGCCGAAAGCGAAGCGGAGGCGCGCACCCTGCTGGAAGCCGATCCCTATTACAAGGCGCAGATCTGGTCCGACATCGAGATTCGCGCGTTCAATGCGGCAGCAGGCGACTGGGTGGGCGGCAAGACCTGGTAAGGAAGACGGAACATGGCACGCGTCGCACGGATAGAGACCAATGGCGGGCCGGAGGTCATCGCCTTTCATGATGTCGACCTTCCCGCTCCCGCCGCCGGAGAAGTCCGCGTCCGGCATAGGGTGCTGGGGCTGAATTTCATCGATACCTATCACCGACGGGGCATCTACCCCGTCGCCCTCCCCGCCGAGCTTGGCGTGGAGGGTGTCGGCGTGGTCGAGGCGATCGGCGGCGGCGTCACCGATTTCGCGCCGGGCCAGCGCGTCGGCTATTTCGGCCCCGAACGAGGCGCCTATGCGACCCACCGCAACATCGCCGCCGCATCCCTGATCGCCATTCCCGACGACATCGACGACGAGACGGCGGCCGCAGCGCTGCTGAAGGGCTGCACCGCCGAACTTCTGGTCGAACGCTGTGCCAGGGTGGAGGCGGGCTGGCCCGTGCTGGTCCACGCCACCGCCGGGGGCGTGGGCCTGATCCTGGTCCAGTGGCTGAAGGCGATCGGCGCGACCGTCATCGGCACGGTCAGCACGGAGGAAAAGGCTGAAAAGGCGCTAGCGGCAGGCGCCGATCATATCATCTTCTACCAGAGCGAGGATACGGCGAGCCGCGTCCGCGCGCTGACCGATGGCGAGGGCGTGCGCGTGGTGTTCGACGGCGTGGGCATGTCGACCTGGGAATCGTCGCTCGACAGTTGCGGCATCCGGGGGCTCATCGTGAATTACGGCAATGCCGACGCCCCGGTGGGCGGGGTCAATCTGGGCGTGCTGGCGATGAAGGGTTCGCTCTACAATTCCCGGCCCATGCTCTACCATTATTACGCCAAACCTGCCGAGCGGGCGGCGGGTGTCGCGCGGCTCTGGGACATGCTGCGTTCGGGCAAGGTGAAGATCAGCGTCGGCCAGCGCTATCGCCTGGAAGATGTGGCGCAGGCCCATATCGACCTGGAGGCACGCAAAACCACTGGGTCCACTCTATTGTTGCCCTGACCGTTCGGGAACGGGCGCCCCGATGGAGGCGCCCGTTCATCCGTTCAGAAACTCCATGATGAAGACCAGGCGGGTCGATCGGCATTCGGCCCTATCGTTTCGCAGCAGGATGGTGAAACAACCGTCCGCCAGGAAAGGCGCCACCGGACGGCCAACCTCCAGCAGCGGGCCGGCCTCGACCGCATGCCAATATGGAGCGATTGGTCAGCGCAAGACGCTCGGCCGCCTTCCATCGAAAGGCCGCTCGATGATCGACATGCTCATCCGGGACGCCCGCCCTCCGGAAGCTGAAGCGCGCCAAAGGGATCCGTGGCATCGGCATCGAGGAAGCTCATCACCAGATCGGCCGCCTGCTCGGGGAAACCGTCAAGGAAGCCATGCCCCCAATGCGGCAATTCGACCACCCGGCCATTGCGCATCAGCTTCGGCGCGCGTCGGCTCTGCTCCGTCAGATCATCATCGGTGTTGAGCACGAGGACGGGCTGCGCGACCTCATCCAGGCGCATGTCGGGCCGGAAGGAAAAGGCGGCGTTATGCCCCCACCATTCCCGGTTGCCCGCCAGCAGCCCTTCGGGAAACATGTCGTTCAGCTCTTCTATGGTCAGGCCGCGTCCCAGATTCCAGCGCACGAAACCGTGCCACCGCCGGAGCAGATGGCTGCCATCGACGGCCGGTTCGTGCCGTGCATAGAGGCGCTGCATCTCGATCAGCTCGTCCGCCGTGAAGATCGGTGCGGAGACGCAGACCAGCCGCCGCACAAGGTCAGGCCGATCCGCCGCCAGGTCGGCCGCGATCATCGAGCCGGTGTGATAGCCCATGAGATCGACCGGCCCGGCCAGGCCAAGCGTAGCGATCGCCGCCTGCATCGCGCGGCTATAGTCGGCTATGCCCGGCGGCGCGGGCGGCGGATCGGACATGCCGAAGCCCGGCGTGTCTATGGCGATGCCCATCCGTCCGCGTCTTTCCAGCACCTCCAGGAAACGCTGATAGATGCGCCCGCTCATCGGGCTCATGTGAAAGCATATCAGCGGCGGCTGTTCCCCCTTTACGCCCGCCACGCGCACATGCATCTGTCCATAGGGCCCATCGACATAGGCGCGCCGGACCATCTCAGCCGCCGATCTCGATCAGTTCGATCAGCTCGCCCGCAAAACCGCGCACCGTCACCACCCGCCGATCGCCGTAGATGGCTCCCCCCCGCCTTGTCGGCGGCGCGATGAAGGTCACGTCGAGCGCATCGAGATCGTCGACGGCAAGCGTGATCATCGCATTGCCCGGCGGCAGCATGTCGGGGTCGCCCTGCCGCACCGTCGCTTCGGCGGGATAATCGTCGACTTCGACGATCGGCAACCGCCCCTTCTGTACCATGGTGATGGTCGTGCGATAATCGCTGCCCAGCCCGAAGGCATTGTTGATCATCGAATAGGCCAGCGTGTAGCTGGTCGAGATATCCAGCTTCAGCGCCCGTTCGAACCATTGGAGGCTGGCTTCCCGGTCGGGCGTCGCCAGGATCGCGATGAAGATATGATCCGTCAGCGACCGCGCCTTGGGTAGGTCGGAGGCCGGCGTGTCTTCCGCCACCTCGTTGAGGTAGATCATCTCGCGCCCGCGCCCGGTAACCTGCATGGGCACGAAATAGGGCATGCCCTCCAGCGCCTTGGGAGCACCGACAATGTCGAAGCCGCTGCCCTGAAGGCGCTCCGGCCATCCGAAGACATCCTGCACCGTCAGTTCATAGGCCGCCCAGCCATAGCTTCTGGTCGGCTTGAAGTCGGCGGGCAGCGGCGCTTCGACCAGACGGAGAAAGCAATGCGCCCCGCTTTCGGGTTGCAGGACGGCAAATGGCGCCCCGGCGCTTTTGGGGCATCCCCAGCTCGCGGCAAGATCGGCGTCCAGCCTCCCCTGCTCGACGATCCTGAGGCCCAGGCAGTCATGATAATCCCTCAACGCAGCGTTCAGGTCCGGCGTCGAAATGACACCGCCGGCGATACGGCCGTGCGTCAGATAGGCGCTCATTTGAAGACGGCCCTGCGCTTTTCCAGAAAAGCCGAAACACCTTCCTGGAAGTCCTCGCCCAGAAATGCCGCCCCGAACAGGGCCTGCGTTTCCGCATCATCATCGGCTTGACCGTCCAATATACGGCGCACGATCCTCTTCGTGTTGCGGACGCTGTGAGAGGATGCCGCGGCGATCGTCTCGGCCAGGCTGACGGCCGCCGTCACCGGATCATCGTCCAATATCTCGATCAGGCCGATGCGCTGCGCTTCATCGGCGGGAAGCAATTGCGCGGTGAAGAGGATGCGCTTGGCCTGTGCCGGGCCGACCAGATCGACCAGCAGCTTGGTATCGTGCAGCGAATAGACAAGGCCGAGCTTGGCGGGCGTGATGCCGAAGCGCGCCCGCGACGACGCAACGCGCAGGTCGCAGGCGATGGACAGGCCGCAACCGCCACCGACGCAATCGCCGTCGATCGCCGCGATCACCGGCTTTTCGGCGCGCACCAGTTCATATTGGGCGCGGCCGATCGCAGCCTGGTTCTTCGCGCGCCATTCGGGATCGAGCGCGCCCACACCGAATTCCGCGATATCCGCCCCCGCGCAGAAGGTGCCGGCGGCCGCCGAGCGGAGGAGCATGACCTTGATCGTCTCGTCCGCCATCGCCTCCCCCAGCAACAGGGGAAATTCCTCCCACATCGCCTGGGTGAAGGCATTGCGCTTTTCCGCCCGGTCGATCAGCAGATGCGCGACCGCGCCCTGTTTTTCCAGGCGAAGGCTCATGCCGGATCGACCTTCGCCAGATGCTGGGCGATGGCGTGGCGGGTGGTGATCCACACATGCTTCTTCGCGGTCACATGGCGGAAGAATTCCTCCAGCGCCCAGATGCGGCCCGGACGGCCGATGATGCGCAGGTGCAGGCCCAGCGACATCATCTTGGGATTGCCCGCCTCCCCCTCGCGATAGAGCTGGTCGAAGCAGTTCTTCGCATATTCCAGCCACTGGGTCGGCGTCATCGCCGGGTCGGTCCACATCTTCATATCGTTGGAATCGAGCTGATAGGGGACGATGGCGATGGGCTTGCCGGGCACGGTGTCCCGGTCCCAGAAGGGCACGTCGCCCGAATAATCGTCCATATGATAGGCGAAGCCCTCCTCGATCAGCAGACGCCGCGTATTGTCGGTATGGAAGTATCGGCTGAGCCAACCATAGGGGCGCACGCCGACGGTCTTCTCGATGGAGGCGACCGCCTTGCGGATGAAGTCGCGCTCCTGCTCCTCATTCATCTTGAACTGGTGGACCCAGCGCCAGCCATGGCTGACCGGCTCATGCCCCAGTTCGGCGATGGCCTGTGCGATTTCCGGATGGTTTTCCAGGCTCAGCGCCGCGACCGTCCAGCTCGCCTTGATGTCATAATCGCGCAGCAGCTTCACGATGCGCGGGGCGCCCGCCTTGATGCCGTAGCGATAGTTGGATTCATTGCCATAGTTGCGGATGGCGGACTTGATATGGATGCCCAGTTCATCGACCGGCTCCATGCCGCGGTCGCCACGGGCCACGGTCATCTCCGACCCTTCCTCGACATTCACGACCACCGACAGCGCCAGCTTCGCGTCATGGGGCCAGTCGATACGTTCTTCGATCATCAATGCATCTCCTCACCGCCCGAGACGTTCAGCGCCTCGCCGGTCACATAAACCGCGTCGTCGGAAGCCAGCCATGCACAGGCCCCGGCGGTATCGCTGCCCTTGCCGGGGCGACCCATCGGGTTCTTGCGGTGCATATTCTCGACATAGGCCTCGACACTGTCGAAGCCGAGCAGCTTCGAGAAATATTCATTCTGCCGTGCACCGAGACCCGTTGTGACATGATTGGGGCACACCGCATTCACGGTGATGCCATATTGGCCCAGCTCGATGGCGTTGGAGCGGGTCAGCCCGACCATGCCATGTTTCGAACTGGTATAAGGCGCCATGTGCGGGAAGCCCGACTTGGCCGCCTGGCTGGCGATGTTGATGATGCGGCCGCCCTTGCCGCCCGCGATCATGGCCTTTGCCGCCGCCTTGGTGCCGTAGAAGGCGCCCGACAGGTTCACGCCGATCACCGCTTCCCACTCGCTGGACGTCGTTTCCAGCAGCGGCTTCATGATATAGCCGATGCCCGCATTATTGACCCAGATGTCGAGCGAACCGAACAGTTCGACGGCCTTGGCCGCCAGCGCCGCGCAGCTTTCCTCCGACCGCACGTCGCAGGGGATGACCGCGACCTTCGCGCCGCGCCGGCGCAGTTCCTCGGCCACCGCCTCCATCTCATCGGTGGTGCCGATGTCGCTGGCGCCCATATGCTCGGCGGGCTTGCCGAGGTCGGAGACGATGCAGTTCGCGCCCTCGTCCGCGAAGCGTTGCAGGATCGCCTGCCCCAGCCCCTTGTCACGGCCGGAGCCGGTGACGACGATGGTTTTCCCTTCGAAGCGGCGCATCACAGCGTCTCGGTCAGGATGAATTGCGGATTGTCCGCGAACTGCTGGAACTGGGCAGCGACCTTCTGCACCGCTTCGCTGGAGGCATCGACGCCGAAGGCCGCCATGTCGCTGATGTCGATCACCTCGAAATAGGCGTAGGGCGACGGCGCATCGCTGCCCAGCACGCCGGTCGCCCGGTGCACCTGGAAATCGGTGACGGAGGACAGCGCGTTGACGCCCGGAATATCGACCGTCCGCGCCCAATTTTCATAAGCGGCGGGATCGGCGTCCGGCTTCAGGTTGAACAGCACGATGATGCGCATGGGGCTCTCCTTAATGTCACTCAAATCAGGGGGGACGGCACGAAACCGGCAAGACCGGCGTCGAGCTTGCGGGCCAGCGCAAATAGCGCAGCCTCACCATGGGGCGGGCCGACCAGTTGCACCGCCACCGGCATCCCGTCGGCGTTCAACCCCGCAGGAATGCTGATCGCCGGCAAGCCCGCAATATTGGCGAAGGCGGTGAAGGCCGATTGGGTCACGGGCGGGCGGCTATTGTGGCGGAAGGCCGCTTGCGGAGCTGTCGGCATCAATAATATGCCATCGTCCCCGATGGCATCGCGCACGGTCATCCGCGTACGCGCCAATATCTGCTGGGCGCGCGTGACGTCCGCGTCGGAACGGCTGTCGGCATAGTCGAGCATGAAGCGCAGTTCGTCCGACAGCCGGTCCGCCGCCTCCGTACGGACCGCGCCCATATGTGCAACCAATTCACGCGCCGCCACGACGAAACCCGCAAAGCGCACGTCGGCGGCGCTATCCACCAGCTTGAGCGACCGTCGCGGCAGATCGTCGACCAGCGCCCCTGCATGCTCATAAGCGGCAAGCACCGCCGCCTCGCAACCCAGATCATCGAAATTGTCGAGCAGCACCAGCCGCTTCGGGGTGATACCGGCATCCGCCGGGCCGCCCAGCACCGCCATCAAGGATTCCAGATCGTCGATCGATCGCGCGATCGGGCCGATGCTGTCCAGCCATTCGCTCAGGGGAACAAGGCCCTTGTCGGAAATGGCGCCCGGCGTCGGCTTGATGCCGTAGACGCCGTTATAGGCGGCCGGAATGCGTACCGAACCCAGCGTGTCGGTGCCCAGCGACGCGACACAAAGCCCCGCCGACACTGCAGCGCCACTACCGCCCGACGACCCACCGGGCGTGTGGCCTTCACGATGCGGATTGATCGTCTGGCCGAACCAGGGATTGTCGGTCGTCGCGCCCAGCGCCGCTTCATGCATGTTGAGCGTGCCAAGGATGATCGCACCGGCCGCGCGCAGCCGTGCCACCACCTCCGCGTCCTCGGCGGCGATGATGCCACGCCGCACCGCCATGCCGGCATTCCACTCCAGCCCCTTCACCGCGATGTTGGACTTCACCGCGACAGGCACGCCCTCCAGAGAGCCCGCCCTGCCCTCTACAATCCGCTTGCCGCTTTCCACAGCCGCAGCAACGGCACCGTCGCGGTCGACCTCTACATAGGAGCGGATCGCACCGTCATGGGCATCGATGCGCGCCAGATAATGCGCGACGACCGCGGCGGGCGTGGTTTCGCCCGCCGCATAGGCCGCACGCAATCCGGCGATGCCGAGCCGATGCAGTTCACTCACGGCTTGCGCTCATCGATCAGGCGGATCGGCTTCTGGCGCACGTCGATCTGGGTCAGGGTCGCCGTCTCGCCGGCACCGACCAGCTTCACCGAAACCTCGACGCCCAGCCCCTGCCGCAGCAGGCCGGCCAGTTGCGTCTCGTCCGTGCCGCCCCGGCTTTCGAGCGTGACCTGCATATCGTCCCGCCCGGAGGCATCGCGCGAGACATGGCAGACAAATTCCCCGGTCAGGTCGGCGCGATTCTCGATCAGCGAGCCGATGGCATGGGGGAAGACATTGATGCCGCGCAGCTTCACCATATTGTCGCTGCGGCCCTTGAACCCGGCGATCCGCTTGAAGGCTATGCCCGTCTGGTTGGCGCCGGTCAGCTCATGGGTGATGTCATGGGTGTTGAAGCGGATGCAGGGCGCGATGTCATCCTTGAACAGGCAGGTCACGACCATGTCGCCGGTATCGCCCGCGCCCACGGCCGCGCCCGTATCGACATCGAGCAGTTCCAGATATTGCGCGTCCTCCCAGACATAGAGGCCGTCGCGTTCCGGACCTTCGCCCGCGATCGATCCGGTATCGCCCACGCCATACCAGTCATAGGCCTTGGCCCCGCCCCATGCCTTTTCGACGCTGGACCGGTCTTCGGTGCCCAGATGGCCGCAGATCATCTTGATGTTGATCTTGTCGAGCAGCCCTTCCGCCTCGGCCACCTCGGCCAGCTTGCGGATATAATCGATGAAGCCGACCAGCACAGAAACGTTGAAATCCGCCATCAACCCGACCTGGTTGATCGATCGCGTCTCGATGCCGGTGCCCGCCGACAGGAAGATCGAGTTGGTGAAATGCATCACCGCCTCGCGGATATAATGGCCGCCATTGATCATGCCGTGGCCATAGACGGACTGCACCACGTCGCCGGGGCTGACCCCCTGCCAGCGGTACATGCGGCCCACGAGCAGATTGGTGATCTCGCGCCCCTTGGGACCGAAGAGCAGTGCCTGCGGCCGCCCGGTGGTGCCCGACGTGGTGTGGAAGATCGTCGGCGGACGATCGGCTCCGCCCAGGCCAGCGAAATCGCCATAGGGCGGGTGTGCGGCGATCGAGGCCATGAGGTCGGTCTTGTCATAGACCGGCAGCTTCACGATGTCCTCCAGGCTGCGGATATCGGCCGCCTCGATGCCCTTCGCGCCCCAAAGGCGCTGATAGAAGGGGATTTCCCAGCCGCGCTTCATCAGCTTGAGAAAGCGTTCGTTCTGCAACGCGTGCAGTTCGTCGCGGCTCATACCCGTGTAGCGCGCCACGAAGGCATCGCCCACCGGATAGTCCTGAAGCATCTGCTTGGCGTCGAAGGCTTCGAAATAGGTCGGGAAAGTCATGGTTGCTCCGGACGTGTGAAATAGGAAAGCGGATCGGAAAACAGGCGCGGATCGGGCTCGCTGGCGGCAAGCTCGCGGGCAAGGTCACGTTTGGCCTGCGTCTGCGCGGGGCTCATGGCGGCGTCGGGATGGCCGAGCGTCGCGGGGATGGTGCGCTCCAGGAGCGTGCCGTCGGCACGCGTGACGACCAGCCGCTGCGGCGATAGGGCGTTGGGATCGGCATTGCCGTCCAGCGTGATGACCAGCCTGTCGGCCAGCGCGGCGATCGCCGGATCGGCGAAGGTCGCGGGCGTGAACCGGCGCGGATCGATCCGCCCATCGGTCAGCATCAGCGCCACCAGCAACGGCAGGCATAGGCGCGCATAGGCCGGCGTCATGTCCGCGCTGAAGGGACGCCCCACCAGTCGCTGGATGAGCGGCGGCACGAAAGCGTCGATCCTTACGACCGAACCGGCGTCCACCGCCCCCTCCCGCAGCAGCGTGTCGAGCGTCGCGAGCACCGCATGGCTCGCCCGCCCCGACGGGAACGGCTTGATGCTGACTTCCGCGATGCGCCAGACCTGCCCCAGCGCATCGGCATAGGAGTTGATGTCGCCTCCATCGAATAATGTGAAATAGCCGAACGGCCCTTCCAGCGCGTCATGCGGACCGGTCAGCCCGGCCTTGACCAGATCGACCGCCGCGATGGCCGACCTTGCCGCTCCGGCGATCTGGAGCGGCAGCGCGATCGATCCCTCGACATGCGCCTGCATCGTGCCCGCGCATTGCGAATAGGCCAGCCCTAGAACATCGTCCAGTCGGTCCACGCCGTCGATCCGGGCCACCGCCAGCGCCGACCCGATGCAGCCCGCCGTCGCGGGGCGGAAGAAACGGAGCGGCGTGTCCGCCGACAGGCCAAGACCGCTGGCGATATCCACACCGACCGCGAGCGCGGTCAACGCGTCCTCCGGGTCGCATCCGCCGCGCCGGTCGATGGCAGCCATGACGGAAGCCGTCACGGTCGACAGCGCATGGACCACCGCAGGTTCGTGCACCGCGTCCCATTCGAGACAATGGATCTGGAAGGCGTTGACGAAGGCTGCGCCCGCCGCGGGCAGGCGCATGTTCCGCGCAATCAGGCGGGCATCGCTTCCCTGCCCCCAGCCGCACGCGGCGGCCAGCACAGGATCGGCGCCGGGTGCCGTCGAACCCGCCGCTCCGGTCGCCAGCGTGTCGCCCAGCAGGTGAAGCGCAGCCGCCCGCACCGCCGGGGGAAGCCGGTGCCCGGCACGGGCGAAATCCACTATGCGTCGCGTCGCGCTCACAACCAGCCCTCCAATATGCGCAGGATGTCCGACACCCGATCGCCCTCAAGCGTGGCCGCGATCATGTCGCTCGCCTCATCGGTGCCGATACCACCCCATGCCATCAGCGCGCGGGCCTTTTCAACCACGCCCACCTCGGACAAGGGCCGTTCCGGATCGCCCCGCGCATCGGCCAGCGTGACCCTGCCCTTGTCGCTCGACAGGGTGGCCCCGAAATGCGCGGGATAGGCGCGAGTCAATTCCTCGCTCTCCATTACCGTCACCAGTCTGCGCGCCGGGGCCAGCGCGGCGATCGCATCGGGTTCGAAGT
The DNA here is from genome assembly GCF_002795205.1 of Sphingobium sp. LB126. NCBI lineage: Bacteria > Pseudomonadati > Pseudomonadota > Alphaproteobacteria > Sphingomonadales > Sphingobiaceae > Sphingobium > Sphingobium sp. LB126. Next base: position 1,132,150 of record NZ_NETV01000002.1, read on the forward strand.
CGGCCAGTTGCGGCACGCCTCTGTCCATGATGATCGCAACGGCATGTTGCAGCGAGAATTTCGCATCGAGCACGCTTTGCGGATCGGGCCGGTCGCAAAAGACGAGCGCATCGCGATAAGTGGCGACCGTCACCCGTCCCTCCAGCGCCCCCGCCGCCTTCAATTCCAGCGCCGCGTCGATGGCGGGATGCGCATGGCGGCAGGCGCCCCATGGCTTGAAGCTGACCTCATCGATGCGCCAGCCCTCCGCCAGCATCAAAGGTTTTGGCGCATCGCACGTCGCCGCGAACAGACCCTGTGGCCCTTCCAGGATGAAGCGCGGCCCGGTCACGCCCGCCACCGCATGCCGCGCCGCTGCCATGCCCGTCATCATCGCATGCGCCAGATGCCATTGCTTGGCCATGACCGGCTCATGCCGCATCTGCCAAAGGCCACCGGTCACCGACCCCGCCAGCCCCAGCGCCGATACGAGCTGGGCCTCGTTTGCGTCCAGACGCGATGCGGCCGCGGCGGCGGCTCCGAAGCTGCCTGCCGTCGCCGTATTGTGCCAGAAGGCATAATGCCGTCCGTCCAGCATCGCGCCGATCCCAATCATGGCCTCATAGCCGCGCACGCCCGCATCGAGCGCATCGTCGAGCGCATCCCCACCCATGGCCAGGACCGTCGGCCAGACCGCAGGCCCCGGATGCAGGATCGCCGTGCGGTGGACATCGTCCATCTCCAGCACATTGCCCAGCCACGCAGCCTTGTCGGCGGACGCGGCCAGGCCGTCCTTCGCCAGCGATCGGGCGATATCGGATTGCCTGCCGCCCGCAACGCAGGCCAACCAGTCCAGAAGATGAAGCCTGGCCTTTGTCCGGACAATTTTTTCTATCGGACGCTGGAGATGCTGTGCAATGCGTTCGACTAGGCTATGGTCTATTGCAGTCATCGGAGATACTCCGACACGTAATGGATACACAGGGGAGTCTTGATTTGTCGGCCGAAGTTCAAACGACTACGCGAAGCCGCAGCAAAAAGCCGCGCTATCAGGAATTGGCCGAAGATCTGCGCGCGGGAATATTGCGCGGGGACTATCCCGATCCTGCCCAATTTCCTACCGAAAGCGTGCTGTGCGCGCGCTACGGCGTCAGCCGCTTCACCGTCCGCGAGGCTCTTCGTTCCCTCCAGACCGAGGGGCTCATTCAACGCAAGCGCGGTTCGGGCACAGTGATCAAGCCTGCCTCGGCACGCGGCGGCGCGCTGCACCAGCCGCTGTCCAACGTCGGCGAAATCCTGCAATATGCGCGTGACAGCGAAATTCTTTTCACCCCGATGGGCGCGACGCTGCTGCCCAAGAAGTTCGCCGTCCATATCGGCGAGCCGGTGAACGGACGCTGGCATCATTTTCGCGGCCTGCGCACCCGGCATGGCCAGGCCGGACCCATCGCCCTCACCGACGCCTATATCCATCCCGACCTGGAAAGCGCCGCGCGGGAAATCCAGCCCAATGAGGACACGATCTTCCGACAGCTTGAACGCCTCTCGGGCGTCAAGGTCGCCAGCGTGACGCAGGACATCCAGGCCGTACCGGCCAGCGGCCCGGTGGCTATCGAACTGGGTGTACCCCGCCGCAGCCCCTGCCTCCGCATCCTGCGCTGCTATTTCGACGCCACCGGCCGCCTGATCGAGATCTCCGCCAGCCACCATCCCGGCGACCGGTTCGCCTACACCATGCATATCGACGTCGAGTAACAGGGGTTCAGCCATCGGCGCCAAGCTCCGGCGCCGATGCGGGAACCCATGGCTGCTCGCCCGCGAAGCGGATCGGCGGCGCGATGTGATGCGCGCCATCGGCCTCGACGATCAGGCCTCTCGCGAGCATATGAGGTGCCGAAAAGGCCTCGCGGAAGTCGAGTACCGGCGAGAAGGCGACATCCTTGTCGGCGAACCACGCGACCCATTCGTCGCGCGTCCGCGTGCGGAAGCTGTCGCGCAGGAAGCCGATCAAGGGCGCCTGCGCTTCGCCCGGATCGACCGATCCCAGCGGGATGAGATCGGGCCGTTCCAGCGCATTCAGCAGATTGGCGACGAATTTCAGTTCGCGCCCGCCCAGCACCACATGCTTGCCGTCGGCCGTCTCATAGACATTGTAGAAGGCCGCGCCCCCCAGCGAACGCTGACTGCTCGACCGCGGCGGCTCCCCGCCTGCGACCGCGGTTCCGGCGATATGAGCGCACCATGGCAGCAGGGAATCGAACATGGCGACATCGATATAGTCCCCCCGCCCGGTCCGTTCACGGCCGATCAGGCCCATCAGCACGGCCGACAAGCCTGTCAGTCCCGCCGCCATGTCGGCCGAGGGCGCGCCGGGCACGACGGGCATGCCATCCGGTCCGTCATTGACCGCAAGAAAGCCCGCCATGGCCTGGACCGCCATGTCGTGCGCGGCATGATGCGCCCATTCGCCCGTCTGGCCAAAGGCCGAAATGGAGCAATAGACGATCCGGGGATTGCGGGCCGCGACGGCCTCATATCCGAAGCCCAAACGGGCAACGACGCCCGGCCGGAAGCCTTCGATGAACACATCGGCATCGTCGATCAATGCCCACAACGCATCGCACCCCGCCGCGCTCTTGAGGTCGAGCGCGACGCTCTTCTTGCCCCGGTTGAGGTTGCGGAACCAGATCGACTGCCCCGCCTCGAACGGCGCCAGGCCGCGCACCGGCTCGCCACTCAAAGGCTCGACCTTCACGACCTCCGCCCCCTGGTCCGCCATCATGACCGACAGCATCGGCCCCGGCAGGAACTGCGACAGGTCGATGACCTTTATTCCCGAAAGCTTGCCCATCGGATCAGACGACACCCTTGCTCTTGAAGGACTCTATGTCCGTGGCGCTGAACCCGGCCTCCGCCAGCACCGCCTCCGTATCCGCACCCAGAAGCGGCGCCGAACGGTTGGGCAGGCGCTCTCCATCCATGCGGATCGGGTTGGCCAGCACGCGCAGTTGCTCGCGATCGGGATGGGACACGGTGTCGATCATTCCCGTGCTTTGCAGATAGGGATTGTCGAGCGCCTGGTCGAGACCATAGACCGGCGATACCGGCATGTGTCCGGCGAGCCGCTCCATCCAATAGGCGACCGGCTGTTCCCGGAAAACGCCGTCGAGGATGACGGTCAGCGCATCGCGATTGGCCAGCCGGTCGGCGGGCGTCGCGAAACGTTCGTCGGTGGCCAATCCGGGATGACCGATGCGCTCCACCAGAACGTCCCAGAATTTCGGCAGTTGGGCCATGACGAACACCCATCCGTCGGCCGCGCGGAACATCTGGCTCGGCGTGACCGAGGGATGCGCCGAACGTTCCGTCCGTCCGGTGACGTCGCCCTCGTTCAGATACCAGACCGCCGGATAGCTGGTCTGATGGATCGCGGCGGAAAGCAGGTCGACATCCACGTCCCGGCCCACGCCCGAACGCTGCGCATCGACCAACGCACCCAGCAGGCCGATCGTCATGATCGTGCCGGTCATGAAATCGACCAGCGACAGGCCGGCACGCGTCGGCGGCGCGTCGGGTTCACCCGTCAGCGACAGCCAGCCCGCCTCCGCCTGCATCAAATAGTCGTATCCCGGCCAGCGCGCACGATCATTGTCCCGCCCATAGGCCGACAGATGCGCACAGACGAGCGCGGGATTGACGTCCTTCAACTGCGCATAGGTCAGGCCGATCTTCTCCGGCAGATCGCCGCGCAGATTGTTGACCACGGCATGGCTCGTCGCGGCCAGCCGGTGCAGGATCGCCTTGCCATCAACCGAATTGAGGTCAAGCGTCAGCGAACGCTTGTTGAGATTGAAGCTCTGAAAATAGAGGCTCTCGCCCTTACGCAGATAATGCGGGCCCACCGCACGGGCCGTGTCGCCCGCCTTGGGCGGTTCGATCTTGATGACCTCCGCCCCCATCTGCGCGAGAAACATGGTGCCGTACGGGCCGGCACCATATTGTTCAGCCGATAATATCCGGAAGCCTTCCAGGGGAAGTTTTCGCGTCACGCCGGATTCCTCTTCAGCCACTGCTTGGCGATGATCATCCGCTGCATCTCGTTGGTGCCCTCGCCGATGCACATCAGCAGGGAGTCGCGATAATAGCGTTCGATCTCATATTCCTTGGAATAGCTGTAGCCACCGAAGATGCGCATCGCCTCCTCCGAATTGCGGACTGCGGCTTCCGACGCGAAATATTTGGCCATGCCCGCTTCCATGTCGCAACGTTCGCCGCGATCATAGGCCTGCGCGGCCTGATTGACGAGCAGCCGGGCAGCCTCCGCCCGCGTCACCATCTCGCCCAGCTTGAGCTGGATCGCCTGATGCTGCGCAATGGGCTTGCCCATGGTCTTGCGGAGCTGGGCATATTCGGTCGCCAGCCGCAGCGATCCTTCGGCCAGGCCCACGCCGCGCGACGCCACGTTGATGCGGCCCAGTTCCAGCCCGCCGGTGGCCTGGAAGAAACCCTCGCCCTCGACTTCGCCGATCAGATTTTCAGCCGGGATGCGATAATTGTCGAACACCAGTTCGGCAGTATCGATCGCCTTGTAACCCAGCTTGTCGAACTTCTTGCCGACGGTGAAACCATCGCCCTTGGGCGCGATGAACAGACTCATGCCCTTGTAACGCGGCTCGGCCTGGGGATTGGTCTTCACCAGCAGCGCGATGCAACTGCCCTGGATGCCGTTGGTGATCCACGTCTTGGTGCCGTTGATGACATAATCGTCGCCCTCGCGCACCGCATGCGTCCGGATCGCCTGGAGATCGGTGCCCGCATCAGGTTCGGTCAGCCCCAGCCCGCCACGGATTTCCCCGCTCGCGAACTTGGGCAACCATTTCCGCTTCTGCGCCTCCGTACCGAAACGCTCGACCGCCGCCGCCATCATCAGGTGCGAATTGACGATGCCGGTGATCGCCATCCAATAGGAGGAAATACGCGTGACGATCTTGGAATAGGTCGTGGCCGGCAGGCCCAGTCCGCCATATTCCTGGCCGATGGTGGCGCCAAAGAGCCCCATTTCCTTCATCTGCTCCACCAGTTCGGCAGGCCAGATGTCGTTATGGTCGTGATGCATGACCACTGGATGGACATCGCGTTCGATCCAGCGGTCGATGGTTTCCAGCAGGGCGGCTTCGTCGTCGGCATCGATATGCCGTTGGACATGTTCAGACATGGTCACTCACCCTTCAATCGTCGACGGGACCGAAACCACGCTTCCAGATCAGCATGGTACGGTTGAAGGTGCAGACAATCTTGCCGTCCTGGTTCTTGCCGATCGTCTTGACCGTGACGATGCCTTGTTCCGGACGAGAACTGGATTCCCGCTTCTCGACGACTTCGCTCTCCGCATAGATCGTGTCACCCGGGAACATCGGATGGGTCAGCCGGATATTGTCCCAGCCGAGATTCGCCACGGCCTTCTGGCTGACGTCCGAAACGCTCATGCCGACCATCAGCGCCACGGTCAGCGGCGAACAGACCAGCGGCTTTCCAAATTCGGTCTTCTTGGCGAATTCATAATCGAAATGCGCCGGATGCGTATTCATGGTCAGCAGCGTGAATTGCACATTGTCGGCATCGGTGATGGTGCGTCCGGGCCGGTGTTCATAGATGTGGCCGACCACGAAGTCTTCATAGTAGCGACCGAAAGTCTCACGGAAGCGTCCGGGGCTGACTTCTACAACGCCTTCACGCATCTTGTTTGCTCCGCATGGCCAATATCCTTTGATATCGCCGCATGATCGGCACTTCGAGCATGCGGCCGTTGAAACGTACTGCGGCCCCACCGGCCGCATCGAAAACCCTTTGCGCCTCTTCCGCTTCAGCAATCTGTTCGGCCGTCGGACGGAAGGTCGCGTTGATCACGTCCACCTGCGCGGGATGGATGGCCGCCTTGCCGCTGAAACCTAGCGCATGCGCAGCCGCAGCCTCATGAGACAGGCCCGCCATGTCGTCCATCGCAATGAAGGGCACGTCGATCGCCGGAATGGCGGCCCCGGCGCACGCCATCACGAAGGCGCCACGCGCCGAACGCAGCGGCTCCCATGCCAGCGCGACACCCAGTTCCGCGGCGAAATCCCCGCCGCCGAACATCATCGCGACGACACCTGGCGTCGCCGCGATTTCCGGCGCCGCCCGCAGGCCCTTCACCGTTTCGATCAGCGGCACGATGCCCGGGGTGCGATCCCCCAGTACAGAGGCGATGATCCCGATCTCCACCGGACTTTCCACCATCGGCACCAGGATCAGCGACGGCAGAACCGGCGCATCGGCCAGCGCGAGCAGGTCCTCCAGACCCGCGCGCGCGGTCATGCCGTTGATGCGCAGGATGAGTCGCGAATCGCCCCCGGCAATCGCCGCGATGGCCGCCGCGCGCGCATCCCCCTTGGCCGGTGCGGGGACCGAATCCTCAAGATCGATGCACACGGCATCGGCATTGCTGGCCAGCGCCTTGCCATAGCGCTCCGGCTTCGATCCCGGCACGAACAGCAGCGATGAAAGAGTGATGGGCGTGTTCACCGCGGAACCCTTTTTGTTGACCGCTCTAAAATTTGTCCGGACAAATTATAAGTCAAGCACAAAAGCGCCGACCCGCGCTTTCCGTCAGAACGGCTTAACCGTCCCAAGGTAGGAGGTGACAATCAGCAGCCCGTAAACGATGAAAACCCAGATACGGGTACGGTCCATCGTGCGGCGCAGCGGCACCTCCGTCTCATCGCTCGACCCTTCCTTCAGCAGGCGGCCGAGCTGCGGACCCACCGGCTTGAAGGCGACGTCGATCATGATGGCGGCAACGAAGATCAGCCCGAACAGCAGCGCCTTCATGGCAAGCCATTTTTCGGCCAGCGGCGCGCCCGTGGCGAGCGAAACGATCCCCAGGCCCAAATAGCCGATGGTGATCACATTCTTCAGCCAGAATTCGATTTTCCGGTTGCGCGCGGCACGCGGCGTCATGTCGTGGAAATGCGCGTCCCAGACGAGCCAAAGCCATGCGAGCCCCGTCAGCCAGGCACCTGCCAGCAACAAGGACGGCACCGCCCAATACCCCCCCAGGGTCACCACCGAAAGCGACACTGGCACCATCAGGGCCCATGCCGTGCGCGGCGTCATGTCGACCAGGACAAGCAGCTTCAACAGAGCGATTCGCTGGTCCAGCGTATAGAGGTGGCGCTTGCGGAAATGCTGCCCCGCGAGAAAAACGCCGACGTCGCCGCCGAGCCACAAAACAAAGAGAAACAAGTGGAAATAGACGAGGCTGGGATAGGCCAGATCGGCGAGTGACATCTGAAATTTCTCCTCCATGGCTCAGGGCCGCTTGACAGCTTCCTGCTTACATGAAAATTTGTCCGGACAAATTAGAAAATCGTCGGCAGGCGGAACAAGCCGATCCGGAACCAGAAAAATAGGGAGAATGATATGAAGCGCCTTCTGCTTGTAGCGACGACCGCGCTGAGCGCAGGCATTGCCACGCCACTGCACGCCCAGACCAACAACTCGCAAACGCCTGTCCAGGCTGGCGATCAATCGGGCGGCGGCATCCAGGAAATCGTCGTTACCGCCCAGCGCCGTTCGGAAAGCCTGCAAAATGTACCGATCGCGGTATCGGCCTTCTCGGCGGATCAACTGCGCAGCCAGGGCGTTTCCAGCACACTCGAACTGGGTCGCTTCGTCCCCAATCTGGTGTCGATGAACAATACCGGCGTCGGATCCGCAAACGCCTTCTACCTGCGTGGCCTGGGCAATACGGAAACCATTCCGACCTTCGACCCGCCGGTCGGCACCTATGTCGACGAAATCTATCTCAGCCGCCAGAATGCCAATAACATCAACCTGTTCGACGTCGAGCGGGTCGAGGTTCTGCGCGGTCCGCAGGGCACGTTGTTCGGCCGCAACACGACCGGCGGCGCCGTCAACGTGATCCTGAAAGAGCCCGGCAAGGAATTCGGCGGCTTCGCGGAAGTCGGCTATGGCCGCTTCAACAAGAAGATCGCCCGCGGTTCGGTCGACGTGCCCTTGGCCGACACCCTTTCCATCAAACTGTCCGGCTATTGGCAGAATGACGACGGCTATGTGAAGAACGTCACGACCGGCCAGCGCATCAACGACGATGACGGTTGGGGTGCGCGCATCGGCATCCATGGTGAATTGAGCCCGTCGGTCCGCTGGAACGGCTCCTACGCGCATATCGTCGCCAACGGCGAGAATATCCTGAACTTCCAGTGCAATCCGGCCAATCCCTCGGACTGCAACGGCCGTTTCGCCACCACCGGCATTCCTTCGGGCAAGAGTTCGCCCAACTCCCCCTTTGCATCGCTGCCGATCAGTGGTCGCAAGAAATATTTCCTGATGGGCAATTATACGACGACCAATCTCGTCACGTCGAACTTCGAAGTCGACCTGGCGGAAAAGATGACGCTGAACCTCATCACGGGATTCGTCGCCCAGGACCAGCAATATGGTCTCGATTTCTATGACGGACGCAGCGGTCCTTCGCTCGCCAATCCGGTTCCAGCCGTGCGGGGTTATGAGCGGGGCGGGTTTGCGATCCTCAACGACGGCACCCACCAGCAGTTCAGCCAGGAAGCCAAGATCAATGGCAGCATCGCCGATGGGCTGATCGACTATGTCACCGGCGCCTTCTATCTCGTTGAACGCAATCGCACCGACTTCGCCGACACCTTCACCCTGTCGCCGACCAGCACGCTGGTGCTGGCGGATCGCATCCTGCGCAACAAGACCGAGGCGCTGGCCGGATACGCCCAGATCGATGTCAACGTCACCGACCAGATCAAGCTGACCGGCGGCATCCGCTACACCGACGAAACCAAGACCCTGCAGGTGCAGGACAACCGAGCGAGCTGTAATGACGGCACGATCGAGGCGACCTGCCTCGACACCTTCAATCTTGTCGGGCCTTCGGGACTGAAGATTCCCAACAAGCTGAAGACCAAACAATGGACGCCGCGCTTCGCGATCAATTACAAGGTCAATAAAGACATCCTGCTCTTCGCCTCGGCGACGCGCGGATTCAAGTCAGGCGGCTGGAACGCGCGCGCGACATCTGTCACGTCCTTCCTTCCCTTCGGACCCGAAAAGGTCTGGAGCTATGAAACCGGCATCAAATCCGAATGGTTCGACCGCCGCCTTCGCGCCAACCTCACCTTCTTCTACATGGACGTCAACGATCTCCAGACGCCTTCCGCTCTGGTCAATCCCAATGGCTCGGCCACCTTCATCACCCGCAACTTCGCCGACATGACGAACAAGGGCATAGAGGCCGAGTTCACTGTCGTGCCGGTCGAAGGGCTGAACCTTTACGTCAACGCCGGTTATCAGGACGCCAAGTTCAAGATCGATCGCAACGCGCCCGATTTTGACGAATATGGCATCCAGTCGGTCAATGCGCAGCAGAAGGCATGCCAGGCCCTGATCGCCGCGGGCAATATCCCTGGCGGCACCGGTACCACGGCATCCTGCGGCGTGGGCATCGTCGCCCCGGACGGCACCATCGCCGATCCGACGCGTGTGCCGAACTGGACGATCGCCTTGGGCGGCAACTACACGATGCCGCTGGGCGGCAGCGGCCTGTCGCTGGTTCCCTCCCTCAACGCCAGCTATCGTAGCAGCCAGGAAACCAACGCCGCCAATTATACGATCTACTCAGGTTCGATCACGGGGACCAACGGCACCTATCCGGCCAATCCCTACGGCGGCGACGAGATATTGAATGGCTCGTTCACCCCATCGGCCTGGTTCGTCAATGCCGGCCTGGCGTTGAACGGCGCGGACAAGAAGTGGCAGCTTTCGGTGTCCTGCACCAACTGCCTCAACAAGACGGCTGCCAACACGTCCCTGGCGAACACGCGCTATATCGACCCGCCCATGACCTGGGTGGCGCGCGCTCGCTACAACTTCTAGTAACCTCCCCGCCCGGCAGGACTGCAAAGCGCATCCTTGCCGGGCGGCAGCTTGGAATAGGTCCGAGATGTCGCGTTATGACACTGTAATACAAGGAAATGGTCCAGGCATGACGATCGCCACCGGCGCGCGCTCGGAATTCAGATTAGGTGCCAAGCCGCTCGCGGCGGCGTTGATCGGGGTCGCGTGTGGCGCGTCACCGCTGCCGTTCAACGTCCTGCCGCTGGTCATGGGGCCGGTCAGCGCGGAATTCGGATGGGATTTCGCCGCCACCAGCGCGGGCGTCACCGTCTTTGGCATCATCGCCGCATTGCTCGCGCCCTTTTACGGCGCGCTTTCGGACCGTTTCGGCGTCCGTCCGGTCGTGCTCTGGTCGCTGTTCCTGTTCGGCGTCGTCTTCGGCTCCTTCTATTTCCTGCCTGCTTCCAAGATCGGCTATCTGCTCTTCTGGGCGGTGCTGGGCGCGATCGGCATCGGTTCGACGCCCGTCACCTGGAGCCGCGCGATCAGCATGTGGTTCAACCGCCATCGCGGTCTGGCCCTGGGCATCATGCTGCTGGGCACCAGCCTGGCCGCCATGGTCGTGCCGCAGATCGCGCAAAGGGCCATTTCGGCCGGGGGCTGGCGGATGGCCTTCCCGGTCGTCGCGCTGCTGCCTTTGCTCGTCGCCATCCCCCTCGCCTTCCTGTGGTTCCGCGAGCCCCGGCCCGACGAACGTCCTGAAGGCGTGGCCGACGCGACCGGGACCATCTTCGGCATCACCTTGAAGGAGGCCATGGGCGGCGGCCGTTTCTGGATCCTCTTTACCTCGATCCTGCTGACCGCCTTCGCCTATGGCGGGGCGCATATCCATATCGCGCAGATTGTCGGCCTGCACGGTTTCTCCGCGCAGGTCGCCGCAAGCGTGCTGGGCGTGGTCGCCATCGGCATCCTCGTTGGGCGACTGCTCGTCGGCTATATGTTCGACCGTTTCTGGGCGCCGGGCGTCGCCTTCCCTGCGCTGCTGCTGCCCGCCATCGCCTGCTGGCTGCTGATGGGCACGAACGCGTCGCTCAGCCATGTGATCGTCGGCGGTTTCCTGCTGGGCTTCGCGGCTGGAACGGAATCCGACATCATCGCCTATCTTGCCGCCAAATATTTCGGCATGGCGCATTATGGCCGCATCTACGGCGTGCTCTATATGCCCTTCGCCATCGGCTCCGCCATCTCACCGATCGTCTACGGCATGGTGCGCGACCGCACCGGCGGCTATGATCTGATCCTTGGCGTGGCGATGGCCATGTTCGCGGTCGGCGGCGCGCTGTTGTTGGCGCTCGGCCGTTATCCCGACCTCAAAACGCTCCGTTCAGGAAATTGACGTGGAAATTCTCGCTCCCCAAGATGATCTCGCCCTCGCGGCGATCACCGAGGCCGTCGGCGCCGAAGCGCTGATCACCGACGCCGCCGAACGCGCCTATCATTCCCAGGACGTGTTCAGCACCGGCCCGACCGTCCTTGCCGTGTTCCGTCCCACCGACAAGGACATGCTAGCCCGCGGCATCGCGGCAGCGACGCAGGCGGGGGTGGCCATCGTCCCGCGGGGTGGCGGCATGAGCTACACCAGCGGCTATCTTGCGCCGGAGGCCGGGGCGCTGCTGATCGACACCGGATCGATGAACCGCATCCTCGACCTCAACGAGGAAGACATGACCGTCACGGTCGAATCCGGCTGCACCTGGGACAAGCTGCAACGCACGCTCAAGCCCAGGGGGCTGCGCGCGCTCGCCTGGGGCACGCTGTCGGGCATCAACGCCACGGTCGGCGGCGGCATGAGCCAGAACGGCGTCTTCTGGGGCGCATTGGGCGGCACGGTGGTCGACGCCGCGCTCAGCTTCGAGGTGGTGCTGGCCGATGGCACGATCCTGTCGACCGGCAGCAATTTCTTCCGTCCCTTCGGCCCCGACATCACCGGGCTGTTCGCCGCCGACTGCGGCGCGCTGGGCGTCAAGGCGACCATCACCCTGAAGCTGGTGCGCGAAGGCACCGCCTTCTCCTATGGCTCCTTCTCCTTCCCCGACGCCAATGCCTTCTTCAGCGCGATGAGCGCGATCGCCCGCGAAGGGCTGGCCTCCGAAAGCTTCGGCTTCGACCCCTATCTTCAGGCCCAGCGCATGAAGCGCGACAGCCTGACCAAGGATGCCAAGTCACTGGTCAACATGATGAAGGCGCAGGGCTCCGTCCTCAAGGCGCTGAAGGAGGGCGCGAAGGTCGTCGCCGCCGGCCGCTCCTTCCTCGACGACGTGCCCTTCTCGCTGCACCTGATCTGCGAGGGCCGCTATCAAAGCGCGGTCGACGCCGACATGAAGGCGATCGAGGCGATCGCGGTGAAACATGGCGGCAAGGCCATCGAAAACACCATTCCCAAGATCATGCGCGCCAATCCCTTCCCGCCCGTCAATTCGATGGTCGGCCCGGATGGCGAGCGCTGGGTTCCCGTCCACGGCTTCCTGCCCCACAGCCGATTGATCGAGGCATGGGACCGCATCCAGGCGCTGTTCGAGGCGAACAAGGCCGAGATGGAAGCCCAAGGCGTCGCGGCGGGCGCCATGCTTGCTGCTGTCAGCCGCTCCACCTGCCTGATCGAGCCGGTCTTCTTCTGGCCCGACGCGCTGGAGGAACTGCATTGCCGATCGCTGGAACCTAGCCATCTCGCCAAGCTCAACCGCTTCCCCGCCAACGCGACGTCGCGCGCCGTGGTCGACCGGCTACGCAAGGAGATCGTCCGGATTTTCCGCGATCTCGGCGCGACCCACCTCCAGGTCGCCCGCACATACCCGCTGGAAGAGGCCAGCGACCCGCGCGCCTGGACCCTGCTAAGGGCGGTCAAGCAGACCGTCGATCCCCAGGGGCTGATGAACCCCGGCAGCCTGGGGCTGTGACGCGATGAGCGCCGTCAAGCCCTATGCCGCCCTCGCGCTTCAGATAGCCGCCCGCTCGGTCGAGCGGCTGCCTGACCGCGCCGCCGCAACCGCCCAGATGCTGGCGATGATCGAGGAGATCGGCGTCAAGCTGCGCGCCTCCTCCGTCTTCATCCAGCAATATGGCGGCAGCCCCGTGCGCCTCGCGGTGCTGCCCGAATATTTCCTGACCAGCTATCCCGGCCGCATCTCGATTCCCGACTTCGCGGAAAAGGCGGCGCTGGACATGGACGGCCCGGAATATGAGGCGCTGGGCCGGATCGCCGCCGCGCAGGACCTGTTCCTGGCGGGCAACGCCTATGAACGCGATCCGCATTTCCCCGGCCTCTATTTCCAGACGAGCTTCGTCGTCGCGCCATCGGGCCAGGTCGTGCTGCGCTATCGCCGGCTCAATTCGATGTTCGCGCCGACGCCGCATGACGTCTGGTCGAAATATCTCGACATTTACGGGCTGGACGGCGTGTTCCCCGTCGCCCGGACGGAGATCGGCAACCTCGCCGCCATCGCGTCCGAAGAAATCCTCTACCCCGAAATCGCGCGCGCCCATGCGTTGCGCGGGGCGGAGATTTTCGTCCATTCCTCCTCGGAGGTCGGATCGCCGCTCGCCACGCCCAAGCAGGTCGCCAAGCGCGCCCGCGCGTTCGAGAATATCGCCTATGTCATCTCCGCCAACACGGCCGGGATCGAAGGATCGGCCATGCCGCTGGCGTCCGCCGACGGCAATTCGATCGTCATCGACTATAAGGGCAATCCGCTCGCGGAATCGAGCCCCGGCGAAACCTTCACCGCCTTTGCCGATGTCGACATCAACGCCCTGCGCGCCCAGCGGCGCAAGCCCGGCATGAGCAATTTCCTCGCCCGCCAGCGGCTGGAGCTTTTCGCCCCCGTCTATGGCGGGGAAACGCATCAACCCGCCAACAGCCTGATCGCCGACGGGGTGGTAAAGGTGCCCGACCGTGACCATTTCCTGAAGGTGCAGGAACAGGTGATCGACCGTCTTTCGAAGGATGGACTGATATGAAACAGGATGTACCCCCGCCCTATACCGCCGTCGCCCAGCATGCGGTCTTCCCCCAGCCGACCCATGACGAGGCGGCGCGCTACAATTTCCTGACGGCATTCAACAAATATCTGTCCGGATCGATCGGCGCGGGCAACAGGATCGCCTATGACACGCGCGTCCTGCCCGCTTTCCAGGCGGACCATGGCCGCGATCCGCAGGATCGTTTCGAAATCCGCGATGCGATGAACCAGGACCCCTGGCACCGCTACTGGTCGGCGCTGAAACGCAATTCGATGGAAATGCGCCAGCAGAACGGCCGTTCGATCACGCTGCGCCAGATCGATGAACTGAGCGCGAAGGTGCGCCAGTATAATGAGGGCCGCGAGACGCTCCAGCTCGATCCCGACCTCCCCATCCCGCACTATATGGATGCGGTCGACATCCACTGCATGCCGGGCAATTATCAGGGGGAGGAACGCCCCGGCGACATGTCGGCGGGCGCCAATTATGACAGCGGCCTCTTCGCCACCACCGCGGGCGGGCTGGGCGCGCTGTCGGACGGCGGCGGGCAGGCGCTGGTCGAATGGGTGCGCAAGGAGCGCCCCGACTGGCAGCCCCGCCGCATCCTCGATCTGGGCTGCACCGTCGGCCATAATATCGTGCCGCTCGCGCTCGCCTTCCCCGATGCGGAGGTGATCGCCATCGACACGGGCGCGGCCGTGCTGCGCTATGCCCATGCCCGCGCCCAGTCGCTGGGCGCGACCAACATCACCTTCATCCAGATGAATGCCGAGGATATGAGCCGTTTCCCCGACGGCCATTTCGACTGGGTGCAGACCACCATGTATCTGCACGAACTGTCGGGCAAGGCGCTGCCGAAGATCATCGCCGAAAGCGAGCGCGTGCTGGCGCCGGGCGGCCTCATGTTCCATCTGGAACAGCCGCAATATAGCGACGACATGCCGCTGTACGAACAGTTCATCCGCGACTGGGACGCCTTCAACAACAACGAACCCTATTGGTCGGCGATGCATGCGCTGGACCTGAAACAGGTGATGGAGGACGCCGGCCTGCCGCGCGACTGCCAGTTCACCGCCCGCGTGCTGGCCGTGGTCGACCGCACCATCTTCCCCGCCGCTGCCGAGGGCGCGGAGGAAGATCATGGCCGTGCCGCCGCCTGGAATGCCTATGGAGCGTGGAAACCCGAAGCATGAGTGACAATGACGTGGATTATATCGCCCGCGCAGGAAAGCGCGCCAAGGGTAAACGCCCCGACACGCTGCACGATTTCAACGCCGAACGCACGCTGTCCATCCTGATGGCGGTCGCGGGCGAAGTGGCGGTGCTCAAGGAACGGCTCGACACGGTCGAACGCCTTCTGGACGACAAGGGCACGATCAGCCGCGCCGATATCGAAGCCTATCAGGCGACGGGTGACGCCGCCTATGAGCGCGCCGTCGCCACCAAGGAATATGTCGCCCGCATCATGCGCGGCATGCAGCAGGAGATGGAAGCGATGCAGGCAGCGCCCGAACGGCCCACGGCCGAAATCAGCATCGAACTGAAGAACAGCTGATGCAGCACAGGACCATCAGCGGTCGCATCCGCTACACATCGAAAAAGCCCGAAATGCTGGATCGGGAGCGGGGCCGCGAATGGTTCAGCTTCACCCATCATGGCGACGGCAGCACCATCTTCCGCGCGCGCTGCGAGATAGAGGAGCCCGCCCCCACGGTGATGCGCGACATCGTCTATGTGCTGGACGGCCAGGGACAACCGCAGGATCTGCACGTCCACCTGACGGTGGGTGACGAGTATATGGGATCAGGCTGGCTCCACCACACGCCCGGCGAGAATGGCGGGCTGATCGAATGCGAAAGCTACGGTCCCTCCATCGGCCGCATTTCGCAGAAAATGCCCTATGCCGGACGGATCGACGGCTTTGGCACGCATCCGATTGCCGGCGATGGCTATACGACCCGCTGCATGGATGTGTCGAAGGGTCCGCATCGCCGCAAGATCCGCGTCTTCCTGCCTTCTCCCGACCATCGCGGCGCCACCCCACCTCTCATCGCCGAGGTGCAGATCGGCCTGGAATATGTCGGCGACGAAACCGTCACGGTCGCAGCCGGAACCTTCGACTGCCGCCATTTCCGCTTCATCGACGACGAAGGCCCCGGCATGGGCGGCACTCCCCACCCCCATTATGACATGTGGGTCACGGCCGACAGCGACGCCGTCTTCGTGCGGGGCGGCGTCGGCGGCTATATGCAGACCTGGTACGAACTGGTGGAACTGGAACGCTGAACCGCCTTCCTGGCCGGGGGCGTTGCATCACCCCCGGCTTCGATCAACCGCCCAGCGCTTCTTCCGAATAGGCGGCCAGCGGCAGCGCATCGCCGGATTGACGGATCAGCGCCTGCCTGCGGAAAAAGCGCAACAGGCCGCTTTCGCCCATGCGCGATGGCCCCAGCCCGCTTTTGCCGAAGCTCGACTTCTCGGCCTCCCAGACCAGCCCCGTCAGCGATCCGTCATTGATGGATACCCCGCCCGCATTCAGCCGCACCGCGACCGCCTCCGCCTCCTGCACGCTCCCTGCGATCACGGCGGCAGACAGACCGAATATGCCGCTGTTCGCATGGGCAACGGCCTCATCCTCGGTATCGAAGATCCTCACCGGAATGACCGGCCCGAACGTCTCCTCCTCCATGATCGCCATGTCCGGCGTCACGTCGACCAGAACCGTCGGGCGGAGGTATCGGCCACCGCCCAGCGTTTCGACCTGACCGCCCGCCAATAGGCGCGCGCCCTTTGCCACGGCGTCGTCGATCTGTGCCTGAACGATGCCCGCCTGCCTGCCGAAGATGAAGGGGCCGATGTCCCCCGCATGCACATCGGGATAGTTGAGCCGCGTGGCCCGCGCCTTGCGCACCAGCGCCGCCAGAAACGGCTCGGCGATGGCGCGGGCGACATAGACCCGCTCGATCGACTGGCAGGCCTGCCCGGTGTTCAGGACCGACGCGCGCAGGGCGATGTCCGCCGCCTTTCCCGGATCGGCGCTGGCCAGGATCAGCATCGGGTCCTTGCCGCCCAGTTCCAGGCTGGCGGGAATGAAGGCGCGCGCGGCGGCCTCCCCCACCTTGCGCCCTGTGGCGACCGATCCGGTGAAGGCGATGAAATCGACCTGATCGACCAGCACCGCACCTGTCGCGCCATCCCCTTCGATCAGGGTCAGCACGCCCGCAATCTCCGGCACTTCCGCAATGGCCGCCATCAGCGGACGGATGAAGCGCGGCGTCACTTCGGATGGCTTGATGATCACCGCCGATCCCGCCGCCAGTGCCGGAATCGCATCGATCAGCGCCAGCGTCAGCGGGAAGTTCCATGGGCTGATGACCCCCAGCAGCG
Source organism: Sphingobium sp. LB126 (assembly GCF_002795205.1). Taxonomy (NCBI): domain Bacteria; kingdom Pseudomonadati; phylum Pseudomonadota; class Alphaproteobacteria; order Sphingomonadales; family Sphingobiaceae; genus Sphingobium; species Sphingobium sp. LB126. The sequence continues at coordinate 1,149,457 of NZ_NETV01000002.1, forward strand.
CATAGGGCACCAGCCGGGTCGTGGTCGTGATCGTGGGAATGCCGGTCGGCCGATCCTGTACCTGCGCCGCCTTGATGATCGCGGGCGCGCTGTCGGCCCAGCGGATCAGCGTCCGGGTCATGGCATCGACCTCGATCGCGGAGATCGCCGCCCGCCCGGTATCCGCGGTCAGCGCCTCGATCAACGGGCCGCGATGACGGCCCATCGCTTCGGCCAAGGCACGCAGCACGACGCCCCGCTGTTCCGGCGACTGCGCCGCCCAGCCGATCTGCGCCTGCCGCAACCCCGTGGCGATCGCGGCGATATTCTGCCCGTCGAGCGGAGTGATGCTGTAATCCACCTGCCCCGTGCGTGGATTGACGACCGCCAGGCTCATTGCTGTCCCTCCCAACTGGTCACAATCTCCTCGCCGGTCGCGAACCATGCCTCGGGACGCGCGGCAAGGGTCTGGAGCAATGCCTCGAACGCGGCGATGCGATAGGGAAGCGCCATGATATAGGGGGTGATGTGCAGCGGCAGGACGCGTCCGCCATGATCGGCCGCTTCTTTCACCAGCCAGTCGAAGGCATCGACCATCTGCTGCGCATAGCTGTCCGCCGACTGCTGCTGCACGGTGATGATCTGCCGGTCCGACAGTTCATGGTTGAGCGGCAGGTTGACCAGCCCGTTGGCGAAACGCCAGGGCAATTCGTCATTCACCCAGTCGCAAGTGTAGCGCAATCCCGCCTCCTTCAGCAGCCGGGGCGTGTTCCAGCTTTCCGAACGGGCGATGGACAGCCATCCGGCCGGCCGCTTGCCCGCCGCCGCCTCGATGGAGGCGAGCGACTGTGCGATCAACGCGCGCTCATCGGCTTCGGGCAAAGTGCTGGCGATCGTGCCGTTCATGTCGGTCGAATGGGCGATGATTTCATGCCCGTCCGCCATGATGTCCGCGATGATCTGCGGATAGCGCTCGGCAATCGCGCCGTTGGTCGCGATGGAGGCCTTCACCCCCGCCTTCCGAAACGCATCGAGCAGGCGGTAGAAACCGACCCGCGTGCCATATTCCCGCGCCGTATAATGACGATAGTCGGGATAGCTCGTCTGCATGTGGCCGGGCGCCCGGAATGGCGTGTCCGACGGCGTCATCGGAAACCATTCGAGGCTCACGCACAGCCAGACCGCGACCGGCTTGCCGTCCGGCCAGGCCACGGGCTTCCGATCGAAGATCGACGACCAGGGATAAAGATCATGGTCATAGCCTTCACGGCGCTTGGGATATTCGAGATAGGCGGGATCAAGCGCCATGAGCGGCCTCCGCATAATGATGGTCGTAATAATGGTCGGCAATCTCGCCCGCCCGCGCGATCCAGGCGCGTCCGTCCTCCGCGATATGGCGCAGCACCTCGGCAAAGGGGCCGATGCGGTGCGGCTGGCCGATCAGATAGGCGTGCAGGGGAATGCACATGACCGTGCCGGACGTCTCCCCCTCTTCCGCAAGGCGTTCATATTGGCGGATCAGCGTGTCGGCATATTCGCGCGGCGACATATTGTAGACGAAGAAGCCATAATGGTCGTTGACCTCCAGACTATAGGGGATGGAGATCAACTTGCCCGATTGCACCTTCACCGGTTGCGGCTGGTCGTCATGATAAAGGTCGCAAGTATAGTCGAGGCCATATTCCGCGATCAGGTCCAGCGTGCGCGGCGTATGCGTCAGCGCGGGCGCCAGCCAGCCCCGGATCGTCTGCCCGGTCGCATCGCGCACGGTGCGGATCGAATCCTCTATGATCGCGCGTTCCTGCGCTTCATCCATGCCGTAGGTGTAACGGGTGTTGTAGATGCCGTGGCTGAAAAATTCCCAGCCGCGTTCATTGGCATCCTTCACCACGTCGGGATGATGCTGGCACAGCGCGACCGACAGCGAAACCGAGCCGGGAAAGCCATATTTGGACATGGCGTCCGCCATGCGCCAGTGCGACACCCGGTTGCTATGATCGCGATGCGCATAGCCCACGACATCGGGATGCGGTTTCGTCCAGCTTTTCCGATGCGGATTGGCCGGCGGGTCGATTTCATAATATTCCAGATTGGGCGCGACCCAGATCGCCACCTTCTTGCCGCCCGGCCAGACGATCTTGCTGCGGTTGCGATAGGGGACGAAGTCGTACAGTCCCGGATCGGCCTTCTGCGCCTCGCTCATCAGCGCGCCTCCAGCCAGTCGATCACCGCCTGCACCGGCTCCACATCCGCATATTTGAGCTGAAGATCGGTGAGGTTGGCGAAATGATAGCTTTCATGCTTGTCCGCGCAGGTCTCGATCGGAACGATCGTGCGGAACCCATAGGACAGCGCGTCGACCGCCGTGGCGCGCACGCAGCCCGACGTGCTGCCGCCGGTGACGACCACCGTGTCGACCTTGTGCCAGCGCAGATAGCTATTGAGCGGCGTTTCGAAGAAGGCCGACGGCATGCGCTTGGTATATTGCAGGTCGTCGGCATCGATCTCGCAACGCGGGTCGAAGGCATGGCGTTCGCTGCCATATTTGATGTTCTGGAGCGAATCCGGCGTGTCGGTGCGCGTGCCCCAGACACCCGCATCGCCCGCATCATCCTTGTACCCCACGCGGCTCCAGATCACCGGCATGCCCCTTTCGCGGGCAAGGCGGGATATGGTGTTGGCATATTCGATCTGGCGCGGGTCCGTTTCATAGGCCGTCTTGAACATGTCGGTCCGTGTATAGGCCTGCTGGAAGTCGACATTCACGATCGCCAGCTTCTCCCCGAATCCGAATTTGTTCCGAGCCGGATTCGCCATCACTTCCTCGAAAATCTGTCGCGCGGTCCGCCCGTCACAGACCATGTTCGTACCCAGCAGCACCATGTGAAACTCCTGCAAAATCGTGATTCGTACAGTAGTTTGCAAAAAAGACTTGTCGAGTGGAATTTGTCCGGACAAATTAGGCGGCATGACGATCACCCGCCACTTCATCCGCGTCGGCAACCGCCGCGTCCACTATCGCAAGGCAGGCTCGGGACCGACCCTGCTGATGGTCCACCAGAGCCCGCGCAGCTCGGCCGAATATGAGCCGCTGATGCGCAAATGGGCGCAGCATTTCACCTGCATCGCGCCCGACACGCCGGGCTTCGGCCAGTCGGACGCCCTGCCCGGCAATCCCGACATCGAGGCCTTTTCGGCAGCGCTGGTCGGACTGCTGGACGCGCTGGGTATCCAGAAAACGGCGGCCTATGGCTTCCATTCGGGCGGCATCATCCTGGTCGGCGCGGTCAAGCGTCACCCGGAACGCTTCACCGCGCTGGCGACCGGCGGCTACGCCGTCTGGACGCCGGAGGAAATGGCGATCTTCGACAAGGATTATCTGCCGCCCTTCCAGCCCAGCGGCTATGGCGAACATCTGACCTGGCTGTGGAACCGCATCATCGAACAGACCTGGTTCTTCCCCTGGTTCGACGTGCGCGACGGGGCGCGGATCAGCGTCGCCCATGACGATCCGGTCAAGACCGACGCGGTGATCCGCGACATGCTCGACAGCGGCGACGCCTACCGCGCGGGCTATGGCGCGGTGCTTCGCGCCCCGCGCGACATCCCCGCGACCGATGCGGAAACCATTCCCGTGCTGATCGCCGCCTATAATGGCGACCCCCTGCAAGCCCATATCGCCCGCCTCGGCGCCATGCCGCCGAGCTGGCGGGCCGAAGCGGTGGCAACCCCCGCCGATCTGGAAGATGCCTGCCTGGCGCATCTGCACGCCGCCGACGCCCTCCCCTGTCCCGCCATCGCGGAAAGCCAGGACGGCGGCTTTGTCCATGTGGACAGCGCCGGTTTCAGCGGGCTGATCCATTGGCAGGGCAATCCGGAAGCCGAAACGGTGCTGATCCACGCCCCCGGCCGCGCCGCCGAGCTGTTCGACAGCGGTGATGCGTTGGCGATCGATCTGCCGGGCCATGGCCTGTCGGACGACTGGCAGCCAAGCTTCGCGCCCGACATGGAAAGCTGGACGGCGATTGCAGCGGCCATCATCAGCGGGATCAGCAAGGCAAAAGCGCCAACGATCATCGGCGAAGGCTTTTCCGCACTGCTCGCCGCGAAGGTCGCAACGCAGGTCGGTGCCCGTGGCTGGGGCGCGGTCGACGCGCATCTCCCGCTGCCGGAAAATGCATCGCTCTGGGCGGAAAAGGCCATTCCGGACCAGACGCCCGACCGTCATGGCGCCTATCTCAACGCCGCATGGAACGCCGTGCGCGCGGGCCATTTCTTCTGGCCCTGGTTCGAGGCGAAGGCCGCCCATGCCGTTCCCTTCACCGCCACGGACATTGCGCCGGAAGCGCTTGCCATCGAACATCGCAGCCTGATCCGCGCCCGCGCGGGCCGCGCGCTGCTGGCAGTGCTGGCATCGGCGGATCGCGACGCGCTGATCGCCGCCGCGCCCGCCCCGCTCACATGGGAACGCGCCGACTGGGCGCAGGCCCGTGCCGACATCTGGTCACCACAAGGTTTCTGAAAGGGAGCATCAAATGGGAATTCGCGAAGACATGCCACTGCTCGCGCGCCATGAGGGCGTGTGGGACGGGGTCTACACCTATTATAATGCGGCCGGCGAGAAGATCGACGAGCACAAGTCGCGCCTGTTCTGCCGCTTCCCCGAAGGCGGCGAGTTCCCCTATCACCAGACCAACCATTATCTGTGGGACGATGGCCGCACCGAAGTCCGCGATTTCCCCGCCGCCTATCACGACAAGCGCGTATGGTGGGACAATGAACTGATCAAGGGCTGGGCCGCCGAAGTCGGGCTCGACGAATATAACCGCACCGTCATGCTCTACTGGCAGCGCCAGGGCGATCCCAGCCTCTATCTCTACGAGATGATCCAGCTTGCGGATGACGGCCTGACCCGCTGCCGCACCTGGCACTGGATCCGCAACGGCCTGCTGGAAACGCGCACCGCGATCCAGGAAAAGCTGGTCAGCCGCGACTGGGCGGCGGTGGAAAAGGAAATGGAGGCTCAGACTGTCTGATCCCCAGACCCTGTTCGGAAAAATCTGGGACCGGCACGTCGTTGCCGGTCTCGCCGGCGGCGCGGAGCTGCTGGCGATCGACCGGATCTTCCTGCACGAGCGGACCGGCGCTGCTGCCCTCAACAGCCTGAAGGCAGCGGGCCGCCCGGTGGCCGACCCATCGCGCGTCTTTTGCGTGATGGACCATATCGTCGATACCCGGCCGGGCCGGGGCGACCAGACCTTGATGCCCGGAGGACAGGCCTTCATCACCGAAACGCGGGCCGCCGCCAGGGAAGCGGGCATCACCCTGTTCGACGTGACCGATCCGGACCAGGGCATCGTCCATGTCGTCTCGCCTGAAATGGGTATCGTCCTGCCCGGCTGCACGCTGATCGCGCCCGACAGCCACACCTGCACGCAGGGCGCGTTCGGCGCGCTGGCATGGGGCATCGGCTCGTCGGAAGCCGAACATTCCATGGCGACCGGCACGCTGCGCCTGACCCGCCCGAAGACCATGCGCGTCACCTTCACCGGCACGCTGGCACCCGGCGTCACGCCCAAGGACATGATCCTGACGCTGATCGCGCGCCACGGCGCGGGCGGCGGCAAGGGCTATGCCGTCGAATTCGCCGGGGAAGCGGTCCGCGCGCTGGACATGGAGGGGCGCATGACCCTCTGCAACATGGCGACCGAATTTTCCGCCATGACCGGCATGATCGCCCCCGACGCGAAGACCTATGACTGGCTTCGCGACCGCCGCTATGCCCCCCGCGATGCGATGTTCGACCGGGCGGTCGCTGACTGGCAGACGCTCCCCTCCGATGAAGGCGCGCGGTTCGACATAGAGATCGACATCGACGCGTCAGCGATCGAACCGATGATCAGTTGGGGCACCTCGCCCGAGCACAGCACCGGCATTTCCGGCAGCGTGCCCGCCAATCCGCCCGAACGGCCGGTCGCCTATATGGGCGTCGAACCCGGCCAGAAACTGATCGGCATGCCGATCGACGCCGCCTTCATCGGCAGTTGCACCAACGGCCGCCTGTCCGATCTTCGCCGCGCCGCCGCGCTGCTGAAGGGGCGCCATGTCGCGTCGGGCATCAAGGCGCTGGTCGTGCCCGGCTCCATGGCGGTGCGCCGCGCCGCCGAGGCGGAAGGGCTGGACCGCATCTTCACGCAGGCCGGTTTCGAATGGCGCATGAGCGGCTGTTCCATGTGCTTCTATGCCGGGGGTGAGAGCTTCCCCGCAGGATCACGGGTCATTTCCTCCACCAACCGCAATTTCGAAGGGCGCCAGGGACCGAATATCCGCACCCATATCGCCAGCCCGGAAACCGTCGCCGCCAGCGCCATCGCCGGTTGCATCGCCGACCCGCGGGAGATTGCGGCATGAAGCCCTTCACCACGCTCACCGCCATCGCGGCGCCGCTGATCCGCGACAATATCGACACGGACGCGATCATCCCCTCGCGCGAGATGAAAAGCACGGGCAAGACGGGACTGGCCGAGGGGCTTTTCGCGCCATGGCGCTATCTGACGCCGGGCGGTCGCGATCCCGATCCGCAGTTCATCCTCAACCAGCCTGCCTATGCGCAGGCGGAAATCCTGCTGGGCGGCCGCAATTTCGGTTGCGGGTCGAGCCGCGAACATGCGGTCTGGGCGCTGGCCGAATATGGCATCCGCGCCGTGATCGCGCCGAGTTTCGCGCCGATCTTCGCGGGGAACTGCACGCGCAACGGCATCGTTCCGGTCGTGCTCGACGACGACGCCATTGCCGCGATCGGCCATGACGGTGGCCTTGTGACGATCGATCTGGCCGCGCAGACCGTGGCCCTTCAGGACGGCCTGCACTGGTCGTTCGAGATCGGGGCGGAAGCCAAGGCGATGCTGTTCGAAGGCCTCGACCCGATCGACCTCACCCTTAAAAGCCGGGCGGACATCGCCGCCTTCCAGACCGCCGACAAGGTCGCGCGCCCCTGGATCTACCTTGGAGACTTGATGCCATGACGCGCATCCACATCAGCGAAGTCGGGCCCCGCGACGGGCTGCAAAGCATCAGCCGGGTCATGCCGCTCGAAGCGAAGAAGGCATGGATCGCCGCCGAAGCCGCCGCCGGCGTGCCGGAGATCGAAGTGGGCAGCTTCGTCCCACCCTCGCTCCTGCCCCAGATGGCCGACACCGCCGAACTGGTCGCCTTCGCGAAAGGGATAGAGGGCCTCGCGGTCGCCGTGCTCGTCCCCAATTTCAAGGGCGCCGAGCGGGCCGTGGCGGCGGGCAGCCAGAAAATGTCGCTGCCCTTTTCCATGTCCGAAACGCACAGCCTGAAGAATGTCCGCAAGGATCATGCCGCCGTCCTTGGCGAAATCCGCGCCATCGCCGAACTGGTCGCCGCGCAGCCGCCATCGACGCGCCCCCATTTCGAGGTCGGCCTTGCCACGGCCTTCGGCTGCACCATCGAGGGGCCGGTGGACGAGGATAATGTCGTCCGCCTCGCCGCCGCCGCCATCGAAGCGGGCGCCGCCGAAGTCGGCCTGTCCGATACCACCGGCTATGCCAATCCCGCTCAGGTCAAGCGCCTCGTCCGGCGCGTCAAGGCGGAGGTCGGCGCCGACCGGCTCAACACGCTGCACCTCCACAACACGCGGGGCCTTGGCCTCGCCAATGCCCTCGCCGGGCTGGAGGAAGGCATCACCACGCTCGACGCCTCGCTGGGCGGGCTGGGCGGCTGTCCTTTCGCGCCGGGCGCATCGGGCAATATCGTTACGGAGGATCTGATATTCATGCTGGAAGCCATGGGGTGCCAAACGGGGGTCGACCTCGAAAAGCTGCTGAAGGTGCGCGGCATCATTACCGACGCGCTGCCCGGCGAACCCCTTTACGGCTTCACCCCGGACGCGGGCCTGCCGCTCGGCTTCGCGCAGGTGCCGGCATGACCGCTCCTGCACCTCTCGCCGGCCTGAAGGTCGTCGAATTCACTCATATGGTGATGGGCCCGGCCGCTGGCTCGATCTTCGCCGCGCTGGGGGCGGAGGTCGTTCGGGTCGAACCGCTCGAAGGGGACAAGACGCGCACGCTGCTGGGCTCGGGCGCGGGCTATTTCCCCATGTATAACCGCCACAAGCAGAGCGTTTCCCTCGACCTCAAATCGCCCGAGGGCATCGCCGAAGCAAAGGCGCTGGCGGCCGGTGCTGACATATTGATCGAGAATTTCCGTCCTGGCGCGCTCGACAAGCTTGGCCTGGGCTATGACGCGCTCGCTGAACTCAACCCGCGCCTCATCTATTGTTCCGCCAAGGGTTTCCTTCCCGGCCCCTATGAAAAGCGCACCGCGCTCGATGAAGTGGCGCAGATGATGGGCGGCCTTGCCTATATGACCGGCCCGCCGGGACGCCCGCTGCGCGCCGGGTCCAGCGTGATCGACGTCACCGGGGGCATGTTCGGCGTGATCGGCGTGCTCGCCGCGCTCGAAGAGCGGCACCGCACCGGCAAAGGCCGACTCGTCCAGGCATCGCTGTTCGAAACGACGGTCTATCTTGTCGGGCAGCATATGGCGCAGCTCGCCGTCACGGGTAAGGCAGCCAGCCCCATGCCCGCGCGCATTTCCGCCTGGGCGATCTACGACGTGTTCGAAACCAGGGACGATCCCGTCTTCATCGGCGTCGTCACCGATGCACTATGGGAAAAATTCTGCCAGCTCTTCAGTCTCGACGATCTCTGGGCCGACGAAAGCCTGCGCCGGAACAATGAACGCGTGCTCCAGCGCGATCATATCCTGCCGCAGATCCGCGCCCTGATCGGCAATTTCACCCGCGCCGAGGTGATCGAGCGGCTGGAAGGCACCGGCATCCCCTTCGCGCCGATCGGCAAGCCCGAGGACATGTTCGACGATCCGCATTTGCTGGCCACCGGCCTGCTGGAGCCGGTGACACTGCCCGACGGCCGGGAAACCCAATTGCCGACCTTGCCGATCGCCTTCGATGGAGCGCTGGTATCGCGGCCCGCCACGCTCACCCCTGCCGGGGCTGACGCGCGATCGAAATAAGCAACCGGCGGAGGAGCCCATCCGGACGACCGGGCTCCTCCGCCAGCCATTTCACCCCTCGCTTCCCTTGATCAACGCCATGCGCAGGCACTGGCAAACCACCTCGTCCCGCTGATTGACCAGGCGGTGGGTGAAGGTGACGATCCCCGCGCCAGGTCGGGACTTGCTGGGTTTGAGGTCCGTCACCTCCGTCTCGGCGCGCAGCGTGTCGCCGATGAAGACAGGCTTGGGCATCACCAGCTTGTCATAGCCGAGATTGGCGACCAGCGTGCCCAGCGTCGTGTCGCCGACCGACAGGCCGACCATCAATGAGAAGGTGAAGGTGCCGTTGACCAGAATCTGACCGAATTCGCTCGCCTTCGCCGCTTCCAGATCGATGTGCAGCGGCTGCGGATTATGCGTCATCGTCGAGAAGAGGAGATTGTCCGTCTCCGTCACCGTACGGCGGATTTCATGGCGCAGCGTTTCACCGATCGTCCACTGATCAAAATACTTGCCAGCCATCAGGCGGTTTCCTCCCTCTCGATCTTCACCAGCAACGCGCCTTCGCTCACCTGCCCGCCTTCGCTGGCGTTGAGTTCGGCGATCGTGCCGTCGAAGGGCGCGACCAGGCTGTGCTCCATCTTCATGGCTTCCAGCGTCAGCAGCTTTTGGCCCTTGGTCACGGCGTCGCCCGCCGCCACGACAACGGCGATGATGCGGCCGGGCATGGGCGAGAGGATCGCACCGTCAGACGCGTCGCCACCCGCGGTGCCACTGGCACGCCACGGCGTCAAGCGCCAGACCTGCCCGCCCTCGGCCACCAGGACATCCTCCCCGGCCTCCTCCCCGGCCTCGCCGCCTGCGCGCGGGTCATAAGCGATCGTCACCGCCTCGCCATCCAGCAGGAAACTGCCCGTCGCATGCACCGGCGCGTTGAGGCGGAATCCTGCCAGCGCACCGCCCCGCGTCAGGCTGCCGGCGGCATCCGCCAGCGCTTCCCCGCTCGGCCGGGCAGGCGGCATCAGCGCATCGCCTTCGCGCCCGATCAGCCCGGTATCCAGCCGCGCCGCAACGAAATCCGGATGCTCCAGCGCCTTTACCAGGAAGCCCGCATTGGTCTTGAGCGGCCAGACGGCGCTGTCGTCCAATGCCCCGGCCAAAGCGGAGCGCGCTGCGTCGCGGGTCGGGCCATGAGCAATGACCTTTGCGATCATCGGATCATAGAAGGGGGATATTTCCGCGCCCTGTTCAACCCCGGTATCGATGCGGCAGCCTTCGCCCAGCTCAAACAGGTCGAGCCTGCCGATGGAGGGCAGAAAGCCCTTGGCCGGGTCCTCGGCATAGAGGCGCGCCTCCATGGCCCAGCCGTTGATCGACAACTCATCCTGCGTCTTGGGAAGCGGCTCGCCCGATGCGACGCGCAATTGCCATTCGACCAGATCCTGCCCGGTGATCTCCTCGGTCACGGGATGCTCGACCTGCAATCGCGTGTTCATCTCCATGAACCAGATGCGATCGGCCTTCAGCCCTTCCGACCCGTCGGCGATGAATTCGATCGTGCCCGCCCCGACATAATCGACCGCTTTCGCCGCATTGACCGCCGCGCGGCAGACCGCCGCCCGCGTCTGCGCATCCATGCCGGGCGCCGGGGCTTCCTCGATCACCTTCTGATGGCGCCGCTGGAGCGAACAGTCGCGCTCGAACAGGTGCACGACATTGCCATGGCTGTCGCCGAACACCTGCACCTCTATATGGCGCGGATTGGTGACCCATTTTTCCAGCAGCACCTGATCATTGCCGAAGCTCGACGCCGCCTCGCGCTGGCAGGAGAGCAGCGCGTCGGCGAAATCCGCGGCGCTGTCGACCTTGCGCATGCCCTTGCCGCCGCCGCCTGCGACCGCCTTGATGAGCACCGGATAGCCGATCGCGTCAGCCTCCGTCTTGAGGCGCTCGGGGCTCTGGTCGTCGCCCAGATAGCCGGGAGTGGTGGGCACGCCCGCATCCTGCATCAGCTTCTTGGCCGCATCCTTCAGACCCATGGCCGTGATCGAGGAGGGATTGGGACCGACCCAGATCAGGCCCGCATCGATCACCGCCTGCGCGAACTCGGCATTTTCCGAAAGGAAGCCATAGCCGGGATGGATCGCCTCCGCCCCGCTGGCCTTCGCGGCGGCGATGATCTTGTCACCGACCAGATAGGATTCGCGCACGGGCGAGGGACCGATATGCACCGCCTCGTCGGCCGAGCGGACATGCAGCGCATCGGCATCGGCATCTGAATAGACCGCCACTGTGCGGACACCCATCCGCCGTGCGGTACGGATGATCCGGCAGGCGATTTCGCCGCGATTGGCGATGAGGAGAGATTGGATCATGGCCATTACATCCTGAAAACGCCGAACTGCGGCCGTTTGGCGATCGGCGCATTCAGCGTCGCGGCGAAGGCGAGGCCCAGCACGTCGCGGGTCTGCGCGGGATCGATGATGCCATCGTCCCACAACCGCGCCGTGGCATAATAGGGATTGCCCTCATGCTCATATTTCTCGCGGATCGGCGTCTTGAAGGCCTCGGCTTCCTCCGGGGTCCATTTCTTGGCGTCGCGATGGACGGTCGCCAGAACCGACGCGGCCTGCTCGCCGCCCATCACCGAAATGCGCGCATTGGGCCAGGTGAAGAGGAAGCGCGGCTGATAGGCGCGGCCGCACATGCCGTAATTGCCCGCGCCGAAACTGCCGCCGATCAGCACCGTGATCTTGGGCACCTGCGCCGTCGCCACCGCCGTCACCAGCTTCGCACCATGTTTGGCGATGCCCTCCGCCTCATATTTGCCGCCGACCATGAAGCCGGAGATATTCTGGAGGAACAGCAGCGGAATGCGCCGCTGGCAGGCCAGTTCGATGAAATGCGCGCCCTTGACCGCGCTTTCGCTGAACAGCACGCCGTTATTGGCGAGGATCGCGACCGGCATCCCCCAGATATGCGCGAAACCACAGACGAGCGTGGTGCCATAGAGCGCCTTGAACTCATGAAACTCGCTGCCGTCGACGATGCGCGCGATCACCTCGCGCACGTCATAGGGTGCGCGCACATCCTGCGGAATGATGCCGTAAAGGTCCTGCGGATCATATTTGGGCGGCTTCGCCTCGCGCAGATTGACGTCGGGCGTCAGGTCCGGCTGAAGCGTCGAGACGATATCCCGCACGATCGAAAGCGCATGATCGTCATCTTCCGCGACATGGTCGACCACGCCCGACTTGCGTCCATGCAGGTCGCCGCCGCCCAGATCCTCGGCGGAAATCACTTCCCCGGTCGCCGCCTGCACCAGCGGCGGCCCGGCAAGGAAGATCGTGCCCTGATTGCGCACGATAACCGTCTCGTCCGACATGGCGGGCACATAGGCGCCGCCCGCCGTGCAGCTTCCCATGACGCAGGCGATCTGCGGAACGCCTTGCGCGGACAGATTGGCCTGATTGTAGAAGATGCGCCCGAAATGCTCACGATCGGGAAACACCTCCGCCTGGTTGGGCAGGTTCGCACCGCCAGAGTCCACCAGATAAACGCAGGGCAACCGGTTTTCGAGCGCGATCTCCTGCGCGCGCAGATGCTTTTTGACGCTGATCGGATAATAGGTCCCGCCTTTCACCGTCGCGTCGTTGCAAGCGATCATCACCTGCCGTCCCGACACCTGGCCGATGCCCGCGATGATCCCCGCGCCGGGCACCTCATTATGGTAGAGGCCGTTGGCGGCAAGCTGGCCGATCTCCAGAAACGGACTGCCCGGATCGAGCAACCGTTCCACCCGGTCGCGGGGCAGCAGCTTGCCGCGTGCGCTATGCTTGGCGCGCGCGCTTTCCGATCCGCCCTGCGCCGCTGTCGCGACCTTCTCCCGCAATTCCACCGCCAGCGCGCGGTTGTGCGCGGCATTGGCGCGGAAGCCCTCTCCTTCCGGAGAAAGCTTCGTATCCAGTACCGCCCCGCTCATGCGCCGATCAACTCGCGGCCGATCAGCATCCGCCGAATCTCGTTGGTGCCGGCCCCAATATCCAGCAACTTGGCGTCGCGCATATAGCGCTCCACCGGCCAATCCTTGGTATAGCCAGCGCCGCCCAATGCCTGCACCGCCTCCAGCGCCGTCTTCATCGCATTTTCCGACGCCAGCAGGATCGCGCCCGCCGCATCGAAGCGCGTCGTCCGGCCCGCATCGCACGCCCTGGCGACCGCATAGACATAGGCCCGTGCCGAATTCAGCGCGACATACATGTCGGCGATCTTGGCCTGCATGAGCTGGAACGCGCCGATCGGCTTGCCGAACTGCTTGCGTTCGCGAACATAAGGCAGCACGATGTCGAGGCAGGCCTGCATGATGCCGAGCTGGATGCCCGACAGCACGGTTCGCTCATAGTCGAGGCCCGACATCAGGACGCCGACGCCGCCGTTCAGCGGGCCCATGATATTCTCCTCGGGAACCTCGCAATCCTCGAACACCAGTTCCGAGGTCGGCGATCCGCGCATGCCGACCTTCGCGATCTTCTGCCCGATGGAAAAGCCCTTCATCCCCTTCTCGACCAGGAAGGTGGTGATGCCCTTCGCCCCTTCCCCCGTCTTGGCGTAGACCACCAGAGTGTCCGCGTAAGGCGCGTTGGTGATCCAGAATTTCGTGCCGTTGAGGATATAACGGTCGCCCTTCTTCTCGGCCTTGAGCTTCATCGACACGACATCGGACCCGGCGCCCGCTTCCGACATGGCGAGCGAGCCGACATGCTCGCCGGAAATCAGTTTGGGCAGATATCTGGCCTTCTGCGCCTCATTGCCCCAGCGGCGGATCTGGTTGACGCAGAGATTGGAGTGCGCGCCGTAGGACAAGCCGATGGAGGCCGAGGCGCGCGCCACCTCCTCCTGCGCCACGACATGTTCCAGATAGCCCAGGCCCAGGCCGCCAAATTCCTCCTCCACGGTGACGCCGTGCAGCCCCAGTTCGCCCATGGCCGGCCACAATTCCTCGCGCGGGAACCAGTCCTTCTCGTCGATCTCGGCCGCCAGCGGCGCGATCCTGTCGGTGGAAAAACGCCATGCGCTTTCCCGGATCATGTCGGCATTGTCGCCCAGCGCGAAGTCGAAATCAGTCATGGAAGCTCTCCTGTCGGGGCCTTTTCTAGCTTGCCCCTTCCCCAAGGAAAAATTGAACTTTCACTAACAACATCATTAACGCTATCTATGCACGGGGCCAACGCCTCTTACGGCGGTTCATATCCGGCCCCAGGGAATTTCATGCTCGACCGCTATCTTCTGCGCTATTTCCTCGCCGTCGTCGACCAAGGCAATTTCTCGCGCGCGGCAAGCCATTGCAACGTGTCGCAACCCACGCTGTCGGTCGGCATCGCGAAGCTGGAACGGACGCTGGGCATGCCCCTGTTCGTGCGGTCCAACCAACGGGTGGAACTGACCGATGGCGGCACCCGCTTCCTCTCCCATGCGCGGCGGATCGAGCGGGAATTCAACCTCGCCATGCAATCCATGGGCATGGCCGAGACGCTTACCTCCCTGCGGATCGGCATCCTGTCCAGCATTGCGGGTGAAATCGTCGCGGCCTCCGTCGCACGGACGCGTCCGGAGCGGCAGCACCGGTTCGAACTGCTGTTCGGCAGCGAGCGGGAATTGACCGGCCATCTCGCCAAGGGACGGATCGACGTCGCATTGACATTGGTGGGACGCGGCGGCGACCGCTTCCTGGAGTTGCCGGTCCACACGGAAGGCTATGCGCTGGCGATGGCTGCCGACCATCCGCTCGCGCAAGACGGTGAGATCGGCGCGGACCGCCTGGCCAATGAGGTGATGATCGTGCGGCGCCATTGCGAGGCGCTGTCGGACACCAGCCGCTTCTTCACGGAGCGCGGCGTACGACCGCACTTCGCGCTGCGTTCGACCAATGACGAACGCGTGCTGCAAATGGTGGGCGCCGGCCTGGGGATCACGGTCATGCCGCAAAGCTACCGGGCGCAGGACGTGGTGCGCCCCAGGCTGAGCGGTTTCGACCTGACCCGCACTTTGGGTTGGGCGGCGACACAGGACGCGGAACACATGCTGCGCGCATCGCCGCCGGTGATGGCGGAAATCGCCAGGCAGTTGGTCGGCAGGGGCTAGTGTGGTGGATTTGAAATACGCCTCATCATAGCGGCCAGGTGGAAGGAAAGCGGGGCACCAGCCTTCCACCGCCATGCCGCGAAAGAGGACGCGTTTCCTGCCTCAGGCCGCGATCAGATTGACCGCATTGGGTTTGGCGGGCGGAAGGCCGCCAGCCTTCGCCTGCGCCAGCAGCGCCTCCTTGCGGGCAAGCATCTGGTCGCGCAGCGCGACCAGATCGACGTCGGTCTTGCGACATTGGGCGAACATGCCCTGGGATGGCATTTCCTCCTCATGGACGTGATGCTTGATCTCTTCCGACAGCACCTTCACCTTCGCATCATAATAATCGTCATCGGGCGAACCTGCCTCGATGTCGTTGACCAGCACCTTTGCGCCGTCATGTTCGACCTGGGCTTCGTCGAGCGTGTCATCTTCTATCTTGCCGCGGAAAGCGGGATAGAAAATCTCCTCCTCGATCAGGGTATGGATCTTGAGTTCGGTGCAGATTTGCAGGGCCAGGGCTTGCTTCCGGCTGGCGGCGCCCGCTTTTTCGAACTGCTCGAACAACGTCTCGACCTTGCGGTGATCGGCCTTGAGCAATGCGATCGCGTCGGTGAACTGGGTCGTTGCCATGCTACTCTCCTCGGAGTTTACCTGGCGAAACTAAGCATCAAACAGGCTGGTCGGTTCCCCGCAAACGATTCGCAGTACGACGAGCGGAGGCCCTGTCTGATGCAGATCAATCCAGCGTTGCGCCCACCGCGGCGAGCGATCCCCATCGCCGCCAAACACCGCGTTCAAAGATGCAGGTTGAAACTCAGCAGGGCGCGGGCATCGTGACGCATTTCCCCATCCGCGGCCAGTCCCAGATCGCGCATGGGCCGTTGCAGCGAGGCCAGGGAAAATCGCCAGTCGGCCTGCCCGCTGCGGGAACCCGAACCCCAGGTGAAGGAAAGTTGGGGGCCATGTCCGGTCGCGGGCGCGCCGCCCAGCGCCTCGGCCATGCGCGTCAGGTCGTCCTGTCGCCTGGAGCGCGCGACGGACATATAATCCAGCATAAGGCGCGCATCCTTGCCAAGGGACAGGCCGCCGCCCACGCGTGCAATACCCGTCGCCAGCCTGTGCGGCGTCACCTCCAGCACGGACAGTCGACGGGCCATGCGCGCATATTCCCCCTCCATGACCAAGGCGACGCCGGGCAGAATCGGCCATGAAGCACTGGCACCGAGGAATTTGAGCGTCCAATGATCGATCGCATAGGGTGTGTCGGAGTGCAGCGCGCCATTGAACGCCCGGCCCGCCGACAGCGTGACGTCCACAGGTCCGATGCCTTGCTCCCTCGTCCAGATCTTCCTGTTGGCAAGATCGAAACGGTCCGTGACGTTGAGGCCGTTATCCCATGGCAGTCCCGCCGGATCAGCGGAAGGCGCGTCCGATCTGGCGAGACGATCCCCCATTTGCGCGACCAGAATGCTGGCGGGCCAAGGGTCGCCGTCCGGTCTGGCGAGCGCCGACGCTGGCCATGACAATGGGATCGATGCGAGAATAATGGCCGATAAGAAGGGTAGATGCCGTGTCATCGCCGAACCTCCCCGTTCCATCAAAAGACGACACCGGAAAGCACAACCGCAGTCGACGAGCGCAAAAGAGTTGCCTCCCCCTATCGGCCATGACCGGAGTGGTTCATTGTGGTGCGGGTCAAATCATGAGAGTTTGACCCGGTTCGACAGCGGAGCGGGAAGAACGGGTCCGGATGCACAGCCTCCTCCATCACCGTCGGCTGCGCGTCGCCGTGCAATGCTGCATAGGGCTGGCTCTGCTGCTGCTCTTCCTGCGCCAGATCGACATGGGCGCAGCCGCCTCCATCCTGCTGCGCGCGGCGATGCCGCCACTCGTCTTCGCGCTCTTCGCCTTCGCGCTGGATTTCCTGTTGCGGGCCGTCCGCTTCTGGATGTTGCTGGAGGCGGTGGCGGGCCGGAAACTTCCCCTGCGGGCCGTCCCCGCGCCCTTCATCGCCAGCTTCGGCATCAGCGACCTGCTGCCGCTGCGGGCCGGGGACGTGTTCCGCCTTGCCTGGTTCCAGCGTCAAATGGACCTGCGCACCGGCAGCGTTCTGGGTGCGATGCTGATCGAACGTTTCTATGATCTCGCCGCCCTGCTGTTGCTGGGGGTGGCGCTGGCCGCTCTGCATTTGCCCGCCGCTGGCGGCGCCGCGTTGATCGTCGCCGCGCTGGCCGGCATGATCGGCGCGCCCCTTGTCCTGAGCCGACTTCCCGCCCCTCCTCCGGCCGCCCCTCCTCCCGCCACCCCTCCTCCCGCCACCACGCCGGGCAGGACCCTCAGGGGCCGGATCGCCCGTGCCGTTCGCGACATGCTGGCGACCTTTGCCATCCTGCGCTCCCCGCAACGAGTCCTGATGCTGAGCACCCTCTCGATCCTCTGCTGGTTGCTGGAGGCGATGCTGTTCCTCGGCGCCTGGAACAGCCTGAGCGGTCCGCTGGCACAGTGGCAGCCGCCCATGGCCGCCTTCACCGCCAGCACGCTCGGCACGCTGGTTCCCGGTCTCCCCGGCCATTTCGGCACGTTCGAACTGTTCGGGCTGGCGGCGTTCACGCGCAACGGCATCGCCGCCGATCATGCCGCCGCCGTGCTGCTGCTCGCCCATCTCCTGCTCTGGGCACCGACCGCCCTTTTCGCGATCCTCTGGCTGCCCTTTTCAGGAAAGACGGCGAAGCAGCCCGATGGCCTGCTGCCGCAGGGGTGACCGGTGCGCCGAGGCGCCCGATACCGGCCGGTGCGCCCGATAGCCGTCATAGCTTTCCGCCAGCATCGCCGCATTGGACCAGCGCGGCTTCCATCCCATCGCCAGCAGCGGCGCGACGTCGAAATGGCAGTCGCGATGATAGGTCCGATATTGCCATGGCACCAGCGGTGACAGACGGAGCGCGTGCAGCATCCCCAGCGCCATCATCGCCGGCATCACCGGCAGGCCGACGATCCGCGACCGGCTTCCCGCATGATCGATCAACCCCTCCAGATCCTGCCGCAACGTGCCGAATTCGTCGGTCCCGACATTATAGGTCCCGCTTCGCTCCAGCGACAAGGCGAGCAGGATGAAATCCACCAGATCGTCGACATGGACGAACTGCATCCGGTTGCCGCCATCGCCGATGACGGGCAGCCGTCGATGCTCCGCAATCCAGTCGAACAGGATCTGGTAGATGCCCAGCCGCCCCTCCCCCAGCGTCGCTCGTGGCCGGATGGTGATGAGCGGCACGCCCGCCGCCTCGCACAGCCGGGCCATCAGCCTTTCGGCCATGAGTTTCGAACGACCATAGCCTTCCAGCGGTTGAGGGATCATATTGGCGGTGATCGGCCCATCGGGCGGCAGGCCGTAGACCGACGTGCTGCTCAGATGGACGATGGCATCGACCCCGGCGCGGATCGCTTCCTCCCCCATGACGCGGCTGCCCTCGACATTGACGGCCTGATAACGGCGTCCGGCATCGGACTGCGCCACCAGTGCGGCATAATGGTGCAGCACGTTCACGCCCCGCAGCGCGTCGGCCATCGCGGCGCGGTCGCAAATGCTCGCCTGCCGGAACTCGACGCCCCGCGGCAGCGTGGAATCGCGCAGCAGGTCGACCACACGCACCCGTTCGCCCCGTTCCCACAGCCGCCGCGCCATCCGCGCGCCGATGAAGCCGCAGCCGCCCGTCACCAGATGCAGGGTCATGCAAATCTCCGCTCGATGGCATGCAGCGCGTTGCGATGCGCGATGGCCATCACGCTGCCTTGCGGGTTGGCGATGGTCGGCCCGCACATCAGCGAGGCATCGGCGATGCGCAGGCCATGGGCATCGTGAATCCGTCCCCATGAATCCGTCGCGCCCAACCGCCTGTCCTCGCCCATCGGGCAGGAGGCGAAGACATGCACCGATGTCAGCATGGCGGCCTTGCGCGACAGGCGAGCGGGGAGCGACGCAAGTTCCGCCGCCGAATACAGCAGCCCGAACCCCGGCAGGCAGGGCTGCACCGCCTGCGCGCCCGCAGCGAAAAGGGCGCGGACAAGATGCTTCAGCCCATCGTAAAGCTGGTCCAATTCGATATCGTGATGACGGACCGACACCAGCGGATCGCGGCTCCCCGGCAGGGCCCGCACCCGGCCATGGCCCGTGCCGTTCTGCACATAATAAAGCCCCATCCGGTCGGCATCGGCGCCGATCCGCGCCCGCATGGCTGGGTTCGCTGCCAGCGCCAGCGCCAGCATCGCGGGGGAACTGATCGAGCAGCCGATGCCGAATCGCGGCTCGAACATCTTGATCTGGTGGACCGGATCGGGATCGCCGGGCCGGTTGACCGGCGCGTCGAACAAGGCGACGGCCTTCAGCATCGGGTGGAAACGCAGGCTGTTGCCGATATTGTGCCTGAAACCCGAGCGGCGCAGCAAAGCGGGCGTCTGCACCGCCCCGCAGGCGACGAACAGCGTATCGGCGACGATCGTGACCATAGGCCCCGACCGATGGAGCACCGCCACTTCCCAGCGCCCATTGATGCGCCGGATGCGCTGCGCCCGCATGTCCGCGATCAACCGCCCGCCCGCCCGGCGAAAACGGGGCACGAAGGTCGCGCTCATCGACTGCTTGCGCCCAGCTTCATAATCGTAGAGCCGGTGCGCGGCGACGGCATCCCAGCCCAGCCTGACCGCGCCCTCCCCCAACCGCTGCGACAGGGGCGGCGGCGTGCCCGGAAAGGCGGCGATCCGCGCCGTCGCCTCGCACGCCTCGAAATGGGGGGCAAGTTCGTCCGGGGTCAGGGCATCGACACGATGACTCGCCACCCATTGTTCCAGCACATGGGGCGGGGTGCGGTGATAGAGGCCGCGATTGACCTCGCTGCCCCCGCCGACGCAGCGCCCCTCGACATAGGTGACGGACGGATGGCCGAAGGCCATGGTGACACCCGCATTGCGATATTTATGCAGGATCTCCTCGCCCGAAAAATGCGCCATGGCGTCCAGCGGCAGGTCGGGTCCTTCCTCGATCAGCAGGGTGGAATAGCCCGCTTCCGCACACAGCGTCGCGGTGACGGAGCCGCCCGGTCCCGATCCGATCACCGCCACATCGGCGCGTATCCTGTCCTTGACCGGCTCAGTCATGCCAGAGGCTCACCAGGACCAGGCTGACATAGAAGCGGATCAGCATCCGCGCGGGCCCGGTTTCCCACGCCTCCATCTGGGCGCGGCGCTGGCGTGGAGACAGGCGATGGAAAAGCCGCCCGCGCCGGGGCAGGGCCCACAGATCGAAGAACAACGTCGCGGCACGCAATGGCGGGCGCAGATAGACGGGCATCGCCGCGAAGCTCGCCAGCACGAAATCGCGCGCGCCCTGCACCGATCCGGTCGCGCCCCGCTCCCGTTCGGCAACGGTGGCGGCCAGTGCGCCGACGGTGGCGGCGAAGTCAGGCAGCATGGCGGAAGATCGGTTCGTCATAGTGACGGAAATCCCGTCCCCGGATCAACGCCCTCACCCCCGCCCGCCTTGCGGCTTCGCCATCCCGATCGTCACGGTCGCCGATCATCAACGTGCGCGCGGGATCGGCGCGGGCCGCCGCCATCAGCCAGCGCAGCCCGGCCGGATCGGGCTTCAGGCGTCCGACATCCTCGGCCGCGACGGTGAACCGCGCCGACAGGCCCAGCGCCGCCAGCTTCGCCTCCACCCGATAATCGCTGTGGACGGCCACCGCACAGCTCACCGAAAGGCGCGCGAACAAGGCTTCCACCCCTTCGACGCGAAAGCGACGGAGCAAAGGCAAGGGCCGTTCCTCCATCCACTCCCGCACCACCGCCCGGACCGTCTCGGGATCACGGCCGGGAAGCCGATATTGCTCCTGCGCGAAATCCCGCGCCGTCGTATCGGCCAGCGCCTCCCGGCGGCGGCGATAGGCGCCCAGCATGCGCGCCACCGCCATGGATCGGCTCTGGATGGTCTCCCTCGCCAGCATGACCGCCATCCGCCTTCGCAGGGGCGGCTGATCATAGAGCGTGCCGTCCATGTCGAACACGACCAGGTCGAAGCGATCCCAGTCGATCATGGCCGCACATGAACGAAGCTGGGCGTCGAAAGATAATTGAGGAACGGCATGTCGACGAAGGTCAGGATGGCCAGCGACGCCGCCACCGCGAAGCTCGCCGCCATCAGCCGGCGCGAACGGAACAGCCGCTCCGGCCGTGCCGCCACCGACCCCGGCAGCATGGCCAACCAGAAATAGCTGGCGAACAGGATCGCGATGAAGGGGAGCGCGAAAATATATTCCTGCCGGTATTTGATCAGGAACACCGCTAGGAAGAAAGCGGACAGCATGGCGTAGAGCAGGCAGGACACCGCCAGATTTTCCGCCGTGTAACGGCCGAAGGACCGGCGGTAGCGCGGCAGCAGATCGGCGCCTCCATCGGCCGTGATGTCGCGATATTCCGCCAGCCGCTTCGCCGCCATCAGGAAGGCGCCGCCCATCCAGTAGGCGAACAGCAGGCTGCTGGGCGGCATGGTGACAGGGTCGATCATCGTCCAGCCCAGCATCAGCCGGATCGGGTTGTTGATGCTCTCGCTCACCACGTCCAGATAGACCCGGTCCTTGGTCCGCACCGGCTGGACATTGTAGATCAGTCCCGACAGCACGAAGGCGGCGGCGGTCCAGGCGAACAGCGGCCCCAATTGCACCGCCAGACCCAGGCCGATGCCCACCAGCAGCAGATATTCGCAATAGATGAGCGGCGCCGACAGGCTGCGATGCACCGCCGTACGCGCCGATTTCAGCGGGTGATAGGCATCGAATTCCCGGTCCAGCCATTCGTTGATGACATAGTTGGCCGAGGCGATGGCAATGGCGCTGAGCAGGCCGAGCAGGATGGTGACCAACATGACGGCATGATCGGGCGCGGTCGCGGGATGGCGCAGCACATGGGCCAGGACGATGCCCGGCAGGATGAACACATGCTTCGTCATATGATCGAGCCGGGCGATGGCGACATAGTCGCGCAACCGGCCGCGGGCGGGCATCGCCTGGACAGGGACGAGGCGGGCCGTGAAACCGTCGATGCTCATGATGCGCTCTCCCTGGGGCCGTAGATGGCGCCGTCCGTGCGGCGGGCGATGAGGCGAAGGTCGAGGCGGCGGACCAGTTCGGCCTCTCCCGCCATGTAGAAGCGCCAGTCGACGCCGTTCAGGAACACGATATAGGCCTTGCCCCCCGCCAGTGCCTTGCGGGCGTCGGCCAGTTGCGCGGCATAGGGGAAATCCGGGTCCTCCCGTCCCGTGCGCAACAGGATATGGGCCGGGATATTTCGCGCGGGACGGCGCAGGACATAGCCGATCGCGTCCGGCCCGTTACTGTAGAGGATGGCATCGCGAGGCAGTTGTCCCAACGCCGCCAGCGTGGGCGAGCGCGTCCATTGCAGGGATGCGAAGCCCAGCCCCTGCCTATAGGCCTGATGCACCCGGTCGGCGGTGCGCAGCATATGGCTCACCCCCATGAAGAGGGCGAGGCCCACCAGCGCGCCATGCAGCTTGCGTACGCCTCCGGTCTGCACCGAAAGTCGCGCCAGCACGATGGTCATCGCCATGACGCTGGTGCAGTAGACCGGATAGGCATAGCGGCTGTTGAGGTGCAGATTGGCCTCGATCGAGGTCGCAAGCACGATGAAGCCCAGATAAGTGAAGAAGAACAGGCCCAGCGGCACTGCCAGCATGGACGGGTCGGGCTTTCCTTCGCGCGATAAAGCACGCCTGCCGTGTTTCCAGAGCAATGTCAGGCTGGCCGCCAGCGCCATCAGGAACAGGGCGGCGCGCGGGCCGAAAGGCACTTCGTCGGGCACGATCCAGGCCGTGAGCGCGCTGAAACTGGTCAACCAGTCCCCTGCGGTCATATTGCCCAGCCATTCCAGCGGGCGACCCGTCGACCGGCCGATCAGCCATTCGCTGATCCCGGCCCAACCGAGGAAAAGAAGGGCGGAGGGCAGCGCCACATAAGCCACATCCGCCACCCGCCGCCCCAGGGGACGACGCGGGTCGATCAGGAGGAACAAGGCGATCGCGGCCCCCAGAGGCGGCCCGGTGAAGCGCACCAGAGAGGCGAACCCGACGCCGCATCCCACCCCCAGCAACCAAGGCCGATCGCCCGACCGTATATAATTCAGCAACGCCCCCATGCTCGCCAGAATCATGGTCAGGAATAACGGCTCCGACATGGCCAGCGCATGCAGGGCCACCGTCTGCGGCGCGATCACCACCAGCGCCGTGCCCAGCGCGGCATAGCTCGCCCGCCCGCTCGCTTCCCGAAGCACGGTCCAGGTGAGAAACGCGTTGATCGCGCAGAGGGCGAGGCCGATACCCCATGCCCCCGCCGCAATGTCTATCCCGGTCGCGGCCACCAGATGCAGCAGCGCGGGATAAAGCGGCGCATCCCAGGGCCGCGCCGCCAGCCCCATATAGCGGGTGCTGTCGGGGTAAATGCCGATGCCATGATGGGTCGACAGGGTGAACAACAATATGGCGATCAACGGAAAACCGATGGCGCCGAACCGGTCCAAGACCGGCGTCGGCATGGCGGCGGACAGCGCTTCCTGGGGCCTGAACTGGAACATTCACCGATCCTTCGCGAAGGGTCGGCTCAGCACCCGCCGGGCATTCTCGATCACGAAGCGAAGCGCGCTGTCGGCGATACCCCGGTCGAAAATCTCGTCCAGCCCGTCGACCAGCTGATCGATCTCCGCCCGCGTCACGATGAAGGGGGGCATGAAGTGCAGGATGTCCCGCGCGCCCGGCTGGAAATGGACGATGACATTGTGCCGATCGTACAACTGCCGCGCGACCGCCCCGATCAGCACGGTCTGATAGGTGAGGAAGATGGGATTGTTCGACACGTCGATCAGCTTGGCGACCAGATCCTCCCGGAAGTTGAGCCGGATCGCGCGGAACAGTCCCCTGCCCCGCACGTCGATCAGCGTGCGCGGATAGCGCGCCTTCAGCGCCTCCAGCCGCCCTTCCAGATAGCGGCCCATTTCCGCCGCATTGTCGATCAGCCCGTCGTCATACAGGGTGTTGAGCGTCTCGATCGCCACCGCGCAGCTCTCGCCCAGACCGCTGAAGGTCGAACTGTGCAGGTTGCAGTCGTTGCGGTTGCCATAGGCCCGCTCGAACAGCGCCCGCGCCGTCACCATCGCCCCCATGGCGCATTTGCCCCCACCCAGCGTCTTGGCGAGCGTCACCATGTCGGGCACGACATTTTCGTGCATGAAGGCGCAGAAACGGCCTGTGCGGCCCGTGCCTACCTTCACCTCGTCGAAGATCGAGAGGATGTCATTTTCGCGGCAAAGCTGCGCGAAGGCGGCCAGATAGCCGGGCGGCGGCACCTCGCACGCCGTACCCCGGATCGGCTCGATGATCGCGGCGATGATGCTGTTCCCGCCGTTCCCCATCGCTTCGGCCGCCACCGCCGCGCGCATCGCGTCGATATCGCCATAGGGCACGTAGACGACATGCTCCCTGGGCACACCGAGCAGGAAACCCTGCTGCACGTCGGTCGCCGTCGTCAACGCCAGCGCGCCATGGGTCTTGCCATGAAAGGCGCCGCGCATGCAGAGGAATTTATGCTTGCCCTTGGGCGTCTGGATACGCTCGGCCAGCTTCATCGCCGCCTCGTTCGCCTCCGCGCCCGATGTGGTGAAGAAACTGGTGTCGAGCGGATCGGGCAGGATCTGCGCCAGATTATGGGCCAGTGCCGCCTGCAACTTGCTGGGCGACAATTTCGCGCAGTCGATCACCCGCCGCTCGTGGCAGGTGCGCTCGGCGGCGATGATGCGCGGATGATTATGGCCCAGTCCCACCACGCCCATGCCGGTCGAAAAGTCCAGCACACGGCGCCCGTCGGTCAGGTGCAGCGTCGTCCCCTCCGCCGCCTGCACGTCCATCCGGTCGAGACCCAATATGCCGAATATCTGGAGCATGTGGCGATTGACATGATCGGCATAGAGCCGGTTCGCCCGCCCCATGTCGAGCGCCAGCGCCTCGTCCAGCGACAGCAGTTGCGGTTTCACCATGAAGGACGGCGACGGAAGCTCTTCCCGGATCTGCGTCGCCATCTCGATTCTGCCTCAGCCGTTTTGAATGCGGACAGAATAGGGGACGGGGCGCAGCCACCGGAATCCATGGAATTATATACGTCGAAGGAACCGGGGCCTAACCCTTCCTGCTATCCCCCTTTGCCCCAGCTACGTACCAGCCGGGGATTCGCCGTCGCCCCTTTGATAATAGAGCGCGGCCAAGGCCGTCCGGTTGTTCACCCGCAGCTTCTGGAAGATATTGTGCAGGTGGATTTTCACCGTTCCCTCGCCTGCCCCCAATTCCCTGGCGATCAGCTTGTTCGACAGCCCGCTGCACGCCAGCCCGGCAATCTCCCTCTCCCGCCGGGTCAGTCCCGCCAGCCCGGCCGGCACCGCAGGGATGGGCAGGTTGCCCAGCTTCGCCGCCACATCGTCCGCGAACCAACGCCGCCCAGCCGCGACGCCGCGCAGGCAGTCGATCAGCATGTCGGGCGCGGCTTCCTTCAGCAATATGCCCCATATGCCGTGCGCCAACGCCTCGGCCGCTTGGCTCGGCGTGATCATCGCCGTCAGGAACACGACGCGTACCGGCAGGTCCGCCGCCCGGATGCGCCGCAGGATCGCCAGTCCGCTGACGTCGGGCATGTTGATGTCCAGCACGGCCATGTCGGGCTTCAGCCTGTCGATCATGGCAAAGGCATCGACGCTGCGCGTCGTGCTGCCGGCGACGCTGAAATCCGTCTCCATCGCCACCAGATCGGCCAGGCCGCGCAACAGCACGGGATGATCGTCCACCAGAAAGACAGTGTGCCGGCTCATGACGCGGGCATTCCGGGTTCGGACATTTCAGGCAGGGGCATCTCGATCCGCAATGCCAGGCCCGGGGCATAGCGGGTGATGGCCAGGCTGCCGTCCATATCCTCCACCCGCGTCCGCAGCGATCGCGGCCGGGGCGGATCATCGCTTTCCCCCACGATCATGCCGCAGCCATTGTCCGCGATGCAGAGGCTGAGGCCATGGTCGATCCGGCTCAGTTCCACGTTCAGCCGCGTTGCCCCGCCATGGCGCACTGCATTGGCGGTCGCCTCCGACAGAAGCTGCGCCAGCTCGCGATGGACGCGCGCGGTCGCCTCCATGTCGGGCGGCGTGACCGTCAAACCGATGTCGCAGCCCCACTGGTCGCACAGTTCGTTCACATTCTGCGACAGGCTGGCGGACAGCGGGCGAAGAGCCGCCAGTTTCCGGCCGTCCTCGACGAACAGCCTTATCCGCCGCTGCTGCGCCGCCATAAGCGCGCTCACCGCCTGAAGCGTCCCGCGCGCGGCAGGAGGCAGACCGGCGGCGACCGCCTTCAGTTTCAGCGTGGCGGCGGTCAGGTCCTGGAGCACGCTGTCATGCAGGTCGCGGGCCAGGCGCACCCGTTCCTGGTCGCGCGCGCTTTCGGCGATGGCATGGGTAAGCGCGAACCGTTCCAACTCATCGCCAATGCGCTGGGCGGTGATCCGCGCGAGCGATGCGTCGTCCTCATGGCCGTGGCGGATATCGAGCACATGGAGCCGCCCCTTGTTGCGGGTGCCGACGAAGGGCGCCGAACGCATCTCGCGAGGCGCGGGCATGGCCCATCCGGCCGATTGCAAGATCGCGGCGATCCCGGCCCGTCCGGTCCCGTCGGGCAGCGGCAGAAGGGCCAACCCTTCCGGCCCGAACAGGGCGGCACGACCGACCGGATCGCCCCTGTCCTGCCAGGTCAGGATCAACCGCGGCGCGCCCAGCAGGCGGGAGGCATGGTCCAGCAGGTCATGCAGCCACGCCCGCTCGTCCATGCTGACCGGGGCGGCCGACCAGGAGGCGAGTTGGGCGAAGCGCTGCCCGCTGCGGGCGCGATAGGCGCCGAAATAACCCAGCATGGCCGCCGCCACCAGGAAATAGGCCGACCGCATGATGACCAGATTCAGCTCTGAATCGCCGTCGGTCAGATCCCGCCATCCCACGGCAATCATCATGCCCTCCATGACGATCGCGCCCAGCACCGCGCCGCGCATGCCCCAGCGCATGGTGGTCGCCAGCAGGATGAAGGGCACGAACGGAAAGAAAGGGCTGTCCAGCTCATCGGTCAGATAGACCAGCGTACCCAGAGCCAGCACGTCCACCGCATGGGACAGCAGGTGCACCGGATGGGCGAGCGGGCGGCGCGGCGGGCACAGCATCAACAGCAGCGAAAAGGCGACATAGGCGGACAGCACCAGATGCGCTTCGTTCAGCGACCGTGCCGGACGGGTGGGGTCAAGATAGATGGCAAGCGCCGCGAACAGGGCCGATACCAGCCGGCCGGCCGAAATCAGCCGTTCCGGATCGGCGCCGATATGGAATTTCACCAGCAAGTGCAGCCGATGGAACGGGGAAACACCCGGCAGATTATCGGAATGGCTCGATTGTCCCATTCATCACCCTCGCAAATGTCTCTCACGGAGGACGGGACCGCTCAATTGCGATTATGGGTAACGGGATGGACGCCAGGTTTGAACCTTGCGCTCTTCGAACCGGCGGCGCGGCCTCTACGACTATCCGCTCACTGGCGCTCGTCCGAAAGCCGGGCATGATCGCGCGCATGTCGTGGCGGGCGGTACCAGCACGAAACGGGTCGGGTCGATAAGGAGAATGATCATATGAGCGGCATCAACCGTCGCGAACTGGGTCTGGGCCTGGGTGCCGCCGCACTGGGCACCGCACTGGGCGCCGCCATGCCCGCCGCTTCGGCAAACGCGCAAGCCTCTGCCCGCGCCATGCCGAAGGACGCCCTCTCCTTTCCATCCGGCTTCCTCTGGGGCTGCGCCACCGCCTCCTATCAGATCGAGGGCGCGGTGAAGGAGGACGGGCGTGGCCTCACCAACTGGGACGTGTTTTCGCACACCCCCGGCAAGGTCGCCAATGGCGATACCGGCGATGTCGCCTGCGACAGCTATCACCGCTATCCCGAGGACATCGCCCTGCTGAAGGCGCTGGGGGTCAAGGCTTATCGCTTCTCCGTCGCCTGGTCGCGCATCTTCCCCGAAGGGAGGGGCAGGCCCAATGCGAAGGGGATCGATTATTACGACCGGCTGGTCGACGGGCTGCTCGCCGCCGGAATCGCGCCGCATGTCACGCTGTTCCACTGGGACCTGCCCCATGCGCTGCCGGGCGGCTGGCAGAATCGCGACACCGCCTATGCCTTTGCCGACTATGCAGGCACCATGGCGGGGCATTTGAGCGATCGGGTGCAGCATTTCATGACCGTCAACGAACTGCGCTGCTTCACCGATCTGGGCTACATGACCGGCGGCAAGGCGCCGGGCCTGAAACTGCCGATGCGACAGGTCAATCAGATCCGCCACCACGGCGTTCTGGCCCATGGGCTGGGCGTCCAGGCGGTGCGCGCCCATGCCCGGGCGGGGACGCTGGTGGGTCTGGCCGACAATCCGGCGCTGTTCGTGCCCGCCATCGAGAGCGCCGGGCAAATAGAGGCCGCGAAGAAGGCAGTGCGCGCGGAAAATGCGATGTTCCTCACCGCGATCATGGAAGGGACATATCTCGATTCCTACCTGACCGCGCAGGGCAGGGACGCCCCGCTCGTCAAGGACCGCGACATGGCGCTGATCGGCAGCCCGCTCGATTTCCTGTCGATCAACGTCTATACCGGCAACAGCGTGCGCGCCGACGGATCGCCCAAAGGCTATGAAATTCTGGCCCACCGGCCGCAATCGCCGCGCATGTCCTCCCCGTGGCTCTACGTCACGCCGGAGATACTGTATTGGAGCATCCGCGCCGTCAGCGAACTCTGGAGGCCCAAGTCCCTCTTCATTTCCGAAAACGGCTGTTCGGCTGACGATGTCGTCGCCGCCGACGGCAAGGTCTATGATGCCGACCGTGTCATGTACTTGCGCAACTATATCACCCATATGCAGCGGGCCGCGCGCGAGGGCTATCCGGTCGACGGCTATTTCATCTGGAGCCTGATGGACAATTTCGAATGGGAGGACGGCTATACCAAGCTGTTCGGCATCCACCATGTCGATTTCAGGACCGGCAAGCGCACGCCCAAGCTGAGCGCCGACTGGTATCGGGAACTGGTCCGGACGAACAGGCTGGTCTGATCGGCCCCGTCATCGCCGTCTCCGCAAAGGCGGGAACGGCGACGGGAAGGGCGTCAGAAGGTCCGCTCCAGCAGCATCAGCGTCGGTTCGCCCTCGACCGGCGAGGCGGTAAAGCCCTTTTCCTGCTCCAGCGCGATCGCGGCGTGGTTTTCGCGGCTCTCGATCGACTGGAGCCGCTTGACGCCCCAGCCCTTCGCCTCCTGCGCCACATGGTCGAGCAAGGTCCAGCCGATCCCTCGCCCCTTGTGGTCGGTCCGGATGGCGATGGCGACCTCACCGGTTTCGCGCCGCTTGTCCGCCGCCAGCGTGGCGACGGCCAGGATCGTCCCGTCCTCGCCCAGGGCGAGATAATTTTCATGGGCCTGATCCTCATGCCGCGTCAGGTCGGACAGTTGCGCCTGGGTCAGCGCCTGCACCGCACTCAGGAAGCGGAAGCGGCGATCCTCGTCGGACACCTGCCCGAAAAAGGCCGTCAGTGCCTCGCCATCGGCGGCGGTCGCGGGACGCACGCGGAAGGAAAAGCCGGTGCGGGTATGAAGTTCAGTCATAATGGTCCTCCTCAGGCCGGCGTCAGTGCCTTGACCACGAAGGGCAGGCGCTCGCCATCAGGCTCGGTCAGGGTCAGATAGCCCCCGCCCGGATCGCATGGGCGTCCAGACGGAAGATCCTTTCATCATCCTCTTCCCCCGGCTCATAGGACAGCGCCCAGCCTTCGCGGGTGCGCAGCAGCGTGCCGTGGCGGTCCGGCTCATTGGGCCAGAAACGGCGCACCGTCGCCAGTTCCGGATGGCTACGCCAGGCCGGTTCGTCGATCAGCCCGTCCTCCCCCAGGGGCAGGCGCAGCACATAGCTGCGTGCCGCCGACCCGTTGGGGAAGGCGGGCGTACGGGCAAGTTCCAGGCGTATCGTCATCCAGCTCATGGCCATTGCAATCGGATTCCGCGGCGAAAAGCGATATAAGGATTATCCCTGATGGCGATGGAGGCGGGGGACGCCCTAGTCAGTCAGGGAACACACGATGCATGGCAAGGAGACAGTCGATGAAATCGGTCCTGCTGCACATTCATGAAGACCATGGCGCGGAAAGCCGCTTGCAGGCGGCCTGCGATATCGCCCGCGCCTCGGGCGCGCACATCCATTGCGTGCAGGTGACGGCCGTGCCCGATTTCGTCGCGGCGGACATGTATGGCGGCGCCTCCATGGCCCCGGCGATGATGGCGGAGCTGTACGACATCGACGAAAAGGCCCGCAAGCGGACCGAAGACCGGCTGCGGCGGGAGGATGTGAGCTGGGACTGGCGCCATGCGGAGGGCGATCTGGTCCACGGCCTGCTGTCCGCTTCGGCGCTGACCGACGGGATCATCGTGACCCTGCCCTCGGGTCCGCGCAAGGAACTGGCCGATCCACTGCACCTGGCCGCCGACCTGGCGCTGGCCGGGCGGGTGCCGGTGATCGCGGTGCCGCAGGCTGCGAAATCCTTCCCCGTCACCGGCCGCGCTCTGGTGGCTTGGGAAGGATCGCAGGAAGCCTCCACGGCGCTGCGCCTCGCCGTGCCGCTGCTCAAGCTCGCCGAGGAAGTGCATGTCGTGACGGTGGAGGAAGCGGGCAAATATCCCTTCCCCGCGACCGACGCGCCGGAATATCTCGCCCGCCACGGCATCAAGTGCCAATATCATAGCTGGCCGCAGGACGGCCGCACGATCGAGGCGACGCTGAAGGCGGCGATCGGCGTGCTGAAGCCCGACTGGATGGTGATGGGCGCCTTCGGCCATAGCCGGCTGCGCGAGATGGTGTTCGGCGGCGTCACCCGCTCCATGTTGCGCGAAGTGCACGTACCGCTCTTGCTCGCCCACTGATCAGGCGGCATGGTGGAGGCATGGCGGTAGCGGATGATGAAACCGATGGCTTGAGCGCGCGCGCGCATAGTCTGGAACAGGCTCTGCTCGACTCGATCCTGGCGACGGTGCCCGATGCGCTGATCGTCATCGACATGCATGGGTCCATCGTGTCCTTCAGCGCGGCGGCGCAGAACATGTTCCAATATGCCGAAAGCGACGTGCTGGGCGAGAATATCTCGATGCTGATGCCGTCCCCCGACCGGGAACGGCATGATGGTTATATCGGCCATTATCTGGATACGGGCGAGAGGCGGATCATCGGCATCGGTCGCCTCACCAGCGCGCGGCGGCGGGACGGATCGGTCTTTCCGATCGAACTGTCGGTGGGCGAGGTCAGCGACCAGGGACGGCGGCTGTTCACCGGCTTCATCCGCGACCTGACCGAACGGCAGCAGGCCGAACGGCGGGTGGCCGACTTGCAGGCGGAACTGGCTCATACCAGCCGGGTGACGGCGATGGGCACGCTCGCCTCCGCGTTGGCGCATGAGCTCAACCAGCCGCTGACCGCCATCGCCAATTATATGGAGGCCGGGCGCGACCTGCTCGATGCCGAGGGGCCGGTGGACCGCGACCTGCTGCGCGAGGCGATGGACGAAAGCGCGGCCCAAGCCCTGCGCGCCGGGGAGATCATCCGGTCGCTGCGCGAATTCATCAAGCGCGGCGAAACCATGCGCCAGCCCGAATCCCTGCGCGGCTTGCTGGCCGAGGGCGCGGCGCTGGCCTTCATCGGCGTCGACAGCCGGGGCCTCG